>NZ_LGUR01000140.1 GCF_001270495.1 Streptomyces viridochromogenes
TTCAGGGCCGATGGGGGTCCAGGGGGCGGAGCCCCCTGGTGGGGTTGAAGGGGCGGAGCCCCTGGGGATGGGACGGGTAGGGGCGGCGGGGGCGAGGGAGTCGGCTCGGTCGCCCGGGGTGTCAGCCGGGCTCGTCCTGCCGCTGGGCCCCGGTCGACTGGAGGTCCGCGTCCAGGGCCGACAGGTCCGCGTTCAGGGCTGCCATCAGCTCCTCCATCTGCTGCAGCAGTCCTTTGGGCTGCCCGGCGCCAGTGGTGTGCTGTGGTGCGGATTCCTCGGACATGACGGCCTCCTCGGGCCTCCGGCCCCCAGTGGCAGTGGGCCGACACGATGACGCCCCGGCGGCCGGAAGGACGGGGGCGGGCGCCGGGCGGTCCGGCTCCGTTCGAGCCAACGATCACCGTCGGAGGCGGTCACTGGCCCGGGCAGGGGCCGGCATGGGCGTTGACGGAATTCACCCGACCGGGGACGGAGGAGGCAGGGGGACCCGTGCGGTTGACGGACGTCGCGGCGTGCAGGATGGGGACATGGATCTTCGCATCTTCACCGAGCCCCAGCAGGGGGCCACCTACGACACCCTTCTCACCGTGGCGAAGGCCACGGAGGATCTTGGCTTCGACGCCTTCTTCCGGTCCGACCACTTTGTGAAGATGGGCTCGGGGGACGGACTTCCCGGGCCCACCGACGCCTGGATCACGCTTGCCGGTCTCGCACGGGAGACCAAGCGGATCCGCCTCGGCACCCTGATGACCGCCGGCACTTTCCGGCTGCCCGGTGTGCTCGCCATCCAGGTCGCCCAGGTCGACCAGATGTCCGGCGGCCGGGTCGAACTCGGCCTGGGCGCGGGGTGGTTCGAGGAGGAGCACAAGGCGTACGGCATCCCGTTCCCGAAGGAGAAGTTCGGGCGGCTGGAGGAGCAGCTCGCCATCGTCACGGGGCTGTGGGCGACCAAGGTCGGGGAGAGCTTCGACTTCAAGGGCGAGCACTACACGCTGAGCGAGTCGCCTGCCCTGCCCAAGCCCGCCCAGGACAAGATCCCGGTGCTCATCGGCGGCCACGGCGCCACCCGTACCCCGCGGCTGGCCGGCAAGTACGCCGACGAGTTCAACATGCCGTTCGCCTCGATCGAGGACAGCGAGCGACAGTTCGGGCGGGTGCGGGCCGCCGCCGAGGAGGTCGGGCGCAAGGGTGACGACCTCGTCTACTCCAACGCCCTCGTGGTGTGCGTGGGCAAGGACGAGCAAGAGGTCGCCCGGCGCGCCGCCGCCATCGGGCGTCAGGTCGACGAGCTGAAGCTCAACGGGTTGGCCGGCTCTCCCGACGAGGTCGTCGAGAAGATCGGTCGCTACCAGGAGATCGGGTCGCAGCGGATCTATCTCCAGGTGCTCGACCTCGACGACCTGGACCACCTGGAGTTGATCTCCTCCCAGGTTCAGTCGCAGCTGTCGTAGGGCTGGTACGGGCGACAGCGGTGCGTCCGGCGGACCGGGCCGTGCGGTGTGATCCGCCGGACGCGTGGCGTCGTCATGGCTTGCGGGCGACCCCTACGTACAGCGGTATGTCCTCGCCGCCGAGTCGTTCGCCGAGCTCGGGGTGCCAGGCCGCGGCGAGCACCACGCCGGGGTCCAGCAGGTCGAGGCCCGTGAAGAAGGCGGCGAACGCGTCGCGCGGTCGTACCTGGGCCGGAGTGCCGCCCCTGCGGTACACCTCGACGACGCGCTCCCAGGTCTCCGGGTCGAAGTCCCCCGTCGCGTGCGACAGCGTCACATAGCTGCCGGGCGCGAGGGACTCGATCAACTCGCCCACGATCTGTGCCGGTCGGTCCTCGTCCGGTACCAGGTGCAGGAGCGCCACGAGGGACAGGGCGATCGGCTGGGTGAAGTCGAGGGTCCGGCGCGCCGCCGCGAGGATCCTTCCCGGTTCCCGTACGTCGCCGTGGACGTAGGCGGTCTTTCCCTCGCGTGTGCTGTGCAGCAGGGCCTCGGCGTGCCGGAGGACGATCGGATCGTTGTCCGCGTACACGACGCGGGCGTCGGGGACGATCCCCTGCACAATCTGGTGGAGGTTCGGCGCGGTCGGGATTCCGGTTCCTATGTCGAGGAACTGGCCTACCCCGCGCTCGGCCAGCAGCCGGGAGGCGCGGTGCATGAACCAGCGATTGGTGCGGGCCATCTCCCTTACGGCGGGGAAGAGCGAGATCACTTGCTCGGCCGCCTCCGCGTCGACCGGGTAGTTGTCCTTCCCGCCGAGGAAGTAGTCGTACATGCGGGCCGAGTGGGGCTTGCTGGTGTCGAGGTGGGGCGCGCGTAATCCGGCGTCTGTCACGGGGCCTCCGCTTCTGGGCATACACATACGCATACACAAACGCTTACTCATACGTGGGCGCTCAGCCGTACGTCGTTCGAACGCCCGGACGGTCGGAGGCTAGCGAAAATTCTCGGGTGCTGCCGTTGCCCGCTCTGTACGGTGGGCGTATCCGCAGTTCAGCCCACTACTCCAAGGCCACCCACCGTGTTCCTGACCATCACCACCACCGGCACTCCGGAGCGTCCGGCCACCGATCTCGGCTTCCTGCTGCACAAGCATCCCGAGAAATCGCAGGCGTTCTCCACCTCCTACGGCAAGGCTCACGTCCTCTACCCGGAGGCGGGCGACGGGCGCTGCACGGCCGCGTTGCTGCTGGAGGTCGACGCGGTGGCGCTGGTCCGGCGGGGCAAGGGCAAGGGCCGGGGCGGCGCGCCCGACGCGGCGCTCGCGCAGTACGTCAACGACCGGCCGTACGCCGCCTCCTCGCTGCTCGCGGTCGCGCTCAGCAGTGTGTTCTCCAGCGCGATGCGCGGTGTGTGCAACGCCCGGCCGGGTCTTCCGGCGCAGACGAGGCCCCTGCGGATCGAGGTGCCCGCGCTTCCGGCCCGGGGCGGCCCCGCACTCGTACGGCGGCTGTTCGAGCCGCTCGGGTGGGCGGTGACCGCCGAACCCGTGCCGCTGGACGTGCGGTTCCCCGAGTGGGGTGATTCGCGGTACGTGCGGCTCGTCCTGGAGTCGGAGGCGCTGACCGTCGCCGAGGCCCTGCGGCATCTGTACGTCCTGCTGCCGGTTCTCGACGACGCCAAGCACTACTGGGTCGCCGCCGACGAGGTCGACAAGCTGCTGCGGGCCGGGGAGGGCTGGCTGCCGGACCACCCGGAGCAGAAGGTGATCACCAGCCGGTATCTGTCGCGCCGCTGGTCGCTGACCCGGGAGGCGATGGAGCGGCTGGAGCTGGTGCGGCTCGCGGAGGCCGACGACAGCGAGGTCGAGGACATCGACAACGCCGTCGAGGCGGAGGGGGAGACGGAGGAGAAGCCGACTCCGCTCGCCGTGCAGCGGCGGGACGCGATCATCGCCGCACTGAGGGCGTCCGGTGCCGCGCGCGTGCTCGATCTCGGATGTGGACAGGGGCAGTTGGTGCAGGCACTGCTCAAGGACCCGGCGTTCACCGAGATCGTGGGCGTGGACGTGTCGATGCGGGCGCTCACCATCGCCGGGCGGCGGCTGAAGCTGGACCGGATGGGGGAGCGGCAGGCCTCGCGCGTGCAGCTCTTCCAGAGCTCCCTCGCCTACACCGACAACCGGCTCAAGGGCTACGACGCCGCCGTGCTCAGCGAGGTCGTCGAGCACCTCGACCTGCCGCGGCTGCCCGCCCTGGAGTACGCGGTGTTCGGCGCCGCCCGCCCCCGGACGGTTCTGGTGACGACCCCGAACGTCGAGTACAACGTCCGCTGGGAGTCCCTCCCGGCGGGGCACGTCCGGCACGGTGACCACCGTTTCGAGTGGACCCGCGAGGAGTTCCGGACCTGGGCGGCGGCGGTGGCCGAACGGCACGGGTACGGCGTGGAGTTCGTGCCCGTGGGGCCCGACGACCCGGAGGTGGGGCCGCCCACCCAGATGGCCGTCTTCAGCATGCGGAGCGACGTGAACGACGAGAAGGAGGCGAAGGCCGCATGAGCGAGACCACCACCCGGACACCCGAGGGACGGGTCCTGCCCGTCACCGACCTCTCCCTCGTCGTGCTCGTCGGCGCCTCCGGCTCCGGCAAGTCCTCCTTCGCCCGCCGGCACTTCAAGCCCACCGAGGTCATCTCCTCCGACTTCTGCCGCGGCCTGGTCTCCGACGACGAGAACGACCAGAGCGCGAGCCGGGACGCCTTCGACGTCCTGCACTACATCGCCGGCAAGCGCCTGGCCGCCGGCCGCCGCACGGTCGTCGACGCCACCAACGTGCAGCAGGACGCCCGACGGCAGCTGATCGACCTGGCCAAGCGGTACGACGTGCTGCCGATCGCCATCGTGCTCGACGTGCCGGAGCAGGTGTGCGCCGAGCGCAACGCCAGCCGCACCGACCGGGCCGACATGCCGCGCCGGGTCATCCAGCGGCACACCCGTGAACTGCGCCGGTCGCTCAGGCACCTGGAGCGCGAGGGCTTCCGCAAGGTGCACGTCCTGCGCGGGGTGGAGGACGTCGAGAACGCCACCGTAGTCACCGAGAAGCGCTTCAACGACCTCACCCACCTCACCGGCCCGTTCGACATCATCGGCGACATCCATGGCTGCGCCTCCGAACTGGAGTCGCTGCTGGGCAAGTTGGGGTACGTCGACGGGGTGCACGCCGAGGGCCGTACCGCCGTCTTCGTCGGCGACCTCGTCGACCGCGGCCCGGACAGCCCGGGTGTGCTGCGCCGTGTCATGGCGATGGTGAAGTCGGGCAACGCGCTGTGCGTGCCGGGCAACCACGAGAACAAGTACGGGCGTCACCTCAAGGGCCGCAAGGTCCAGCACACGCACGGACTCGCCGAGACCATCGAGCAGATGGAGGGCGAGAGCGAGGAGTTCCGGGCCGAGGTACGGGAGTTCATCGACGGGCTCGTCAGCCACTACGTCCTCGACGGCGGCCGGCTGGTGGTCTGCCACGCGGGGCTGCCGGAGAAGTACCACGGGCGTACGTCCGGGCGGGTCCGCTCGCACGCGCTGTACGGCGACACCACCGGGGAGACCGACGAGTTCGGTCTGCCGGTGCGCTACCCGTGGGCGGAGGACTACCGAGGGCGGGCCGCCGTGGTGTACGGCCACACTCCGGTGCCGGACGCCACATGGCTGAACAACACCATCTGCCTGGACACCGGCGCCGTCTTCGGCGGCAAGCTGACCGCGCTGCGCTGGCCGGAGCGGGAACTGGTCGACGTACCGGCCGAGCAGGTCTGGTACGAGCCGGCCAAGCCGCTGCGGACGGGGGCACCGGGCGGGCACGACGGACGGCCGCTCGACCTGGGCGACGTGCAGGGTCGAAGGATCGTCGAGACCCGGCACGCGGGCCGGGTGTCGGTCCGTGAGGAGAACGCGGCCGCGGCCCTGGAGGTCATGAGCCGCTTCGCCGTCGACCCGCGCCTGCTGCCGTACCTTCCGCCGACCATGGCACCTACGGCCACGAGTCACATGGAGGGCTACCTGGAGCACCCGGCGGAGGCCTTCGCGCAGTACGCGGCGGACGGCGTCGAGCGGGTCGTGTGCGAGGAGAAGCACATGGGCTCGCGGGCCGTGGCCCTGGTGTGCCGGGACGCGGAGGTCGCGCGCAAGAGGTTCGGGGTGGACGGGCCCACCGGGTCGCTGTACACCCGTACCGGTCGCCCCTTCTTCGACGACCAGTCGGTGACGGAGACGATCCTGGAGCGGGTCCGGGCGGCGGTCGGCGAGGCCGGTCTCTGGGACGAACTGGAGACGGACTGGCTGCTGCTCGACGCCGAGCTGATGCCGTGGTCGCTGAAGGCGCAGGGCCTGCTGCGCTCGCAGTACGCGGCGGTCGGCGCGGCCTCCGGGGCGGTGTTCCCCGGCGCGCTGGCCGCGCTGGAGGGAGCCGCGGCGCGCGGCGTCGACGTGGCGGACCTGCTGGCGCGGCAGCGTGAACGGGCCGCCGACGCCGCCTCGTTCACGGAGGCGTACCGCCGGTACTGCTGGGCCACGGACGGCCTGGACGGCGTACGCCTGGCACCGTTCCAGGTCCTCGCCGTCCAGGGCCGCAGCCTCGCCGCCCTCCCGCACGACGAGCAGCTCGCGCTCCTCGACCGGCTGGTGGAGCACGACGGCACCGGGCTGCTCCAGACCACCCGACGTCTCTACGTCGACACCGGTGACCCGGAGTCGGTGCGGGCCGGTGTCGACTGGTGGCTGGAGATGACCGGCCGGGGCGGCGAGGGCATGGTCGTCAAGCCGCTCGGCGCGGTGGTGAGGAGTGGGGAGGGACGTCTGGTGCAGCCCGGTATCAAGTGCCGGGGCCGTGAGTACCTGCGGATCATCTACGGTCCGGAGTACACACGGCCGGACAACCTGGCGCGGCTGCGGAAGCGGTTCCTCAACCACAAGCGGTCCCTCGCCATCCGCGAGTACGCGCTCGGTCTGGAGGCCCTGGACCGGCTGGCCGAGGGCGAGCCGCTGTGGCGGGTGCACGAGGCGGTGTTCGGGGTGCTGGCGCTGGAGTCGGAGCCGGTGGACCCGCGGCTGTGACGGTCAGCGGCTGTCAACGGGCAGTGGCGTCTACGGTCAGCGGCTGTTGACGGTCAGTTGACGAGGCGCAGCCGCTCCCGGCACACGCCCACGCGGAGGGTCTGGCCCCAGGTCAGCTCCACCGCGTCCGTCTCCATCCCGTCCCCGAAGGCGACCAGCCGTTCGGACTCGACGGTGAGGTGGAGACGGGTCGCGGCGGCGAGTTCCCCAGCGACCAGGGACGTACCGGTGGCCGGGGACGGCCAGGCCTCGCGCACGAACCACAGCAGGCGTTCCTCCGTCGGGGCGGGCAGCCGTAGCCGCCCGCCCCGCTCCTGCCACACCGACCGGATCCAACCGGTCGCGCCCGTCCCGGTGCCGATCAGCACCCCGGACGAGGCCTGGGCCTCGACGACACCCCCGTCGTCCTCCAGGCCCAGGCGGTATCGGGCCGTCTGGTGGCCGACGGCGCCCAGGTAGATCTCGTTCAGGGCCACCAGCCGCTGGGTGTCGTCGGCGACGGCCTCCACCATGATGAGCTCGTCGCAGCGGACCCCTCCCGACTGCGTGGCGGCGAGCAGCGGGCCGGCGTCCCCGGGGCGGTGACGCACCAGGACGCCCGGGTTGCGGCCGGGGTCGGTGTCGATGCCCAGCACCGGCTGTCCGGCGAGGTACTTGGCCACGTTCGCCACCAGCCCGTCCTGGCCGACCACGACCACCACGTCCTCCGGCGCGAACAGGAACCGGTCCAGGTCGGCCCGCTCCACCCGGCTCTGACGCCAGGTGAGCGGGATCGCCGCGGTCACCTCCGTCAGCGCCTGGCGCGTGCGACGGTGGCGCTCGGCGACCTCCGCGATGTCGCGGCCCCGGGAGGAGAGGAAGAAGGCGGCCTGGCCGTGCGTGCCGTGCCGGGCCACCAACTCCTCGTACTCCGTGGTGCGATGGACGAGGACGACCCGCGGTGCGAGGCTCACGCCTGCTCCTGCTCGCGCGTACCCAGCCTGGCGAGCAGCCCGGTCAGCACGTCCGGCGACACCGTCACGCTGTCGATCCGCGGCAGGTTCTCCGCCAGCCGCGTCCCGGTGAGCGCGTGCAGCGTCGCCACGTCCACCTCCGCGTGCACCCGCAGCCATGCCGCCTGTGCCTGCGCCCGCGCTTCACCGACCTCGCGCGCGCCCTCGGCCTCCGCCCGGGCCAGCCGTACGGACCGCGTGGCCTCCGCCTCCGCGAGCCGCACCGTCCGTGCCGCCTCGGCCTCCGCCCTGACCGCGTCCGCGGCCGCGTGCTCCTCGGCCTCCCGCCGGGCGTTCGTGCCGCGCTGGTCCACCAACTGCTCCTCGCGGCGGGCGAGTTCGATCTGGCTGGCCAGTTCGTTCTCGGCGATCGCGCGCTCCCGCTCGACGGCCACCGCCCGCCGCTCGTACGTCGCCCGGTCCGCCTCCTGCTGGATCTGCTCGCGGGCCGGGGTGCGCAGCGCCCGCTCCACCTCCGGTTCCGGACGCAGGGCGACGACGCGTACGGCGACCACCTCGATGCCGGTCGCCGGTAGGCGGGGCTCGCCGGCCAGGCCCGTCGCGATCCGCTCCCGCACCGCCGTCACGCCGTCGACCAGCGCCGCCGACAGCGACGTACGGGACAGGACGTCCAGCGCGTGCTGCTGGGCGGTTTCCGTCAGGAGCGTCCCCAGCTGCTCAAGCGGCGCGCCCCGCCAGGCGCCCGTGTCCGGGTCGACGGAGAAGTCCAGGCGGGTCGCGGCCAGTGCCGGGTCGCTGACCCGGTAGGTGACCGTCGCCTGGACGGCCACGTCCTGGAAGTCGGACGTACGGGCATGGAAGGTCATCGCCAACTCGCGGTCGTCGACCGGCACTTCGGAGAGCGCGGCGGTCAGCGCCCGGTACCAGAAGCTGAGTCCGGGGCCGTCGTGCAGCAGCTTTCCGCCTCGGTGGTGGCGGATGTGCGCCGTGGGCGCGCCGCGCAGATGGCGCCAGCCGAGGCGCCGGGTGATGTCGGCCATGGGATCCCCTCCGCGATTTCTCGTCATACGGACGATAACGGTGGGGGCTGATTGTCGTCAAGGGGACGAAAAGCGGGGGCGGAAAGGGGCGGAGGGCAAGGAGAGGAGGGCAAGGAGGTCAAGCAGGGGGTGAAGACGGCCCCCGATGGTCAGGATGGAGGCATGGGATTCCATGTCGACTCCGAGGCCGGGCGGCTGCGCCGCGTCATCCTTCACCGGCCCGATCTCGAGCTCAAAAGGCTCACTCCCAGCAACAAGGACGCCCTGCTCTTCGACGACGTGTTGTGGGTGCGCCGGGCGCGCGCCGAGCACGACGGGTTCGCCGACGTCCTGCGCGACCGAGGGGTCACCGTCCACCTCTTCGGCGACCTGCTCACCGAGGCCCTGGAGATCCCGGCGGCCCGCAGGCTGGTCCTGGACCGGGTCTTCGACGAGAAGGAGTACGGGGTGCTGGCCACGGACCACCTCCGTGCGGCCTTCGAGAGCCTGCCCTCGGCCGAACTGGTCGAGGCCCTGGTCGGTGGCATGACCAAACGGGAGTTCCTGGAGGCGCACCCCGAGCCGACCTCCGTGCGCTTCCATGTCATGGAGCTCGACGACTTCCTCCTCGCGCCCCTGCCCAATCACCTCTTCACCCGTGACACCTCCGCCTGGATCTACGACGGCGTCTCCGTCAACGCCATGCGCTGGCCCGCCCGGCAGCGCGAGACCGTGCACTTCGAGGCGATCTACCGGCACCACCCGCTGTTCCGTGACGAAACGTTCCATGTCTGGTCCGAGGGGCAGGCCGACTACCCCTCCACCATCGAGGGCGGGGACGTCCTGGTGATCGGCAACGGGGCGGTCCTCATCGGGATGAGCGAGCGCACCACGCCCCAGGCGGTCGAGATGCTCGCCCACAAGCTGTTCGCCGCCGGGTCCGCGCAGACGATCGTGGCCCTCGACATGCCCAAGCGGCGCGCCCTCATGCACCTCGACACCGTGATGACGATGGTCGACGGCGACGTCTTCACCCAGTACGCCGGGCTCGGCATGCTCCGCTCGTACACGATCGAACCGGGCGCCGGCGACAAGGAGCTGAAGGTCACCGACCATCCGCCGGAGCACATGCACCGCGCGATCGCCGCCGCGCTCGGCCTCAGCGAGATCCGCGTCCTGACCGCGACCCAGGACGTCCACGCGGCCGAGCGTGAGCAGTGGGACGACGGCTGCAACGTGCTGGCCGTCGAGCCGGGTGTCGTCGTCGCCTACGAGCGGAACTCCACCACCAACACGCATCTGCGCAAGCAGGGCATCGAGGTGATCGAGATCCCGGGGAGCGAGCTGGGGCGGGGGAGGGGTGGGCCGCGCTGTATGAGCTGTCCGGTCGAGCGCGAGGCTGTACAGGGGCGAGCCGTATAGGAGCCGCGTCGGAGCCATGGCGCTGTATAGAAATGCTGATGGTCGTATAGACTTCCAGGGTCCCTGTACTCGTACCTCTGGAGCGCCCCCCATGGCGACTGTCCCGACCGCCCTCGCCGGGCGCCACTTCCTCAAGGAGCTCGACTTCACCGAGCAGGAGTTCCTCGGGCTCGTCGAGCTGGCCGCCGAGCTGAAGGCCGCGAAGAAGGCCGGGACCGAGACGCAGTATCTGCGGGGGAAGAACATCGCGCTGATCTTCGCGAAGACCTCGACGCGCACGCGCTGCGCGTTCGAGGTCGCGGCCGCCGACCAGGGTGCCTCGACGACGTATCTCGACCCGTCCGGCTCGCAGATCGGTCACAAGGAGTCCGTGAAGGACACCGCGCGCGTGCTGGGCCGGATGTACGACGGGATCGAGTACCGCGGTGACAGCCAGGCGAAGGTGGAGGAGCTGGCCGCGTACGCGGGAGTGCCCGTCTACAACGGCCTGACCGACGACTGGCACCCCACGCAGATGCTCGCCGACGTGCTGACGATGACGGAGCACAGCGCCAAGCCGCTCAAGGAGATCGCCTTCGCCTACCTGGGCGACGCCCGCTTCAACATGGGCAACTCGTATCTGATCACCGGTGCGCTGCTCGGCATGGACGTGCGGATCGTCGCGCCCAAGGAGTACTGGCCCGCGGACGGGGTCGTGGCCCGTGCCCGCAAGCTGGCGGAGGGCAGCGGTGCCGTCATCACGCTCACCGAGGATGTCGCCGAGGGTGTCCGCGGCGCCGACTTCGTCGCCACGGACGTCTGGGTCTCCATGGGGGAGCCCAAGGAGGTCTGGGCCGAGCGGATCTCCGCGCTCGGCTCTTATGCGGTGACCATGGACGTCCTGCGCGCCACCGGGAACCCGGACGTCAGGTTCCTGCACTGTCTGCCGGCCTTCCACGACCTCGGGACCAAGGTCGGGCGCGAGATCTTCGAGAGCCATGGGCTGGAGTCGCTCGAGGTGACCGACGAGGTCTTCGAGTCGGAGCACTCGGTGGTGTTCGACGAGGCGGAGAACCGGATGCACACGATCAAGGCCGTGCTGGTGGCGACGCTGGGTTGAGGGACGGCGTCGCGCCGTAGGGGGCGTGTTCGCTGCCGACTGCCGGTCGTGGGTGGTTGATCGCGCCCGCGGCGGTAGCCGCACATCCGATACAGCCCCGAGCCCCTGGGGCGTTACAGCGGGCGGCGTTGTGCTGGTACCACCGGCAGTCTGAACCAGACCGCCTTGCCCGAGTCCGTCGGGCGGTGGCCGCAGGACGAGCTCAGGGTGCGGATCAGCAGCAGGCCGCGGCCGTGTTCCTGCCAGGGGTCGGGCTCGCCGGGTGTGGGGTGGGTCAGGTTGCCCGGCGGGGCCGGGTCCGGGTCGTGCACCTCGACCTGGCAGCCGGACGGCAGCAGCTCCACCACGAGCTCTATCGGGCCGTTCCCCGCGGTGTGCTCCACGGCGTTCGCGACCAGCTCCGCCGTGAGCAGCTCCGCGGTGTCGCTGTCGGCGGCGTGCTCCAGCTCGGCCAGCGCCGTACGGACCAGTGCGCGTGCCACGGGCACGGCTGCGGCCGTGTGCGGCAGCGCGATGCGCCAGGAGGCGGAGGCGGAGGGGCGATCTTGCAAGGCGGGTCCGTTCATGAGCAGGCTGTCCTGCTTTCAACCTTATGAATGGTACGGCGCCCACCCGGCAGAGGCTCCGAGAGGCACCGTTCGGGACCTTCGGCCCCGACTGCTGGGCGGCTTACCCGGGTGAACGTGCGGCCTCGCGCGGCTGATCCCACCGTTACGCGCGTGTCGACGAGCCGTGACGGATGTGACGGGGTCAGGTCACACTCGAATGGGTTATCGCGTGACCGTGACGACAGTCAAAGTTGGGTGATAGCTTCGAAGGGTAGAGCTCGAAGGGTAGAGCTCAGTGATGCAGTGCCCGCCGTCCGCCCGAGGAGGCCGCACGTCATGAGTCCCTTCACCGGCTCCGCCGCCCGCACCCCCGACTGGGAACATCTGCGGGTCGAACGTGCCGACGGGGTCGCCACCGTCACCCTCGCCCGCCCCGAGAAGCTCAACGCGCTCACCTTCGGCGCCTACGCCGACCTGCGCGATCTGCTCGCCGAGCTGTCCCGGGAGAGAGCGGTACGGGCCCTGGTGCTGGCCGGTGAGGGCCGCGGCTTCTGCTCCGGCGGCGACGTCGACGAGATCATCGGCGCGACCCTCGCCATGGACACCGCCCAGCTCCTCGACTTCAACCGGATGACCGGGCAGGTCGTGCGGGCCGTACGGGAGTGCCCGTTCCCGGTGATCGCGGCGGTGCACGGGGTGGCCGCCGGGGCGGGCGCGGTACTGGCGCTCGCGGCCGACTTCCGCATCGCCGACCCCACCGCCCGCTTCGCCTTCCTCTTCACCCGGGTCGGCCTGTCCGGCGGCGACATGGGCGCGGCCTATCTGCTGCCCAGGGTCGTCGGTCTGGGCCACGCGACCCGTCTGCTCATGCTGGGCGAACCGGTACGCGCACCCGAGGCCGAGCGGATCGGCCTGATCAGCGAGCTCACGGACGAGGGCAGGGTCGATGAGGCAGCCCAGACCCTGGCCCGCCGCCTCGCCGACGGCCCAGCACTGGCGTACGCACAGACCAAGGCCCTGCTGACGGCCGAGCTGGACATGCCGCTGGCGGCGGCCGTGGAAATGGACGCCTCGACGCAGGCGCTGCTGATGAACGGCGAGGACTACGCCGAGTTCCACGCGGCCTTCACGGAGAAGCGCCCGCCGAAGTGGCAGGGGAGGTAGGGATGTTCGCGGCCGAGGGGACTGTGCCGGCCAAAGGGGCGCGGGGCTGTACTGAATCTGCGGCTACCGCCGCGCGGGCGCGACCAGCCACCGACAACCTGCAGCCGCCCGCGATCACCAGCCACCCCCTACGAGTGGCAGTCATCGGCGGCGGCCCCGGCGGCCTCTACGCCGCAGCCCTCCTCAAACGCCTCGACCCGACCCGCGAAGTAGCCGTCTGGGAACGCAACGCCCCCGACGACACCTTCGGCTTCGGAGTAGTCCTCTCCGACGAAACCCTCGGCGGCATCGAACACGCCGACCCCGTGGTCTACGAGGCCATGCAATCGCACTTCACCCGCTGGGACGACATCGACATCGTCCACCGCAACACCCGCCAGACCTCCGGAGGACACGGCTTCGCGGCCCTCGGCAGAAAACGCCTCCTGGAGATCCTCCACGACCGCTGCCGCGAACTCGGCGTAGAGCTCCGCTTCCGCTCCGAGGCGCCCTCACCGGAGACGCTCGCGGAGACGCACGACCTGGTCATCGCCGCAGACGGTGTGCACAGCACCACGCGCGAGGCCTACGCCCATGTGTTCCGCCCACATGTGGCCAGCCACCACTGCCGCTACATCTGGCTGGCCGCCGACTTCGCCTTCGATGCCTTCCGTTTCGAGATCGCCGAGACCGAGCACGGCGTGATGCAGCTGCACGGCTACCCGTACGCGGCCGACGCCTCCACGGTGATCGTCGAGATGCGGGAAGAGGTCTGGCAGGCGGCCGGGTTCGCGGAGATCGACGCGCAGGAGTCCGTCGAGCGCTGCGCCAAGATCTTCGCGGACGCGCTCCGCGGACGGCCGCTCCAGTCCAACAAGTCGGCGTGGACCACCTTCCGGACCGTCGTCAACGAGCGCTGGTCGCACGGCAACGTCGTCCTGCTCGGCGACGCCGCCCACACCGCGCACTTCTCCATCGGCTCCGGCACCAAGCTGGCCGTCGAGGACGCCTTGGCGCTCGCCGCCTGCCTGGAGGAACAGCCTTCCCCGGAGCGGGCCCTGGCGGCATACGAGCAGGAACGCAAGCCGGTCGTCGCCTCCACGCAGCGCGCCGCCCGCGCCAGCCTGGAGTGGTTCGAGAACCTCCGCCTCTACCTCGACCAGCCGCCGCGCCAGTTCGCCTTCAACCTCCTCACCCGCAGCCGCCGCGTCACCCACGACAACCTGCGCCTGCGTGACGCCCACTTCACGGAGGCCGTGGAGAGCGACTTCGGCTGCCCGACCGGCACGCCCCCGATGTTCACCCCGTTCCGGCTGCGCGGCCTGACCCTGCGCAACCGGGTCGTCGTGTCCCCGATGGACATGTACTCGGCCACGGACGGCGTCCCCGGCGACTTCCACCTCGTCCATCTCGGCGCCCGCGCCCTCGGCGGCGCCGGCCTGGTGATGACCGAGATGGTGTGCGTCAGCCCGGAGGGGCGGATCACCCCCGGTTGCACCGGCCTCTACACCGGCAGGCAGGGGGAGGCATGGCGGCGGATCGTCCGGTTCGTGCACGCCCAGGCGCCCGGCACCGCGATCGGCGTGCAGCTCGGCCACAGCGGGCGCAAAGGCTCGACCAAGCTGATGTGGGAGGGCATCGACGAGCCGCTGGAGGACGGCAACTGGCCGCTCGCGGCCCCGTCCCCGATCCCGTACAAGCCGTACAGCCAGACCCCGCGCGAGCTGACCCGCTCCCAACTCACCGACATCCGCGAGCAGTTCACGGCAGCCGCCTGGCGCGCCGCCCGCGCCGGGTTCGATCTCCTCGAACTGCACTGCGCGCACGGCTACCTGCTCTCCGGCTTCCTCTCCCCACTCACCAACCGGCGCACGGACGCCTACGGAGGCTCCCTGGAGAAGCGGCTCCGCTTCCCGCTCGAAGTCTTCGACGTAGTACGAGCCGTATGGCCCGAGGAACGGCCCATGACCGTCCGAATCTCCGCCACCGACTGGGCCGAGGGCGGTACGACGGCCGAGGACGCCGTCGAGATCGCCCGCGCCTTCGCCGCGCACGGCGCCGACGCCATCGACGTGTCGACCGGGCAGGTGGTGGCCGACGAGCGGCCGGAGTTCGGGCGGTCGTACCAGACGCCGTACGCGGACCGGATCCGCCACGCCACCGGCCTCCCGGTGATCGCGGTCGGCGCCATCTCCTCCTGGGACGACGTCAACTCCCTGATCCTGGCGGGCCGTACGGACCTGTGCGCCCTGGCTCGCCCCCACCTCTACGACCCGCACTGGACCCTGCACGCCGCGGCCGAGCAGGGCTACGAGGGCCCGGGCGTCGCCTGGCCGACCCCGTACCGGGCGGGCAGCCGCCGCCCGCAGACCGGACGCACGGACGCCCCCAAGCCCCGCCTGACGCTCGGGACTTGAGGGCGTACGGCCTGCTTCGTGCGGGTTGGTCGACGCCGGTCGACGCGGGTCGGCCCGGAGAGCCGCCCTGCCGCCTGCCTGGCGTCACAGGCCGGCGTAGGCGGCTCCAGCGTCCCGCAGGCGTTCGTGCAGGCCCCGGAAGACGGCGGCCGAGCGTGCGCCCGGCCAGTCCGCGGGGAGCAGCCGGGCGGGCAGGCCGGGGTCGGCGTAGGGGAGATGGCGCCAGGAGTCCAGGGCGAGGAGGTAGTCGCGGTACGCCTCCTCGGGTGCGGTGTCCTGCCGCCGCTCCCAGTCGCGCAGCACGCGCGCGTGACGGTCGAGGAACGCCTCGTGCTCCTTGGCGATCGCGGCCAGGTCCCACCAGCGGGCGACGGCCTCGACGGTCGGCGCGAAGCCGAGATGCTCGCCGCGGAAGAAGTCGACGTACTCCTCCAGGCGCAGCCGCTGAAGGGTGTGACGGGCCTCCTCGTAGAGCCGCGCCGGCGCGATCCACACGCCCGGAGCCGCCGTCCCGAAGCCGAGGCCGGCCAGCCGGGAGCGCAGGACGTGCCGCTTCTGCCGCTCCGACTCCGGCACCGAGAACACCGCGAGCACCCAGCCCTCGTCCTCGGGCGGCGCGAGGGCGTAGATGCGCCGGTCGCCGTCGTCGAGCAACTGGCGGGCGTCCGGCGACAGTTCGTATCCCGCCGCGCCCTGCGCCGTACGGGCCGGCCGCAGCAGCCCGCGTCGCTTCAGCCGCGACACCGACGAACGTACGGAAGGAGCGTCCACGCCGACCGCGGCCAGCAGTCTGATCAGCTCGGCGACCGGCACCGGGCCGGGCATATAGCGGCCGTAGGCGCCGTAGAGCGTGACGATGAGAGACCGTGGTGCATGCTGGTCGGACACGTTGATCATCTTAGGTCGTGCGGATCACTGCTGGTCACCCTGTGGGTTACCACCCGCGCGCAGCCGGAAACGCTGGAGCTTGCCGGTCGCGGTGCGCGGCAGCGCGTCCAGGAAGACGATCTCGCGCGGGCACTTGTACGGCGCCAGCTCGGCCTTGACGAACGCCCGCAGCGCCTCCACGTCGTGTCGCGCACCCTCCCTGAGCACGGCATATGCCACCACGACCTGGCCGCGCGCCTCGTCGGGCCGCCCCACCACCGCCGCCTCCAGCACGTCCGGGTGGCGCAGCAGGGCCTCCTCGACCTCCGGGCCCGCTATGTTGTAGCCGGCCGAGATGATCATGTCGTCCGCGCGGGCGACATAGCGGAAGTAGCCGTCACTCTCCCGGACGTAGGTGTCGCCGGTGATGTTCCAGCCGTCGCGCACGTACTCGCGCTGCCGGGGGTCGGCGAGATAGCGGCAGCCGACCGGTCCGCGCACGGCGAGCAGTCCGGGTTCCCCGTCGGGCTGTTCCCGGCCCTCGTGGTCGACCACGCGCGCGTGCCAGCCCGGTACCGGCATCCCCGTCGTGCCGGGCCTGATGTGCTCGTCGGCGGCGGAGATGAAGATGTGCAGCAGCTCGGTGGCGCCGATGCCGTTGATGATGCGCAGCCCGGTCCGCTCGTGCCAGGCCCGCCAGGTGGCGGCCGGCAGGTTCTCGCCCGCCGAGACGCAGCGGCGCAGCGAGGAGATGTCGTGCGAGTCGAGTTCGTCGAGCATCGCGCGGTACGCCGTCGGCGCGGTGAACAGCACGGACACCCGGTGCTCGCCGATCGCGGGAAGCAGCTGCTTGGGACCGGCCTGTTCGAGGAGCAGGGCGCTGGCGCCGGCCCGCATCGGGAAGATGACGAGGCCGCCGAGGCCGAAGGTGAAGCCGAGCGGGGGACTGCCGGTGAAGACATCGTCCATATGTGGGCGCAGCACATGGTCTGAGAAGGTGTCGGCTATCGCGAGTACATCCCGGTGGAAGTGCATACAGCCCTTGGGCCGTCCGGTGGTACCGGACGTGAAGGCGATGAGCGCGACGTCGTCGGCCGCGGTGTCGGCGGCGGGACAGGGCCCGTCGGGCGCGGGGCGGCGCAGCAGGTCGTCGGGGGCGTCTCCGCCGTACGTCGTGATCCGCAGCCCGGGTATCTCGGCCTTGGCGAGGTCGTCGACGGCCCGGATGTCGCACAACGCGTGCCGGACCTGGGCGATCTCGCAGATCGTCCGCAGCTCGTGCGGCCGCTGCTGGGCCAGCACGGTGACGGCGACCGCGCCCGCCTTCAGCACCGCCAGCCAGCAGGCGGCCAGCCAGGGTGTGGTCGGGCCGCGCAGCAGCACCCGGTTGCCCGGGACGACGCCGAGGTGGTCGGTGAGCACATGGGCCAGTCGGTCGACGCGGGTGCGCAGTGTGCCGTACGTCCATATGGTGCCGGACGGTGTGTGGAACACGGGCCGCTCGTCGTCGGGGCCGTCGAGCAACTCGGCGGCGGCGTTGAGCCGATCGGGGTAGCGCAGCCCCGGCAGGTCGAAGCGGAGCTCGGGCCACTGGTCGGGCGGTGGCAGATGCTCGCGGGCGAAGGTGTCGACGTGGGCGGAGCGGTGCAGACCGGCCATAGCGGTTCGCCCCCTTGCCGTGTGGGCTGCCTTGTGGGCGTCGTGCTTCTGGGCATCGTGTGGGCTCGCACAGGGAGCGTATCGTGTTGGTGACGACAGTCAATGGTGCGCGATATCGTCGAGGAGGTCCGTCGAGAGGGTCCGTCGCGGACGGCCCCGCAGGGAGGTCGGCAATGCCCGCATTCTCGCTCGATCCACCGCAAACCGCCTGGTGTGCCGACCTGCGCACCCTCGCCGCCGAACGGCTGCGGCCGCTCGCGGAGAAGGGCGAACCCGGGCACGTCAACCGCCCCCTCGTCGCCGAACTCGGTCAACTGGGGCTGCTGAAACGGCTGTTCACCTCCGGAGCGGTCGACCT
This sequence comes from Streptomyces viridochromogenes, assembly GCF_001270495.1. Classification (GTDB taxonomy): domain Bacteria; phylum Actinomycetota; class Actinomycetes; order Streptomycetales; family Streptomycetaceae; genus Streptomyces; species Streptomyces viridochromogenes_A. The sequence goes on from NZ_LGUR01000140.1 coordinate 18,022, forward strand.
GTGCCTGATGCGGGAGTCCCTCGCGTATGCCTGCACGGAGGCGGAGACCGCGCTCGCCCTCCAGGGCCTGGGCGCGCATCCCGTCCACGCGTACGGCACCGAGGCCCAGCGGGACCGCTGGCTGCCCCAGGTGGTCGAGGGGAGCGCGGTGGCCGCCTTCGCGCTGAGCGAGCCGGGAGCCGGGTCGGACGCGGCCGCGCTGGGGTTGCGGGCCGAGCCGGAAGAGCAGGGCGAGGGGGGCCGACGGGAGGCCGCGCGGGAGGGGGCGGGGTCGGCGCGGACGCCGGATGCCTCACTCGCCGCCCACTCCGACGGCCGCACCCGCTGGCGCCTCACCGGCGAGAAATGCTGGATCTCCAACGCCCCCGAGGCCGACTTCTACACCGTCTTCGCCCGCACCACCCCCGGCGCCGGCGCCCGGGGGGTCACCGCCTTCCTGGTGCCCGCCGACCGCCCCGGTCTCACCGGAACGGGCCTCGACATGCTGTCCCCGCACCCCATTGGCGCCCTCACCTTCGACGCCGTCCCGGTCACCGCCGACGACGTGCTGGGCGAGCCGGACCGGGGTTTCCGGGTCGCGATGGGCACCCTCAACCTCTTCCGGCCCAGCGTCGGGGCCTTCGCCATCGGCATGGCACAGGCGGCGCTGGACGCGACCCTCGTCCACACGGCCCGACGGGACGCGTTCGGCGGCAAGTTGAAGGACCTTCAGACGGTCGCCCACCAGGTCGCCGAGATGGCCCTGCGCACGGAGGCGGCCCGTCTCATGGTGTACGCGGCGGCGACGGCGTACGACGAGGATGCGCCGGACGTGCCCAAGCGGGCCGCGATGGCGAAGCTGCTCGCGACGGAGACCGCGCAGTATGTCGTCGACACCGCGGTCCAGTTGCACGGTGCCCGCGCCCTGCGCCGCGGTCACCTGCTCGAACACCTCTACCGTGAGGTGCGCGCCCCGCGCGTCTACGAAGGGGCCAGCGAGGTGCAACGCGGCATCATCGCCAAGGAGTTGTACGCGAACATGGAGGCCGGCCAGTGAGCACCGAGCGCGTCAACCCGCCCGATCTGTCCCCGCCCACCGGTTTCTCCCACGCGGTCGTCGCCACTGGCTCACGGTTCGTGTTCCTGGCCGGGCAGACCGCACTCGACGCCGACGGCAAGGTGGTCGGGGAGACGCTGCCGGAGCAGTTCGAGCAGGCGCTCACGAACCTGCTGGCCGCGCTGGCAGCGGCCGGCGGCACACCGGCCGACCTCGCGCGGGTCACCGTCTACGCCACCGATGTCGCCGGCTACCGCGACCAGGCCGCCCGACTCGGCCGCATCTGGGGGCGGTTGGCGGGCCGTGACTATCCGGCGATGGCGGTGGTCGAGGTCGTCCGCCTCTGGGACGAACGGGCGATGGTGGAGCTCGACGGTTTCGCCGTACTGCCTTAGTGCGGTCAGATGCTGGGGTCGGTGTCAGCGCAGACGCATCTGTTCACCGTCATTCGACCCGATGCCTTTGATCCTGGTCGGAGTTCCGTCCGGGGCGAACGAGTGGTGGAAGGTGAAGGCGTGCGGCGCGGAGCCGTGGTCGCGGAGGTGTTCCAGCCTGGAAACCCCGTCCTGCCAGGTGGGTATCACGCCGTCGGAGACCCACCAGCACACGTAATTCGGGTGTCCTGTCCTCTCGAACCAGTCGTAACGCCTGTTCAGCGCCTCACGGTGCAGACCGGTGTAGACGGCGTCGAAGGCGGGGCGCAAGTCCGTCCAGAGTGAGAGGGTCGCGGCCAGGGCGGTGGTTTCCACAGTACGGCCCTTGTCGTACCAGGTCGGTACGGCGAACTCTCCCCATGCACCCCAGTCCGCCTCGAAGAGCATGCCCCGGTCACCGTCTGCCGTTTCAGCACGCGCGAGGTATCCGGGGTGCTGGCCGATCTTCCGGTAGACGGCCTCTCCAGTGTCGTAGAACTCGCGCGTGAGAGGTGCGGGATCGGCGAGAGGTGACTTCAGGACGCCGAATGTGTACAGCGTGAGGTGGGGCATGCGTCTCTCCCTGATTGGGGGGTGCCTGGTGTGGACCCGGTTCGGTGGCTTGGGCAAGGGGGGCGAGGGTTCGTGGGGCGTGACCAACTCATCCCGTCGCGGGTGGCTCGGCCTGAAGGAACTTCCGTGCGACCGTGGGCGATCGCCGAAGACCAGGTGAAGGTAGCTGCCTCTGCGGGCCATGTCGAAGTTGCGTTTTCCCTGGCCAAGTGGCCTCTTGCACCGGTCATTGCGGGGCCGGGGCGGTGACGGGCGGGGCAGGCTGCGGGGTAACCAGTGATCCACTTCGGTCGACCGGTCAGCCCGCCATGCCCGTCCGCACGCCCTGTCCGACAGCCCCGAGTGCCGCCGAACGCGTGCGGTTGAAGAAGATGGCCTACGGCCACAAGAACGAGCACCGGCTGCGGGTGCGTGCACAGGTGGTGCTGCACGCCGAGCGTGGACGCTCCGACGCATGCATCGTGACGCATGCATCGCCCGGAAGACGGGGCTCCATGTGGGCACCGTGCGCCGCCGGCGTGGCCGGTTCGCCCAGGCGGGCCTGCCCGGGCTCGAAGACCGTCAACGCGGCGCTGGCCTGCCGGTTGCCTGCCGAGAGTGAAGGACCGCTCTCACGCTGGTCGTGCCCGGGACTGGCCCGCGAGGCCGCCCGGCGGGGCATCGCCCCGTTCATGTCGGCGTCGACCGTGCGTCGCCGGCTGGCCCAGGACGCACTCAAGCCCTGGCAGCACCCGCTCCTGGATCTTCATCACCCGCCCGGCTTCCGGCTGAAGGCCACCTGGGTGCTGGACCTGTACGCCCGCACCTGGCAGGGCGAACGGCTCGGCGATGACGAGTACGTGATCAGCGCGGACGAGAAGACCTCCCTCACCCCGGCAAGGCCAAGGCGATGCGCGTCAATCACATCTACGGACGCGGCGGTGCCCTGACCTACCTCGCCGCCAACGACGTCCACGCCGCGAAGGTGTTCGGCCGCACCGGAGAACGCACCGGCATCGTCCCGTTCATCGCGGTCAGAAGGCGGCCGACCGGCTCACCGTGTTGTTCCCGAACACGGTCATGGCCCACACCCCTGTGCACGCCTCCTGGCTCGACCGAGGCGAGATCTACTTCTCTGCCGTCCAGCGCAAGGCCCTCTCGCCCAACGACTTCACCGACCTCACCGAGGTCAGGGTAGCTGTGGGCCGTGCTCACGCCGCCATGGCGAGACGCTCGGCCGGTACCCGGTGCGGTGCGACGACGCGGCCGTCGGGCAGCAGCGCACCGCTGTCGTCGAAGACGATCGCCCCGTCGCAGAGAAGGCTCCAGCCCTGCTCGGGGTGTGCGGCGACCACATGTGCGGCGTGGTTGTCGAAGGAAGGGCACGAAGGCTGGTGGGAACACATGGCGCACCTCCACATAGAGCTGACGAGCCGTATGGGTCGTCCATATGGGACGACGATCCTCCCGTCGCGAACTCATCGGAACGGCCCGCCGTGAACCGTGACAACACGCGGACAACTCTCTGACCGATCCACGAAGGTCGGGGCGGACTCGCCACCGAAGGAGTGACGATCACGTCCATGAGCACACCGGCCGGGTACCAGTGGAACGCCCCACTCCGCCCACCGGGAGGTCATCCCATGCCCCTGCGCCCCGCCCTCGCCACCGCCGCCGGCGCCGCCCTGCTCCTGCTGGTCGCCGCGCCCTCGGCCCGTGCCGACTCCGACGTCACCGCCGACACCAGGGAGACCGTGACGGTCGACAAGACGGTCCGTATGGCCGCGGACGGCACCGTCACCGTCGGCGGCACCTACAGCTGCGTCGACAGCACGGGACCCGTCTTCGTGAGCGCCTCCGTCGGCCAGAGGGCCTCCACCACCCGGTTCGCCATCGGCGGCACCCTCGCCGTGTGCGACGGCAAGAAGCACCGCTGGGAGAACAAGAGCAAGCCCTCCCCGGCCGTCCTCAAGCACGGCAAGGCCGACGTCGAGGCCACGCTCGTGGAACTCCGCCCCGTGGACGGCCTGGGCGGTCTGCCGCTGCCCCACTTCCACGCGGCACTGAAGAAGGACGTCACGCTGTCGAAGGCGTGACGGGCAGTCCGCCCTACGGGCTCTCCCCGTTCGGCCTCCCGCCGTTCGGGCCCCGCCACACACAGCGCGCCGCGCCCCTGCCGACCGGGAGGGACGCGGCGCAGTGCGTCGGGGCGGTGGGTCCTCGCGTTCTGCAACGCCGATCGACGCTCCCGGAGTTTGAGCGTGTCGCGGGCGATTCCCCGCGAGATCTCGGGGTTTCCGAGGAAGTTGTCGGTCAGTTCCGTGGCGTGCCAGCGGGGGACCAGGGCGTTGACGCGGACGCCGCTGCGGGCCCATTCGGCGGCTGTCGACCGGGTGAAGGAGATCATGGCCTGGTTCAACCAGCCGTCGAAAGACCTCGACATGCTCCACGCGGTGATCGAGCGCCGGATCGCCGAGCCACGTTCACCGATTGGTGGTCAGCACTGCCGCGAGGCCCTCTTGCAGATCCTTGACGAAATACTGGGGGACCTCCAGCGACGGGAAATGTCCCCCGATCTCGGGCGACCTCCATCGGACGATTTGCCGGTACCGCTCCTGTGCCCAGGGGCGCGGACACTTCTCGATGTCGCGGGGATACATAGTGATTGCTGACGGGACGTCGACCCGAAGTTCGGGGTCCAGCGAGTTGTGGCTTTCGTAGTAAATGCGGGCCGCCGACGCGCCGGTCCGCGTCAGCCAATACAGGGTGACGTCGTCAAGAACGCGGTCTATGGAAATCGTCTCGAACGGGCTGTCTTCGGTGTCCGACCACTCGGCGAACTTGTCGAGGATCCAGGCAAGTAGCCCGACCGGCGAGTCGACGAGCGAGTAGCCGATGGTCTGCGGTCGGGTCGCCTGCTGCTTCGCGTACGCCGCGCGGTGGCGCCAGAAATCACGGGTTTCCTCGGTCCACTTGCGCTCGACGGCGGTCAGCCCGTCCGTGGTCAACCCGGGCGGCGCCTCCGCGAACAATGTGTGGATGCCGAGAACGTGCGCCGGGAACCTGCCGCCGAGAACCGTGGTGATATTGCCTCCCCAATCGCCGCCGTGGGCAGCGAACTTGCGGTAGCCGAGCCTTCCCATCAGTTCCACCCATGCGGCCGCGATCTTTTCGGTTCCCCACCCGGTGGTGGCCGGCTTGTCGCTGTAACCAAAGCCCGGTAGCGACGGGACGACGACGTGGAACGCCGGCGCGTCCGCATCTTTCGGATCCGCCAGCTCGTCCACTATGTCGATGAACTCGGCAATGCTGCCGGGCCAGCCGTGCGTCAAGATCAGAGGAGTGGCATCTGCGCGCGCGGATCGGCGGTGCAGGAAGTGGATTCCCAGATCGTCGATGGTCGTGCGGAACTGGCCGATCTGGTTGAGGCGCTCTTCGAACGACCGCCAGGTGTACCCGGTGCGCCAGTAGTTCACGACATCTACGAGGTCGGCGAGAGGAACGCCCTGTTCCCATCGGCGAGGGCCGGGCGCGGAGCCATGGACCGTCTCAGCTTCCGGCAGCCGTGCCGCGGCCAGTCGTGCGCGCAGATCGTCGAGGTCAGCGTCAGTCGCGTGGGCTTCAAAGGCTTGCACGTCGCTGGTTGGGCGGGGCATGAGACCTCCTGGCCGTCGTGGAACCGGCTACGACCGATCGCGAACCGGCTAAGACGGTTCTAACAGTTCTCAGAGCCTCGCGGCAACCCGCTAAGGTGGTTCCATGCGTGCTGAGTTCCCTGACTTCCGCCTCGGTAAGGTGCTGGCGACCAGCTTCACGGGGACTCTGTCGGAGCGTCATGGCAACGCTGTGGAGCGCATTCCCACGCCGCACCGACTCGTCGACTGGCTGGCAGTGAACGGCCTCGCCGTGGACTCCTGCACCACAGCCCAGCTCGACCTCGCTCGGGAACTGAGAGAGTCGATCCACGCCGCCGCGACAGCGGCCGCGATCCAGGACGCTCTCCCTGCGTCCGCCGTCCAAGTCATCAATGACTGCAGCGCCCGGGGCCGGGCCGCGGCGATCCTGACGCCCGAGGGCCAGCGGCGATGGCAGCTCAGCTCGGCTTCCCGCGTGGAGGATGCCCTCAGCGTGATCGCCGCTGACGCGATCAGCATCATCGCGGGCGAACGAGACGGAAAACTGGCCTTGTGCGCATCACCAACCTGCCAAGCCGCCTTCTTCGACACCAGTCAGAGCCGCACTCGTAAATGGTGCGACATGAACACGTGTGGGAATCGTCAGAAGAAAGCGCGCTTCAATGCCAACAAGCGCAAAAATCCCGGATCAGCGGAGTGATTGTGGGCCCGGAGATGCCGCCGCACCCTCCCCGGCCCCGCATGGCCAGGCCGTCGTGCAGGTCGGAAAGGGTGCGGCGGCATCGGCGACTCAGATGTCCCGGAAGATCTCGATCTGCGCCCCGATGGAGTTCAGCCGCTCGGCGAGGTCCTCGTACCCGCGGTTGATGACATACACGTTCCGCAGTACGGACGTGCCCTCCGCCGCCATCATCGCCAGCAGGACGACCACGGCGGGCCGTAGCGCCGGCGGGCACATCATCTCGGCGGCGCGCCAGCGGGTCGGGCCCTCGACCAGGACGCGGTGCGGGTCCAGCAACTGGAGGCGGCCGCCGAGGCGGTTGAGGTCGGTCAGATAGATCGCGCGGTTGTCGTAGACCCAGTCGTGGATCAGCGTCTGACCCTGCGCGGCGGCCGCGATGGCCGCGAAGAAGGGGACGTTGTCGATGTTCAGCCCGGGGAACGGCATCGGGTGGATCTTGTCGATCGGCGCCTCCAGCTTGGAGGGCCGGACGGTCAGGTCCACCAGTCGCGTACGGCCGTTGTCCGCGAAGTACTCGGGCGTGCGGTCGTGGTCGAGGCCCATCTCCTCCAGGACCGCCAGCTCGATCTCCAGGAACTCGATGGGTACGCGACACACCGTCAGCTCCGACTCCGTCACCACCGCGGCGGCCAGCAGGCTCATCGCCTCGACCGGGTCCTCGGAGGGGGAGTAGTCGACGTCCACGTCGATGTTCGGTACGCCGTGGACCGTGAGCGTCGTCGTGCCGATGCCCTCGACCCGGACGCCGAGCGTCTCCAGGAAGAAGCAGAGGTCCTGGACCATGTAGTTGGAGGAGGCGTTGCGGATGACCGTGACGCCGTCGTGCCGCGCGGCGGCCAGCAGCGCGTTCTCGGTCACGGTGTCGCCGCGCTCGGTCAGCACGATCGGACGGTCGGGGCGGACGGACCGGTCGACCACGGCGTGGTACTGACCCTCCGTCGCCGCGACGTCCAGCCCGAAGCGGCGCAGGGCGATCATGTGCGGCTCGATGGTCCGCGTGCCGAGGTCGCAGCCGCCGGCGTACGGCAGCTTGAAGTGGTCCATGCGGTGCAGCAGCGGGCCGAGGAACATGATGATGGACCGGGTGCGTACGGCTGCCTCGGCGTCGATCGCCGCCATGTTCAGCTCGGCCGGCGGCACGATCTCCAGGTCGACGCCGTCGTTGATCCAACGGGTGCGCACGCCGATGGAGTTGAGGACCTCAAGAAGGCGGTAGACCTCCTCGATGCGGGCGACCCGGCGCAGCACTGTGCGCCCCTTGTTGAGCAACGAGGCGCACAGCAGGGCCACGCAGGCGTTCTTGCTGGTCTTGACATCGATGGAGCCGGACAGCCGACGTCCGCCGACAACCCGCAGATGCATCGGACCGGCGTAGCCGAGGGACACGATCTCGCTGTCCAGGGCCTCACCGATGCGGGCGATCATCTCAAGGCTGATGTTCTGGTTGCCGCGCTCGATGCGGTTGACGGCGCTCTGAGAGGTGCCGAGCGCCTCGGCGAGCTGCGTCTGTGTCCAGCCACGGTGTTGCCGGGCGTCACGGATGAGCTTGCCGATGCGTACGAGGTAGTCGTCTGCCATGAGGCTGAGGTTATCTCAGATATGAGATGGCACCTTGCAAGGGGGGCCGTTCGGGTGATGGACCGTCAACGTCGCCTGGCGGTACGCGTGCGACGCCACCCGAAAGGTCCGGGCAAATCCATCGATGTCGTACGACGTCCTGTGCTGCTGTGCGTGCGCCGGGGCCCGTGCCTGCCGCCCGTGGTGATGGACCAGGAGTGCCGGTTGATGTTCAGCCGCACGCCGGGCAGGATCCGAAAACTCTTGCGGAATGTGAGGGGCATGGACGCCTCCCTCCGAGGTCGAGGTTCGTGTCTCTCGGTTACCCCGACTTGGCGAACTGATGGCAGTTCGTCACGGAGAGTCCGCGGAGACGGTGTCGGCGACCAGCCGGGCGACCTGCTGAGGGGAGAGCGGGGCGGTGTCGATGACCTCGGCCTCGCGGCTCAGCCAGGGCAGGGCGTCCCGGTAGACGGTGCGATGGTCGAGGCGCCACTGGCGGGCGTCCGGGAACTTGGTGTTGGTCTCGCTGTCCGTCTCGATCCGCTCGGTGAGCGTGTCCGGGTCGGAGTGGAGTACGAAGTGGTGGACCGCGATGCCGTACTTCTCCAGGCCGGTGCGGATCTCCGTCCAGTACTGCTCGACCAGCACCGTCTGCGGCACGACCAGCGCCCCGCCGAGGTGGCCGAGCAGTTGGGCACCGGTCTCCACCACCAGGTGGCGCCACGGCGGCCAGTCCTGGAAGTCACCCACTTGGGGGAGCTTCTCGACGTGTTGCAGCATGTAGCCGACCTGTTCGGCGTCAAAGATCGCCGCGTCCGGGACGAGGTCGACCAACTCGTTGGCGGTGGTCGTCTTGCCGGCGCCGAAGGTTCCGTTCAGCCAGATGATCACCAGGTGAGCCTAGCCGCGCGGGCCTGACGCGGAGAGGGGATGGCCTGAAAAGGCCGGTCCGACGCCCGTAGCGTCGAACCGGCCTTTCCGGTGGTCCATCACCCGGTGGTCCATCACCATGTGGTCCATCACCCTGAGGTCCGGCCCCTTGAGGTCCGTCCCCTCCGGGGGGCGACTCAGTCCGTGCCGGACTCCATCGCCGCGCGGTCCAGCAGCGCGTCCTGCTCGGAGACCTCGCCGCGGGAGGCGATGGCCTCGGCACCGCCCTGCGGCAGCTCCGGCATGGTGCCGATGAGCCCGGTGGCGGCGGCCTGGGAGGCGCCGATGGTGGGGCTGCCGGTGCCGATCAGGCCGAGGCCCGCGTACTGCTCCAGCTTGGCGCGCGAGTCGGCGATGTCGAGGTTGCGCATGGTGAGCTGGCCGATCCGGTCCACCGGGCCGAAGGCGGAGTCCTCGGTGCGCTCCATGGAGAGCTTGTCCGGGTGGTAGCTGAACGCCGGGCCGGTGGTGTCGAGGATCGAGTAGTCCTCACCACGCCGCAGACGCAGGGTGACCTCACCGGTGATCGCGGCGCCGACCCAGCGCTGGAGCGACTCGCGGATCATCAGCGCCTGCGGGTCCAGCCAGCGGCCCTCGTACATGAGGCGACCGAGACGCCGGCCCTCGTTGTGGTACTGGGCGAGGGTGTCCTCGTTGTGGATCGCGTTGACCAGGCGCTCGTACGCGATGTGCAGCAGGGCCATGCCGGGCGCCTCGTAGATGCCACGGCTCTTGGCCTCGATGATCCGGTTCTCGATCTGGTCCGACATGCCCAGGCCGTGGCGGCCGCCGATGGCGTTGGCCTCCATCACCAGGTCGACGGCGGAGGCGAACTCCTTGCCGTTGATGGTGACCGGGCGGCCCTGCTCGAAGCCGATCGTCACGTCCTCGGTGGCGATCTCGACCGACGGGTCCCAGAACCGGACGCCCATGATCGGGTCGACCGTCTCGATGCCGGTGTCCAGGTGCTCCAGGGTCTTGGCCTCGTGGGTGGCGCCCCAGATGTTGGCGTCGGTGGAGTACGCCTTCTCCGTCGAGTCCCGGTAGGGCAGGTCGTGGGCGACCAGCCACTCCGACATCTCCTTGCGGCCGCCGAGCTCGGTCACGAAGTCCGCGTCCAGCCAGGGCTTGTAGATCCGCAGGTTCGGGTTGGCGAGCAGGCCGTAGCGGTAGAACCGCTCGATGTCGTTGCCCTTGAAGGTCGAGCCGTCGCCCCAGATCTGGACGTCGTCCTCCAGCATCGCCCGCACCAGCAGCGTGCCGGTGACGGCACGGCCCAGCGGGGTGGTGTTGAAGTAGGCGCGCCCGCCGGAGCGGATGTGGAACGCGCCGCACGTCAGCGCGGCCAGGCCCTCCTCGACCAGCGCCGCACGGCAGTCGACCAGCCGCGCGACCTCGGCGCCGTAGTTCTTGGCGCGGCCGGGCACCGAGGCGATGTCGGGCTCGTCGTACTGGCCGATGTCAGCGGTGTAGGTGCACGGGACGGCGCCCTTGTCGCGCATCCAGGCGACCGCGACGGAGGTGTCGAGTCCGCCGGAGAAGGCGATGCCGACGCGCTCGCCGGTGGGCAGGGAGGTGAGGACCTTGGACATAGGAAGAGTATGCATGAAGGCGCATGGTCATGCAAAGGGGGCATGTCGAAGCCCCCGGGCATGACCATCCGGGCCCCATGTATTAGAGTTATCTCGACATCGAGATATCTGCCGAGGCGTACCGCAGCCGCACGCCGTCGCCGGTCTGGCAGTAAGGCATGCCTAACTTAGCCTTACCTTAGCGGATCGGCCAGGACGGTGTAGCGGCAGGATGCGGTGGTAAGCGCACAGAAATGAAGGAGACTGTCGTGTCGGCGAACAGCTTCGACGCCCGCAGCACGCTGCAGGTGGGCGACGAGTCGTACGAGATCTTCCGGCTGGACAAGGTCGAGGGCGCCGCGCGCCTCCCCTACAGCCTGAAGGTGCTGCTGGAGAACCTCCTCCGCACCGAGGACGGCGCGAACATCACCGCCGACCACATCCGCGCCCTCGGCAGCTGGGACTCCCAGGCCCAGCCGTCGCAGGAGATCCAGTTCACGCCGGCCCGCGTGATCATGCAGGACTTCACCGGCGTGCCCTGTGTCGTGGACCTCGCCACCATGCGTGAGGCCGTCAAGGCGCTCGGCGGCGACCCGGCGAAGGTCAACCCGCTCTCCCCGGCCGAGATGGTCATCGACCACTCCGTCATCGCCGACAAGTTCGGCACGAACGACGCCTTCAAGCAGAACGTCGACCTGGAGTACGGCCGCAACAAGGAGCGCTACCAGTTCCTGCGCTGGGGCCAGACCGCCTTCGACGACTTCAAGGTCGTACCCCCCGGCACCGGCATCGTCCACCAGGTGAACATCGAGCACCTGGCCCGCACGGTCATGGTCCGCAACGGGCAGGCGTACCCCGACACCCTCGTCGGCACCGACTCGCACACCACCATGGTCAACGGCCTCGGCGTCCTCGGCTGGGGCGTCGGCGGCATCGAGGCCGAGGCCGCGATGCTCGGTCAGCCGGTCTCGATGCTCATCCCGCGCGTCGTCGGCTTCAAGCTGACCGGTGAGCTCACCCCCGGCACCACCGCCACCGACCTGGTGCTGACCATCACCGAGATGCTCCGCAAGCACGGTGTCGTCGGCAAGTTCGTCGAGTTCTACGGCGAGGGCGTGGCCGCCACCTCCCTGGCGAACCGCGCCACCATCGGCAACATGTCGCCGGAGTTCGGCTCGACCGCCGCGATCTTCCCGATCGACGGCGAGACGATCAAGTACCTCAAGCTGACCGGCCGTTCCGAGCAGCAGCTCGCGCTCGTCGAGGCGTACGCCAAGGAGCAGGGTCTCTGGCTGGACCCGAAGGCCGAGCCGGACTTCTCCGAGAAGCTGGAGCTCGACCTGTCCACGGTCGTTCCCTCCATCGCCGGCCCGAAGCGTCCGCAGGACCGCATCGTCCTCGCCAACGCCGCCGAGCAGTTCAAGCAGGACGTCCGCAACTACGTCGACAGCGTGGACGAGGCGGGCCAGGAGTCCTTCCCGGCCTCCGACGCCCCGGCCGTCGCCCCGAACGGCGCCCCGTCCAACCCGGTCACCGTGACCGCCCCCGACGGCTCGACGTACGAGATCGACCACGGTGCGGTGACGGTCGCGGCCATCACCTCCTGCACCAACACCTCCAACCCGTACGTCATGGTCGCCGCCGCGCTCGTCGCGAAGAAGGCCGTGGAGAAGGGCCTGACCCGCAAGCCGTGGGTCAAGACCACCCTCGCCCCGGGTTCGAAGGTCGTCACCGACTACTTCGACAAGGCCGGTCTGACGCCGTACCTGGACAAGGTCGGCTTCAACCTCGTCGGCTACGGCTGCACCACCTGCATCGGCAACTCCGGCCCGCTGCCGGAGGAGGTCTCCAAGGCCGTCAACGACCACGACCTCGCGGTCACCTCGGTCCTCTCCGGCAACCGGAACTTCGAGGGCCGTATCAACCCCGACGTCAAGATGAACTACCTGGCCTCCCCGCCGCTGGTCGTCGCGTACGCCCTCGCGGGTTCCATGAAGGTGGACATCACGCGTGACGCCCTGGGCGCCGACCAGGACGGCAACCCGGTCTTCCTGAAGGACATCTGGCCCTCCGAGGCCGAGGTCAACGACGTCGTGGCCAACGCCATCGGCGAGGACATGTTCAGCAAGTCCTACCAGGACGTCTTCGCCGGTGACGCCCAGTGGCAGGCGCTGTCGATCCCGACCGGCGACACCTTCGAGTGGGACGCCGAGTCGACCTACGTCCGCAAGCCCCCGTACTTCGACGGCATGACGATGGAGACCACCCCGGTCTCCGACATCTCCGGTGCGCGTGTCCTCGCCAAGCTGGGCGACTCGGTCACCACCGACCACATCTCCCCGGCCGGTGCCATCAAGGCCGACACCCCGGCCGGCAAGTACCTCACGGAGCACGGCGTCGAGCGCCGCGACTTCAACAGCTACGGCTCGCGCCGCGGCAACCACGAGGTCATGATCCGCGGTACGTTCGCCAACATCCGCCTGCGCAACCAGATCGCGCCGGGCACCGAGGGCGGCTACACCCGCGACTTCACCCAGGCCGACGGCCCGGTGAGCTTCATCTACGACGCCTCGCAGAACTACCAGGCCGCCGGCATCCCGCTGGTCATCCTGGGCGGCAAGGAGTACGGCTCCGGCTCGTCCCGCGACTGGGCGGCCAAGGGCACGGCACTCCTCGGCGTCAAGGCCGTCATCACCGAGTCGTACGAGCGCATCCACCGCTCGAACCTCATCGGCATGGGCGTCCTGCCGCTCCAGTTCCCGGCCGGCCAGTCGGCCGACTCCCTCGGCCTGACCGGTGAGGAGACCTTCTCCATCGCGGGCGTCGAGGAGCTCAACAACGGCACCACCCCGAGCACGGTGAAGGTCACCACCGACACGGGCGTCGAGTTCGACGCGGTCGTCCGCATCGACACCCCCGGTGAGGCCGACTACTACCGCAACGGCGGCATCATGCAGTACGTGCTGCGCAACCTGATCCGTAGCTAGCGGTCAGGCCAGCGGTACCGCACGGTAGTCGAGGGCCGCATCCCCGGTGACGGGGGTGCGGCCCTTCGCCGTGCCCGCGCCCGGGAAACCCCAGGTCATCACCCACCCTCAGGTGGAGCACAGGGCTCCCTCAGCGGACGCGGACAGAATCGGGACATGACCGCCACCGCCGGGTTGCGAACCGGACACGTCCGTAGGCCCGCACTGGAGTGGGTGCGCGCGGTGCGCGGCTTCGGGCACGCCGTCCGGCCGGTGGTGGGCGGGAGATGAGCACCCCCACCGCCCGTAGGGCAACCGTCCGCAGGCCGACCGCCCGGCAGCCATGGGCGAGGCCGCGCACCCGCACCATGCGTACCCGCCTGCTCGTCTTCGTCACCGCCACCCTCATCCTCGTCTGCGCCGCGATGGCGCTCACCACCGCCCTCGCCCAACGCGCCTACCTGATCGGCGACTTGGACGGCCGCGTCACCAACGCCGCCGCGCGCAGCCTGGACGGAGCCGCGCTCCACCCGGAGAACGACGACGACCTGGGCTTCCTCGACGGCAACGGTCATCCCGCCGGCCTGCTCGCCGCCCGCCTCGACGAGGACGGCACGATCGTCGCCGCCGAGGTCGTGCGCGAGGGCGCGGCCCCGAAGGACCTCACCGCCCCGCAGCTCACCGCGCTGGCGGACATCGCACCCGACGGCACCCGGCACACCCGCACCGTCCCCGGCCTCGGCACCTACCGGGTCGCCGCGGTCGAGAGTGGCGGCATCCGGGTCCTCACCGGGCTGCCCATGGACGACGTCCAGCGCGTGATCGGCGGCCTGACCGTCGCCGGGGCCGCCGTCGCGGTGGCCGGCCTCCTCGTGGCGGGCTGCGTCTGCACGGTCGTCATACGACGCCAACTGCGCCCGCTCGGCCGGGTCGCCGCCACCGCCGCCGAGGTCTCCCGCGCGCCGCTCGACCGGGGCGAGGGCGTCGGCCTCACCCGTGTCCCGGCCCGGGACGCCGACCCCGACAGCGAGGCGGGTCAGGTCGGCGCCGCGCTCAACCGGATGATCGACCACGTCGAGTCCTCCCTCACCGCCCGCCGGCGCACCGAGGAACGCATGCGCCGCTTCCTCGCCGACGCCAGCCACGAACTGCGCACCCCCCTCGCCTCGATCTCCGGCTACGCCGAACTCATGAACCGCGACGCCGCCCGGATCGAGCCCGTGCTCGCCTGGCGCCGTGTCCGGGCCGAGTCGGCCCGGATGACCGGCCTGGTCGAGGACCTCCTCCTGCTGGCCCGGCTAGCCGAGGACAGGCCGTTGCACTCCACCGAGGTCGACCTCGCGGCACTGGTAGCGCGGGCGGTGCGGGACGCGCGGGTCGCGGGGGACGGGCATGACTGGCAACTCGAACTCCGCCCGGACGCCGCGCCACCGGTCCTCGGTGACGCGGTCCGGCTGCACCAGGTGGTGGCCAACCTGCTGGCCAACGCACGGATGCACACACCCGCGGGCACACGGGTGGTCGCCTCGGTCACGTCGACCCCCTCCACCTGTGTCATCCAAGTCCGCGACGACGGCCCCGGCATCCCGCCGGCCCTCCTCCCCGCGGTCTTCGAACCCTTCACCCGAGCCGACACGTCCCGCTCCCGCGCCGACGCCGGGTCGGGCGGCTCCGGGCTCGGGCTCGCCGTCGCCGCGGCGATCACGGAGGCGCACGGGGGACACATACGGGTGGACAGCGTGCCGGGCCGCACGGAGTTCACGATCGAACTCCCGGTGACGGAGGTGGAGTTGGGGACACGCACGGCTGCGGACGCCATGACCCGCGACACCGGTCAGTCCGGGTCCTTCGCCGCGGCCTCAGCCTCGGGCAGCGCCGGATAGTCGGTCGGGTAGAGCCCGGCCGCGAAGCCGTACACCACATCGCCTCCGCGCGGCAGTTGCGCGTAGTCGTTGGCGAGTTCCAGGACCCGGGCCCAGAACTCGCGGGCCTGCTCCCGTGGGATCCGTACGTGTCGCACGATCGAGGAAAGTTGATCCGCCTGGTGTGCGGCAGCCGATTCGGCCGCGGCCGTGGCGAGATCGTTGTTGCAGTACGGCGCGGCGTCCCCGTCGGTCGGGCCGACCGTGCCGACGCGGAAGATGCGCGCGGTGCGGCCGTAGTAGCGCTCGTCGATGGCCCGCACCCGGCGGGTCCGCACGACCTTCAGCAGCCGGGCATCCGCCAGGGCGCTCACGTGGTGCGCGACCGTGCTCTTCGGGCGGCCGAGCGCGGCGGCCAGTTCGCTCACGGTCGCGGCGCGTTCGAGGAGCAGCTCAAGGATGGCGTTGCGCAGTGGGTTGGCCAGCGCGCGCAGCTGGGCCGGGGCTGTCACATCTGTGACGTCGGCAAGGTCGTAGTCGGGGAGGCGGGTATTGTTCGACACCTCTCGATTATTCTAGAGTTCCGGATCATTCGCTACCCACAGGGCAAGGGGTTCGGGCATGACAGAGGTCGTACTGTTCCACCACTCGCAGGGGCTGACTCCCGGAGTCGCCGCTTTCGCCGACGAACTCCGCGCGGCCGGCCACACCGTCCACACGCCCGATCTCTTCGACGGGCGCACGTTCGGCTCCCTTGAGGAGGGCATGGGCTACGTCGAGCAGACCGGCTTCGGCGAGATCACCGAGCGCGGTGTCCGCGCGGCCGAACACCTGCCGCGGGACGCCGTTTACGTAGGCTTCTCACTCGGTGTGCTGCCCGCCCAGAAGCTGGCGCAGACACGTCCGGGCGCGCGGGGCGCGCTCCTGTTCCACGCCTGCATCCCCGTGTCGGAGTTCGGAGCGGCTTGGCCGCACGGTGTGCCGGTGCAGGTCCACGCGATGGAGGCCGATCCGTACTTCGCCGAGGACATCGATGCTGCCCACGCGCTCGTCTCCGACTGCGCCGCCGCGGAGATGTTCCTGTATCCCGGAGACCAGCACCTCTTCGCGGACGACTCGCTGCCTTCGTACGACCCGGACGCCGCCAAGCTCCTGACCCGGCGGGCGATCGAGTTCCTGGGCTCGCGCTGCTGAAGAACACCACGGGGTACCAGACGGGCGGCGACGGCCGGGACGAGGTGTACACCACCCTGCTCCGGGTGGACCCGGAGACCGGCACCGCCACCCGCGTCCCCCTGACGGGCACCCCCGCAGGGCACGCCCACCGTGCTCGACGGGACCGCGTACTTCGTCCGCCCCGACGGAACGGTCACCGACCACGCCCAAGCTGGACGCCCCGGGCACGTCGACGGAGTAGACGATCCCCAGCGCCCTCCTCGTCAAGGACGCGATCGTGGCCGTCGCGGGCGACACGGCGTTCTCGGTGAGCCCGGCCCGGGACGCGGCGGGGAGGGGGGCGTCGGCGACGACATCGGTGGGCTGACGACCCCGGCGTACCCGTCGAACCGCCCCCCAGGCGTACCAGCCAAGCAGCCCCTGGCGCACTCGCCAAGCCGTCCCCGGCGTACCCGCCAAGCCGCCCCCGGCACATCCGCGCACCCCGTACGCCCCGCGTCACGGCCGTTTACAACTGCGCCGCATGCCGCTACCTTCCGCAGAAGGTGGGGTGGGAGCGCTCCCACACGGCCGGACCGGAACCCGTCCGCGTGCCGCCCCCGCCCCACGGCAATCTCACGCTCACCCGCACGACAACCTCACCCACACCCGAACGGCCCGTACCTCAAGGAACGGACTGGAATGTCATGATCCTGACAAGATTATCGAGGGTGTCACGCCCCAGAGCCCTCCTCCTGGTCCTGGTCTCCCTGCTCGCCACCATCCCCGCCGTGGGCCTCGTCGTCACCGCGGGCGGCCAGGCGGAGGCCCACGGCACCCCCATGAAGCCCGGCAGCCGTACCTTCCTGTGCTGGCAGGACGGCCTCACCGACACCGGTGAGATCAAGCCGGTCAACCCGGCCTGCAGGGCGGCCCAACAGGTCAGCGGCACGACCCCGTTCTACAACTGGTTCTCGGTGCTCCGCTCCGACGGCGCCGGCCGCACCCGCGGCTTCGTGCCCGACGGCGAGCTGTGCAGCGGCGGCAACACCAACTTCACCGGATTCAACGCGCCGCGCGACGACTGGCCGCTCACCCACCTCACCTCGGGCGCGACAGTCGACTTCTCCTACAACGCCTGGGCCGCGCACCCGGGTTGGTTCCACGTCTACATCACCAAGGACGGCTTCGACCCGAAGCAGCCCCTCACCTGGGACGACATGGAGGAGCGGCCCTTCCTCTCGGTCGACCACCCGCCCCTCAACGGCTCCCCGGGCACGGTCGAGGCCAACTACTCCTGGACCGGGCAGCTTCCGGCGAACAAGTCGGGCCGCCACATCGTCTACATGGTCTGGCAGCGCTCGGACAGCGCGGAGACCTTCTACTCCTGCTCCGACATCGTCTTCGACGGCGGCAACGGCGAGGTCACCGGCATCAAGGAGCCCGGCAACCCGACCGACCCGGTGCCCGGCGAGTGCTCCGCCACCCGCCGCACGACCGGCAACTGGTCCGGCGGTTACCAGTCCGAGGTGACCGTCACCAACTCCGGCGACGTCCCGATGCTCGGCTGGATGGTCGACTGGACGCTCCCCACCGGCCAGAAGGTCGAGAGCCTCTGGAGCGGCAGCGCGACCTACACCGGTCAGAACGTCATGGTCCACAACGCCGACTGGAACGGCTCTCTCGATCCGGGGGAGAGCACGACCTTCGGCTACGTCGTCTCCGGCTCCGGCGGCGACAGTACGACGACCCTGCCCTGCCGGGTGGGCTGAACCACTGCTCCACGCGGACCCGGTGGGCGCCGAGCCGCCGTCCACCGGGTCCGCGACCCGGTCGCCGCCGCGGCCGTCGCGTTCACGTCGACCGCGGTCCTGACTCCAACACCCCGCCCAGCCAGTCCAGTTGGCGGCGCACATGCACCGCGTCCCCGCCCTCATGGCCGTTGAACGGATACGGGCGGATCTCCCTGCGCGGGTCGGCGCCCGACAGCTCCGCATAGTGGTTGAAGGCGCCGTACGCCCCGCTCGGCGGGCACACCGTGTCGCGCAGGCCGACCCCGAAGTGGGCCGGGGCATGGGCGCGGCGGGCGAAGGAGATCCCCTCCATGTAGGCGAGCGTGGCATAGGCGGCCCGCTCGGCGTCCCGGTGCACCGAGAGGTACGCGGTGATCTCGCCGTACGGTGACGCGTCGGTGAGGTCGAGTGCGCGGCGGATGCCGCACAGGAACGGGGCGGTGACCAGGAGCGCGGCCAGGTCGGGGACGAGTCCCGCGACGGCCAGCGCGAGTCCGCCGCCCTGGCTGTTGCCGACGGCCGTGACCCGGGTGCCGTCCACGCCCGGCAGGGCGCGCACCGCCGCCACCGCGCGTACCGCGTCCGTGATCAGGCGCCGGTAGTGGTAGTCCCGTGGGGACAGCAGGCCGCGTGCCGCCGGGCCCGGGCCGCCCGGCGCCGTGGCGTGCGGGTCCGGGGTGGCGCCGCCGTTGCCGTACTGGTCGCCCTGGCCCCGGTTGTCCATCAGCAGATGTGCGTACCCGGCGTTCACCCAGGTCAGCCGCTCGTGCGGAAGACCGCGGCCCCGGCCGTAGCCGACGTACTCGACGACGGCGGGCAGCGGCTCGCGCACCCCGGCCGGTCTGCTGAACCAGGCCCGCACCGGGTCGCCGCCGAACCCCCGGAAGGTCACGTCCCAGGTCTCGGTGAGGCGCAGGCCCGTCTCCGCCGGGTCCGCCGACACCAACACCTCGTGCTGGGCCGCCTCCTTGAGGGTGTCGCGCCAGAACTCGTCGAAGTCGGGCGGCTCCTCGAGGTCCGGGCGGTAGCGCTCCAGGTCCGGCAACGGCAGGTCGAACGCGGGCAACGGTGCCTCCGATTGTTGCGTCTCGACGTCAGAATGTTTCGTAGCCTCTGGCTCGTCCCGGTCCCAGCCTCCTCAACTGACCATCCCTGCCAGCCCCATTGACAGCCATTACACCCGCCCCTAACCTCGCCGCAAAGTTGCCGGTACGACTCCGAAACTTTCGGTGCACCGGGAGGCCACTGCATGAGCACCTCCACCAGATCGGCTCCACCGCCCGGTACCCAGGAGCCGCCGCCGACCAAGGCTCCACCCCGCCGCGGGCGGCGGAGGACGCGCACCGGATGGCGACGGGCCCTGCGCCGGGACTGGCAGTTGTACTCGCTCGCCGTACTGCCGTTGCTGTTCTTCCTCGTCTTCCGCTATCTGCCGATGATCGGCAACGTGATCGCCTTCCGGCGCTTCGAACCGGGCGGCTCGATCTTCGGCGAGCAGTGGGTGGGCCTGCGCTATGTCGAGATGTTCCTCAGCGACCCCACCTTCTGGCAGGTGTTCCGCAACACCCTGTGGCTCGGCGGACTCACGCTCGTCTTCTGCTTCCCGATCCCGATCGTGCTCGCCCTGCTGCTCAACGAGGTGCGCCGGCGTTCGCTGAAACGGTTCGTGCAGTCGGTGTCGTATCTGCCGCACTTCCTGTCGATCGTCATCGTCGCGGGCATCACGATGCAGATGCTCGCCACGGACGGCCCGATCAACCACGCGCTGGGCTGGTTCGGCCATGAGCCGATCCGGTTCATCCAGGAACCCGAGTGGTTCCGCACCGTCTACGTCGGTTCCGAGATCTGGCAGACCGCCGGCTGGGGCACGATCCTCTACCTGGCCGCGCTCACCACCATCGACGAGGACCTCTACGAGGCCGCCCGCATCGACGGCGCCAACCGCTGGCAGCAGATCTGGCACGTCACCCTGCCCGGCATCCGCCCTACCATGATCACGCTGCTGATCCTCAATGTCGGCACCTTCCTGGCCGTCGGCTTCGAGAAGGTCCTGCTGCTCTACAACCCGCTGACGTACCCGACCTCCGACGTGATCTCCACGTACGTCTACCGGACCGGTGTGGAGTCCAACAGCTTCAGCTACGCCGCCGCCATCGGCCTGTTCGAGGCGATCATCGGCCTGGTCCTGATCATGTCCGCCAACCAGCTCTCGCGCCGCACAGTGGGGACCAGCCTGTGGTGAAGCCGAGTCGTTCCTACCGGGTCTTCCAGGGCGTCAACGGGGTGATCCTCACCCTCGTCGTGGTCGTGACCCTGTACCCCTTCCTCAACATCATCGCGCGCTCCTTCAGCGGGGAGCGGCAGATCCGGGCCGGTGAAGTCACCCTGTGGCCCCAGGGGTTCAACCTCACCACGTACAAGATCGTGTTCCAGGACTCGATGTTCTGGCGGAACTACGGCAACACCGTGCTCTACACGGTCGTGGCCACCGCCGTCGCCATGGTCCTGACGACCTGCTACGCCTACGTCCTGTCGAAGAAGCACCTCAGGGGCCGTTCCACGCTGGTCGGCATCGCGGTGTTCACCATGTTCTTCACCGGCGGCCTGATTCCGAACTACGTCCTGATCACCAGCCTCGGCATCAAGAACAGCGTCTGGGCGATCGCGTTGCCCAACGCGATCAGCGTCTTCAACCTCCTGGTGATGAAGGCCTTCTTCGAGAGCCTGCCGAGCGAACTGGAGGAGGCCGCGCAGATCGACGGGCTGAGTACGTACGGGATTCTGCTCAAGATCGTGCTGCCGCTGTCCAAGGCGGTCGTCGCGACCATGGTGCTCTTCTACTCGGTGTCGTTCTGGAACTCCTGGTTCAGCGCCTTCCTCTACATGGACCGCACGGATCTGATGCCGGTCACCGTCTATCTGCGCAACCTCATCCAGGGCGCCACCGGCGGCTCCAACGCCGGCGCCGGCACCGAGCAGCTCAGCCAGGTCGGGGCCAACATCCAGGCGGTCACCATCGTGCTCACCGCGCTGCCGATCCTCTGCGTGTACCCGTTCGTCCAGCGCTACTTCGTCTCGGGCGTGATGCTCGGCGCCGTCAAGGGCTGACTGATCGTCACCTCACTTACGGAACAAGGGAGTCTCCGTGCAGAACAAAGGGCAGCTGTCGCGGCGCCAGATCCTCGCCGCCGCCGGTTTCATCGGCCTCGCCACCCTGACCGGCTGCGGCAGCGGCGAGGACGGAGGCGACTCCAAGGACCTGTCGAAGAAGCAGAACGGCGCGATGAAGGAGTACCGCGCGGGGCAGCAGTTCAAGGCCGCCAAGCCGCTCTCGTTCTCGCTGCTGCACAACAACAACCCGGTCTACCCGACGAAGAGCGACTGGCTGTTCTGGAAGGAGGTCACCAAGCGCACCGGGATCACCCTGAAGCCCGTCGACGTCCCGCTCGCGGACTACGAGAAGAAGCGCAGCGTCCTCATCGGCGCCGGCGACGCCCCCTTCCTGATCCCCAAGACGTACCACCCGTCCGAGGTCGCCTTCGTGTCGTCGGGCGCGATCCTCCCGGTCAGCGAGTACGTGCACCTGATGCCCAACTTCCGGGCCAAGGTCGAGAAGTGGAAGCTGGAGCCGGAGCTCGACTCGATACGCCAGTCCGACGGCAAGTACTACCTGCTGCCCGGCCTGCACGAGAAGGCCAAGTCCGGCTACTCGCTGTCCTTCCGCACGGACATCCTGGAAAAGCACGGCCTGTCCCTGCCCACCACCTGGGACGAGGTCTACGACGTCCTCAAGGCGCTCAAGCAGGAGTACCCCGACAAATACCCCTGGACGGACCGCTGGAGCGGCAACACCCCCTTCCCGTGCGGCGCGTTGTTCAGCTACCTGGGCCAGGCGTACGGGGTCAAGTCGGGCTGGACGTACACCAACGTCACCTTCGACAGCAAGGCGAAGAAGTTCGTCTTCAACGGTGCGACGGACAGCTACCGTCAGATGATCGAGTACCTGAGAAAGCTCGTCGCCGAGAAGCTGCTGGACCCGGAGAGCTTCACCCAGCAGGACGACCAGGCCCTGCAGAAGCTGCTGGCCGAGAAGTCCTATGTGATCAGCGCCAATCCGCAGGTGCTGGTCCAGGAGTACCGCTACAACCTCCAGAAGCAGGTCAAGGGCTCGAAGATCGAGATGGTGCCCGTACCGCTCGGCCCGGCCGGCCCCGTGATCCTGGGCGGAACTCGCCTGGAAAACGGCATCATGATCTCCAGCAAGGCCCTCGAGAGCGACACCTTCGTCGCGATGATGCAGTTCGTGGACTGGCTGTGGTACTCCGACGAGGGCCAGGTGTTCTGCAAGTGGGGCGTCGAGGGCGTCACCTACACCGAGTCCGGCGGCAAGTACCGGCTGAAGCCCGGCATCAGCCTCATGGGCTCCGACCCCGACGCCCCCAAGGACCTCCAGAAGAACTACGGCTTCTTCAACGGCGTCTTCACCTACGGCGGCAGCTGGACCCTGGTCTCCTCCAACTTCAGCCCGGACGAGCAGAAGTTCCAGGACGCCATGACCCAGCGCAGCGAGCTGCCCATCGACCCGGCCCACCCCCTCCAGTCGGTCGAGCAGGAACAGGCCACGCTCTGGGACACGCCGCTCAGGGACCACGTCACCCAGAACACCCTCAAGTTCGTCCTCGGCAAGCGCCCGCTGTCCGAATGGGACGACTACGTCACCGAGCTCAAGGCCAAGAACATGGACCAGCTCGTCGACCTGCACAACAAGGCGTACGAACGCTTCAAGAAGGAGAACGGGTGAGCGGCGGCGTACACCACGCGGCCGGCTTCGGCGCCGGAACCCTGTCCCGTGCCGCCGCCCTGATCCACACCCTGGTCACCGTCGAGGCCCTGCTGCTGCTCGCCGCCTCGCCCGGACTCGCCGCCCTGCTCCTGACCGGCCCCGACCCGGCGAACCTGCCCCTCGCCGCCGTATGCCTGCTGCCGCTCGGCCCGGCCCTGTCCGCCGCCCTGTACGCCCTGCACCACCGCGGCCGGGACCTCACGGACCTGCACCCGGCCCGGACGTACGCGCGCGGCTGGCGGCTCAACGCCCTGCCCGCCCTGAAGCTCTGGGCGCCCCTGCTCGCCTGGCTGACCGTGATCGCCTTCACCCTCACCCACTTCTCCGCGACCGGACTGCCCGGCTGGTGGGCGGTCCTGCTCGGCGTGATCGGTGCCGGCTCCCTGCTGTGGGGCGCGCACGCGCTTATCCTCACCTCGCTGTTCGCCTTCCGCACCCGCGACACCGCCCGCCTCGCCGCGTACTTCCTCTTCCGGCACGCCCGCACCACCCTCGGCGCCGCCTCCCTGCTCGTGCTGGTGGCCGCGTCGACCGCCCTGCTGACCGAGGCCCTGCCCGCCCTGCTGGCCGCCCCGCTGCTGTTCTCCCTGCTGCGCAGCAGTCGCCCGGTGATCGCCGAGACCGAGGAGGACTTCACCGCTTGACTTCTTCTCCCGCCCGACGGACGGGGACTCTACGGGTCGCCCCGCCGAATTCCTGCTTCATCGCCGACTGCCCGCCCGGAGTTCTCCGTTGAGGTCTTACACCGGCTCCACAGGCCGATGCCGCCAGCCCGGCGGCCAGAAGGTTGTTCGCCGCGTTCACGTCCCGATCGTGGGTTGTGGCGCAACGGTCACACGTCCATGTGCGGACGTTCAGCGGCATCCTGTCCTTCAGGGCGCCGCAGGCAGAGCACAGTCTGGAGGAGGGGAAGAAGCGGTCGACCGCGATCACTTCGCGGCCGTACCACTGCGACTTGTACTCCAACATGCCCCGGAACTCGGACCACGCGGCATCGCTGATGGCGCGGGCGAGACGACCGTTCTTCAGCAGGTTGCGGACGGTCAAGTCCTCGATCACGAGCGTTTGGTTCTCACGCACGAGCCGAGTAGTGATCTTGTGCAGGTGGTCCCGGCGGCGGTCTGTGATCCGTGCGTGTACACGGGCTACTCGGCGCCGAGCCTTCTCGCGGTTCTTTGAGCCCTTCGCCTTGCGCGACAGTTCACGCTGAGCCTTCGCCAGCTGGGTGCGGTCATACCGCTCGTGCCTTGGGTTGGTGATCTTTTCCCCGGTAGAGAGGATCAGTAGGTGGTCAAGGCCCACATCGATACCGACCGCCTCCGCGTTCGGAGGTAGAGGCTTGACACCCGTGTCCTCACACAGCAGGGACACGAACCAGCGGCCGGCGTTGTCCTGGGAGACGGTCACCGTCGACGGCGTCGCGGCTGCTGGAAGCGGACGCGACCATACGATCCGCAACGGCTCGCTCATCTTGGCAAGAGTCAGCCTGCCGTCGCGGAAACGGAACGCGGAAGTGGTGTGTACTCCGCGCTCCGGCGGGACTTCTTGCGGCTCTTGAAGCGTGGGTACATCGCGCGTTTGGCGAAGAAATGAGTGAAGGCAGTCTGCAAATGCCGAAGCGCCTGCTGAAGTGGGACCGAAGACACGTCGTTGAGATAGGCGAGTTCCTCGGTCTTCTTCCACTCCGTCAGCATCGCCGACGTCTGGTTGTAGTTGACACGCTCCTGCCGCGCCCACGCCTCGCTTCTGGCCGTGAGTGCCATGTTGTAGACCTTGCGCACGCAACCGAAAGTGCGGGACAGCTCCGCTGCCTGCGCATCGGTCGGACGGAAGCGGTACTTGAACGACCGCTTCACGTGAGTGGCCATTGCTCACAAATTACCACCTTGCCTTGTGAGTTCCGGCAGGTTTCCTCGGAGGAGAACCCATGACCGCGCTCCCCGCCAGCAACCGCGGCAACCTTCCGCGCACCGACACGGTCCCGTACGGCGGCGACTACAACCCCGAGCAGTGGCCGCAGCCCGTCTGGGACGACGACCATCGCCTGTTCACGCAGGCCCGCATCGACACCCTGACCGTCGGCGTCTTCTCCTGGTCCCTCACCCAACCCGCCCCGGACACCTACGACTTCACGATCCTCGACCGCGTCCTGGACCGGGCCGCCGCGGAGAACCGCCACGTCTGCCTGGCCACCGGCACCGCCGCCCTCCCGCCCTGGCTCGCGAAGCGGCACCCCGAGGTCAACCGCACCGACTTCGAGGGCCGCCGCCACCGCTACGGCCAACGCCACAGCTTCTGTCCCAGCTCACCGGCGTACCGCGGCCACGCCACGGCCATGGCGGCGCGCCTCGCCGAACGTTACGCCGACCACCCGGCGTTACTGGCCTGGCACATCAACAACGAGTACGGGGGCGCCTGTTACTGCGAGCTGTGCGCCGAGGCGTTCCGGGAATGGCTCGCCAACAGGTACGGCACCCTCGACGCCCTCAACGACGCCTGGTGGGCGACCTTCTGGTCGCACCGGTACACCGGCTGGGACCAGGTCGAGCCCCCGAACGCCCTCACCGAGCACTGGCGCGGACCCGACCACACCGCCTTCCAGGGCATCACCCTCGACTACTTCCGCTTCACCACCGACGCCCTGCTCGGCTGCTTCCTCGCCGAGAAGGAGGTGATCCGCGCCCAGGACCCCGACACCCCCGTCACCACCAACTTCATGGGCATGTTTCGCCCCCTCGACTACCACCGCTGGGCACCCCACCTCGACTTCGCCTCCTGGGACAGCTACCCGCCCCTCGACGCCCCGCCGACCTGGCCCGCCCTGGCCCACGACCTGATGCGCGGCCTGAAGGACGGCGCCCCCTTCTGGCTGATGGAGCAGACCCCGTCCACGACGGCCTGCCGTGACGTCAACCCCCTGCGGCGGCCCGGCGAGCTGAGCCTCGCCACCTTCCAGGCCATCGCCCACGGCGCCGACGCCGCCCTCTACTTCCAGATGCGCGCCTCACGCGGTGCCTGCGAGAAGTACCACGGTGCGGTCATCGGCCACGCTGGCCGTGCCGACACCCGCGTGTTCCGTGAAGTGGCGGAACTGGGACGGGAGTTGGAGTCGCTCGGTGACGTGACCCTCGGCGCCCGCACGCCGGCCCGCACCGCCCTGCTCTTCGACTGGGACAGCTGGTGGGCCCTGGAGATCTCCGACGGTCCGTCCCGGCTGGTCAGGTACCAGGAGGTGGTCCACGCCTACTACCGTGCCGCCCGCGAAGCCGGCGCGGACGTGGACGTCGTCCCGGTCACCGCAGACCTGACCTCGTACGACGTGGTCCTCGCCCCCGTCCTGCACATGGTCAAGGGCGACCTCGCGGAGCGCCTGGAGGCCGTCGCGGCGCGCGGCGGCACGGTCCTGACGACCTTCCTCTCGGGCCGCGTCGACGAACACGACCGCGCCTTCCTCACGGACGTACCCGGGCCCCTGGCACCGCTCATGGGCGTCCGCGTCGACGAGTGGGACTCCCGGCCGCGGGACTTCGTGCAGCCCGTCCAGCTGGGGGAGCTGACCTGCGAGGCCCGCCTGGTCTTCGAGATCGTGCTGCCGCGCGGCGCCGAGCCGGTCGGGACCTACGGCACCGACTTCTACGCCGGAACCCCGGCCGTGACCCGGAACCGCTTCGGCGAGAGCGGAGGCGAGGGCTGGTACGTCGCCACCGCTCTCGACCAGCCCGGCGTCGACTGGACCGTCCGGCGGATCCTGGGCCGCCACGACCTGCTCGGCCCCTACGCCGACCACCCCGCCCTGGAGACCGCGACCAGGGTCGCCCCCGACGGCACCCGCCTCCTCTTCCTCCTCAACCACGCCCCCGAACCGGTCCGCCTGACCGCCCACACCACCGCCACCGACCTGCTGACCGGCAAGCGGGTCGAGGAGGGCGAGCCACTGACCCTCGACCCGCTGAGCACAGTGATCCTCCGCGGTCAGTAGATGCGCGGTCAGTGGATGCGGCGCCCATGTGCGTCGGGCACACCCGACTTGCGGAAGAAGTAGCTGTTGACCTGATCGCGCCACTCGCGGGCGCTCCGGAGCTGCTCCTCGAACCGCTCCGTCACCCGCGCGTGGCGCGCCGGGTCCACGAGATCCACCAGCGAGGCCCACACCTCCCGGGCCGCCTCCACCTCCTCCACGCCCTCGAAGTGCGTGTCGTAGATGTGCTGGATCACTGTCTTGCCGTTGTGCAACATGTGCCCGTACGACATGTGGTGGAAGAACAGCAGCAGCTCGTCGGGGCAGGTGTCCGGCGACTCGTACACGGACGCCCACGGCTTGGCGTACTGCCCCGCGAACCCGGTCCCCGTCGCCGCGCTCCGGTCGACGCCGATGCCGTCGCGGTCGGCGAAGTGGTAGGTGCCCCAGGGGCTGTACTCATAGCCGTCGACGCTCGGCCCGTAATGATGACCGGGCTGCACCATCCAGCCCACCCCGAGCGGCGCGGTGTACTTCTCGTACGTCCGCCATGAGCCGTCCAGGATCGCGTGCAGCCCTGCCGACGGACCGGTGCCGAAGGTGAGGTGGATCCATTCGTCGAGGATCTGACGCGGATCGGCGTGCGGTTGCCAGGCCAGCCGCCCGAAGGTGTACAGGTTCGCCTGGGCCAGCGGATGCCCGGTCCAGAACGGGTCGTCACCGACGTTGGACACGGCGACGAGCCCGCCGCGCGCCAACTCCCCGACAGCGGACTCCCCGTCGGCCCGGAACCGCAGCACCTCGCTCCACATCGGCCCCAGCCAGCACACGTGCCGCTGGTGCCCGGTGTACTCCTGGGTCGCTTGAAGCTCCACGGCCAGCCGCGTGCCCGGCATCGCGCCGATCAGCGGTGAGACCGGCTCCCGCACCTGGAAGTCCATGGGCCCGTGCTTCACCTGGAGCACGGCGTTCTCGGCGAACTCGCCGTCCAGCGGCACGAAATGGTCGTACGCGGCACGCGCCCGGTCCGTCGTCCGGTCCCGCCAGTCCTGGCGGTGGTCGTAGACGAACGCCCGCCAGTGCACCGTGCCGCCGTACCCCGCGGCGGAGCCGCTGTCAGCCGCAGTCAGCGCGGCGGCCAGCATGTTCGCACCGTCCGCGTGACTGCGCCCGTACGCGAAGGGCCCCGGCTGACCCTCCGAGTCGGCCTTCACCACATACCCGCCGAAGTCGGGTATCGCCTCGTACACCCGCGCGGTGGCCTGAGCCCACCACGCCCGTACCGCCTCGTCCGACGGGTCCGCCGTGGTCAGCCCGCCGAGCACCAGGGGCGCGGCGAAGGTGACCGACAGATGGGTGCGGATGCCGTACGGCCGCAACGCGGCCGCGATCTCGGCGACTTCACCGATCCGGTCGGTGAGCAGACGGGCCTCCGTCGCGTGCACGTTGACGTTGTTCACCGCCACGGCGTTGATCCCGCAGGCCGCCAGCAGCCTGCCGTACGCCCGCACCCGCCCCAGCAGCTCCCCGCGCGCCCGGCCGTCCGCCCAGAACAGCGACCCGCCGGCGTATCCGCGCTCCACCTGCCCCATGACCGGATGCACGGCCACGTTGTCCCAGTGGTCGAGCATGCGCAGCGCCAACTCGGGCCGGTTCTCGGCGCGTTCCCACGAGCCCTGGAACGCCGCGTCCCCGAGCCGTACGACGTGGAAGAAGCCGTACAGCAGCCCGGGCCCCCCGGACGCGGTGACGGTCGTACGGCCGTCCCCGCGCTCGAAGGTGAACGCCTCGTCACCGTCGCCGCCCCCGCTCCCGGCTCCGGTCAACTCCAGCACCAGGTCGTACGGTTCGGGGGACCCGTCGCGTGAGACGCTTCCCCCGAACCGTACGCAGGCCTCCGCCACTTCCCCGTGCACCGTGTCCACCAGTGGACCCGAACCACGGATAAGTGTCCGCCGGGTGCCGATCGGCCGGAACGCCTCGTCCGGCAGCCAGGCCGGATCGACACCCTGCATGAGACCCCCAATGCACCTGCTCAGGCGAGCAGTTCGACTTCGGCGACCACCGCCTCGCCGTCGAGCACCAGGCGGTACTTCCCGTACGTACCCGGAGACCCCACGGTGAACGCCCGTGTCTGCCGGTCCCAGGTGAAGGACTGCGCGGATCTCTTGTCGAGGGTCCGCCACGTCGTCCCGTCCTGCGACCCCTGGAGCGTCCAGCCGGTCGGCGCCTTCGTCCGGTCCGACGGCGAGGTCAGGGTGTACTGCACGGCCTTGGTGCGCCCGGACACCGGCAGCTCCAGCGAGGTGACCCCCGCCTCGGTCCCCGAGGTGTTGTCGAACAGCGCCCCGTCACCCTTCAGCGCATCCGCCCGCGGCTCCGGCACCTCGTCGTCCTTGGTGATCGACACGGGTGCCGCGTTCTTGCCGGTGCCCCAGGACGAGGGCCGCGGGCCCATGTCGAACTCCAGGACGCCGCCCTTCGCGATCAGCGAGTGGGGGAGTGAAGTGGACCTCCACGGAACCCCGTTGACCTTCAGACCCTGGACGTACACATTGCGGGCGCTGTTCTTCGGTGCCTTGACGACCAGCTCCCGGCCGTTCTCCAGGTGGACCGTGGCCTTGGTGAACAAGGGCGACCCGATGGCGTACTCGCCGCTGCCCATGACCAGCGGATAGAAGCCGAGCGCGGAGAACAGGAACCAGGCCGACTGCTCGCCGTTGTCCTCGTCGCCGTGGTAGCCCTGTCCGATCTCGCTGCCGACGTACAGCCGCGACAACACCTCACGGATGTTCTTCTGCGCCTTCCAGGGCTGCCCGGCCGCGTCGTACATGTAGATGGCGTGGTGGGCGACCTGGTTGGAGTGGCCGTACATGCCCATCCGGACGTCCCGTGCCTCCGTCATCTCGTGGATGACACCGCCGTAGGAGCCGACGAATTCGGGCGAGGCCGTCTCCGGGGTGGCGAAGTACTCGTCGAGCTTGTCCGCGAGCCCGCTACGGCCGCCGTACAGGTTGGCCAGGCCCCGGCTGTCCTGCGGGGCGGTGAAGGCGTATCCGTAGCCGTTCGTCTCGGTGTAGTCGTACCCCCACACCCGGGGGTCGTACTTCGAGGACTCGACGCGCCAGTCGCCCTTCTCGTCCCGGCCCTGGAAGAAGCCGGCCTTGGCGTCGAAGAGGTTCACGTAGTCCCGGGCGCGGTTGAGGAAGTACTCCGACTCCTCCTTGTACCGCTTGTCGCCGGTCTTCTTGTACAGGGCCTGGCCCATCTTCGCGATGCCGTAGTCGTTGAGGTAGCCCTCCAGCGCCCACGACAGGCCCTCGTGCGTCTCGGTGCTGGTGTAGCCGAGGAAGGGCGAGGTCGCCATGCCCTTGCGGCCCACGCCCGACGACGGGGGCACCACCGTCGCGTTCTTCACGGCCGCGTCGTACGCCGACCTCGCGTCGAAGTCGACGCCCTTGACGTACGCGTCCGCGAAGGCGACGTCCGAGGAGGTGCCGGTCATCAGGTCCGCGTAGCCGGGGGAGGACCAGCGGGAGGTCCAGCCGCCGTCCTTGTACTGCTGCACGAAGCCGTCGACCATCTCGCCCGCCTGGCCCGGCGTGAGCAGCGAGTACGCCGGCCAGGTGGTCCGGTAGGTGTCCCAGAAGCCGTTGTTGACGTACACCTTGCCGTCCACGATCTTCGCGCCGGTATGCGTCGGCGTGTCGGGATTCGGCATCGGGGAGAACGGCGACGCGTACCGGTACTTCCCGTCGACCTTCTCGAAGCCGGAGTTCGGGTACAGGTACAGCCGGTACAGACTGGAGTACAGCGTCGTCAGCTGGTCCGGCGTCGCGCCTTCCACCTCGACCTTGCCGAGGAGGCGGTCCCACTGGCGCTGGGCGCGCGACTTCACCGTCTCGAAGGAGGCGCCGTCGACCTCCTGGCGCAGGTTGTCCTTCGCCTGGTCGACACTGATGAGGGAGGTGGCGAGGCGGAGCGTGACGGTACGGTCGGCACCGGCGTCGAAGCGCAGGTGTCCCTTCACCCCACTGGCGGAACCCTCGGTCACCGGCTTGTCGAACACGCCGTACACGAAGAGCCGGGTCGCGCCGGTCGACAGTCCGGACTTCACGTCCGAGTAACCGGTGACGACCCCGTTCTCCTTGTCGAGCGTGAGCTCCGCCTGGTCCGTCACGTTGTCGAAGAGGACGCTCGCGTCGTCCCCCGGGTAGGTGAAGCGCAGCACCGCCGCATGGTCCGTCGGCGCCATCTCCGCCTTCAGCCCGTTCTCGAACCGCACCCCGTAGTAGTACGGCCGCGCGGTCTCGTTCTCGTGCCGGAAGGCCAGCTCACGGGCCTCACGCCCGGTGTCCGGGGTGCCGGCGGCGGCCGACGGCATCACCTGGAAGGTCTGCCGGTCCCCCATCCAGGGGCTGGGCTCATGGCTGGCGCTGAACGCCTGGATCGTCGGCAGGTTGTCGTCGTTGTTCGCACGCGCGTAGTCGTACAGCCAGCTCAGCGAGCCGGCGTTCGTCACCGGCGTCCAGAAGTTGAAGCCGTGCGGCACGGCGGTCGCCGGGAAGTTGTTGCCGCGCGAGAAGCCGCCGCTGGAGAGGGTGCCGCGGGTGGTGAGCGCGTAGTCCGACGGGTGCGCCTTCGGCTTCTCGGGCGCGACGGACTTCAGCGTGATGTCGTCCAGCCAGCCCCGGAACTTCGCCGGGCCCTCGGGGGAGTCGTACGCCACGAGGATCCGGTCGACCGTCTTGCCGGCCGCGACCGACCCGATCCGCGAGGCGACGTGGTTCCACTGGTTGACGTACAGCACCTTCGCCGCGCCCTGCCCGCCCGGCGACAGCGGGAAGCCGTGCTGGTCGGTGGCGCCGAGGTCGCTGAGGTGGGTGCCGTCGGTGAAGGCCAGGTCGACCGAGACGTTCGTGGCGTCGTAGTCGCGGTCGCCGTCCGCCATCGACGGGAAGACGCGGTAGGACAGGCGGGTGTCGCGGCCGACGGCCACGTTCACGTCGTAGACCTTGTTGTACGAGTACGCCCGCCCGTCCGCCGTGTGCCGGCCCGCGTACCGCAGCGCCCGCTTGCCGGTGAAGCCGGCGCCCGCCTTGGCGGTCGGCGAGCCGCTCGGGCCGCGGTCGACGAGGGAGAGCATGTCCTGCGGGACGGGGCCGTCGCCGCCGCCCGTGGAGAACTGGACGTCGGCGAGTTGCAGGATGCCGTCGGCGCCGTTGTTCTCGGTGACCTCCAGCCGGAAGTGCCGGTACTCGGCCGGTTCCGCCAGGTCGTACGTCTTTGTCTGGAACCGTTCGGCGAACGTCTCACCCGAGCGGGTGTCGAGGGTCTTCCAGTCCTTGCCGTCCGCGGAGCCCTGAAGGGTCCAGTCCCGTGGGTCACGTTCGGCGTAGTCGTTGGCCGAGGTGAGCGCGTATTTCGCGATCCGCACCGGTTTGTCGAGGTCGAACTCCGCCCACCCCGTGGGTGCGAAGACCAGCCACTTGCTGCTCGGCTCCCCGTCGGCGAGGTTCTCCTTCACCTCTCCGCCGCCGGTGTTCTCGCCGCTCGCCCGTACGTCCGTGACATGGTCGGTCACATTGCCCGGAATGCCGCTGCTGTAGCCGCCGTCGACGCCCGAGGCGCGCTTGCCGCCGTCCGGTGCGGTGTCGACGGTGTTGAGCCAGTCGGGTGCCGGATCGTCCGCCTCGAAGGAGGACGCGAAACTCCGGTCGGCCGCCGCTGGGGCGGCGGGCAGAGCGACCGCCGCGCCCTGCGAGCCCACGGTCAAAGCGAAGGCGGTCGCCGACACGACCGCCGCCGTACCCCATCTGTGCCGAGCTCTCTGCTGCATAAGCGGGTACCCTCCCTGCGCACGGGACAACGTTGTCAACATCGCTGCGCAAGGAACAGTTGTGGCTCAAGTGCTCTGTCGTGTCAAGGGTGTTGGGTGTGCCATTCGAGGGCAATGACAGGGATTTTTCCGCCAAGGAACACACAGGCCGCTCATATTTCCGGCAGGTCTCAACTCGGAAAAGACCACCGGCCAACCTTGCATTCGATCTTGCTCCGTTGGCGGGAAGTGGACTATACCTGTCGGCGATTCACACGATTCGCACTTCCTGCACGACCCAGCCTGCACGACCAGCTCGACCCGACCGCGGTGCCGGGGAGGATCCGGTTCACCGCCTGAGTCCTGGAGAAGGCGAGGACTTGAGCATGGGATCCACTTCCGCCGAGAACCCTGAGAACAACGGCTCAGCAGGTGTGGGGCGCCGCGATCTGATCAAGCGGTCCGCCGCGCTCGGTCTGATCTCCGTCCCGACCATGGCCTTCCTGTCCGCGTGCGCCACCGGCGGGGGCGGTGGCGGCGACGAGGAGAGCAAGGCGCCGGGGGGCGCGAAGTCCGCCACCAACCCCCTCGGGGTCAAGGAGGGCGCCGCCCTGGAGGCGTTCATCTTCAAGGGCGGTCTGGGCGACCAGTACGCCAAGGACGCCGAGGCCGACTACAAGGCCAAGTACAAGGCCGAGGTCAAGCACACCGGCACCCAGCAGGTCGGCCCGAAGCTCACCCCGCGCTTCGCCGGCGGCAACCCGCCGGACGTCATCGACAACTCCGGCGCCGACCACCTGGACATGAACAAGCTGTCCACCCAGGGCCAGCTCCAGGACCTCAAGGCGCTGCTGGACGCGCCCTCGCTGGACGACGCGAGCAAGAAGATCTCGGACGTCATCCACCCGAGCACCATCGAGAAGGGCAAGCACGGCGACACCTTCGACGTGCTCTACTACGCCTTCACCATCTACGGCACCTGGTACTCGCAGAAGGCCCTCGACGACAACGGCTGGGAATACCCCAAGACCCTCGACGACATGGTCAAGCTCTGCGGCGAGATCAAGAAGAAGGGCATCGCGCCCTGGACGTACGCCGGAAAGTATCCGTACTACGTCCACTTCAACCTGTTCGCCCAGATCGCCAAGATCGGCGGCATGGACGGCTGGATCGCCATCGACAACCTGGAGCCGAACGCCTGGACCAGCAACGACGCGGTCAAGCAGGTCGTCGAGCACTACGAGGAGCTGGCCGCCAAGAAGTACTTCCTCCAGGGCAGCCAGGGTCTGACGCACATTCAGTCGCAGACCGCCTGGAACAAGGGCAAGGCAGTCTTCATCCCCAACGGCTCCTGGGTGGAGAACGAGGCCGCCCCGACCACGCCCAAGGACTTCGCCATGTCCGTCGGCGCCCTCTTCGACGGCTCCAGCGGCGACAAGCTGCCGCACGGCACCCTGCGCGCCGAGCCCAGTGAGCCGTACATCGTGTCCGCCAAGGGCAAGAACCCGGCCGGCGGCATGGAGCTGCTGCGCATCATGCTCTCCAAGAAGCACGCGCAGAACTTCGCCACCAAGGTCAAGTCGCTCACCTGTGTGGTCGACGCCACCGAGGGCATGACTCTCTCGCCGGGTCTCGCGTCGGCGAGCAAGGCGTTCAAGGACGCCGGGGACAACATCATCAGCCTCCAGCTCCAGGAGTGGTACCCCTCGCTCACCGACGAGAAGATCGGCGGTCTCACCGGTCAACTGCTCACCGGTGAGATGAAGGCGGCCGACTGGATCAAGAAGACGCAGGAATACGCCGACGCCGTGGCGAAGGACGACTCGGTGAAGAAGTTCAAGCGCGAGAGCTAAGAGTCCGGTCCGGCACAGCGGCACTCAAGGGGAAGGGCCGGGAAGCACCATGCAACACGGCAAATACCGATTCATCGTGGGCTTCCTGGCCCTGCCCGTCATCGTCTACGCGATCTTCGTGATCTCGCCGTTCGTCCAGGCGTTCCAGATCTCGATGACCGACTGGTCGGGTCTTGTCGGTACGGCGAAGTTCGTCGGATTCGAGAACTTCGAAAAGCTGTGGCACAACGAGGACTTCTGGAACGCGTTGTGGCACAACGTCTACATGCTGATCGCGGTGCCGATCGTGACGCTGGGACTCGGCCTGTTCTTCGCCTTCATGCTCAACGTCGGCGGAAAGCGACGTAAGAACGAAGTCATCACCGGTGTCACGGGTTCGAAGTTCTACCGTTTCGTCTTCTTCTTCCCGCAGGTCATCTCCATCACCATCATCGCCGTCATCTGGTTCAACATCTACAACCCGGACCCGCAGGACGGCATGCTCAACTCGTTGCTGGGCGCGGTCGGTCTGGACGGCTGGCAGAACGCCTGGCTGGGGGAGAAGAGCCTCGCCCTGCTGTGCATCATGGCGGTGATGATCTGGTCCCACGTCGGCTTCTACGTCGTGCTGTTCTCGGCGGCGATGGCCTCCATCCCGCGGGACATCTACGAGGCGGCGCTGCTCGACGGTGCCGGCCGCTTCCCCACCTTCTTCCGGATCACCCTGCCGCTGCTGTGGGACACCGTGCAGACCGGCTGGGTGTACATGGGCATCATCGCCCTGGACGGCTTCGCCCTCGTGCAGATCATGTCGGTCAACATGGGCGGCCCCGACGGCGCCACGGACGTCATGCCGCTGCGCCTGTATCTGACGGCGTTCCGCGACAGCCAGTTCGGCTACGCGTCCGCGATGGGCGTCGCGATGCTCATCGTCACCATGACGTTCGCAGTGCTCACCCTGCGCTTCGCGCGGCGTGAGCGGATCGAGTTCTAGGGGTACGGGCGACATGACGACGGACACGAACACAGGCACGGTCACCAAGACGGACGAGGCGGACCGTCCGAGCCTCAGCAAGAAGCTCGGCGCGACCGACGGCCGCAGCTCCGAGGGCGGCGTCCTGCACGTCTTCTCGCACGGCATGCTGGTCCTGTGGGCGCTGATGGTCGGCGTGCCCCTGCTGTGGGTGCTGTGGAGCTCCTTCAAGACGAGCAACGGCATCCTCTCCGACCCGTGGGGGCTGCCGACCTCGCTGCACTTCGAGAACTGGGCCAACGCCTGGAACAAGGCGAACATGGGCCAGTACTTCCTCAACACCGCGATCGTGGTGGGCGGTTCGGTGATCGGCACGATGGTGCTGGGCTCGATGGCCGCCTATGTGCTGGCCCGGTTCACCTTCCCCGGCAACCGGTTCATCTACTTCATGTTCGTGGCCGGCATGTCCTTCCCGGTGTTCATGCTGGTCATTCCGCTGTTCTTCGTGCTGCGGGACTTCCCGGGCAGCTCGCTCCTCGCGACGTACCAGGGGTTGATCCTGGTCTACATCGCCTATTCGCTGCCGTTCACGGTCTTCTTCATGACCGCCTTCTTCCGCACGCTGCCCACGTCGGTCGCGGAGGCAGCGCTCATCGACGGGGCATCGCACACGCGAACGTTCTTCCAGGTGATGCTGCCGATGGCGAAGCCGGGCCTGATCAGCATCGGCATCTTCAACTTCCTGGGGCAGTGGAACCAGTACCTGCTGCCGATGGTCCTCAACCAGAACGAGGACAAGTACGTGCTCACCCAGGGGCTGGCGATGATCGCCCTCCAGCAGGGCTACGAGAACGACTGGGGCGCCCTGATGGCCGGCATGATGATCGCGATGCTGCCGGTGCTGATCGTCTACTTCATCTTCCAACGGCAGGTGCAGGCGGGACTGACGGCCGGTGCGCTGAAGTAAACGCTCTCTGTTCGCTCCACCGTAAGCGCCACATCACCCCACGTCACACGTGAGCCGCCCCGCACCGGGGCGGCTCACGTGTGCGCGTACACATGTCCGGATCCAGTTCAACCTCTTGACGGGAGGCAACCCGAACGGCTCAGCTTAGAGTTCACTAGTTGGACACGGACGGGGCCTCATAGAAGCGGTCCCGCGCGCAGGAGGTCGTCGTGGAGACTCCGGGGTCGCAGTCGTCGCTGCACCGAGCCAACCTGGAGCGGGTGGTCCGGGCCGTCCGGCTGGCCGGATCCCTCACCCAGGCGGAGATCGCCAGGACGACGGGACTGTCCGCGGCGACGGTCTCCAACATCGTCCGGGAGCTCAAGGACGGCGGAACGGTCGAGGTCACGCCCACTTCGGCGGGTGGCCGCCGGGCCCGCAGCGTCTCCCTGAGCGGCGACGCCGGGATCGTCATAGGGGTCGACTTCGGCCACACGCACTTGCGCGTCGCGGTCGGGAACCTCGCCCACCAGGTGCTGGCCGAGGAGTCCGAACCGCTGGACGTGGACGCCTCCTCGACGCAGGGCTTCGACCGGGCCGAGGAGCTGGTCAACCGGCTGATCGAGGCGACCGGCGTCGACCGGTCCAAGATCGCCGGGGTCGGCCTCGGCGTGCCCGGCCCGATCGACGTCGAGTCCGGCACCCTCGGCTCGACCGCCATCCTGCCCGGCTGGACCGGTACCAAGCCCGCCGAGGAGCTGCGCGGCCGGCTCGGGGTGCCCGTGCACGTGGACAACGACGCCAACCTGGGAGCCCTGGGCGAGCTGGTCTGGGGCAGCGGGCGGGGCGTGCGGGACCTGGCGTACATCAAGGTCGCCAGCGGTGTCGGCGCCGGCCTGGTGATCAGCGGCAAGATCTACCGGGGCCCGGGTGGCACGGCGGGAGAAATCGGGCATATTACTCTTGATGAGTCCGGCCCGGTCTGCCGCTGTGGAAACCGTGGCTGCCTGGAGACCTTCGCGGCCGCCCGCTATGTGCTCCCGCTCCTCCAGTCCAGCCACGGCACGGATCTGACCATGGAGGGTGTCGTGCGGCTGGCCAGGGACGGAGACCCGGGCTGTCGTCGGGTGATCGCCGACGTCGGCCGCCATATCGGCAGTGGAGTCGCGAACCTCTGCAATCTCCTGAACCCGAGCCGCGTGGTCCTGGGCGGTGATCTCGCCGAGGCCGGTGAGCTGGTCCTCGGGCCGATCCGGGAGTCTGTCGGCCGCTACGCCATTCCCAGCGCGGCGCGCCAACTGTCCGTTCTTCCCGGGGCACTTGGCGGTCGTGCGGAGGTGCTCGGAGCCCTCGCCCTCGCACTCAGCGAGATGGGCGATTCAACCCTTTTGGACAGCACGCTGCATGCGGCCGCTCCTGCCTTCACTTAGAGAACGGATGGCACCGTTGCCAACCCGTTAAGGATTTACTTCTTGACGTCGCACGTATGGCCGAGTTGACTTCCAGCCACCTCGGCCGCAACGACGCGGCCTCGTCAGGGAGGTTTCTGAAGTGAACACGCGTATGCGTCGTGCCGCTGTCGCCGTCGCCGCTGGTGCGATGGCCATCTCGCTGGCTGCCTGTGGCAGCGCCGAGGAAGCGGGCGGCGGCAACGACTCCACGGCCAGTGCGGCCAAGGGTGACGACATCAAGGTCGGTCTCCTGCTTCCGGAGAACCAGACCGCGCGCTACGAGAAGTTCGACCGGCCGCTGATCGAGGAGAAGATCAAGGAGCTGACGAACGACAAGGCGACGATCGACTACAACAACGCCAAGCAGGACGCCAACCTGCAGGCGCAGCAGGTCGACACCATGATCACCAACAAGGTGGACGTCCT
Organism: Streptomyces viridochromogenes; assembly: GCF_001270495.1. Lineage (GTDB taxonomy): Bacteria > Actinomycetota > Actinomycetes > Streptomycetales > Streptomycetaceae > Streptomyces > Streptomyces viridochromogenes_A. The sequence goes on from NZ_LGUR01000140.1 coordinate 56,484, forward strand.
CATCCTGGACGCCGTCGACGCCAAGGCGATCAAGAACTCGGTCCAGAAGGCCGTCGACGCCGGCATCAAGGTCGTCGCCTACGACCGCCTGGCCGAGGGCCCGATCAGCGCCTACACCTCGTTCGACAACGTGGCGGTCGGCAAGACCCAGGGCGAGGCCCTGCTGACGGCCCTGGGTGACAAGGCCACCAAGGACTCCAAGATCGTCATGATCAACGGCTCGGTCACCGACCCGAACGCCGCGCAGTTCAAGGAAGGCGCCCACTCCGCACTCGACGGCAAGGTCACCATCGCCAAGGAGTACGACACCAAGGAGTGGAAGCCGGAGAACGCCAACTCCGAGATGGAAGCGGCGATCTCCGCGGTCGGCAAGAACAACATCGCCGGCGTCTACTCCGCCAACGACGGCATGGCCGGCGGTATCATCACGGCCCTCAAGGCCGCGGGCATCTCCGACATCCCGGTCACCGGCCAGGACGCCGAGCTGGCCGCCGTGCAGCGCATCGTCGCCGGCGAGCAGTACATGAGCGTCTACAAGCCGTACGCCCCCGAGGCCGAGGCCGCCGCCGAGATGGCCGTCGCGCTCGCCCAGGGCAAGTCGCTCGACTCCATCGCCAAGGACAAGGTCGACAGCGGCAGCGCCAAGGACGTCCCGTCCGTGCTCGTCGCCGTCACCTCGCTGACGAAGGACAACATCAACGAGACCGTCATCAAGGACGGCGTCTACACGGCCAACGAGATCTGCACCGGCAAGTACAAGGCCGCGTGCGACCAGCTCAAGATCGGCTGAGTCAGGTCCCTTTTCCAGGTGCGGGAATTCGTCCTCGGATTCCCGCACGGGACATGACTGACCCCTTTACTCCTCCGGCGTCCCGCGTATACGTCAGCCCCGCAAGCTCGGCGCGGGGCGCCGGACGGACCCCAACTTTTTCTGCACTACCTTCCGCCGGGTCAGGCGGCGAAGGAGATGGTTCACGTGTCCGCTACGCCTGTGCTGGCGTTGCGCGGGGTCTCCAAGCGGTTCGGTGCCGTTCAGGCGCTCACCGACGTAGAGCTTGAGGTCCACGCCGGTGAAGTGGTCGCCCTGGTGGGCGACAACGGCGCCGGAAAGTCCACGCTGGTCAAGACGATCGCCGGCGTGCACCCCATCGATGAGGGCGTCATCGAGTGGGACGGCAAGGCCGTCTCGATCAACCGGCCGCACGATGCCCAGAGCCTGGGCATCGCGACGGTCTACCAGGACCTCGCGCTGTGCGACAACATCGATGTCGTCGGCAACCTGTACCTGGGCCGTGAGGTCCGCAAGTGGGGCGTCCTCGACGAGGTCGAGATGGAGCGCCGCTCGCGCGAGCTGCTCCAGACGCTGTCGATCCGCATCCCCAGCGTGCGTATCCCGATCGCCTCGCTCTCCGGCGGTCAGCGCCAGACCGTGGCCATCGCCCGTTCCATGCTCGGCGAGCCCAAGCTGGTCATCCTCGACGAGCCCACCGCCGCCCTCGGCGTCGAGCAGACCGCCCAGGTCCTCGACCTGGTCGAGCGGCTGCGCGAGCGCGGCCACGCGGTCATCCTCATCAGCCACAACATGGCCGACGTCAAGGCCGTGGCGGACAAGGTCGCCGTCCTGCGCCTCGGCCGCAACAACGGCGTCTTCGAGGTCAAGACGACCTCGCAGGAGGAGATCATCTCCGCCATCACGGGCGCCACCGACAACGCCGTGACCCGCCGTGCGGCGCGCACGAACGGGGAGGGTTCCAAGTGAGCATCGACAAGACCTCCGCGACGGCGCAGGACCACGACGTGCGCAACACCGAGGCCGCCGCGGCCGCGGTGACCGCGGTCGACCCCCGCCTGCTGGTGCAGGAGCAGGGCCTGGCCGGTTACATCGGCGAGTTCAAGCGCAAGCTGAAGGCCGGTGAGCTGGGCTCCCTGCCGGTCATCCTCGGCCTGGTCGCCATCTGCGTCATCTTCCAGAGCCTGAACTCCGCCTTCCTGTCCGCGCAGAACATCAGCGACATCACCGTCACGATGGTCGGCACGGGCATGATCTCGGTCGGCATCGTCTTCGTGCTGCTGCTCGGCGAGATCGACCTGTCCGTCGGCTCGGTCAGTGGCGCGTCCAGCGCCATCGCGGCCGTCCTCGCGGTCAACCAGGGCTGGCCCGAGTGGGCGGCCGTGCTCATCGCCGTCGCGGCGGGTGTCGTCATCGGCATGGCGCACGGCTTCTTCTTCGCGGTGCTGGGCGCCCCCGCGTTCGCCGTCACCCTGGCCGGTCTGCTCTTCTGGCTCGGCTTCATGCTCCAGACGCTGGGCGAGAACGGCACGATCAACCTCGACAGCGACGGCCTGATCGGCAAGCTGACGACGTACTTCTTCACGGACGTCGCGGCGGCGTACGGGCTGGCGGCCGTGGTGACGGCGGTGTTCTTCGTCACCTCCTTCCTCAGCAACCGCCGACGTGACGCGGCGGGCATCCCGTCCCGTCCGCTGAGCGACACCATCCTGCGGACGGTGCTGCTCGGTGTGGTCTCCTTCGCCGCGGCGATCATGTACAACCAGTACAAGGGCCTGCCGCTGGCCACGGTGATCTTCCTCGTCTTCCTGGTCGGCACGGACTTCGTGCTCCGCCGCACCTCGTACGGCCGCAAGGTCTTCGCCCTCGGTGGCAGCGTCGAGGCGTCCCGCCGTGCGGGTATCAACGTGACCGCGGTGCGGATCTCCGTGTTCGCCATCTCGGGTGGGTTCGCGGCGATCGGCGGCCTGTTCCTGGCCTCGAAGATCGCCTCCGCCAACCAGAGCGCCGGTACGGGTGACCTGCTGATGAACGCCATCGCGGCGGCCGTCATCGGTGGCACGTCGCTGTTCGGTGGGCGTGGGCGGACCTGGAACGCGTTGCTCGGTGTGCTGGTGATCGTGTCGATCCAGTACGGGCTCCAGCTGGAGTCGATCGCCGAGCCGGTGAAGTACATGATCACCGCGGGTGTGCTGTTGACCACGGTGGTGATCGACTCCATCACTCGTAAGACGCAGAAGACCGCCGGTCGAGCGTAGGGACCCGCCGCAGGGGCGTGGGTGGATTGCCGTGTGCCGGTCCGTTGTGGCTGGTCGCGCAGTTCCCCGCGCCCCTTCGGGGCGTTGTAGCACGGGGTGTTACCGGGTAGAGCCGATTGCGTGACCTACGACGGGTGGGCCGGGAACCTTCCGCCGAGGCGGAACATTAGACTCGACAAGCCCGGCAACAGCTCGAAAAGCTCTACTGCAAGGAGGCACGGGTGCCGCTGCTGACCCGCATCACGGGACCGCGCGATCTGGACCGGCTCAGCCCTGAGCAGCTGGACCAGCTGGCAGAGGAGATCCGCACCTTCCTCGTCGAGGCGGTTTCCAAGACCGGCGGCCACCTCGGCCCCAACCTCGGTGTGGTGGAGCTGACCATCGCCCTGCACCGGGTCTTCGACTCGCCCAGGGACAAGGTGCTCTGGGACACCGGCCACCAGTCCTACGTCCACAAGCTGCTCACCGGCCGCCAGGACTTCAGCAGGCTGAAGATGAAGGGCGGCCTGTCGGGCTACCCCTCGCAGGCGGAGTCCGAGCACGACGTCATCGAGAACTCCCACGCCTCGACCGTCCTCGGCTGGGCCGACGGCCTCGCCAAAGCCAACCAGCTGCGCAAACGCGACGACCATGTCGTGGCCGTCATCGGTGACGGTGCCCTGACCGGCGGTATGGCCTGGGAGGCGCTGAACAACATCGCCGAGGCCAAGGACCGCCCGCTCGTCATCGTCGTCAACGACAACGAGCGGTCGTACGCGCCGACGATCGGCGGTCTCGCGAACCATCTGGCGACGCTGCGCACGACCGACGGCTACGAGCGCTTCCTCACCCGGACGAAGGAGATCCTCGACCGCACGCCGGTCGTCGGCAGGCCCCTGTACGAGACCCTGCACGGGGCCAAGAAGGGCCTGAAGGACTTCATCGCGCCGCAGGGCATGTTCGAGGACCTCGGCCTGAAGTACGTCGGGCCGATCGACGGGCACGACATCGAGGCCCTGGAGTCGGCGCTCGCGCGCGCCAAGCGGTTCGGCGGCCCGGTCATCGTGCACTGCCTCACCGAGAAGGGCCGCGGCTACCAGCCCGCCCTCCAGGACGAGGCCGACCGCTTCCACGGCATCGGCCCCATCCACCCCGACACCGGCCTGCCGGTCAAGGCCTCGGGCGCCGACTGGACGTCCGTCTTCGGCGACGAGATGGTCAAGCTCGGCAAGGAGCGCGAGGACATCGTGGCGATCACCGCCGCGATGCTGCAGCCGGTCGGCCTGAAGAAGTTCGCGGACACCTTCCCGGACCGGATCTACGACGTCGGCATCGCCGAGCAGCACGGCGCCGTGTCCGCGGCCGGCCTGGCGACGGGCGGCGTGCACCCCGTCTTCGCCGTCTACGCCACCTTCCTCAACCGCGCCTTCGACCAGGTGCTCATGGATGTCGCGCTGCACAAGTGCGGGGTCACCTTCGTGCTCGACCGGGCCGGCGTCACCGGCACCGACGGCGCCTCCCACAACGGCATGTGGGACATGTCGATCCTCCAGGTCGTGCCCGGCCTGCGGCTCGCCGCGCCGCGCGACGCCGACCAGGTGCGGGCGCAGCTGCGCGAGGCCGTCGAGGTCAAGGACGCGCCGACCGTCGTCCGCTTCTCCAAGGGTGCCGTCGGTCCCGCCGTGCCCGCCGTCGGCCGGGTCGGCGGCATGGACGTCCTGCGTGAGCCGGGGACGGACACGCCCGACGTGCTGCTCGTCTCCGTGGGCGCGCTGGCCCCCATGTGCCTGGAGATCGCCTCGCTCCTCGACAAGCAGGGCATCACCACCACCGTCGTCGACCCGCGCTGGGTCAAGCCCGTCGACGAGGCCATGGCCCCGCTCGCCGAGCGGCACCGCGTGGTCGTCACCGTCGAGGACAACTCCCGGGTCGGCGGCGTCGGCTCGGCGGTCGCGCAGGCCCTGCGCGACGCGGGCGTCGACCTCCCCCTGCGGGACTTCGGCATCCCGCCGCGCTTCCTCGACCACGCCTCACGCGCCGAGGTGATGGCGGAGATCGGCCTCACCGCCCCGGACATCGCCCGCCAGGTCACCGGACTGGTCTCCAAGCTGGACGGCCGGTTCGACCGTACGGCTGCCGAGGTCGACTCGGTGGAGCCCGCGCGCGACTGACGCGAGCCATAGCGCCGAACGGGCCGGTTTCACCACCGTCAGGGGTGGTGAAACCGGCCCATCTGTGTGAATCCCCCGGCGCCGGGGCAGGCGTACCACGCCCCCTCTTGATCATGCCGAGGACGCAAGCGCGGGAGGTACGACCGTGAGCAGCACACTCTTCCGGACGAAGAGAGTCGAGCAGTCCATCCTCGATACCGAGGAGCCAGAGCACGCGCTCAAGAAGTCCTTGTCCGCGCTGGATCTGACCGTCTTCGGCGTCGGTGTCATCATCGGCACCGGCATCTTCGTGCTCACCGGCACCGTAGCGAAGAACAACGCCGGGCCCGCGGTGGCCCTGGCGTTCGTCGCGGCCGGCGTCGCCTGTGCGCTCGCCGCGCTCTGTTATGCCGAGTTCGCCTCCACGGTCCCGGTCGCCGGGTCCGCGTACACGTTCTCGTACGCCTCGCTCGGCGAACTGCCCGCCTGGATCATCGGCTGGGACCTGGTCCTGGAGTTCGCGCTCGGGACGGCGGTGGTGGCCGTCGGCTGGTCCGGCTACATCCAGTCGCTCATGGACAACGCGGGCTGGGAGATGCCCGCGAGCCTGGGCAGCCGGGAGGGCGCCGACGTCTTCGGCTTCGACATCCTCGCCGCCGCACTCGTCCTCGTCCTCACCTGCATCCTCGTGGTCGGCATGAAGCTGTCCGCGCGGATCACGTCCCTCGTCGTCGCCATCAAGGTGACCGTCGTCCTCGTCGTGATCATCGCGGGCGCGTTCCTCATCGACGGCGACAACTACGACCCCTTCATCCCGAAGCAGAAGGCCGTGGAGGCCGGGGACAGTCTCCAGTCGCCACTGATCCAGCTGATGTTCGGCTGGGCGCCCTCCAACTTCGGCGTGATGGGCATCTTCACCGCCGCCTCGGTCGTGTTCTTCGCCTTCATCGGCTTCGACGTCGTGGCCACCGCCGCCGAGGAGACCAAGAACCCGCAGCGCGACATGCCCCGCGGCATCATCGGCTCCCTCATCATCTGCACCACCCTGTACGTCGCCGTGTCCATCGTCGTCACCGGCATGCAGCACTACAGCCGGCTGTCCGTGGACGCCCCGCTCGCCGACGCCTTCAAGGCCACCGGACACCCCTGGTTCGCGGGCTTCATCAGCTTCGGAGCGGCGGTCGGCCTGACGACGGTCTGCATGATCCTGCTCCTCGGCCAGACCCGCGTCTTCTTCGCGATGAGCCGCGACGGGCTGCTGCCCCGCTTCTTCTCCCACGTCCACCCGCGGTTCAAGACCCCGCACCGCCCGACCATCCTGCTCGGCGTGGTCATCGCGGTCCTCGCCGGCTTCACCCCGCTGACCGAACTCGCCGCCCTGGTGAACATCGGCACCCTGTTCGCCTTCGTGGTCGTCGCCATCGGCGTGATCATCCTCCGCAAGACCCGCCCCGACCTGCACCGGTCCTTCCGCACCCCCTGGGTGCCGGTCATTCCGATCCTGTCGGTGTGCGCCTCGCTGTGGCTGATGATCAACCTGCCCGCGGAGACGTGGGTGCGGTTCGCCATCTGGATGGCCGCCGGCTTCTTCGTGTACTTCCTCTACGGCCGCTCCCACAGCCGTCTCGGACGGCACCAGGAGACGACCGTGGACGAGGTGGAGAAGGGGGAGGGCACCGCGTAGCCGGACCCCGACGCCACGGGACCGCGTACGGCAGCCGGCTACGGCCGAACCGTACGCGGTCCCGCCACGTCCGCCCCCAACTCCGTCACCCTGCGCCGCAGTTCCCGATCAGCGGTCACCACCAGGCAGGTCCGCCCGGCCTCCCGCGCCACCAGCTCCACCATGTGATCGTCCCCGCTCCCCGCGGCGGGCTCGACGCGCACGCCCGGCACGGACTCCACGCCCCGAGCGGCCCCCTCCACCACGAGCACGATCTCCACGGGCCCCGCATGCCCCGGCACCCCGTCCGCCGCCAGCCGGTCCCGCAGCCGCTCCGCGGCCCCCCGCCGGTCCCGCCACCACCCGTCGGGCACCGACCCGACGACATTCGCGGCGTCGACGATCACGAGCAGGGGAGCGCCGGAGTCCTCATTCATGGGGCAAGGGTCGCACGGCGGTTCCCTCCTCGAAGCTGGCGAAGTACGCCGCCGCCATGTCCTCGTCGCCGTGCCCCTGCGCATCCGCCCGTTCGAACCGCTCCGCGCTCGCCGCGGCCACATCCAGGCGCGCCCCGTGCCGCTCACCCGCCTCCACGATGAGCCGCGCGTCCTTCGCCGCCGTGGCCACGGAGAACTGCGCCGGGGACAGCCCGCCGTTCAGCACCAGCCCGGACTTGGCGCGCAGATACCCCATGTCGAGCGGGCCGCCTTCGATCACCTCGAAGAACCGTTGCGGATCCACGTCCAGGGCCTTGGACAACGCCAGCACCTCACCGGCCGCGTTCGTCACCGCGAGCACCCAGCTGTTGGCGACCAGCTTCAGCCGTGTCGCCGTCCCGGCCCCGCCGTCCTCCCCGGTCCACACCGTACGGGCGCCCACCGCGTCGAACACCGGCGTCACCGTCTGCCGCCCCTCGACCGGCCCCGCCGCCAGCACGGTGAGCTGACCGGCCTCGGCGGGCCCGCGGGTGCCGAGCACGGGGGCGTCGTAGAAGACCAGGCCGTGCTCGCGGGCGAAGCCGGCCAGGTCGGTGATCGCCTCGATGCCGGCGGTCGTCGACTGCATCCACGCGACGCCGGAGCCCAGGGCGGGCGCGGCCGCCCGCATGACGTCCAGGGTCGCGGGACCGTCGTACAGCATGGTCAGGACGACGGCGGCGCCCTGAACCGCCTCGGCGGGGCTGTCGGCGACGAAGGCGCCGTCGGCGGCCAAGGGCTCGGCCTTGGCCCGGGTGCGGTTCCAGACGCGGACGGAGTGCCCGGCCTTCGTGAGGTTGCGGGCCATCGCGGCGCCCATGATGCCGGTGCCCAGGACGCTCACGGTGAACTTGTCGGTCATGACGTCGACTTCCTGTTCTGGTACGGACGTTACCGGTCCGGTATGACCAAGATCATGCTTACATGCGTGGGGTGGTTTCGGGAGGGCCGAGTCGGACCGCCCGGAGCAGGGGGCGGGAGACGGCCGTGAGCCTGCCCCGCATATGGTGATCCGGTGAACGGCGACTGGCTCATCCGCGGCCGTGACGGCCGCCTCAGCGTCTATCTGCCGACCGACGAGGCCGTCCTGTGCCGGGCGGAACTCGGGCCCGGCGGCCCCTGGGAACCCGCGCGCCGGGTCGGCGGCGAACAGCGGCTGCGCCCCGGCCCCGCGTTCGGCCAGGGCGCCGACGCCTACGCCCATCTGGCCGCCTGGCGTCCCACCAAGCCGGGGGAGTCGGGCCTGGTCCACTCCACGCACTTCCGCCCGCGCCTGGCCGCCCTGGACTGGGTCTCCATCGGCCACCCGGACCGGACCGGCGACCGCACCGGCACGCCCGCCGTCACGGTCGACGCGCAGGGGCGGGCCCATGTCTTCGTCCCCAACAAGGGCGGCGGCGTGAGCATGCGCGGCCAGAAGGAGGTCGGCGGCTGGGGCCCCTGGCGCGACCTCAAGGGGCGCGACGTACAGGACGACCTGGCTGCCGTGACCGGCGAGTCCGGACTGGTGGAGCTCTACGCGGCCGTCCCGGGCGCCCTCCTGCACTGGCAGCAGGAGAAGCCGGGCGCCGTCCCGGTCCTGGAGGAGGCGATGGAGGCCCCGGTCCGCCCGGGCACCCTGTACGCCCTGGCCACCTCCGCGGACCACACGACCCTCTTCTACGCCGAGGAATCCGGCGACCTGTGCGCCTGGCGCCCCGGCACCAAGCCGGTCACCCTGCTGGCGTCCGCGGGCCCCGGCCCGGTCTCCGCGATCCGCTGCGAACTCGACGGCCACGACTGCACGTTGCTCGCCCAGCGCTCGGCGAGCGGCCGCGTGGCCTTCGCCGCGTATCCGACGGAGCAGGAGTCGGCGGGGGCGTGGTGGACCGAGTCGGGGCCGCAGTTGCCGGTGGACGCGGTGGTGGCGCTGGCGCTGGACGAGGAGGGCCGCGTGGTGGCGGCCACGCTGTCGCCGTCGACGGGGCAGCTGCTCATCACCCGGCGCAAGGACGAGCCGGGGCTGGCGCTGGAGGCGTGGCGGGAGGTCTGACCCGCCGGACAGCGGTAGGGCAGAATCACCGCATGATCGAACAAGGTGTCGACCTGGGTGTCGTGACGGCCCCGTCAGGAGTACTCGTCCTGGGCATGGCGTCCTGGATCGACTACTGGCCGCAGCTGGGCGGCGGGTCCCTGTCCGAGCGCGCGATCGCGGTGGCGTCGGCGGGTGGCGGGCACGTCCAGGACTGGCTGTGCGAGATGGCCGGGGTGCCTGCGGCTTCCGACGTGCCGCTTGCGGTGCGGGCCACGACGGCCGCCTCACCCTTCGACGGTGAGCCGACGATCGCGATCCTCGAAGTGGACCTCGGGCTTCCGTGGACGGCGGACGAGCCGGTCCTCCTCGGCGACCTGCCGGTCGACCGGTGCGGCATGGTGCTCGGCGACGCGATCGCCCTGGACTCCTGGACCGGTGACGGCCACCCGTCGACCGACGGGCTCGCCGACGTCTTCTACTGGGGCGGCGACGTGGACGAGGTCCACGAGGTGTTCGGGGGAGACGTGATCGTCCAGAACGGCAGTCGCGTACGGGGCCGGCTCGACTTGCCTCTCGCGGAGGCGGAGGCACTCGCCGACTCCCTGAAGGCCTGGCAGCCCGAGGGCAGGGGCCGGCGCCTGATGTCCGTACTCGACGAGCACAACGACTTCCACCGCTTCAACCGCGCGGGGTGGAACCACCCGCTGTCCGTAGGCGCCGTGCAGGTGGCGGGCTGCCAGGTGCTGGGGATCGGCTGGGACCCGGGCGACCACTCGATGAGGCATCGCGGTGAACGAGCCCATGGACAGGTCTACCCGGTGACGCTCGGCCCCGGCCCCGAGGGCCGCACGGTGCTGCGGTGGACCGTCGCCTCCTGAACGCCGGTCCAGGTGGATCAGTCCCGGGCAGGAACGCCGGTGCCCCGCACACCAGTTGGCGTGCGGGGCACCGGCGTTCACAGCGGAGCGCTTACGCCGGGACGCTCGCCACGCCCGGTGCCAGGAACTTCTTGCCGTTCACGCGCTCGGAGACACCCTCGCGGTCCAGGTACGGCGTGATGCCGCCCAGGTGGAAGGGCCAGCCGGCGCCCGTGATCAGGCAGAGGTCGATGTCCTGGGCCTCGGCGACGACGCCCTCGTCGAGCATGAGCCCGATCTCCTGCGCCACCGCGTCCAGGACGCGGTCACGGACCTGCTCCTCGGTCAGGACGGAGTCGCCCTGCTTCAGCAGCGCGGCGACCTCCGGGTCCAGCTCCGGCTTGCCACTGTCGTAGACGTAGAAGCCGCGCTTGCCCGCCTTGACGACGGCCGCGAGGTTCGGGGAGACCGTGAAGCGGTCCGGGAAGGCCCGGTTGAGGGTCTCGGACACGTGCAGACCGATGGCCGGGCCGACCAGCTCAAGGAGCACCAGCGGGGACATCGGCAGACCGAGCGGCTCGACGGCCTTCTCGGCGACCTCGACCGGGGTGCCCTCGTCGATCACGTTCTGGATCTCGCCCATGAAGCGGGTGAGGATGCGGTTCACGACGAACGCCGGGGCGTCCTTGGTGAGGACCGCGGTCTTCTTCAGCTTCTTGGCGACGGCGAAGGCCGTGGCCAGCGACGCGTCGTCCGTCTTCTCGCCGCGGACGATCTCCAGCAGCGGCAGCACCGCGACCGGGTTGAAGAAGTGGAAGCCCACGACCCGCTCGGGGTTCTTCAGCTTCGACGCCATCTCGGAGACCGACAGCGAGGAGGTGTTGGTGGCGAAGATCGCGTGCGCCGGGGCGACCGCCTCGACCTCGGCGAACACCTGCTGCTTGACGCCGATCTCCTCGAAGACCGCCTCAATGACGAAGTCGGCGTCGGAGAAGCCCTCGGCCTTGTCCAGGACACCGCTCACCAGCGCCTTGAGGCGGTTGGCCTTGTCCTGGTTGATACGGCCCTTGCCGAGCAGCTTCTCGATCTCGGCGTGGACGTAGCCCACACCCTTGTCGACGCGCTCCTGGTCGATGTCGGTCAGCACGACCGGCACCTCCAGGCGGCGCAGGAAGAGCAGCGCCAGCTGCGAGGCCATCAGGCCCGCGCCGACCACGCCCACCTTGGTGACGGGGCGCGCCAGGTTCTTGTCCGGGGCGCCGGCCGGGCGCTTGCCACGCTTCTGGACCAGGTTGAAGGCGTAGATGCCGGACCGCAGTTCGCCACCCATGATCAGGTCGGCGAGCGCCTTGTCCTCGGCGTCGTAGCCCTGCTGGAGGTCGCCGTTCTTGGCGGCGGCGATGATGTCGAGGGCGCGGTAGGCGGCCGGAGCGGCCCCGTGCACCTTGCTGTCCGCGATGAAGCGGCCCTTGGCGACGGCCTGGTCCCAGGCCTCACCGCGGTCGATGACCGGGCGGTCGACCTCGACGTCGCCCTTCAGCACCTGGGCGGTCCAGATCAGCGACTGCTCCAGGAAGTCGGCGCCCTCGAAGATCGCGTCCGCGATACCGAGGTCGAAGACCTGCTGGCCCTTGAGCTGCTTGTTCTGGTTGAGGCTGTTCTCGATGATCACCGAGACAGCCTTGTCGGCGCCGATCAGGTTCGGCAGGATCGTGCAGCCGCCCCAGCCGGGGACGAGACCGAGGAAGACCTCGGGCAGCGAGAAGGCGGGCAGCGCCTTCGAGACGGTCCGGTACTTGCAGTGCAGACCGACCTCGACGCCACCGCCCATCGCGGCACCGTTGTAGTACGCGAAGGTCGGGACCGCGAGAGCGGCGAGGCGCTTGAAGACCTCGTGGCCGCCCTTGCCGATGGCGAGCGCGTCCTTGTGCTCCTTCAGCAGCTCGACGCCCTTGAGGTCGGCGCCGACCGCGAAGATGAACGGCTTGCCGGTGATGCCGACGCCGACGATGTCACCGGCGGCGGCCTCGGCCTCGACCTGGTCGATGGCGGTGTCGAGGTTCGCCAGCGACTGCGGACCGAAGGTGGTCGGCTTGGTGTGGTCGAAGCCGTTGTCCAGCGTGATGAGCGCGAAGCGCCCGGCGCCGTACGGCAGGTCGAGGTGACGTACGTGCGCGGACGTCACGACCTCGTCCGGGAACAGCTCGGCCGCGCCCTTCAGGAGCTCAGCGGTGGTGCTCACTTGTTGCCTCCGGCGTCCTTGTGGTGCGGGTTCTCCCAGATGACCGTCGCGCCCATGCCGAAGCCGACGCACATGGTGGTCAGGCCGTAGCGGACCTCCGGCTGCTCCTCGAACTGGCGGGCCAGCTGCGTCATCAGCCGGACGCCGGAGGAGGCCAGCGGGTGGCCGTACGCGATGGCGCCGCCGTACTGGTTGACGCGGGCGTCGTCGTCGGCGATGCCGTAGTGCTCCAGGAAGGCGAGGACCTGGACCGCGAAGGCCTCGTTGATCTCGAAGAGGTTGATGTCCTCGATGGACAGGCCCGCCTTGGCGAGGGCCTTCTCGGTGGCCGGGATCGGGCCGTAGCCCATGACCTCGGGCTCGACGCCCGCGAAGGCGTAGGAGACGAGGCGCATCTTCACCGGGAGGTTGTTCTCGCGGGCGAAGTCCTCGGAGGCGATGATCGAGGCGGTGGCGCCGTCGTTCAGACCGGCCGCGTTACCGGCGGTGACCCGGCCGTGGACGCGGAACGGGGTCTTCAGGCCGGTCAGGTTCTCCAGCGTGGTGCCCGGGCGCATCGGCTCGTCGGCGGTGACCAGGCCCCAGCCCGTCTCACCGGCTTCCGCGTTGGTGCGGCGCACCGAGATCGGCACCAGGTCCTGCTGGATCTTGCCGTTGGCGTACGCCTTGGCGGCCTTCTCCTGCGAGCGCACCGCGTACTCGTCGGCGCGCAGCTTGGTGATCGTCGGGTAGCGGTCGTGCAGGTTCTCCGCGGTCATGCCCATGAACAGGGCGGACTCGTCGACCAGCTTCTCGCTGACGAACCGCGGGTTCGGGTCCACGCCCTCGCCCATCGGGTGGCGGCCCATGTGCTCGACACCACCGGCGATGACGGCGTCGTAGGCGCCGAAGGCGATCGAACCGGCGACGGACGTCACGGCGGTCAGGGCGCCGGCGCACATGCGGTCGATGGAGTAGCCGGGCACCGACTGCGGCAGGCCCGCGAGGATGCCGGCGGTACGGCCGAGGGTCAGGCCCTGGTCGCCGATCTGCGTGGTCGCGGCGATGGCGACCTCGTCGATCTGCTTCGGGTCGAGACCGGGGTTGCGGCGCAGCAGCTCCCGGATCGCCTTCACGACAAGGTCGTCGGCACGGGTCTCGTGGTAGATACCCTTCGGGCCCGCCTTGCCGAACGGGGTGCGGACGCCGTCGACGAAGACGACGTCCCTGACGGTACGAGGCACGATGGCTCTCCTCCAGATGCGGGATGGCACTGCTGCACGGCGCAAGCGCTGAGCGCGCGCTCAGGCTCATGCTACTTATGGGTAACGTAGCTGCACAGTCCTGGAGGCGGGAGCGGCGAAGGTCACATTCGAACGGGGCCGAGGGCGACGCCGTCAAGGGGCGCGGCCTGCATCGATGTACGGCTCCGCCGCGTGGGCGCGACCAGCCGCAACGCACCCGCAGCCGCACACGAAACCTCACCGCGGCGGCGCTGTGGACCCCCGAGGAGTCAGCACCGGAGTAGGCACGGGATGCGCCCCCGCCCCACCCCCCATGATCACCCCGAACAACGTGCGAGCCACCTCCGCCCCGAACCCGTGCACGTCATGACTCATCGCGGACAACGTCGGATGCGTGAGCCGGCACAACTGCGAGTCGTCCCAGGCCAGCAACGAGACATCCCCCGGCACTGACAGCCCCATCTCGGCCGCCACGGACAACCCCGCCACCGCCATGATGTCGTTGTCGTACACGATCGCCGTCGGCCGATCCGGCGCGGACGCTGTCAGCAAGGACCGAGTCGCCCGCGCCCCCGCATCGCCCGAGAAGTCCGTCGCGACCTGCCACGCCCCGGCCAGCCCCACCGCCCCCGCCGCCTCGTCGAACGCCGCCGTACGGATGGACGTGTGCCCGAGGGCCGCCGCCCCGCCCACCCGCGCGATCCGCCGGTGCCCCAGCGCGGCCAGATACCGCACGGCCTCCGTCACGGCGGTGGTGTCATCGGTCCACACCGACGTCAGCCCGCCCGTCAGCGACGGGTGCCCGACCGCGACGACCGGCATCCCGAGCCGCTCCGCCATCGCCACGCGCGGGTCGTCCGCGCGGAAGTCGACCAGGATCGACCCACCGATCTGCCGCCCGCGCCACCACGACTCCTGCAGCCCGGTCTCCTCCTCCACGGTCCGCACGAGCCGCAGCAGCAGCGAGCAGGAGTGCTCGGTCAGGACGCTCTCCACGCCGGAGATGAACTCCATGTAGAACGGTTCGAGGCCGAGCAGCCGGGCCGGCCGGCAGATCGCGAGCCCCACCACGTCCACCCGCGACCCGGCCAGCGTCCGCGCCGTGAGGTTGGGCGCCCAGCCCAGCTCCCGCGCGGCCCGGAAGATCCGGTCCCGGGTCGCCTCCGACAGTCCCGGCTTGTGGTTGAAGGCGAGCGACACGGCGCCCTTGGACACACCGGCGCGGGCGGCGACGTCCTTGATGGTGACGCGGGGGGTCGGCGTTGCCGTCATCGGCCGGGCTCCATGCAGTACAGGGCCGATCGCGCGGCCTCGACGGCAGGAGTCTCCCAGCCGCGCACCCCGATGGTCACCTCTTCGCCGGGCAGCAGCGTGACGAGCCCCCGATCGGCCACCGCGTCCGGATCCAGCCGGTCGGCCTGGAGGAGCAGATCCCGTACGAGGGTGCGGGCCGTCACCGAGATCCCACCCGGAACGAGGGCGATGTCGAACTCCGGCCGGGGATACGGCACTTCGCGGTCGGGGACGGGAAAGTGCACGGCCCTCAGCGCATCCACGTCCGCGACCAGGAACTCCTTCGGCCCGGCCGGCTCCAGCTCCCTCGGTACGCCGACCCGGGCCACCGCCCGCCCTCCGGCGGCGAACCCCACGCCCGCCTCGCCGAGCACCTCCCCCTCGACGGACATCCGCCGCAGCCGCACCGCACCCTCCCACTCCTCCGCCGCCTGATTGACGACGGCCAACTCCAAGCCGCACTCCCGCACTTGAAGCGTCAGCAGCCGGTCCGCGTACAGCCGTCGCAGCTCGTGGTACAGCGGCTTCTCCCGCCCGTCCCCGTCGATCGCCGCCCAGGATGTCACCGGCCAGCAGTCGTTCAGCTGCCATACGACCGTGCCCGCGCACACCGGCCAGTGCGACCGCCAGTGCTCGATCCCGGCCGCGACGGCCCGCGCCTGATTGACCTGGGTGAGGTAGTGCCAGCGGTCGAAGTCCCCTTCAGGGAAGCCGAAATGGCGCTCAAGGCCCCGCCTCAGCTTCCCGTTCCCGTCGTCCGCCTTCTGGTGGTGCAGCATGCCGGGGGAGTCCGGCGCGAGCTCCTCACCCGGCAGCGCCCGCCGCAGCGTGGCGTACGCGGGCGGCGCCTGCCAGCCGAACTCGGCCACGAAACGCGGCACGCTCAGCCGGTAGTCGGCGTGGTCCTCCCGGTTCCACACCTCCCAGGAGTGATGCGTGCCGTGCGCCGGGTCGTTCGGGTGGTGGTCCCACGAACCGGACCACGGGCTGCCCGCCGTGTACGGCCGCGTCGGATCCAGCTCTGCCACCACGCGCGGCAGTACGCCCAGGTAGTACCCCTCGCCCCAGGACTCCCCGGCCAGCCGCGGCTCCCACTCCCAGTCCCGGAACCCCCACAGGTTCTCGTTGTTGCCGTTCCACAGCACGAGCGAGGGATGCGGCATCAGCCGTACGACGTTCTCCCGCGCCTCGGCCTCCACCTCCCCGCGCAGCGGCTGCTCCTCCGGATAGGCCGCGCACGCGAACGGGAAGTCCTGCCAGACCAGCAGCCCCAGCTCGTCACAGGCGTCGTAGAAGTCCTCGCTCTCATAGATCCCGCCACCCCAGATCCGCACGAGGTCGACGCCCGCGCCGGCCGCCTGCTCCAGCCGCTCCCGGTAGCGCTCTCGGGTGATCCGGGACGGGAACACGTCGTCCGGGATCCAGTTGACGCCCCGGGCGAAGAGCCGCTCGCCGTTGACGACGAGGGTGAATCCGGTGCCGTGCTCGTCGGGGCGACGGTCCAGCTCGACGGTCCGGAAGCCGATCCGGCGATGCCACGAGTCCAGCGCTTCCTCGCCGTGCAGCAGCGTCAACTCGACGTCGTACAGCGGCTGTTCGCCGTATCCGCGCGGCCACCACAGTTCCACGTCCGGCACGGTCAGCCGTACGACCCCGGTCGACCCCTCGATCTCGGCCCGTGCCCGCACCCCGCCGACCGCCGCCTCGACGGTGAGCGGCACCTCGACCCGGCTCCGCTCGACGTCGACCACCAACTCGACCTGCCCGGTGCCCTCTTCGACGGTCACCAGCGGCCGCACGCGCGAGATCCGGGCCGTCGACCACTGCTCGATCCGCACCGGCCGCCAGATCCCGGCCGTCACCAGGGTCGGGCCCCAGTCCCAGCCGAAGGAGCAGGCCATCTTGCGGAGGTACTGGTAGGGCTCGGCATAGGCGGAGGGCCGTTCGCCCAGCTTGCCGCGCACCGCCTCGGCCTCGGCGTACGCGGAGGCGAACCGCACCGAGAGCCGCCCGCTCATCCCCGTCACGTCGAAGCGGTACGAGCGGTGCATGTTCCGTACCCGGCCCAGGAGCCGGCCGTCGAGGAGGATCTCGGCGACGGTGTCGAGCCCGTCGAAGACGAGGTCGGTCTGCTCATGACCGAACTCATGGCTGGACTCGTGACTGGACGTGACGGCCAGATCGGTCTCATAGGTCCAGTCCCGCCGCCCCACCCACGCCACCTCGGCCTCGCCGCGCCCGAGAAAGGGATCCGGGATCGCCCCCGCCGCCAGCAGATCGGTGTGCACACAGCCCGGCACGGCGGCGGGGAGCGCGGCTCCCTCGTGTCGCAGGGTCCATCCGTCGGTGAGCGGTGTCGCTTGAAGCATGCGCACTCCTAAACCGATCTCCTAAACCGATCCATACCGATCAATCCCAGCACCGGGAGACACCTTGGCATCGTTGGCGAGATACGGACTTTACCGGTTAAGAAAACGTTGTCAGAGTTCGGAACCAGCCAACCCGCTCGTGCTCGTCCGTCCCATGAACGGAGCTGATGCACATGAACCGCCGTACAGTCCTCGCCGTCACCACAGGTGCCCTGCTGCTCTCGGCGTGCACCGGCACCGGAGGAAGCTCGAAAGGCGCGGAGGCCAAGGCGCCTGACGACCCGTCAAAGGTGAGCGGCGCCATCACGGTCCTCACCCACCGCACCGACCTCGTGCAGGACGGGACGATGAAGAAGTACGCCGCCGAGTTCAACAAGACGTATCCCGAGGTGAAGGTCGAGTTCGACGCCATCACCGACTACGAGGGCGAAGTCAAGATCCGTATGAACACGGAGAACTACGGCGACGTCCTCATGATCCCCGCAGTGATCGAGAAGAAGGACTACCCCAGGTTCTTCGCCTCGCTGGGCACCCAGGCCGAGCGGAGCAAGACCTACCGCTTCACCGACTACACGACCGTGGACGGCAAGGTCTACGGCCAGAGTCCACTCGGTGCCGTGCCCGGCTTCATCTACAACAAGAAGGTCTGGAGCGAGGCCGGGGTCACCGACTGGCCCACCACACCGGCCGAGTTCCTCGACGACCTGAAGGCGATCAAGTCGAAGACCGACGCGATCCCTTATTACACCAACTTCAAGGACATGTGGCCGCTCACCCAGTGGACGGACGTCAACGGCTCGGTCAGCTGTGACGAGCAGGCCACGACCGGGCTCGCCGAGGGCGATCCGTGGGCCGAGGGCGCCGATCTGCGGACCGCCGACACGCTGCTGTACGACATCGTCCACGAGGGGCTCGTCGAGAAGGACCCGACGACCACCAACTGGGAGGCGTCCAAGCCCCGGATCGCGAAGGGCGAGATCGCCACGATGTGGCTCGGCTCCTGGGCGGTCATCCAGATGCAGGGCGCGGCGAAGCAGGCCGGCACCGATCCGGACGACATCGGTTTCATGCCCTTCCCCGCCCAGCGGAGCGGCACGTTCTGCGCGGTGGCGAAGCCCGACTACAACCAGGCCGTCAACATCCACTCCGAGCACAAGGAGGCGGCCCGCGCCTGGCTCGACTGGTTCACCGACAAGTCCGGCTACGCGGCGGACAACCTCGCCCTGTCCCCGCTCAAGTCAGCCCCGCTGCCCACGGTCATGAAGCCGTACGAGGAGGCGGGGGTCAAGATCCTCGACCTCGACGACACCAAGGGCGCCGTGGTGAAGTCCATCGACAACCAGTCCGAGATCGGCATCTACAAGCCCGACTACCGCCAGGACCTCGTCGACCTCGCCCGCGGCGCCACCAAGGGCGACCTGGACGACTTCCTGAACGACCTCGGCAAGAAGTGGACCGAGACCCAGCGCTCCCTGGGGTCCTGATGACGGACACGACGACCGAGAAGGCGGCCGCCAAGGCCCCCACGGGGGCGGTGGGCGCCCCCGAACCGGCCCCCGCTCCGCGCCCGGCACGCCTGTGGCGCGGGGCCACCCCCTGGCTCTTCCTGCTCGCCCCGCTCGCCCTGCTGATCGTCTTCACCTACGCGCCGATCGCCAACATGGTCGCGTACAGCTTCACCGACTGGGACGGCGTCAGCCCCGAACTGCACTACACGGGTGCCGAGAACTACGCCGAACTCTTCACCCGCTCCGACCTGTTCGAGGTCTTCTGGGTCAGCGGCTACTACCTGGCCGCCTCCGTCCTCCAGATAGTCGCCGCCCTCTACTTCGCCACGATCCTGAGCTTCAACGTCCGCTTCCGGAACTTCTTCAAGGGCGTGCTGTTCTTCCCGTACCTGATCAACGGCGTCGCGATCGGCTTCGTCTTCCTCTACTTCTTCCAGGACGGCGGCACCCTCGACTCCGTCCTCGGCCTCCTCGGCGTGGAGACGGACCGAGCCTGGCTGGGCACACCCGAGTCGGCGAACACCTCCCTCGCCGCCGTCTCCGTCTGGCGCTACCTGGGCCTGAACTTCGTCCTCTTCCTCGGCGCGATCCAGTCGATCCCCGGGGACCTGTACGAGGCGGCCGAACTGGACGGCGCGAACCGCTGGCAACAGTTCCGCTACATCATCGCGCCGGGCATCAAGCCGGTCCTGTCCCTGACGGTGATCCTCTCGATCTCCGGCTCGCTCTCGGTCTTCGAGATCCCGTACATCATGACCGGCGGGGCGACCGGCACCGAGACCTTCGTGATCCAGACCGTGAAGCTGGCCTTCCAGTTCAACAAGACGGGGCTCGCCTCGGCGGCCGCGGTCGTGCTGCTGCTCATCGTCCTGGCCGTGACCTGGGTGCAGCGGCGCCTGGTACCCGACGACAAGGTGGACCTCGCATGACGCGCGGCGCGGTGGCTTGCACGCTGGTGTACCTGTCCCTGATCGCCGCGACGGTGGTGGTCCTGCTGCCGCTGGCCGCCGTCGTGCTGACGTCCCTCAAGTCCGAGCAGGAGATGGCGGGCGACAGCGGGGCATTGGCCCTCCCCGACGACCTGCTGAATTTCGGCAACTACGCGACGGCGTTCCAGGACGGCCGTATGCTCTCGGCCTTCGCCAACACGGCGATCATCCTGCTCTTCGCCATCGGCGGCACGGTCCTCATCGGCTCGATGACGGCGTACGCGATCGACCGCTTCACGTTCCGCTTCAAGAAACTGGTCGTGGCTTTGTTCCTGGTCGCCGCGCTGGTCCCCGGCGTCACGACCCAGGTGGCGACCTTCCAGATCGTCAACAGCTTCGGCCTGTTCGACAGCCTCTGGGCGCCCATCGTCCTCTATATGGGCACGGACATCGTCTCGATCTACATCTTCCTCCAGTTCGTCCGCTCGATCCCGACGTCCCTGGACGAGGCGGCCCGCCTGGACGGCGCCAACGCGTTCACGATCTACCGCAAGATCATCTTCCCGTTGCTGAAACCGGCCATCGCGACAGTGGTGATCGTCAAGGGCATCACCACCTACAACGACTTCTACATCCCGTTCCTCTACATGCCCTCGGAAGACCTTGGCGTGATCTCGACGTCCCTGTTCCGCTTCAAGGGCCCGTTCGGCGCCCACTGGGAAACGATCTCGGCAGGAGCGGTCCTCGTCATCCTGCCGACGCTGATCGTCTTCCTGCTGCTCCAGCGGTTCATCTACAACGGCTTCATGAAGGGGGCGACCAGATAAGCGCCCCGAAGAGGCGCGGGGCTGTATCGATCTGCGGCTACCGCCGCGTGGGCGCGAGCAACCACATACGGCCTTTGGCCGCCGTACGAGAGAACCTCCTACGGCGGCTAGGCGGACAACGCGGCAATCAAGACCGGCGTGACCAGCTCGACCTGCCAGGCCCGAGCCCCATAACCGGCCAGCGCCTCCGCGACCGACCCGGCGTCGACGACCTTCGGCGGCTCCCAGCAAACCCGCCGCACGGTATCCGGAGTGATCAGATTCTCCTGCGGCATATTGAGCTGCTCAGCGAGCGTCGATACCGCGGCCCGAGCCGCGGAAAGCCGAGCCGCAGCCACAGGATCCTTGTCCGCCCAGGCCCGCGGCGGCGGAGGCCCGGTGACGGGCTGCCCAGGCGCCGGCAACTGGGACTCGGCCAGAGCCTTCGCACGATCGACGGCGGCCTGCCACTGCTCCAGCTGCCGCCGCCCCATCCGATGCCCGAAACCATTCAGCGCGGCGAGGGCGTGGGCGTTCCCGGGCATGGAGAGCGAGGCCTCCACGATGGCCGCGTCCGACAGGACCTTGCCCGGCGAAACGTCCCGCTTCTGAGCGATACGGTCCCGCGTCTGCCACAGCTCGCGTACGACAGCAAGCTGTCGCCGCCGACGGACCTTGTGCATGCCGGACGTCCGCCGCCAAGGATCCTTACGCGGCTCAGCGGGCGGCGCAGCCGCGATCGCGTCGAACTCCTGCTGCGCCCACTCCAGCTTCCCCTGCCGGTCCAGCTCCTTCTCCAGCGCGTCGCGGAGATCGACCAGCAGCTCGACGTCCAGTGCCGCGTACCGCAGCCAGGGCTCGGGCAGTGGCCGGGTCGACCAGTCGACGGCCGAGTGGCCCTTCTCCAGGACGAACCCGAGCACGTTCTCGACCATCGCGCCGAGGCCGACCCGGGGGAACCCGGCGAGCCGCCCGGCCAGCTCGGTGTCGAACAGCCGGCTCGGCGTCATGCCTATCTCGCGTAGACAGGGCAGATCCTGGGTGGCCGCGTGCAGCACCCACTCCACGCCGGAGAGCGCCTCGCCGAGGGCTGACAGATCGGGGCAGGCGACGGGATCGATCAGCGCGGATCCCGCGCCCTCGCGGCGCAGCTGCACCAGATAGGCGCGCTGGCCGTATCGGTAGCCGGACGCGCGTTCGGCGTCGACGGCGACGGGGCCGGAGCCTGCGGAGAAGGCGGCGATCACCTTGGTGAGCGCCGCCTCGTCGGCGATCACGGGCGGAATGCCCTCGCGGGGCTCCAGCAAAGGGATCGGCGCCTCCGTAACAGAAGATCCGCCGTCGTCCGGAGGGGCGCCTCCGGTGGTTCGCAGTGAAGTGTCTGCTGCGGTCTCTTGGGCGTCGGTCACATGTCAAGGGTATCTGTATCGGCGAGCGTCTGACCTGCGCGTTCTGGACACGCTGGTGCTGACCTGCGGAAACACGTCTCGTCGTTTCTCACGGCGCACCGGTGCTTCTCGGCCATGTGTGCCCCCGACCCGCCTGCGAACGGCCGGAATCCTCCGAAAGCACCCGTCACAACCCGGGGGAGGCCGGGCGGAGGGCGGAGATGAAGGTCTGGAAGTCCTCCAGGACGTCCTGGAGCTGGCTCGTCCTCGCCGTGAGCGCGATCTCGATCTCGGCGCGTTCGGTGCGCCGCTGCTCGTTCTCCAGCACCAGGATGAGCTGGCTCTGCGCGAGCTCCATCGGCTGCCCGTTGACGGTGGCCTGGATGCGCAGGTTCTGCACGATCCCCGGGGCGTCGATGAGGCCCGGCGCGGGCGAGGTGCCCACCTCGGTGCGCTTGACGATCTCGACGGCGCCCACGTTCTCGCGCAGCCGCCGCACCGACTCCTCGGCGAGGCCGTGCAGGCTCGACGAGCCCTTGAGGGTGTGGCCGGTGACGGTGATGTTCGGCATGAAGCCCTGGCCCCGGGAGGCCATGTGCAGTGCGACGAAAGCGGCGTGCGGGGCGCCGACCTCGTCCGGGGGCGCCGACTGCCAGCCCTGCGGGAGCTCGATTTCGAGCGGCACCGGAAGTGTGCCCGGCATGGTGGATCAACTCCTTGCGGTACGGATTCCGACGGTACGGGACGCGACGGGGAGGAAAGGACGGCGGGGAGGAAGGAGACAGCGGAGGAAGGGACGGCAGGGAGGAAAGGACGGCCAGGGAAGAGGGGACTGCCGGGCAGAGGCGACAGCGGGAGCCCCGGGCGGGGCCACCCTGCGCAGGGTCAGTCGAACCAGTCCCCGACCGCGTCGACCGCGTCGCCTGCCGCGTCGGTGATCTTGCCCGGGTCGATCTCGATCTGGCCGCCGAGCTTGCCGCCGACGCCGAGGGCGACGCCCACATCGCCGCCGATGACGATCTTCCCGTCCTTCATGCCCGCGTCGAAGTGGGCCTCGGCCCCGGCACCGGCCCACGCCTCCGCCGTGCCACCGACGCCGACACCGGCGACGGAGGCGTGCCCCTCAGCGGTGGCCTTGGCACCGGCGAAGGCCTCGCCGCCGACGTGGACACCGTCCGTGCCGATGGAGCCCTTGACGCCGGCCTCGGCGCCCACGTACGCCTCGCCCTTGCCGGAGGCCTCGAAGTAACCGACCCCGTACTTGCCCTCGGCCGAGGCCTGGGCGAGGTATGCCTTGCCGGATGCCTGGGCGGTGGCGTTCCCGTCCACGAGGCCCACCCCGGCGGAGGCATCGACGCCGAGGAGGTTGACGCCGGCCTTGCCGGAGACCTCGCCGCCCGCGAACTCACCGCGGCCCTTGGCCTCGGCGCCCCACACCTTGGCGTCGGTGGTCACGGACGGGCCGGCCACGGTGATGCCCGGCCCCTTGCCCTCGCGCAGCGCTTCCCTCTCCGCCTGCGTCATGTTCTTGTGGTCGCCCCAGGCCCCGATGGTCCGTGGGTCGCGTGCCCGTTCCAACTCGAAGAGCTGCTTGGACGTAGCGCCTGTGTTGTCCTGCGCCGCTTCCGAGGCCCAGAAGAGCCAGTCGGGCGCGTTGTCGCCCTCACCGCCCTGCGCCTTGAACTTCTTGGCCGCGGCGTCGCCCTCCGACTCGACATGGGCGCGCGCTGAGGCGAGCAACTGCTCGCCGCCGCTCTCGTCGCCCCCCTCGTACAGCCGGATGGCCTCTTCCGCCTGCCCCTGGGCCCAAGTGAGGGCTCTGGCGTAGTCCCGCAGTGCTCTTGCGGCCGCGCCGAGCGAGTCCGAGCCGCGGTACCACTTGTTCTTCTGGCCGGAGAAGTCCTCCCAGAAGGCGTCACTGGCCTGTCCGTGCCAGCTGGGGATGCGGACGGAGCTGAGCTCGTCCCCGATGCCGTCGAGGGTCTTCGCGTGGCCGTCGAGCTTGTCAGCGTTGGCTGTGAGTTTCGACGGGTTGCCCGGGACGAGTGCGCGCGGGTCCTGGGTGGAGCCGAGTTGTGCCGCCATTGCCGTCCCGTCAGTAGCTCGGGCCGGCGACCGCGGGCCCGGTGAAGTTGTTCTGGGTGTCCTGCTCGGCGCGCTCGTAGGACGCGGCGTTCTCGTCCAGCTTGTCCGCCGAGTTCTCCCCGTCCTCCTTCATCGGGCTCTTGATGGCCTCCATCCAGGTGGCCATCAGCTGAGCGAACTCGTCGGCCGCGTCACCGTGGCCGAAGTCGCCGCCGGAATCCCCGAGTTCGTCGAGCTTCACCTTGTCGCTCCTGCCCACGGAGTCCTTGATCTTCTTGGCAGCCGACCGCAGCTCGGACGGCTCCACATCGAACTGGCCCATCCGCTCCCCCCTCTACGTGCAAGAGGGCGCGAACGCGCGTCCGCGCCCTGGTTGTTGAGAACGTGAAAAGGGTCTCCCAAAGGTAAAGACGCGGCGGCACCGGCCCAGGACCTCACATGATTCCTGCCAGGAAGCTTCATAGCGCGACCGCATCGTGCGCCCCGGGACGGCTGTCCTACGGCGCCTGCGGAGGCCGGGCGGGTGACAGGACTCCCAAGTGGCCGACGGCGTCGACGAGATACTCGAGGGGCTCGTCGAACGTCTCGCTGCTCAGGCTGGTCTGCGCACGCGAGGTGATCAGCTGGCCGTCGTGGAGGCGGAGCGGCATCTCCAAGGCCCGGGGGTCGGACGTGAGGAACTCCGCCAGGCCGCCGAGCAGCACTGCCCGGGCGCGCTCCTCGTCACGCGAGACGATGTGGAAGTCCTTGTCGAGCTGCGGGATGCCCAGCTCCATGGCCCGTCCCCGCATGAGGGTGTCGAACCAGCCGTCGCGGTGGACGCGCAGGTCCGGAACCTCCACGCCCAGGTTCAGGGCCCAGACGGAGTGGACGATGACCTGCGTCGTCTCCGAGTCGACGTCGCTGTTGTAGTAGCGGTACTCGAAGGCGCGGAAGCCGAATCCGCGGTACGTGCCGCTGACGACGTTGTCCCCCATGACGCCGCTGGCCTTGACCGGGAGCGGCTCGGCCCCCTGGTACGCGTCAACGAGGCTCGGCACGCCCTCCTCGTAGGTCCACCCGCGGCTCTCGGCGAACGACCGCAGCCGCGCGTACGCCTCTTCGGTCTCACGCTTCTTGCGGGCCTTGCGCCGGTTGACCCACACGACGAGTGCCGTCAGGGCACCACACCACACCACGATCAGGACTGCTTCCGCTCCACTCATGGAGCCAGCATCCCCCGAGGCCCCGCTGCGTGCCCGACCCCCCGGCGCTCCATCACAATCCGCACCTCGCGGTCACACAATTCCCCCGCGCCCGCCGGAACGGTCCAGCGGGCGCGGGCGCGGGCCGGTCCGGCTCAGGAGGCGGTCTCGTCCACCTTGATGTCGTAGCGGATCGTGCTGCCTTCGGCGGAGGTGACCTTGACGGTCACGCCGAAGCTGGTGCCGTCGGTCGCGGTGAGCTTGCAGCGCAACGAGGTGCCGACCTCGCCCGCGAGGTCCTCGGGGCAGGTGACGTCCGGCTTCGGCTGACCCGTCTGCGCGGCGAGCTTCTCGGCCACCGCGTTCGCCACCTCGTCCTTGGGCAGCTTGGCCTCCGACGAGCAGCCCACCAGAAGCGCAGCGGCGGCTGCGGCGGCGAGGCCCCAAGGGACCAAGGACGAGGAGGGCTTGGGCATGACGGGCTCCGTTCGGGGCGGGAGGACAGTGGGAGGACAGCGTCGGGGGTCGGAAGACGACGCTTGTCCGTCGACTGTCTATCAGCCCGGGCTGCCTGCCTGAGTGATCTTCACATCCTCCCGCTCCCGCCCGCGAGTGATCTTCACCTGCGCCGGCCAGAGGCAGGTCAAGGGCGTCCGGGTATGGACAGCGCCCGCCGACGGAACGTTCCGTCGGCGGGCGCCTGAGGGTCGTAAACCAGTCAGCCAGCTGAAAGATCCGGTCCACGACGGGTGAGGGACGCGGGCGGGATCAGAGGCCGATCCCGGTCACGTCAGTGCACGAGCAAGCGTTCAAATGGAGTGCGGCGGGGCTCGAGCTATTGCGGCGGATGCCGTGGGCGGGTTGTCGGACGAGGGCGGGTGTCAGGCAGGGGGCGGATGTCAGGCGTGGGTGGATGTCAGTGGATGATGCCGGTCCGCAGGGCCACGGCGACCATGCCGGCGCGGTCACCTGTGCCCAGCTTGCGGGCGATACGGGCGAGGTGGCTCTTGACGGTCAGGGCGGACAGGCCCATCGAGACGCCGATCGCCTTGTTCGACTGGCCCTCCGCCACCAGCCGCAGCACCTCGACCTCGCGACCGGACAGCTCGCGGTAGCCGCCCGGGTGGCTCGGGGCACCCGGGTGGCGACGGTGCATACGGGCGGCGGCGGCGCCGATGGGAGCGGCACCGGGTCGGGTGGGGAGCCCGACGTTGGTGCGGGTGCCGGTGACGACGTAACCCTTCACGCCACCGGCGAGGGCGTTGCGTACGGCGCCGATGTCGTCGGCGGCGGACAGGGCGAGGCCGTTCGGCCAGCCCGCGGCGCGGGTCTCCGACAGGAGGGTCAGGCCGGAACCGTCGGGCAGATGGACGTCGGCGACACAGATGTCGCGGGGGTTGCCGATGCGGGGACGAGCCTCCGCGATGGACGAGGCCTCGATGACATCGCGCACACCGAGAGCCCAGAGGTGACGGGTGACGGTGGAGCGGACGCGGGGATCGGCCACGACCACCATGGCGGTCGGCTTGTTCGGGCGGTAGGCGACCAGGCTTGCGGGCTGCTCGAGGAGAACGGACACCAGGCCTCCTGGGTGCGGGGACGGCTTTCAAGGTCACAGTCGTCTTCGGCACCAAACCCGTGGCCCTTTAGGGAAAGATCACGATTTAGTGAGTAACAATCGGGGCAATTCGGACGCGTGGTCGATCGTTCGGCAAGCAAAATGGCTCGATCATGGACTGATTCCTGACCGAAAGTGGCCGTATCGACAAAGTGACGGTCAAGTCGCCCGTCAGCGGGATTGCGGGTCGCGGCGCTGCGGCAGCGTCACCACCGAGGCGTCACCCGGGCCGGCCGGCGGCAGACCCGCGACCTGGGCGAGCAGATCGCACCAGGACGCCAGGTGGGCCGCGGTGTCCGGAACGCCGCCCAGGCCCTCGCGGGGAGTCCAGGAGGCCCGGATCTCGATCTGCGAGGCCGCCGGGCGCTCGGACAGACCGCCGAAGTAGTGGGAACTCGCCCGCGTGACGGTGCCGCTCGGCTCGCCGTACGACAGCCCGCGCGCCTGCAGCGCACCGGTCAGCCAGGACCAGCACACGTCGGGCAGCAGCGGGTCGACGGCCATCTCCGGCTCCAGCTCCGCCCGCACCAGGGTCACCAGCCGGAAGGCGCCCCGCCAGGCGTCGTGGCCCGCCGGATCGTGCAGCAGCACCAGGCGGCCGTCGGCCAGGTCCTGGTCGCCGTCGACGACGGTGGCCTCCAGCGCGTACGCGTACGGAGCGAGCCGCTGGGGCGCCTTGGTCTGCTCGACCTCGATCTGCGGCCGCAGCCGACTGCCGCGCAGGGCGTCGACCGCCGCACGGAACACCGGCGGAGCCGTACTCTTCGAATGCCGGTCCGCCTCCCCGGTGCCCTTCGCGTCGTCCATCCCGCCAGTACCGTCCGACAGTCGTTCCTGAGCCGCAGCCATGCCGGGAAGATTAAGGGGAACGGGGGCTTCGTGCAGGGAGGGACACCCGGACAACACGGCAACCCCGGCGTCGGGCCCGGTGCGGCCGTGCGAGACTTGGCCCCGTGAGTGCCAACCAGACGCCGCCGTCCGCCACGTACGACTCCGCTTTCCTCAAGGCGTGCAGGCGCGAACCCGTGCCGCACACGCCGGTGTGGTTCATGCGGCAGGCCGGGCGCTCCCTGCCGGAGTACCGCAAGGTGCGCGAGGGCATTCCGATGCTCGAGTCCTGCATGCGGCCCGAGCTGGTCACCGAGATCACCCTCCAGCCCGTGCGCAGGCACAACGTGGACGCGGCGATCTACTTCAGCGACATCGTCGTGCCCCTCAAGGCCATCGGCATCGACCTCGACATCAAGCCCGGCGTCGGCCCGGTCGTCGAGCGCCCGATCCGCACCCGCGCCGACCTGGCGCGGCTGCGCGACCTGACCCCCGAGGACGTCTCGTACGTCACCGAGGCCATCGGCCTGCTCACCCGCGAGCTCGGCACCACCCCGCTCATCGGTTTCGCCGGCGCGCCTTTCACTCTCGCGAGTTACCTCGTCGAGGGCGGTCCGTCGCGCACGTACGAGAACTCCAAGGCGATGATGTACGGCGACCCGGAGCTCTGGGCCGACCTGCTCGACCGTCTCGCGGACATCACGGCCGACTTCCTCAAGGTGCAGATCGAGGCCGGCGCCTCCGCGGTCCAGCTCTTCGACTCCTGGGTCGGCTCCCTCGCCCCCGCCGACTACCAGCGCTCGGTGATGCCGGCCTCCGCGAAGGTCTTCGAGGCCGTCGCCGCTTACGGCGTCCCGCGCATCCACTTCGGCGTCGGCACCGGCGAGCTGCTGAAGCTCATGGGCGAGGCCGGCGCGGACGTCGTCGGCGTCGACTGGCGCGTCCCGCTCGACGAGGCCGCCCGCCGCGTCGGCCCCGGCAAGGCGCTCCAGGGCAACCTCGACCCGACCATCCTGTTCACCACCCCCGAGGCGGTCGAGGCCAAGACCCGCGAGGTCCTCGACGCGGCGGCGGGCCTGGAGGGCCACGTCTTCAACCTCGGCCACGGCGTCATGCCGTCCACCGACCCGGACGCGCTGACCCGGCTCGTCGAGTACGTCCACACGCAGACGGCCCGGTAGCGGCGCTCACCACGTGTGGGGCCGCGCCCGCCTGCCGAACAGCAGGCCGCCCGGCTCCGGTGGCGGCGGTGTCCCGGCCTTGAGCGGCCAGGCGAGCGCCATGCCGGCCAGGAAGCCCACGATGTGCGCCGCGTACGCCACGGTGCCCGCGTCGGAGACGCCCTCGCCGTTCGAGTACACCGCCTGGAGCACGAACCAGAAGCCCAGCACCAGCCAGGCCGGCAGCCGCAGCGGCAGGAAGACCAGGAACGGGACGAGGACCCACACCCTGGCCTTCGGATACAGCACGAGATAGGCGCCGAGCACGCCCGCGATGGCCCCGGAGGCGCCGATCAGCGGCTCGGCCGAGTCGTCGTTGAGGAACGCGAAGCCGTACGACGCCGCGTAGCCGCAGACGACGTAGAACAGGAAGTACCGCACATGCCCCATGCGGTCTTCGATGTTGTTGCCGAAGATCAGCAGGAACAGCATGTTGCCCAGCAGGTGCAGCCAACCGCCGTGCAGGAACAGCGCGGTGAAGACCGACAGCGCCGGGGACTTGTCGTAGTCCGGCGGGCCGACCACACACCCCGGGCGACCCTGCGGGCCCACGGCGACGTCGCCCGTGGGGACCACGCCCGGCAGCTGGTCGTGGATCAACTCCCTTGGCACCGCCGCGTAGTGGTCCAGGAACGCGTGCAGATGACACAGCTGGGACAGGCTGCTCTCACCGGCCACGGAGCCGGCTGTGCCGGGGATGGACAGGAAGACGAGGACGTTCGCGGCGATCAGCGCGTATGTCACCCAAGGGGTGCGGCGCACCGGGTTCACGTCATGGACGGGGATGACCACGAGGTTTTTCTGCCCGGGATACGTCCGGCGAATCGGTGAACGCCGTCGTTCGCGCGCGCGTATCTGTTCTCAACCGCCCGCGGCACGGGGAAGGCGGGTCGCGGGGTCTACGTGAGGAACAGGCGATGAACGACCGAGTTACTCCTCCGATTCACGCGTTGCCGGACGGGGAGGCCGAGATCTCCGTGGTGGTGCGGCTGCCGTGGGAAGACGTGGCCCGGCTGGGGCAGGAGGCCGGCCGTCTGGCGCAGCAGATGCAGCGGCCGGTCACTCTCGACGAGGCGGTGAGCCATCGGTTGCGCTCCGCGCGGGGGGCCGCGCATGCGAAGCCGGCGGGGGAGCAGCCCGCTGCCGCGATGCCGCCGAGTGTGAGTGCGTCGGTGTCTTCGTTGCCGTCGCGGCCGCCGGCTGAGCAGGCTCGGCAGGCGATCGAGAGGATCAACGGATCCGCCTAGTCGCCGTAGGGGTGTGGGTTGTTCGGCGGGTGCGGGGCCGTCGTGGCTCGTCGCGCAGTTCCCCGCGCCCCTGAGGGGGGTGCCGGCGCCGCCTGTTATGAGGTGCCGGCATTCACCGCCTTTGTCGCCTTCCTCGCCGCTACCAGGACCGGGTCCCACACCGGTGAGAACGGTGGCGCGTATCCCAGGTCCAGGGACACCATCTGCTCCACCGTCATCCCCGCCGTCAGTGCCACCGCCGCGATGTCGACCCGCTTGCCCGCGCCCTCCCTGCCCACGATCTGTACGCCCAGGAGTCGGCCGGTGCGGCGTTCGGCGAGCATCTTGACCGTCATGGAGGAGGAGTTCGGGTAGTAGCCCGCGCGGCTCGTGGACTCGATCGTGGCCGTGACGTACTGGAGGCCGGCCCGGCGGGCGTCCTTCTCGCGGAGGCCCGTGCGGGCGATCTCCAGGTCGCAGACCTTGCTGACGGCCGTACCGACGACGCCGGGGAACGTGGCGTAGCCGCCGGCGGCGTTCGTGCCGATGACCTGGCCGTGCTTGTTGGCGTGAGTACCGAGGGCGATGTGGCGTTCCTGGCCGGAGACGAGGTCGAGGACCTCCACGCAGTCGCCGCCCGCCCAGATGTTCTCGTGGCCGCGCACCCGCATGGCCAGGTCGGTGAGAAGGCCGCCGTGGTCGCCGAGAGGGAGGCCCGCGGCCCGCGCGAGGGTCGTCTCCGGGCGGACGCCGATGCCGAGGACGACGACGTCCGCCGGGTACTCGGCGTCCTCCGTGGCCACCGCCCGGACCCGGCCGTCCTCGCCGGTGAGGATCTTGGTGACCTCGGTGTCGTCGACCATGGTGATGCCCAGGCCCTCCATGGCCTCGTGCACCAGGCGGCCCATGTCCGGGTCGAGCGTCGACATGGGCTCGCTGCCGCGGTTGACGACCGTCACCTCGTAGCCCCGGTTGATGAGCGCCTCGGCCATCTCGACGCCGATGTACCCGGCGCCGACCACCACCGCGCGGCGGCCACGCGTGCGTGTCAGCGTGTCGATGAGGGCCTGGCCGTCGTCGAGGGTCTGCACGCCGTGCACGCCGGGGGCGTCGGTGCCCGGCATGTCGGGGCGGATCGGGCGGGCGCCGGTCGCGATCACGAGTTTGTCGTACGACGTCCAGTACTCGTCGCCGGAATCGACGTCACGCGCGCGTACCCGGCCGCGGGCCACGTCGATCTCCGTGACCTCCGTCCGCATGCGCAGGTCGATGTCCCGGGCCCGGTGCTCCTCGGGTGAGCGGGCGATCAGCTGGTCGCGGTCGTCGACGTCGCCGCCCACCCAGTACGGGATGCCGCAGGCCGAGAAGGAGGTGAAGTGGCCGCGTTCGAACGCCACGATCTCCAGCTCCTCGGCGCTCCTGAGGCGGCGGGCCTGCGACGCCGCGGACATCCCCGCGGCGTCCCCGCCGATCACGACCAGCCGCTCTCGCGGACCCGACACATCCCTCGCAGCGCTCATGTTCATGCGAACACGCTACGAGCGCCGGGCATTTCAGTCGCCCTCGCCGCTCGGTTCGTCGCCCGCGCGCGTGGGCCGAGGTGCCGGGCGGGCCGTCGGCAGCGGACCCAGCGCGGTCGTCACGGGCGCGGGCTCCGGGCGGCGCGGCAGCCGGGGCCGCAGGACCTTCAGCCACAGCAGCACGATCAGCGCGGCCACCGCGGCGAAGGGAAGCACGGCGCCGATCACGACCGCGAGCCAGCGCAGCATCGTCACGAACGCGTCCCAGCCGCCCGCGAGCGCGTCCAGGAAGCCGGGGCCGTCGTCGTCCTTCGCGACCTTCTTCACCGGCGTCTCCGACAGGGAGAGGGTGATGGTGGCCAGGCCAGTGCGGTCCTTCAGGGACGCCTGCTGGGCCAGCAGCGCCTCCAGGTCGGCCTGGCGGGAGCTCAGCTCGCCCTCCAGCGTGACCACGTCGCTGAGCCGGGTCGCCTGGTCCATCAGCTCACGGATCCGGGCCACACTGGCCCGCTGCGTCTTGATGCGGCTCTCCACGTCCACGACCTGGTCGGTGACGTCCTGCGCCTTGGCGCTGCGCTCGATCAGCTTGCCCGCGCCCTCCAGTTCCGTGAGGACCTCGGCGTACCGGTCGACCGGCACCCGCAGGACGACCCGGGTGTGCTCATGGCCCTCCTCGTCGCGTGTGGTGGTCTCGTTGCCGACGTAGCCGCCCGCGTTCTCGGTGGTGGTGCGGGCCTCGTCGAGGGCCTTCGGTACGTCCTTGACCTGCACGGTCAGGGAGGCGGTGCGGATGATGTGGCTCGCGGTGGCCTTGGGCGGCGCGGTCGCCTTGTCGGCACCGGAGGCGCTGCCCGGGGCGCCCTCCTTCGCCCCTGCCTGCGAGTCCGCCTGCGCGGCCTCTCCCGCGGCGGCCTTGCTGTCGCCGCCCGACCCGGAGTCGCCCGAGGCGCTGCAACCGGTGAGTGCGAGGGCGGCGGCGAGAAGGAGGCCGGCCAGGGCCCTGACCGTTGGCACGGATCGTGCGGAACCCGCGGATCGGGTGGATCGTGCGGAACTTCGTGTGCGCATCTGGGCGTACCCCCGAGGGTCGTCGTGACGACTGACGCTTCTTCGACGCCGGGCCCCGGCGGAACGTTTGCGGTGATCGGTCCCGATGCGGTCACGGTCAGGACTCGTGAAGGACACCGGGGCGCGGAGGGACTGTCAGTGGGGTCTGAGAGGCTGTGGACATGCGCGAAGTGGAGACTCGTACGGGCACGGGCAGGGTTGTCGTCATCGGCGGCGGGATCGCGGGGCTCGCCGCGGCCCACCGGCTGCTGGACGCCGGCCGGCGGGTGACCGTCCTGGAGGCGTCGGACCGGGTCGGCGGCAAGCTGCTGCCGGGCCGGATCGCGGGCGTGCGCGTGGACTTCGGCGCCGAGTCGATGCTGGCCCGCCGCCCCGAGGCCGTCGCCCTCGCCCGCGAGGTGGGCCTCGACGAGCGCCTCCAGCCGCCCGCCACCGCGACCGCCTCGATCTGGACCCGCGGTGCCCTGCGCCCCATGCCCAAGGGGCATGTGATGGGCGTCCCCGGCACCGCCGCCGCCCTCTCCGGCGTCCTGTCCGACGAGGGCCTGGCCCGCATCGAGCGCGACGCCGACCTGCCCCGCACCGAGGTCGGTGACGACGTGGCGGTCGGTGAGTACGTGG
Organism: Streptomyces viridochromogenes; assembly: GCF_001270495.1. Taxonomy (GTDB): domain Bacteria; phylum Actinomycetota; class Actinomycetes; order Streptomycetales; family Streptomycetaceae; genus Streptomyces; species Streptomyces viridochromogenes_A. Next base: position 89,799 of record NZ_LGUR01000140.1, read on the forward strand.
CGGCGCGCCTCGGCCGCGAGGTCGTCGACCGCCTGGTCGAGCCCCTGCTGGGCGGCGTGTACGCGGGCGACGCGTACCGCATCTCGATGCGCTCGGCCGTCCCGCAGCTCTACCAGGCCGCGCGCACGCACGACTCCCTCACCGAGGCGGTCCGCGAGATCCAGGCCAAGGCCGCCGCCAACCAGCAGACCGGGCCGGTGTTCATGGGCATCGAGGGCGGGGTGGGTCAACTCCCGCTCGCCGTCGCGGAGTCGGTGCGCGCGCGGGGCGGCGAGATCGTGACCGGGGCGCCGGTCACGGAGCTGAGCCGCGAGGAGGCCGCCGGGTGGCGTGTCGTCGCCGGTGACCGTGTGCTGCACGCCGACGCGGTCGTCGTCGCCGTACCCGCCGCCGCGGCCGCGACCCTCCTGCACACCGAGGCCCCCGAAGCCGCCACCGAGCTGGACGGCATCGAGTACGCCTCCATGGCGCTGATCACCCTCGCCTACCGTCGCGCCGACACCGACCTGCCCCCGGGCAGCGGCTTCCTCGTGCCGCCGGTCGACGGGCGCACCATCAAGGCGTCCACGTTCGCCTCCCAGAAGTGGGGCTGGATCGCCGACGAGGACCCGGACGTGGTCGTGCTGCGCACGTCCGTCGGGCGGTACGGCGAGACGGAGATCCTGGGGCGCGACGACGCCCAGCTCGTCGACGTCTCCCGACGGGACCTCCGGGCGGCCACCGGCCTCGACGCCACCCCGCTCGAAACCCGCGTCACCCGCTGGACCGACGGCCTGCCCCAGTACCCGGTCGGCCACCACGCGCGCGTGGCCCGCATCCGCGAGCACGTCGCCAAGGTGCCGGGCCTCGCCGTGTGCGGGGCGCAGTACGACGGCGTGGGCATCCCGGCGTGCATCGCGAGCGCGTACGCGGCCGTGGACCAGCTGGAAGGCGATCTGCGGGGTGTGGAGGAGCTCACCGCCAACCCGGTGCAGAGTCTGCACGGCGGAGCGGGAGAATAGGGGACATGAGTGACGACGCCTCCACCACCGAGTCCGGCAGGATCCCGAACAAGGGCAAGCTGGCCAAGGACCTCAACGAGGTCATCCGCTACACCCTCTGGTCCGTCTTCAAGCTGAAGGACGTGCTCCCCGAGGACCGCGCGGGCTACGCCGACGAGGTCCAGGAGCTGTTCGACCAGCTCGCCGCCAAGGACGTGACGATCCGCGGCACGTACGACGTGTCCGGGCTGCGCGCCGACGCCGACCTCATGATCTGGTGGCACGCCGAGACCAGCGACCAGCTCCAGGAGGCGTACAACCTCTTCCGCCGCACCAAGCTGGGCCGCGCCCTGGAGCCGGTCTGGTCGAACATGGCGCTGCACCGCCCCGCCGAGTTCAACCGCTCGCACATCCCGGCGTTCCTCGCCGACGAGACGCCGCGGAACTACGTCAGCGTGTACCCCTTCGTGCGTTCCTACGACTGGTACCTGCTGCCCGACGAGGACCGCCGCCGCATGCTCGCCGACCACGGCAAGATGGCCCGCGGCTACCCGGACGTCCGCGCCAACACGGTCGCCTCCTTCTCGCTGGGTGACTACGAGTGGCTCCTGGCCTTCGAGGCCGACGAGCTCTACCGCATCGTCGACCTCATGCGCCACCTGCGGGCTTCCGAGGCCCGGATGCACGTCCGCGAAGAGGTGCCGTTCTACACGGGGCGCCGGAAGTCCGTGGCCGAGCTGGTCGCCGGGCTCGCCTGATCAGTGCGGGAGCCGGGCGGTCGCGGCCTCCTGGGGCCGGCCGCCCGGCTTCGTCGCGCCCGCCCGGTCGCCCAGCTTCTGCTTCGCCCGGTCGTCGCCCGGGCGCTCCGGCTTCGGCTCGGGGTGCGCCTCGCACGAGGCGCGCCGGACCGGGAGACGGCCCTCCAGCAGATAGGCGTCGACATGGCCGTTGACGCAGGCGTTCGGGCCGTACGCGATGCCGTGCGTTCCGGCGTCCCGTTCGGTCACCAGGACCGAGCCCGCCAGGCGCCGGTGCATCTCCATCGCCCCGTCGTACGGCGTGGCGGCGTCCCGCTCGGCGGCCAGGATCAGCGTCGGCGGCAGCTCACCCTGCCCGGTCCGCACATCGAGGGGCTTCTGCCGGGGCGCCTGCCAGTAGGCGCACGGGAGGTTCATCCACGCGTTGTCCCAGGTCTCGAAGGGCGCCACGCGCGCGAGCCGCGTGTTGTCCCGGTCCCAGACCGCCCAGTCCGTCGGCCAGGGCGCGTCGTTGCACTCCACGGCCGTGTAGACCGCGCTGGAGTTCTCCTGCTCGGCCGCCGCCTCCTTCGCCGGCGCGGCCAGCTCGACCAGCGCTTTCGGGTCGCCCTTCAGGTACTCCGACAGTGCCTTCGCGCGCGACGGCCAGTAGTCGTCGTAGTAGCCGGCCTGTAGGTACGCCTCCTGCAGCTGCCCCGGCCCGACCTTCCCGTCCGCCGGCTCCTCGGCCAGCCGCGCCCGCACCTTCTCGTAGCTGAGCAGCACCTCCTCCGGGGTGTCGCCGAGCCCGTACACGTCGTCGTGCTCGGCGACCCACTCCCGGAAGTCCTCCCACCGTCCCTCGAACGCGGCCGACTGGGCGAGGTTGTTGCGGTACCAGATCTGCGAGGGGTCCGGGTTCACCGCGGAGTCGAACACCATCCGCCGTACGTGCGAGGGGAAGAGCGTCGCGTACAGCGCGCCGAAGTAGGTGCCGTACGAGGCGCCCATGAACGTCAGTTTCGACTCGCCCAGCGCGGCACGCAGGACATCCAGGTCACGGGCGTTGTTGAGGGAGTTGTAGTGCCGCAGCGCGCTGCCCGTGCGCTCGGCGCAGCCGCGTGCGTAGGCCTTCGCCCGGGCGATGCGCTCCTTCTTGTACTCCTCCGAGGGGTGCGTCGGCGCCTGCGCCGGGCCCTGGACGAGCTTCTTGGGGTCCTGGCAGGACAGCGGCGCGGAAGGCGCCACTCCGCGCGGGGCGTAGCCGACGAGGTCGTACGCGGCAGCCAACCGCTTCCACTCGGGCAGCAGGCCGATCAGCGGGAAGTGCAGTCCGGAGGCGCCCGGTCCGCCCGGGTTGTAGACCAGGGAGCCTTGCCGTGGCACCCGGTGCTTGCTGTTGTTCGGGTCCTTGTGCGTGGCCCGCACCCGGCTGACGGCGAGCTTGATCTGCTTGCCGTCGGGACGGGTGTAGTCGAGCGGGACGGACACCGTGCCGCACTGCATCTTGCCCGGCAGCTCCTGCTCCTTGGCGCAGTTGCCGAAGGCGATGCCGGCCGCCTTGGCGCGCGCGGCGGCCACTCCGGCGCCTTGCTGCTCGGCCGTCCCCGGGGCGGCCCCGGTGCTGCCGGCCGGGGCGGCGGACAGGGTCGTCAGGAGCAGAGCCCCCGCGGCCGAGTAGAGGGCGGCAGCTCTCATGGCGTATCCCTTCGCAGCACGGCAGCAACAAAAGGGATATTTCGTTCGTCTGTTGATGAAGGCAAGCACCATCCCGCCGGTGTCGCCGCAATGCCCCCTATGCGTCACCGAGCTCAGGGCTCAGGGGCCCTCGGTCACACGGCCGGGCCGGGATCCTCGGGTGGGCGGCCGGTGGCGGCCGGCGGCAGGGTGTAGCTCGGCGTCGGCGGCGGAGTCATCGGGACGGCCGGGGCGGGGTCGGCCGTCGGGCCCGGCGGGCCGGGGGGCGGCGTCAGCGGAGGGGTGCTGTCGGCGACCATGTCGCGGGCGAGGCTGTCGAAGTCGACGTAGCCCGTGGCCTCCAGGACCGTGATGTGGTCCAGCACCGTGGTGTTGGCGTCGTCGGCGAGCTTGCGTACGAGGGAGTTGCGCGTGCCGGCCCGCACCTGGGCGACCACGGAGAACACCTTGCCGTGCGCCAGCCGCAGGATGTTCGCGAACTGCCGGTCGTACTCGACGCCCTGGGCCGAGCTCAGCGTCGCCAGCCACTCCTGCTGCTGCTCGGTCGGCTCGTTGGGCAGCGCGAGGCTGAGCTTGGCGGCGACGTCGCGCACCCGCTCGTCGAGGAACGTGTGCCCCTCGATGAGGTGCTGCCCAGCGGTCCGTACGGCCGGAGTCGTGCCCTTCTGCTGCGCCTGCTGCCCGGCGGGCAGCTCCCACAGTCCCGCCAGCCGGACCTTCGTGATGAAGTCGCGGTCGAGTGCCGACAGCGGCCCGTACCCGGTCGGGACGGTCTCGGCGTTGAGCGTGTCCAGACCGGTCCCGGACCGGTCGGCGTACGACCAGATCGGGAAGATCATCGCCAGCAGCGTCACCGTCAGGCCCGTGATGATGATCCCGGTGCCGCTGAAGATGCCTCGGCCGTTGATGGGCGGTCGCGGTCGCATGGTGCCTCCTGTTGCGGCACCGCACGTTAGTGCGCTTCGGGGATGGGGTTGGCATATTACTTCGGAGTACCTCGGCATCTACGCCAACTGCCGTACAGGAGCGAATGGTTGCAACCAGGGTGGATACGGGCGAATGGGGGAGCGGGGGTGGGTGGCATACGGCGGCAAAGGGGGCGGAAACGGGTGAGTCGCCGGTGTGGCGGGCGGCGGGTGTTAAGCCCGGCACACTCGGCGGGGCGGCGGCGTCCAGCGCGGGAGCGGCAGCCGGCGTAGACGGTGCGGTTCAGCGTCGCAGCAGCACCCGGCGCGTGGCCCGGGCCAGCCGCACTCCCGGCCGTCGCGAGTGCGGCCTCGGTCCCGACCGCTCCAGCCACCACTCCCGCAACCCCGCCCGCACCCGCGCGTCTTCGAGCCGCCCCTCGGCCAGCAGATATCCGGCGAAGTCCAGCGCGTCACGCCGATAGCCGTCGGTCATCGGGTGCCCATGGCTGTACGCGAGGAAGGCCCGCCGGTACCCGTCCCCGAGGATCACCGGCAGCTCGGGCGCGACCTTCGCCACGACGTCCGCCCGCTTCCCGGCGAGCGCCCGCGCCTGCACCCCGAGCCGTACCCGGTCGAACCCCTCCGGCACGGGCGTACCGGCGACGAGCGCGGACAGCAGGGCGGCCTGTGCGAGGGCGAGGCGCTGACGGGCGGGGTCGAGTTCCCCGGCCCGAGCGGCGCCCGTCCCGGCCGCCGCTTCCCGCGCGGCCCCCTCGGCGCTCGCCCCCGACCCGGTTGCCGGCCGCTCGGCCGCCCCCTTCTCCAGCGCCCCCCGGATCGCCCCCAACTCCCGCTCCAGCTCGGCCGGTTCCGGAAAGTTCTCGTCCCTCTCCAGCAGCACCCCCGGCGGGGACACCCGGGACGCGAGGTCGGTCAGGACATCCAGGACCGGCTGGGGGACGGCATGGGCGTGGCTGTCGTGCCAGACGCCGTCGCGTTCGAAGCCGCCCGCGACATGGACGTACGCGATGGCCTCCAGCGGCAGCTCGGCGAGCGCCTTGGCCGGGTCCTCGCCCCGGTTGACGTGGTTGGTGTGCAGATTGGCCACGTCGATCAGCAGCCGCACCCCGGTGCGGTCGGCGAGTTCATACAGGAACTGCCCCTCGGTCATCTCCTCGCCCGGCCATGCGATCAGCGCGGCGATGTTCTCCACGGCGAGCGGCACGGGCAGGGCGTCCTGGGCGATACGAACGTTCTCGCACAGCACGTCGAGGGCGTCCCGGGTGCGGGGGACCGGCAGGAGATGCCCCGCCTCCAGGCGCGGGGACGCCGTCAGCGGCCCGCCCGCCCGTACGAACGCGATGTGCTCCGTGACCAGCGGCGACCCCAGCGCCTCCACCCGCTCGGCGAGCGCGGCCAGCCGCTCGGCGTCGGGCCGCTCCGCCCCGCCGAGGCCGAGCGAGACGCCGTGCGGGATCACCGTCACCCCGCGTTCCCGCAGCCGTACCAGGGACTCGGGCAGATGCCCGGGGCAGACGTTCTCGGCGACGGCCTCGACCCAGTCGATGCCCGGCATGCGCTCCACGGCGTCCGCGATCTCCGGACGCCACCCGATCCCCGTGCCCAGTCGCTCCATCGTCCCCTCCTCGGCCTGCTCCGTGTCGGATGTGACGGAGGTATGGCCCCCGCACCGGGAGCCGAACCACTCGGGGGCCACCTTCAGAGCAACATTTGAGGTTGCGACCGGCGCCCCGCACACCGCGAACGGTCACTGCAAGGACGTACGCGCCGGGCGCCTGGGATGTTCAGGCGCCCGGCGTCCGCCGCAGCGCCGGATGGTCGGCGACGACGGTGCACGAACCGGGCGCGATCTCGGTGAAGCCGGCGTCCCGCACCAACGGCAGCCCGGCGCTGGTCAAGTCACCCCAGTGGCCCGGCTCCGCGGTCCGCACGGCCAGCGGGAACCCCGCGTCGCGCCAGGCGGCCCGCTCCTCGTCCGACAACTCCCACCAGGCGAGCTGCGCCGCGTGCCCCGTCTGCGCCATCGCCTTGCCGGCCGACATGTCGAGCTCGGGATTCAGCCAGAGCACGGGCGCCGCGGGATCGGCGTCCACGGGCGGCTCCGGGTCGTCGAGATCGGTGCCGGACACCTGGAGCTTCGCCAGCTCCTTGGGCCAGCCGTCCAACGGCACGGGCGGGAACACCCGCACCTCGGCCGACTTGCCGGTGACGGTGATACCCGGCAGCGCTTCCGCCCGCCGCCACTCGGCTCCGCGGGCCCGCCGTACGACTTTCCGGATCCGGGCGTCCTGCCAGTCCCGCATGGCCTCGGCCCACTCGCCCTCGCCGGCCGACCGCTCGTCGCCGAGGATCACCAGCACGGCGCGGGCGGCGGTTTCCAGCGCGTCCGTACGGGCCGGGGGAGCGGCCCGCTCGACGCGGACGACGAGCGGCAGGACGAACTGAGGTGCCTCGTCGCGCGTCGAAGGCTCGGTACGAAAGGGGCTGTCGCCGGGAACGGTCGGATCACTGGTCACGTCCTCCAGTCTGCCAGGCGGAAGATCCGTTCCGCGGCGAGAGAGGATGGGCCCCATGCAACGTGATCTGCGTCTGGACAACGTGGGCCGCCGCTACGGCCTGCGCGGTCCTTGGGTGTTACGTGGTGTCGACCTGGCCGTGGCCCCCGGCGACCTCATCCGTGTCGAAGGCCCCAACGGCACCGGCAAATCCACCCTCCTCCGCCTCCTGGCCGGCATAGACGCCCCGACCGAGGGCCGTATCACCGGCCGCCCCCGCACGGCCTACGTCCCCGAACGCTTCCCGACCGCGCTCCCCTTCACCGCCGTCGGCTACCTCACGCACCTCGGCAAGGTGCACGGACTCTCCCGCCCCGCCGCCGCCCGGGCCGCCCTGGAATGGCTCGACCGCTTCGGCGCCGCCGCGTACGCCCGCACGCCCATGGCCCAGCTGTCGAAGGGCAGCAGCCAGAAGGTCGCCGTCGTGCAGGCCCTTCTCGCCGAACCGGAGCTGCTCATCCTGGACGAGGCGTGGACCGGCCTCGACGCCGCCGCCCGGGAGGAGCTGGAGCGGGCCGTCGCCGAACGCACCGCGGACGGCACCGCCGTGGTCTTCGTGGACCACGACCCGAGCCGCCTGGCGGGGGCGCCCGACGCGACGTACACCGTGCGGGACGCGGGCCTCGACCTCCGTACGGAGCGGGTGGCCGCGGACCCCGCCGGCCCGCACGTGATCGTCGTCGCCCAGGGCCCGCACGGCGCGCACCTCCCCGTCGACGCGACCCGCACGGTCATATCCGTCGAGGAACCCGCCCCCGGCACCCACCGCCTCACCCTCCCCGCCTCCCACTCCGACGTCCTCCTCCGCGCCCTGCTGACGGCCCGCCCGCCCTGGCATGTGGTGAGCGTGGCCCAGGAGAGCGCGAGCCAAGAGAGCGTGGGCCAGGATCCGGCCGCGACGGAGCCGGCCCCCGACACCGAGAGCCGCCGATGACCGCCCTTCTCAGCTACCAGGCAGCCCTGTTGATCCGCTCGCAGCGCTGGCTTCCTCCCTTCATCCTGTACGCCGCGTTCCTCGGCATCGGCGTACAGGGCGGTCAGCCCATCCTCGACTCGCTCGGTTTCACGGCCGCGGCCCTGCTGCCCGTCGCCGCCTGGCTGGTGCGGATCTGCGTGACCAACGAGCCGACCGCCGCCCGCAGTTGTGTCTCCGCGGCGGTCGGGCCGGGGCGGGCGCACCTCGCCGCGCTGCTGGTGGCGCTGACCGCCGCGGCGGCCGTGGGCGTGGTCGCGACCGTCGTCGTGACGCTCATCAGCGACCCGGTGAGCGCGGATCACGAGACGCGCGTACCGCGGCTTCCGGCGGGCGCGGCCGGGCTGCTCGCCACGCTGGCCTGTGCCCTGCTCGGCACGGCCGTCGGCGCCCTCACCACCTGGCCGCTGCTGCGCTCGACCGGCCGCGCGGTCCCGGCGATGCTGCTCGCCGCTCTGCTCGCCGTGGTGGTGACCGGCTCCCCGGCGCAGGCGGCCGTCAGCGGCCTGGTCACCGGCTCCCGCTCGGGCACGGTCCCCCTGCCCCTGCTGCCCCTGGCGGCCGCGGCCCTGCTCACGGCGGCGGCGACCGCCGTGGCCTGCGCGCTCACGTCCCGCAGATCACCCTGAACAGGCCGTGCGCCGCACCTCCTGCCACTCGCACACCGGGCAGAGCGTGATCCCCGTGTACGAGCCTCAGCCCCGCCCGCCGACCGCCCCGGCAGCGCCGATCAGCTTGGACACCTTCACGAACCGGAAGCCCTTCGCGCGCAGCTCGGGTACGACGCGCCGGACCACCCGCTCGGTCGTCGGAGCCGCACTGAGCGTGCAGTGCAGGACCACCACGGACCCGGGCCGCACCCCGTCCAGCACCTCCTGGGCGACCGCGCGGGCGTCCGTAGCGAACGCGTCCCCGCTCACCACGTCCCACTGCACGGCGGTGACGCCGGCCGGGAGCAGCGCCCTCAGCGCCCGCCGGTCGTAACAGCCGCCGGGAAACCGGAAGTACGGCATCGCGTCCCGGACCCCCACCCTGCGGAACGCGGCATACGCCCGCTCCACGTCCGCCCGCATCCGCTCCTCCCCGAGGGTCGGCAGTCCGTAGCAGTCCTCGGTGAAGGCGTAGTGGCTGTACGAGTGGTTGGCGACCTCGAAGAGCGGGTCCCGCCCGATGGCCCGGGCCTGCCCCGGATACTCCTCGGCCCACCGCCCCGTCATGAACACGGTCGCCGGCACCTTCAACTCCCGCAGAGCCGCGACCAGCCCCGGATTGTCGAACCGTTCCCCCCGCGCCGCCCGCGTCCCCTGGTCGGCGGTCATATCGGCGTCGAAGGTGAGCGCGACGGTCTTCTCCCGGGTCTCAGGGCGGCCGTGCTCGAAGACGGGGGTCAGGCCGGCCGGGCCGGGGGCGAGGGTCGGAGGCCCGGCCGAGGGCGAGGTGGCGACGGTGGTGCTGGGAGCCGGGTGGGGAGCGCGGGTGGTCTCGGGCGACCCGCACGCGGCGAGCCCGCTCAGGGCGCAGACTGCGGTGATGCGTCGTACCAGTGTGATCACCGCATGACGATATGGGGATCAGATGGTCATATCGGCGCATGGGCGGGTGTGCCGGGCCCGTGTCACCCGCCCGGCGGGACCGGGCGCTCGGCGCAGAAGCTCAGGGCGCGGGTCGGCGAGCCGGCGGCCACCACGAGGGGGGTGCGGCGCCGGGGTCCGCCCACCCCCGCGGGGGCCGGGGGGCGTGGGGTGTACTCGGGCGAACCGGCCAGTTCACCGGTGGCCGTGAGGGCCGTCGTGCCCTGGAGGGCGGCGATGCCGAAGCCGGTGAGGACCGTGCCCCCTCGGGGTGCAGGAGGAATGTCGGCGCGACCTCGCGGTGGCACCGTGTCGCGAGCCCGCCACACGGTGCCCGTGCCCCCGCTGCCGCGCCGTTCCACTGGCTGTCTGCGCACGTGGCGGCCCGACGGGGGCGGCTACCTGCGCCAGGGTCCCGTCACCGCGAACGTCGTGCCCGGTGTGTAGCAGTTGACGTACATCGTCCTGCCGTCCGGCGAGAAGGTGACCCCGGCGAACTCGCCCCACTCCGGCTCCTGCGGGGTCCCGATGGCCTGGGCGTTGCGGGCCATCGCGTACACCTCCCCGCGTCGCGTCACGCCGAAGACGTGCTGGGCGCCGTTGCCGTCCTCGCACACCATCAGGCCGCCGCTGGGCGCGAGGCAGATGTTGTCGGGGGACTCGCCGGGGAGCTGGAGGTTGGTGTCGGGGCCGAAGACGATGACCAGGGTGAGGCGGCGCTCGGAGGGGTCGTAGCGCCAGATCTGCCCGTAGTGGTCCGCCGCCGAGCCCTCCGCGCTGCGGGCGAAGGAGGAGACGAAGTAGACGCAGCGGCCGCCCCAGTAGCAGCCCTCCAGCTTCTGTGCGTGGGTGATGCCCTTCGGGCCGAAGTCCTGGTGGCGGATGGGGGTCTGCGCGGCGAGGGGGTCCGGTACGTCGACCCACTCGATGTTCTCGAAGGTCGCGCCGGTCTCCTGGATCGAGGAGAGGTCGGGGACGCCGGGCACGCGCATCGCCTGGAGGCGGCCGCCCGCGCGGAGGGTGCCCAGGCCGCCGTGCGGATGGTGGGGCAGGAAGCGGTAGAAGAGGCCGAAGGGCTTCTCGAAGGCGTCCTCGGTCTCGTAGACGATGCCGCGCCGCGGGTCCACCGCGATCGCCTCGTGCTGGAAGCGGCCCATCGCGGTCAGCGGGACCGCGCCGGAGCGGTACGGGTTCGCCGGGTCGACCTCGAAGATGAAGCCGTGGTCCTTGGTGTACCCGTTGGTGCCCGCCCGGTCCTCGGTCTCCTCGCAGGTCAGCCAGGTACCCCAAGGCGTGGGCCCGCCCGCGCAGTTGACGGCGGTACCGGCGATGGCGACCCGCTCGGACAGGACCCGGTTGCGGGAGTCCAGCGCCAGCGCCGTACAGCCGCCCTTGCCGGCGGGGTCGTAGGTGAGGCCCTCGACCGTCGGCACGGGAACCCTGCCGTCGGCGCGGTTCTCGTGGTTGCGGACCAGGTGGACGCGGCCGTGCCGGCCGGGCAGGGCCGTCATGCCGTCGTGGTTGGAGGGCACCAGGCCCTCGCCGGAGCGGAGCTTGTCGCCCTCACGGGAGAGAACGCGGTAGGAGAAACCTTCCGGCAGGTCGAGCAGGCCCTTCGGGTCGGGGACCAGCGGGCCGTATCCGGTGTGGCCGAGGTTCTGCGCGGCGGCGGTGCCCGCGAAGAGCTCGGTGAGATTGCCGGCGAAGGCGATCGAGACGCCCAACGCGCCGGTGCGGGCGAGGAGTTGACGACGTGACGTACGGTCGGCGGCGGTGTGCTCGGACATGGGACAACCTTCCTGCTGGCGGACAGGAGCTGTGACCCCGCCGTGTCTATCACTTGGTGCGAGTCGCGGGAACCACGCGCGTAGCGTGTGTCACTTCTGAAGGGGCTGTCCGGGGGTGTCCGGCTCGGACTCCGGGACCGGTTCCGTGCGGGTTTCCCGGACGGGGTCCGCGACGGACTCCGCGACGGCGATGTGCTCGGAGGTGGGTGCGACCGCGTGGTCCGGCGGTGGCTGTGCCCCCCGCTCCAGGAACCGCAGCAGTTCCACCGGGATCGGCAGCACCAGCGTGGAGTTCTTCTCCGCGGCCACCGCCATCACCGTCTGCAACAGCCGCAGCTGGAGGGCGGAGGGCGCGTCGGCCATCTGGTGCGCGGCCTCGGCCAGCTTCTTGGATGCCTGGAGTTCGGCGTCGGCGTTGATGACCCGGGCCCGGCGCTCGCGGTCGGCCTCGGCCTGCCGGGCCATGGAGCGCTTCATCGACTCCGGCAGGGACACGTCCTTGATCTCGACCCGGTCGATCTGCACGCCCCAGCCGACGGCCGGGCTGTCGATCATCAGCTCCAGCCCCTGGTTGAGCTTCTCGCGGTCGGACAGCAGATCGTCCAGATCGCTCTTGCCGATGATCGAGCGCAACGACGTCTGCGCCATCTGGGAGACGGCGAAGCGGTAGTCCTCGACGTTGATGATCGCGGCCGTCGGATCCACGACCTTGAAGTAGACGACCGCGTCGACCCGCACCGTCACGTTGTCTCGGGTGATGCCCTCCTGGGCGGGCACCGGCATCGTCACGATCTGCATGTTGACCTTGTGGAGCCGGTCCACCGCGGGCACGAGCAGCATGAACCCCGGATCGCGCACACGGCCCCGCAGGCGTCCGAGCCGCAGGACCACCCCGCGTTCGTACTGCTTGACGACCCGTGCGGCGGCCGCGACGTACACCGCTCCCGCCGCGCAGACGCCCGCGGCCACGCCCAGCAGCTCCTCGACCATGACGACCTCCTCAAGGAGGGGCCCGTTCGTGTGCTCCTGTAACGATATGCCCGGTGCCTGGTCCGGGGCCATGGACGGCCCCGGACCAGGGTTCACACCGAGCCAGGAGTCATACGCCGGTCAGGGCGAGGTGACCCGCACCGGTTCCGTGCCCACCGCGCTGTGGCGCTCGGCCCAGTTCTCCAGGGCCGTACGGCAGGCGTGGTCCAGGTGGTGCAGTCCGGACAGGTCCAGCTCCACCGGACGGTCCTGGGGCAGGGCCTCCAGGCTGTCGAGGATCTTCGGCAGCCGGAGGAAGGTGGCGTTGCCCGACAGGTACGCCTGGATCGGTCCGGCGCCCTTGTCGATGACCTCCAGCTTCACGTGCGAGGCCTCCCATGCGGTCTTGGCGACCGACAGGGCCAGACCGATCAGCACGCCCTCGAACATGTTCACCGCCACGATCGAGACGGCGGTGACGACCAGGATCAGCGCCTCGCCCCGGTGGCCCCGCCACAGGGAGACGATCCCGCGGAAGGGGATCAGCTTGAAGCCCGCGTGGACCAGGATGCCCGCCAGCGCGGGGATCGGGATCAGCGCCAGCGTGGCCGGCAGCAGCGCCGCGAACAGCAGCAGCCACACGCCGTGCATGACCCGGGACGCCTTGGTCTTCGCGCCCGCCTGGACGTTGGCGGAGCTGCGCACGATGACCGCGGTCATCGGCAGCGCGCCGAGCACACCGCAGACCGCGTTGCCCGCGCCCTGCGCCATCAGTTCCTTGTCGTACTCGGTGCGCGGCCCGTCGTGCAGCCGGTCCACGGCCGCCGCGCTGAACAGCGACTCGGCCGACGCGATGAGCGTGAAGGCGACGATCGTGGCCAGCACGCCGACGTTGGCGAGCTCGCCGAACGCATCCGCACCGGGCGGCTGGATGGCGCCCAGCAGGCCCTTGACCTCGACGGTGGCGACCGGCAGGGCGAACAGCACGGACACCAGCGTCGCGAGGCCGACCGCGGCGAGCGGGCCCGGAACGGTGCGCACCTGGCGCGGCATCCGCTTCCAGAGCACCAGGACCGCGATGGTGCCGGCGCCCAGCCCGATCGAGGCCAGCGCCCCGGTGTTTCCGACGGCGTCGGCGAGCGCGCCGGGAAGCCCGGCTATCTTCGCCAGGCCGGAGGCGGGCGCCTTGGCGTCCGCGACCGAGTAGAGCTGTCCGGCGATGAGCACGAGGCCGATACCGGCCAGCATGCCCTCGACGACGGAGACCGAGATGGCCCGGAACCAGCGCCCCAGCTTCAGGGCGCCCATGAGGAGCTGAAGGAGACCGGTGGCGAGCACGAGCACACCGAGGACCGGCAGCCCGAACTCCTGGACGGCCTCGAAGACCAGCACGGTCAGACCGGCGGCGGGTCCGGAGACCTGAAGGCTGCTGCCGCGCATCAGGCCGGTGACGAGGCCGCCCACGATGCCGGTGACGAGTCCGAGCTCGGCCGGCACTCCGGAGGCGACGGCGACACCGACACACAGCGGCAGCGCGACCAGGAAGACGACCAACGAGGCGGCGAAGTCCTGCCGCAGGTGGGGGAACTTGGTCATCATGCCGATCACAGCGCTTCGAACGCGTCGGTCTCGGCGCTGTGGGCGCGCACGGCGCCCTTGTGCACCTCGTAGTACCAGGCGTGCAGGTTCAGTTGACGCTCCTTCAGCTTCTTCTCGATGCACGGGTACGAGCGCAGCCGCAGCAGCTGCGTCAGCACATGGGCCTGGACGCCTTCGGCGACCTCCGGGTCCTCCGCGGCACCCGTCGGGCGGGGAGTGGCGTGCGAGAGCCAGTCGCGCACGGCCGGTACGGCGTCCAGGTCGTCGCCGCGCACCAGCGCGCCGACGGCTCCGCAGTGGGAGTGGCCGCAGACCACGATGTCGCTGACGCCGAGGACCTCCACGGCGTACTCGATGGTGGCCGCCTCGCTGGTGGGGTGCTGCGAGGTGTACGGCGGGACGATGTTGCCCGCGGTGCGCAGCTCGAAGAGCTCGCCGGGGCGGGCGCCTGTGATCAGGGCCGGTACGACCCGGGAGTCGGAGCAGGTGATGAAGAGGACCTGCGGGGACTGCCCTGCGGCCAGTTTGGCGAACTCCTCAGGGCGCTGACCGAAGGTACGGGCGTTGTCGATGAGGGGCTGCATGTGTGGTGACTCCTCCTGGCGCGTCTCGATGGCGCGTCGGGGTTTTTACATGACAGAGGTGGGGGGACTGCTCTGCTTCTCAGCAGCGGAAGACCTGAAGCCCCGCCGGAGTGTGGGACGCCGAGGATCTCGACGTGCGCTCATACGCGGTGCCGAGTGTGCCCGGCTGGTGCGTGGACGCGGGGTCCCGGGTGAGCAACGGTCGGTCGGGCGGCTGGGGCCCGGAGTCGGCGAAGCGCAGTTGGTCCCGCGTGCGCAGCGGACCGGTCGGGTCCCCATCACCCGACGGCACGCAGTGGCGGAACGTGAGGGTTTCATCGCGCAGCGCCTTGCCGGAGGGTTTGATTCCGGGCTGGGCCTTGGCCTTTGCCTGACTGACCGTATGCGCGTGTGCGAAGGAAGCGCTGGGTGTGAAGAACTGGAGGGCGAGCAGGACGGCGGCGAGGATCGAAACCACGGTCCGTGCCGTCGTACCTCGGAACATGCGCCCCCCTCCAGACAGTCCACACCTATGGTGCGCACCAACGCTTGGTCAACCGTTGGTCAAGAAACACGTTAACCCGGCAAAGTTGTTTGCAGGGTTAACTTAACGTTTCGAGCTGAAGAGAGCCTGAAATGCGAGGGTGGCTTGGCTTGAACCACCCCTTGACCAGGGGGAGTTAGTGGGTTATCAGGCTCTTGGCGTCGCGGGCCAGCGCGGTGAGTCGCGAGATGGCGCGGAAGTACTTCTTGCGGTACCCGCCCTGGAGCATCTCCTCGCTGAACAGCTTGTCGAACGGCTGTCCGGAGGCCAGGACCGGGACTTCACGGTCGTAGAGCCGGTCCGCGAGCACGACGAGCCGCAGCGCGGTGGACTGGTCGGGAATCGGCCGGACGTCGGTGAGACACACGGCCTTCAAGCCATCGGTCAACGCGCCGTAGCGACTGGGGTGGACGCGCGCGAGGTGCTCCAGCAGATGCGGGAAGTCGTCGAGCGATGCGCCCTCGGTCGCGTACGCCGCCTTGGTCACCTGCTCGTCGGAGTACGGCGCCGGCGCCTCGGGCAGACCGCGGTGGCGGTAGTCCTCGCCGTCGATGCGCAGCGGGCGGAAGTGGGCCGACAGGCCCTGGATCTCGCGCAGGAAGTCGGCCGCCGCGAAGCGGCCCTCGCCGAGCTTGCCGGGGAGGGTGTTGGAGGTGGCGGCGAGTGCCACGCCCGCGTCGACGAGCTTGCCGAGCAGGGTGGAGACGAGGACGGTGTCGCCGGGGTCGTCGAGCTCGAACTCGTCGATGCACAGCAGGCGGTGACCGGAGAGGGTCTGCACCGTCTGCTGGAAACCGAGGGCGCCGACGAGGTTGGTCAGCTCCACGAACGTGCCGAAGGCCTTGAGCGACGGCTCGGCCGGGGTGGCGTGCCAGAGGGAGGCGAGCAGGTGCGTCTTGCCGACGCCGTAGCCGCCGTCGAGGTAGACGCCGCGAGGGCCGGCCGGCGTCTTGGGTGCCTTCGGCCTGCCGAACCCGAGGAAGCCGCGCTTGGCCTTCCCCGCACCACTCGCGTGCGCCCCGCCGAGCCCGCCCGCGAAGGACTCCAGGACCCCGACCGCCTCGATCTGGCTGGGCTGGTTCGGGTCCGGGATGTACGTGCTGAAGCGAACCGAGTCGAAGCGCGGCGGCGGCACCATCTCGGCGACCAGCCGGTCCGCCGGGACGTGCGGCTCAAGGGCGCACAGGGACAGCGGGCTCGCTTCGGCTATCGGGCTCGGCTTGGACACGGCGGAGGAGGACGACACGGTTCACCATGCTAAGCGCCGTGCCACACTCCATGACATGCGACGCCTGTTCCCTGTGACCGACGAGACAGCAGCGAGGCCCTCCGGCGGTTCGCCCGGGGAGGCCGGGGCCGGGGCCGCTGGAGGGGGGCTTGTGGCCAGTGGGTCCGATGGCCTTCTGGGGGGTGATCTCGCCGAGCGGGAGTGGAGCCTCACCGGGCTCGCCGCCGCCTACGCCTATCCCGAACCCGCGCCCGGCTCGCCGCAGCCCTGGTTGCGGGCCAACATGGTGTCCACGCTGGACGGGGCCGCCCAGCACGACGGGCGCTCGCAGCCCATCTCCACCGCCACCGACATGCGGATCTTCGGCACGCTGCGGGCGCTGGCGGACGTCGTGCTGGTCGGCGCCGAAACGGTACGTCAGGAGGGGTACCGTCCGGCGCGCGTACGTGCGGAGTTCGCGGCGGCGCGTGAGGCGGCCGGGCAGGCCCCCGCGCCGGCGATCGCGGTGGTGAGTGCCGGCCTGGAGTTCGACTACGGCCTGCCGCTCTTCACGTCGCCCGCCGTGCCCACCCTGATCCTGACGGGCGCCGCCGCGGCACCGGACCGGGTCGCCGCCGCGGAGAAGGCGGGCGCCCAGGTGGTGATCGCCGGTGACGGCATCGGCGTGGACCCGGTACGGGCCGTGCAGGCCCTCGCCGAGCTCGGTCACACCCGGCTGCTGACCGAGGGCGGCCCACGGCTGCTCGGGCAGCTGGTGGCCGCCGGAGTGCTCGACGAGCTCTGTCTGACGATCTCCCCGATGCTCACCGCCGGAGACGCCCAGCGCATCGCCGGGGGGCCGTCGGTGGCGGTTCCGAAACGGTTCGAGCTGGTGTCCCTGCTGGAGGAGGACGGCTTTCTGTTCGGTCGGTACCGGCGGACGTGAGGTCAGGCGGTTCGGAAATGGGTTCTATGGATGCCGTGCTCCTGAAAACGGCGGAATCCACCGTTCCGTTTAGCTTCCGCCGGGCACACTAAAACTCGCAGTCCCCGTGCGAGCACGGGGCAGGATGGTTTCCGCAGAAGGGGCGCCCGGTGTTCACAAGCGTTTTGATGATCGAGAAGGCCCTGACGTCCGCCGACGTGGAGTTCGTCACCACCTTGCACGGCGACGAGCAGGTCTCGTTCCATGTGCTGCTCCAGCCTCGGGGCGAGCAGGCCGACAGGTTGTTGCGCGCCATCGACGACATCGCGCTCGGCGAGCTGGACGAGGCCGTACGGGAGGGGGAGACCCCTGAGGGCGAGGAGGCGCTGACCACGGGGGAGCGGGCGCTGGAGGTGTCGCTCACGGCGCTGCGGACGGCCGGGGCGGAGGCAGAGGGGCGGTTGCTGGAGGATCACCCGCTCGATGCGCTGAAGGGCATGGTGGACGAGGTGGAGGCGGACGAGGTGATCGTGCTGACCGATCCCCACTACGTGGAGGAGTTCTTCCACCGGGACTGGGCGTCGAGGGCTCGGCACAAGGTGGGGGTGCCGGTGCTGAAGTTGTTCTCGCACAGTAAGGCGTAGTGCTTTTCGGGGTCGCGCCGTAGCGGGTGTGGTGGACGCCGGCTGCGGGTCGTCTGTGGCCTGTCGCGCGCACGCGGCGGAGCCGCATATCGACACCGCCCCGCGCCCCTGAGTCGGCACAGTGCCCGGCGCCCCATTGCTCAACGCCCGCCGGAGTACCCCATAGGCTGGGGTCTCACCGTCGTATCGCACATCCTGGGAGAACACGCATGGCACCCGGCCTTCCCACCGCCATGGACCGACCGCACTTCATCGGTATCGGTGGGGCCGGAATGTCGGGGATCGCGAAGATTCTCGCGCAGCGGGGGGCCAAGGTGGCCGGCAGTGACGCCAGGGAGTCCGCGACCGCCGAGGCGCTGCGGGCGCTGGGGGCGACCGTGCATATCGGGCACGCGGCGGAGCACCTCGCGGACGACGCCAGCTGTGTCGTCGTGTCGTCGGCGATCCGGAAGGACAACCCCGAGCTGGCCCGCGCCGCCGAGCTGGGCATTCCGGTGGTGCACCGCTCCGACGCGCTCGCCTCGCTGATGGACGGGCTGCGCCCGATCGCCGTCGCCGGTACGCACGGCAAGACGACCACGACGTCGATGCTGGCCGTCTCCCTGACCGAGCTGGGCCTCGAGCCGTCGTACGCCATCGGCGGCGACCTCGACGCCCCCGGCTCGAACGCCCTGCACGGCGACGGTGACATCTTCGTCGCCGAGGCGGACGAATCGGACCGCAGCTTCCACAAGTACGCCCCCGACGTCGCGATCGTCCTGAACGTCGAGCTCGACCACCACGCCAACTACGCGTCGATGGACGAGATCTACGAGTCCTTCGAGACGTTCGCGGACCGCATCACCGACGGCGGCACGCTGGTGATCTCGGCGGACCAGGACGGGGCGCGGGAGCTGACCCGGCGGGTCGCGGCCGGTGAGGTGCGGGTGGTGACGTACGGCGAGGCCGAGGACGCCGACGTGCGTGTCCTGTCGGTGCTGCCGCAGGGGCTCAAGAGCGAGGTCACCGTCCTCCTCGACGGCCAGGAGCTCACCTTCACGGTCTCGGTCCCGGGCCGCCACTACGCGCTCAACGCGGTGGCCGCCCTCGCGGCGGGCGCGGCGCTCGGCGTCCCGGCCGCCGAGCTGGCCCCGGCCCTGGCGGCCTACACGGGCGTCAAGCGGCGGCTCCAGCTGAAGGGCGAGGCCGCGGGCGTCCAGGTCATCGACTCCTACGCCCACCACCCGACCGAGATGACCGCCGACCTGGAGGCCATGCGCTCGGCCGCCGGGGACGCCCGGATCCTGGTCGTCTACCAGCCCCACCTCTTCTCCCGTACCCAGGAGCTCGGCAAGGAGATGGGCGACGCCCTCGCCCTCGCGGACTCCTCGCTCGTCCTCGACATCTATCCGGCCCGTGAGGACCCGATCCCCGGCATCACCAGCGAGCTGGTCATCGAGGCGGCGCGGGCGGCCGGCGCCGAGGTGACGCCGGTGCCGGACAAGGCCGAGGTGCCCGCACTGATCGCGGGAATGGCGAAGCCCGGTGATCTCGTTCTCACCATGGGCGCGGGCGATGTCACCGACCTGGGCCCGCTCATTCTGGACCGCCTGTCGAAGTGAGGGGCAAGCACTCATGTCGTACGACATCGAAAAGCCGGACGAGCAGTGGCGCACGGAGCTGACCCCGGCCGAGTACGCCGTCCTCCGTCAGGCCGGTACGGAGCCCGCCTTCACCGGTGAGTACACCAACACCAAGACGACGGGCGTCTACTCCTGCCGCGCCTGCGGCGCCGAGCTCTTCACCTCCACCACGAAGTTCGAGTCCCACTGCGGCTGGCCGTCCTTCTACGATGCACGCGACTCAGACGCGGTCGAACTTCTGGCCGACACGTCGCATGGGATGGTCCGTACGGAGGTCCGGTGCGCCCGCTGCGGCTCGCACCTGGGCCACGTCTTCGAGGGCGAGGGTTACCCGACCCCGACGGACCAGCGCTACTGCATCAACTCGATCTCCCTGCGGCTGGTCCCGGACGGGGACTGAGTACGGGAGGGGAACGTATGTGGGGGCGCGTCCTGCGGCAGGCGGGCATAGCGGACCCGTCGCTGCGGCGCGACTACGCGCTTCAGCGGCGTGTGGTGGCCCGCTTCGCGCGAGCCGAGTACCTGGCCGTACGTCTTCTGCTGCCGACGGCTCTCCAGCCCGACGTCGTCGCGGCCGTCGCCTTCATGCACGAGACCGACAACCGCGTCGACCGGGGTGGGGCGGCCGAGCGCTCGGCCGCCCTGGCCGAGTGGGCCGAGCGGGTAGAGAAGGCATGTACCACCGGAGACGCCGATCTTCCCGTGCTGCGCGTGCTGGCTCACACCGCCGAGCGGCACCCGGGCATGCGGGCCCGTGTCGGGGACTTCCTCGACGGGGCCGTGCTGGAAGTCGCTTGGGAGGAGTTCGCCACCGAGGCGGAGTTCGACCGGTACGTCACCGGCTACTCGCTACCTGCCCTCATGCTCACGGCGGGCCTTCTGGCTCCTGCCGGGTCTCCCGGCCCGGACGAGTTCATCAGTTGCTGCGAGAGGCTGATCTCGGCGATGCAGCGTCTCGACTTCCTGGAAGACCTCGCGTCGGATCTCCGCACAGGGCGCCTTGGCATCCCTGTGGAGGCCCTCGAAGACTGCGACGTCAGCCGGGCGGACCTGCTGCCGGACAGACCGCAGAGCCCGGCAGTCAACCGTCTGATCCAGACCCAGGCCGACGCCGCCGCGACCGCACTGGAGTCAGCGAGGCCGCTGGAGCATACGGTGAGCCCCGCGAACAAGCCCTTCGTGCGCGCGCTGATCGGTGTGCAGCAGTTCCGTCTTGAGGCCGTACGGGCGGTCGGCGCCGGGCTCATCGAACGACCGTCAGGGCCTTCGGCGGTAGGCAGCCTCTGCTTGCTGGCACGGGAGACTGCCGCACGGTGGCGCCCCCGCAGTGGAGGTTGACGCCCATGTCTGTGGCGTGGCCGAGTGTCCTGTGAGGCGTGGGTGCTGTAACGCCGGCCACGGCGCTCCGGCGAGTGAGACGCCGAGGGAACCACCGCCTACGCCGCTGGACCGAGGTCGCCTTCGATGACGGTCTGGATGATCGGGGGCCGGTCCCGGAGGGCGAGGAGCTCGTTGGCGAGGTCCGCGGTGAGGGTTCGCAGTCGCGGCTGGCCGGCCACGGGAGCGCGGCGCACGTCCCACACGCCGATGGACAGGACTTCCAAGCCCGGGTGGACGGCCGCCTCAATACTCCCCAGGCTCGATGTGTTGACTCGGGCCACGGCCGGCGGCCGCCGTTCTTCCCGGCGGGCGGGTTCCACGCTGGGCCGGTCCAGGATCAGGTCGGTGAGTGCCACTGACATCGACTCTGCCGGGTCCGCGTGACTCCGGGCCCTTGCACAGCCGAGGGCCCACTCCGAACCGGGGGACACGCCCTCGACCGTGAGTTGTGAATATGCGAATCATGACGGCTGGCCCTCCTTCTACGACCCGAGGGACACCGACGCGGTGGAGCTCATCGAGGACCGCTCGCACCTCAGCGGTACTGCATCAACAGCATCTCGCTCCGGCTGACGCCGGCCGAAGGCTGACGCCGCGCGAACGCCGACCCCGCTGCGCTGGCACGCCGGATGCCGGTGTTCCTAGACTCGTAAGGCACGTCCGGCCCGGCTGTCAGTCCCTGCGGGAAGGCGGTGGCGCTGCATGCCGTACGTCGCTGTGAGTGCGATCAGCCATCCCGGACTGCTGCGCGAGCGGAACGAGGACAGCCTCGTCGTCGGGCCGTGGACCCTGTGCGGCACCGTGACCGAGAATCCGCAGACCCTGATCTTCCCGCTGGGCACGCCCCTCGTCGTGGCCGTCGCCGACGGGCTCGGCGGGCATCCCGGCGGGGAGGTGGCCAGTGCCCTGGTGGTGCGCCGGATCGCCTCGCTCGGGCCCGCCCTGAGCAGCGAGGTCGCCGTCCGTGACGCCCTGAACACCTGCAACCGCGCCGTGTACCAGGCGGCCGGCGGCGATGAGGGCGGCGAGCTGAGCGCCATGGGGACGACGATCGCCGGAGTCGTCGTACAGCCCGGCTCGGTCACGACGTTCAACGTGGGGGACAGCCGGGTCCTCGCGGCGTCGCCCGACGGGCTGCGCCAGCTGAGCGTCGACGACAGCCCGCCGCACCCGGTCGGGCGCACCACCTCACTCGTCACCCAGTGCCTGGGCGGCTCGCCCGTCTATCGCGCCGTCCTGCCCCATGTCAGGGCCGAGCCCCTGACTCCCGGTGAGCGCTACCTCGTCTGCTCGGACGGGCTGACGGACCCGGTGCCGGAGGCGGTACTGGACGAGATCCTGCGGGAGCACGACGACGGCCGGGCGGCCTTCGAGCTGTGGAAGGCCGCGATCGAGGCGGGCGGGCCCGACAACATCACGGTGGCGGTGGTGCGGGTCGCGGAGGAGTGAGGGGGAGCGGGCCGGGCAGCCGTCCGCCGGGTCAGAGGATCTTGCGCTGGACCATGACCGAGAGCACCAGCGCGCCCGGCAGCAGGGGGACCCAGACCGTCAGGACGCGGTAGCCGATGACGGTGGCCGCCGCCAGGCCCATCGGGGCGCCGAAGGTGATCATCGTGAACACCACGCCCGCGTCCACGGGGCCGATGCCGCCCGGCGCGGGCACCGCGCCCACCGCCGTGCTGGCGAGGAGGAGCGCGAGGACCACCTGCGTCCAGGACAGCGGCAGCCCTAGCGCGAAGCCGACCGAGGCGAGCACGCTCGCCTGGAGCAGCGGGGTGGCGGCGGCCCCGCCCCAGAGGGCGAGGACGCGGCTGGGGCGGGTGTGCAGGATGCGCGCGTCGGTCAGGGCGGTGCGTACGAAGCCGAGGAGGGGGCGCCGTAGCGGTCGTACGGCTGTCACGAGCACGCCTGCGGTGACGAGGGCGGTCGTCACGCCGCCGGCGACCATGAGCAACGTCCGCCGGTCCGGGAGGAGTTCGCCGAGGTGCAGCAGCTCGGGGAAGGCCACGAGGAAGGCGAGGAGCACCAGTGTCTTCGCCACCGGTTTGACCAGGGAGTACAGGGCGAGCGAGGCGGTGGCCCGGGACAGGGGTATGCCGCGGCTCTGGAGGAAGCGCAGGGTGACGGCGTGGGCGCCGATACTGGCCGGCAGCACCTGGTTGGCGGCGCCGGCGGCGAACTGGGACGCGAGCAGCAGGCCCGGCGGAAGCCGTTCCGGCAGGGCCCCTTGGCGGACGACCGCGGCGATCACCCAGCCCATGCAGGTGAAGAAGAGACCGGCCAGCAGCCACCAGGGGTCGGCGGAGGAGAGCCGGGCGGCGCCGTCGCGGACGGTGTGCCAGTCGGCCACCGCCCATGCCCCGATCAGCGGGAGCGGAAGCAGGGGCAGCGCGTGGCGGGCGATGCGAGCGATGCGGGTGGGGGAGAGGCGGGGAC
>NZ_LGUR01000141.1 GCF_001270495.1 Streptomyces viridochromogenes
GCAGGAGGTCGACGGAGAAGGCGCGGGAAGCGTTGGCGACTGCGGAGCCGGGCGGCGTACGGCTTTTGGCGATCGCACTGTCGCAGAAGGAGGCGAAGCGCTTCGACGTTGACATGAGGCTGAGTCGTGTGTCAATCAAGGGTCGCCCAGCCGTCGTGAGCCGTTCTTCCGGCGTCGGCGTTCCTTTTTGAGAGTCCACCTAGAAGGCCAGCTCCTTCCACCAGCACCCCGTCGCCGACGGCCACCGGCACAGCCTCAAGATCTGTGCCCCCGTGGTGAACCTGCTGCGCGAACCCCGCTGTGGCCGCAAAGCGGAGGGGTAT
>NZ_LGUR01000142.1 GCF_001270495.1 Streptomyces viridochromogenes
GATCGCCCGGCTGACCTGACCGCCGCTGAGCAGTTCCGTGTAGTTGACGAAGGTGATGCCCTGGGGGATGACGACGAGACCGCCGACCCGGTCTATCACGGACTTGGGAGAGAGGCTGGTGACGATCACGATCCACAGCGGCCCGAGCACGCCCAGGCAGCAGAGCGCCAGGAACGCGCTCTTGGCGGTGAGTCCGGCCTTGCTCGGCGGCTCCTCCCACACGGGGCGGGCGGGAGCCTTGAGGCTGCGGATGAGCTGCGTGTTGAGGCTCACTTCTTGTACACCCCCTGCTCGCCGAGCAGGTGCGCGAACTTGTTCGCGC
>NZ_LGUR01000143.1 GCF_001270495.1 Streptomyces viridochromogenes
GCGCGAACAAGTTCGCGCACCTGCTCGGCGAGCAGGGGGTGTACAAGAAGTGAGCCTCAACACGCAGCTCATCCGCAGCCTCAAGGCTCCCGCCCGCCCGGTGTGGGAGGAGCCGCCCAGCAAGGCCGGACTCACCGCGAAGGGCGGTCTGCTGCTCCTGTGCTGCCTCGGGGTGCTCGGGCCGCTGTGGATCGTGATCGTCACCAGTCTCTCCCCCAAGCCGGTGATAGACCGGGTCGGCGGTCTCGTCGTCATCCCCCAGGGCATCACCTTCGTCAACTACACGGAACTGCTCAGCGGCGGTCAGGTCAGCCGGGCGATC
>NZ_LGUR01000144.1 GCF_001270495.1 Streptomyces viridochromogenes
CGGGTACATCCGGTGGAAGATCACGTGGTCCGGCACGAGGTTGACGAACACCTGGGGCCTGACGGTGATCGCGTAGTACCGGCGGTCCTGGTCCTCGGCGACCCCGGGAATACGGTCCAGCCCCTCGGAGCCGTCCACCGTGAACCCCTGCACGTCCTCGCCGAACTCGGCGCCATGGCCCACGTAGTACTGGGCGGCGTAACCGTCCGCGAACTCGGGCAGCACCTCGGTCAGTTCGGGGTGGATGGTCGCGCAGTGATAGCACTCCATGAAGTTCTCGATGATGAGCTTCCAGTTGGCCTTCACGTCGTA
>NZ_LGUR01000145.1 GCF_001270495.1 Streptomyces viridochromogenes
GGTGACCGTCCATCTCGCCGCCCAGTCGCTGCGGTCGGGCGAGTCCTCCCTCGCCCTCGCCGGTGGCGTGACCGTCATGGCGGGGGGGGGAGACCTTCTTCGGGTTTCCCCCCCGCGCCGGCCCCCCCCCCACCGGCCGCCCCCGGGGGCCCGGGAAGGAACGCCCCCCGCCCGGGCACCCCGCCCCCCAACCGCCCAATCTTCAGGTAGCCCCCGACCCCGTCGGGCCCTCCGCCCGCCTCGGGCTTATAGCCGACCGCGTAGTCGTGGTACATCTCGCCGGCGAAGACGCCGACGGCCTGTTCGCGCAG
>NZ_LGUR01000146.1 GCF_001270495.1 Streptomyces viridochromogenes
GCCGTCCCGATCGAGGACGCCGCCGAGCGCGCCTACGGCGAACTCGACGCCACCGGTTACGGCTACGGCCCCGCCTTCCGCGGCCTGCGTGCCGTATGGACCCAGGGTTCAGACGTGTACGCGGAGGTCACGCTCCCCGAGGAAGCGGGCAAGCCCGACGGCTACGGCCTCCACCCCGCCCTCCTCGACGCCTGCTTCCACGCCGGAGCAATCCGCACCGACCAACCCGACCACGAACGCCACCTCGTCCTCCCCTTCGCCTGGAACGACGTCCACCTCTACGCCGGCGCAGCCACCACCCTCCGCGTCC
>NZ_LGUR01000147.1 GCF_001270495.1 Streptomyces viridochromogenes
GGACGCGGAGGGTGGTGGCTGCGCCGGCGTAGAGGTGGACGTCGTTCCAGGCGAAGGGGAGGACGAGGTGGCGTTCGTGGTCGGGTTGGTCGGTGCGGAGTGCTCCGGCGTGGAAGCAGGCGTCGAGGAGGGCGGGGTGGAGGCCGTAGCCGTCGGGCTTGCCCGCTTCCTCGGGGAGCGTGACCTCGGCGTAGAGGTCGGTGCCGTGGGCCCATACGGCACGCAGGCCGCGGAAGGCGGGGCCGTAGCCGTAACCGGTGGCGTCGAGTTCGCCGTAGGCGCGCTCGGCGGCGTCCTCGATCGGGACGGC
>NZ_LGUR01000148.1 GCF_001270495.1 Streptomyces viridochromogenes
TCAGTGAGCTGGTCAAGGGTGGTGTTGTAGTAGTCGGCGGCTGCCTGGCGGTGCTGCCACCAGGCGTGGCCTTCGTAGACGCCGGGGCGGGGCAGAGGGATCTCGTCGGCGGGTCCCCGGGCGAGGTGGCCGACGACAAGGATGCCTGTTTCGGGTTCGAGGGTTACGTCAGTTTGGGCCTCGGCATCCCCGGGGGGGGTGCCAACCGCGACGGCGCGCACCTCGGGGGGGGCTCGCTCCGCGGCCCCGGCGTCGACGCAGGCCACGCCTGGGGACAGCTGCGCCGGGCAGCCACCGGCTCCAACTGCAC
>NZ_LGUR01000149.1 GCF_001270495.1 Streptomyces viridochromogenes
CCCCACCAACCTCACCCCCCTCCTCGGCGAAACCACCACCCCCATCGACCTCCCCACCTACGCCTTCCAACACCACCCCTACTGGCTCACCACCGCCACCACCCCAGGCAACCCAACAGACCTAGGACTGGCCCAAGCCGAACACCCCATGCTCGGCGCAGCGGTCGAACTCCCCGACTCCGACGGCATCCTCTTCACCTCCCGCTGGTCCCTCACAACCCACCCCTGGCTCGCCGACCACGCCGCAGGCGGCACCACCCTCGTCCCCGGCGCCGCCCTCACCGACCTCCTCATCCGCGCCGGAGAC
>NZ_LGUR01000150.1 GCF_001270495.1 Streptomyces viridochromogenes
GCTGGTCCTCGGCGCCGGCGAGGGCGGACTTCAGGTAGCCGTCCTTCTCCAGTGCCTTGCCGAGGTACGCGGCGCCGTTGGCCGCGGCCTGCTCCGGGGGGCGGCGGGAACCCCCGGGCCGCGCCGCACCCCCCTTCTAGCCCGGCCCCGTCGTCCGCCTGCCCCGCACCGACCCGGCGGCCCCCGCCCCCCCCCGGGCGCTCCCCGACGTTCAGCCGCTTGACGTCTACCGTGCCCCCGATGTCACCCGGGACGGACCCGGCGGCGGGGCCGGTCCCGATCACGTGGGCGAAGCCGGGGGGGCC
>NZ_LGUR01000151.1 GCF_001270495.1 Streptomyces viridochromogenes
GTTCGGGGGTGCCGGGGGCCACGCGGGCGGGGTGGGACCAGTTGGACGGGGTGTCCTCGGGAGGTGGGGGCGCGTCGGACGACGTCCGTACGGGAGGTGCGGCGGGGGAGTTGTCCTGGCCGCCGTACAGCTCCGCGGCGGTGGCCAGGACGCGTAGGCAGGCGGGGCCCTCGAGGGCGGTGTGGTTGATGGTGAGGAAGAGGACGGTTCCCCGTGCGGTGCGTGGTCGTGGACCGTCGGTTCCGCGCGGCCGTACCCCCACGGCGTCGCCGGCCTCGCTCCCCTCGATCCGCCCCGCCCCCGGACCTGCGCCCTCCACCACCTCCACCCTGATCGGCGGCGACAGTGACAGCGGCGGCGCCTCCGTGAGCGCCCGCGTCCGCGCATCCCGCAACGCGTCCCGCCCCGGCGCCGCAAAGCCCACCACCTCCACGTCCGGCTCCGCCGTCAGCTCCCACTCGTACCGGCGCCGGTACCACCGCCCGGGCGCCTCCCGCATGAGGATGCGCGGATGCCGGCGCAGCGCCTGGGCGAAGGCCGCCCGCAGTCGCCCGGCGTCCAGCCGCCCCGGCAGATGCACCTCGATGTGCACCGTCTCCGGCTCCTCCTTCTGGAGGCAGTGCCGGGCGACCTCGTCCACGACGGGGAAGGGGACGCGTACCGGCGGCTGCGGGGTGCCGTCGGCGCGTGGGGGCTGTTGCAGTGCGGTCATGTGGTGTCACCCCTGCGTGTGTCCTCGGGCTCCGGCCCACCGGGGCCGCGTGCGGAGATGGTCGGCCCTGACGCGGGTCGCGGGCCGGCACCGGGGGCAGCGCTCGTCGAACCGGGTGGCTCGGTCCCCATCGGACTCCGCCCGCGCCGACGCCGCGGCAACGGCCGTGTCGGCGTCTCCGGCGAGGCG
Organism: Streptomyces viridochromogenes; assembly: GCF_001270495.1. Taxonomy (GTDB): domain Bacteria; phylum Actinomycetota; class Actinomycetes; order Streptomycetales; family Streptomycetaceae; genus Streptomyces; species Streptomyces viridochromogenes_A. The sequence goes on from NZ_LGUR01000151.1 coordinate 902, forward strand.
GGGCCCGGCCCGCCCGAGGACGCGCCCGATCCTGCCGAACCGCCTGCCGCCCCCACCGGCTCCCGCACCGCCACCACCCCGGCGAACAGCCCGATCAGCGCCAGCAGTTGGGCCGTCGGACCGAAGGCGCCCTCAGCCGCCCCCACCGGTTCCCCGGCGCCGGTCGCCGCCGCGACCCCCGCCCCGGCGAGGGCGGTGAACGCGATCGGCACCAGCAGCGTGTGCCTGCGCCACGCCACCACCGCGAGGGCGGGCACCAGCAGGGCGAACCATCCGGCGATGAAGACGGCCACCACCGTCACGGCGACCGTGCCGAGCCACAGCCCCGGCAGTGGCGGGGCGGCCTGGGGCTCGTCGGGGTTCGGGGTCCGGCGGCGCCACAGGGCCAGCCCGGCCAGCAGGGCGATCGCCACCGCGCTGCCGATGAGCCCGCCCTCGTACAGCACGGCAGGCTCGTACGACAGCTCGACCGTGCCACCGGCGCCCGCCGGGATCCGCCAGCCCTGCTGCCAGCCGTCCAGCCGTACCGGTGTCAGTTCCTTGCCGTTCAGCGTGGCGTGCCAGCCGTCGTTGAAGTTCTCGTACATGGTCAGGTAGCTCGCCGCTCCCGAGCCGACCGTCACCGCGCGGCGGTCGCCGAGCCAGTCCCGTATCTTCAGGTCACGCGTGGCCGTCGAGGGCTCGGCGACCGTGCCGCGCGTCAGGGTCACGTCGGTGAGCGCGAGCGGCCCGGCGTCCCCGGACTCGACCCGGTGGTCACCGGCCGGCAGCCGCAACTCGGCGTCACCCCGATCCTGCTGACAGAGCGTCACCTCGACCTGCCGCCGTTCCATCAGGTCCCGTACCGTTCCGCGCACGCTCGTGCGGTACAGCTCACCGTCCACCGCGACGACCGGCCCCTCACCGCACGGCAGCGAGAACGGCCGGGTGCCCTTCGGCTGCGGTGTCCGGTACTGGTCGAGGGCCGGGACGTATGCCTCGGTCAGGCCCACCGGGAGGCGTAGGTCCTCGCCGACCATCGGGTTGTAGAGGGTCAGCGGGGCCGTCTGCGTGATCGTGATGTCCAGCCGGTCGGTCGTGATGGCGGGGAAGCGGACCCAGCCGTTCTCGTCGACCCCGGCGATCACCGCACCGTCCGGCGAGCTGATGTGCACCTCGGTGGGGCGGGTGGCGAGGCCGCCCGCGGGTGCCAGCACGATCTCTCCCACCGCCTGCTTCCCGGGCCAGCGCAGGTGGATCGTGGGCCGGTCGCCCGCGATCCACGCCGTGGTCAGGTCGCCGTCGGTGAGGTTGCGCGGCGAGAGGCCCGCCCCCAGCCGCGCCGTCGAGTCGGCGGTGGCGACGATCCGGTTCCGCTGCTCCGGCGCCACCTCGTACAGCAGCTTGTCCAGCTCCTCGCCCGCCACCGGCACCGCGCTCGCCCGCACCTCGTACGTCCCGGCCGTGGACGTCCTGAAGCGCCGGTGCAGACCGGCCTCCGTGCCCGTAGCCGACAGCCCTGCGGGGTCGGCCGTACGGGACAGGGAGACGATCTCGGCGGCGGCGCCGGAGTTCTCGGCGTCGGCGGGCAGCCGCAGCAGCCGGGTCACCTGTACGTCCGGCAGGTCGATCTCGGAGAAGCCCGCCCCGGTCAGCCCGGCCCGCCGGGACACCGAGTCCGTGATCGTGAGTTTCATCCAACTCGTCGTGCCCGCAGGCGCCTTGACCGACTGCGCCGAGCCGTCCGGCCGGAGGAAGGAACTCACCGCCCCTTTCTCCGTCTCCACCCGCACCCGCGTCGGCGCCTCCCGCACGCCCTCCTGCGGCAGCGGCGTCACCTTGAACGACTTCGGCATGTCGTACGACCCGCCCGCGAACCCGATCCGCAGCCACTCACCCTCCGGAGAGCCCTCCGAGCCCTCGGTCCACGCCGTGTCCGGGTTGCCGTCGAAGGCGTTCACCGGGTCGAACTGCGGGAGATGGAAGAGCCAGCTGCCGTACGACGACGCCGTCACCGACCGTGCGCCGCGCAGCTCGGCCACCGTCTGGTGGTCGAGGCCGGTGGTGGGCAGGATCTGGTGCGGTTTCTCGCCGGCGTCCTGGGCGGCGTCGGGCGCGTTGCGCTCGTCGCGGGTGTACGTGTACGACGTGTTGGCGTTGATCAGCCCGAACCGGGTGTCCGCACGCCGCAGCCCGTCGCCGATCACCTGCACCGGCGGTGAGCCGAGCCCGGGATGGTTGTCGCCGGTCAACACGCTCGCCCGGCCGCGCAGTTCGGACGCCAGCGGCAGCAGCGCCTCCGGCCCGCCGGACACCACGGCCGTGTCGGCGACCGGTTGCAGCCCGGCCTGGTGCGGACGCGGCACGTCCGTGCCGACCGGCTGGTAGATCTCCACCGCCCGCTGCCGCGGATACAGTCCCTCCACCTGGAGCGGGGTACCGGGGGCGATCGTCCCTCCGGTCATGACCGGTCCGAGCCCCGTCACCCGCTCGTACCCGGACTGCTCCAGGGTCCGCTTCACCGTCGTGGTCGGCACCTGGCCGATCTGGTCGGGATCGAGGTCGTTGCGGACGACGACGTAGAAGACACCGGCCCGGCTCAGGTAGTCGGCCAGCCCCGGCACTTCACCCCCGCTGGTCAGCGCCTGCTCGACGGCGTCCATCGCACGCCGGTTGCCGGGCGTGCCGAAGGGGACGTAGTCCCGCTGCGCCCAGCGCGAGTCGGCGAGTACGTCCAGGGGCTGGTCGATGGTGGAGCCCCAGGTGTAGATGCCGTGCGCGGTGGCCGGCACGACGAGGGCGCGGGCGTCGGGGGAGTACTTCTCCATCCAGTCCGCCGTGGCCTGCCAGTACTTGGGGATCTCCTTGAAGGAACCCGGGTTGAGGATCGAGCCGTTGAGATACGGCCACATCAGGCCCGGCAGAATCAGCACGGCCGCGACCAGCGGCGCGAACCGCCGCCCCCGCACCCGCCGCGCCCCGCGCGCCTCGGCCGCCACGCCCACCAGATGGGCGAGCCCCAGCACCAGCGCCAGAGCGAGCCCCGTCTGGAACTTGTAGATGTTCCGGAAGGGAACCAGCCCACCGTCCAGCCAGTCCTGCACGACCCCGTGGAAGGGCGCCCCGAACGTCCCGCCGTACCCGGCGAGCAGGATCAGCGCGACCGTCACCACGGTCAGCACCAGCCACCGCCGCTCCGGCATGTCCCGCCGGGCCAGCCCCGCGAGCCCCAGCCCGGCCGCGAGCGCCGAGCACACGATCACGACCGCGGCCGAGGCGACGGCCCATCCGGCCGGCAGCCAGGCCTCACCGAAGTGCAGATAGGCGACCCAGTTCCCGCCGCCGCGCAGCGCCTCCGTCGCCGACATGGTCTCGGTGGTGGTCTGCGAACTCTCCACGTACGGAAGGAAGTTCTCGCCGTAGGTGCCCAGCAACAGGAGCGGGATCACCCACCAGGCGGTCGCCAGGACGACCCCCGGCACCCACCACCCGATCAGCTTCCGCTGCCGTGGCCCGGGCGGACGGGAGAGCAGATACAGCCCGACGGGCAGCAGCGAGGCCAGCGTGGAGGCGGCGTTGACGCCGCCCATGAACGGGATGACCAGCGCCGAGCGCAGCGCGGCGACCCGGGCGGCGTGCCGCTCGTCGGTCAACGGCAGCAGCACCCAGGGCAGAAACGCGCCGGGCAGCGCGGCGGCCGACGTGGACCCGACGACGATCGTGAAGACGGGCCACAACGCGTAGACGACGGCGCCGAGGAGCCGCGACCCCCCACACCCCACCCGCAACCGTTCCGCCAGCCGCAGCGCACCCCAGAAGGCGACCGACACGATCAGCGACAGCCACAACCGCTCCGCCAGCCACACCGGCAGCCGTACGACGTCGGCCAGCCAGTAGAACGGCAGCATCGGCCACAGATAGCCCGAGTACTGGTTCTGGATCCCGCCGAAACTGCCCTGGTCGGACCACAACTGCCCGAGGTCGGAGAGGAACCGCCCCGGATCGACGGTCACCCCCAGTTTGGTGTCGAAGGTCTGCCGCCCCGGCTGCACCGCCAGCAACAGCACGAACACCACGGCCCAGAAGCCCAGCAGCCAGCGCCGCGACCGCGGCCCCTCCGGCGGCCCCGAGGCGGGCGCGGAGGTGGGCACGGCTGCCGGGGGAGGAGCCTGGACCGTGGTCGTCGTCATGGTGGACACCGCCTGAGGATGAGGAGGAGGTTCCAGGTGGCGAACTCGCGCAGTCCCGGCGCCTTCACGACGCCCTCCGCGAGGAACGGCCAGTAGCGGGAGCGCGCCGAGACGATCTCCACGTCGTCCCGGGCGCGGACCTGCCGCAGGGTGGTGCCGATGTGCACGGCGAAGAGGTTCTCGCCGAGGGTGTGCTTGGCGGCCCGTCCGGTACGGCGGCGATAGCGGGCGCGGGCCCGCTCGGCGCCGAAGTAGTGCCAGGGGGCCCACTCATGGCCGCCCCAGGGGGAAAGCCAGTTGGTGAACGACACATAGACCAGCCCACCGGGCCGCGTCACCCGCGCCAGCTCACTCAGGAACGTCTGCGGATCGGCCACATGCTCCAGCACATTGGAGGAGAAGGTGACGTCGGCGACCGCGTCCCGCAGGGGCAAGAGATACCCGTCGGCGACGACGGCCCCGTCGGGTGGCTTCGCCCCGAGTTCGCCGAGGTCCGGCTCGAAGAGGTAGGCGTGCGCCCCCCGCCGCCGGAACTCCTCGGTGAAGTACCCGCTGCCACCGCCTACGTCCACGACGGTACGCCCGGCGACCGGGCCGTCGTAGACCTCGACTTGGTCGGCGGCATCACGGGCGAGAAGCGAGTAGCAGGCTTCGGGATCGTCCTGCTCACGGAGAAAGGCCCGGAAGAGGGCGAGGGAGCGCTGAAAGGACGGATCCTTGAAACCCCGGTGCGGAGACGTCCCTGAGGGGCGCGGGGAACTGCGCGACAAGCCACGACGGTCCCGCAGCCGCGAGACAACCTCACCAACACGGCGTTTAGGCGTCACGGCACACGGCCTCCGACGCAACCGCAAGGAACTGCCGAACCGTCCGATCCCAGCGATAGCGCGCGGCCCGATCCCGCGCAGCCTTCCCCATCAACTCCCGCCGATGCCCGGACAACGCCAGCGTGCACCACGCGGCGGCAAAGGAAGACTCACCGGCCGCAAGCACCCCCGTCTCCCCGTCCGAGACGGAATCCCGCAGCCCAGGCACATCAAAGGCAACGGTCGGCGTCTCCCGGGTCGCGGCCTCGGTGACGACGAGCCCCCACCCCTCCACGGCCGAGGGATGAAGCAGCAGCCACGCCGCACACAGCAGCCGGTGCTTCTCCGCCTCCGACACATGGCCGACGAACTCGACGCCGGGCCCGGCTAGTTGCTCGAGAGACGCCCGCTCGGGCCCGTCCCCGACGATGACCAGCCGCCCGCCGGTGACGGGCCGCACCCGCTCCCACAACCGCAGCAGCAGATCGATCCGCTTGTACTCGACGAGCCGCCCGACGGCCACGAACAACGGCTCGGGCGAACGCTCACCCAAGGGCCCGGGCTCCTCGACCCCGTTGTGCACGACACGAATACGCTCCCGCTCGACGCCGATCCCGCGGAGCGCATGTGCCGTGGACGGCGACACGGCGACCAACAGGCTCCGCCGCTGCGCACCCGTCAGCGCCCAGTGCTCAAGTCTTCGGCCGAGCCGGGCGGCAGGCGCCATCGCACCACCGAACCGCATCTGCCACAGATCGGTGTGCACATGGTTGACCAGGCACAACGTCGGCCCGCGATGCCACAGCGGGGCGAAGTACGGCATCCCGTTGCAGACTTCGACCAGCAGATCGCAGTCGCCGACCTGACGGGCGAAGGCGGATCTGGCGCGCAGGTAGTGGCCGTAGGAGCCGCCGGCCGACACGACCCGGTAGTCGCGGTACGCCGCCGGCCCGCCGCACAGCAGGGTGACCTGGTGGCCGAGCCGGGTCAGCCCGTCGGCGAGCCGGTCGACCAGCAGCTCGGAGCCGCCGGCGGCCTCGTTGCCCAGGTCGCGGTGGGCGAGAAAAACGATTCGGCGCGGATGTGGGGGGAGCGCCGGAGGGTGGTGCTGCGACGCCGGGGGGAGATCGGCGCGCAGCGAGGGCACGTGCTGGGGCATGGGTGCTCCAACTCGTCTCAGGGTGCGGAACCTGGCGTGGGGGGAGGAGGGTTGGGTTCCTGTGGGGAGGAAGTGGGGCTTCTCGGGGCTTCTCGGGCTTCTTACGGTCGTGCTGAGGGGGCTGTGGACAGGCTGTGTCCGGGTGGGGGTGGACAGTTTTCGCCCAGCAGTTCGCCACGGCTACTCACCGGCGTGACAATTTCGGGCTCAATTAGAGCTGACGTCACGTCATATCGTGAGTGAAGGCTGGGGCATCTCGGCCGTACCGGGAGCTTCAGGGCGCTTACGTCCTCGTACCACCAGAACACCACCCACCACCGCAAGGGCGAATCCTGCCCCAGCAGACCCGACCGGCAATGTCTCGCCCACCATCCGCAGCTGGCCGCTGTCCCGCTTCGCCTGCCGTACGGCCTCCTTCTGCGTGGCCGTGGTGAACGCGATCTTCTCGCTGTCCAGGAGGACCGCCGCGTCCTTCTCGCCGCCGGGAGCCCGCAGTGTGCGGCGCGGACCGGTCTGCGCGTAGACGACCCGGCCCGTGGCCTGATCCACGACGAGTTTGAAGCCGTGGTTGGAGTACCACTCCTCGGCCAGTACCTGCGGGCGGTCCGGCTCGTCGACGAGGCTGCCGGGGACGAGCCGGGTGCCGACCTTGCGGGGCGCGACCGTGCCGGTGAACCGGTATCCCGTGTACCCCTGGACCTTCTCGGTGCCGTCGTAGCGCAGGGTGATCGTGGTGCCGCCGGTGTTGTCCCACCACTGGTAGGAGCGCTTCTCCACGTCGAACGGGAACTTCAGATAGGCCTCGCCCTCGATGTACGGCGACTCCTCGCAGCAGTGCACGGGCCTGGTCGTCCTCCGGTCCATCACCCAGCGGTGCGGGGTGAAGTCCAGCGCGTCGTGCGGGTCCGCGGCCGGCAGCGACTTGTCGGTGTCGACGGTGGTGATCACGTCCCAGACGGCGTTGCCGCTGCGCTCACTTTCCGCCACATTGCCCCGCACCCGCTGGGTGACGGTGATTCTCTGGTCTGGCACGGTCTCGATCTTGTCCGTGTCGAAGACACTTCCGGTGCCCTTGTACTCGGCGGTGGTGTCGATGTCGATGGGGTTCACGGCGGCACGCGGGGCCACGTACCAGGCGAGCATCGGCGCCAGTACCAGCAGAAACGTGCCGAGTCCCAGCAGGATCAACGAGAGAGGTGAGGCTGTACGGCGCATCCGGCACTCCTGGGGATTGACGCATGGTCGGCGCACACTCGGTGCACGGTCGTTGCCTGGCCGTTCTTGGGCCGGGAACCGTAGGCGTCCCTTGACGGAGTGTCAATGTCTTGACGGGCTGTCCCGGCTTGTCGAGACTGAACCCGACAGGCAGGGGTCGGGTTCAGGCTGGCACCACCGGGGTGGGGACGACCTCCGGATGCAGAGAGGCTGACCCTGCGATGTCCAGACTGCTCGCCGCCGCGCTGACCGTCACGCTCGCCGCCGTACTCGCGGTGGGTGCCGCGCTCGGCGTCGTCGCGCTGCTGGAAGCGACGCCCGACCAGCCCAACACACCCTTGATCACGTACGAGCAAGCGGGCCAGGGGAGTTGACCGTGGCAGCCACCCCAGTGACTCCCGCCACCTCCGTCACTCCCACCACCTCCACCACTCCCTCCGTGACCTCCCCCGCGGTCGCCGCGCGCTCTGCCTGGCGGGACGTACCCCGCTTCCAGGTCCGCCGTTTCGCGGAGCTGGCGATGGCGGACGCCCCGGCCCTCGCCGAGGAGATCCTGCGCGAGATCCGCCGGGAGTACCCGCATCTGCCCCTGGTCCTGGACGAGTCGGGCGAACCGATGGCCCTGGTCGGCATCCGCCGTGCGATCGAGGTCTTCGTCCAGCACCTGGAGACGTCGGAGGGCCGCCCGACCGTCCCGCCCGGCGTCTTCCAGGAGTTCGGCCGGGGCGAGGGCCTGGGCGGCCGGTCCCTGGACTCGCTCCAGGCGATCTACCGGATGGGCGTACGGCTGGCCTGGCGCCGTTTCGCCGAGATCGGCCAGCGGGTCGAGATTCCGCCGCCCGCGATGTACGAGCTGGTGGACGCGGGTTACGAGTACCTGGACGGCCTGGTCGACCAGTCGGTGCGCGGCTACGCGGAGGCGGCCGCACGCCAGGCGGGCGAGCGGTTACGCCTCCAACGCCGCCTGATGGAACTCCTGCTGGCCGAACACCACCGGGGTGACCCGGCGGACGCCCTGACGGAGCGGGCGGCCCGGATCGGCTGGCCGCTGCCCGAGAAGGTCGCCGTGGGCGTGTTGCTGCGCCCGGCGCGGGAGGCGATGGCACCGGCCGTGGGGCAGGGGGTGCTGCTCGACATGGAGTACGAGCAACCACGCATGGTCGTCCCCGAGCCGGACGTCGGCGGCCGCCCCGAACTGCTGCACCGGGCCCTGACCGGCTGGTCCGGAGCGATCGGGCCTCCGGTCCCCCTCGCCGACGCGGCGAAGTCGCTGCGCTGGGCCGAGGCGGCCGTACGTCTGATGGAACGGCGGCTGCTGCCGGCCGGGGACGTCCTCTACTGCACCGAGCACACCGAGGCGCTGGTGCTGTTGCAGCCCGAGGAGCTGATCGACGACCTGGCGGTGCGGTGCCTGGCGCCGCTGGAGCACTGCGGGCCCACGCACGGCCGACGGCTGGCGGAGACGTTACTGGCGTGGCTGGAGACCAGGGGCGGGGCCCCGGAGGTGGCGGCCCGCCTGGGAGTTCACCCCCAGACGGTCCGCTACCGGCTGCGGCAGATCCGGGAGTTGTGGGGCGACGAGATGGACGACCCGGATCGGCGGTTCGAGTTGGAGCTGGTGTTACGGGCGCAGAGGTTGAAGGGGGCGTTGGGGGAGAGCCCCCGTTAGCGGGGCGCGGCCCGTTGTCCGGGTTGTTCAGAGGCCGTAACGGCTCTTCAGATGGCGCCAGAAGTCCCGGAACATCCATGTGTCGAACTCGGTGATCTGCGCTGCGGATCCGGCCTTCATGAGGAAGCAGCACTGGCCGGTCGGGGACCAGTCGTAGAAGTCGTCGAGCCCGAAGGTGTGGCCGACTTCATGCAGATAGATGTGGATGTTCTCCTGGCCGAGCGCGGAGGTGAAGTACTCCTGCCCGACCCGCTGCCCCCAGTCGCCGCCGGCCCCGCCCTGGAAGCCCTTGGTCAGCCAGAGAGACTGGTCGTAGTGGCGGGCGGCGCCGCCCGGGCACTTGGAGTAGTTGCCGTCCTGGTGGAAGAAGCGGCCGCAGTCGGGGGCGCATTGCGGGGCGCCGCCCCCGTCGAGCACTCCGGCGTAGATGTCGACGGAGTTGTCGCTCCACTGCAGGGTGGACCGGTTCTTGACGGCCCAGCCGACGATGTTGACGGGCACGTTGGTGTACGGCCAGGCATTGGTACCGGTCCCGTCGCTCTCGACCATGGCGGCCATCCACTTGCCGAACTGCTTCTTCAGCGCGGCGTGGATCTGGTCGCGCAGGGCGGCGCTGACCGGGGCGTCGGACTCCCAGCGGACGCAGTAGTTGACGCTGCCCCGGTTGGCCATGACCTGGTCCCAGCCGTAGTTCCGGAAGCCGTACAGGTCGGGGTAGGTCGACTCGACATGGTTCCAGACCTCGCCCAGGGGCTGGACGAGGTTGGCGGGCGGGGCCCAATTGTCGGCCGCCTGACCGGCGGCCTGTGCGGGGGCTGCGGTGACGGCCGGCGCGGCGATCAACGCGATCACCGCGGCGAGTACGGCACCGAGACGTGCAAGGCGGCTACGCATGGTGAACTCCCTTGGTGGGGGCGGGACTTCACCTGATGGTTGCCGTCGGGGCGGTGGAGGTTGCCGGCTGTGCGGTGGCACTCCGGCGAGCCGGCCGGGCGGAACGGGTGCGGGCGGCCCCGGGGCGCAGGCGGCGGCCTCGGCGGGTCAGGCCCCAGGGCTTGAGAACCGAGATCACCGTCATGAAGACGTAGGCGGACAGCGACACGATCGGCCCCATCATCAGGCCGGTCGCATCGGGCAGCGGCCCGCCCGCGGCGACGGCGGCGACGGTGGAGCCCAGGCCGGGGCGCAGGGCGAAGGCCGTGGCGGTGATCGTGGCGAGGGTCAGCCAGAACTTGATGTAGACCCACCGGTGCCGCGCCAGCCCCCACTGCGTACCCAGGGACAGCACCAGCCCGCTGACCAGCGTGAGGAACGCGACCGGCAGCAGGAGCCAGTCGGCGAACAGCTTCATGGCCCGCACGGACGCCTCCACGGTCACCGCGGACCCGGTGGTGGCCGCGGTGACCGCGAGCGCCAGCAGCCCGACCGTGAGCCCGAGCCAGCCGGCGGAGGCGACGACATGCACGACGAGGGCGGCCCGGCGGACGGGCCGGCTCAGTTTCGCAGAGGGCGTGGAAGACATGGACAACACCGTGCCGGGCGCGGGCGGCGGGCACGTCTTACCGGGGGAGTAACCCCGTGTACTTGCGTGGGCGTACCCGACGACACTCCGGCTGCTTCGTCCGGGCTCCCGCACGTCAGCCGTGGGTCGCCTCAAGGAGTGCCTGCCGCAGGTCGGCCGCGCTGTGGAAGCCGAACTCAGGTTCCTCCCGAAGCGCTTGGTCGATCACGTCGGCGAGGGCCCGCGGCACCTCCGGCTCACGCTCGCGCACCGGCACCGCGGGGGATTCCAGGACGATCCGCCAGGGGTCCTCGCCGGGCGGGAAGTCCCGGGGGAAGACCCCGGTCAGCATGTTGTACAGGCAGGCGGCGAGGGCCCACACATCCACTGCGGGCCTGGCGTCCTTGAAGTTGGTCACCTGCCGGGCCGGCATGAACCTGGGCTTGCCCATGGCGTCCCCGGTACGGGTGAGACCGCTGAGGCCGGCCCGGTCGAAGGCCTTGGCGAGACCGAAGTCGCTGATCTTCGCCGTCAGGGAGCCGTCCGGGGCCTTGTGCAGCAGGATGTTGGACGGGCTGAGGTCACGGTGGACCACGCCCTGGCCGTGCGCGGCCTCCAGCCCCCGCAGTGCCTGAACGGCGAAGTCGACGGCCTCGTCCACGGGCAGCCGCCCCCCGCTGCGCCGCAGGAGGGTGTCCAGGCCGCCGCCGGTGCAGTACTCGGTCGTGAAGAAGAAGACGCCGTCGCAGTATCCGGCGCCCTTCAGCGCGGCGATGTTCGGATGCCGCAGCGCCTTGGTGAGCGCTGCTTCGCGCAGGAAGCGCTCCCGCGCCTCGGGACGCGTCGCCACCCTCGGCAGCATCACCTTCAGGGCCACCTCCTTCCCGGACGACTCGTGACGGGCCAGATGGACGACACCCATGCCGCCACGGCCGAGTTCCTGGAGGAGGGTGTATCCGGCGATGACGTCGAGTTCGCTGTGCCCGGGGCGCGCCAGGTCGAGAAGCATCCTGAGGATCGCGCCCGGTCTGGCCTGGCAGGCGGCACAGAGGTAGTCCCCCGGCTGGAAGCCCGCCTCGTCGCCGACGTCGCGGCCGCACCTGGCGCATCGGGCGCGGCTGACGGTGTCCTCGGCGTGGATGTTCACGCGGAAGACGGTGTCACCGATCCTGATCCGGTCACCATCGTTGAGGTCGTGCTCGGGGTAGGTCTGGGCGGCGGCTTCCTCGGGGGTCTCGTCCTTCGCCCGCTGGCCGATCTTGCGGCCGTTGAGGTACGTGCCGTTGAGGCTGCCGAGGTCGCGGATGCGAATGGCGGGCGGGTTGACGTCCAGCAGGCAGTGGTGGCGGGAGACGGTGCGGTGGTGTTCGTCATTGGGCAGCTGTGGCGAGCAGTCCCCGGAGCGGCCGACTATGGAGGTGCCGCGCTCCTCGAAGACGTAGGCGCCGCGGTCGAGGCGGCCGCTGACGAGGGTGAGGGTGACTGTGGGCGGTCGGGACATGAGGTGACGGCTCCTGCGCGGGGGGGTGTCCGTGGGCGGTGCGTCAGTACTGCGCCTGCTGGCGTTCCTGGAACTTCTTCTCGAAGCCGGCGACGAACGTCGCAGGTGCGACGGAGGAGGACGAGTGCACCAGGAAGCCGTCGTCGGCGATGTAGAAGATCGCCCGGCCGATGGCTATCTGGCCGCGCGGCACGGGCACGTAGACCATCCATCCGATGCTGAACCTGTCGGCCACCAGGTCCGAGACCGAATAGCCGGGGTTGTTCCCGAAGACGGCCAGGATGTACTCCCGGACCCGGGCGATGGCGTCCTCCTCATGCATCTGCGCCGGCACCGTGACCACCTGGCCGGCGAGCGAGAGCTGGTAGAGGGCGCCGTCGATGTCGAAGCGGCCGTCGTCGCCGAAGACGCTCACCAGCGTCTCGCGGGTCACATGCCCCTCCTCGGCGGCGGACACCAGCTCCGCCGCCGACGCCCGCCGCTCCGCGTCCGGCGCCCGTGAGCCGGTGACCAGCCCCGCGACGATGCCCGCGGTGGTCTCGGCCGTCCACAGTCCCGGCACAGCGGTGCTCACCGCTTCCGCCGACGGTGAGTCGCCCCGGTACCAGCGCCCGGCGTCCCACCAGTAGCAGAACGACAGCAGGCCGGTGGCGGCGCGCGGGTTGAGCACCTGGTTCGCGACCCAGTCGGGCGCGCCCGCGTAGAGGTCCGGCATGTCGTCGCCGTCGTTGTAGGCGGCGTCCAGCCTGGGGTCGTCCCACACTCCCCCCGACAGCACCGCCCGCCCACCGGGCAGCCGGTAGAGCGTGGAGCCGCCGCGGCGGGAGCTCTCGAACCAGCCCATGCCGGGCAGGACCCTCGGCCCCCAGTCGGACCGGGCGGCGACGAACGCCGCCGAGATCACCGCCCAGCGCGCCCACATCTGCGGGAAGTACGGGAAGTCGTTCTCGCTGAGGGTCGGCCACACCTTGTTCCTGCGGTCGGCGCGAGCCTGTGTGGCGGCCTGCTGCGGGGTGCGCTGCTGCCGGGCGTCGTGGGAGACGTGCGCCGCCAGCCACACCGGCAGGTCGCCTCGCGGGTACGCCTCGAGATCCATCCGGTACTCCTCGGGCTCGAACAACTGACTGTCGGGGAAGGGTTCGCTGCCGTAGTCGTAGCCGACGGAGAGCTCACCGGTGTCGTCGAGGTCCAGCGTCAGCCGCCACCAGGGGCCCGCGCCGAGCTCGGCCGATATCTCGCGCTGCTTGCGCACGAGCCCGAGGACGGAGCGCGGCGGCTCGATCGTCGTCCAGGTGTGGTCGAACACGGAGACCTTCGCGAACTCGGCCCCGACCGTGAGCGCGAACTCGGCTTTCAGGCACTCCCACTCGGGCGGTCCGACGCGGATGAGCGCCGCGGCGACGCGGAGCGCCAACTCCTCGGCCTGCGCCCGGACTCCGAGTCCGGCCGGCATCGGTGCGTCCGGGTCCTTTCCCTTGGCCCACACATCGGGTCGCCCGATGCCCACCCGGAAATCCTTCAGGAACTCCCCCATGAACACTCCTCCGTGTCCTTGCTGCCAGTGGTTGCTCGTGTCCGTGTCGCTCGTGGTCCGTCATGGTGTGAGCCGTGCCCGCACTCCCTCGGGCCGCAGCCAGCCGTAGCCCGCGTCCTGGAGCCGCCGCAGCAGGCTGTCGAGGTCGTCGGGTGTCCACCGGGCACCGAACCGGCGCCGGAACACCTCCAGGTGCGGCAGCGCGCCGTCGTCCCAGTCGGCCGGTTCACGGGTGTGCCACTCCCAGTCGAGCGCCCAGGACCGCAGGTTGCCGTCGCCGTCCGCCGAGAGCACGGCCCGCCCGTCGGGTGTCGTCGCGAGGCAGGCCGGTGCTTTGTCGAGCCCGTCGAGCGTGCGCACACAGCGGCCGCTGTCGACCTCCCAGACCCCCACGCTCGCGCCGGCGGACATCGCGTAGCGTCCGTCCGCGGTGATCCGCAGCCCGCCGGAGGCCGAACCCTCGTCGAAGGACCGCACCTCGGCCCCGGTGGCGACGTCCCACATGCGGACGGTCCGGTCGTATCCGCTCGCGGCGGACAGGGCGAAGGTGCCGTCGGCGGCGACGCACAGGGCCGTCACGGCGCTCTTGTGCCCCTCCAGGACATGGACGCACCGGCTCTGCTCCAGATCCCACAGCCGTACGGTGCCGTCAGACCCGCCCGACGCGAGAAGGCGGCCGTCCGTGCCGGCCCAGAGGCAGTTGACCGGCCCTTCGTGGCCGGTCAGCGTCCCCGTGAGGTCGCCGGTCTCCACATCCCAGAGCCTGATCGCGCCGTCACCGCCGCCGACGACGGCCCCTCGACCGTCCGCGGTGAACCGCACCGGTACCGGCGGCGCGGGTGGGAACCTGTTCGTCCGCAGGATGCGTCGGCACGTCCCGGTTCCGACGTCCCACAGCCGTACGGTGCCGTCCTGGCCGCCGGACAGGACCCGGCGCCCGTCCGGGCTCAGGCAGACCGACCTGACCGGGCTCTGGTGGCCCGCCAGTTCGCGCAGGCAGGTGCCGTTGCGCAGGTCCCAGAGCCGTACGGTCCAGTCGGCGCCGGCGGACACCGCCAGTCGCGCGTCATCGGTCAGGTCGACCGCGTACACGTGCTCGTCGGACGCGTCCAGGGTCCGGGCGGGCCAGGCCGTGCGCAGCCCTGCCCGCATCGCGTGCCGGCCCAGCTCCCACCAGGCGGACATCACGCGCGGAGCGCGTTCGTGGCCGGCGACCTTGCGCGCCTGGCCGAGCAGGTCGTGCGCAGTGGCGTAGTGCCCCCCGGCCATGGCCTGCTCCGCCTCGGCGACCTTCGCGCCCGCACGGTCCTCCAACTCACGCAGTTCCGCGAGCGGGAGGGGGCGGCTCAGCTGCGGCGGGGCGGAGTGGTCGCCCGGCAGATCCAGCGGCCAGGTCCGTACGCCCTCGCGGGTTTCGGCACAGACGGCGTGTCCGGTCCCCGGCCTGGCGGCGTCGAGCAGGAGGGCGTTGATCCGCATGTCCTGATAGGTGCGCAGACACTGGCCGCTCTCCAGGTCCCAGTAGCTCACCGTGCCCCTGGTGTCGTCGCCCGCGAGCAGGAAGCGGCCGTCGGCGCTGAACGACATGAGGTTGGCCCGCCTGCCTCTCAGGACACGGCGGCACCGGCCGTCCCGCAGATCCCACAGGCCGATCGTGTCGTCCTGGTAGGCGATGACCGCCGTACGCTCGTCAGGGTGGAAGGCCAGGGCGAACACCGGCGCCTTGTGACCTGTCAGGACCTGGTCGCACCGGCCGCTGGCAAGGTGCCACAGCCTGACCGACTGTCCCTGCCGGTCCCAGCCGCTGGACAGCACCCGCCGGCCGTCCGCGCTCACCTCCACGCGCTCCACACCGGCCGTGTGCCCGGCGAGCGGTTCCCGGAGTTGCCCGCTGTGGGTGTCCCAGACCTGGATGGAGTCACGGGACCATCCCCACACGGCGAGGCGTCCGTCAGGGGTCAGGCGGATGCCGTCGGCCTCGGCGGTGAGGGTGCGCAGGCATCGTCCGGTGGTCAGGTCCCAGAACCGTACGCTGCGCTTCTCACCGCCTTCGCTGGCGGAGACGGCGAAGCGGCCGTCCGGGGTGAGGTCGAGGGTGTGCGTGCGAGCGAAGCGTCCCTCGTCGCGGTCTGTGTCGAGGCCGTGTCCGTCGAGATCCAGCAGACACCGGCCGTCGGCCAGGTCCCACAGCCCGATCCAGTCAGAGCCACCGGTCAGGGCCAGCCGCACGGCGGGAGCGAGCCGGACGGGTAGCAGTCGATGGCTCGGGCTCTTGTGTTCCGCGTGCCGCGGTACCTCCCGGGTGCTGGTGACCCGCCCCGAGCGGATGGCGCGCAGCGCCGACCGGACCTCCGGCTCCCTGGACCGCTTCTGGGCCACCTCCTCCAGGAGTTCGCGGGCCGACTCCAGATCGCCCCGCTCCACCGCCACCTGGGCCAGCAACTGCCGTGCCTGCCAAGGGTCCTCGGCGTCGGGACGTACCGCCTCGATCCGGCTGATCATGTCCTCGTCGGTGAGGTCGCCGCGCCGCCACCGCAGCAGTCCGCTGTTGTACGTCGCTCCCAGGTGCCGCGGGTCCGCCGCGAGGGCCTGCGTGAACGCCCTCTCCGCCTCGGGCGTCCGGTCCAGGTCGAGCAGGGAGACGCCGCGGTTGTTCAACTCGTCGGCGCGCAGGTCGGCTTCGACCGGCTCCGGGCGCGGGTAGGCCAGGCCGGTCACCTCGCCGTGGATGTCCTTGAGACGGGCCGCGACCTCGGCCATCGAGCGTGGCCGGTCGGCGGGGTCCCCGGCGAGGCAGCGGGCAAGCAGGTCGGCGAGGTCGGCGGGGACGATCGGCAGATGCGGCTTGCCCGTCCCGCCGGCTTCGAGGTACTCGTCGAGGGCCTTCCCCACCACGCGCCCCACACGCCAGCTCACGCCGCCGGTGAACATCTCGAAGACCGACACCGCGAAGCTGTAGATGTCGCTGCGCCGGCCGAGCGGCCGACCGTCAGCCTGCTCCGGCGAGGCGTACGCCGGGCTCATCCCGCCGTTGGGGACCAGGACCGTGACGCCGGGCGGAAGCGACGGATCCGGTGCGGGGGCGGCACCCTCGTGCGCGGTCGCGGCGGCACGGGCCTGGGCCAGCCCGAAGTCCGTGACCTTGGCCGTCCCGTCCTCCGTCACGAGCACGTTGCCCGGCTTGACGTCCTGGTGCACCAGGTTCCGGCCGTGCGCGTGTGCCAGGCCCCAGGCCGTCTGGATCGCCAGGTCCAGGACGCGTGCCCGTGCCGCCGAGGGGCCGCCCTCGTACAGCCTGCCGTCCGCGATCCAGTCCGCGAGGGTGGTGCCTCCCGGCACGTACTCGGCGAACACGCAGGGGACACCGTCGAGCGTGCGCACGTAGTGGCAGGTGCACACGTGCGGATGCAGTCCCAGCGACACCCAGGTCTCCGCCTCGGCGGCGAACTTCTGTTTGTGCGCGGAGTTCCTGAACCACTCCGGCCGGGGCCGCTTCACCGCCAGGTCGGTGTCCCACAACAGGTGCCGCACCCGGTACACCAGGCCCATGGCGCCCTGATCGTGCACCTGCTCCACCCGGTAACGGCCGTCGATGGTCGTGTCGACCCGCCAGGACGAGGAGACGCGGGACGTCGGATCAGGCGTTATCGCGTACACGTCCGGCGGCCCCCCTCGGAACAGCATCGGTCACTTCGGTCACCTTCACTTGTGCGGGTTGTGCGATGTCACGCACGTCAGCCTGGCCACAGGTGCTGCAATGCTGATGAATTTCCGATGAAGCGCGGAGCGGAGGCTCAAGGTGGGCAGGACTTCTCGGCTGCGGATCGAGGTGCTCGGACCGTTACAGGCATGGCGGGGTGAGGCCCGTCTGGATCTGGGACCGGTGAAGCGGCAGGCCGTGCTGGCCGCGCTGCTGCTGAGGCAGGGGGCCGTGGTCAGCCACGAGCAGCTGCTCGACGGGGTCTGGGGAGACGAGCCGCCCGCCTCCAAAGTGCTGCCCACGCACGTCAACTCCCTGCGCAGGGCGCTCGATCCGGAAGGCACCCCGCACACCGAGTCGGTGATCCGCAGCGGCAAGGGCTGGTACCACTTCGTCCTCGACGGCGTCCGCCTCGACACGACCGACCTGGCCGAGCGCGGCGAGGTGGCGCTGCGCGCCAAGAAGTCTGGCCAACTCGCCCTGGCCACCGAGCAGTTTGGCGAAGTGCTCGGACTGTTCCGGGGTGAACCGCTCGCCGGTCTGGAGGGGCCCTTCGCGCGCACCGAGCGGGACCGGCTCACCGAGCGGCGGCGGGCGCTCAGACGCGCATGGCTGGAGTGCCTCGTTCTGCTGGGCCGGTTCCGGGAGGCGCTGGACGACCTGGCCGACGTTTCCGGGCCCGACCTGTACGACGAGTCGCTGCTGGCCCTTCGGATCCGGGCCCTGTACGGCTGCGAACGCCAGGCGGAGGCACTGAACACCTACGAGGACATGCGGATCCGGCTGCGCGACGAGCTCGGCGTCAGCCCCGGCGAGGAGCTGCGCCGGGTGCACAAGGCGGTGCTGAAGCAGGACGACGGCTCCCTCCTCGGGGCGGCCCCGGCCCGGTATCGAGTCGGCGCCGTCAATGAACTTCCGGGTGACTTAGGGCAGTTGACGGGACGGGAGGCCGAGCTGGCCCAGCTGACCGCGCCCGCCGCGCCCGGCTCCGGCTCCGTGTCGATCGTGACGGTCGACGGTCCGGCCGGGGTGGGAAAGAGCGCGCTCGTCGTTCGCGCGGCCCGTGTGCTCAGCGCAGACCACCCCGATGGCTGCCTCTTCATGGACCTGCGCGCCCACAGCACCCACCAACGCCAGTCCCCGGCACGGGCGTTGCAACGGCTGCTGCGCTCGCTCGGCGCGGCCAAGGGCGAGTTGCCGAGCGACCTCGACGAACTCACCGCCGCCTGGCGGGCGGCGACCAGTTCGCTACGGCTGCTGCTCGTGCTGGACGATGCCCTGGACGCCGATCAGATACGGCCGCTGCTGCCCGCGGGGGCGGGCAGCAGGGTCCTGGTGGCGGGCCGGCGTCGGCTGGCCGAGCTCGACGCGGACGTACGCGTCACCCTGGAGCCGCTGGCCAGCGGGGACGCCGTATCGCTGCTCACGCACCTCATCGGCGAGGAGCGCGCGAGCCGGGAGCCGGAGGCCGCGCGACGGCTGGCGGGGTTGTGCGACGGGCTGCCGCTGGCCCTGCGCATCGCCGGGTCCCGGCTGCAGAACCGGCGGGTCTGGACTGTGGAGTACCTGGTGGGTCGGCTGACGGACGACGAGGGGAGGCTCGGCGAACTGCGCGTCGGGAACCGCAGCGTGGAGGCCGCCTTCCGGCTGTCGTACGACCAACTGACCTCCGAGCAGCAGCGGGCGTTCCGGGTGCTGGGGCTCGCGCCGACGGTCGAGTTCGACGTGCTGACGCCGGCGGCGATGCTGGGGCGTCCGGCGCGTGACACCGAGCGTCTCCTGGAGAGCCTGGTGGACATGAGTCTGCTGCAGGAGCCGCGGCCGGGGCGGTATCGGCTGCACGACCTGGTGCGGGTGCACGCGCGGCGGTTGGCGGAGGCCGAGCCGGAGGCGGCGGTGGCCGCGCGGAGGGCGGCGCTGCGGCTGTTCCTGGACGCGGGGAGGATGGCCAGTGACTGGGGGTCGGTGGCGTTCCCGACGGGGCCCCAGCCGACGGCGGGGAGCTTCGGCGGCTGGCGGGAGGCGGAGACGTGGCTGGACGCGGCGGGGGGTGAGCTGCCGGACGTGGTCGCGTATGCCGTGGAGTTCGGGGAGATCGACTACGCCTGCTGGATCGCCCACGCGCTGTGCGACTACTTCGTACGGCAGGGCCGGTACCACGAGTCCCAGACAGCCCTGGAGACCGCGCTCGCACGCGTCGACGAGGCCGATGACGAACACATGACCACCGGGCTGCGGGGCTGTCTGGCCTACACCAGCGTCTACCAGCGCCGATACCAAGAGGCGCGCGCCCTGTTCACCGAGGGACTGCGCCTGAGCCGGCACCACGGCCACCCGATCGACGAGGCCCGGGCTCTCACCGGGCTCGGATCCGTCGCCGTGAGTGTGGGTGAGGCCGACCAGGCGATCTCCCATGTCACCGAGGGGGTGTTCCTGTCCCGACGCCTGGGCGACGACTGGGCCGCCGCGATGGCCCGCCTCGTCCAGGGGCGCGCTCACCAGATCGCGGGACGGGACGAGGAGGCGCTGGCCTGCTTCGCCGCCGCGTGCATGCATGCCGAGGCGGGCGGCCGACAGCATGTGCTCGGCCGGGTACTGAGCCTCGCCGCCGACGCCCACCTCCGCCTCGGCCGGCACGGCGAGGCGAGGCACCGCCTGCGTCAGGCGGTCCACCTGGGCGAGCAGTGCGGGGACGTCTTCTTCTGCGCGCGCAACCTGACCCGGCTGGGCACGGTGGAACAGGGCGAGGGAAACCCGCGAGCAGCCCTCGCCTTCCACCGGCTGGCTCTGGAACTGCACGAGTCGCTGTCGCGTGTCACCGAGCCTGCCTACGACTGGCTGGAAATGGACATCCGCACCCGCTTGGCAACCGCCCACCTGGCGACGGGTTCGGTCCACGAGGCGCACCGGCAGTTCCAGCGCGTCCTCGACGTGTACGAAGCCCGCAAGCGCCGCAAGGCTCACGCCGACCGGCTTGCTGAGGATCGAGTTCGGCGGCGGTGATGTTCGGTGTCGTTGGAGTCGTGGGCCAGTGGAGAGGTCCCGGAGTCGACCCGGCGGGTGGTGCGCAGGGTGCACCGATGCGGCAACCGACACCCCACGCCGCCCTGCGTCGGCCGGACCCGTTCGTCGGCGAGTGGGACCTGTGGGCCGCCGGCCGCACCGTCGGCCCGTTCCGGACGGAGTTCGCCTGGCTGGAGGGCGGCGCCTTCCTCGCCCCCTTCCTCCACCATGTCGGTGATCGGCTACGACGACACCGCCGACGAGTTCACCGCCCTCTACGCCGACGGCCGCGCCGTCGCCCGCGTCTGTCGCGGCAGCATGACCGACCGCACCTGGCCCCAGCAGCGGACGGCGAGGAGTGGACGACCGACTTCGACGCGGCGTTCGTGCGTGCGGGGAAGCCGCTGAGCTGACGGGGCCGACCGACTGGACGCACGACGGGGGCCACGCGGCGCCCGTGCGGCACAGTGTGACGAGCCGCACACAAGAAACGGTACTGGCCGTTCATCGCGCCCGCGGAGCTTTCGAGCCGGTCCGCGCAAGGCCATTGCCGGGGCAAACGCACTTTGAGTAGCCTGTGTTCGTTATTCCGATCGGCTGTTGAAATTTCGAACGCAGCCTGACATCCAAGGGAGGGTGCCGGACGTGGGACGCCTCGTACCAGCCGTGACCCGGGCTCTCGACATTCTCGAGCTCTTCCTCGACGGGGACGGCACGCTGTCCGCCCCCGACATCGTGCGCAAGCTCCAGCTGCCACGCACCACCGTGCACGAGCTGGTCACCACGCTCGCCGCCCGGTCGTACATCGTCCAGGTGCCGGGTCAGCCAGGACGGTACCGCCTCGGCGTACGGCCGTACCAGCTCGGCAGCCGGTACGCCGAGCAGCTCGACCTCGCGGCCGAGGGGCAGCAGGTCGCCCGGTCCGTCGCCGAGACCTGTGACGAGACCGTGCACGTGGCCATCCTCGAGGGCACCGACGTCATCTACATCGCCAAGGTGGACTCGACGCACGCGGTGCGCATGGTGTCCGCCGCCGGGCGGCGGCTGCCCGCCCACTGCACGTCCGTCGGCAAGATGCTGCTGGCCTCCCTTTCCGAGCCGGAGCTCTCCTCCCGTATCGCGGACGACGCCGACCTCATCGCCATGACACCCAACAGCATCACCGACCCCGGCGCCCTGCGCGAGGCCCTCGCCGGGATCCGGCAGCGGGGCATCGCCGTGGAGAGCCGGGAGTCCAACCCGGACGTGTCCTGCGTCGCCGCGCCCGTGCGGGACCGTACCGGGCAGGTCGTCGCCGCCCTCTCCATCTCCGTGCCCATGATCCGCTGGAGCGACGACCGGCGCGTCGAGCTGGAGCAGCTCGCCGCCAAGGGGGCCGCCGAGCTGTCGGAGCGTCTCGGGCACCGGAGCGTGGCATGACGGCGACCGCGTACGAGGTGGCCGTGCGTGCCGAGGCGGAGCTCGGCGAGGGGCCGACCTGGGACCCGGCGACCGGGCGGCTCCTCTGGATCGACATCCTGCGGTCCCGCATCCACACGTACGACCTCGTCTCCGGGCGTCGCTCGGTCCGTACGGCCCCGCAGCACATCGGCGCCGTCAAGCCACGCGTCGGCGGCGGTCTGGTGCTGAATCTCCGGGACGGCGTGGGGCTGCTGGACCCGGACGACTCCTTCCGCTGGCTGCACCACGAGCCCCTCCCCGGCCGCCGCGCCAACGACGCCGCCGTCGCCCCCGACGGCTCCCTGTGGGCGGGCACCATGCGCTACGACGAGGCCCAGGGCGGCGGCACGCTGTCCCGGATCACCGGTGACGGCGCGGTCGAGGTGATCCTCGACGACGTGACGGTGAGCAACGGCACCGGCTGGAGCCCGGACGGCCGGCTCATGTACTACATCGACTCACCGACCCGGCGGGTCGACGTCTTCGACTTCGTGGACGGCCGGGCCGTCAACCGGCGACCGCTCGCCGAGATCGAGGACGGCGCCGGGTTCCCCGACGGTCTCACCGTCGACGCCGAGGGATGTGTGTGGGTGGCTCTGTGGGAGGGCGCCGCGGTACGCCGCTACACGCCGGCCGGTGAGCTGGACCGCGTGGTCCCGCTTCCGGTGCCCCGCGTCACGGCGTGCGCGTTCGCCGGACCCGACCTGACCGACCTGTACATCACGACGGCCCGCGTGGGCCTCGCCTCGCCGCCTCCGCTGGCGGGGTCGGTCTTCGTGGTTCCGGGCGCCGGGAAGGGGATGGCGCAGCCGGCGTTCGCCGGCTGACCGAGTGGCCGCGGGTGAGCCCTTCACCCGCGCCACCCCCAACCGTCGATACCGCAGCCCCGCCGCCGCTCCCGCAGCCCCGCCGTCGCTACGGCAGCCCCGCCGCTTTCCTCTCCTCCGTCGTCAACGGCGGCCCGCTCAACGCAGGCTTGAGCGGGCCGATCGCGGCGGCCAGCAGGACGGACGGGGCCAGCAGCACCTCCGCGCCCCGCTCCAGCGACGTCACGTCCGTCACCCGGCGGGCGATCCGGCCGTTGCCGGTGGCGGTGTGCATCAGGCGGGCGACGTACGCCGCCACGAGCCGCTCCCGCACCGTGGGGCCGCTTTCCGTCGCGCCCGGGTAGAACACGTCCTGTCCTATGGCCATGTCCCAGGCCGCGCCGACCGGGCGGGCCAGCGCCCGCTGGACGCGGCGCGCCAGGCCGGGTGCCGTCGGCCCGTGCCGTCGGGTCATGTCCCGCAGGATCAGGGCGCTCTGGGCGGCGACCGCCAGACCGTGGCCGTAGACCGGGTTGAACGCGGCGAGCGCGTCGCCGAGGACGACGAGGTTGTCCGGCCAGGCAGGCATCCGCTCGTAGAAGAACCGGCGGTTGACGGTGGCGCGGGTGCAGTACACGGCGGACAGGGGATCGGCGTTCTCGATCAGTTGGCCGATCAGCGGGTGGCGTAGCTTCTCGCGGGCGAACGGGACGAAGTCCTCGGGCGCGGAGGTCGGTTCGCCGCCCCGGGTGCCGGAGAGGGTGACGATCCACCGGCCGTTCTCGATCGGCAGCAGGAAGCCCGCCCGGCCCGGCCCGCCGTCACGCGGGTCGGGCTGCACGTTGACGACCGGGAAGCCGTCCCGGGCGTGCTCGGGGGCGAGGTAGAGGCGACTGGCGTACGCCAGGCCGGAGTCGACCTCGCGTCGCTCGGGTGCGGGAAGACCGAGCGCCGTCAGCCACCTGGGCGTCCCGGAGCCGCGGCCGGTGGCGTCGACGACCAGGCGGGCGGGGAGGGTGCGTTCGGCGCCGTCGCGGGTCCGGATCCGTACGCCCGTCACGGCGGAGGCGGTGCCGGTCAGCCCGACCGCCTCCGCCCGCTCGACCAGTTCGATCCGCTCGTCGGCGAGGACCCGCGCGCGGATCGTCGCGTCCAGCAGGTCCCGGCCGGCCAGGATCACATGGTGCGACTCGGGCCAGCGCCGGAACCAGCCCCAGGCCGACAGGGCGACCATGTCCGTGGTGACCGGCAGTCGGCGTGCCCCGGCCTCCCGGAGCACCTCGGTGACGCCCGGCAGCAGTTCCTCGATGGCCCGTGCCCCGCCCGACCACAGCATGTGCGCGTGCCGCGCCTGCGGCAGCCCCTTGCGGGGGTCGGGGCCGTCGGGCAGCGCGTCCCGGTCGACGACGACCACGCGGTCGGCGAACCCGGCGAGCGCGCGGGCCGCGAGCATGCCGGAGTGGGATCCCCCCAGGACGACGGCGGTTCTGACGTCTGGGGCGGGGCGTTCGTTCATCGGGATGCCTCCGTGGATACCCCCGTCTTCAGGCGGGGGAGGAAACGGACTCCTGCGGAGCGGGGCGGGGAGAGTCGATTCGCCTTCTGGCGGATCGGAGCCCATCACCAACTAGCAGCGTGTGCTCACAAGTTGACACCACTCGACTCGTATGTGAAAACCAAACGCTCGTGATCGAGGACCTGACCGTACGCACCATGGTCAGGAACCGGAGCCTGGCCCGCGCCATCAGCTATGCCGCGTGGTCGGACTTCCGGAGCATGCTGGAGTACAAGGCCGACTGGTACGGACGGCAAGTGATCGCGGTGGACCGCTTCTTCCCCTCCGCCAAGTTGTGCTCCCACTGCGGCGCCCTCGCCGAGGCACTGCCGTTGAAAGTCCGCACCTGGACGTGCGGCAGCTGTGGCATGACCCATGACCGGGACGTGAACGCGGCGAACAACCTTCTGGCCGCCGGGCTGGCGGTGTCTGTCTGTGGAGCCGGTGTAAGACCTCAACGGAGAACTCCGGGCGGGCAGTCGGCGACGAAGCAGAAAGCCCCACGGCGCGAGCTGTAGGAATCCCCCTCGTTCGCCGAGGAGGAGGAAGTCAAGCGGGGGCACTCTCTGCGGGGGCGGTCGCTCGGGCGCGTACCGCCTCGATGTCGTCGGGCTGACGGAGGGCTTGGGACACGGCCTGGATCTCCCGCAGCAGATATGCGGTGTCGGGGCCGGACGGGGAGGCGTCGGCCTCCGGGGAGCGCTGCCTGGTGTCGATGGCGTCCAGGAGCATCACGGCCGCGGCGAGGGCCTCCGCCCGGGCGGGCTCGGCGCCCAGGGCGAGGGCCGCGTCGTACGACCGTCCGCGCAGGTTCTCGTCGAGGTGCCGGGACACCTGGAGGAGCGCGTCACGGATGAAGGTCTCCCGGCGGATCAGCCGCAGTTCCGCGGTGCCGCGCAGGGTGAAGGGCTCGCGTCCGCCGGTCACCGAGCGCATCAGCGCGGAGAGCGTACGCAGATGGCGGTGGCGCAGCCGGATCCGCCAGTGCTCGTGCAGGTACTGGCCCGCGTGCGGGATGATGAAGCCCACGGCGACCAGGGACGCGGAGACGCAGGCCGCCGACGGCGCCAGGTCGGTGCTCAGCCAGTCCAGGTCGTGGCCCGTCCAGCGGGCGAACACGGCGGTGAGCTTGGACGCGTCGAAGAGCAGGTTCGTCGCATAGCCGACGCCCAGGAACCGCAGGCCCCAGCGCAGCCAGGCGTCCAGGCCGTCGGTGCGGATCCAGTTCCAGATCAGCCGGGCCGTGATCGCGCAGGCCACGGTGTGCGCGAGCAGGTAGAGCAGGATCTGCTCGCGCATGAAGGGCGTCGTGGCGTAGTACGTGTCCAGGTCCCGGAGCCGTTCCACGGGGGCGTCGGCGAGTGCGAACAGCACCCATAGGGCGACGACCACGCCCACGTAGACGGAGACGACCCAGCGGGTCGCACGGCGGGTGGCGGCCGAGCGGTTGGTCAGGCCGTTGCGCCAGGCGATGATGAGCAGCAGCCACGACGCGCACAGCGCGGTGATGAGCGAGTACACCCAGGGCGCCGAGATGTTCGGTACGCCGGTGACGCGGTTGGTCCAGGCGATGGTGCTCGGGGCGGCGAAGACGAACACGGCGCAGGCGAACAGCAGCAGGCCGCCGACGGCGCGCAGCAGCGGGTCCCGCCACAGCCTGACGATGCTGGGCAGCTTGATCGCCAGGGCGGCGGTGAGGGCGACGGTCGGGATCCAGAAGGAGACCTGGACGTCACCGAAGAGCGTCGACGAGTCCGACGCCAGCCCGGTCGGGCCGGCCGCCAGTCCGGCCGCGAGCCCGGTCGCCGGTCCGGCCGCGAGCGTCACCGCGTCACCTGCCCGCTCCCGCTCGCCCGCCCACTGCCGCTCGCCCGCCCGCTGCTGCTGCCGCCGCGATATCCCAGCGAACGCTGCACCGGCCCGAGCGGCGCATCCGCCCCCCGCTCCGACAGCAGCGGACGGAACGCGGCGGCCAGCCGGTGTCCGAAGTCGTCGGCCTCGGCCTCGTCCCGCTCCCGGGAGCCGTTGCGGGCGGCCACCGTGAGGGCGCCGTCCTTCCAGCCGGGCGTGCCAACGAGTGCGCGCGCGGCGGCCGTACCGTCCGTGTGGTGGTGGCCGTGCCCGGCGTGCAGGTGCCACAACTCATGGCCGAGGATGACCAGTTGCTGCATCGCCTCGGCCCGCTCCTCGACGATGACCAGGTCGAAGTCCTGGAACTCCACCCACAGCCCGGTCACTTCGATCTCGTCGGGGAACCGCTCGAACCGCAGCTCGACGGGCCGTCCGCCGCGCCGGCCGCTCATCTCCGCGCACAGCGCGCGGCACAGCTCCCGTACGTCGGCCGGGGGGTGGGGTCTGGCACGCAGGGCGGCGCTCAGATCGGAGGCCAGGTCGCGCATTCCGGAAGCGGAGCGAGAGCGCCGCAGCCGTGGCCGCAGCACCGAAGCGACCCGGGCCGCCCTCTTGCGCGCGCCCGCGATGTCCATCGCACCCCCTGTTCCCCCGCCGCTCGGCGGGCCGTTCGAGCCTACGCCGCACGCCGTGTCCGCGTCATGCGATCCAGCGACCGTTGTTCAGCCGAGAACGACCGCTTCGGCGGCGCCCCTGAGGCACGCGGGACCGTATCGACATGCGACTCCGGCCGCGCGGTCAGGGGCGCGGGGAACTGCGCGACCAGGCACAACGAACCTGCGGACGACCAGCCACCCACAACCCCACACCCCCCCACCCCGGCACTACCCGCGGAGCGACTTCGTGCAGGACCCATTGACGAGAAAGCGCTTACCGCCTACGGTCCGTTCGAAGTTACGTGCACAATTCGATATCTCGAACAGTTAGGGCAGGGAATGGGACGACCTGGCCTGAATCGCAGGCACCTTCTGGCCGCCGCCGGAGGGCTGGCGGTGGCCGGCAGCTTCGGCTTCGCGGCACTGGGCACCGGCGCCGACGCGCTCGCCTCCAACGCGCGTACGAGGGTGCGGTACTGGAACCTCTTCAGCGGCGGCGACGGTGCCAACATGATCGCGATGCTGGACGCCTTCCGTAAGGCCAACCCCGACATCGACGTGAAGGACTCGACCCTCCAGTGGGGCAACCCCTTCTACACCAAGCTCGCCATGGCCGCCGCGGGCAACCGCGCCCCCGAGCTCGGCGTCATGCACGTGGGCCGGGTCGCGGGCTTCTCGCCGGGCCGCCTCCTCGACCCCTGGGACGTCGACCTGCTCGCCAAGTACGGCGTGCGGCAGAAGGACTTCAACCCCGCGCTGTGGAACCGTGGTGTCATCGACGGCAAGCTCTACGCCCTCCCGCTCGACATCCACGTCCAGCTCTGCTTCTACCGCAAGGACGTCCTGAAGAAGGCGGAACTGCTCGGCGACGACGGCCGAATGATCCCGGTCACCTCCACCGACGAGTGGTTCGACGTCCTGAAGAAGGCCAAGCAGGTCCAGAAGAAGGGCCTGCAGACGATCGGTCTGTGGACCAACGACCAGAACTTCCAGTGGTGGTTCTTCGTCGCCTTCTACACCCAGCTCGGCGGCGGGTGGTTCAACGACGCCCGCACCGAGGTCCTCTTCGACGCCGACAAGGCGACCCAGGTCCTGGAGTTCCTCCGGCAGCACGTCACCGACGGCTACGTCATCCCCGGTGCCCCCACCGGCGAGCAGTTCGTCAACGGCGCCCCCTTCACCTGGGAGGGCAACTGGTCCGTGCCGGTCTTCTCCGGCGCCAAGCTGGACTACGGCGCGACCCCCCTGCCGCCCGTCTTCGGCAAACAGGCCACCCACGCCGAGTCGCACGCCTTCGTCCTGCCCCACCAGGCCGGCCGCGGCGGCGCCACCAACGAGGCCGCGCACGAGCTGGCCGCGTACGTCGTCACGCACGCCCAGCAGTGGGCGGCCGGCGGCCACATCCCCGCCTACCGGCCGACGCTCTCCACGCCCGCGTACCGGAAGCTCACCCCGCAGAACGAGTACGTGAGCGCCATGGACCACCAGGCCACCGAGCCCAAGGTGTGGTTCGCGGGCTCCACCGGCGTGCTCGCCCAGGATCTCGGCCCGGTCGTCGTCTCCTCGACGATGGGCTCCGCCAAACCCGCCGCCGTCGCGCGGACGATGAAGAACCGCCTCACCAAGCTCCTCGCCTCGAAGAACCCGATGGACGGCAGGACCGCCGCGCAGGGAGGTGCGGTCGCATGACGACCAGTGCTCAGACCGTCGTCGCGCCGGCCCGCGCGAAGACCGCGACCGCCGCCCTGACCGTCCGCCGCAAGCAGGGCTTCCAGCACGGCGGCTGGTTCATCGCCCCGTTCCTGCTGCTCTTCGCGCTGTTCGTGATCTGGCCGCTGCTGCGCGGCGTCTACCTCAGCTTCACGGACGCCAACATCTCCGGCGAGGGCGCGAGCTTCGTCGGATTCGACAACTACCGCGAGGCCCTGCGCGACCAGGCGATGTGGGACGCCCTCGGCCACAGCGCGTACTTCACGCTCCTCGTCGTGCCGTGCATCACCGTGCTCGCCTTCCTGCTCGCGATGCTCGCGCACCACATCGAGCGCGGGAAGTGGCTGTGGCGGTTGTGCTTCTTCGTGCCGTTCCTGCTGCCGTCGACCGTCGCCGCCAACATGTGGCAGTGGCTGTTCACCCAGGGCATCGGCCTGTTCAACGAGACCCTCGGGCTCGACACGCCCTGGCTGACCGACAAGTCGTACGCGATGCTCGCCATCGTCATCCAGACCCTGTGGTGGACGGTCGGCTTCAGCTTCCTGCTCTACCTCGCCGCGCTCCAGGGCATCCCCGGCCACCTGTACGAGGCCGCCAAGCTCGACGGCGCCAATGCCTGGCACCGCATGGTCCACATCACGCTGCCGATGCTGCGCAACATCACCGGCCTGGTGATCGCGCTCCAGATCCTCGCCTCGCTCCAGCTCTTCGACCAGGCCGTCGTGATGATGGACTTCAGCCCGGGGCCGGAGCTCAGCACCAGGTCGTTCGTGCAGTACACCCTCGAACAGGGCTTCACCAGCTACCGCGTGGGCTACGCCTCCGCGATGTCCATCATCTTCTTCGTGATCATCGCATTCGTCGCCCTGGCGCGGATGTGGCTGCTGCGCAACCGTGAGGAGGGCGGCCGATGACCACCGCCGAGACGCCCGTACGCACCGCACGTACCGTACGCACCAAGTCCCGCAAGCCCTGGACGCCCAGCCAGATCATCCTCACGATCGGCGGTGCCACCGTCTCCGCCGTCTTCCTGGCACCGATCGTCGCCGCCCTGCTCACCTCGCTCAAGTCCGAGGCCGAGGCGGCCGAGATCCCGCCGCACTGGCTGCCTGAGGTCTGGACGGGCCAGGCGTGGAAGGCCCTCTACGAGACCGGCAACGTCACCGACTGGTTCGTGAACTCCCTGGTGGTGTCGGTCTGCGTGACGTCCGTCGTCCTGCTGGTGAGCGCCCTCGCCGGCTACGGCTTCGCCCGCACCGAGTTCCGCGGCAAGAACGTTCTGCTGGGCCTCGTCATGGCGGGCCTGATGATCTCCCCGGCGGTCCTCGGCGTCCCGCTCTTCACCACCGTCCAGCAGATGGGCATGGTCGACACCTACTGGGGCATGATCCTGCCGCAGTGCGCGCCCGCCGCGATGGTCTACATCCTCTACAAGTTCTTCCAGGGCATCCCGCGCGAACTTGAGGAAGCCGCGTTCATCGACGGCGCCGGCCGCTGGCGCGTCTTCTTCACCATCGTGGTCCCGCTCGCCCGCCCGTCCCTCGCGGCGGTCGGCATCTTCACCTTCATCGCGTCGTGGAACAACTTCCTGTGGCCGTACATGGTGACCAACAACCCCGACCTGATGACCATGCCGAACGGCATCGCGACCGTCATGAACTCGTACGGCATCCAGTGGGCCCAGCTCATGGCCGGCGGCCTGATGGCGGGCCTGCCGCTGATCGTCGTGTTCGTCTTCTTCCAGCGGCAGATCGTGGCGGGCGTCGCCCACACGGGATTGGCGGGACAGTGAGAGCACCCAGAGCGCTGACGGCCGTGATCGCGGCGGCGTTCCTCGCGTTCCTCCCCAACACGGCTCACGCGGAGCAGAGTTACCCGGACCCGCAGCCCGTCACCGGCCAGCAGATCATCCATGACCCCACCGTCATCCGCCTCAAGTCCGGCGGCTACGTGGCCTATTCGACGGGCGGTGTGATCGGCGCCCGCCTGTCCAAGGACCGCAAGCACTGGACCGACTCGGGCAACGCCTTCGCCGAGCCCCCGAGCTGGTGGTACGAGTACAACGACACGGGCGATCCCTGGGCCCCCGACATCTCCTACCGCCAGGGCAGGTACTGGCTCTACTACGCCGTCTCCTCCTGGGGCACCAACCACTCCGCGATCGGCGTCGCGACGTCCCGCTCCGGCCTCCCCGGCACCTGGGACGACCACGGCAAGGTGTTCACGTCCGAGACGACCGACACCTGGAACGCCATCGACCCCGCGCTCATCCAGGCCGACGGCAGACTCTGGATGTCGTTCGGCTCGTACTGGACCGGCATCCGCATGGTCGAGCTGAACCCGGTCACAGGCAAGGCGGTACCGGGAGCGACGGTCCACCACCTGGCGACCCGCCCCGACGCGCCGTACGCGGTAGAGGGCCCGTACATCGTGAAGCACGGCCGCCACTACTACCTCTTCGCGTCCTACGACCAGTGCTGCGCGGGCGTGAACTCGACGTACAAGATCAGGGTGGGCCGCTCGACGTCCGTCACGGGCCCGTACACCGACAGCACGGGCAAGCCGTTGCTGGAAGGCGGCGGCGACCTCTTGCTGGAGGGCCACGGCAGGTACATCGGCACAGGCGGCCAGTCGGTCTTCAGGGACCGGGGTCAAGATTGGCTGGCGTACCACTACTACGACGCAGCGGACGAGGGCACGCCGAAGCTGGGCCTGAACAGACTGCACTGGACAAAAAACGGCTGGCCAATCGTCCTTTAGGGGCGCGGGGAACTGCGCGACAAGCCCCCACAGACCCGCAGACGAAACGCAACCTCGAAAGGCAAACATGAGCACCGCCCGCTTCACCCTCGACCCCGCCTTCACCATCGGCGAGGTCAACCCCCGCCTCTTCGGCTCCTTCGTCGAACACCTCGGCCGCTGCGTCTACACCGGCATCTTCGAACCCGGCCACCCCACAGCCGACGCCGAAGGCATCCGCACCGACGTCCTGGAACTGGTCCGCGAACTCGGCGTCACCGCCATCCGCTACCCCGGCGGCAACTTCGTCTCGGGCTACAAGTGGGAGGACTCGGTCGGCCCCGCGGAAAACCGCCCCCGCCGTCTGGACCTCGCCTGGCACTCGACGGAGACCAACCGATTCGGCCTCTCCGAGTACATCGACTTCCTGCGCAAGGTCGGCCCGCAGGCCGAGCCGATGATGGCCGTCAACCTCGGCACGCGCGGCGTCGCCGAAGCCCTGGAGCTCCAGGAGTACGCCAACCACGCCGAGGGCACCGCCCTGTCCGACCTGCGTGTCTCCCACGGCGACAAGGACCCCTTCGGCATCAGGCTGTGGTGCCTCGGCAACGAGATGGACGGCCCCTGGCAGACCGGCCACAAGACGGCCGAGGAGTACGGCCGGATCGCCGCCGAGACGGCCCGGGCGATGCGCCAGCAGGACCCGAACGTCGAACTGGTCGCCTGCGGCAGCTCCGGCCAGTCCATGCCGACCTTCGCCGAGTGGGAGGCCACGGTCCTCCAGGAGACGTACGACCTGGTCGACTACATCTCACTGCACGCCTACTACTGGCCGGAGGACGGTGACGTCGACTCCTTCCTCGCCTCGGCCGTCGACATGGAGTCCTTCATCGAGAACGTGGTCGCGACCGCGGACCACGTGGGCGCCCGGCTGAAGTCGAAGAAGAAGATCAACCTCTCCTTCGACGAGTGGAACGTCTGGTACCTGCCGGAGTGGGAGGCGCACGCCAAGACGCTGAAGGACTGGCCGGAGGCACCGCGCCTGCTGGAGGACAACTACAGCGTCACGGACGCCGTCGTCTTCGGCTCGCTCCTCATCGCGCTGCTGCGGCACGCCGACCGCGTCACCGTCGCCTGCCTCGCCCAGCTGGTCAACGTGATCGCCCCGATCATGACCGAGCCCGGCGGCGCGGCCTGGCGGCAGACGACGTTCTTCCCCTTCGCGCAGGCCGCCCAGTACGGCCGCGGCCAGGTTCTGGACGTTCGCGTGGACTCCCCGACGTACCAGACGAAGAAGTACGGCGAGGCCGATCTCCTGCACGCCACGGCCGTGCGCGCCGAGGACGGTACGGTCACCGTCTTCGCGGTCAACCGCAGCCGTACCGAGGCCCTCCCGCTCGAAGTCGCCCTGAGCGGGCTGGACTTGACGAACGTCGTCGAGCACAGCGCCCTCGCGGACGCCGACCCGGACGCGCGGAACACCCTCGACGACCCCGAGCGCGTCGCCCCGCACCCGGTCGAGGGCACGGAGCTGAAGGACGGCCGCCTCACCGCCGTACTGGAACCGCTGTCCTGGAACGTGATCCGGCTGGGCTGAGGTCGGCCAAGGTCCGCGGTCCACGCCTCGGACATCCGTCCCACACCTCGGACACTCACAGCTCGCCCCCAGCCGGATGCCCTAAAGTCCGGTCCCGTCCATCCCTACCAACCCGGTAGGGAACCTCGGAAAGACGGGACCGGCCGCATGCGCACGCTGATACTGCTCGCCCTCGCGGGTCTGGGGGCCCAGCTGGTGGACGGCAGCCTCGGCATGGCGTACGGGGTGACCTCGACGACGCTGCTGCTGGCGCTGGGTACGAATCCGGCCGCCGCCTCCGCGACCGTCCACCTCGCCGAGATCGGTACGACGCTGATGTCCGGCGCCTCGCACTGGCGCTTCGGGAACGTCGACTGGAAGGTCGTCGGGAAGATCGGTGTGCCCGGGGCGGTCGGTGCCTTCCTCGGCGCGACCGTGCTGTCCAAGCTGTCCACCGAGGTGGCGGCGCCGCTGATGTCGCTGATCCTGCTCGGCCTCGGCGTGTACGTCATGTCCCGCTTCACCTTCCGCGGCCTGCCCAAGGACCGGGTGGGCCTGCCGTTGCGGCGCCGGTTCCTGACCCCGCTCGGTCTGGTCGCCGGGTTCCTGGACGCGACGGGCGGTGGCGGCTGGGGCCCGGTCGGGACTCCCGCGCTGCTCGCCTCCGGCCGGATGGAGCCGCGCAAGGTCATCGGCTCCATCGACACCAGTGAGTTCCTGGTCGCGGTCGCCGCGAGTCTCGGCTTCCTGTTCTCGCTGGGCTCGCAGGGCATCGACTTCGTATGGGTCGCCGCCTTCCTCGCCGGCGGCCTGGTCGCCGCCCCGGTCGCCGCCTGGCTGGTGCGTGTCCTGCCGCCCCGGGTCCTGGGCTCCGCGGTGGGCGGCGTCATCCTCGTCACCAACGTCCGCACCCTGCTGAACAGCGACTGGCTCGCGGTCTCCGGGGTGACGGCCGTGGCGGTGTACGTCGCCCTGTACGCCCTGTGGGCCGCCGCCCTGACGTACTCGATCCGCGCCCACCTGAAGGAGGGGAAGGCGGCCGCGACCGAGCCCGTCGAGGAGCGGCAGCCCGTCAGCACCTGACCGACCGGGTGTCAGGCGGTGCTGACGCCTACTGTCAAGGTCGCCTTGTAGCCGTCGGACACGCTGTCACCGGGTGCCGTCAGGGTCAGCAGACCGGATGACGCGCCCCCGTCGTCGTAGATGCCGTCGTCCGGCAACTGGGTCTCCCGCGTGGTGTTTTCCGAGTACGGCGAGGTCGCCTGGATCTCCGTGTTGATGTCCGGGTCGAAGAAGAGCTGTCCGGTGTGAACGATCTCGCCGCCTGTGTACGAGTCGTCGGTGAGCGTCACATCCGTGTGCACCCGCATATGGACGTGCACCGCGCGCGAGACGTGGTGCCCCGGCCAGATGGACGTGATGTCGCACTGGCCGCTGTCGTCGGTCATCTGGCCGCCGCGCAGTCGCTCGCGGTGTCGGCGACGGTGAAGGTGTACCGGACCTCGAAGCCCTCCGTGTCCTCCCGGATGTCCTCACGTACGAGGGCGCCTTCGAGGGCGTACGGACCCTCGGTGACCTCGGCGTTGAGGACGCGGACGCCGACGGTGGCGGAGGCGGCGGCCTCCGTCGCGGCGGTGGTCGACGTCTCGCTCTCCTCGGTGCCGGCGTCGGCCGAGGCGATCCCGGCGACGGCCGGCCCGCCGGCCGCGGCGACACGGCCAATTGGGGGGCAGCTGAGGAGAAGCTGAATGTGCGGCTGTGAATGACCTGGGGACCCATCCCCCAACTCGGTTGTGAATGGCTGGAGTTCACCCTGGCTGCCTCTCGTGTGGCTCCCTACGATTCCAACGCCTCCGACCTTCACAGAAACCCCACTGTTTCTTCAAAGATTCAACCGTGGAGTGCGGGCCGGGAGCGCAGCCACCCCCCATCCCCAAGGAGAGCTCCATGGCACGTGGACTCCTGCGATTCCTGCTGACCGGCGGCGGACTCGCCGCTCTGCTCACCGCGACGCTGCCCGCGCAGGCGGCCCCCGCGTTCGAGAACCCGCCGCCGGACAAGATCGTCATCAAGGTCGCCACGGTGAACGGCTCCGGCTGCCCCCAGGGCACCACCGCCGTCGCCGTCTCCGAGGACAACACCGCCTTCACGGTGACCTACAGCGACTACCTCGCCCAGGTCGGCGGCAACTCCGACCCCACGGCGTTCCGCAAGAACTGTCAGCTCAGCCTGGTCGTGCACGTCCCCGGCGGCTTCACCTACGCCATCGCCAGCGCCGACTACCGCGGCTTCGCCGCCCTCCAGTCCGGCGCGAGCGCCATACAGAGAGCCTCGTACTACTTCCAGGGCTCACCGAACACGCAGTACCGCAACCACTCCTACAGCGGCCCCCTCAACGACAACTGGCAGGCCACCGACGAGACGGACTGGGCCCAACTGGTCTGGGCGCCCTGCGGAGTTCAGCGCAACTTCAACATCAACACCGAGTTGCGGGTGAACCTGGGCTCGTCCTCGCCGAGCAAGGTCAGCTTCATGACCATGGACTCGACGGACGGCGACATCAGCACGGTGTACCACCTGGCGTGGAAGGAGTGCCCGGAGAAGTAGGCCCGCACATGGCTGAGGCCGCGCCCGGCGGGGAGCCGGGCGCGGCCTTCCGCGGTCGGTCGGGTCAGCTGCTCTCCACCCCGAGGGTCAGCGCACCCGCGTACCCCGCGGAGGGCGAAGTGCCCAGCGCGGTCAGGGTCAGCAGCCCGGACGCGGCGCCTCCGTCGTCGTAGATGCCGTCCTGGGCGAGGGTGGTGCGCGGGACGGTGTTGGCGGCGTAGGCGGCGAGCGCGGCGACCCGGGTCGTGGTCGTCTCGTCGAAGAAGAGCTGGCCGGTGTGGAGTTCCTGGCCGCCGGTGAAGGAGCCGTCGTCGGTCAGGGTGACGTCGGTGTGCACCTTGACGTGGATGTGGACGCAGCGGCCGCGGTACCAGCCGGGGTACACGGCGGTGATGCGCGCGACGCCGTCCGAGCCGGTGAGCACGCCGCCGCGCAGGAACGTGCCGTTGTCGGGCTCGTCGTGGCCGTTGTTGCCGACGAAGCCGGAGTACTCGCCGAGGGCGTCGCAGTGCCAGATCTCCACCAGGGCGTTGTTCAGCGGTGCGCAGGTGTCGTCGTCGACGACGGTGAGGGTGAGCTTCAGCGGGATGCCGGTCTTGTCCTCGCTGATGTCGGCGCGGACGAGCTGTCCGTCGAGGTAGTAGGGGCCTTCGGTCATCTCCTTCGTGAGGGTGCAGACGGCCGCGGCGGCGACGGGGACCGTGCCGGCCGCCTCGGCTGTGGGGGCTTCGGGCGCGGCGGCGGTGACGGCCAGGGTGGCGGCCGCGGCGCCGCCGGCGATCAGCACGGTGCGGCGGCCGATCGTGGTGGGGGTTGCCTTCGAGGTGCCTGAAGTGTCTGTCATGAGCACGGCACCGTAGGAAGGGATGCTGTTGATGGGCTGTCAGTTGGGCAAAGTGAGCGACCGTCAAGTTCGTTGCCGGTCAAGGACGATGGACCGCGCCACCTCGCCGGGGTGGTTGGCGTGAACCGATGGCGGTCGACACCGAGGTCTCTCTAGCGTTGGGCACATGACCGACGACAACCGGATCGAGCTGGCCGACGCCGTGCAGGCGGTACGGGACGAACTGATCACCGCGGCGGCCCGTTCGTCCGGCCGCGACGTGACCTTCGAAGTGGGCGACATCGAGCTGGAGTTCAGTGTCGAACTGCGCAAGGAGACCACGGGCGGCGTCAAGGTGAAGGCGTGGGTCGTGGAGGGCGGGGCCGACCGGGGCGGCGGTACGACCCGGACGCATCGCGTGGCGCTCACGCTCAGGGCGCGGGACGCGCGGACCGGGGAACCGTGGAAGGTGCGGAACGAGAGCAGGGGGAGCGTCGGGCGGTTCGGCGGGGGTGATGACGCGCGGTGATCGGGGGGAGCGTCCTGGACCGCGTGGTCGTGGTGTGGGGGAACGGACAGGGCAGCGGTGTGCTGCTCGACCGGCGGGAGGTGCTCACGGCCTGGCACGTGGTGGCGGGCAGCCCGTCCGTCGAGGTGATCCACCCCGCGTCGGGCAAGCCGGTGCAGTGCTTCGTCGACCGGGTAGACGAGACACTGGACGTGGCCCTGCTGACCCTGGCGGCGGACGTGCTCGGCGCCGAGCACGCCGTGCCCCTGGGCCGCATCAGATGCGGCGACGTCAGAACCCGTGACCCGCTGCCGCACTGCCAGATCGTCGGCTTCCCCCAGGTCCAGCGGTACGGGGAGCGGGGCGAGGACCTTGAGTACGACCAGTACCGCGCGACCGTGCTGCCGATGGCCGGACGGATGCGGGACATGCTGGTCTGCGAACTCGACCGGCCGGCGGCCGACGAGCGCGGGCACGCCGCCTCTCCCCTGAGCGGGCTTTCCGGCGCACCGGTCCTGGCCGGCCGGGTGCTGCTCGGTGTGGTCACCCAGGTGCCCCGGGACCGGCACCACCTCAGGATCGAGGCGGTACCGGTCACGGCTGTGGCGCAGCGGGACAAGGACCGCTTCGTGCCGCTCCGGGAGAGGATCAGGCTGGAGGAGATCACCGACTTCCACCCCCGGGACGAGCGCTTCGAGGCCCAGTACGCGAAGGATCTCAGCTCCCAGTACCGCAAGACGGAGATCTTCGGCATCGAGGAACTCGGCAGGAGCGAGTCCCGCTGGGACCTCGACACCGCCTACCTGAGTCTGCGGGCCGAGGCCGCCCCGTACGTGGAGAACGTGCGTCCCGGCGCCCCGGACCCGTGGTCCGGTGACCCCTGGTCCGGTGCCCCCTGGACCGGCACTCCGGAGGACCGGGACGCCGTCCAGCGCATAGAGAACCTGCTGGTCAACCGGCCCCGGGCGCTGCTGCGCGGCGAAGCCGGGGCGGGCAAGACCACCCTGGTGTGGTGGCTCGCGGCACACGCCGCCGCCGACACCCTGGGCACGGAGCTCACCGAGCTGAACGGGCTGGTCCCCTTCGTCATCCCGCTGCGCGAGGTGCACGCGCGCGGCAGGGGGTACCCGTCGGTCGCCGAGCTGCTCTGCGCGGGCCGGTCCCTCACGGAGGACCCGCCCGACGGCTGGTGCCGCCGCGTCATGGAGGCGGGCCGGGGACTGCTCCTGGTGGACGGCCTCGACGAAGTACCCGCGGCGGAGCGCGAGGAGGCCCGGCGCTGGCTCTCCACCCTCCTCGACCGCTACCCGCGCACCCGGTGCCTGGCGACCGTCCGCCCCAACGCGGTCGACAAGGACTGGCTCAAGGCGGAGCACTTCGTCGAACTCACGCTGTTGCCCATGAGCGACGAGGACATCCGCACCTTCGTACGCGCCTGGCACAAGGCCGCCCGCCTCGAATGCGACCACTTCTACGACACCCGCCGCAGCGGCGAGGAGAAGCAGCTCCTCGCCTCCCTGGAAGAGGACCTGCTGCACCAGCTGGAGCAGAACAACGCGCTACGGGACCTCGCCCGCACCCCGCTGCTGTGCGCCGTGATCTGCGCACTGCACCGGCGCCGCCGCGGCCTGCTGCCCACCACCCGCTGGTCGCTCTTCAGGGCCGCCCTCGCCATGCTCCTCGGCGGGCGCGACATGGGCCGCGGCGTCCGCCACGCCGATCCCGTCACCCTGGACTCCGACGACCAGCACGCGCTGCTCCAGCGGCTCGCCATCTGGCTGGTACGGACCGGGCAACAGCAGATGACCTACGAGCAGGCCGTCCAGCAACTCGGCCTGGCCGTACGGGACATGCCCCAGGTCGCCAAGCAGGGGAACCCGGAGCGCATCCTGCGTTTCCTGCTGGACCGCAGCGGACTGCTCCAGGAACGCGGGGACGACGCGATCCAGTTCATCCACCGTACGTTCCAGGACTTCCT
Organism: Streptomyces viridochromogenes; assembly: GCF_001270495.1. Classification (GTDB taxonomy): domain Bacteria; phylum Actinomycetota; class Actinomycetes; order Streptomycetales; family Streptomycetaceae; genus Streptomyces; species Streptomyces viridochromogenes_A. The sequence continues at coordinate 39,408 of NZ_LGUR01000151.1, forward strand.
GGCGGCCAAGGAGTTCCACGAGAGCGGCTACGTCCCCGAACTGCTGGAGCACGTGGACAACGAGGCATGGCGAGACGTGATCGTGCTGGCCGTGGGCCACACCACACGTCCCTTCGCCGAGAGTCTCATCAAGCAGATCACCGATCTCGGGGACGCCAACGACCTTGCGCGGTACAACCGGCACGTACTGGCCGCCCGGTGCGTGGTCAGTCTGCGGCAGTTGGACCCCGTGCTGATGGAGGCGGTCCGCAGCCGGGTGGCGGCGTTGATGCCGCCGGAGCACGTGGGACAGGCCGAGGACCTCGCGAGCCTCGGCGAATGGGCCGTCGGAGTGCAGCCGGACGCCGAGCAGGCGACCGGCCCCTGGACCGTCAACACGGTCCGGCTCCTGGGCCTGATCCGCGGCGGCGAGGCGAACCGGAAGCTCAAGGGGTACGCGTCGCATCCCGACCCGGTCGTCCGCAACGAGGTGGTGAGGGCCTGGGACCTGCGTCCGTTGGCGGCGTACGCCGACGAGGTGCTGGCCGGGATGCACGTGCCCCAACTCATCGTCAACCGGCCCGAGAAGCTCGTACGACTGGGCCTGCTGGCGTCGGTCGAGAAACTCTCGCTGACCGGCTCGTACGAGGCGGCGGACGTGGCAGCCCACCTGCCGACGCGGCACCTCGTGTCGCTCGGCCTGTACGGCAACGACGTGATCGACGACCTCGCCTTCCTCCGCAGCAGGCCGGACCTGACCCGACTGCAAGTGCGGGGCTGCCCGGCCCTGCGGGACTTCCCCACGCTACCGAGCGTCCGCGACCTGTTGGTGGAGTTCGACCACGCCGAAGGGCTCGAAACCCTGGAGGACTGGGCGAACCTGCGGACCCTGACGGTCTCCGGCTACAACCGGGACGCCTCGGGAATCCTCCGCGCCGCGCTGCGCGCACCCCTGCTCACCGATGTCGTCCTGGGCATCGACTCCCTCGCCGACCTGGCCTCCCTCGCCCCGAACCCGCGGATCCGGCACCTCAGATTCACAGGGCTGCGCGACTACGCGCACATGGGTCTGCTGCGCCAGGTCTTTCCCCACCTCAGAAGACTGGAGATCGGCCTGGTGGACGGCGGCCCCAACGCGGTGCTCGACCTCCGTGAGCTGGCGGAGATGCCCGACCTGGAACTCGACTTCTGGGGTGACGTCCCGGTCCCCTCACGCATCCTCGGGGCGGAGGCCTTCGGCGAGCGACTCAGGCATGACCCTTGAGAGGAAGCCGGCCCAGGTGGTGGGGGAGAGGGTGAGTTGAGGGCCGTGGGGGTTCTTGGAGTCGCGGATGTGGATGGTGTGGGGGCAGGCGGCGACCTCTACGCAGTCGCCGGAGCCGCCGCTGCTGTAGCTGGACTTGTGCCAGGCGAGGGCCACTTCGACGCAGTCGCCCTGGCTGCCGCTGCTGTAGCTGCTCTTGAACCAGGCCAGTTCGGACGTGCTCATAGCGCTCCTCGCATTCGCTTCAGCAGGCTCCTGGAGTCCTCGGGGGTGAGGGCCTGCGAGCGCAGTTTGGCATACCGCTGGTGCAGGAGGCTGATCGCTTTCGGGTCGGAGATGAGACGGCCGTTCTCCTGACCTTCGGAGTAGGCGAACCACTTGTTCTCGGGCGTCTCAAGCAGCTGCAACGGGCCGTCCAAGCCTGCGTGTACGGGCTGCCGCAGCGGCATGACCTGTACTTCGACGTTCCAGTGCCGGTCGATCAGGTCCAGTAGGTGATCGAGCAGGGCGCGTGTGACCTCGTCCCCGCCTGTGTGCCGCTCTAGTACTGCCTGCTCGATGATGAAGCTGAACGCGCATGGGGGTGTCCGCTGCGTCGACAGCAGATCCTGCCGGTCGAGGCGCGCTTTGATCCGCTGGTCGAGCTCTTCGTCGCTCGGGATTGGCGGCGCGCTCAGCGACACGGCCCGCGCGTACGCCCTGGTCTGCAACAGGCCGGGGATGACGCGGCATTCGTAGGTGTAGAGGCTGATTGCCGTTGCCTCCAGCCGCGCCCACTGACGGAACCACGCCGCCAACCCTTGCTGCCGAGCCAGATGCGCAACCGACTTCTGCAACGCCCCCGTGTTCCCCGTCACCCCCTCCGCCCGTGCCGCGAACGTCGGATCCGGCATCCGCCGCCCCAACTCCACCGAAGCCACGGTGTGTTTGGACAGCCCCACCAGATCCCCGAACTCCTCCCGACTCAGCCCCGCATGCTCCCGCAGGGCCTGTACAACCGCCCCGAACGTCCGCAGACTGTCCGACGACTCCGGCTCGCCACCCGTACCCGTACCCGCACCCGTGCCCGCACCCGCACCATCGACCACCATTGGTCACCTCCCGCGCACATGGTCACGGTCCGTCACGCGTACTGTCCAGCCCGTAACCGCGTACGCTCCCGCACCGTACGCGGCCCTCACCTGGTGAACTGCCCCGCAGGGCCGCCAGATTGAGCGCATGCCAGATCCGCTCACCCAGCGCCTCAGCGCCACCCCGCGCGGCGCCCGCCTCGCCCGGCACCTCGTCGTGAACCAGCTGCACGCCTGGGGCATCCCGCACGGCAGTGCCGCCTCCGACGCCGTCGCGGTGATCGTCGCCGAGTTGGCGGCCAACGCCGTGACCCACGGCCGTGTGGCCGGGCGGGACTTCGAGGTGCGGTTGTCGCTGCCGACGGGCAGCATCCGCGTCGAGGTCAGTGACACCCGTACGGAATCCGGCCCCCCGAAGCCGGGCGACGTACCGCCTCCGCACCCCCTCGACGAACACGGCCGGGGTCTCGTGCTGGTCGAGGCGCTGGCCGACCGGTGGGAGGTGGTGGAGCGGGACGGGTCGCCCGGCAAGACCGTGTGTGCCGAGGTCGAACTGCCGGGGTGGCTGGCCCTGGTAAGGGGGCGCGGGGGCGCTGTCAGAGAGGCGGGGGCTCCCACCAGTCGCTTGCCATCCGGCTCAGTTCGGCCCTGACGCCGGACGGGCGGAGCCAGCCGAGACCGGCGTACTGGAGAGTCCGGTACAGGCCGTCGAAGTCCTCCTCGGACCACGTCGGGGTGCCACGCCGGTACGTGCTCCCGTCCTCGTAGGGGGGAGTGTGCAGAGTGAGGAACGCTTCGAGGTGCGGACGCGCCGCCTCGTCCCAGTCGGCGGGCCGGCGGGCGTCGAGTTCCCAGTCGATCTCCCACAGCCGCACCGTGCTGTCCCCGCCCGCCGAGACGGCGAAGCGGCCGTCGGCGCTCAGGACCGCCGAAGACACCTCGCCCGTATGGCCTTTGAGGACGTGCAGGCAGCGGCCGCTCTCCACGTCCCACAGCCGCAACGTGCTGTCCCAGCTGCCGGAGAGCGCGAAGCGGCCGTCCGAACTCAGGCACACCGAGTAGACCTCTCCGGTGTGCCCCTTGAAGGAGGGCCCGCTCTGTCCCGTGGCCAGATTCCACAGCGCCAGCCCGCGGTCCGCGCCGCCGACGAGGACGGACCGGCCGTCGGCGCTCAGACTGACCGCGCCCACCGAGCCAAGGTACTTCAGCTTGCGCTTGGGCAGGCTGAGGCCGGACTCCAGATCCCACGCCTGCAGGGTTCTGCTCCGGCCCGAGGTGAGAGCGAGCCGGCCGTCGGTACTCAGCCAGCCGCGGCCGCCGCGCATCTCCCCTTCGAGGGTGTGCAGGACGCGTCCGGTCTCCAGGTCCCACACCGTCGTCGTCGCGCTCTCGCCGCCGGATCCGCCGATGAGGGCCAGGCGGTCGCCGCCCCCCATGCACACCGTGCCGACGCGGCCCGGGGGCGTCTCCAGCCGCTGGAGGACACGGCCGCTCTCCGTCTCCCACAGCTGTACGACGCCGTCCTCGGTTCTGATCAGGGCGAGGCGGCCGTCGCCGCTCAGACAGCTCGACCGCAGGCCGTTGGGGCCCTCGAACACCCGTAGACAACGGCCGGTCGGCGCCTCCCACAGCCGTACGGTCTCGTCCCAGCTCCCCGACAGCACCAGCCGTCCGTCGGCACTCACCGACACGGTGTGCACGTTGCCGGTGTGCCCCTCCAGGGAGCCGGACTGCCAGACCGCCCTCGCTCCCACCCGCACCGAGGACAGCGCCAGGGTGTGCCAGGCTGCGAGCGCCCGTGGGTACCGGTCGTGTCGCGGCAACGACCTGACCTTCTCCAGCCGTACCCGAGCCGCCACCGTGCGCCCCTTCGAGAGGTGCCGTTCGGCCGCGTCCAGCAGGGCTTCCACGCGCAGGTCGAGCTGGGCCAGCTCGGCGTGCGACCGCGGCCGGCTCGGTCTGAGCGGACACACATAGCGGCTGTCCCCCTGCAGCTGCCACAGCCGCACCTCGCCGTCCGCACCGGCGGACAGCACCCGTCGGCCGTCCCCGGTCAGGCCGATCGCGTTCACGGCACCGGTGTGTCCTTCGAAGGTGCGCAGGCAGCGCCCCGTGGCCACGTCCCACAGCCGTACGGCGTTGTCCGCGCCCCCCGAGACGACGGTACGAGCGTCATCGCTGATCCGGACCGACCTCACCGAGCCGGTGTGCCCCTGTAACACGCGCAGGCAGCGGCCCGTGGCCACGTCCCACAGCCGTACGGTGTTGTCGGTGCCGCCCGAGACGGCCATGCTGCCGTCGGCGCTCATGCAGACCGCCACGACGGACTGGGCGTGCCCCTCGAAGGTGCGCAGACAGGCGCCGGTCTCCACGTCCCACAGCTGCGGCTTGCTCCCGAATCCGGACAGGGCCGCGCGCCCGTCCGGGCTCGGCCAGACGGGAAACGTGCCCAGGGTGAACCGGCTCAGGGGCTGACCGAGGGCACCCCAGCGGCCGTCGGCGTCCCACACGCGCACCGTCGAGTCGTGGCTCCCGAACAGCAGCAGCCGGCTCCCGGGGCTCAGCCGCACGGACTGCACACCCGTGTCCGTCGCGTGCTCCCAGACGCACTCGCCCGTCTGCGTGTCCCACAGGCGCACGGTGTAGGGCCAGTTCTGGTTCGAGTAGTCCATCCCCGCGGAAAGGATGAGGAGCCCGTCGTCGCTCAGACAGATCGAGTGCACGTCGGTCTCGTGGGCGCGGAACCCGACGAGGATCCGGTTGGCGTCCACGTCCCACAGCCGGATCGTTCCTTCCGGGTCGCCGGTCACGGCCAGGCGTCCGTCGGCACTGAGATCGGCGGTGACCGGTGCGGCGTGCCGGAAGGTGTGCAGCGGGCGACCGGTAGCCAGGCCCTCGGCGCGGGCGTGCAGCAGTGCCGTCCGGATCTCGGTGTTCTCCGGCTCGGCCCGCGCCGCCTCCTCCAGCAGGGGCAGGGCCTCTGCGAGGGAGCCGCGTTCCAGGTGCACCTGGGCGAGCAGTTGCTGCTTCGCACGTGAGGAGGCTCCCGGACGCGCGGGAGCGCCCTCGATGCCGTGGACCAGCGCGTCGTCGGTCAGGCGCCCCGCCCGCCAGCGCAGCAGCCCGGAGTCGTAGGTCGCCTCCAGGTGCCGTGGATCCGTCGCGAGCGCCTCGGCGAACGCCGCCTCCGCTTCCTCGAACCGGCCGAGGTCGAGCAGGGACAGACCGCGGTTGTTCAGCTCGTCGGCGCGTAGCTGCACCTCCTTCGGGGCGGGGCGCGGGTAGGGGCGGCCCAGTTCCATCGAGTAGACGAAGAAGAGCCGGGCGACGATCTCGGACATGTCGCGCGGCCGGTCCGCGGGATCCTCCAGCAGACAGTGCGCCAGCAGCTCGGCCAGCCGGTCCGGCAGGTCCGGCAGGCCGCCCCCGGCACGGCCGCGTCGACGGTGTTCGGCCAGCTTCGCCGCGGCGTCCGGGCCGGCGAACCAGGTGATCTCGCCGAGGAACATCTCCAGCACGGTGACCGCGAAGCTCCACACGTCGGTGCGCCGGTCCAGCGCCTCGCCCGCCACCTGCTCGGGCGAGGCGTAGGCAGGGGTCAGGCCGCCCACGGTGACCAGGAGAGTGGAGGCTTGTGACGCCGGTGCGCCCGGTCCCGGCACGGCCGGCCACGGCACAGCTCCGCCCCGCCCCGTCCGCGCGAGACCGAAGTCCGTGACTCGCGCGGTGCCTTCGGTGTCGAGGATGACGTTCGCGGGCTTGACGTCCTGGTGGACCACACCGTGGCGGTGCGAGTGCTCCAGGCCCCACGCCATCTGGATCGCGATGTCGAGCACCCGGGCCAGCACCTTGCGGGAGCTGCCGCGATAGAGCCTGCGGTCGTCGATCCAGTCGCGCAGGCTGCCGCCGTAGAGGTACTCGGTGAAGACGCGGGGGACACCGCCGAGGGTGCGCACGTAGTAGCAGTTGCACACGTGCGGGTGCAGACCGAGGGACACCCACGTCTCGGCCTCGCGGACGAACCGCTCCTTGTCCGCCTGGCTCACGAGCACATCCGGGAGCGGGGTCTTGACGGCCAGGTCGGTGTCCCAGGCCAGGTGCCGGACCCGGTGGACGACGCCCATCATCCCCTGGCCGAGGACGGCTCTCACCTCGTACAGACCGGCGACGGTGTCGCCCGGGGACCACACGGCGCTCGCGTCGTCCGCGGACCCGTCCGGCGCCGCTCCGTCCGCGTCCGGGACGGGATAGCTCGCCGCGACCGTCCTGCGGGGATCAACGCGCCCGGCGGGCTCGGGCGTCTTCTTGCCGCGGCGCCACTTCCACCTGTCCACTGCCCACCCCCGGGGACATCGTCGATCGGTGCCGGCGGGCAGGCGTCACTCGCCCGCGAGCGCCACGAACAGCGGCGTGCCCACGACCACGTTCAGCTGTCGCCCCTGCGCGTCGGTGACCACGCCCGACAGCAGTCGTCGCGCCAGGAACTCACTGGGTTCGCCCGGCCCCCGCAGCCCCCGGCCGAGCTGCACGACCTGGCGCAGCATCTGCTCCGTCTCCGACGGCGACTCGCGGCGGGGGATGCCGCCCGGGGCGGTGAGCAGCCGGTCGTCGACGGCCTGCTGCACCAGGCGGAAGAGGGCGGGGAGCATGGAGTGGCCCACGACCGAGGACTCCGGCGACACCCGCTGTCCGTGGAGGTGACGCGCCGAGCCGATGAGGGCGACGACGGTGTCGCCCTCCTGCCCCATCATGAAGACCGGCCCGTCGGGGGACGCCCCGTACGCCGACGTCCGCAGCTCGCACTCGCCGCGGAACCAGGCCGAGGGCTCGCTCATCCACGAGATGTCGTGGTTGCGGTCCAGGTACGTCTCGACGATCGCCAAGCGGCCGTACATGTCCGCCTCGGTGCGGTCCTTCTGGACCGTCAGGCCGACGACCTTCAGGTCGACCTTCACCTCGGCCCGCAGGACGGACAACAGCTTGGGCGGAATCTGCCCGAACAGCATGTCCAGTTTCGCCTCGGACACATACGCGTAGTAGCGCACGATCCCCCCGGTGGTCGTCCGGCCCGACACGGTCCGCGTGCCATGGATGTAGTCAGCAGGGTAACCAGAGATCGAGATCGAACATCTGTTGCTGCGCGGACCATTGACGCGCAAGTGGTTCGATTCTACGGTCCGTTCGAACTTGCGAGCACTGTTCGATATATCGGTCAGATGTCGGCCAGATATCTGCCGACCTGTCCCCCCACCGCAAGGAGGACCCGCATGAGCCGCACCTCCCGCACCCTCCGCAGGCGAACCGCCCTGCTCACCCTCCCCGCCGCCGCCCTGCTCGCCCTGATCCCCTCCACCGCGTCCGCGTACCCCAACCCCGGCCGCGTCACCGGCGACGTCGTCACCCACGACCCGACGATGATCCGCACCTCGTCAGGTCAGTACCTGCTCTACGCCACCGGCGGCGGCATCGCCAACAAGACCTCCAGTGACCGCAGCGCCTTCAGGAACGGCCGCGACGCCTTCGCCGGCCGTCCCGGCTGGTGGTCGAACTACTCCTCCGTGCCGGAGGCCTGGGCGCCGGACATCTCGTATCACGGTGGCAAGTACCTGATGTACTACTCCGTCTCGAAGTTCCGCTCGAACACGTCCGCCATCGGCCTCGCCACCTCCACCACCGGCCAGCCGGGCAGCTGGACCGACCAGGGCGCGGTCTACACGTCCAACTCCTCCAGCGACTACAACGCCATCGATCCGAACCTCTTCGTCGACGGCGACGGCAAGTGGTGGCTGTCCTTCGGCAGTTTTTGGACCGGGATCAAGATGATCCAGCTCAACCCGTCCACCGGGAAACAGCTCTCCTCCAACACCACGCGGTACTCGCTCGCCTCCCGCCGGACCGGTCCCAACGCCGTCGAGGCTCCGTACATCGTGAAACGCGGCAGCTACTACTACCTCTTCGCCTCTTACGACACCTGCTGCGAAGGCACCAGTTCCACCTACAAGGTCAAGGTCGGCCGCGCCACCAGCATCACCGGGCCGTACACCGACAAGAACGGCGTCTCGATGATGAACAACGGCGGTACCCCCGTCCTGGAGTCGCACGGCAGCGTCATCGGCCCCGGCGGCCAGTCGATCATGAACGACGCCGACGGCGACCTGATCGTCTACCACTACTACGACGGCAACGACAACGGCACGCCCAAGCTGGGCATCAACCTCTTGAACTGGAGCACCGGATGGCCCGTCGCCTACTGACCCTGCTGGCAGCCCTGCTGCTGGCCCTCTCGATCGGCCAGCCCTCCGCGAGTGCCGCATCGTTCTCGAACCCCGTCAAGTCGGTCAAGGGTGCCGACCCCTGGATCTCGTACCACAACGGCAACTACTACATGGTGACGACGAGTTGGACCGACGTCATCACCATGCGCAAGTCCACCACCCTGGCCGGCCTCGCCACCGCGCCCAGCGTGCAGGTGTGGAAGGGGGACGCGGCCAGCCGCTGCTGCAACATCTGGGCGCCGGAGATCCACTTCCTCAACGGCCGCTGGTACCTGTACTACGTCGCCGGGCAGAACATCTCCGACTACAACCCGACCCAGCGCACCCATGTGCTGGAGAGCGCCGGGTCCGACCCGATGGGCCCGTACACCTACAAGAACCAGCTCAACTCCGGCTGGATGCTGGACGCGACGGTGGCGACCATCAACAACCAGCTGTACCTCTTCGGCAGCGCGACCGGCGGCGGCACGCAGAACATCGTCGCGGCCCGGATGTCGAACCCGTACACCCTCGCCACCGGCTTCTCCACCGTCTCCACGCCGACCTACGACTGGGAGCGCAACGGCACCGTCAACGAGGGCCCGGAGATCCTCCAGCGCGGCGGCAGGACCTTCCTCATCTACTCGGGCAGCGGCTGCTGGACCCCCGACTACAAGCTCGGCCAGCTGACCCTGACCGGATCCGACCCCCTGTCGGCCTCCTCCTGGACCAAGAAGTCCACGCCGGTCTTCCAGCGCAGTGACGCGAACGGCGTGTACGGCCCCGGTCACAACGGCTTCTTCACGTCCCCCGACGGCACCGAGAACTGGATCGTCTACCACGCCAACGACAGCGCGAGCGACGGCTGCGACAACGGCCGTACGACCCGGGCCCAGAAGTTCACCTGGAACTCCGACGGCACCCCGAACCTCGGCACCCCGGTCCGCCTCGGCGCATCCCTCGCGGGCCCCTCCGGGGAGCCGTCCAGCACCTCCACGACGTACACGGTCGTCAACCGCAACAGCGCCAAGTGCCTTGAAGTGGCCGGGAGTTCGACCGCCGACGGCCCCAACGTCCAGCAGTGGGCGTGCAACGGCGGCAACAACCAGAAGTGGCGCCTGGAGGACCTGGGCGACGACACCCACCGCCTGGTCAACGTCGCCACCGGCAAGGCCCTCGACACGGAGAGCTGCTCCACCGCCGACGGCGCCGACCTGAGGCAGTGGTCATGGCTGAACAACACCTGCCAGCGGTTCCGCTTCATCGCCACGGACGGCGGTCACGTCCGCATCGTCAACCAGGCCACAGGCAAGGTGGCCGACGCGACGAACTGCGGCACGACAGACGGCACGGACGTACGCCAGTGGACCTGGTTGGGCAACAACTGCCAGCAGTGGCGTTTGACGCCGGCGTAATGCGGCCGACCCAGGGGCGCGGGGCTGTATCGATATGCGGCTCCGCCGCGTGGGCGCGACCAGCCACAACGCTCCCGCAGTCGCACAAGCACCCGTCCCCCCTACGGCGACTAGGCGCTACCCGGTCTGCCCCATCCCCGCAGCGTTCGGCCAACTCTGACTGTTGGGCCACCCGGTCGCCGGGGCCGGGGTCAGCCCGGGAGCTGGTCCAGTCGTACCCCGCACCTGCGCCGCCGTGAGCCCACCCCGGGCCGGCATCCCCGGCGGCGTGGGTCCGGGCGCCATCGCCGCGGCCGGCGCCACGGGCGACGGGAACGGCATCGGTGCGGGGGCGACGGGCGCGGGGGCCGGCATCGGAGCCGGTGCCACCGGAGCCGGTGCCACCGGAGCCGGTGCCACCGGAGCCGGTGCCGGCATCGGCATACCGGCCCCGGGCATCGCCTGCGGCTGAGCCGCCGCAGGCACCCCCGCGGCCATGGCCTGCGCAGCAAGCGGCATTCCCGAACCGTTCGTGGAGCTGACCAACCGGTCCACGGCCGCCGTACCCGAGCTGTAGTTGTTCCCTGTTGCCAGCTCGGGCACGGCGGCTCCCCTCCTGGACCCGTAGAGCACCTGCTCCAGGCCGGACACCAGGCGACGCACGTCCACCTGGGGGCGCACCACGAGTCGCAGGAAGCGGCTGGACGAACCGATCTTGTTGCCGCACTCGCGGACCAGGATCCGGTGCTCGGTGAGCAGCCGGTCCCGGACCACGGTGCCTTCCGCGCCCACGGGGAGGCGCACGAAGAGGAAGTTGCCCTGCGAGGGGTAGACCGTCAGGCCGGGCAGCGCGGAGAGCTGGCTGGCCATGTCGAGGCGGTCCTTGCGCACCTGGTGGAGGCTCTGCGCGTACTCGGCGCCGTGGTTCTTGAGCATGAACACCACGTGCTCGGCGAAGGCGTTGAGGTTCCACTTCGGCAGCATCGAGCGGACCATCCCGGCCAGTGCCGGGTTGGCGACGAGGTAGCCGAAGCGGATGCCGTGCAGGCCGAAGTTCTTGCCGAGGGAGCGCAGGACGATGACGTTCGGGCGCAGCATCGCCTCCTGGACCACCGACGGGTCCTGCTCGGCGTCGGCGAACTCCAGGAAGGACTCGTCGACGATGACCAGGTCCAGGTCGGCCATCGCGTCCATGAACTGCACGAGCGCGTGCTTGTGGAGGTAGCCGCCGTCGGGGTTGTTCGGGTTGCAGATCACCGCGACCCGCGTGCCCCGGGCCCGGATGAACTCGGCGTACTGCGCGAGGTCCAGGGCGAATCCGCTGGACTCCTGGAGCGGGAACATGTCGACCCGCTTGCCGGTCTCCATCGGCTGGTCGGTCCAGCGGCCGAAGGTGGGGACGGGGATGGCGAGGGACTCACGGACCAGGAGGTGGTCGATCCAGGTGATCAGCTCCGTGGAGCCGTTGCCCATCGCCACGCACTGCGGCGGGAGTTGCAGCAGGCTGCACAGCTCGGCCGTGATCGTGTCGGCACTGCTCGGGTAGTACGTGATGATGTCCCGCAGCCGCGCCCCCATGTCCTGGAACATCTCCGGCGTCGGGAAGTACGGGTTGCAGGGAATGCAGAAGTCGACCGGACCGGCTCCGTCGCCGCCCTCACGCGTCAGCGCCGCCATCGACGGGCTGTGTGCCGCGGTGCTGCGGAACAGCGAGGTGACGTTGTCGGCCATGGAACCTCCGTGTTTGGGTGGCCCGCGCGGGGGAGCACGGGCCGCCCATACATACGGAGGCCGGGGTGGCGCTGTTCAACCACTGAGAAATCGGTGAGAACTTGTGTGCCACCTGTGAAGGACCGTCAGGGACGGTCGTGACGGGCTCAGCAGCTGAACGAGTGCACCGTCGTCGAACGGTACGTCTGCCCAGGTCGCAGCACCGTCGACGGGAACGACGGCTTGTTCGGCGAGTCCGGGAAGTGCTGCGTCTCCAGGCACAGCGCGTCGCCCTGCCGGTAGGTGCGGCCGGACGGGCCGACGAGGGTGCCGTCGAGGAAGTTGCCGGAGTAGAACTGCAGGCCCGGCTCGGTGGTCGCCATCCGCAGGGTGCGGCCGGAGGACGGGTCCTTCAGGGTCGCGATCCACTCGGGGCGCGGCGAGATGCCCTTGTCGAGCACCCAGTTGTGGTCGATGCCCTTGGCGTACAGCAGCTGCTGGTGGGCCTCGCGGAGGTCCTCGCCTATTCGCTTGGTGCGGCGGAAGTCGAAGGGGGTGCCCGCGACGGGGGCCAGCTCACCGGTGGGGATGAGGCCCGAGTCGACGGGGGTGTAGCGGGATGCGGCGATCTTCAGCTCGTGGTTCTCGATCGTGCCGCTGCCCTCGCCGGCGAGGTTCCAGTACATGTGGCTGGTGAGGTTGACGACGGTGGCCTTGTCGGTGGTGGCCTCGTAGTCGATGCCCCAGTCGCCGTGCTTGGTGAGGGTGTACGTCACCTTCACCTTGAGCGTGCCCGGGTAGCCCATCTCGCCGTCGGCCGACGTGCAGTGCAGGTACAGGCCGACGTCCGAGCCCTTGGTGAACGGCTCGATGTCCCACACGTGCTTGTCGAAGCCCTTGGCACCGCCGTGCAGGCTGTTCACGCCTTCGTCGACGTCGACCTGGCAGGCCTTGCCGTCGAGGGTGAACCGGCCCTTGCCGATGCGGTTGCCGTACCGGCCGATCAGGGCGCCGAAGTACGGGCTCTTGGCGACGTAGTCCTCGATGTTGTCGAAGCCCAGGGAGATGTTGGCGAACCGGCCGCGGCGGTCCGGGACCTCCAGCGACTGCACGATGCCGCCGTAGGAGAGGACCTTCATCCGCGTGCCGCCGTTGGCCAGCGACCAGCTGTGGACCTCGGTGCCGTCGGCGAGCTTGCCGAAGAGTTCCTTCACGGGTGCTCCCCGCCCTTCTCACGTGAAAGGGGCCCCGCCCGTCGGCGAGGCCCCTTTTCCGGTGCTGTCAGCTACCGACCTTGCGCTTGTTCCACACGTCGAACCCGACCGCCGCCAGCAGCACCAGGCCCTTGATGACCTGCTGCCAGTCGGTGCCGATGCCGACGAGGTTCATGCCGTTGTTCAGCACGCCCAGGACCAGGCCACCGATGATCGCGCCGAGGACGGTGCCGACGCCGCCGCTCATCGACGCGCCGCCGATGAACGAGGCCGCGATCGCCTCCAGCTCGAAGTTGAGGCCGGCCTTGGGCGAGGCCGCGTTGAAGCGGGCGGCGAAGACCAGACCCGCCAGGGCCGCGAGCATGCCCATGTTCACGAAGATCAGGAAGGTGACCTTCTTGTCCTTCACACCCGACAGCTTGGCCGCGGGCAGGTTGCCGCCGATCGCGTAGATGTGGCGGCCGATGATCGCGTTGCGCATCACGTAGCCGAAGCCGACGAGCAGCACGCCCAGGATGAGCAGCACGATCGGGGCGCCCTTGTAGCTGGCCAGCAGCATCGTCAGCGTGAGGATGGCGGCGCCGAGCGCGACCAGCTTCAGCAGGAACAGGTTGAGGGGCGGGACGTCGAGGTGGAACTCCTGCTGGCGGCGGCGGTCACGGAACTCCTGGAAGACCACGAACGCGATCATCGCGAAGCCGAGCAGCAGTGTGAGGTTGTGGTAGTTCGTGTTCGGACCGACCTCGGGCAGGAAGCCGTTGGCGACCTTCTGCAGGCCCTCCGGGAACGGGCCGAGGGTCTGGCCCTCAAGGAAGATCTCGGTCAGACCGCGCCAGATCAGCATGCCCGCGAGGGTCACGATGAACGATGGTATGCCGCCGTACGCGATGAAGAACCCTTGGATGGCGCCCGCGATCGCGCCCACCGCCAGGCAGAGGATGACGGCGACCGGCCATGGCAGGTCGTTCTTGACCATGAACACGGCCGCCATCGATCCGATGAACGCCGTCAACGAGCCGACCGACAGGTCGATATGGCCCGCGATGATCACCAGCATCATGCCCATCGCGAGGATGAGGATGTAGCTGTTCTGCAGCACCAGGTTGGAGACGTTGCGCGGCAGCAGCAGGTCACCGTCGGTCCACACGGCGAACAGCGCCACGATCAGGCCGAGGGCGATCAGCATGCCGTACTGCCGCATGTTGCGGCGCATGCCGTCCAGCACCAGCTGGAGCAGACCGTCGCCCGCGGCCCCTCCGCTCTTGCCCGGCGGCGCGGGGGCCGGGGTCTTGGCGGTCACATCCGTGCTCATCGGGATACCTCTTTGTCCTTTGTCATCTGACGCATCAGCGATTCCTGCGAGGCCTCTGCCCGCGAGAACTCACCGGTCAGCCGCCCCGCGGCCATCGTGTAGATGCGGTCGCACATGCCGAGCAGTTCCGGCAGCTCGGAGGAGATGAAGACGACCGCCTTGCCCTGGGCGGCCAGCTGGTCGATGACCGTGTAGATCTCGTACTTGGCACCGACGTCGATGCCACGCGTCGGCTCGTCCAGGATCAGCACATCGGGACCCGCGAAGATCCACTTGCTGAGGACGACCTTCTGCTGGTTGCCGCCGGACAGCTTGCCCACCGGCTCGAAGACGGTCGGCGCCTTGATGTTCATGGACTTGCGGAAGCCCTCGGCGACCTGCCGCTCCTCGTGCTCGTCGACCACGCCCCGCTTGGCGACCTTGCCCAGCGCGCTGAGCGAGATGTTGCGGTTGACGGTGTCGATGAGGTTGAGGCCGTAGTGCTTGCGGTCCTCGGTGACGTACGCGATGCCGTGCTTGACCGCCTCGGGGACGGTCTTGGTACGGATCTCCGTGCCGTCCTTGAGGACCGTGCCGCCCGCATGGCGGCCGTACGTCCGCCCGAAGACGCTCATCGCCAGCTCGGTGCGGCCGGCGCCCATCAGGCCCGCGATGCCGACGATCTCGCCGCGCCGCACCTCGATCGACACGTCGTCGACGACCTTGCGCTGTTGGTCGATCGGGTGGTGCACGGTCCAGTTGCGGATCTCAAGCGCCGGGTGGGCGCCCTCCTCCGGCTCGTGCGGCGTGCGGTCCGGGAAGCGGTTCTCCAGGTCGCGGCCGACCATCCCGCTGATGATCCGGTCCTCGGTGGTCTCCGGCGCCTTCACATCGAGGGTCTCGATGGTCTTGCCGTCGCGCAGGATCGTCACCGAGTCGGCGACCTTGCGGATCTCGTTGAGCTTGTGGGAGATGATGATCGAGGTGATGCCCTGCTTCTTCAACTCCAGGATCAGATCCAGGAGTTTGCCGCTGTCCTCGTCGTTCAGGGCCGCGGTCGGCTCATCCAGGATGAGCAGCTTCACCTTCTTCGACAGCGCCTTCGCGATCTCCACCAGCTGCTGCTTGCCCACGCCGATGTCGGCGACGCGGGTGTCGGGGTGGTCGCTGAGACCGACCCGGCGCAGCAGCTCGGAGCCGTGCCGTAGGGTCTCCCGCCAGTCGATGAACCCGCCCTTGGCGTGCTCATTGCCGAGGAAGATGTTCTCCGCGAGGGAGAGGAACGGTGACAGCGCCAGTTCCTGGTGGATGATGACGATGCCGCGGTGCTCGCTCGCCCGGATGTCCTTGAACTCGCAGACCTCCCCCTCGAAGAGGATGTCTCCCTCGTAGGTGCCGTGCGGGTGGACGCCGGAGAGGACCTTCATCAGGGTCGACTTACCGGCGCCGTTCTCACCGCAGATGGCGTGGACCTCGCCCTGCTGGACGGTCAGTGTGACGTCCGACAGCGCCTTGACGCCGGGAAAGGTCTTGACGATCGAGCGCATTTCCAGGACGGGTCCCGCCATGGTCGTGCCTTCCAATCAGAGTGTGCCGGCGGTTAGTTGAGGTCGCTTTCCTTGATGTAGCCGGTGTCGACGACCTCCTTCTTGTAGTTGGTCTTGTCGACGCTGACCGGAGTGAGCAGGTAGGCCGGGACGACCTTGGAGCCGTTGTCGTACGTCTTGGTGTCGTTGACCTCGGGCTTCTTGCCCTTGAGCGCCGCGTCGACCATGTTCGAGGCGACCTTGGCGAGCTCACGGGTGTCCTTGTAGACGGTCATCGCCTGCTGGTCGGCGATGATCGACTTCACCGAGGCGACCTCGGCGTCCTGGCCGGTGACGATCGGCCACGGCTTGTTCTTGGTGCCGTAGCTGTCCGACTTCAGCGCCGAGAGGATGCCGATGGAGATTCCGTCGTACGGCGAGAGGACCGCGTCGACGCGCTCGCTCTTGTACGCCGAGGTCAGGATCTCGTCCATGCGGTTCTGGGCCTTGCCACCGTCCCAGCGCAGGGTGGTGACCTGGTTGAGCTTGGTCTGGCCGGAGCGGACGACGAGCTGCTTCTTGTCGATGTACGGCTGCAGGACGTTCATCGCGCCCTGGAAGAAGTAGCGCGTGTTGTTGTCGTCGTTGGAGCCGGCGAACAGCTCGATGTTGAACGGGCCCTTCTTGGAGCCGTCCTTCAGACCGAGCTTCTCGACGATGTAGTTGCCCTGGAGCTCGCCGACCTTCTCGTTGTCGAACGACGCGTAGTAGTCGACGTTCTCCGTGCCCAGGATCAGGCGGTCGTAGGAGATCACCGGGATGTTCGCGTCCTTGGCCTGCTGGAGCACGCTGTTCATCGACTTGTTGTCGATGGCCGCGACGATCAGCGCCTTCACGCCCTGCGTGATCAGGTTCTCGATCTGCCCGACCTGCTGGTCCGTGTCGTCCTCGCCGTAGACCAGCCTGGTCTTGTAGCCCTTGGACTCCAGGTCCTTGACGACGTTGTTGCCGTCGGCGATCCAGCGCTCGGAGGACTTGGTCGGCATCGCGATGCCGATGGTCGCGCCCTTGGTGTCGCCGGCCTCCTGCTTGCTGCCGCCCTCGCCGCTCTGGCCGCAGGCGGACAGGGTCAGGGCGAGGGAGGCGGCTCCGGCTATGGCGGCGAGTGCGGCTCTGCGAGTGCGCATGGTCATCATCCTTGATGTGTGTGAGCAGGGCTCCGTCTGGCGGAGCGAAGACGCTTCGAGGGTTGAACGGTGTCGACCGACTGTGTGTGGGATTGTGTTCGACTGCGTCTTCTTCTGTGAAGGGGGTTTGTCCGGAACGTTATGCGGGAGTTTCGAAACGCTTCAGCGTCCCGGGCAGCCGTGAACCGAGAGGCGCCATGTCGCCGTCAGCTCCGTGCCGTGCGAGCAGGTCCAGCGCCAGGCGTCCGCGCCGTACGCGTTCCTTGGCGGTGGCCAGCGTCAGGTCCCGCATGTGGTGGCCGTAGGGGTAGATCCCGGGAGCCTTGGAGAGCCCGAACTTCAGGTAGAGCGGTGCGCCGCGCCGGATCAGCTCGGCGACCTCGTACATCCGGATGTAACCGCCGAGGTCGTCGGGGGCCTCGATGTACATGTCCATGGGGGCGGCGGAGACGCGGCGGATCTCGGTGAGGTGATCCAGCGTCAGGTCGCTGGGCACGTTGATCGAGTCGCCGCCGAGGTTCTCGTACACGGCGTACGCCATCGGGTTGACCGGACCGATCAGCGCCGACACCTTCAGCGTCGTGTCGGCCGGCAGGACCCCCGCGGCCCGCGCCCGGTGCAGCGTCCACAGCACACCCTCGTCGGCGACGAGGAGGCACTTCACGCCCAGCTCGGTGGCGCGTACGGCGTCCTCGACGCACCCGGCGACCGCGTCGTGGCCCCGGGCGCGCAGTCCGCCGCCCTTGGAGTCGGTGCGGGTGGAGCCGCCGATGTCCCAGGTGCCGCGCGGGCCGGTGAACAGGCAGAGCTCGATGTCGCGCTCGGCGGTCGCCTCCACCATCTCGGTGATCTCGGCGTCGGTCAGCATCCAGATGCCGCTGCCCTGGCTGATCCGGTGGATCGGCACATCGAGTCGCGAGGACTCCTTGAGGACCACGGCGAGCGCCTCGGGGCCTTCCACGGAGGGAACCTCGGTGCGCCAGCGGCCGCCGCCGGGGAAGGTGTGCGGAGAGGCGTCGGAGGGGTCGAGGGCGGGCGCCCCCAGACCGAGTGCGGCGAGCGCCTGCTCGCCGGGGCGGCGCGGCGTCTGAGCGTTGGTGTCGGTCACAAGCTGTCCTTCATGTTCGATATATCGGACGAGGGTCGCGGCTCTGGTCGTGCGGGGCTTTGGGTGTACGCCGGTACGAAGTCGTCAGGTACCCCGTACCGGCGTACGGCTCAGGGGTGTGTCATGGCCGCAGCAGGACCTTTCCGACCTTCGGGTCGCCGGACCCCACCAACTCGATGGCCTGCGGGAACTCCTCCAGCGGCAGCTCGTGCGTGACCAGCGGCAACGGGTCGAGGAGTCCCGCCCCGAAGACCCGCACGGTGTGCGCCCAGGCGTCCGGCGCCGCGCCGAACACGGTCTGCACCTCCAGCTGCCGCACGACGAGATCGGTCGGGTCGAGCCCGTCCGCGCCCGGCGCCGGGATGCCCGTCAGGATCAGCCGTCCGCCCCGGCGCAGCAGGGCGGCGGCGGTGCGCGCCGCGTCCGCGGACCCGGCGGTCTCGATGACGACGTCGAAGTCGTCCGGCAGTTCCTCGTCCTTGGTGCGGAAGTCCGTGGCGCCGAACCGCTTCGACAGCTCGGCCCGGTCCGGACGCGTCCCCACGACGAGCAGCTCGGCCGGCGAGCCCGCCTTCAGGAACTGAACGGCGAACATCCCGAGCGTGCCCGTGCCCACCACGGCCACCCGCTCGCCCGGCACCGCGTTCGCCTTGAGCGCGGCGGCCGCGATGCACGCGGCCGGCTCCAGCAGCGCGGCCGCCGTCAGGTCGGCGTCGTCCGGCAGCACGTGCAGCAGCCGGGCCGGAAGCGTGAGCGTGGCGGCCATGGCGCCCGGCTGGGTGAAGCCGGTCTCCTCGTAGCCCGCCGTGCACAGGGTGGTCTCGCCCGCGTGGCAGCGGTCGCAGACCTGGCAGTTCCGGAAGCCCTCGCCCACCACCTTGCGGCCCACCAGGCTCGCGGGGACGCCGTCACCGACCGCCGCCACCGTGCCGGACCACTCGTGGCCCGGGGTGAGCGGATAGCGGACGTACCCCTCCGGCCGGTTGCCCTGGAAGACCTCGCGGTCACTGCCGCAGATCCCCGAGGCGTGCACCCGGACCAGGGCCTCGCCCGCTTCCGGCTGCCGGGGCTCGTGCGGGACGAGCCGGTGCTCGCCCGGAGCCTCGATCACGACGGCGGTGCTCACTGGGTCCTCCCGGTGCCGGGCCGACGGGTAATGGTGCTCACTCAGTGCCCTTGGGCTTGCGCTGCTCCCAGCCGTCGGCCCACAGGTCGAACCGGGCCTGCTGCTGCGGGAACTCCGCGGCGGCGTCGACGTCCAGCTCCACACCGAGACCGGGCTCGTGGGAGAGGTGGAAGCAGCCGTCCTCGGGGTTCACCTGGGGGGCGCCCTTGACGACCTTCTTGATCTCCGCGTCCGCGAAGTCGTTGAAGTGCTCAAGGATCTTGAAGTTGGGGGCGGTGAAGCCGACCTGGAGGGAGGCGGCGGTCAGCACGGGCCCGCCCACGTTGTGGGGCGCGACCAGCATGTAGTGGGTCTCGGCGGTGGCGGCCAGCTTGCGGGTCTCCCAGATGCCGCCGATGTGGCCGACGTCCGGCTGGATGATGTCCACGGCCTGGCTCTCGAAGAGCTCCCGGAACTCGATGCGGTCGTGGATGCGCTCACCCGTGGCAACCGGCATGTCGACCTTGGCGGCGACCTTCTCCAGCGCCTTCAGGTTCTCCGGCGGCACCGGCTCCTCCAGCCACGCGGGCTTGAAGGGCGCCAGCTCCTTGGCCAGGCGGACGGCGGTGGCGGGGGAGAAGCGGCCGTGCATCTCCAGCATCAGCTCGGCGTCCGGGCCGATGGCGTCGCGCACGGCCTCGATCAGGGAGACCGCGTAGAGGCTCTGCTCGTGGTCGAGCTCGAAGTGGCCGGTCCCGAACGGGTCGATCTTGAGCGCCCGGTAACCGCGCTCCATGACGCCCTGGGCCGCCTTGTGGTACGCCTCCGGCGTCCGCTCGGTGGTGTACCAGCCGTTGGCGTACGCCTTGACCTTGTCGGTGACCTTGCCGCCGAGCAGCTGCCAGACCGGAACGCCGAGCGCCTTGCCCTTGATGTCCCAGCAGGCCATCTCGATCACGGCGATACCGGACATCACGATCTCGCCGGCCCGGCCGTAGTCGCCGTACTTCATCCGCTTGACGAGATCCTCGACAGCGAACGGGTCGGAGCCGAGAATGTGGTTGGTCTTCGCCTCGTGCAAATAGCCGAGCAGTGCGTCGGTGTGGCCCAGCATGCGGGTCTCGCCGACGCCGGTGAGCCCCTCGTCGGTGTGCACCTGGACGTAGGTCAGGTTCCGCCACGGTGTTCCGACCACGTGTGTGCTGATTCCCGTGATGCGCACGGCACTCCCTGTCCTCTTCGGTCTGTTCGAAATTTCGGCACTCGTTCGAAATGCTGTCGCGACAGTAGGGACGACCGCATGCGAGTGTCAATGGGTCTACAAACAACGGTTTCGACGCGACCCCGCAGGCGGCCGGCGAGGCGGATGTGACGGGGTGCGCCACGCGGATCTCCGGGCTCTTCGACGGTGCGTGCACGCCTCCCCCGGTGGGTACTCGGATCGCCCCTGACCAGGTAAAACACCCCCGGCCTCGCGATCTGCGCCGCTCGTTGCGTTATTCAACCGTGACGGCTTGTCTGTCGCAGCCCTCTTGACCGGAATGAATTGTTAGCGCTCACAATACGTCCGCGTTCACCAGTCGGTCCCGACGGCATGCAAAGGAGGTACGAGCGTCGTGTCAGCAGTGCTTCAACTCGCCTTCCCGCCCCGTGCCGTTGGCCCTTCCGGAACAGCGGTATGACACGGCCGGCGCCGAACCATCGGCCCTCGGCGCAGGTCTTATCGGCAGACGACAGCCAAGGAGGTGCGGCTGTGGCACCCTCGCAGCTTCGGCCGCCCACCATGGCCGACGTGGCACGCCAGGCCGGCGTGTCCCACCAGACCGTGTCCCGCGTGCTGGGGGACCACCCCAATGTGCGGGACGAGACACGGGCCAAGGTGCTGCGCGTGATCGAGGAGATGGGCTACCGCCGCAACTTCTCCGCACGGGCCCTGGCGACCCGGCGCACCCGGACCCTGGGTGTGGTCGCCTCCAACACCACGCTCTACGGTCCGGCCAGTACCTTGTTCGCGCTGGAGGAGGCGGCGCGTGCCGAGGGCTATCTGGTCTCGACGGTCAGTCTGCGCAGGCTGACGGTGGAGACGCTGTCCGAGGCCCTGGACCGCCTCAGCGAGGGCGGGGTGGAGGGGGTCATCGCCATCGCCGCGCAGCGGTCGGCGGTCGAGGCTCTCGCCGAACTCCGCCACCCGTTCCCGGTGGTGGCCGTGGGCACCGGCTCGGGCGCCGGGGTCCCCAGCGTCAACGTGGATCAGAGTCTGGGCGCACGGCTGGCCACCGGCCATCTGCTCGCCGCGGGCCACCGCAGGGTCTGGCATCTCGCCGGGCCCGAGGACTGGCAGGAGGCGGTGGACCGGGTCACCGGCTGGCGGGCGACCCTCGAAGAGGCGGACGTGGAACCACCGATGCTGCTGCGGGGGGACTGGAGCCCGCTGTCGGGCTACCGGGCCGGCCAGGAACTGGCGGGCTGGGTGGGGCGCGGCCTGACGGCCGTCTTCGTGGCCAACGACCAGATGGCACTGGGGGTGTTGCGGGCGCTGCGCGAGGCGGGCGTGCGTACGCCCCAGGACGTCGCGGTGGCCGGCTTCGACGACATTCCGGAGTCGGAGTTCTTCGCCCCGCCGCTCACCACCGTCCGGCAGGACTTCGCGACGGTGGGCAAGCGGAGCATCGCCCTGCTGCTGGACCTGATCGAGGGTCGTACCTCCTCCGGGACGTCCCAGGTCGCCATCGAGCCCCAACTAGTCGTCCGCGCAAGCACGTTCCCGTACCTTCCTCAACCGGGAGTCGCTCCCGGCTGACATGGCACCACACGGTCGCCGTCCGCCCCTAGGGCAAGTGTGGCCGACATTTCGAACGATGATCGACAGGCTGGACGCGGTGCAGCCGGTCCACACGAGTACCAACCCAGTACCAGCGGTCCATCCCCGGGCCGGCTCTTCAAAGGAGAAGACATGCTCAACAGAAGGAACTTCCTCACTGCGGCGGTCGGCGTGGCGGCCACGGCCGGTCTGGCGGCCTGCGCCAAGGAGGACGGCTCCTCCTCCGACTCCTCCTCCGGCGGCAGCAAGGCGATCACCCTCGGCTTCGCCCAGGTCGGCTCCGAGAGCGGCTGGCGCACCGCCAACACCGACTCGGTGAAGGCGGCCGCCAAGGAGGCGGGCTTCAGACTGCAGTTCTCCGACGCGCAGCAGAAGCCGGAGAACCAGATCTCCGCGATCCGCAGCTTCATCGCGCAGAAGGTGGACGTCATCGCCTTCTCGCCGGTGGTCGTCAAGGGCTGGGACGCCGTGCTCAAGGAGGCCCAGGCGGCGAAGATCCCGGTCATCCTGACCGACCGGTCCGTCGAGAGCGACGAGTCCCTGTTCGTCACCCTGGTCGGCTCCGACTTCACCGACGAGGGCCGCCGCGCCGCCAAGATCCTGGAGAAGGTTCTGGAGAAGGCCGGCCACAAGGGCAAGGTGAAGATCGCTCAGCTGGAGGGCACCACCGGTGCCGCCCCCGCGATCGAGCGCGCCAAGGGCTTCAAGGAGGTCATGGACGCGGAGCACAAGGACGACTGGGAGATCGTCGCCAGCCAGACCGGTGACTTCACCCGCGCCGGCGGCAAGCAGGTCATGCAGGCCTTCCTGCAGTCCAACCCGGACATCGACGTGCTGTTCGCGCACAACGACGACATGGGTCTCGGCGCCATCCAGGCCATCGAGGCGGCCGGCAAGAAGCCCGGCAAGGACATCCTCATCGTCACGGTCGACGGTGTGAAGGACGGCTTCATCGCCATGTCCGAAGGCAAGATCAACGCGATCGTCGAGTGCAACCCGCTGCTCGGCCCCCAGCTGATGGAGGTCGTGAAGACGGTCCACGAGGGCGGCAAGGTCGAGCGCTGGATCAAGACCAAGGAGAGCGACTTCATGCAGGACCAGGCCAAGGACGCGCTCCCCACCCGCAAGTACTGACCGACCGCACCCACCGGCAGGGAGCCTCCGGCCGACCGGCGACCATCCGGCCCGGAAGGCTCCCTGCGGGCCTGAACCCATATCGCGAGGAGCGCTGCCATGGCAGAGCCGCGGCCCGTCCTGGAGATGACGGGCATAGTCAAAGAATTTCCGGGGGTACGGGCTCTGTCGGGCGTCGACTTCCGGCTCTTCCCCGGCGAGATCCACGCCCTCATGGGCGAGAACGGAGCCGGGAAGTCCACCCTCATCAAGGTGCTGACCGGGGTGCACCCCCTGGACGGCGGCACCATCACCCTCGACGGCAAGGCCGTGCGGATCGGCAGCCCGCTGGAGGCGCAGCACGCCGGCATCAGCACGGTCTACCAGGAGGTCAACCTCTGCCCCAACCTCTCGGTGGCGGAGAACATCTTCATCGGCCGTGAACCCACCCGCGCGGGCCGCATCCAGTGGAAGCGGATCCGCAAGGAAGCCGCGGAGATGGTCGACCGCCTCGGCCTCGACATCGACGTGACGGCGCCGCTGTCCTCGTACCCGCTGGCCGTGCAGCAACTGGTCGCGATCGTACGGTCGGTGGGCCACGGCGACAGCGACGGCGAGGGCTCCGGCACCAAGGTGCTCGTCCTGGACGAGCCCACCTCCAGCCTCGACCGCGACGAGGTCCTCGAACTCTTCCGCCTGATGCGGCGGCTGCGGGACGAGGGCGTCGCGATCCTCTTCGTGTCGCACTTCCTCGACCAGATCTACGAGATCTGCGACCGCATGACCGTGCTGCGCAACGGGACCCTGGTCGGCGAGCACATGGTGGCCGACCTCGACCAGGTCGGGCTGATCGAGCTGATGATCGGCAAGGCCCTGGACCAGCTGGAGGGGCTGCACGAGCACCAGCTGCGCTCCGACGTCGGCGAGACGCTCGTCAAGGCCGAGGGCCTCGGCCGCACCGGCGGTATCGCCCCCTTCGACCTGGAGATCAAGAAGGGCGAGGTGCTCGGCCTCGCCGGACTGCTCGGCTCGGGCCGCACCGAACTGGCCCGGCTGCTGTTCGGCGCCGACCAGCCCGACAGCGGCAAGGTGACCAT
The DNA here is from genome assembly GCF_001270495.1 of Streptomyces viridochromogenes. Classification (GTDB taxonomy): domain Bacteria; phylum Actinomycetota; class Actinomycetes; order Streptomycetales; family Streptomycetaceae; genus Streptomyces; species Streptomyces viridochromogenes_A. The sequence goes on from NZ_LGUR01000151.1 coordinate 63,541, forward strand.
CGCCGGCAAGCAGGTCTCGATGAGCGCCCCCAACGACGCCATCGGCGCCGGTGTCGCGTTCTGCTCGGAGAACCGCAAGACCGAGGGCCTCGTCCCCGACCTCACGGTGCGCGAGAACATCATCCTCGCTCTTCAGGCGTCCCGCGGCTGGACCCGGCCCATCCCGGCCGCCCAGCGCGACGAACTCGTCGCCAAGTACATCAAGGCCCTCGACATCCGCCCCGCCAACCCCGAGGCCCGCGTGGGCCAGCTGAGCGGCGGCAACCAGCAGAAGGTGCTGCTCGCCCGCTGGCTGATCACCCAGCCGAAGCTGCTGATCCTCGACGAGCCCACCCGCGGCATCGACGTCGGCGCCAAGGCCGAGATCCAGAAGCTCGTGGTCTCCCTCTCCGAGGACGGCATGTCCGTGCTGTACATCGCGGCCGAACTGGAGGAGGTGCTCCGGCTCAGCCACACCATCGGAGTGCTGCGCGACCGCAAGCTCGTGGCACAGCTGACCAACGGCCCGGAGATCACCACCAGCAAGATCCTGGAGACCATCGCGAGCGGAGAGCACCAGTGAGTACCCCATCAGCGACCACCCCCTCCCGCTGGCGAGCACTGACGCACCACCACCTGTTCTGGCCGGTCGCGGTCCTGATCGCCCTGCTGCTCGTCAACGTCCCCTTCACACCCGACTTCTTCGCGATCCGGATGGCGGACGGCCACCTCTACGGCAGCCTCGTCTCGATCGTGCTGTTCGGCTCGCCGCTGATCCTCGTGGCGGTCGGCATGACCCTGGTCATCGCCACCGGCGGCATCGACCTCTCCGTCGGCGCCGTGGTCGCCATCACCGGCGCCCTGACCTGTTCGTACATCAGCGACCAGGCCGACCAGAACGCGCTGGCGGGGGTCTTCCTCGCCATGGGCATCGGCCTGGTGGCGGCAGTGGTCTGCGGCCTGTGGAACGGCTTCCTGGTCGCCCGGATGGGCATCCAGCCCATCATCGCGACCCTCATCATCATGGTCGCCGGACGCGGTGTCGCCCAGCTGATCACCGACGGCCAGATCATCACCATCAACAGCGAGCCGTACAAGCTGATCGGCGGCGGCTACTGGCTGACCCTGCCCTTCTCCATCTTCGTGGTGGCCGCCGTCGTGGCCGTCACCGTGGCCCTGACCCGCCGCACCGCGCTCGGCCTGCTCGTCGAGTCGGTCGGCGGCAACGCCGAGGCCAGCCGCCTGGTCGGCATCAGGTCCATGCGCATCAAGATCATGGTGTACATGTTCTGCGCCCTGTGCGCGGGCATCGCCGGCCTGATGATCAGCTCCAACACCTCGGCCGCGGACGGCAACAACGCCGGCCTGTGGATCGAGCTGGACGCGATCCTCGCGGTGGTCATCGGCGGCACCTCGCTGCTCGGCGGCCGGTTCTCGATCGGCGGCACGGTGATCGGCGCCCTCGTGATCCAGACCCTGACCACCACGATCTACACCATCGGCGTGCCCACCCAGACCAACCTGGTCTTCAAGGCCGCCGTCGTCATCGTCGTCTGCCTGCTGCAGTCCCCGAAGTTCCGGGCCAAGGTCTTCGGCGCGAAGGGACGCGCCCGGACCACCGCCCCGGCGGAGCCCGCCACCCCGGCCGACGCCGCCCCGAAGATGGAGGTGTCGCGATGAGCGCGACCACCAAGACCCGTACGGCAGCGGAAGGCCGTACGGCGTCCAAGCCGGCCCAGGCGTCCGCGGCCGCGCGCCTGCTCGGCGACCGGCGGCTGCCCGTCCTGGTCACGGTCGGCCTGTTCCTCGCGATGTACATCGGCGGTATCAGCCGCTACCAGAACTACGGTTTCGGCGAACCGCAGGTCTTCCTCAACCTGTTCATCGACAACGGCTATCTGCTGGTCGCCGCCGTCGGCGCCACCTTTGTCATCATGGCCGGCGGCATCGACCTGTCCGTCGGCTCGCTGATCGGCTTCACCACCATGTTCACGGCGTGGCTGGTGGAGCGTCAGGGACTGCCGCTGCTGCTGGTCATCCCGCTCGCCCTGGGGGTGGGCGCGTTCGGCGGCTTCCTCATGGGCTATGTGATCCACAACTTCGAGATCCAGCCGTTCATCGTGACCCTCGCCGGCCTCTTCCTCTTCCGGGGCCTGTGCCTGGTCATCAGCAAGGAGTCCATCTCCATCAGCGACTCCACGGTGAGCAGCATGGCCCAGACCCGGGTGTCAATCGGACTGGGGGAGATGTCGATCGGCGCCCTCGTCGCCCTGGTCGTCCTCGCCGCCGCCTTCTACATACTCCACTACACGCGCTTCGGCCGCCGGGTGTACGCCATCGGTGGCAACGAGCAATCCTCGCTGCTGATGGGGCTTCCGCTGGGCGGCACGAAGATCGCCGTGTACACGGTGAGCGGCTTCTGCTCGGCGCTGGCCGGCCTGCTGTTCATGCTGTACATCCAGTCCGGTGACCCGCTGCACGCCGTCGGCATGGAACTCGACGCGATCGCCGCGGTCGTCATCGGCGGCACACTGCTGACGGGCGGCTCCGGTTACGTCCTGGGCACCCTGTTCGGCGTCCTCGTACTGGGCCTGATCAAGACCATCATCCAGTTCGAGGGGACGCTCAGCTCCTGGTGGACGAAGATCGCCACGGGTGTGCTGCTGGGCGCGTTCATCCTGATCCAGCGGGCGATGACGACGCGTAAGCAAACATAGGCCGGATCTGGGGAGTTGGGTCGACGTGGCCCGTCGCACGGCGTACGTGCGACGGGCCACGTGACGTTGTTGTACGGGCCACCCGAGTTGCCGTACGGAACTCGGCGCGGGGATCGCGCCGAATAGTCGGGCTTGACCCCCACCGACCAAACCGGAAAGGCCAGTTCCGCACACAACCTTCACAGCAGCGCCTAGGAAAGCTGTGGGTCGGTTCCTTAGTCTTCCCGCGTCATGGACTACTGCCACCCGTGCCGCAGGCACCTCAACGGCGCCCTCGCCTGCCCGGGGTGCGGCGCCGCGATCGAAGAGCTGCGCATGCACGCGGGCGTGCCGGACGAGGCGTACCCGCAGCTGGCCGAGCGGGCCGAATACGTGCCCGCGGGCGGCCAGGGCTCGTACGAGGCGTACGAGGGGCAGTACGGGAGTGACACGGGGCGGTACGGGAGTGACACGGGGCGGTACGGGGGCGGCGAGGGCCGGTACGGCGGCGGTACGGGGCAGTACGGGGCCGGTGCGAGGCAATACGGCAACGGCGAGTACGGCGACGGCGAGTACGGCGACAGCCATGCCGACGCCGGCCACACCGGGGAGGCCGCGGAGGCGGACACGGACGCAGGTGAGGCGGCCGAGGCCGTGCCGGTCGGCGGACGGGCCGCGCGCCGGGCGGCTCAGCGGCGTGGCCGCAAGCGCGGTCACGAGGAGCCCGACGAGTACGCCGGGCACGCCGAACAGGCGGAGTACGACGACGAGGACGACGACTTGGACGAGGAGTCCGGGTCGGCCGGCGCCAGCCGTCGCGATCGCAAGGCCGCCGCGCATCGGCGCCGCCGTCGCCGGACCCTGCTGATCGCCGCGGGCTTCGTCCTGGCCGCCGGGGGGCTGAGCCTCGCGGAGCTGGGCATGGACGCCCCGGGTTCGAGCCCGAAGCCGGCGGCCGCCGGGGACGAGTCGGCGGAGGGCGCGGCGTCGGAAGAGGTGTCCGCGTCCCCCGACGCGACGGACGCCGCGACGCGGACGGGTGGGAACTCACCGTCGCCGGACCCCTCGGCGTCTCCCTCGTCCTCGAAGTCGCCCAAGGACGAGGACGAGAAGAAGGACAAGGACAAGACCCCCGACAAGGACGCCCGGTCCGCGGCGCCGGGCAGCGGCGACGACTCCGGCGCCGCCACCTCGGCCCCCACTCCTACGTCCGAGCCGGCGGCCCCGGCGCCCACGGCCGACCCGACCACGTCGGACCCGACGCCGGAACCGTCGCCGTCGGAGACGGAGTGCGACCGGTTCCTGTGGTGGTGCACCTAGGCCGTTCGGTGGCGCGCCCAAGTCGTTCACTTCTGCGGCTCCCGGCCGTCGTCACCGCTTGACGGAACGTCGCGCCCGAACGCCAGCCGGCCCAGCGTCCGCCAGTCCACCGGCGTCCTCGCGCCGGGCGCTCCCGGCCGGTCGCGCGGCACGCGGACGCGCAGCACGCCGGGCGAGATACGGCACTTCACGGGCGTGGGCAGCAGCAGGGCCTCGCCGTCGACGCCGACCGGGATCTCGGGGGCGTCGGCGTCGACCACCACCTCGTGCCCGGCCAGCGTGGTGAGCCCGCGCCCATGGCGGCCGCGCAGCAGACCGGCCGCCTGGGCCGCGTTGTCCACGTTGATCCCGAGGACGCCGAGGACACCGGAGTCCAGCCGTGCGCGCCGGCCGAGTCCGGCGGCGTCGCCCAGGTGGTAGGGGTTGTTGCTGACCAGGACCGCCTGGGGGGCGTCGATGACCGCGCCGCCCGCGCGTACCGTCAGCCGCGGCCCGTTCCGGTGGGTCAGCAGATCCGGGAGCTCCCGGAGGATGGTGGGCACCTTGCCGTCGCGGTAGGCGGGGCTGCGCACGACGGCCGCGTACACGCCGAAGGACGCGTTGTTGACGAAGACGCGCTCACCGATGACGCCGAGGTCGACACGGAGTTCGACCCCGTCGGTGAGCGCGTCCAGGCCGGTCGACGGGTCGTCGCGGTCCAGGCCGAGGTCCATGGCGAAGTGGTTGCGGGTGCCGGCGCAGATCACCATGAACGGCACGCCGTGCCCGGCGGCCACGCCCGCCACCTCCGCCTGCGTACCGTCCCCGCCGGCGACTCCCAGCAGGTCCGCGCCCCGCGCCACGGCCCGGCGGGCGAGCTCCGCGACGTCCTGCGGGTGAGCGGGGTCGAGTACGGCGACCTCGGCGCCCAGGGCGCGGGCCTTGGCCACGAGGTCGTACCGGCCGACCTTGCCGCCCCCGGAGCGGGGGTTCATGACCAGGAACGGCGCCCGCGGCGGCGGGGTCGCGTACTGCCGGGGGCTGGGCGGCCCGAGGTCCGCGGCGAGGGCGGCCCGCCCGATCAGCATCGCCACGGCCCACAGCACCAGGACCGACAGCACGACCCACAGCAGGCCCACCGCCGCGTAGGACACCAGTACCGCGAGCGGCACGAGCACGGTGAGTGTCGCGGCGACGGCCCGTGCCGCTCCGTGCCGTGCCAGGGTCCACCACAGCGCGGCCACGGTGGCGGCGAGCCCCGCCAGGCCGACGACCAGCAGCGCGAGGCTCCTGCCCCCGGCGGCCGCGAGCAGCAGAGCGATCGCGCCGGCCGCGACCAGCAGGGCCAGGCGCGCAGCCCACCGCGGGGCCCCGGCACGGGGACGATCGGCCGGGCCGAGCGTTCGAACGGGCTTCCGCGTACCGCCCACAGAGGCATCCCACCGCCCGCGGCGTCGGCCCCGCATCACCTGTTCCGGGTGATCCCACCGGAGGGCGGGGCTGTGACGATGCGGGCAAGGAGGTCCGGCCATGGCCACGCTGCACGACGCTCCGCTCTCCCCGACGACCCACCGCGCGCTCACCCCGGCCGAGCGCGCGGCACTCGGCAAGGAGGCACGCGCGCGTGTGCCCCGCTCCGGCCACGCCCTCCTCGCACCCGACGCGAAGCGGCCCGACCCCGTAGACATCATCGAGCGGCAGTCGGCCGCCCGCGTTCCCGAACTCGTCCCCGTCCGGTACGGCCGGATGCTCGAATCGCCGTTCCGCTTCTACCGGGGAGCCGCGGCGATCATGGCGTCCGATCTCGGGGCCGCGCCGCACACCGGGCTCACCGTCCAGCTGTGCGGCGACGCCCATCTGCTGAACTTCCGGCTCCTCGCCTCCCCCGAACGCCATCTCGTCTTCGACATCAACGACTTCGACGAGACGCTGCCGGGCCCCTTCGAATGGGACGTCAAGCGGCTCGCCGCGAGCCTGGTGATCGCGGGCCGGGCGAACGGGTTCCCGGCGCGCGAGTGCGACACCGTCGTCCGCGCCGGAGTCGAGGCATACCGCGAGCGCATGCGGGAGTTCGCCGGGATGCGCACCCTCGACGTCTGGTACGCCCGGGACGACTTCGACCGGATCGACGAGCTCCTGCCCCGGGCGCCGGGCCGGGACGAGCAGCAGCGGGCCGCCCGGGCGTCGGCGAAGGCCCGTTCCCGCACGAGCCTCCAGGCCGCCGCGAAGCTGACCCGGGTGGTGGACGGCGAACTCCGGATCATCTCGGATCCCCCCTTGATCACCCCGCTCGCGGAACTCCTGCCCGGCACGGAGGGCGAGGAGCTGGCACGGACCCTGCGGGAGCTGGTCTCCGACTACGCGTACAGCCTGTCGTCGGAGCGGCGGGCGCTGCTGAGCCGGTTCCACGTGGTCGACATGGCTCGCAAGGTCGTCGGGGTCGGCAGCGTCGGCACCCGCTGCTGGGTGATCCTGCTGCTCGGCCGCGACGACGAGGACCCGCTCCTGCTCCAGGCCAAGGAGGCGGGCGGCTCGGTCCTCGCCCCCTTCTGCGGGGCGAGCGCGTACGAGAACCAGGGCGAGCGGGTGGTGACCGGGCAGCGGCTGATGCAGGCCGCCAGTGACATCTTCCTCGGCTGGGAGCACGTCACGGGCATCGACGGCCTCGAACGCGACTTCTACGTACGGCAGTTGCGGGACTGGAAGGGCATCGCCCGCCCCGAGACCATGGACCCCGGGACCCTGGGCCTGTTCGCCCGCCTGTGCGGTGCCTCCCTGGCCCGCGCGCACGCCCGCTCGGGCGACCCGATCGCCATCGCCGCCTACCTCGGCCGCGGCGACCCCTTCGACCGGGCCCTGGTGCGGTTCGCCCGCGCCTACGCCGACCAGAACGAACGCGACCACCAGGCACTGGCCGACGCGGTCACCGACGGCCGTGTCACCGCCCGGACCGACCTGACGGCGTGACCCGGGTGCCCTCGGGCGGGGCCTCACCCTCCGGGGGTGACGACGGGGCCGCCCCCGTGGATCAGGCTCGGTGGTGTACGGCTGCGCGACGCAGCCCGGTGAGGAAGGAAGCCGGACATGGCCACCACCACTACGCGCCACCGGGAAGGGAAGCAGACCGCTGCCACCGGCCTGACGCTGTTCGCAGGGGTGATGATGTTCATCGCCGGGATCCTCGACGTCTTCCGGGGAATCATGGGGATCGCCGAGGACGACGTCTACGTCTCCACCCCCAACTACATCTTCAAGTTCGACCTGACCAGCTGGGGCTGGATCAACCTCGTGTTCGGGGCGGTCGCCGTGATCGTGAGCTTCGGCCTGTTCACGGCGAAGACGTGGGCGAGGGTCGTCGGCGTCGGCATCGCGGCACTGCTGCTCATTGCCAACTTCCTGTCCATCCCGTACTACCCGGTCTGGTCGCTCACCCTGATCGCGCTGTACGCGTTCATCATCTGGGCTCTGTGCGTGGTGAAGCGGGACCCCCTCGCCGACTAGGGCGAACGCCGAGGAGGGTGGCGCCGCCGGAACACCTGGAGTCCGCATGAGTTCCGCGCATCAGCACTCCGCGCATCAGCACTCCGCGCACCGGCACTCCGCACCCGGGCGCGTCGCCCGAGCCACGGTCTCCGCGGTGCTGATCGTCATCACCTGCGTCCTGGCGCCCGTCGCGCTGATCACGGTGTGGGTCCACGACATCGCGCTGGACACGGACCGGTACGTGTCCACGGTCGCCCCGCTGGCCACCGAACCGGCCATCCAGGACGCGGCCGTCGACCGTGTCGCGGAGGCCGTGGACGTCCGCGTCGACGGCCAGCGGGCCGCCGACCAGCTCGCCGACTGGATGCGGTCCCAGGGCCTGCCGCCCGGGGCGGCCGCCGCCGTACGGGCCCTCGGACCGCAGATCGACTCGGCCGTGGACGGCGCGGTGAACAAGGTCGTCACGCGGATCGTGCACAGTGACGTCTTCGCCACCACCTGGAAGAACGCCAACGAACGGGCCCACAACGCCGTCGTGCACGCCCTCACCGGAGAGGGCCGGGGCGCCGTGGGGGTCGCGGGTGGCACGGTCACTCTCGACGTCGGCACGCTCGTCGAGGAGGTGAAGCAGGAACTCGTCGACGCGGGACTCTCACCCGCGGCGAGGATCCCCGAGGTCGACAAGCAGCTGGTGCTGTTCCAGTCCGAGGAACTGGAGAAGATCCGCGACGGCGCGCACCTGCTGGACGTCGTCGGCTACTGGCTCCCCGTCCTCACCGTCGTGACCGGCGCGGCCGGGGTGCTGCTGGCCCGCCGGCGGCGGCGCGCGCTGGCCCGCACCGCGCTGGGCGCCGCCTTCGCCGGCCTGGTCGTGGTCATCGCCCTGGTCGTCGTACGCCGTTACTACCTGGACCATCTCCCGGCCGCCGTGCAGTCGGACGCGGCCGCGGCGGCCGTCTTCGACACGCTCCTGCGCTTCCTGCGCTACGCCCTGGTCACGACGGTCGTGCTCGGGATCGTGATCGCGCTCGGCGCCTATCTGATCGGTCCCGGCCGGCTGCCGGTGGTGATCCGCCGCTCCTGCGACCGCACCGCCGACTCCGTCGCCGCCTGGGCCTACGGTCACGAGATCCGGGCCGGACGGGTGGGCGTGGCGGCGCAGACCTACCGCCGGTCGATCGCCCTGTCCGCCCTGGTGGTCCTGGCGTTCCTCTTCGCCGTGTGGAATCGCCCCACCCCCCTCACGATCCTGGCGCTCGCACTCGTCCTGCTCGCCGTCCTCACGGTCCTGGCGCTGCTGGCGGCAGGCGGCCGGCAGGAGGGCGCACAGGCCACCCGTGAGGGGTGATGCCGCCCGGGACCGGTCCGGGGCACCGTGAAGCCGACGGGTTGCGAGTCCTCAGGCACCGCGTGGTCGGCGCGGATGCCGGCCCGGCGGAGGCGATCATGGACTATCCCCTGCTCGACGTATTCCTGACGATGCTCTGGTTCTTCCTGTGGATCATGTGGTTCATGCTGCTCTTCCGCGTGGTCGGCGACATCTTCCGGGACGACGCGCTCAGCGGCTGGGGGAAGGCCGGCTGGACGCTGTTGGTGTGTGCGCTGCCGTTCGTCGGCGTCCTCGCCTATCTGGTCGTCCGCGGGCGCGGGATGGGCGAGCGCGAACTGCGCCGGGCGCGGGACCAGGAGCGGGCCTTCCGGGCGTACGTCCAGGAGGCCGCCGCACCCGGACCGAAGGCACCCGGCGCCAAGGCGGACGAACTGGGCAGGCTGGCCGCGCTGCACGACCGGGGAGCCATCACCGACGCCGAGTACGAGCGGGCCAAGGCGAAGGTCCTGGCGGTCTGACGCGGTCCGGCGCCCTGGCCCTCGACCCCCGCCGATCGTCCGTGTCAGCCGTCGTCGCCTGCGGCCGGCGAGCGGGCGGGGGCGGTGAAGCCTCGTGGCGTCGCGTGCCGGTCGTCGCCCCGTGCCGGGTGTGCCTCGGCCTGGCCGAGTTGCTCGTCCAGGGACATGGCGGCGGTGACCAGGGCGAGGTGGGTGAACGCCTGGGGGAAGTTGCCGAGTTGTTCGCCCGAGGGGCCGGTCTCCTCCGCGAAGAGGCCGACATGGTTGGCGTAGGTGAGCATCTTGTCGAACGCGTACCGGGCCTGCCCGAGCCGGCCGCTGCGGGCCAGGGCGTCGACGTAGAAGAAGCTGCACAGGTTGAAGGTGCCCTCGGAGCCGCGCAGCCCGTCGGGGGAGGCATGGGGGTCGTAGCGGTGGACGAGGCTGTCGCTGACCAGTTCCTCGTCCATGGCGTCGAGGGTGGTGAGCCAGTCCGGGTCGTGCGGCGAGATGAAACCGACCCGTGGCATCAGCAGGAGCGAGGCGTCCAGGACGTCCGTGTCGTAGTGCTGGACGAAGGCCTGACGCTTGTCGTGCCAGCCCTTGTCGACGATCTGCCGGAAGACCGCGTCCCGCGTGTCGGTCCAGCGGCCGATCTGCCCCGGACGGGCGAAGGCCCGGGACGCGCGGATGCCGCGGTCGAAGGCGACCCAGGTCATCAGCCGGCTGTAGGTGAAGTTCTGCCGGCCGCCGCGGGTCTCCCAGATCCCCTCGTCGGGCTGGTCCCAGTGGTCGGAGAGCCAGTCCAGTACGTCGCGCAGGGCGCCCCAGCCGCGGATCGTCCCCATGTCGCCGCCCACCGCCAGCGCGTCGGCCGCCTCGCCGTAGATGTCGAGTTGCAGCTGGTCGGCGGACGCGTTGCCGGCCCGGACGGGCCGGGAGCCCCGGTAGCCCTCCAGGTGGTCGAGGGTCTCCTCGGTCAGCTGGGGGTCGCCGTCCACCCGGTACATGATCTGGAGGGGGTCACCGGTGGCGGTGCCCCCGGCGTCGACGCGGGCGCGCAGCCAGCGGCGGAACGCGTACGCCTCCGTCTCGAAGCCCAGATCGATCAGGGAGCGGACGGAGAGCGAGGCGTCCCGTACCCAGGTGTAGCGGTAGTCCCAGTTGCGCTCGCCGCCGATCTGCTCGGGCAGTCCCATGGTGGCGGCGGCGACGGGCGCGCCGGTGGGGGCGTAGGTGAGCAGCTTGAGGGTGATCGCCGAGCGGTTCACCATCTCCTGCCAGCGTCCCCGGTAGGTGCAGGAGCGCAGCCACGACAGCCAGAAGGTGCGGCACGACGCCATGTCGTCGATCACGCCGCCCAGGGTCGGCGCGGGCGCCGAGGTGGCCCCGCTCGCGGTACCGGTCAGCACGACCGCCACCGCCTGCCCGGCGGACAGCGTGAAACGGGCGGTGACGTCGTCCCCTTCGGTGCGGAAGGCGAGCCCGGGGGTGGACTGGAGGTGCAGATCGCTGCCCGGCCCGTGGAAGACGGCGGAGCGGCCGTCGTCCTGGCGGGTGAGGGTGTGCGGGGCGCGCGCGTAGTCGAAGCGGGGGCGGCAGGCGAAGGAGAAGGACAGGGTGCCCCGGACGACCCGCGCGACCCGGACGAGACGGTGCCGGTCCGTCGGCAGCATGGAGTCGACGGGCGGCATGAAGTCGGCGACCTCGCCGACGCCGCCCGGCGCCATGTACCGCGTGATCAGGATCGCCGTGTCGGACAGATACAGCTGCCGTACCGTCAGCCCCTCGCCCGCCAGGCGGTCCACGGCCAGCCGGCAGTGACCGCCGCGCTCGCTGTCCAGCAACGAGGCGAAGACACTCGGCGAGTCGAAGCGCGGCGTGCACCACCAGTCGACGGTTCCGGCGGAGGAGACCAGAGCCGCGGTCTGGAGGTCGCCGACCATCCCGTGCTCGGCGATGGGCGGATAACGGTCCACTGCGCCTCCTCCGTGCACCGGGTACGCCGATGCGTTCCTCCGTGCTCCTCGGACGGCTCACCTTCATCGTTCGAGCGCGCCCGGGGCGGGACTTCACCCCTGACAGGTGAAACCCGCGGTGCCGGGTGCGCCGACGGCACGGAGGCATCCGGCGGGTCGACCCGGCCCCCGTGCGACGGCCGCGCCGCCACGGACGGCGACACCCCACCCGCTTCGGGTGATGCCGTCCCGGGCCGACAGGCGCAGCGTGGACACATCAGGCTTGGAGTGCCGCCGTGGCGTCACGGCGGCCGACATGTGGAGGCAACAGTGGACTATCCGCTGCTCAACGCGTTCCTGACCATGCTCTGGTTCTTCCTGTGGGTCATGTGGTTCGTGCTGCTGTTCCGCGTCATCGGCGACATCTTCCGCGACGACACCATGAGTGGCGGGGCCAAGGCGGGCTGGACGGTCTTCGTCTGTGTGCTGCCGTTCCTCGGCGTCTTCGTCTACCTGATGGCCCGCGGGCGCGGCATGGGTGAGCGTGACATGCGCCAGATGCAGCGGCAGGAGGAGGCGTTCCGCTCCTACGTCCAGGAGGCGGCCGCCGAAGCTCCGGCGACCCGTGCGACCCAGGCGACCCACGCGGACGCGTTGGCCAAGCTCGCCGGGCTGCACGACCACGGCGACATCACCGACGCCGAGTACGAGCGGGCCAAGGAGAAGGTGCTGGCGGGCTGAGTCGTACGGCCGCCCGCGGCCCGCGGCTCACTCGGGCAGCCGGCGGAACTCCGCGATGTGCAGGCCCAGCGACTGGAACCGTATCAACAGGTCGTACAGATGGGCCTCGTCGTCGACCTGGCCGTACAGCACGGTCTGGTGGGGGACGACGAAGGAGTCCAACTCGGGGAACGCCGTCGTCAGCTCCTCCGACATCAGTCCGTCGACACGGATCTCGTAACGCATGTCCTCATGCTGTGGGACCGGGGCGGCGGGTGGCATCACCCCGACGAGGTGAGCGGCGCACGTGGTTCGCGTGGGCGGCGGCGGAGTCCGTCGTCGACGGGGGAGGGGGGAGTCAGAGCAGCCCGAGCTCGCGGGCCCGGCGGACCGCCTCGCCACGGCGGGAGGCGGCGAGCTTGCGGTAGATGCCCTTCAGGTGTGTCTTCACCGTGTTGACCGACAGATGCAGGTCGGCGGCGATCTCCTCGGTGGACATGAGCTGGGCCAGCCGCTCCAGGACGTCCTGCTCCCGTGTGCTGAGCGGCTCGGGGGGCGGGCCCACGGACTCCTCCCGGTGTCGCGGGGCGGCGGGCCGCGGCGCGAGCGCGCCGGTCAGCCAGGCATGCTCGCGGGCGAGCACGGGCCGCTCCAGCAGCAGCCGTCTGAGCCAGGGCCCGGCTTCCAGGAACGGCCGCCTGAGGTGATGCGGGCGGGCGGCCGCCAGGGCCCGCGGGAGCAGGCTCTCCGCGGCGACGGAGTCACCGAGCGCGTCCACGGCCTGCGCACGGGCCAGCAGCACCCACACGTCGATGACCGGTCCCCGGTCCCCGGGCTCGGGGAGGTCGTCGAGGATGCGCAGCGCCCGTTCGCCGTCGCCCGCGGCCACCCGCGCCCGCGCCTCGGCGGCCACGCTCTCGGCGCAGTGCGGCGGTTGCTCCTCGAAGACCTTGACCGCCGCCTTCGGATCGCCGTCGGCCAGATGTGCCGAGGACGTGGCCATGGCGATGCGGTCGCTCACCCACGGGGAGGGCTCGGCGGACGGGACTCTCGCAACAGGCCCCAGCGCCACCAGGGCCGCCCGGGAGTCCCCCTTCGCGACCAGCATCCGGGAACGCAGGATCGCCAGCTCCACGGCCACGACGGGATCGCGGGCGGCGGCGGACGTGGCGGCCACCTGGTCGAGATGGCCCTGGGCGGGCACCAGGTCGGCGCGGTCGATGGCGACGGCTGCCAGCACGAGCTGCGCCATCCCGGTCCGGTCGGCCGCCGGCAGCCCCGACTGCTCCGCCTCGGCGATCGCCGCCCGGGCATGCGCCTCGGCCTGACCGGGCCGGCCGTGCAGGAAGTCGATCAGCGCCAGCCGGCCGAGGGCCTCGTGCCGGGCGAACGCCGTCGAGAGCCCCTGGTCGGCGGCGACGGCGGCGGACAGCGTCGCGCGCGCGGCATCGAAGCGGCCCGCCCACAGCTGGGCCGATCCGAGGTCGGTGAGCATGAGGGCCGTCAGCTCCGGACTCCGCTCCAACCGGTCGTCGGGAAGGGCGTGTTCCGCCTCCGCGGCGTCCCTCGCCGCCGTCTCGGCCAGGTCCGCCGAGCCCGCCACCCGGGCGGCCAGCACCCGGAGCACCGCACAGGTGAGCCGCACCGCCGCGGCGTCGTCGGTGTCGCCGCCCGGCAGGTTCTCCTCCGCGCGGCGCAGATACGCGAACCCCCGGTCGACGTCGTGGTGGGCCAGCTCGCGCGCCGCGCGCACCAGGTCGGGAGCGGGCCCGGACGCCTCCGGCGCCATCCCGGCGAAGAGAACGTCCAGCCGCTCGGCGGCCAGCCCGGTCAGCAGCCGGCCGATCGCCAGATGGTCGACCAGCTCTGCGGCGGCGAACTCCCAGTCACCCGCGTCCGCCGCATGCCGCAGGGCCTCGTCGAGCAGGCCCGCCCGGCTCAGCCACTCGGCGGCCGTACGGTGCAGCTCCGGCTCCAGGCCGGGGTGGCGCACGCGCAGATGCACCCGCAGGATCTCGGCGAAGAGCGAGTGCAGGCGGTACCAGGAACGCCCGATGGGCTCGACGAACGCGTTCGTCCGTTGCAGTTCCTCCAGGACCGGCTCCGCGTCGTCCCGGCCGGTGAGGGCATTGGCCAGATCGGGGTGGGTCTTCTCCAGGATGCTGGTGCGCAGCAGCAGGTCCTGGGTCTCGGCGGGGTGGGCGCGCAGCACCTCGCCCAGCAGGAAGTCGGCCACCGTGCTGTGCCCGGCCTCGAAGTCCTTCAGGAAGCTCTCCGGGTCGTCGGCCCGCTGCGCGGCCAGGGCACACAGCCGCAGTCCCGCCGCCCAGCCCTCGGTGCGTTCGGTCAGCATGCGCGCGGCCTCGGCCGACAGGGGCAGCCCGTGCCGGTCGACCAGGGCCGCCGTCTCCTCGGTGCGGAAGGCCAGGTCGTCGGCGCGGATGTCGACGAGTTCACCGGCGGCCCGGTAGCGGTACAGCGGCAGCAGCGGCTCCGTGCGGCTGATGATCACCAGGCGCAGTCCGTCCCCGGCGTGGCGGAGCACGAACTGGACCTCGTCGGCCACCGCGGCGGAGCCGGCCACCCGGTCGAACTCGTCCAGGACGAGGGTCACCCGGCCGTCCCGTTCGTTCAGCCAGGCCGCCAGACGGGCCAGCAGCGAGTGATCGACCTCGCCGGGCCGGGCCGGGCTGCCGATGGAGTCGGGCAGGGCGACCCCGTGCCGGCGAAAGGCGTGCAGGACGTAGGACCAGAAGACCCCGGGCGCGCTGTCCTGCGGCTCCACCGTCAGCCAGGCGAAGGCGCCCGGCGCACAGGCCGTGATCCAGTCGGCGACCAGCAGGGTCTTGCCCGCCCCCGCGGGCCCGTTGACCAGGGTCAGCGGACTGTGGGCGCCGTCGGTCAGCTGCTCGACGAGCCGGTCCCTGCGTACGAACGTCCCCGGGACCGTCGGCACCGTGAGTCGGGCGGCGAGCACCGGGTCACCGTCCGGCGTCACCCCCGTCACCCCCGTCACCGTGGAATCGCCGTGGCCTCCTCCGACGGAGCGTGCCTTCACGCCCATCACACCCCTCACGGATGCCCGAGCGGTACAACATCACGTTCCGATCCTCGCCCCGGGCCAGGTCACCCGCAACCGGCGACCGGACAGGCCCTGGGGCGTGGCCAGGCCGTGGCTGCCTAGACCTCCACGCCCAGCATCCGCCGCAGCAGATCCCGCAAGGTCAGCCGCTGCTCCTCCGACAGCCCCGCCAGCGGCTCCCGGGCGAACCGCAGGGAGTCCCGCAGGCTGCGGGCCACCCGCCGGCCCTCGTCCGTCGCCGCCGCCAGCTTCACGCGGCGGTCCGCCGGGTCCGGGCGCCGCTCCACCAGGCCCCGGGTCTCCAGGCGGTCCACGATGCCGGTCACGTTCGACGGCTCGCAGCGCAGCCGCTGTGCCAGCTTCCGCATCGGCAGCGGCTCCAGCGACAGCAGGCTGAGCAGCCGCGCCTGCGCGCCGGTGAGCGCGTGCTCGGCGGCGGCCTCCTCGTACTCCTCGTGGTAGCGGGCCACGACGGAGCCGATGAGGTCGACGACCTCAAGGGTCAGCTCATCGGGGCGGCGGGTCTTGGACGGGGTGGCCATGCTCTCAGGGTAACCCGGTTACTTGACATCATGAAATATTCAGGAGCATGGTTGTTTCAGATGCTTAAGTAAATGCACCCGTACCACCGCAGTACACCGGAAGGGCACCCCCCATGATCAACCGCGAATGGCACCTCCTCTCCCGCCCCGTCGGCTGGCCCAAGGCCGAGGACTTCGCCCTGGTGGAGGCCGAGACGCCGACCCCCGGCGAGGGTCAGGTGCTCGTACGGAACAAGTACCTCTCCGTCGACCCGTACATGCGGGGACGCATGTCGTCGGCCAAGTCCTACGTCGCCCCCTTCGAGCTCGGCAAGGTCATGCAGGGCGGTGCCGTCGGCGAGGTCGTCGCCTCCAACGCCGAGGGCATCGCCGTCGGCGACCACGTCCTGCACTTCTTCGGCTGGCGCGAGTACGCCGCCGTGGACGCGAAGAACGCCGTCAAGGTCGACCCGGACGCCGCGCCCCTCTCCACCTACCTCGGCGTCCTCGGCATGACCGGCCTCACCGCCTACGCCGGCCTGCTGCGCACCGCCTCCTTCAAGGAGGGCGACGTCGTCTTCGTCTCCGGCGCGGCCGGTGCCGTCGGCAGCCAGGTCGGCCAGATCGCCAAGCTCAAGGGTGCCTCCCGGGTCATCGGCTCCGCCGGGTCCGCCGAGAAGGTGAAGCTCCTCGTCGAGGAGTACGGCTTCGACGCCGCCTTCAACTACAAGGACGGCTCGGTGAGCGAGCAGCTGCGCGAGGCCGCCCCCGACGGCATCGACGTCTACTTCGACAACGTCGGCGGCGACCACCTGGAGGCCGCCATCGGGCAGCTCAACACGCACGGCCGGATCGCCATCTGCGGCATGATCTCGGTCTACAACAACACCGAGCCCGCCCCCGGCCCGAAGAACCTCGCCCGCCTCATCGCGACCCGCGGCCGCATCGAGGGCCTGCTCGTCGGCGACCACTACGACTTCCAGCCGCAGTTCGTCCAGGAGGTCGGCCCCTGGGTCGCTTCCGGTCAGCTCAAGTACCGCGAGACCTTCGTGGAGGGCATCGAGAACAACCTGGAGGCGTTCCTCGGGGTCCTGCGCGGCGACAACACCGGGAAGATGATCGTCAAGCTCTGACGCCCTCGGCCGTCTACTACGGCTTTCCGGTATGCGGTAACTTCTTTCCGAAACCGTCGTCGATCGTGGGCGCGAGTCGCGGCGGACCGAGGAGGAGAAGACACCCCATGTCCATCCAGCAGACCGACGTCCTCTACACGGCCGTCGCCACCGCCGAGAACGGTCGCGACGGCCGGGTCGCCACCGACGACGGCAAGCTCGACGTCGTCGTGAACCCGCCCAAGGAGATGGGCGGCAGCGGCGCCGGCACCAACCCCGAGCAGCTGTTCGCGGCCGGCTACAGCGCCTGCTTCCAGGGCGCCCTGGGCGTCGTCGCCCGCCAGGAGCAGGCCGACGTCTCCGGCTCGACCGTCACCGCGAAGGTCGGCATCGGCAAGAACGACGACGGCTTCGGCGTCATCGTCGAGATCTCCGCCGCGATCCCGAACGTCGACGCGGACACCGCCAAGGGCCTCATTGAGAAGGCCCACCAGGTCTGCCCGTACTCGAAGGCGACCCGCGGCAACATCACGGTGACGCTGGTCTGAGCCGTGACGACTGACTGACAAGTTCGTTGCCACGGCGGAGGCCGCACCCCTGGACGTGGGGTGCGGCCTCTCCCGCGTCGGGCGCACGCCCGAGCTATCAGGCGTCGCCCAGGGTCAGCCCGCCCGCGCCGCCGAATGCACCGCCCGCACGAACCGCTCGTTCTCCGGCGCCGCCCCGCC
Source organism: Streptomyces viridochromogenes (assembly GCF_001270495.1). GTDB lineage: Bacteria > Actinomycetota > Actinomycetes > Streptomycetales > Streptomycetaceae > Streptomyces > Streptomyces viridochromogenes_A. Next base: position 80,946 of record NZ_LGUR01000151.1, read on the forward strand.
AGGGAACGCGCACCGCCGGCGGGTATAGCCGTACGCCAGACCGCCGCGGGGATCCGCGAAGCCCTGGGAGCCGCCGATGCCGCTGTGGCCGAAGGTGCCGGCCCCCAGGAACGGGTACCAGGGGTCCGCCGTCGCCTGGAAGCCGAGGCCGTACGACCGGTGGGCCCGCGTCACCAGGTCGTACCCGCTCGAATGGATCTGCCCGACCTCGGCGATCGTGTCCGGCTTCAGCAGCGGGGGCCGCCCGTCCAGCTCGCTGATCGCCGCCGCGTACATCCCGGCGAGCCCGCGCGCGGACGCGACACCGCCCGCCGACGCGGGCCCGGCCGCGCGCACGGCACGGGAGTTGGGGTAGTCCACCAGCTCGCCCGGATCCGGGACATGCGTGTTGAACGCGATCGACGACAGGGTGTGCGGCCCCTGCGGCACCGCGTCCAGCACCGCCCGCTGCTCCGGCGTCGGCGCCATCGGCTGCGCGGAGCGGAAGCGGGGCTCCAGCTCCTCGGGCAGCCCGAGGTGGAAGTCCAGCCCGTACGGCGCCCGCACCCGCTCCTCGTACACCTCCTGGAGCGTCCGGCCGGTGGCACGCCGTACGACCTCACCGGTCAGCGCGCCGATGACGAGCGCGTGATAGCCGAAGGCCGTGCCGGGGCGCCAGAACGGCCGCTGGTCGGCGAGCCGCTCGGCGATCGCGCGGTCGTCGGCCAGCTCGTCCTCGGTGAACCCGGCGTCCAGCCCGACCAGCCCGGCCCGGTGGGCGAGCAGATCGCGCAGGGTCAGCGCCCCCTTGCCCTCGGCCCCGAACTCCGGCCAGTAGTACGTCACTTTGCGGTCCGGTTCGAGCGTCCCCTCCTGCACGAGAAGCGCGACCACCAGGTGCGCGGCGCCCTTGGTGGAGGAGAACACGCCGTAGAGGGAGCCGGGCTCGCACCCGTCACCGGCCCACAGGTCGACGACCTTGCGGCCGTGCGCATACGCGCACAACTGCCCCTCATAGTCGGGCGGTTCTCCCGTCACGAAGGCGGCGAACTCCTCCCGTACCGCTTCGAAGCCCGCCGCGACCGTGCCATGGACGGCGATCTCCTGCGTCATCCGCGCTCCTCACCCTCAACGCAGAGGCGGGAGCCAGTCGCACTGACTCCCGCCCTCTCGCTCACCGACTACCGGACCAGCTCGTGCCGTCCGGACTAGGCGACCACATCAGCGTAGGCGCCGCAGGTGTCCGCATAGATGGTTCCATTGTTCGTGAGGCAGACGTGGAAGTGGACCACAGCCCCCTCGGGGAACGACTTGTCAAACGTCTTGTAGCTGGTGCTGTAACCGCTGGTGTTCCACAGCTGGCCTTCCCCGGAGCCCCCGCTGGTGATGGACCACTCCAGCACGACCCCCCTGCCGTCCTCCCGGTTGTCCCGCACGCCGAATATCTCGCCCTCCGGCTGGAAGTAGCCACTACCGTCATTCGCCTTGGGGCCCCAGTGGGCCGCCTTGGTCCATGCGTACGCCTTGTCGGCAGCCGTGGCGGGCGAAACGGACGCAACGGTGACACCGACCAAGCCCAGTACTACCGCCGACGCGCCAAGGGCGTTTCGGAGCCTCGCAGTCAGCAATGTTCCTCCTCAGTCACGACATTCTCTGTCGTGCATTCCACACCACCCTCACCTGTTGGGCAAGCGCTTTCTTGAGGTGTCGATGGTGTGTGCCATGGCGAGCAACGCCCGTGCCACCTGGGTGAATTCGCCCTTGGGGTGGTCTCGGAAGAGCGGCTCGGTGCCGAACAGCACCGCGTGCGGGCCGCTGACGACCGATGCCTGTCCCGCCGCGTTCGTGGGCCCGCCCGTGCCGTCGTCCAGCGGGCGCCAGTGCCCGGAGAGGAGGGGGTTGCCGGTCGCGTACCGCTGCTCGGCCCTGACGCTCGGGCCGAGGTCGGTGAACCAGAGCGGTGCGTATACGAAGCCGTGGTCGGAGGCTCCGGCGGTGACGCCGCCGCCCGAATTCACCACCCGAACCACCCCGTTCGCGTCCCCGTTGCCCTCGACCGGCTTCACGGCCAGCAGTGCGGCCGCCGCGTTGAGCGCGGCACCGGTGGCACCCCGGCCGACAAGGCCGTGTCGGCCGAGGAAAGTGCCGAGGGCGGTGCGGGCGGCGGGGTTCAGGTCGTCATGCTCCAGGCCCGCCGACACGAACAGCACGTCCGTCGACGACCAGTCGAACCCGGCGTTGAGCACGTCCGTCGAGACCGGCGTGACCTCGAAGTTCATCTCCCGCAGCGCGAACAGCTCACCCGCGGTGACGGCGGCGGCGACCCGGGTGCGCTGGAGCGGGACCGTGCCGGTGAGCCGCGTCGCGTGGAAGGCAACGTCGTACCGGCGGGCGGCCTCCCTGGCCTGCCGCCGTGCCGAGCCCGGCACGATCGCGCTGCCGTCGGCGGCCCGGCGCGCCTCGACGCCCTCACGCAGCAGGGAGTTGAGCGCGGCGACCTCGTTCGGGTCGTCGAGCCGCAGCCGGAGGTCGCCGCGCGGGGCGACGTACGCGACGGGGGACGCCGCCCGGACCGGGCGCAGGACACCGCCGTACGGCATGCCCGGCAGGATCTCCACCGGCGCGCCCCACAGCCGGCCGAGGCTCCAGCCGGAGATGTCGTACATCGCGGAGACCTTGTCGCTGATGTCCCGCCCGTCCGCGAGGAGCGCGTTCGCGAGCCCGCGCTTGGGCTGGCGCATGTCGACGACGTACGAGCCCTCGGCGTACGGCCGTCCGCCGAGCCGGAAGGAGTGGCTCGCGCGGGTGACCCGCACGTCGTTGGCGAGGAGGTGGTCGACGAGCCGGGCGGCGGCCGTGGCCGGGCGCCGGGTGCCGGCCGGGATGACGTAGGCGCGGGGGAAGGCGGTCGTGTAGACGTCCTCGGGGCCGATGCCGGGGACGCCCGGGACGGTCTCCGCCGACACCGGCACCTGCGCGGCGCCCGCGGCTCCCCGCCGGAAGACCTCGATCTGGTCGGCGACGAGCGAGGCGTGCCTCGACCGCACGAAGTCGAGGGTGGCCCGCAGGGCGGCCCCGGCGACGTCGACGTTGATCGCGGACCGGCGGCGCAGCTCGGTGACGGGCAGGGTGTCGTACGCGCGGTTGTTCACCGTCAGCGGGATCTCCACCGTGTGCGCCGCGACCGTGCCGTGGAAGGCCGCGTACTGCGGGGTGAAGATCGGCGGCCAGTCGTCCCAGCCCTCCTCCTGGTCCCGGAACGGGATCTGCGCGGGCTGCACGCCGTCCCCGGCGGGCGTGTAACCGAGGCCGTTGACGGCGGCCTCCATGCCGAGGGCGTTGGCGTAGGTGTTCTTCAGGAACAGGTCGTACTCGTAGTTCTCGCCGTGCGGGGGAGTGGTGGGCTCGATGAGGGTGCCGTTGACATAGCCGTGCAGGTCGAGCATGACGGCCGGCTGCTTGGCGACCATGATCTGCCGCATCGCCCGCACCTCGGGCTGCGAGGCGGTGACGAAGTCCCGGTTCATGTCGAAGCCGTTGGCGTTCGTGCGGGTGCCCGCGATACGGCCGTCCGGGTTGGCCGTGATGTTGAAGTACAGGCGGCTGCGGGAGAGCAGGTCGCGCGTCGCGGCGTCCTTGGCCGTGGCGAGCCGCTCGATGAGCCTGAGGGAGGCATCGGTGCCCTCCCACTCGTTGCCGTGGATGTTGTTGTTGAGGAAGACCGGGGCCTTGTAAGTCCGTTTGATCTCCGGGGACTTGGCGGCCAGGGCGGGCGCCTGCTCGATGAGCTCGCGCATCCGCGCCTGGGCGCGGGCCTGGCGGGCGGTCTCGGGGGCGGTCACGGTGACGAGATAGAGCCGGTGCCCGCCGGCCGAGCGCCCCGCGACCTCGACGCTCACGCGGTCGCCGAGGGCCTGGAGCGCGTTCAGCTTCGGCGCGATGGCGTGGTACGGGGTGAGGCCCAGCTTGAGGGACTTGTCGACCGGGTTCTCGGGGTCGGGGGTGAGGACATGCCGACGGGGGTAGCCGCGGCTGTCGTCACCGAGCGCTGCCTCCGCCTCCGGTGCGGCCCCAGCGCCGGTGAGGGCTCGCTGGGCCGCACTCAAGGGCGCCCGCGCCGCCTGCTGGTCGAGCGCGGCTTCCCGGTGGACCGGGGGCCGGGGTTCCGCCGCGGCGGCGTTCGGACCGAGGAGCAGGGAGCCCGCCGTGGTGACGGCGAGGGCGATGAGTGGAACGGGTCTCGCAGGAACGGTTCTCGTGATGCGCACGCGTACCTCCTCGAAACTTCCAAAGATCGGTACGGCGAGGTGTACCTGTTCGACTCAACCGCAACAAGAGGGAGTTGGTGTCACGGATGCCCCGGATGGCCCATGCGGGGGCCTCCGGGCGGGCATGCGGCATGGCAGGCGCGGAGCGACGGGAGCGGCTGGGGGCCGGATGCGGAGGATGCATGGTGTCCAAACGCGACCTGCGAAGTGCCCGAGGCAGAGCCGAATACCGAGCCGGTGGACTTCCTCGGTGCCGACCTGGGGATCGTGAACATCGCCACCACGTCCGACGGCGAGATCATGGCTGGTCGTGAGCTGAACCGTATCCGCGCCCGGGAGCGGAACCTGCGGACGAAGCTGCAGAAGAAGAACACCCCATCCACCAAACGCCGGTTGAAGAAGCGCAGGCGCGAGGAAGCGCGGCGGGCGAAGGACATCAACCACAAGATCGCGAAGCATGTGGTGGCCGAGGCAGAACGCACCCGGTCGCGGAATCGCCCTGGAAGACCTGACGGGCATCCGCGAGCGGGTACGGCTTCGAAAGCCCCAACGGGCCACCCACTCCAGCTGGTCCTTTGCCCAGCTGGGTCAGTTCATCGCGTACAAGGCCCGGAAAGCAGGGGTACCGGTGGTGCACGTCGATCCGGCGTACACCTCCCGCACCTGTGCCGAATGCGGCCACGTCGACAAGGCAAACCGGGTCAGTCAGGCCTGGATCGCATGCCGGAACTGCGGCGTCGTTGCGCACGGGGACCGGAACGGCTCCCCCTGTCAGCGGCCCCTGCCCCATCACCGGAGCACACACGCCGGAGTGGGGCTGGACGCAAGCGCAGCATCATCGCCAGTGATGCCCGCTGTGCAAGCCCAGAGCTCGAACGCCCGGTAGTCGACCAGCGTCCACAAGGGCGCACGCTACCGGCCATGACCCGACCGATAGAGTTCGGCCATGCGTGATCTCCGGGCAGGTCTGACGTATCTCCTCAGGGGCCAGCGATGGGTGGCCCGGCACGGCAAGCAGTACGGCTTCGGGCTGATCCCGGGCCTGATCACCCTGGTGCTCTACGCGGCCGCCCTGGTCGCGCTCGCGCTCTGGGGAGAGGACTTCGTGTCCTGGGCGACGCCGTTCGCCGACGACTGGTCGAGCCCCTGGCAGGGCCTCTTCCGCGGCTTCCTCACCGCCGTCCTGTTCGCCCTGGGCCTGCTTCTCTCAGTGGTCACCTTCACCGCGGTCACGCTCCTGGTCGGCCAGCCCTTCTACGAGAACCTCTCCGAGAAGGTCGACCGGGACGTCTCCCCGGACGGCACCGCCCCCGAGTCCGGCCTGCCGCTCTGGCGCGAGCTGTGGATCTCGGGCCGCGACAGCCTGCGGATCGTGCTGCGCGCCGCCGTGTGGGGCGTGCTGCTCTTCGCCCTCGGCTTCATCCCGGTCGTCGGCCAGACGGTCGTACCGGTCGCCGGTGTCGTCGTCACCGGCTTCTTCCTCACCGAGGAGCTCACGGCGGTCGCCCTCCAGCGCCGCCGCGTCGAACTCCGTGACCGGCTCGCCCTCCTCCGCTCCCGCAAGACCCTGGTCTGGGGCTTCGGCACGCCCCTCGCCGCGGCCTTCCTGGTGCCGTTCGTCGCGGTGTTCCTGATGCCGGGGGCGGTCGCCGGGGCGACGCTGATGGCGAGGGAGCTGCTGGGGGAGGAGACCAAGGAGGGGCGGGACGAGGGTTCGCTGCCCAGCGCCGGTCCGGACACTCTCAGCCCGTCCGGCGTTTGAGGACGAGGCCCTTCGGGCCGAAGCGGGGGAAGCGAGGTCCGGGGGCGGCAGCCCTCAGGGAGGGGAAGGATAGGGGCGGCGGGGCGGAAACCCCCGACGCCCGCGCCGACCCGACTGCCTACGAACCCGACCGCGCCGTCAACGCCGCATCCGCAGCCACCCCGACGATCGCCCGCACCTGGGCGATGATGTCCAGCCGGTTCCGCACGAACTCGGGGTCGGTCACCGACCCCGACGCCGGATCGGTGTTGCCCGCCCCGAACTGCAGCACCGGCGTGTGCACATGCCCGCCCGGCAGCGTGTCGTGCAGCCCCAGCCGGTCCCGGAGCAGCGTCGCCCGGTAGGCGATCTCGTTGGAGAGGTAGTCCCCGCCGCCCCCCGCCCGCGCGGTGGACCCGGGCGTCGGCCCGTCCGGCCGTACGACGGCCTCCGTACCTCCCGCCGGGATCTCGGTGACGCTCGTGTTGTCGTACACGGGGAAACGGCCGGTGTTCGCGGCCACGATCTCCTCGTACGGCAGGGTCGTCGACGTCCACTGCGGCTGCGAGGCCGGATCGGCGACGGGGATGGTCCCGGTCCGGCCGATGTTGTCGTTGTCCCCGAAGCCGCCCCGCCAGGCCCCGTTGGTCCGCTCGACGTCGAACCGCCCGACGCGCCCCTGGCTCACGGTCGTGAACAGGTCGACCTGCCTCAGATACGGCCGCAGCGTCCGCTCCACCGTCCCCTCGGCGAAGTCCCGCCAGCGCACCGGGAACACGACGGTCTCCACCCGCGCCGGACCCTCCGCCGTCTCGATCACCGTGCCGTCGAGGGCGAGCGCGGTGGCCCCGGACGGGTTGGAGATGCGGATGTCGCGGTCGAGGGTGAAGGGGTCGAAGCCGGTGACGAGGATCCGCTTGATCCCCTTGCCGCCGTGCGGGTGACGAAGGTCGGTCTGCCCGCGGGAGACCCGCTCCAGCGTGTCGAGCAACGCGGCCCGCCGGGCGTCGCTCAGCCCGAACCCCGGCTCCCAGGTGCGCACTTCCCGAGTCATCGACAACCGTGCCCAGTACAGCGGCCGGTCGTCGTCCCGGCTCAGGCCCGCCTCTTGCCCGTCACCACCCGCCGGACCGCGCCCCTGCGCCCGGTCGACGGCCCGCCGCCACAGCGCCGACCCCTCCCGCTCGACGACACGGCGAGCCTGCGCGTAGGAGCGCGCCGCGGCGAGGTCCTCGGCGAACTCCGTTGTGGGGGCGTCGAATCCGGAGCGGCGCAGGATCTCCTGCGGGGCCGCCCTGTCGAGGCGCTGCTCCTCGACGGTCGGGGCGGGCGCCGTCCGGGCGGCGGCTGCCCCGGTCGTGGGGACGGAGAGGCCGGCCAGCAGGGCCAAGCCGAGGACACCGGTCCTGACGCGTAGGGAATTCAAGGGAGTTGCGGTCCTTCCGGCACGGTGGGGGAGCGTGGTGCGGGACGCCGGAAGTATCGCGTGACGGGAGTGGTCTACGCCATGGTGCGTCTGCCATGGTGGGAGGAATCCCCGCCGCCGTCAGGCCGGATCCGTCGGGTTCTCGCCGAGCAGCCGGAGGAAGTCCCGGAACGCGCCCGGCATGTCCACCGACTCGGGGTCCAGGAGCCACTGGTACTGCAGTCCGTCCATGACGGCGACCAGCAGCGGCGCCGTACGCTCCGGCGTCAGACCGTTCGGCAGCCGGTCGCCGTACTCGGCGCGCAGCACCTCGGCCATGCTCGCGCGGACGTCCGTGTACCGCCCGGTGAAGTACGCCCGCGCCGGATGCCCTTCCGTGACGCTCTCGCCGAGCAGTGCGGAGAAGGTCTGGATGATACCGGGCCGCATCGCGTTGTACTCGACGAGTGAGGCCAGCAGGTCGATCCGCCACCGCGTGTTGGGCACGGCGTCCCACTGGTCCCGCTCCTGGAGCACGGCGACGAGCAGGGCGTCCTTGGTCGGGAAGTAGTGCAGCAGTCCCTGCTGCGTCAGCCCGACCCGCTCCGCGACCGCGGCCAGGCTCGCCCCCCGGTAACCGCGCTCGGCGATCACTTCCAGGGCCGCCCGGACGATCTCGGCCCGGCGCTCCTCGCTTCTGACCCTCGCGTTCATGGCGTCACCGTACGGCATCGTCGTACTGGAAATATAACAGCAAAATAACGAAACCTACCGGTCTACAGGTGGCCGATGCAGGATGGGGGCAGGCACAGCCCCGGACTCAACGAGGAGGCACCGCGATGGCGGGAACCCGCACCCAGGCCGACGAAGCGCGCGAGGCGGTCGTCGAGGCAGCCCTCGCCCGGCTCGGCCTCGACGCGAAGGCCCGGCTGCTCTCCGGGCAGGACACCTGGACCCTGCCCGCGCTCCCCGAGATCGGCCTGAAGTCCCTCGTGATGTCCGACGGCCCGATCGGCGTCCGGGGTGTGCGCTGGACCGCCGACGACCCGTCCGTCGCGCTGCCCTCACCCACCGCCCTCGCCGCCGCCTGGGACCCGGAACTCGCCCGCAGGGCAGGCGTGTTGCTCGCCCAGGAGGCCCGCCGAAAGGGTGTCCATGTGCTTCTCGCCCCGACCGTCAACCTCCATCGCTCCCCGCTCGGCGGGCGGCACTTCGAGGCCTACAGCGAGGACCCTTGCCTGACGGGGAAGATCGGCGCGGGCTATGTGAACGGCGTCCAGTCCGGCGGCGTGGGCACCACGGTCAAGCACTTCGTCGCCAACGACGCCGAGACCGAGCGGTTCACCGTGAACAACAAGGTGAGCGAACGCGCCCTGCGCGAGCTGTACCTGGCGCCCTTCGAGGCCATCGTCGAGAACGCCCACCCCTGGGGCATCATGACCGCCTACAACACGGTCAACGGCACGACGATGACCGAGCACCACTACCTGGTGAACGAGGTCCTGCGCGGCGAATGGGGCTTCGACGGCTACAACGTCTCCGACTGGATGGCCGCCCGGTCGACGGTCGCCGCCATCGAGGGCGGTCTCGACGCCGCCATGCCCGGCCCGCGGACCGTCTACGGAGAGCCCCTCGCCCAGGCCGTACGGGACGGGCGGGTCGCCGAGGCCAAGGTCGACGACGCCGTACGCAACGTCCTGCGGCTCGCCGCCCGCGTCGGCATCCTCGACGGCGCCGAGCCGGTCGTCACCGAGCATCCCCGGACCGTCGACGGCGCCGAGCTGGCCCGCGAGATCGCCCGCCGCTCCTTCGTCCTGGTCCGCAACCAGGGCGCCCTCCCGCTGCGGCCGACCGGCACCGTCGCGCTCATCGGCGCCGCCGCCCGCGACGCCCGAGTCCTCGGCGGCGGCTCCGCCACCGTCTTCCCCGACCGGATCGTCTCCCCGCTCGACGGCCTCACCGCCGCCCTCCCCGAGGGCGCCCTGACCTACTCGGTCGGCGCCGACCCGAACACCGAACTCGGCGTCGCCGACAAGGGCTTCGAACTGCGGGCCGTGTGCCGGGACGCCGACGGGAACGTCATCGGCACCGCCTCCGCCCCGAACGGCCACGTCCAGTGGATGGGCGACGACCTCCCCGACGGCGTGACCCACGAGACGCTGCACACCGTCGAGCTGACCGGCACCTTCACCCCGCGCGACACCGGCGCGCACACCTTCGGCATCAAGGGCATCGGCGCCTTCAAGCTCACCGTCGACGGGACCACGTACTTCGACGACGACCAGCGCCCCGCCAAGGACGACCCCTTCATCACCTTCTTCGGCGCCCCCGTCGCCCACGGCCGGCCCGAACTCACCGCCGGCGAACCGGTCGAGGTCTCCCTGACGTACGTCGTCGAGTTCCCCGAGGACATCCCGATGAAGGTCGTCGCCTTCACGCTCTCCCACCAGGAGCCGCAGCGCGACCCCGACGAACTGATCGCCGAGGCCGTCGAGGCCGCCCGGAGCGCCGACGCGGCCGTCGTCGTGGTCGCCACCACCGAGCGCGTCGAGTCCGAGGGCTTCGACCGCACGGACCTGACCCTGCCCGGCCGCCAGGACGACCTGGTCCGCGCCGTCGCCGCCGCCAACCCCCGCACCGTCGTGGTCGTCAACTCCGGCTCCCCGGTGGAACTGCCGTGGCGGGAGGAGGTCGCGGCCGTGCTGCTCAGCTGGTTCCCCGGCCAGGAGGGCGGCGCCGCCCTGGCCGACGTTCTCACCGGAGCGCACGAGCCCGGCGGCCGGCTGCCCACCACCTGGGGCTCCCTGGCCGACGCCCCCGTCACCCAGGTAGCCCCCTCGGCCGGCGAACTCCCCTACACCGAGGACGTCTTCATCGGCTACCGCGCCTGGGAGAAGGAGGGCCGGGTCCCGTCGTACCCCTTCGGGCACGGCCTCGGCTACACCGAGTGGACCTACGAGTCGGCCAAGGTCGAGGGCACCACGGTCACGGTCCGCGTCCGCAACTCCGGCGAACGCGCGGGGCGCGAGGTCGTGCAGGTCTACCTGGCGCCGACCGAGCCCGACGCCGGCCGCCCGGCACGGTGGCTGGCCGGCTTCGCGGGTGTGGAGGCGGGGCCGGGGGAGACGGCCGAAGCGGTGATCGACATTCCCCGCCGGGCCTTCGAGACGTGGGACGAGACGACCAATGCGTGGACCTTTGTGAAGGGTTCGTACGAGATCCAGGTGAGCCGCTCGATCGCCGACCGTCGAGTGACGGCGACGATTAACGTCTGATCCGGGAGAAGTGCCCCAGGAACAGCCCCGGTCCGGGTCCTGACGCCCGGGCCGGGGCTACTGGCGACAACTCAGCGGGCCGAGAAGCCGTACACCGTCTCCGAACGGAACACCTCGCCCGGCCGCAGCACCGTGCTCGGGAACTCCGGCCGGTTCGGGGAGTCCGGGAAGTGCTGGGTCTCCAGCGCGATGCCGTCGCCCGGCGCGAACGGCTCGGCGAGATGGTCGGCGGTGTACAGCTGCAGTCCGGGCTCGGTGGTCGCCACCGTGAGCGCCCGCCCGGTCGACGGGTCGTACAGCTCGGCCACCTCCTGCGCACGCCCCGTCACCCCCTTGTCCAGCACGAAGTTGTGGTCGTACCCGGCGCCGACCTTCCGCGCCTCGCGGAAGTCGAAGCGGGTGTCCGCGACCTCGTCCAGGGAGCCGGTCGGGATGAGATCCGCGTCGACCGGCGTGAACCGGGAGGCGGCCAGCCGCAGTTCATGCCCGCCCGCGTTCCCCGCCTGCGCCCCGGCGAGATTGAAGTAGCCGTGATGGGTCAGGTTCACCACGGTCGGCGCGTCCGTCACCGCCTCGTACGCGATCCGCAGCGCCCCGTCGGCCTCCAGCGTGTAGGTCGCCGAGACGTCGAGCCGCCCGGGAAAGCCCTCCTCGCCGTGCGGGCTGACCCGGCTCAGGCGCACCCCGTGCTCGACCGGCGTCACGTCCCACACCCGCTTGTCGAAGCCGCGCTCGCCGCCGTGCAGGGAGTTGGGCGCGTTGTTGGGATCGAGCGCGTACGTCAGGCCGTCCAGCGGAAAGCGGCCGCCCGCGATCCGGTTGGCGTACCGCCCGATGAGAGCGCCGAGATAGGGCCCGGGGTGGGTGAGATACCCGTCCAGGTCGGCGAAGCCCAGCACTACGTTCGCCGAGTGCCCGTCCCGGTCGGGCACCTCCAGCGACTGCACGATCCCGCCGTACGACAGCACCCGTACCCGAACGCCCGCGCGCTCCAGGGTCCAGCGATGGACCTCTGCGCCGTCGGAAAGTGTGCCGAAGTGTTCGCTCATGAGCGGAACACTAGTTCGTGACCGTCCGGTAGGCGATCTCGGCCAGTCGCGCCTGACCGTTCACACTCGGATGGAACCAGTCCCACTGACTCAGCTGTGTGCCGCCGAAGCGGAACTCGTACACCGCGCCGTCGTCGAACCGGCACCGGCGGTCCTTCGCGCAGACCTCCTTCAGCACCTTGTTGTACGCCTCGACCCGCGCCTGCACCGTCTCGCGCCGCTGCTCGGCCGCCGCCGTGAGGGACTCGGCGTCGCCCAGCATCGACGGGCAGATACCGAGCTTCCACACCTGCCTGCCCACCGGGCTGGTACGCCCCTGCTCCCACAGCCGCATCAGGTTCGGCACGCTCGCCACATACACCTGGGTCTTCGGCAGCGCCTCCCGCAACGTGCCCATGGCGTCCTCGAACTGCGTCCGGAAGTCGGCCACCGACGTCATCGCTTCGGGCGTGTCCCGGCAGGCGTCGTTCGCCCCCGCCATCACCGCGACCAGCTCCGGCTTGTGCGCCACCGCCCGGGCCATCTGCCCGGCCACATCCACCATCCGCGCCCCGGTCACCGCGTGGTTCCAGCTGTGCTCGGCCGCGTTGGCCTTGCCCAGCAGCCGCACGGCGAGACTGTCGACCTGGGGACTGCTGCCGGTCGCCCACGACACCTCGGGACAGTCCGCCAGGACCGTACAGGCGTCGAAACCCGTCGTGATGGAGTCGCCTACGGCCGCGACCGACGCGGGACTGCGGTCCCAGGCCGGAGTCGGCTTCGGCGACGGCCGCGCGCTCGCCGCGTCGGAGCCGGACGGCGCCGGGGAGTTGCCGCCCACGGCGTCACAGCCGGCGACGCCCAGCACGGTCGCGGTCACGGCGGCGAAGACCGCGCGCGCAAGGTGCCGTCGCTTCGGCATCCGTGGTCCATCCCCTCGCTCGTCCCCGTCATGGTTTCCAACCCATGACAACGCACAAGGGTTCCCGCCCGGCTCATGCAACGGCTCACACCCGTACAAGCGTCCTGCCGGGTGAATGGCGGGCGTTTCGCGGCACCGGGACCGACGGTACGTCACACTCCTTGCGCCGCCGCACGGTAGCCTCGCCATCAACGTGGCTGCCCGGCCACTATCGTCCGCCAGTTCGCAAGATGTCCGCTCTGCCCGGAGGTCCCGGTGACGACACGTGGAGTTCTGTACGTGCACTCCGCGCCGCGCGCGCTGTGCCCGCATGTCGAGTGGGCCGTCGCCGGGGTGCTCGGCACGCGCGTCAACCTCGACTGGATCCGGCAGCCGGCCGCGCCCGGCACCTGGCGCTCGGAGTTCTCCTGGCAGGCCGAGGCGGGCACGGCCTCCAAGCTGGCCTCGGCGCTGCGCGGCTGGCATCTGCTCCGCTTCGAGGTGACGGCCGAGCCCTGCCCCACCGCCGAGGGCGAGCGCTACAGCTGCACCCCCGACCTGGGCATCTTCCACGCCGTCACCGGCATCCACGGCGACATCCTCATCCCCGAGGACCGGTTGAGGGCGGCCCTGGCACGTTCACAGCGCGGCGAGACCGAACTGGAGGCGGAGATCGCCAAGCTCCTGGGCAAGCCGTGGGACGACGAGCTGGAGCCATTCAGGTACGCGGGCGAAGGCGCCCCGGTCCGCTGGCTCCACCAGGTCGTTTAGAGAGACAAGGGCGGCGACGCCGAGTCTTTCAGGGGCGCGGGGCTGTATCGATGTGCGGCTCCGCCGCGTGGGCGCGACAAGCCCCCACCGGCTCGCAGCCGGCCAACAACAGAACCACCAACGGCGAATGGCCCGAACTCTTCTCAGAGTCCGGGCCACCTTCAGCCAACGCCGGTTTCAGACCGATCGGAACGCCAGCACAACATTGTGCCCACCGAACCCGAACGAGTCGTTCAGCGCAGCGATCCGCCCCTCGACAGGCAACTTCCGCGCCTCCCCACGGATGACGTCGGCGTTCGCCTCGGCCTCCGGGTCAAGGTTCTCGACGTTGATGGTCGGCGGAGCCACCCGGTGGTACAGCGCGAGCACCGTCGCGACCGACTCGACACCACCGGCACCACCCAGCAGGTGCCCCGTCATCGACTTGGTGGCCGACACGGCCATGTGGTCGGCGTCGTCACCGAACACCTTCCGCAGCGCCTTGAGCTCGGCGATGTCACCGGCCGGCGTCGACGTCGCGTGCGCGTTGACGTGCACGATCTCCGCCGGGTCCAGGTCGGTACGGTCCAGCAGGTTCTGCAGGGCCTGCGAGATTCCGCGCCCCTCGGGCTCGGGCTGCACGATGTCGTGGGCGTCGGCGGAGATGCCCTGGCCGACCGCCTCCGCGTACACACGGGCCCCGCGCTTCGCGGCGTGCTCGGCGGACTCCAGGACGATCACGCCGGCGCCCTCACCGAGGACGAAGCCGTCCCGGGCGACGTCGTAGGGACGCGATGCGCCCTGCGGGTCGTCGTTGTTCTTGGACATCGCCATCATGTTGCCGAACGCGGCGATGGGCAGCGGGTGGATCGCCGCCTCCGTGCCACCCGCGACGACGATGTCGGCGCGGCCGGTGCGGATCATCTCGATGGCGTAGCCGATGGCCTCGGCGCCCGACGCGCAGGCGGAGACCGGCGTGTGCACGCCCGCACGGGCGCCCACGAGCAGGCCCACGTTCGCGGAAGGGCCGTTCGGCATCAGCATCGGGACGGTGTGCGGGGAGACGCGGCGGACGCCCTTCTCCTTCAGCACGTCGTACTGGTCGAGCAGCGTCGTCACGCCACCGATGCCGGAGGCGACGACCGCGCCGAGGCGGTCGGGGTCGACGGTCGGGTCCTCACCGGCCTTGGCCTCGAACCCGGCGTCGGCCCACGCCTCCTTGGCCGCGATCAGCGCGAACTGCGCCGAGCGGTCCAGGCGGCGGGCCTGCGGCCGCGGGATGACCTCGGTCGGCTCCACGGCCACCGGCGCGGCGATACGGACCGCCTGATCGGCGGCCCACTCCTGCTCCAGGGGCTTGACGCCGGACTTGCCGGCGATCAGGCCCTCCCAGGTAGAGGCTGCGTCGCCACCCAGCGGTGTGGTTGCGCCGATACCGGTGACGACCACGGTGCGATTGGTCGGGCTCACGGGAATTCTTTCTCCAAGGAATGGGGATTCAGCGGCGCCACCGCCGGGTGGCGGGGCAGTCAGCCCAGGGAGGTGATCGGAGGATCAGCCCTGGTGCTTGAGGATGTAGTCGGTCGCGTCGCCCACCGTCTTGAGGTTCTTGACGTCCTCGTCGGGGATCTTGACGTCGAAGCGCTCCTCGGCGGCGACGACGACCTCGACCATGGACAGCGAGTCGACGTCCAGGTCGTCGGTGAAGGACTTGTCCAGCTGGACGTCCTCAACCGGGATGCCGGCGATCTCGTTCACGATGTCGGCGAGACCGGCGACGATCTCTTCCTGAGTGGCGGCCATCTTGGCGCTCCTTCGTTGTTGTTCAGGTTGTTCAGAGGGTTTCGGCTCCCGCCGCGGCAGCGGCAGGTGGTGCTCTTCCCGTGCCGGCTCGTGAGATCCGGCACGGAGTGCCTAGGGGAGAGTAACGACCGTGGCGGCGTATACGAGACCCGCCCCGAATCCGATGACTAGTGCGGTGTCGCCGCTCTTCGCCTCACCGGTCGCCAGGAGCCGCTCCATCGCGAGCGGGATCGAGGCGGCCGAGGTGTTGCCGGTGGTGCGCACATCGCGGGCGACCGTGACGTGCTCCGGCAGCTTGAGTGTCTTCACCATCGAGTCGATGATCCGCTCGTTGGCCTGGTGCGGAATGAAGACGTCCAGGTCGCCCGGGGTGATTCCGGCCGCTTCCAGCGCCTGCTGGGCGACCTTCGCCATCTCGAACACGGCCCAGCGGAACACCGCCTGGCCCTCCTGCGTGATCGCGGGGAACTTGACGTTGCCCTCGCTGTCCAGCGGAAGCTTGGAGACGTCGCCGACGCGGAACTGGTCCCACGGGACCGTCTGCTTGATCGTCTCGGACTTGTCGCCCTCGGAACCCCACACCGTCGGACCGATGTGCGGCTCCTGGGAGGGGCCGACCACGACCGCGCCGGCACCGTCGCCGAACAGGAAGGCCGTGGCCCGGTCCTCCAGGTCGGTGAGGTCGGACAGCCGCTCCACGCCGATCACGAGGACGTACTCGGCGGAACCCTCGACGATCATGCCCTTGGCGAGCGTGAGGCCGTAGCCGAAGCCCGCGCAGCCGGCCGAGATGTCGAAGGCGGCGGCCTTGTTCGTCCCGAGCTTGTCGGCGATCTCGGTGGCGACGGCCGGGGTCTGCCGGAAGTTCGAGACGGTCGAGACGATCACGCCGCCGATCTGCTCGGCGGAGATCCCGGCGTCGGCGATCGCCTTGCCGGACGCCTCGATCGACATCGCGGCGACGGTCTCCTCGTCGTTCGCCCAGTGCCGCGTCTCGATGCCGGAACGCGAACGGATCCACTCGTCGGACGAGTCGATCTTCTCCAGGATCACCTCGTTGGGCACGACCCGCGTCGGGCGGTAACCGCCCACACCGAGGATGCGTGCGTACGGGGCGCCCTTGCTGGGCTTCAGCTTCGCCATGCTCGGGCTCCTTGTCAGGCGCCCGCCGCGTCAGCGGCAGGTGTGGTCGTCTCGGCGATGAGCTCGCGAGCAGCGTCCAGGTCATCGGGGGTCTTCAGCGCCAGGGTCTTCACACCCGGCAGCGCGCGCTTGGCCAGACCGGTCAGCGTGCCGCCCGGGCACACCTCGATCAGAGCCGTGACGCCGAGCTCCTTGAAGGTCTCCATGCACAGGTCCCAGCGGACCGGGTTGGCGACCTGCCCGACGAGGCGCTCCAGCACCTCGGCGCCGGTGGCGACCGCCTTGCCGTCCTTGTTGGAGACGTAGGTGAGCTTCGGGTCGGCGGCGACGAACTCCTTGGCGGCCTCGGCCAGCTTCTCGACGGCGGGGCCCATGTGGTGCGTGTGGAAGGCGCCCGCGACCTTCAGCGGGACGACCTTGCGCACGCCCTCGGGCTTGTCCTCGTTCAGCGCGGCGAGCTGCTCCATGGTGCCCGCGGCCACGATCTGCCCGGCGCCGTTGATGTTCGCCGGGGTCAGACCGAGCTTCTCCAGGTGCGCGACGGAGGTCTCGGGGTCGCCGCCGAGCAGCGCCGACATACCGGTCCCGGTGATCGCGGCGGCCTCGGCCATGGCCAGGCCCCGCTTGCGTACGAGGGTGAGCGCGGCGGTGTCGTCGAGGACGCCCGCGAAGGCGGCCGCGGTGAACTCACCGACGCTGTGTCCCGCGACGGCGCCCGGAGCGCCCGCCGCGTCGGCGGCGAACGCCTCAGCACCGAGTGCCGCGGCGGACAGGATGCCCGCTGCGACGAGCAGCGGCTGCGCCACGGACGTATCCCGGATGGCGTCCGCGTCGGCCTGCGTGCCGTAGTGGGCGAGGTCCAGTCCGATGGCGTCGGACCACGCGGCGACGCGGTCCGCGGCACCGGGGAGTTCGAGCCAGGGGGTCAGGAAGCCGGGCGTCTGGGCGCCCTGGCCGGGAGCGACGAGTACGAGCACTCTCACACTCTCTCTTGGGGACGGGCACGGCCGCCCGTGGGGACAAGGACGAAGAACACGAGGGGGTTTTGTGGGCCCCCGACAAAACCCTAGAGCTGAAGATCGCCGTCGACCAGACGCCCCAGGATCAGCGCGATCCGCAGAGTGAACGCGGAGCGTACATCGGAAGGCGACCAGCCGGTGACGTCAGTCACACGTCGAAGCCGGTAGCGCACGGTGTTGGGATGGACGAAGAGCATCCGCGCGGCGCCCTCCAGGCTGCTCGCCTGTTCGAGATAGACCGAGAGCGTCTCCAGAAGGGCCGATCCGGCCTCCTCCAGCGGTCTGTAGATCTCCTCCACCAGCTGCTCGCGCGCGCTGGGATCCCCGGCGATGGCACGCTCCGGCAGCAGATCGTCCGCAAGCACCGGCCGCGGGGCGTCCTGCCAGGCGGAACACGCCTTCAGCCCGGCGGCGGCGGCCTGCGCGGACCGGGTGGCGGCCAGTAGATCGGGTACGACGGGTCCCGCCACGACCGGCCCGGCGGCATACGGCCCGATCAGCGACTTCGCGACGGCGATGGGATTGTCACTGCCGCCCGCGATGACGACGAGCCGGTCCCCGAGCACCCCGGTCAGCACCTGGAGCTTGGCGTGCCGGGCGGCCCGCCGGATGGCCTCGACGGTCAGCTCGCTGTCCCCGTCGGGGGCGGTGCCCAGGACGACGCAGACGTGCTCGGGGGAGTTCCAGCCGAGTGCGGCGGCACGGCTGACCGCCCCCTCGTCGGCCTCGCCGCTGAGCACGGCGTTCACGACGAGCGACTCCAGGCGGGCGTCCCAGGCACCGCGTGCCTCGGCGGCCTGGGCGTAGACCTGGGCGGTGGCGAAGGCGATCTCACGGGCGTAGACGAGGAGCGCCTCGCGCAGGACGCTCTCGTCGCCTGGGGCGGCCACCTCGTCGATCGCCGACTCCATGACCTCGATGGTCGTACGCACCATCTCCACGGTCTGGCGCAGGGTGATGGCACGCGTCAGCTCGCGCGGGGCGGTCCCGAAGACGTCGGTGGAGATCGCCTGGGGCGCGTCGGGATGCCGGAACCACTCGGTGAACGCGGCGATACCGGCCTGGGCGACGAGACCGATCCAGGAACGGTTCTCCGGGGGCATCGCCCGGTACCACGGCAGCGTCTCGTCCATCCGCGCGATGGCCTGCGCGGCGAGCGAACCGGAGGATTTCTCGAGCCGCTTCAGGGTCGCGGGGTGCGGGTGGGTGGCGTGCGCGGCGGCTTCGGACTTACGGGCTTCGGGTTCGGGCACGGGGACAAGACTGCCTTATCGGGACGGGGGTGCGTGCCAGAGGGGGGTTGTGGGCGAGGCCCGCCACGTTCCGGCGCCGGTCCAGCATCTTCAGCCCGTCCGGCGTTTGAGGACGAGGCCCCTTAAGGGCCGAAGCGGGGTCTGGGGCGGCAGCCCCAGCGAGGTGGAAGGGGCGGAGCCCCTTCACAGGATGGGACGGGTAGGGGCGGCGGGGGCGGGGGAACGGACCGGAGGGTGCGGGTGGCGCGGTCCGGCTGTCCGGCATCCGGCAGGGCTACCGTGGTGCCCGTGATGGACGTACGGCGCGCCGCGGAGCGCTACCCCGGAGGGGACCCGGCTGTGGGCATCGAGTCACGCCACGCCTTCTCCTTCGGCCCGCACTACGACCCCGACAACCTCCGCTTCGGCGCGATGATCGCCTGCAACGAGGAGCGGCTCGCCCCCGGCGCCGGGTTCGACGAGCACCCCCACAGCCACACCGAGATCGTGACGTGGGTCGTCGAGGGCGAGCTGACCCACCGCGACTCCACCGGCCACGAGACCCGGGTCGGCCCCGGGGACGTGCAGCGGCTCAGCTCGGCGGGCGGCGTACGGCACGTCGAACGCAACGACGCCGACACGCCGCTGACCTTCGTCCAGACCTGGCTGGCCCCCCTGTCGCCGGGCGGCGACCCGGCGTACGAGATCGTCCACGGCATCGCGGACTCGACGCCGTACGCGGTCCCGGAGGCGGGCGCGATGCTTCACGTACGGCGGCTGGCGGCGGGGGAGCGGACCGCGGTACCGGACGGGGCGTTCCTGTACGTGCATGTGGTGCGCGGCGGAGTGCGCCTGGACGGCGTGGAGCTGAGCGCCGGGGACGCAGCGCGACTCACGGACGCCAAGGACGTGGCGGCGGTGGGGGTGAGCGCGGCGGAGCTGCTGATGTGGGAGATGGCCGGTTAGGCGTGGGGCTGGAGATGCCCAAGTGGCCGGGGCGGCGTCCAATGGACGTGTCCGACTGTTGCCCGGCAGAGACGAGCCGATCCCGTGGCCAGAGGCACGACCGCAGGGGGACGGGGAGACGCCCCGAGAGGGGGACTGCGACGTCTCGGTGAGTGGTGTGCCCACCACTTCGTGATCGTGATCGTCGCCTGGGTCGTGGCGCTCGGCGTGCTCCAGGCGGTGAACCACCTCCACGGCGGGGAGTACTCGGACGACTTCGCCCTGTCCGACGTGCAGTCCGAGAAGGGCCTGGACGTCCTCAAGGAGCATGATCCGCAGGCCGGCGGCTACAGCAGCCAGATCGTCATGCACGACGCGGACGAGTCCCTGACCTCGGTCGGCTCGCAGATGTCGACCGCCGTCGCCGGCCTCCAGAAGCTGCCGCACGTGCTGTCCGCGCAGAACCCGCTGGAGGCCACCTCCTCGAAGGTCGGGCCACTGTCCTCGGACGGGCGGACCGGCTACATCACCATCCGCTTCGACGAGCAGCCCTCCCTCCTCGGCGAGAGCTATCTGAACGGCGTCGACAACGCCGTGGAGCCGCTCAGACAGGCCGGCGTCGACGTCGAGTACGGCGGATCGCTCGGCGAGCTGGAGCGGCCCGCGAGCAACGACCGGATCAGCGAGGCGATCGGGTTCGGCGTCGCCATCGTGGTGCTGCTGATCGGCTTCGGCAGTGTGATCGCCGCCGGGCTGCCGCTGGTCACGGCGCTGATCGGGGTGGTCGGCGGGCTGGCCTGCCTCGGACTGCTCGCGATCGCGTTCACCTTCGCCACGGTGTCGCCGACTCTGGCCACGATGATCGGCCTGGGCGTCGGCATCGACTACGCGCTCTTCCTGCTCACCCGGCACCGCCAGAACCTCATGGACGGCGCCGACCCGGTGCGCGCCGCCGGTCACGCGGCGGCCACCAGCGGACGCGCGGTGCTGGTCTCCGGCACGACGGTGATCGTCGCCCTGATGGGCCTGTGGGTGTCCGGTGTGAGCTTCATCGGCAAACTCGGCGTCGCCGCGGCCGTGACGGTCGTCTCGGCCGTTCTGGGCGCGCTGACCCTGGTCCCGGCCCTGCTGGGGCTGACCGGCCGCACCATCGACCGCTGGCATGTGCGCAAGCCCATCGCCGAGACCGAGACCGAGACCGGGGCCGAGACCGAGGCCGGGAGAGGGGGCGGGGCCGACACGTCGCAGGGCACCTGGCACCGCTACGCCAAGCGCGTCGAGCGCCGTCCGTGGCGGTACCTGTCCGCCGGCGTCGTCACCGTCGCGGTGCTGGCCGTCCCGGTCTTCTCGATCCAGCTCGGCCATGTCGGCGACGGCGCCGACCCCACGTCCTTCACGGACCGGCGGGCCTACGACCTGATGACCGACGCGTTCGGCGCCGGCTCCAACGGGCCGCTGACCATCGTCGTCGACCAGACCTCCGTGCCGGACTCGCAACGCTCGGACCTGGCCTCGAAGACCCAGCAGGCCCTCGACGACGAGTCCGGGACCTCCTTCGTCAGCCCGCTGACGCCGACGCAGGACGGCGACGTCCTGGTCGGGACGGTCTACTCGTCGGTGTCCCCGCAGAACAAGGACACCACCGACCTGACGAACCGGCTCGTCGACCACACCCTCCCCGCCGCGGCCTCCGGCACCGACGCCAAGGGCTACGTCACCGGGACGACGGCCGCGCAGGTCGACTTCCGCGACATCGTCGCGCAGCGGCTGCCGCTGATCATCGCCGTCGTGGTGGCCCTTGCCTTCCTGATCGTCCTGGCCGTCTTCCGCGGACTGCTGGTCGCCGTGAAGGCGGCCGTCCTCAACGTCCTGTCGATCGCGGCCTCGTACGGCGTCGTGGTCGCGGTCTTCCAATGGGGCTGGGGCGGGCCCGCGCTGGGGGTGCACGGCAAGGTGCCCATCGAGAGCTATGTGCCGATGATGATGTTCGCCATCATCTTCGGGCTCAGCATGGACTACGAGATCTTCCTGCTGTCCCGGGTGCACGAGGCGTGGCTGCGCACCGGGGACGCGAAGGACTCCGTCGCCCACGCGCTGGAGATCACCGCCCGCGTCATCACCTGCGCCGCGCTGATCATGGTGAGCGTCTTCGCGGCCTTCGTCATCAGCGACAACATCGTGGTCAAGATGCTCGGGCTGGGCCTCGCCGTCAGCGTGCTCATCGACGCCACGGTGGTCCGGCTGCTCATGGTGCCGGCCGTGATGACTCTGCTGGGCCGGCACGCCTGGTGGACGCCGCGATGGCTGGACCGGATCCTGCCGCACATCGACGCCGAGGGCGAGAGCGAGGCTCTCGGGGCGGGCGGCGCTACAGCTGGGCGCGCACCGCGTCCGTGAACCCGGGCCACACCTCGACCGCCCAGGGCCCGAACGCCCGGTCCGTCAGCGCGACGCAGGCCGCCCCCGCGTCCGGGTCGACCCACAGGAACGTACCGGACTGCCCGAAGTGCCCGAAGGTGCGCGGCGACGACGAGGCGCCCGTCCAGTGCGGGGACTTGCCGTCCCGGATCTCGAAGCCGAGCCCCCAGTCGTTGGGGTTCTGGTGCCCGTACCCCGGCAGCACGCCCTTCGTCCCCGGGTACTGCACGGTCATCGCCTCGGCGACCGTCCGCGGGTCCAGCAGGCGCGGCGCCTGCACCTCGGCCGCGAACCGCAGCAGATCCTCGACCGTCGAGAACCCGTCCTTGGCCGGGGAGCCCTCCAGCGAGGTCGAGGTCATCCCCAGCGGCTCCAGCACCGCCTGCCGCAGATACTCGGCGAACGGAATGTCCGTCGCCTTGGCCACATGGTCCCCGAGCTGCTCGAACCCGGCGTTGGAGTACAGCCGCCGTTCCCCGGGCGGGGCCGTCACCCGGTGCTCGTCGAACGCCAGCCCCGAGGTGTGCGCGAGTAGATGCCGCACCGTCGACCCCTCCGGCCCGGCGGGTTCATCGAGCTCGACGGCCCCCTCCTCGTACGCGACGAGCACCGCGTAGGCGGCCAGCGGCTTGGTGACCGAGGCGAGGGGGAAGCGGTGCCCGGCGGGACCGTGCGTACCCAGGACGGCGCCGTCCTGCCGTACGACACCCGCGGCGGCGGTGGGGACCGGCCAGTTCTCGATCAGTGCGAGGCTCTGCAAGGACATGCTGACGAGCGTAAGCCGCTCAGAGCTTGAGGATCATCGTGGGGTCCGGCTTGTGGACGAAGCCGAGGGAGGCGTAGAGCGGCTCGGCCTCCGTGGATGCGGTCAGCATGACCTGTCCGGCACCCCGCTCACGGAACCACGCCAGCAGCTCGTCCATGCACGCGCGCGCGTACCCGCGACGCCGCGCCTGCGGATCGGTGGCGACGCTGAAGACGTACCCGGTCAGCCCGCGCGGATTGCCCGCCTTCCCGATCCGGTAGTCGACCGTCCCGACCACCAGGGCGGCCAGTGCCTCGGGCCGGTCCGGACTGTCGACGACGAACGCGGCGAAGTCCCCGTCGGCCACGCCCAGTTTCTCCCGCAGCGCCGGCAGCGAGTCCGCGTGCCACGCTGTGGAGGTGTCCCCACCGGGCAGCGTGTCGATCATCACCTGGCGCAGGCGCAGCACTTCCTCCGCGTCCTCCGTCGTGGCACGGCGTACGAGACTCATGCCGGCACGTTAGCCACGGCGATCACGCCATGTCCCATGCTTTTCTTACCTTTTCCGCTTGCTTGGAGTGCGCTCCAAGGCCATAGCGTTGAGCGCATGACGGTGATGGAGACCACGAGTACCAGGACCGACAGCTGTGCCGCCCCGCCGCACCCGCACCGGCGGCCGCAAGGCCAGGACAGCTACACGATCAGCGAGGTCGTCGCCTTCACCGGTCTGACGGCCCACACCCTGCGCTGGTACGAGCGGATCGGCCTCATGCCGCACATCGACCGCTCGCACACCGGCCAGCGCCGCTACAGCAACCGCGACCTGGACTGGCTCGACCTCGTCGGCAAGCTGCGGCTGACCGGTATGCCGGTCGCCGACATGGTCCGGTACGCCGAGCTGGTGCGCGAGGGCGACCACACGTTCGGCGAGCGCTTCGAACTGCTGGAGTCGACCCGCAGCGACGTCCTCGCCCGGATCGCCGAACTCCAGGACACGCTGGCCGTCCTCGACCGGAAGATCAGTTTCTACGCGGACGCGGGGCGTCTGTACGAGCAGGACAAGACGTACGAGCACAACACGACGGAAAAGGTGGGCAAGACCGGATGACGGACAGCAGGATCGCGACGGCACGACTCGGCGCGACGGGCCCCGAGGTGGGGGTCCAGGGCCTCGGCTGCATGGGCATGAGCTTCGCGTACGGCCCCTCCGACGCGGACGAGTCCAGGGCCACCCTGGAGCGCGCGCTGGAACTGGGCGTCACGCTGTACGACACGGCGGACGCGTACGGCGCGGGCGAGAACGAGAAGTTCCTGTCGCCGTTCTTCAAGGCACACCGGG
Source organism: Streptomyces viridochromogenes (assembly GCF_001270495.1). GTDB lineage: Bacteria > Actinomycetota > Actinomycetes > Streptomycetales > Streptomycetaceae > Streptomyces > Streptomyces viridochromogenes_A. The sequence continues at coordinate 104,937 of NZ_LGUR01000151.1, forward strand.
ACGAGGTGGTCATCGCCACGAAGTTCGCCCTGGCGATGGACCCGGACGACCCGACGAAGCGGATCATCCGCAACGACGCGCCCTACATCCGCCAGTGCGTCGAGGCGAGCCTGAAGCGCCTGGACGTCGACGCGATCGACCTCTACTACATGCACCGGCGCGACGTGGACGTCCCCATCGAGGAGACCGTCGGCGTGATGGCCGAGCTGGTCCGCGAGGGCAAGGTCAAGTACCTGGGTCTGAGCGAGGTGACGGCGCGCGAACTGCGTGCCGCGCAGACGGTGCACCCGATCGCGGCCGTCCAGTCGGAGTGGTCGCTCTTCAGCCGTGACATCGAGGCGAACGTGGTCCCCGCGGCCCGCGAACTGGGCGTGACCCTGGTGCCGTACTCCCCGTTGGGCCGAGGCTTCCTCACGGGCTCCTTCGCCAAGGCCGAGGACCTCACGGCAGACGACTTCCGCCGCCAACAGCCCCGCTTCACCGGAGACAACGCGGCCGCCAACGCCGCCCTGCTGGAGCCGATCCGCACGGTCGCCGAGGCCCACGGAGCCACGCCCGGGCAGATCGCCCTGGCCTGGGTACAGCAACAGGCGGCCCTGCACGGCCTCCCGGTCATCCCGATCCCGGGCACCCGCAAGCCGACCCGGGTGGAGGAGAACGCAGGCGCGACCCGAATCGTCCTGGGCGAGAAGGACATGGAACTCCTGGAGCCGATCGCGGCAGAGGTGGCAGGCGACAGGTACGCGGACATGCGGTTCACATCAGCGAGCAGGGAGTAAGGGTTCTTCAGGGGCGCGGGGAACTGCGCGACCAGCCCCCACAACCCGCACTCGCCAACCAACCGAAACCCGGCAAACGCTGTGCGCTAGAGCTCCGCCAGCAACTCAGCCTTCTTGACGGAGAACTCCTCATCCGTCACCAACCCCGCCTGGTGCAACTCCCCCAGGTGCCGAATCCGCTCGGCGATATCCGCGGGATCCCGGCGCGGCGCAGCCGCAGCCGGGACAGCCGCGCCCCCCGCGGAGCGGTCCCGCACCGCCGACAACACCGCCGCGGCGAACGGCAACGACTCATGCACCGGCCCGTACCCCAGCCCGAACACCACAGCCGCCGGATCGTGATCGACCTGCTCGGGCGCGAGCCGGTCGTCGGCGGAGTCCCGCCGGAGCAACCGCAGGTACCCCTCGAAGACTTCGGGCGACCGCCACTCGACGCCGCTCAACTCGGTGACGGAGAAGCTCTGATCCCCCGCCTTCCACTTCGCGGAGGAGGCACCCGTCCAGAACCACCGGAACCGCACCGTCTGTCCGTCGAACGACGCCTTCCCGTCGTACGCCTTGAACTGCAACGGCACATCGGGCGCCCCCACGAGGAACTCCTCCGCCGGCCCCGAGTCCTTCAGCTCCGCCCGCAGCTCGTCGGCGTAGTACTCGGCCAGCGTCTCGCGCTCGGCCGGCAACACCAGCCGATACGGATCGCCGCCCTCCTTCAGCTGCCCCGCCGCCGCCTCCATCAACGGATCGGCGCCGGGCCGCAGCTCCAGGCGCAGCACCACCGTCCCGCGCTTCCCCGGCGCCAGCGTGACCCCGCCGATCGCTTCAAGAGGCACCCGGCGTTCCCCCAGCGCCTGGAAGAGCTTGGGTGTTCGAATGCCCCGTTCGTAGCGGATGAGCACGGAGTCGGACTCGAACTCCCAGGCGGCATGAAATCCGGCCAGTACGTCACCCATGCGGCTCATCGTATGCGGCACGTGCTCCTCCGTCGCCACCCCGCGCACACCGCGATTCCTGCGCCTCTACGCGCGTCCGGCCGACGCCGTGTCGGACAAACCCGCCCGACAGGCCCCAGCATCGTCTGCGCACCGCACCGAGTGGTACGCGCCGACACCGATCTCGGCGAAGTTCGCCACACTGTCCGTACCCGGCTCGAAATAGCCGCCGTGCCCCTTCGCCTCCCGCGCCGACAGCACCCGCGCGCCGAACACCGAGGACACCGGGTCCTCCCCGTGTCCCAGCCCGCCGACCTCCAGATACGGCACGTCCTGCACCCAGTCGTCCGCGTCCCGCATCGCCCACACATGCGCGGACGTGCGCAGGTTGGCGGCCTTGGAGACCCGCATTCCGGGGCTGCCGGCCACCGCTATGTCGGCCACCCGCCCCGGCAGCGTGGGCGCGGCGATCCCGCACAGCACCGAGCCGTAGCTGTGGCAGAAGAGGGAGACCGGTGAACGGCCGGGCAGACCGCGCACCAGCGCGTCCAGGCGTACGGCCCCGTCCGCGGCCCGCATCGCCGTCGCCGAGTCGATGCCGAGCCCGCTCGGCGTGGTGTAGTCGGCCCAGGCGATCACGGCCGTACGCGTCGAAGGGCTGGCCTCGCGCTCGGCCGCGTACAGCGACTGGGCCATGCCGACCGGCGCCGAGTACTTGCGACTGGAGCGCTGGAAGGTGAGCAGGTCGGTGTCGACGCCGGGGACGACGACCGAGATCCGCTCCGCCTCGGCCAGGTCGCCGAACACCTCGGCGGCCCGGCCCGAGCCCTCGGGGTCGAAGGCGAGGATGCGCCGGTCCGCCTGCATCATCGACTCGAACCGATGCATACGGCGGCCCGCCTCGCGCTGCCCGTCGGGCGTGAGTTTCTTGTCGTACATGCGTTTGCGCTCGACCTCGCGCGCCTCGGCGAGGGCGACGCGGTTGGCGCGGTAGCGCAGCTCGACGGGAGCGCCGTTCATGTTGCCGACCGCGAGCGAGTAGCGGTGTACGAGGTCGGTGCGCTGTGCCTCGGTGAGGGAGGTGAAGAACCGGGCGAGGCGCGTGGGGGAGGATGTCGCGGCCGGCAGCCGGTGGCCGGCGATGCTGCCGTGCTCCCAGGCGCTGAGCGACGCCTGAAGCGGTGGAGCGGTCCGGTGGTGGCGGAGGGCGGTCCATCCGGTGGTCGCCAGCATCACGAACACCACGGCCAGTGCGAGCAGAGCGCGCCAGACGTTCAGTTGCGGGGACGTGTCGAAGGAAGTCACTGGGAGGACACACTAGGAGAACGAGAGGGTCTCGCGTTAGCCAAGTGACGGGTATCACGTTTCGATCAAGGTGGTGTCTAACACGCCGATGACCTCAGTGTGTTCGCCAGCTCTCGCTGAGTGCCGGACCCACCTGTTCGAGATATGAGACGGTCAGTGCCCGTATGGCGTCGAGGCTGAAGTCCTCGCCGACACTCCACTGACGCTCCGTCAGCCGCATCACACCGCTGAAGACGGCCACCGCCAGCCGCGGTCGCGGATCCGTGTGCATGTCGACGCCCTCGCGCTCGGCGAGGATGGCCGCCATCGCCTCCTCGACCTCGACCGAGCGGCGCAGATGGGCGGCGAGCAGGGCGGGTGTCGACTCGATCACCCGGCACATACGCAGATACAGCTCGACCGGCGCGATGGATTCGATCACGTCGTTGAGCGTGTCCCAGCCCTCCAGCACGGCCTGGCGCAGCGCCTCCATGGGGGCCTCGTGCGGCGGGCGCTCGCGCACCCCCTGAAGGAAGTGCGCCACCGTCACGTCCATCAGGGCGAGGGCCGCCTCCTCCTTGCCGGCGAAGTAGCGGAAGAATGTGCGCTGCGACACATCGACGGCCTCCGCGATGTCGTCGATGGTCGTGCGCTCGTACCCCTGTGTGGTGAAGAGCTCCAGCGCGGTACGCAGCAGTGCTTCCCGGGTGCGCTGCTTCTTGCGTTCGCGCAGTGTTTCCATAGGTGTCAGTTACCGACTTGTGAATTGGTTTGTCAATTGTCAGTGGCTGTCATTAGCCTCGAACACATGACTAGTCAGACCACCATCAAGACGACGGGGCCGGGGGACCGGGCACCAGAAGCCCCGTCGGATGCGACGCCGGCCAAGGGGCTGCGCGGCCACCCTTGGTTCACCCTCATCACCGTCGCGGTCGGGGTCATGATGGTGGCCCTCGACGGCACCATCGTGGCCATCGCCAACCCGGCCATCCAGAAGGACCTGAGCGCGTCCTTCGCCGAGGTGCAGTGGATCACCAACGGCTACTTCCTCGCCCTCGCGGTCTCCCTGATCACCGCGGGCAAGCTCGGTGACCGCTTCGGCCACCGCCAGACCTTCCTGATCGGCGTGATCGGCTTCGCCGCCGCCTCCGGCGCGATCGGCCTGTCCAGCAGCATCGCCGCGGTCGTCGTCTTCCGCGTCTTCCAGGGCCTGTTCGGCGCGCTGCTGATGCCGGCCGCACTCGGCCTGCTGCGGGCGACGTTCCCGGCCGAGAAGCTCAACATGGCCATCGGTATCTGGGGCATGGTCATCGGTGCCTCCACGGCCGGCGGCCCGATCCTCGGCGGCGTCCTCGTCGAGCACGTCAACTGGCAGTCGGTGTTCTTCATCAACGTGCCGGTCGGCATCCTCGCCGTGGTCCTCGGTGTGCTGATCCTCCTCGACCACCGTGCCGAGAACGCCCCGCGCTCCTTCGACATCCTGGGCATAGTCCTGCTGTCGGCCGCGATGTTCTGCCTGGTGTGGGCGCTCATCAAGGCCCCGGCGTGGGGCTGGGGTGACGGCAAGACGTGGCTGTTCATAGCCGCGTCCGTGGTGGGCTTCGTACTCTTCGCCTTCTGGGAGACGAAGGTGAAGGAGCCGCTGATCCCGCTGGGCCTCTTCCGCTCGGTCCCGCTCTCCGCGGGTGTCGTCCTGATGGTCCTGATGGCCATCGCCTTCATGGGCGGCCTGTTCTTCGTGACGTTCTACCTCCAGAACGTCCACGGCATGAGCCCGATCGACGCCGGCCTCCACCTCCTCCCCCTCACCGGCATGATGATCGTCGGCTCCCCGCTCGCGGGCGCGATGATCACCAAGCTCGGCCCGCGTGTCCCGCTGGCGGGCGGCATGGCGCTCACCGCGATCGCCATGTACGGCATGTCCACGCTGGAGACGGACACCGGCAGCGCCGTCATGTCGCTCTGGTTCGCTCTGCTCGGCCTCGGCCTGGCGCCGGTCATGGTCGGTGCCACGGAGGTCATCGTCGGCAACGCGCCCATGGAGCTGTCCGGTGTGGCCGGCGGTCTCCAGCAGGCCGCGATGCAGATCGGCGGCAGCCTCGGTACGGCCGTGCTGGGCGCCGTCATGGCCTCCAAGGTCGACAGCGACCTCGCCGGCAACTGGACGTCCGCGGGCCTGCCGCCGCTGACCGCGGCGCAGGAGGCCCAGGCGTCCGAGGCGGTCCAGGTCGGCGTGGCGCCGCTGGCCCCGGGTACGCCCGACGCCGTCGCCGCGAAGATCACGGATGTCGCGCACGACACGTTCATCTCGGGCATGAGCCTGGCCTCCCTGGTCGCCGCGGGTGTGGCGGTCGTCGCGGTCTTCGTGGCCTTCCTCACCAAGCGCGGTGAGAACGCGGAGGCGGGCGCGGGCGCGGCGCACATCTGACGAGTTCCCCTATCAGGGTGACAACGCCGAAGATCCCTCCCAACCGGCATGCGCCGCAGGTCACAGTGGGTCAAGCCAGGGCCTGCGGCGCGCTGCCGGAGGGGGTCAGCGCGCCACAGGCCCGGAGCGCGGGCATGAGAAGCACACCGTGGGTACTCGCCAAGTCGAACGCCTAACCAGGGAGTTGACGATGGCGGGCTTCGGACACGGCACGCGCAAGCACCCCCGCTCACGTGGCCGGACGTGGTCACGGACCGGGCCGGATCGCGCGACACTGGGGATCATCGGAGCCATCTGCGCAATCGCCGGACTCTTCGTACTGGGCATCATCCTCGGCCCGGTGGCGATGGTCTGCGGCTGGCTGGCCATGAACCGCACTTGGTCCGGTGCCCGCCCCGTCCCGGCATTGACAGCCCTGGTCCTGGGCGCGATCGACACCCTGCTGGCGATCATCTGGCTGGCGGGTGCGGCAACCCCGGGCAACGGTTTGTACTAGGGGGTGTTTCGAAAGTCCCGTGCGGTGCCCGCGGTGTCCGGTGCGTGCCCTGGGGGTCCCCCCGGCCGAAGGCTGGGGGAGTGCCGGACGAAGGGAGGGTGCGTGCCGGGCGCCGTGGGTGCTGTGCGGGACTTTCGAAACACCCCCTAGCGCCTCGGGGATCGAAGCCTTGGGTTCTACGGCGGCTGCGGGTCGTGTGTGGCTGGTCGCGCAGTTCCCCGCGCCCCTTGGGCCATCGAGATCGGCGCCCCGTAGCGCCGGGCTGGGGCAACCCCTAACGCACCTGTTCCTCGCCGACGTGCCCAGGCACCCGTGCCCCCGTCAGCGAAGCGACCTCCGCGCGCAGCGCGCGCACTTCCTCCGTCAGCAGCCGTATCGCCTCCGTCTGCCGTCGCTCCTCCACGTCGTCCATCTCGAACCGCGCTATGAACCACGCGGCGATATTCGCGGTCACCACACCCAGCAGGGCGATCCCGGACAGCATCAGCCCGACCGCGAGCATCCGCCCCACCCCGGTGGTCGGAGCATGATCGCCGTACCCCACGGTCGTCATCGTGGTGAACGACCACCACACCGCGTCACCCAGCGTCTTGATGTTCCCGTCCGGTGAGTCCCGCTCGACGGACAGCACCGCCAGCGACCCGAACATCAGCAGCCCGACCACCGCCCCGGCGACATACGTGGTCAGCCGGATCTGCGAGGCCATCCGCGCCCGCTGCCCCACCAGCATCAGCGTCGACACGAGCCGCAGCAGCCGAAGCGGCTGTATCAACGGCAGCAGCACCGCGCACAGGTCCAGCCAGTGCGCCCGTACGAACTCCAGGCGCCGTTCCGCGAGAAGGAGCCGGACGACGTAGTCCAGCGCGAACGCGCCCCACACCACCCACTCCACCGCGAGACACGCGGCCACCACGGCACGGCTCGCGTCGGGCTCGACGATCGGTACGGCATAGGCCACGGCGAACGCCAGGGCCAGACCGAACAGGGGCCGTTGGGTGAGCCGTTCCCAACGGACTTGCGCGGGCGGATGCTTCATGGCCGCATCGTAGGAAATGTGAAGGGGTGGTGTAGCCCGCGGGTCACCCACGGGCTACACCACCCCGTCAAGCCGTCGACGCGGCGGACGCTACGCGTCGCCGCCCGCGGCGCCCGGATCGGCCGCCGACGCGTCGAGCAGCTGATACCGGTCGATCGCCTGCTTCAGCACCGACCGGTCCACCTTCCCTTCCTTCGCCAGTTCGGTCAGCACCGCCACCACGATCGACTGCGCGTCGATGTGGAAGAAGCGCCGCGCCGCACCGCGGGTGTCCGCGAAACCGAAGCCGTCGGCGCCGAGCGACTGGTACGTCCCCGGCACCCACCGCGCGATCTGGTCCGGCACCGACCGCATCCAGTCGGAGACGGCCACGAACGGCCCCTCGGCGCCGCTCAGTTTCCGCGTCACCCAGGGCACCCGCTGCTCCTCCTCCGGGTGCAGCAGGTTGTGCTCCTCGCACTCCACGGCCTCGCGCCGGAGCTCGTTCCAGGAGGTCGCCGACCAGACGTCGGCCTTGACGTTCCACTCCTCGGCGAGGATCCGTTGCGCCTCGACCGCCCAGGGGACGGCCACGCCGGACGCCATGATCTGCGCGGGGATGGAACCCGCCGTGCCCTCGGCGATCCGGTGGACGCCCTTGAGGATGCCCTCGACGTCGACGTTCTCCGGCTCGGCCGGGTGCTGGATCGGCTCGTTGTAGACGGTGAGGTAGTAGAAGACGTCCTCGCCGTGCGGGTGCTCCTCGGAGCCCCCGTACATCCGCCGCAGACCGTCCTGCACGATGTGCGCGATCTCGTACGAGTACGCCGGGTCGTAGGCGACACAGCCCGGGTTCGTCGAGGCGAGCAGCTGCGAGTGGCCGTCCGCGTGCTGGAGGCCCTCGCCGGTCAGTGTCGTACGGCCGGCGGTCGCGCCCAGCACGAAACCGCGCGCCAGCTGGTCGGCCATCTGCCAGAACTGGTCGCCGGTGCGCTGGAAACCGAACATCGAGTAGAAGACGTAGACCGGGATCAGCGGCTCGCCGTGCGTGGCGTATGCCGAGCCCGCCGCGATGAGGGAGGCGGTGCAGCCCGCCTCGGAGATGCCGTCGTGCAGCATCTGGCCCTGCGGCGACTCCTTGTAGGCGAGCAGCAGCTCGCGGTCGACCGACTCGTACTGCTGGCCCAGCGGGTTGTAGATCTTCGCGCTCGGGAAGAAAGAGTCCATGCCGAACGTGCGGTACTCGTCCGGCGCGATCAGCACGAACCGCTTGCCGATCTCCTTGTCCCGCATGAGGTCCTTGAGGAGCCGGACAAAGGCCATGGTCGTCGCGATCGACTGCTGGCCCGAGCCCTTCTTCACGGTCGCATACGTCTTGTCGTCCGGCAGAGCCAGCGGCTGGGAGCGCACGACACGCGTCGGGACGTAGCCGCCGAGCCCCTTGCGGCGGTCGTGCATGTACTGGATCTCCTCGGAGTCCCGCCCCGGGTGGTAGTACGGCGGAACCCCGCTGTCCAGGTCCTTGTCGGCGATCGGCAGGTGCAGCCGGTCACGGAAGCGCTTGAGGTCGTCGACCGTCAGCTTCTTCATCTGGTGCGTGGCGTTGCGGCCCTCGAAGTTGGGACCGAGCGTCCAGCCCTTGATCGTCTTGGCGAGGATCACCGTCGGCTGGCCCTTGTGCGCCTTGGCCGCCGAGAACGCCGCGAAGATCTTCTTGTGGTCGTGACCGCCGCGGCCCAGGTGCAGGATCTGGTCGTCGGTCATGCCCTCGACCATCGCGCGCAGCCGCTGGTCGTCGCCGAAGAAGTGGTCGCGGATATAGCCGCCGGTCTCGGTGGCGTACGTCTGGAACTGGCCGTCCGGCGTGGTGTTCATGCGGTTGACGAGGATGCCGTCGCGGTCCTGTGCGAGCAGCGGGTCCCAGGTGCGGTCCCAGATCAGCTTGATGACGTTCCAGCCGGCGCCGCGGAAGATCGACTCCAGCTCCTGGATGACCTTGCCGTTGCCCCGCACCGGGCCGTCGAGGCGCTGGAGGTTGCAGTTGACGACGAAGGTGAGGTTGTCCAGGCCCTCGCGGGCGGCGATGGACAGCTGGCCGAGCGACTCCGGCTCGTCCATCTCGCCGTCGCCCAGGAACGCCCACACGTGCGACTTGGAGGTGTCCGCGATGCCGCGCGCCTCCATGTAGCGGTTCATCCGGGCCTGGTAGATCGCGCCGATCGGGCCGAGGCCCATCGACACGGTCGGGAACTCCCAGAAGTCCGGCATCGACCGCGGGTGCGGGTAACTCGACAGGCCGTACCGCGCCTTCGACTTCTCCTGGCGGAACGCGTCCAGGTTCTGCTCGCTGAGGCGGTCCAGCAGGAACGCGCGGGCGTAGATGCCCGGCGAGGCGTGACCCTGGAAGAAGACCTGGTCGCCGCCGTCGCCCTCGTCCTTGCCCCGGAAGAAGTGGTTGAAGCCCACGTCGTAGAGCGAGGCGGAGGAGGCGAAGGTGGCGATGTGACCGCCGACTCCGATGCCGGGGCGCTGAGCCCTGGACACCATGACGGCGGCGTTCCACCGGGTGGCGTTGAGGATCTTCCGCTCGATCTCCTCGTTGCCCGGGAAGAACGGCTCGTCCTTGGTCGCGATCGTGTTGACGTAGTCCGTGCTGCGCATCTCGGGCACGGCGACACGCTTCTCGCGGGCTCGCTCGATCAGCCGCAGCATCAGATAGCGGGCCCGCTCCCGGCCGCGCTCGTCCACGGCGGCGTCGAGGGAGTCGAGCCACTCCTGGGTTTCCTCGGGATCGAAGTCAGGAACCTGACTCGGAAGGCCGCCAATGATGATCGGGTTGCGATCGGATCCGGAAGCCACGCTGTTCCTTACCTGTCAGAGGGCCGTGTTTCGAGGGTTTCTGGGTGTCTGCACCGCTCCCCATCGTGTACCTCGGGGCGCCAAACGTCATCTCTACTGTGGGGTAACCGGTTCCTGGGGAACGGTGCGGACGCAACCGATGGTTCCCAAAAGAACAAAGGGGGCAGATTGGTGTGGTGCGCGTCACCCTGAGACGATGAGGGTGTGCCTGGAGTTGGGGTGACACGTTCGGGATCGTCACCGTTTCGGCGGTCTGAACGGCCGGGTACTTGCGCGATCCGCCCCGCCCGTGTGGACTACGGCCAATGCTTCGCGCACGCGCGTGGCTGAGTTATTTCCCAAGACATGATCAGGAGGCAACCCGTGAGCGCGACCGCGGACCACGCGGAGGAGCGGACCCTTGCCGAGAGGCTGGGGTTCCAGCCCGAGCAGGTGGTCCAGGAGATCGGCTACGACGACGACGTAGACCAGGAACTCCGCGAGGCCATTGAGTCAGTGACCGGCACAGAACTCGTGGACGAGGACTACGACGACGTTGCCGATGCCGCGGTGCTGTGGTTCCGCGACGAGGACGGCGACCTTACGGATGCGCTGGTGGACGCCACCACGTACATCGAAGAGGGCGGCGCGATCCTGTTGCTGACGCCGAAGACCGGCCGTGACGGCTACGTGGAGCCCAGCGACATCTCTGAAGCCGCGACCACGGCGGGTCTGTCGGCGTCCAAGAGTGTCAGCGTCGGCAAGGACTGGAGCGGCAGCCGGCTGGTGACGCCCAAGGCCGCGAAGACCAAGAAGTAATCGGTAGTAGCCGGTGGCGGCGCCGGGCCGGGCTGAAAAGCCCGGCCCGGCCTCCTGCACGGGCCGCGGTGGCCGCTGCATAGGGTGGGTTCCACCCGAACAGCCCCACCGAAGGGACACCCACGACGATGGCGATCCAGGTCGGCGACAAGGCCCCCGACTTCGAGCTCAAGGACAACCACGGCGCGACCGTGAAGCTCTCCGACTTCCGCGGTTCCAAGAACGTCGTCCTGCTCTTCTACCCCTTCGCCTTCACCGGCGTGTGCACCGGTGAACTGTGCGAGGTGCGCGACAACCTGCCGCAGTTCTCCGACCGCGACACCCAGGTGCTCGCCGTCTCCAACGACTCCATCCACACCCTGCGCGTCTTCGCCGAGCAGGAGGGCCTGGAGTACCCGCTGCTCAGCGACTTCTGGCCGCACGGCGAGGTCAGCCGCGCCTACGGCGTCTTCGCCGAGGACAAGGGCTGCGCGGTGCGCGGCACCTTCGTCATCGACAAGGAGGGCGTCGTCCGCTGGACCGTCGTCAACGCCCTGCCGGACGCGCGCGACCTGAACGAGTACGTCAAGGCGCTCGACACCCTCTGATTCTTCGGTACCAGGGCATGCGAGCCACGGGAACCCGTCACTAGGATCGACTCGTTGATCCGATATCAAACGCACGGCGGGGCTCCCCGCCCCTGGACACCAATGGAGGACTCGTGGGAGTCAGCCTCAGCAAGGGCGGCAACGTATCACTGAGCAAGGAGGCCCCGGGCCTCACTGCGGTCATCGTCGGTCTGGGGTGGGACGTCCGCACCACGACCGGCACCGACTTCGACCTGGACGCCAGCGCGCTGCTGCTGAACCCGGAAGGCAAGGTCGGCAGCGACGCGAACTTCGTCTTCTTCAACAACCTCAAGAGCTCCGACGGCTCCGTCGAGCACACCGGTGACAACCTCACCGGTGAGGGCGAGGGCGACGACGAGCAGATCAAGGTCAACCTCGCGGGCGTCCCGGCCGACGTGGAGAAGATCGTCTTCCCGGTCTCGATCTACGACGCCGAGAACCGCCAGCAGTCCTTCGGTCAGGTGCGCAACGCCTTCATCCGCGTCGTGAACCAGGCCGGGGGCGCCGAGATCGCGCGCTACGACCTCTCGGAGGACGCCTCCACCGAGACCGCGATGGTCTTCGGCGAGCTGTACCGGCACGGTGCGGAGTGGAAGTTCCGCGCCATCGGCCAGGGCTACGCGTCGGGCCTGCGCGGCATCGCGCAGGACTTCGGTGTGAACGTCTGAGTTCACCATCCGGGATGTGAGCGTCCAGGACACGACTGGCTGAGTCCGGCGCCGTACCGTTTGGGTGCGGCGCCGGATGCGCAGGACAACCAAAGAAGCTTCACGCGGGGAGGACCAGCATCATGGGCGTCACGCTCGCCAAGGGAGGAAATGTCTCCCTGTCCAAGGCCGCACCGAATCTCACCCAGGTGATGATCGGGCTCGGCTGGGACGCGCGCTCCACCACCGGAGCCCCCTTCGACCTCGACGCGAGCGCCCTGGTGTGCAGCGGCGGCCGCGTCCTGGGCGATGAGTGGTTCGTCTTCTACAACCAGCTCAAGAGCCCGGACGGCTCGGTGGAGCACACCGGGGACAACCTCACCGGCGAGGGCGACGGCGACGACGAGTCGCTCCTGATCGACCTCTCCAAGGTGCCGGCGCACTGCGACAAGATCGTCTTCCCGGTCTCGATCCATATGGCCGACGAGCGCGGCCAGACCTTCGGTCAGGTCAGCAACGCCTTCATCCGCGTGGTGAACCAGGCCGACGGCCAGGAACTCGCCCGCTACGACCTGAGCGAGGACGCCTCCACCGAGACCGCCATGATCTTCGGCGAGGTCTACCGCTACCAGGGGGAATGGAAGTTCCGGGCGGTGGGGCAGGGATACGCGTCGGGCCTGAGGGGGATCGCACTCGACTTCGGAGTCAACGTCTCATAACGCTATATGAGCAAAAGCCAGGCCCGGGTGGGGGGCGAAGAGGGGCCGAACTAGACTTCAGCTTCAAAAGTTCGTAAAGCCGAGTGCGGCGCGGGGGAGCCCCGTACACACAGGATTGGGTAGCCAGTGGTTCTGAAAACCTTCGGTTGGTCGTTCGCGGTCACCGCGCTCGGCCTGGTTGCAGCGGTCCTCTTCGGGGGGTGGACCGCCTTCGGCGTCGTGGCGATCCTCTCCGTCCTCGAGATCTCGCTGTCCTTCGACAACGCGGTGGTCAACGCCGGAATCCTGAAGAAGATGAATGCCTTCTGGCAGAAGATCTTCCTCACCATCGGCATCCTGATCGCCGTCTTCGGCATGCGACTGGTCTTCCCCGTCGTCATCGTCGCCATCAGCGCGCAGCTCGGGCCGATCGAGGCGGTCGACCTCGCGCTCAGCGACAAGGACCAGTACCAGCAGCTCGTCACTGACGCCCACCCGGCGATCGCCGCCTTCGGTGGCATGTTCCTGCTGATGATCTTCCTGGACTTCATCTTCGAGGACCGGGACATCAAGTGGCTGGGCTGGCTGGAGCGCCCGCTGGCCAAGCTCGGCAAGGTCGACATGCTGTCGGTCTGCATCGCCCTGATCGTGCTGCTCGTCAGCGCGATGACCTTCGCGACCAACGCCCACCAGCATGGCGGGGCACATGTCGACAAGGCGGAGACGGTCCTGCTCTCCGGTATCGCGGGCCTGATCACCTACATGATCGTCGGCGGTCTCTCCGGCTACTTCGAGGACAAGCTCGAAGAAGAGGAGGAGCGCGAGCACGAGGCCGAGGAAGCGGCCGAGCGCTCCGGCAAGCCCCGCACCGCGGTCGCCATGGCCGGCAAGGCCGCGTTCTTCATGTTCCTCTACCTGGAGGTCCTGGACGCGTCCTTCTCGTTCGACGGCGTGATCGGCGCCTTCGCCATCACCAACGACATCGTCCTCATGGCGCTGGGTCTCGGTATCGGCGCGATGTACGTCCGGTCGCTGACCGTGTACCTGGTGCGCCAGGGCACCCTCGACGAGTACGTCTACCTGGAGCACGGCGCGCACTACGCGATCGGCGCCCTCGCCATGATCCTGCTGGTCACCATCCAGTACGAGATCCACGAGCTCATCACGGGCTCGATCGGCGTGATCCTGATCGGCTGGTCCTTCCTGTCCTCGGTGCGCCGCAATCGCGCGCTGGCGGCCGCGGAGGGAAAAGCGGCGGCCTCGGACGAGAAGACTGAGGTCTCGTCCGGGGTGTGACACCCCTGTGCGTGAGGAACGCTCTGAGCGGGGCGGCCGGGCCTCCGGCCGCCCCGCCGGTTTTTCCAGGTGACCGTGGTTTCCTCGTGGTGAACGCGGTTCTTTCGTGGGACGTGGGGGCGGAATGGGCTTCTTGGACGGACTCTGGCGTGGCCGGGAGGCCGAGTTCGACTCGGGCAGCGCGTCATCGAACTCGATCCAGCTGACAAAGCGGCACGACCGGGTCTCGCTGACCAAGCAGGGCGCCGCCACCGGGCATCTGCGGATCAACCTGACCTGGCGGATGCGTACGTCCGACATCGGGGGATCGCAGCGGGAGAGTCTGCTACGGCACCCGTTCAGGGCGCTCAAGCCGCCGGAGGTGCTCGGGCACAGCCAGAGCATGGTCAACGTCGACCTCGACCTCGGGGCGCTGTATGAGCTGACCGACGGGACGAAGGGCGTCGTCCAGCCGCTGGGCGGGTTCCTCGGGGACGTCAACGCGGCGCCGTACGTGAAGCTCAGCGGGGACGACCGGTTCGGGTCGGCGTCCGGGGAGACGATCTACGTCAACCTCGATCACCGGGAGAACATCAAGCGGTTGCTGGTCTTTGTGTACATCTATGACCAGACGCCGGCGTTCGACCGTACGCACGCGATCGTCACGCTGTATCCGAGCAACGGGCCCCGGATCGAGATAGGCCTCGACGAGCGGCATCCGCAGGCTCGGTCCTGTGCGGTGGTGATGATCGAGAACGTGAAGGGGGAGATCTGGGTCCGGCGCGAGGTGAAGTTCGTGTACGGGTTCCAGGCTGAGCTGGACCGGTTGTTCGGGTGGGGGTTGCAGTGGGGGCGGGGGTACAAGACCAAGGCGGAGCGCTGACGCTGGGTCTTGGCCGGGCGCCCACCAGCTCGGGGCTCCGTGTCCGTTTGCGGCTGTGGGTGGGTCTGTGGCTGATCGCGCCCACGCGGCGGAGCCGTACATCGATACAGCCCCGCGCCCCTGAAGGGGCGCCCCGTCACCGTCCGATGAACTGCGGGCCCTGGGGCGGCAGGTGGAAGCCCTCGTGCTGGGGTGCTGTCACCGGGGGCGGATAGCCGTAGCCCGACGCGGACAGGGCCGGCTGGCTGGTGGGCTGGGGGTAGCCGTAGGCCGGTTGGGTCGGCGGGGGCTGCTGGGGGTAGCCGTAGGACGGCTGGGGCGGGACCACGGTTGTGGGCTGCTCCGGCGGGAGGGGCTGGGAGACCTCCGGCGTGGACTCCGGCGTGGGCTCCGCCATGGCCTCCGACTCGTCCACCGAGATGCCGTAGTCCGTGGCCAGGCCCCTGAGGCCGTCCGAGTAGCCCTCGCCGAGGGCGCGGAACTTCCAGCCCTCGCCACGGCGGTACAGCTCGCCGCAGATCAGGGCCGTCTCCTGGCCCGTCTCCGGCTTGATGTCGAAGTACGCCAGCGGGTCGCCGTCGGTGGCTGCCGCGTCGTACAGCACGATGCGCAGGTCTCGTACGCGGTCGAAGGCGACCCCGTCCGCCGAAGCGACCAGGAGAATCTGACCGACGCCGGACTCGACACCGGCCAGATCTGTCTGGATCGTGTCGGTGAGGCCCTCGGCGCCCCGCTTCTTGCCGAGCCGCCAGACCTTCCCGGAGGGGTGCCGGGGCTGGTTGTAGAAGACGAAGTCCTCGTCGGAGCGCACACGGCCGTCGGGGCCGAGGAGGAGTGCCGAGGCGTCGACATCCGGGACCCCCTGCCCGGGCGTCCAGCGCAGCACGGCGCGTACCGTCGTGGCTTCGAGCGGGACGTTCGACCCCTTCAACATCGCGTGCGTCATACGGTCATCCTGCCCTCTCCGTCCTGGTCACGACAACGCGGGGGTGCGACGGACCGTGCGCGCCTGTGTTCGTCCGCGTTACCAGAAATTCATGCCCTGCGGGAACCCCTGACATGGGTATCTACGTACTATTACCGGCCACCTGTGAACCGGTCACAGGGGCCACGGAGTCACCACGGGGGAAGCTCTATGCGTCATTTCGGGCACATCGCCCCGGAGGTGCGGCAGCGCCTCTTCCACCAGGAGCCGTGCGAGTTCTCCGCCGACTCCCCGGCCCGGCTGCTCGCCGCGGCCCTGGGCGCCACGCTCTACAGTCCGGCGACCCGCCCCCGGCTCGCCGACGACATCGTCAAACAGACCGGACGCGGCGTGGTCTCGATGGTGCTGTGCCTGGAGGACTCGATCGGTGACGAGGACGTGGCGGAGGGCGAGGAGAACCTCGTCCGGCAGTTCGCCGACCTCGCCGGGCGGCAGGGCGCGGTGGAGCCGCCGCTGCTCTTCATCCGGGTCCGCACCCCCGAGCAGATTCCCGACCTCGTACGAAGGCTCGGTCCCGCCGTCCGGCTGCTGTCCGGATTCGTGCTGCCGAAGTTCACCGAAGAGCCCGGCATGCCCTTCCTGGAGGCCCTCGCGAGCGCCGAGGCGCAGAGCGGGCGGCGGCTCTTCGCGATGCCGGTGCTGGAGTCGCCCGAGCTGATGTACCGGGAGTCGCGCGTGGAGACCCTGGAGGGCATCTCCCGCGCGGTCGACAAGTACCGGGAGCGGGTGCTGGCGCTGCGGCTCGGGGTGACCGACTTCTGCTCGTCGTACGGACTCCGGCGCGCCCCCGACATGACCGCGTACGACGTCCAGATCGTCGCCTCCGTGATCGCCGACGTGGTGAACATGCTGGGCAGAGCCGACGGCACCGGGTTCACGGTGACCGGCCCGGTGTGGGAGTACTTCCGGGTGCAGGAACGTATGTTCAAGCCTCAGCTGCGCCGCAGCCCCTTCCTGGAGGGCCAGGCCGAGGAACTGCGCGAGGCCCTCATCGAGCACTCCATGGACGGCCTGCTGCGCGAGATCACGCTGGACCACGCCAACGGTCTCCTCGGCAAGACCTGCATTCACCCCTCCCACGTACTGCCCGTGCACGCGCTGTCCGTGGTCAGTCACGAGGAGTTCAGCGACGCCCAGGACATCCTGCGGCCGGAACGCTGCGGCGGGGGTGTACTCAGGTCGCAGTACACGAACAAGATGAACGAGGTGAAGCCGCACCGCGCCTGGGCCGAGCGGACCCTGCTGCGGGCCGAGAGCTTCGGCGTGGCCAACGAGGACATCGGCTTCGTGGAGCTGCTCGCCGCCGGGATCCCGGCCTGACCGGGCCGACCGGCCTCCGACCGTTCGACTGGCCGCGAGCCGGTTGACCGGCTTCTATATCCAAGGGACGCATGAACAACGCAGTGAACAACGGGGTCTGGTCAGGGAGCTGGGTCGCCGAGCGGCTCGGAGTCCAGCTCGTGGGCGACGACGAGCTCACGCAGATGCTGGGGCTCGCCCTGCGGCGCAACCCCAAGCGGGCGCATCTGCTGGTCTCCCACGTGCTCGGCAAGCATGTACCGCAGTCACCGTCCGTGGTGTACGGCGCCGGTTACGCCCTCGGTCGCCGGGTACGGGAGCTGCTGGGCGCCGACGAGGCCGCCAGGGCGGTCGTCCTCGGCTACGCGGAGACGGCGACCGGGCTCGGCCACTCCGTCGCCGACGGGGTCGGTGACGCCCCGTATCTGCACTCCACCCGGCGCCCGGTCGCCGGGGTCGCCCGGGCGGGCGGCTTCGAGGAGTCCCACTCGCACGCCACGTCCCATCTGCTGCTGCCGGAGGATCCCGCCCTGCTGGCGGGCGACGGGCCGCTGGTTCTGGTGGACGACGAGTTCTCCACGGGGAACACGGTGCTGAACACCGTTCGGGATCTTCATGCCCGGTATCCGCGGCGGCGGTATGTCGTGGTGGCGCTGGTGGACATGCGGTCGCCGGCCGACGCGGGGCGCCTCGCGGATTTCGCCGGGGAGATCGGTGCGCGGGTTGACCTGGTGGCGACTGCTTCGGGGACCGTACGGCTGCCGGAGGGGGTGCTGGAGAAGGGCCAGGCGTTGGTGGCGCGGTACGAGGCGGAGAGTGCCGCGGAGGGTCGTACGTCGTCCGCCGGTGCGTCGGGGCTGGTCGCGCCGTTCCCCGCGCCCCCGGACAGCGGCGTTGCCGTGGCCGCGTCGGAGGAGGCGACGGTTGCTCGGGCGCGGCACATTGCAGCGGAGAGTGCCGCGGAGGGTCGTACGTCGTCCGCCGGTGCGTCGCGGCTGGCCGCGCCGTTCCCCGCGCCCCTTGAGGGCGATGGCGAGGGCGGCGGCCTTGAAGCCGACGGTCGGATGACGTCCCCAGGGGCGCGGGGAACTGCGCGACCAGCCCCCACCGGCCCGCACCCGGACGACAACCCCACCCACCCCCACGTCACCCGCGTAGACCTGCACTGGCCCCGCAACCTCCCCGACGGCGGCCGGCACGGATTCACGCCCGCTCACCGCACCCGGCTCGAAAACGCCCTCCCCGCCATGACCGCCCGCCTGGCAGAGGCACTCCCCGCCGACGCCCGCCGCGTGCTCGTCCTCGGCTTCGAAGAGCTGATGTACGCCCCGCTCAGACTCGCCCGCGAGCTGGAGCGGAGCGCCGACGTCGAGGTCCGCTACTCGACCACCACCCGCTCACCCGTCCTCGCCGTCGACGACCCCGGCTACGCGATACGCACCCGCCTCGTCTTCCCGGCCCACGACGACCCCGCCGACGGCCCCGGCGAGCGCTACGCCTACAACGTCGCGGGCGCCGGCTTCGACGCCGTCACAGCCGTCGTCGACTCGGCTGCCGACACCCCCGAACTGCACGCGCCCGAGGGCCTGTTGGCGCAGCTCGCCGCCCACACCCCGCACGTCCTCCTCGCGGTCGTACCGTCGTACGTCCCGGGACCCCCGGCCCTTCCCGAAAGGCACCCGATGCTGCCCGAGCCCCTCCGCGGCCCCGCCTTCTCCTCGTACGCCCCCGAGGAGGTCGGCTGGTTGCTCCAGGACCTCTCGGACGTGACGCTGGAGGCGCCGACCGAGGAAAGGGAAGAGGCCATCCAGAGCGGGGGCGCGCACTACGCGGAGTCGCTGCCCGTGGAGTACCAGCCGAGCGAGCAGTACCAGGCGCTGTTCCACGCGGCGCTCGAGGAGTCGGCGGCGCGGCTGGCACAGGCCGCCGGCGCGGTGACGGAGATCGTGCTCGCCGAGCGGTCACCACGCCCCGTACTCGTCTCGCTCGCCCGCGCCGGCACCCCCGTGGGCATCCTCATGCGCCGCTGGGCCCAGTTCCGGCACGGACTCGAACTGCCCCACTACGCCGTGTCGATCGTGCGCGGCCGCGGCATCGACGCCAACGCCCTGCGCTGGCTGGCCGCCCACCACGACCCGCGCGACGTCGTCTTCGTCGACGGCTGGACCGGCAAGGGCGCCATCACCCGTGAACTGACGGCGGCGATACGGGAGTTCGAGGCGTCCGACGGCATCACCGGCTTCGACCCGGAGATCGCCGTACTGGCCGACCCGGGCTCGTGCGTGCGGACGTACGGCACCCGCGACGACTACCTCATCCCGTCCGCGTGCCTCAACTCCACGGTGTCCGGCTTGATTTCGCGTACCGTGCTGCGCGCCGACCTGGTCGGCCCGCACGACTACCACGGTGCGAAGTTCTACCGCGAACTCGCCGGCTCCGATGTCTCCGTGGCCTTCCTGGACGCCGTGTCCGCGCGCTTCCCGGAGGTCCTGGACGCGGTCGACGCGACGGTCAAGGAGCTGCTCTCCGGTGACCGCGCGCCGACCTGGGAGGGCTGGGCGGCCGTCGAGCGCATCAGCGAGGAGTACGGCATCCACGACGTGAACCTCGTCAAGCCCGGCGTCGGCGAGACCACGCGCGTCCTGCTGCGCCGGGTGCCGTGGAAGATCCTCGCGCGGGCCGGAGCCGGCGCGGACCTGGACCATGTACGACTGCTGGCCGAACAGAGAGGGGTTCCGGTGGAAGAGGTCGCCGAACTGCCGTACACCTGCGTGGGGTTGATCCACCCCAAGTACACGCGGGGCGCGACGGGTGCCGACGGCAAGGCGGTGAACGTCTGATGCCGGTGCTGGTGGCGAGCGACCTCGACCGTACGCTCATCTACTCCGCCGCGGCCCTCGCGCTGACCATGCCGGACGCGCGGGCGCCGAGGCTGCTGTGCGTGGAGGTGCACGAGAGCAGGCCGCTGTCGTACATGACCGAGACGGCGGCCCAGCTGCTGACCGACCTCGGCGACGCGGCGGTCTTCGTGCCGACGACGACCCGGACCCGCAAGCAGTACCAGCGCATCAACCTGCCGGGCCCCGAGCCGAAGTACGCGATCTGCGCCAACGGCGGCCATCTGCTGGTCGACGGCGTCTCCGACCCCGACTGGCACGCACAGGTCCAAGCCAGCCTGGCCGAACAGTGCGCGCCGCTCGCGGAGGTGCAGGACCACTTGATGGCGTCGGCGTCCCCGGCCTGGGTGCGCAAGCACCGCATCGCCGAGGACCTCTTCGCCTACCTGGTCGTCGAGCGTGAGCTGCTGCCCGAGGAGTGGGTGAAGGAGCTCGCGGTGTGGGCGGAGAACCGCGGCTGGACGGTGTCCTTGCAGGGCCGCAAGATCTACGCCGTCCCGAAGCCGCTCACCAAGAGCGCCGCCATGCACGAGGTCGCCCGTCGTGCGGGTGCGGAGCTGACGCTGGCGGCCGGTGACTCCCTGCTGGACGCCGACCTGCTGCTGGCCGCGGACCGGGGCTGGCGCCCGGGGCATGGGGAGCTTGCGGACGCCGAGTGGACCGCTCCGGCGATCAGCGCGCTGCCGGAGAGGGGAGTGCTGGCGGGGGAGCGCATCTTGCGGGAGTTCTTGAAGGCAACGCGCACGGAAGCCCCCTAAGGGGCGCGAAGCGCCTTTAGGGGCGCGGGGCTGCATTGAATGTGCGGCTCCGCCGCGTGGGTGCTACAAGCCCCCACGCACCCGTAGACAACAACGCACGCACTACCTAGCCGCAACACCCTCCACCACAGCACCCGCCCCCGCCGCCGGCAGGCTTCGGCGCCGCGGGGGCGCTGGCCGTGCCGCCCACCGCGACCGTCGACAGCAGCTTCACCGTGTCGTCATGCCCCGCAGGGCACGCGGCGGGGGCGGACGACTCCGCCATCGGCCGGCTCAGTTCGAACGTGTCGCCGCAGCTGCGGCAGCGGTACTCATAGCGAGGCATGCGCACAGATTAGCCCGGTCAGTGACCGCCGCCGCGCTCCTCGCGGATCTGCGCGACCACCCGGGCCACTGTCTGCCGCACCGCCTCCGTCTCGGTCAGGAAGTGCCAGTAGTCCGGGTGGCGGCCCTCCAGCGTGCCGATCGCCCGCTCCAGCCGGGCCACGGAGTCGTCCAGGGGGCGCGCGTGCCGCGGGTCGGGTGTGTTGCGGCCCGCCATGGCCAGCCGCTGGGCGTCCCGGATCGCGAAGCGGGTCCGGTCGATCTCCTGCTGCGGATCCTTCTGCACGGCGTTCAGCCGGCGCAGCCGGTCACCGGCGGCGGACACCGACTCGTCGGTGCTGTTCAGCAGCGCCCGCACGGTCGACAGCAGCGCGGTGGCGTCCGGCCAGCGCTGCTCGTCGCGCGCCGCCTGCGCCTCCTTCAGCTTCAGCTCGGCCTGCCGTACGTTCTCCGCGGCCCCGTCCGGGACGTTCTGCAGATCCTGCCAGCAGGCCACCGTGAACCGCCGCCGCAGCTCACTCAGCACCGGCTCGACCTGCCCGGCACGCGTGGTGAGCGCCTGCGCGCGCGTACGCAGCGAGACCAGCCGGTGATCGATCTCGGCGGCCTTCTCCGGCAGCCGCCCGGCCTCCACCCGGACCGCTTCCGCCTCCCGCGCGACCCGCTCGGCGCGCTCCAGCGTCTGCGGTACGCCATGCTGACCGGCGCCCTGGTTGAGCTTGGTCAGCTCCGGGGCGAGGGCCGCGAGCCGCGCCGCGAGGTCGTCCGCCGTCAGCCCTGATTCCCGTACGGCATCCAGGGCGTTGGAGGCGGCGAGCAGGCCCTGCCGGGCGCGCTCCACGGCCGGGGCGAGGCGGGCCAGCTGGGTCTCGGCCTTGCCGAGCAGCGGCCCCAGCCCGGCCGCGAACCGGTCCAGTTCCTGCTTGACGCGCCCCAGCTCGTCCTTGGCCTTCGTCAGCTCCGTACGGGCGCCGGCGGCGGCCGAGGCCTCCAGGTCGTCGCGGTCGAGGTCGTGGGCGTCGACGGCGGTGATGTACTGGTGGCTAGCCTCGTCGATCCGCCGCCCGAGCGCGTCGAAGTCGGTGATCGCCCGGTGGGCGGCCGGGGAGTCGTCGACGGCCGCGATCGTCTCGATCGAGATCCGCAGATCCCGCTGGGCGGTGTCCAGCTCGTAGAACGCGGCCGCCGCGGCGTCCTTCGCGGCCTGTGCCTCGGCCCGCTGGCTCTCGGCCCGACCGCCGAACCAGCGCCGGGTACCGCCGCCGGCGAACGCGGCGGGCAGGGCGAGGGCGGCGACGAGGGGGAGGGCGACCAGGGTGAGGGTGTCGCGGAGGGCGCGGCGCGTGCCGTACGGGGTGCCGCGGACGATGCCGTATGGGGCGCTGCGGGGGATGCGGACCGTGTCGCCGGGGACGCGACGCACGAGCTGCGGGACGTCCCGGTCGGGGTGCCCCTGCGCGCCCGGCACTGACGGCGAGTTCGGCTGCGGAGGTGTCGCCGTCACATCCCTCTCCCGTGCTGTCATTCACCCTGCCCGGTTCATTCTCCCACCGGTTTAGGACGAACACACGGGCCGGTTAGTTCGCGGTTCGCACCGTGACTTTTCCGTCGCCGGTCTGGGCGGAGACCACATGGGAGCTGATGTCGTCCCGCGGCACGGACACATCCACCGAGCCGTCGCCGGTCCTGGTCGTCACGCGATACGTCGCCCGCGGCAGCTCGATCGTCACCGAACCGTCGCCGCTGCGGGTCTCCACCAGGTCCGGCACGGTGCCCAGTTCGAGCCGGACCGAGCCGTCACCGGTCCGCGCCCTCACCTTGCGCGAGGAGACGTCGGAGACCCGCACGGAACCGTCGCCCGTCCGCAGATCCAGCGGCCCGCTGGAGTCGGTGACATGCACGGACCCGTCCCCCGTACGAATGCTGAGCGCGTCCTCGAACCCCCACGCCCGCACGCTTCCGTCCCCGTCCTCGACCTTCACGGTGACGCCGCGCGGCACCTCGATGCGGTGCTTGGCCGAACAGTTGGCGATCATGCCCGAGCACTTCTCCCGCAGCACCAGCCGGTCGTCCTTCATCGCCCAGGTCACCTTGGGATCCGAGCCGATCGCGACCGACCCCTGGAACCACCGGGTGACCTCGACCGCGCCGGTCTTGTGGGCGTCCGCGGCGACGATCTCCAGCGCCGAGTCGTCGGAGTCGACGGTCAGGGTCCGCCCCTCCAGAGCGAAGGTCCGGTGCTCGGGATCCTTGTCGTCCCCGGCGGAGGCCCCGCAGGCGGCGAGACCCGCGACGAGCACCACGACGGCCCCGGCAACGGCGGTGGCGCGGACGGGAACGGTACGGGTCATGACGATCTCCCCCTGAGACTTCCCTGAGGCTCCCTGAGACCGGCCTTGACGCCCCAGGACTGCGATGGTGCTTCGACCCTACGGACCACGCGCCCGCCACGGGATCCGGGCCGCTCCCGGATCCGTGGTGGGGTTAACCCCAGGAGTTCCCCGGACATCCCGGACCGTCCGCGATACGGGTTTGCGGGGCATGGCCCCTGGCAAGGTAGGCTGTCGACTCATTCACGGGTGCGTAGCTCAGGGGTAGAGCGCCTGCCTTACAAGCAGGATGTCGGCGGTTCGAAACCGTCCGCGCCCACAGCAGCAGAGGACCCCGCCGTTCGCGGTCGGGGTCCTCTGCGTTTTCAGCTCTCCCGGGGCGTCGGCGCCGCCTCGTGGGCGTGCTTCAGCCTGGTGCGGGCGTCCACCCGCTCCGCCCCGGCGAGTTCCGACCAGAAGCGGTGGCCGCTGATGAAGACCGCGAGCTCGTGCTCGCGCTGCCGGAGCTTCTCCACCTCGGCCTGTTCGTCCTCCGTCCAGCCGGGGGAGGCGGGGCGCTCGACCTTGCGCCAGCCGTTGTCGTCGCTGAAGGCGTCCAGGGGTACGACCGACCAGGGGAGCCGCTTCAACAGGGCCGACAGCTCGGCCCGGACCTGATGCAGCTCCTCCTGACCGGCGAGGAGGTCACTCGGAAAGTCATAGGGCGTAGCCACGACCCAATGCTACGCCTGTTCGATTTTGGGTTGCGAGTGTCTTCGGGTGGTTCATACGTACGAGTGTGTGGGCGGATGATCGATGGGCCCGGGTCGCCCGGACTCGAGGGCGGCCGGTCAGTGGCCGGCTTCCCTCAACTCCCCTACCAGGCCGGCCGTTACCGGCACCGGGACCCCGTGGCGCTCCGCCGCGCGCAGCAACGCGCCGCCGATGGCGTCCAGTTCGAGGGGGCGGCCCGCCTCCGCGTCGCGCTGCATCGACGACTTCGTACCCGGCGGGAAGGCGTCGTAGCGGGCGAGGGCCTGGGCCGGGTCGGCGGGGCCGCCGCAGGCGCGGCTGACGGCCGCCGTCTCCTCGACGAGGGACGTCAACTCCTCGCGGTGGCGCGTGCGTACGTCGCCGAGCGGGAGGGCGTGGCGGGTGGTCAGCAGGGCGAAGGGGGCCAGGAAGGACATCTTCGCCCAGAGGGCCGCCGTCTCGTCGGTGAGGACGCGGGTGGTGGGGCCGGCCGTGTCGAGGGCTTGCGCCAGGGCGTCGAGCCGGTCGCGGGGGACCCCGTCGCCGGTGAGGTCGATCTCGGCGAAGGGGCTGGTGTGCTCGATCCGCCCCGGGGCGACGCGGGTCGACTCGACGCGGATGACGGCGGGGGCGACTCGGTCCGGGCGGTAGCGGGCGCGCAGGGTCTCCGGGTGTTCCACGCCGTTCAGGAAGGGGACGACCAGGGCGTCGCCGAGCGCGGTGGGCGGGACGCGGGTCAGGGCCGCGTCGAGGGTGGTGGCCTTGACCGCGATCAGACAGGCGTCGACCGGTTCACGCAGCTCGGTGTCCGCCTCGACCTCGGCCGTGAAGTCCCCGAAGCGGGCGCTGCGGACCTGGATCCCGGTCGTGCGCAGGGCCCCGGCCGTCTCGTCGCCGGCCAGGCAGATCACGCGGTGACCGGCCCTGGACAGGAGCGCGGCGAGCAGACCGCCTATGCCGCCCGGGCCCAGTACCGCCACGGTGAGTCGGTCGTTCGCCGTCGCGCGTTGCGTGTTCATGCGATTCCTCTCGTCGGTCGGCCCCTCGACGGTGGCCGCCTCTGAGGTGATCATGGCAGACAGGCCCCTCCCCGAGGGAGACTGTTGGACATGTGCCGCAGCATCAAGACACTTCGTCCGCCCGCGTTGCCCGAAGAGGCGACCGAGGAAGAGATCCGGGCCGCCGCCCTCCAGTACGTGCGCAAGGTCTCCGGCTTCCGGGCCCCGGCCGCCCACAACCGGGAGGTCTTCGACCGCGCCGTCGACATGATCGCGGAGGCCACGGCCGACCTGCTCGACGGCCTGGAGGTGCGAGGGGCCGCGGTGGCCCGCGAGGCCGGGTAGCGCACGGGACGGATACAGGGTCGGGCCGGTGGGGCCGGGCCGTAGGCCGACGGGTGCGCCGCCGTACGGGGTCGCGCCGCCGTACGGGGTCGCGCGGCGCGTCTGCGCGGGCTGGGGCACCCGGCATGCCGCGATGATCACGGGCCTGCCCTGCGACGGCCACATCCAGGGCCGGAGCGTCCGCCACCCGCCACCGAAGCAGGCGCCCACGCCCACTCCCCGGCAAGTGAAGCGGAGCGCCTACGCCGGCTTCCGGCGCATCAGATACGTCGCCGCCGCGCCCGCCGCGAACAGTGCCCCCACCGAGACCGCCGTCGCGATCCACGTCGCGCCCAGCCACTGGGCGCCGAAGTAGCCGAGGGCCACGCTGAACGTGGCCCAGGTCAGGCCGGCCAGGGCGGACCAGGGGAGGAAGTCGCGGGCGCTGCGGTGGGTGGCGCCGGCGCTCAGGGAGACCACCGAGCGGCCTGCGGGGGCGAAGCGGGCCAGGACCACCAGGGCGCCGCCGCCTCGGGCGAGGGCCGTGCCGAGACGTTCCTGCGCTGATGTGAGGCGGCGGGAGCGGGCGATCGCGCGGTCCAGTCGTTCGCCGCCGCGCCAGGCGAGGCGGTAGGCGACCAGGTCGCCCAGGACGGAGGCCGTCGCGGCGCAGAGCGTCAGGGCCAGGATGTCCGGGACCTCACCGGGGACCTGTCCGGTCGCGGCACCCGAGCCCGCGGCCGCCGCCGTCGCGGCCGTGATCACCAGGACGCCGCTGGGCAGTACGGGGACGAACACGTCGAGCAGGACCGACAGCCCCACCACCACATAGATCCATGGGGCCGCCGTAAGCGAACCCATGTCCTCGAGACCGTCGAGCACCGCAACTCCCCGTTTACCCCCGTGGCCGGACTGTGCCGTGCCGCGACGTCGCGGGGGAGCGGCAGATGCGGCCTGTGACAGCCATACAGCGTACGCCTGGGGTGTGACAGGAGATTCGTCGGGGGCTCGTGTGATCGGCACAGCATCTTCACCCCGGCCGCAGCCCGGGCGTACCCGGCCGCAGTCCGGTCGTAGAGGAGAAACGGCGCCCGTACCCGCGTGAGCCCCGCGGGTACAGGCGCCGTCGTTCAGGGGCGGTGCGGCCGTCAGGCGGCCACCGGCGTCTGGTCGGCCGCCGTCCGGCCCTGCGCCTCGGAGCGCTTGGCGAACAGCCGGTCCAGGCCGAACGCGCCGGAGCCCGTGAAGATCAGCAGGAACATGGCCCAGCAGTACATGGCGGCACCTTCACCGCTGTTCTCGATGGGCCACAGCGCCTGCGGCTGGTGGACCTTGAAGTACGCGTACGCCATGGCGCCGGAGGAGACGAATGCCGCGGCGCGGGTGCCGAGGCCGAGCAGGACCAGGCTGCCGCCGACGAGTTCGATCACGGCGGCGTACCAGCCGGGCCAGCTGCCGGCCGCGGCGGTCTGGCCTCCGAAGGCGCCGAAGAGCGAGCTGACGCCGTGGCACGCGAAGAGCAGGCCGACGACGATGCGGAACAGGCCGATGGCGTACGGCTGGGCGCTGTTAAGGCGTCCGGTCATGTGGGGACTCCCTCGGTCTGAGGTACCGGTCCCTGTAGGGAAAGGAACGGCGTGGGGATGGATACTGAGCGGTAGTCCACACGTTAGGTAGCCCTAATCAACCCTTGCAAGTTCAACATTCGGCCACACTTCAGCCTCGGAATCCCCACGCGCCCCGGTAATGACCGCACGTAGCGCCGCTCTCGCCACCGCATCCGCATCCGAAAGAGTGACCGAATCCACACCCGGTCGAGCCCCGGCCGCTGTCACCCAGTGCACACCCTCCGTAGGCACCCCGAACGCGAACCGCCTTGCGTGCGCCTGCCCCTGACGGTCGATCAGGCGGTACGGCCGCTGTGTTACGTCCACCCCTCCCGTTTCATGACCGTCGACGACGTGCGGACGGCACTGCCCGGTCTTCAGCAGCCGGGCCAGCAGGTGGTCGGCGCTCCGGCGCAGGTCGGGTTCCGGCAGGCGCGCCTCGACGAGAGCGGTCGCCCGCACCGCCGAGCCCGGCACCTCCGGCGAGTGCGCCACCCACGCCCCTTCCTCCTCCCGCACCTCCAGCCGGGGTCCGAGCACATCCACCACGCCCGCCTCCACCAGTGCCACCAGCTCCTCCACGCGGCGCCGGGGCGGGCCGATGGACAGGAAGGCGTTGAGCGGGGTGTACCAGCGGTCCAGGTGGTCCCGGCGTGAGGTGCCGGTGAGGCCGCCGTGGTCGACGATCAGGCGGAGTTCGTTGCGCAGGTCGCGCAGCACGTCGAGGGCGGCCTTCAGTGGGCCGTGCAGATTGCCCCGGGCGGCCTGCGCGGCGTCCTCGCGCAGATACGCCAGCAGCCAGTCGCGCCACTGCCCGGGATCCGCGAACTCGCGTCCCTTGTACGGCCGGGAGATCCGGTCCCAGCTCCAGCGCTCACGCTCCGGTACGCCGAACTCCGCCAGCAGGTCCGCCTCCCGGGGGTCACGGTGGGGGACCGCGAGGAAGCGTTCGACGAACTCCGGGAGGTCCGGGAACTCCGGCCGCCGAGTCCCCGGTGCGGGCGGCACCGGCGACATCGGTGGCGTGAGCGGCATGAGCGGTATCAGCGCCGCGTAGTACACCGTCTCCACCTCCTTCGCCACCAGCGGCCATATCTCCGCCAGGAAGTCCGGCGCCTCGCCCGAGTCCGCGCGCTTGCGGAAACCGGCGATGACCTCGGGCGTCAGGACGAGCGGGAGATGGCGGCCGTACGGCCCCTTCGCGTTGTCGCCGCGCGCCTGGTACGGGATGCCGCGTCGCGAACCGGCGTACAGGCGGGGCTCGTTGCCGGAGGGGAGGTACCGCAGGCCCCGGCCGCCCTCGGTCCGGACGAAACGGCCGCCGCGGCCCGTCGTCAACAGGGCCGTGTGATCGAAGAAGTTGAGGCCCAGGCCGCGCAACAGCACCGGTTCGCCGGGGGACAGGGAGGACAGGTCGACGTCTGCCGGGTTCGCGGGCGCCACATAGCGCAGACCGTGGCGCTCGGCGTACGACGCGAGGCGGCGCTGTGTCGCGTCGCCGGCCGTCGGCAGATGTCCCTGTGCCAACACCACGGCCGTCAGGCCGGGCAGGACACGGCCGTCGTCGAGGGTGAGGACCTGGCTGCCGTCGGACGCGTCGTCGAGCCGTACCGCGCGGGCCGCGTACGTCTCGACGCGCACGGCGGGCGGCGCCGCACTCACGACCTGCGCGAACACCCACTCCAGGTACCGGCCGTAGTGGGCACGGGTCGGGTATTCGTCCGGGCCCAGCTCACCGGCTGCCCAGTCGTACAGGCTGGGGCCGGGCCGGATCGGGCCCGAGCAGTCCACGCTGTCGTCGGTGAACAGCGTGACCTGCGAGGCCACCGTGTTCATCAGCAGCTCGGGTGACTGCGCGGTCCGCCACACGCGCCCGGGACCGGGCGGGGCCGGGTCGATGACGTGGACCGTGAGGCGCGTCCCGGGTGGGAGGAGTTCGGGAGCGGAGGCACAGAGGCGTTCCAGGACGCTGGTGCCGCGGGGGCCGGCGCCGACCAGGGCGAGGGAGACCGTGGGGGGCTCCGGGGTCGGTGCGGAGGTCGGTGCGGTCAAGGGGGTGACTCCCGGGCGTGTGGGGCGCGTTTGGAGCGAACCGCCGGGCGGAAGCGGACGGTCCGGCTCATCATGCCGCCGGGAGCAGGGCGAACCGGGCACTGGGGCAGGTGAGTGTGGGATGCATCACGTGCATCCCACACGCCGCGGTGGGTTCGGGGGGCGTTCGGTGCGATGGCGGCTGCGGGTCGTGGTGGGTTGCTCGCGCCCACGCGGCGGTAGCCGCAATTGAACACAGGCCCGCGCCCCTGAGGGACGTTCACTGCACGTGCCTTCAGGGGCGCGGGGAACTGCGCGACCAGCCCCCACTCACCCGCGGCCGCCATCGCGCCGAACGCCCCGAGCTCACAGGCGAACCGCCACTCACGGCGAGAGTTCCGACTCCGCCACCGTCCTCAACCGCGCCCCACCCCCACGAACCTCCTGCGCCTGCTCCAGCCGCAGCCGCGCCGACCGCCCCCGCAGCGTCAGCGTCATCAGCTGGTTGCCGAACCACGGCCCGCCCGTCCGGCGCCAGTCGATCGGCGGCACGGGACAGCCCCCGTGCCCGGCGAACCTGCGGCCCAGCCGGCGCGCCACCGCACTCCAGCCGAAGCGGAAGCCGAGGCGGATCGCCAGGTGGATGGCGTTGTGGACCGGGGAGCAGGTCAGCTGGAAGACACGGGCGTCGGGACCCTCGCCGGCCGGCCAGGTCGGCTCGGCCACATACGCGTGATGCACGTCCCCCGACAGCACGCACACCGTCGCCGGCGCCTGAGCCCCCGACCCGACCTCGGCGATCAACTCCGCCAGCGCGTCGAAGGACTCCGGGAACGCCGCCCAGTGCTCCAGATCGGCCCGCCGCCGCAGATCCTCGCCGAACCGCGCCCAGCGCTCCCCGCGCTCGCCCCGGCACAGGGCCGCGTTCCACGCCTCGGCGTCGTGCACCAGGTGCGGCAGCAGCCACGGCAGGGACGTACCGATGAGGAGGTGGTCGTACGAGCCGCGCGCGTCCAGCGCCTGCTCGCGCAGCCAGCGCGCCTCGCCCGGGTGGAGCATCGAGCGCGCGCCCTCGTCGAGCACGCGCGCCGCCCGTGTGTCCACCATCAGCAGCCGTACGCGGCCGAAGTCGCGCCGGTAGCTCCAGCGGAATCCAGAAGGGTCCGGCGCGCAGCGCCGTAGTTGAGGGGCGGTGGTCGGGTGACGGGTGGGCGGGTCGGCGTCCGCCTCGCAGACGAAGGAGCGCAACAGGTCGGTGCCGTCGGGGAGTTCGCGTACGGCGGCGTAGAGCGGGTCGGCGGCCAGCTCGTGCGGCGGCAGGTTGCCGAGGTGCTGGTGCACCCAGTACGACATCAGTCCGCTCAGCAGCCGCTCGCGCCACCACGGGGTGGCCCGCATGTCGGCGAGCCAGGCGGCGGAGGTGTTCCAGTCGTCGATGACGTCGTGGTCGTCGAAGATCATGCAGCTCGGCACGGTGGAGAGCAGCCAGCGCACCTCGGGGTCGAGCCAGGACTCGTAGTAGAGGCGGGTGTACTCCTCGTAGTCAGCCACCTCGTCGCCCGGCGGCTCGCTCAGATCGCGGCGGGCGGCCAGCCAGCGCCTGGTCGCCTTGGAGGTCTCGTCGGCGTACACCTGGTCGCCCAGCAGGACCAGCACGTCGGGCCGTTCGCCCTCCGGGTCGGCCGCTATCCGGGCGGCCAGCGTGTCCAGGGCGTCCGGGCCGACCGGGTCCTTCTCACCGGCGGGCGGCGCGGCCCAGCGGCAGGAGCCGAAGGCGAGGCGGACGGGGGCGCCCGCGGGGTCGCCCTCGGCGGGGGTGCGGATGACGGAGGGCGGGAACGGGGTGTCGGGCAGCGGCCACACGCGCGTGCCGTCGAGGAGGACCTCGTACGCCTCCGAGGACCCCGGGGTCAGGCCGCTCACCGGGACCAGGGCGTAGTGATGGCCCGCGATCTGGAACGTCCGGGACGTGCCCTGGGCGCCGGCCGCGCCGCGCACCTCGGCGGTGCACGGACGGCTCGCCTCGACCCAGACGGTCGCGGACGAGCCGTCGGCGTACCTCAGCAGTGGTCCCAGGCGCAGTTCCGCCACGTGATCGCCCTCCTCCGTCGCCCCGTACGGTACGGAACGACGGAGGTGAGCGGGGAGGTTCCGCAGGTCACGGTTTGCCGAACTCCGTCAGCGCCTCGTGAGTACCGCGTGAGTGCCCCGTCAGCAGCTCGCGAGGTAGTTCGTGAGGGCGGACTTCTCCGCCGAGTCGACCGAGAGGTCGTAGTAGTACTTCACCTGGACCCAGGCGCGGACGTAGGTGCAGCGGTAGGCCGTGCGTGACGGCATCCAGGTGGCCGGGTCCTGGTCGCCCTTGGCCTGGTTGACGTTGTCGGTTACGGCGATCAGCTGCGGGCGGGTCAGGTCGTTGGCGAACGACTGGCGCCGGGAGGTGGTCCAGCTGTCGGCGCCGGAGTCCCATGCCTCGGCCAGCGGGACGAGGTGGTCGATGTCGAGGTCGGAGGCGGCGGTCCAGGTGGCGCCGTCGTAGACGGAGTACCAGCTGCCGCTGGTGGCGGCGCAGGCGGAGTCCTGGACGACGTTCGTGCCGTCGCGCTTGAGGACGACCTCGCGGGTGTTGCAGGCGCCGGACTGGGTGATCCAGTGCGGGAAGAGGTCCCGGTCGTAGCCGGTGCGGTCCTCGGTGGCCACGGTGAGCGAGGCGAGGTAGGTGCGGGCGGTGGCGGCGCTGACGGGGGTGGGGAGCGCCGCGGAGGCGGTCGGGGCGTTGAAGAGCGCGACGGAGGCTATGAGGCCGCTGAGGGCCGCGAGTATGCTGACCCGTCGACGCGCGTAGAACTTCGACATGCGAACTCCCTTGGGAGGTGGGGGTGTTGGCGTGCGAGCGAAGGAATGTTCGCGGCGCCGTGTTGCGGGGAGGTGTGCGTCGGGTAAGAAGCTAATGACGCGCTCATGACACGACAAGGTTGAGGGCGTGACTTTCTTCCTGTGAGTCGGTCGGGGGAGTCCCGTACGATGGGTCGTGCAGAAGGGGAGTAGCTCTTCGCCGGACCGTCGACATACTGCTCAGCTCGTCTGAGCCGGCGCCCGGAGGCGGACCTCGTTCACGGGGTCGGCCAGCGAGACCTTCGGCAAGCAGTGCACGCCCGTGCCGCCTGGTGCGGGTGCCTACGTGTGCTGCCGTGCCGAGGTGTCGCAGCGCAGTCGCAGTGCAGCATCGCTCTCGGTGGGGCAGCCCCGACCGATTGAGGAACCTTGATCAGCTTCACCGTGACGGCCGTCGTCTTCGGCGTCGTCTTCCTCGCCGAACTGCCCGACAAGACCGCGCTCGCCGGGCTCGTCCTCGGCACGCGCTATCGCGCCTCCTACGTCTTCGCCGGCGTCGCCGCCGCGTTCGCGGTGCATGTCGCGCTCGCCGTGGCGGCCGGCAGCGTACTGACGCTGTTGCCGCAGCAGATCGTGCACGCGGTGACGGGCGTGCTCTTCCTGGGTGGCGCGGCGGTGCTGCTCATGAAGAAGGACGAGGACGAGGAGGAGATCCGCAAGCCGGAGAACCAGTCCTTCTGGAAGGTGTCCGGGGCCGGCTTCATGCTCATCCTGGTCGCCGAGTTCGGGGATCTGACGCAGATCATGACGGCGAATCTCGCGGCGCGCTACGACGATCCGCTGTCGGTCGGGCTCGGTGCGGTGCTGGCGCTGTGGGCGGTGGCGGGGCTCGGGATCGTCGGTGGGAAGGCGCTGATGCGGCGGGTGCCGTTGCGGCTGATCACCAAGGTGGCGGCGTTGCTGATGCTCGGGCTGGGTGTGTGGAGCCTTTGGGAGGCGGTCGCCGGGTGACGTGAGCCGGATGCGTGAGCCGGATGCGTGAGCCGGGTGCGTGAGCCTGTTGTGTGAGATCGGTGCGAGCTGAACTCTCGGTGAACGGTTTCCGGAGGCGGTGGCGCGATCGGGATCGGTTTTGTACCGTGGGGGAACAAAGTGGCTCCCGCCCGTTTTCCCTGACCGGCGGGCGGGACCACCTTGTCCCTCCCGGGGGCCACCCCTGTACCCCCGCGCCCCTCGCCCTGGAGCTGCCGATGCCGGCCACGCCCGCTGTCCTCACCGCCCGTGCCCTGCTGCTCGACATGGACGGCACCCTCGTCAACTCGGACGCCGTCGTGGAACGGATCTGGCGTCGCTGGGCCGAGCGGCACGGGCTGGACGGGGACGAGGTGATGAAGGTCGTGCACGGGCGGCAGGGGTACGCCTCGATGGCCCTGCTGCTGCCCGACCGGCCGATGGAGCAGAACCACGCGGACAACGCGCGCATGCTCGCCGAGGAGACGGCGGATGTGGCGGGCGTCGTACCGATTCCGGGGGCGCCGGAGTTTCTGGCCTCGCTGGACGGGCTGCCGCATGCGCTGGTGACGTCGGCCGACGTTGCGCTGTCCACGGCGCGGATGGCTGCCGCCGGGCTGGGGCTGCCGGATGTGCGGGTGACCGCGGAGTCGGTGGGCGCGAGCAAGCCGGACCCGGAGGGGTTTCTGAAGGGGGCGGCCGAGCTGGGGGTCGCGCCGGAGGACTGTGTGGTCTTCGAGGACTCGGCGGCCGGGATCCAGGCGGGGCGCTCCGCGGGGATGCGGGTTGTGGGGGTCGGGGCGCGGGCCGGTTTTCATGGGCCGGATGTGGCGGTGGCGGACTTGCGGCAGGTGCGGGTCGAGGGTGTGGCGGGTGGCGGGATTCGGGTGGTTGTCGCCTAAGGGGCTGGGGGTGCTGGTTCGTGGGCGGCTGCGGGTCGTATGTGGCTGGTCGCGCGGTTCCCCGCGGCCCTTTGGGGCGTGAGCAACCCGTCGTTGTCCGTGAACCGGCGCCTTTCGATAAGAGGCCGGGGTGCTGGTTCGGCGGTGACTGCGGGCCGTATGTGGCTGGTCGCGCGGTTCCCCGCGGCCCTTTGGGGCGTGAGCCGCGAATCGGCGCCTTCCGGGCTCTTGGGTGAAAGGGCGTTACGGCTCCGTCGTCTCCGACTCCAGCCGTTCCCGTGTCGACAAGTCGTACACGCCGTACTCCTCCGGCTGCACCCCCCGCGCCCACTGGTACCTGCTCACCGCGTCCTCGACGCCCTCGTTGTAGCTGCCCCTGGCCTCCCTCGTGTAGAGGCCGAGCTGGGTCAGGCGTAGTTCGAGTTCGGTGACCTCGGGGCCCTTGTCGCCGCGTCGGAGGGTGGGGGGCTCGGGATCCCGGGCCGCGGCGGAGACCTCCTGGGAGCCGGCGGCCTCCGCGGTCGAGGGGGCGGCGGTCGTCGGTTCCGTCGAGGGGGACGGGGTCGGCGACGTGCTGGATCGGGACGGGGACGGGGAGGGGGACGCGCTCTCCGCGGGGGGCGGGGACGCCGGGACCGGTGCTGACCGTGTCGCCGTCACCGCGGGAGCGGGAGGCTCCGACGCCTCGCTGGTCGACGGGGCCGGGACGCTCGCCCGTACGTCGTCCGGCAGTGCCGTGTCCCGGGACGGTGCCTCGTACGTGAACAGGCCGCTCGCCAGGCCCGCCGCCGCGATCACGGCCACGAGTGCGCCGCCGGTGCCGAGCAGGACCGTACGGGTGCGGCGGTGACGGGTCGTCCGGTCGGGAGGCGTGTCTCCGGCGTCGTCCTCGGCTGTGTCCGGCAGGAACAGGCTCAGGTCCCGGGCGCTCGGTGTGGAGGGCGGAATCGGCCGTAGCGGCATCGTTTCGTCGCTGCGGGGACCGGCGACAGGGCCGGTACCGGCGTCGGCGCTGTCGCCGTCGGCCTCCAGTTCCACGTATGGCCGTATGCGCAGGGGGTCGAAGTCCTCCGCCGCGGCCGCCTCCGCCGTGCGGGCGTCTCGCAGGGCCTCGGACGCGCGTCGGCCGCAGCCGCATGACGGGGTGTTGTCGGCCCCTCTCGGCGTGCCGCACTCCGGGCAGAGGTGGCCGTTCCCGTTCCGGCCTATCGGGCCTTCTTGGCCTCCTTGGCCGTTCTGGCCCCCTTGGCCTTCCGGACCCTTCGCGGCCGTCCGCTCTGTCACGCCTTCGTCCCTCCCCCTCGCGGACTCCCCAGGTTATGCAGACGTCCCTCACGTCGTCTCCGTAACCCCCGGAAGGGCGGCTTCCAAAGGGGCTCGACAGGCCATAACCGGTCATAGCGATCACGATGGGGGATGTAACGAGACCCTCGGGAGGTCTTCATGGCCGGGGACGCGCAGGGTAGGACGGGACATGTGCGTGACGCGCAGCCCCCGAGGCGGGGAGCCGAGGCGCACGAGAACGTGCCCGGCAACGTCCTCGTCTCCATCGGCGCGCTGCTTCTCGGCATGCTGCTCGCCGCGCTCGACCAGACCATCGTGTCGACCGCTCTGCCGACCATCGTCAGCGACCTCGGCGGCCTGGAGCACCTGTCCTGGGTCGTGACCGCGTATCTGCTGGCGTCCACCGCGGCTACTCCGTTGTGGGGCAAGCTCGGTGACCAGTACGGGCGCAAGCGGCTCTTCCAGATCGCGATCGTGATCTTTCTCGTCGGCTCCGCGCTGTGCGGCATGTCGCAGAACATGGCTCAGCTCATCGCCTTCCGTGCCGTTCAGGGGCTCGGCGGTGGCGGGCTCATGGTGCTGTCCATGGCGATCGTGGGGGATATCGTCTCGCCGCGGGAACGGGGGCGCTATCAGGGGCTGTTCGGTGGAGTGTTCGGCGCGACGAGCGTGCTCGGGCCGTTGCTCGGCGGGGTGTTCACGGAGCATCTGAGCTGGCGGTGGGTGTTCTACGTCAATCTGCCCATCGGGGTTGTCGCCCTGGTCGTCATCGCGGGTGCGCTGCGTATTCCGCGGAAGTCGACGCGGCATGTCATCGACTACCTGGGTACGTTCCTCATCGCATCCGTCGCCACCTGTCTGGTGCTGGTCGCCTCCCTCGGGGGGACCACGTGGGGGTGGGGGTCGGCGCAGATCGTCGGGCTCGCGGTGCTGGGCGTGGTGCTTGCCGGGGCGTTCGTCGGTGTGGAGCGGCGGGCTGCGGAGCCTGTGCTGCCGCTGAAGCTGTTCCGGGTGCGGACCTTCTCGCTGTCCGCTGTCATCAGCTTCATCGTCGGGTTCGCCATGTTCGGCGCGATGACCTATCTGCCGACGTTTCTCCAAGTCGTGCAGGGTGTCAGTCCGACCATGTCCGGTGTGCACATGCTGCCGATGGTCGCAGGCATGCTGCTGGCGTCGACCGGGTCCGGGCAGATCGTCAGCCGTACCGGGCGCTGGAAGGTGTTCCCGGTCGCGGGGACCGGGGTCACCACGCTGGGGTTGCTGTTGCTCCATCAGCTGGAGGCGGACAGCTCCACCTGGGCGATGAGCGTCTACTTCTTCGTGTTCGGGCTGGGGCTCGGCCTGGTCATGCAGGTGCTGGTGCTGATCGTGCAGAACGCCGTCTCGTACGAGGACCTCGGCGTCGCCACCTCCGGGGCCACGTTCTTCCGGTCCATCGGGGCCTCGTTCGGCGTCGCCATCTTCGGCACGATCTTCGCCAACCGGCTCGACGACAAGCTGGTGGAGGCGTTCCGTGGGGTTCGGCTTCCGGCCGGTGTCTCGTTGGCCGGGCTGGAGGCCGATCCGCGGGACATCGCGCGGCTGCCGGGGGAGTTGCGGCCGGCCGCGCTGGACGCGTACGCGTCCTCGATCACGGATGTGTTCCTGTACGCCGCGCCGGTCGCCCTGGTGGGCTTCGTGCTGGCCTGGTTCCTGCGGGAGGACAAGCTGCGGGGCTCTGTGACCGCGCCTGATGTCACCGAGACGCTGGCCAGCAATCCCGTCGAGCGGTCGTCGTACGACGAGGTGTGCCGGGCGTTGTCGGTGCTCGGGACGCGGGAGGGGCGGCGGGAGGTGTACCGGGAGATCACCGAGCGGGCCGGGTACGACCTGTTGCCCGCGGCCAGTTGGCTGCTTCTGCGGATCAAGAAGTACGGCTGGGTGGAGCCGGCGGTGCTCGCCGAGCGGAGTTCCGTGCCGTTGCCGGTGATTCTCGATGCGGCTCGGCAGGTCGAGGTGCGGCGGTTGGCTGTGCGGGAGGGGCTCGATCTGGTGCTGACCGATGGGGGGCGGGAGGTTGCGGAGCGGTTGGCTCGGGTGCGGGAGGCGTCGTTGGGGGAGTTGTTGGGGGACTGGTGGGGGCCGGATCGGCCTACTGATCTGGTGCAGTTGGTGAAGGAGCTGAATGAGGAGTTGTGCGGGTCGGAGCGGGAGCAGCCGGGTGCCTCCGGCGGTTGAGCGGGGGCTGGGGGGTGGGTGCGCGGTCGTGTCTGCGGCGGTGGGTGGG
>NZ_LGUR01000152.1 GCF_001270495.1 Streptomyces viridochromogenes
CGGACGCATGGCCTGCTTGGTCTCGACGTCGACGATCAGCTTGTCGAAGTCGGTGCGCTGCTCGACACGCGTGGCCTCGACCTTGTACGTGACCTTCAGGACCGGCGAGTAGATCGAGTCGACCGGGACACGACCGATCTCCTGGCCGACCTGCTTGTTCTGCACGGCGGAGACATAACCGCGGCCACGCTCGACCGTGAGCTCCATCTCCAGCTTGCCCTTGCCGTTGAGCGTGGCGAGGACGAGGTCGGGGTTGTGCACCTCGACACCGGCCGGCGGCGCGATGTCGGCGGCGGTG
>NZ_LGUR01000153.1 GCF_001270495.1 Streptomyces viridochromogenes
CGGACGCATGGCCTGCTTGGTCTCGACGTCGACGATCAGCTTGTCGAAGTCGGTGCGCTGCTCGACACGCGTGGCCTCGACCTTGTACGTGACCTTCAGAACCGGCGAGTAGATGGAGTCGACCGGGATACGACCGATCTCCTGGCCCACCTGCTTGTTCTGCACGGCGGAGACGTAACCGCGACCGCGCTCGACGGTCAGCTCCATCTCCAGCTTGCCCTTGCCGTTGAGCGTGGCGAGGACGAGGTCGGGGTTGTGCACCTCGACACCGGCCGGCGGCGCGATGTCGGCGGCGGTG
>NZ_LGUR01000154.1 GCF_001270495.1 Streptomyces viridochromogenes
GGGGATGCCGGCGGCGCGCAGGAGGTCCCATTTGCCGGGGCTGGCGGTGGCGTAGACCTCGGCGCCGAGGTGCCGGGCGATCTGCGTCGCGGCGATACCGACCCCGCCCGCGGCGGCATGGACGAGCACCGACTCGCCCTTCTTCAACTGCGCGAGATCACGCAGCGCGTAATAGGCGGTCAGATAGATCGTCGGCACCGAGGCTGCTTGGGCGTAGGTCCAGTGGTGGGGGATGGGGGTGATGGTGCGGTGGTCGGCGATGGCGTGGGGGCTGATGGTGGCGGGGAAGACGCC
>NZ_LGUR01000155.1 GCF_001270495.1 Streptomyces viridochromogenes
GGGGATGCCGGCGGCGCGCAGGAGGTCCCATTTGCCGGGGCTGGCGGTGGCGTAGACCTCGGCGCCGAGGTGCCGGGCGATCTGCGTCGCGGCGATACCCACTCCGCCCGCGGCGGCATGGACGAGCACCGACTCACCCTTCTTCAACCCCGCCAGGTGATGGAGGGAGTAGTACGCCGCGAGGAACACCCATGACACCGAGGCTGCTTGGGCGTAGGTCCAGTGGTGGGGGATGGGGGTGATGGTGCGGTGGTCGGCGATGGCGTGGGGGCTGATGGTGGCGGGGAAGACGCC
>NZ_LGUR01000156.1 GCF_001270495.1 Streptomyces viridochromogenes
CTCGACCTCGTCGGCGATCCGGCGGAACTCGGCGAAGTCCAGCCGGCGCGGGTACGCCGACCAGCCCGCGATGATCACCTTCGGGCGGTGCTCCTTGGCGAGCTTCTCGACCTCGGCCATGTCGACCAGGCCGGTGGCGGAGTCCACGTGGTAGGGGACCACCTTGAACTGCTTGCCGGAGAAGTTCAGCCGCATGCCGTGGGTGAGGTGGCCGCCGTGGGCCAGGTCCAGGCCGAGGATGGTGTCGCCGGGCTGGGCCAGCGCGAACAGGGCGGCCTGGTTGGCGGAGGC
>NZ_LGUR01000157.1 GCF_001270495.1 Streptomyces viridochromogenes
GCCTCCGCCAACCAGGCCGCCCTGTTCGCGCTGGCCCAGCCCGGCGACACCATCCTCGGCCTGGACCTGGCCCACGGCGGCCACCTCACCCACGGCATGAAGATCAACTTCTCGGGCAAGCAGTTCAATGTCGTGCCCTACCACGTGGACACCGATTCCGGTCTGGTCGACATGGCGGAGCTGGAGCGGCTGGCCAAGGAGCACCGCCCGAAGGTGATCATCGCGGGCTGGTCGGCGTACCCGCGCCGGCTGGACTTCGCCGAGTTCCGCCGGATCGCCGACGAGGTCGAG
>NZ_LGUR01000158.1 GCF_001270495.1 Streptomyces viridochromogenes
GCCAACGCCGTACCCAAACTCAACCAAGCCGCCATAGCCGCCGGCACCGCCGACATCGACGCCGTCTCCGGAGCGACCTACACCAGCGCCGGATACAAGAAGTCCCTCCAGTCCGCCCTGGACAAGGCCCGGGCGAGCGCCGGTTCGCAGGGGTCGGGCTCGCAGGGGTCGGGCGCCGCCCAGGCCGCCGCCGTCACCGGCAAGGCCGTCCAGACCCAGTACGGCGCGGTCCAGGTCCGCATCACCGTCAACGGCGGCAAGATCACCAAAGCCGAAGCCGTCCAGGCAC
>NZ_LGUR01000159.1 GCF_001270495.1 Streptomyces viridochromogenes
CACCGAGGCTGCTTGGGCGTAGGTCCAGTGGTGGGGGATGGGGGTGATGGTGCGGTGGTCGGCGATGGCGTGGGGGCTGATGGTGGCGGGGAAGACGCCCATGACGCGGTCGCCGATGGTGAATTCGGTGACGTCGGGTGCGGTTTCGGTGATGGTGCCGGCGCCTTCGCTGCCGAGGGGGGCGTCGGGTTCGGGGTACATGCCGAGGGCGATGAGGACGTCGCGGAAGTTGAGGCCGGCGGCGTGGATGTGGATGCGGACTTCGCCGGGGTTGAGGGGGCGTTGGG
>NZ_LGUR01000160.1 GCF_001270495.1 Streptomyces viridochromogenes
ATGAGTACCCGCATTGGGGCCCTCTTTCTCACACACTGCGTCGGCCTGCGCTTTCCATGCGTCAAAACTAGGCCCCTGACCCTCACAGCGGGTCAAAATAAACGCCAGAATTCCGACCGCAGCCGACACCGCGCCGAGCCACCAGCCGATATGAGCCCGCAGCTTGCTCCCACGAGGCTCCTCTGGTGGCTCTGGTGACCTACCTACGGGTTCGGGCGACTCCCCTGAAGCGTCAAAGGCCATGCAGCCCTCCAAGGAATCAGGCCAACTCGACGCCCTCT
>NZ_LGUR01000161.1 GCF_001270495.1 Streptomyces viridochromogenes
GAGAGAGGTTGTCGGCGGCCGGTCGGCCTACCGGTGCCGGTCGGGGGTTGCCCTCCCCTTCCGACACCACTAATTAAACCATGTTCTAGGGGTTGGGTCAACCCGGATATGCGCTATGACCTGCCCTTTTCCCGCTCCACCGGTCCGCACCCGCTCGGCCGGGCCCGGCCACAACGGGCCTGGGCGGGGTTCCCTCCTCGGTCGGACAGCTCCGCCGTACCAGGGTTCCGGGCGCGGTGTCCTGGCTCGCGCAGCGACCGCGCAGCGGC
>NZ_LGUR01000162.1 GCF_001270495.1 Streptomyces viridochromogenes
GGCGTCCGGCGTGATCTTGTTGTCCGTACGGACGACGGAGACGTCACCCTTGCCGCTCTCCGCGTCGACCTTCCAGCCCTGCCCGGAGATCCAGTTGAGCAGCGCCACGTCCTGGGTGTTGCCGAGCTGCGGCGTGGCGATCTTCTTGCCCTTGACGTCCTTCAGGGACTTGATCTTCTCGGGGTTGACGACCAGCTTCACGCCACCCGAGGCCGACCCGGAGATGATCCGCAGGTTCTTGCCGTCCGCCTTGGTGTAGCCGTTGATGGCGGGGGAGGGGCCGATCCAGCCGATGTCGATGGACTCGGAGTTCAGCGCCTCGATCTCCGACGGACCCGCGTTGAACGTCGACGCCTTGATCGTGGTCCCGCCGAGCTCCTTCTGGAGCAGGCCCTCCTGGACGCCCACCAGGGCGGTGGCGTGCGTGAGGTTGGGGAAGTAGCCGATCTTCACTTCGTCGACGGAGAGCTTCTTGGCGTCCGCCGCGACCTCGGCCTGCTTGCCGTCGTCGGTGGACTCGGCGCCGTAGCCGCAGGCGGTCAGCAGCAGGGGGAGCGCCGCTATGACGGCGAGGGTGCGCAGGGCGGAGAGCGGTCTTGCGGCAGACACGGAGGTGTCCTCTCAGGGATGAGTGATCAGGAACGTACGGTGCGAGGCTCGCGGCCTCTGGATGCGCACCGGCACACCGCTCGCCCGCCGTCCCGACGGGGACGGCAGGGAGTACTGGGCTGGCAGGTGTGTGCGTGCGTGTGCGGTGCGGGCGGGTACCGCGGTGGCTCAGACAGGCCGACAGATGGCGCTGGACGTACGTCCGAAGTCGATGTGGCGACGCGAGGTCAGCAGAGGCAGCAACTGGTCTGTGTGGTTACGCGTGCTCATGGCGACCCCACCCCCACAGATTCCTAGTTTTCCTACCTGGTTGATGGGGATCGTGGCAGAAGCGGGCGCCGACCCCAAGGGGTTGTTCACATGATGGACGCGACTATCTCGCCTTTTGAGAATTGCGAACTCAAGGCGGACAGAAGCGCACGCGCGACCGCATCGTTCTGGCGGAAAGCGGGCGCATTGGTGCGAGGGCGGGCGAACGCGGCGACGGCCCGGCTGTTGGTGGGCGCGCCGAGGGCGATACGGCGGGGATGCGTGCCGTCCAGGGAGGGGTCCACGACGTGGCCGTCCGTGGGGGAGACGGCGAGCAGACCGGAGCGGTGGGTGTGGGTGGGGTCGCTGATGATCTCCTCGGTGAGGGCGCCGGCCCGGTGCAGATCGCGCAGGAGGGGGTCCTCGGTGCGGTCGAGGGAGGGGCCGGGCAGATACGCCTCGATCAGGGCGGTGGCGTGGACGGTGTGGCCGGGGACGGTGGGGCTGGTCGCCGTGAAGGTGCCGGTACCTTCGTCGGTGCCGATCCGGATGTCCGCGCCGAGGAAGCGGACGAACCCGGCCCGGGACAGGGCCAGCAGCTGGCGCAGCCGGAAGCCGGGCGGCCCGGACGCCAGGAAGCTGAAGAAGCCCTGCCACCAGCCGTCGAGCTGCTCGGCGACGGACCGTGCGGTCAGCCGTCCGGCGGCCACCAGACGGGGCAGCTGTCCGTAGAGGGAGAGCAGGGCGAGGAACGCCCCGAGGTCGGCGCTGAACTCCGGGTCCTCGCGGCGCGTGACGTCCCGGTCGATGTGGTCGCGCAGATGGTCCTGGAAGGCGTCCGGGGTGGGGAAGGCGAGGCCGTCCAAGGGGCGGTCCAGGGCCTCGAAGTCCAGCCGGTCCGCCGGGTCCGGTACGGCCGTGGCGACGAGGGCGGTCATCTCGTCGCCGTACCAGTCCAGGCGGTCGTACTGCGCGACGAAGTCCGGCCAGGGGAGGGCGGTGCGCTCGGGGTGGGCGTGGAAGAGCTCGTGATAGTGGCCGAAGCCGATCTCCTTGGCCATCAACGGCCATACCTCGCGCCGCAGATCCAGCGGACGCTCCTCGGCGAGCAGCGCCTCGACCGCACCGGGGCCGAAGTACCGCGGCAACGGCGGTCGCGGGCCCCGGAGCTGGTAGCGGGTCTTGGAGTGGTACGGCACTCCCCGCCGTGACCCGACGTGCAGGACGGGCTCGCGGCCGGACGGGAGGTAGGTGAGGGTGCCGTCCGGCTCGGTGCGAAAGGCGCCGCCGCGGCCCTCGGTGAGCAGGGACATCAGATCGATGAAGGCGAGCCCGAAACCGCGCAGGAGGACGTGTTCGCCGGGCCGCAGCGCGGACAGGTCGGCGTCGGCGGAGAACTCCGGCGGGAGGTGGAAGCGTCCGTGGCGGCGGGCGAAGGCGGCGTGGTCGCGGTGCGTGGTGGCGGGGGTGGAGCCGATGTGGCCCTGGGCGAGGACCACCAGGTCGGCGGTGAGCGGGGTCGCGCGGTCGGCCAGGTGCACGTGCTGCGGACCGTCCGGGGGGCCGGTGACGGCGGTCGCGGTGGTGCGGTGCCATTCGACCGTGACCGTGGGCGGCAGCTCGGCCAGCGCCCTGCGGAACACCCAGTCCAGGTAGGCGCTCTGGGCGCGGCGGGTGGCGAAGTCGCTCCCGGCCAGCGAGCGCAGCTCGGCGAGCACCTCCGGGTCGGCCGGTTCGGCGTACGGGGCGTGGCGCGGGCCCGTGCCGGAGAACTGGGCGGCCCACTCGGCGAGCGAGGGGCCCGGCCGTACCGGACCCTCGATGGTGGACGACTCGTCGGTGAACATCGTGACGTCCTCGGCCATGCTGTTCATCCGCAGCAGACCGGACTGCTCGTGCCGCCACACCCGTCCAGGCCCCGGCGGGTGCGGATCCACCAGGTGG
This sequence comes from Streptomyces viridochromogenes, assembly GCF_001270495.1. Classification (GTDB taxonomy): domain Bacteria; phylum Actinomycetota; class Actinomycetes; order Streptomycetales; family Streptomycetaceae; genus Streptomyces; species Streptomyces viridochromogenes_A. The sequence continues at coordinate 2,803 of NZ_LGUR01000162.1, forward strand.
ATGCGCAACTCCCGCTTCCCGTCCCACAGTTCGGGCGCGTTGGCCGCGATCCGCTCCAGCAGCCCCGTGGCCCGCGGTCCCGCGCCGACGACGGCCAGGACGGCCGGGGCGGAGCTGCCGCTCACCGGTCACCGCCGATCGCCGGGCGGGCGTCGGCGGCCGTCGCCGCGCTCAGCCGGAGGCGTACGGCGGTCAGGTGCCCGCGCAGCCGCTGGAGCGGAGTGGGCGGCAGCGTGCGGGAGTCGCCGCGGGCGTAGTACCGCTCGACGTAGAACTGGCCCGCGCTGAGCACCGTCGTCACCGCGATGTACCACAGCGTGGCGACCATCAGCAGCGGGATGACCTGGTAGGTCTGGTTGTAGACCAGCTGCACCGAGTACAGCAGGTCGTGCACGGCCAGCACGCTGACGATGCTGGTGCCCTTCAGGGTGCCGATCAGCATGTTCCCGGCGGTCGGCACGATGGAGCGCATCGCCTGCGGGAAGACGATCCGGCGCAGGGCGCGGCGTCTGCTCAGACCGAGTGCCTGGGCGGCCTCGGTCTGTCCGGCGTCCACGGAGAGGATGCCGCCGCGCACGACCTCGGCGGCGTAGGCGGTCTCGTGCAGGGTCAGGCCGATGACGGCGGTGAGGGTCGGGCCGAACAGGTTGACCGTCTTGACGGTGACGAACTCCGGGCCGAACGGGATCCCGAGGCCGAGCGTCGGGTACAGCGCGCCGATGTTGAACCAGAACAGCAGCTGCACCAGCAGCGGCGTGGACCGGAAGATCCACACATAGCCCCAACTCAGCGTGCGCAGCACGGGGTTGGCGGAGAGCCGCATCACCGCGAGCACGGTGCCGAGCAGAAAGCCGAGCACCATCACCACCGCGGTCAGCCACAGGGAGAGCAGCAGTCCGTCGAGCACGGCGGAGGTGGTGAAGTACCGGCCCACCACGTCCCATTGGAAGGCTTCGTTGCGGACCACCGAGTTGAGCACCATCGCGAAGAACAGCAGGGCGACGGCGGCGGTCAGCCACCGTCCGGCGTGCCGGCGGGGCACGATCCGTGGCGGGTCGACGCCGACCAGCGGGGGACTCTTCGTTGCGGGATCGGACGTGAGATCGGGCGAGGTGACCATGGGGAGGCTCTCCGGGGAGGGAACGCGGGCGTGGGTGACCCCGGTGGCACTCGGTGCGGCCGGGGTTCGGCGTCGTCACGCTCGCCGCGTCCCTCAACGCGGCCGGAGGGGCTGCCGCACAACGCGGAGCCGATCCGACGTCGATCGTATGTGCCCATGCCGTTGATGTGTCAACAGCGTGCCGGCAGCTGGCTGTCCGGGCGTTCCGGCATCCGGGAGCTGCTTGACGGGGAGCACGATGTCCTGCTCAATTGGTCGCATGACTGCCCAGCAGCGCTTGGTCACGCGCGATCACATCGACTTCGGTCGGGTGTGGTCCGCGGCGTGTTGCGCCTGACTCGGCAGCGGGCCCTCTGACCGGCCCTTCCCTCCCTCGGTGACCCCGTCGCGGGCCGAGCTCCCTCTTCGCGCGCTGCCGCACCACCGCGTTCCGTCCTCACCGACGCCCGGCGTCGTCACGCCCGTACCGAAACCGTCAGCTGTCGACTGACGGCTCGTCACCCATGCCTGCGCGCAAGGCGGTTCCGTCATGCGTTGCTGCCCGCGCGCGGCATTCCCGAAAGGTCATGCCCATGCCCGTGGAGTTCCTCGGCATCGCCGCCACCAACGACGGCTCCGAAACCACGCCGCGCTCCGGCGCCGCGTTCGACAAGGAGTACACACTCCGGCTCGCCCGGGCGCACGAGGACCACGGCTGGGACCGGGTGCTGTTCGCCTACGGCGACCTGCTGGGCGACGCCGTCGACTTCGGCCGGCACGTGATCCCGATCGTCCGTGAGGAGGTCGCAAAGCGCGACGCCGAGCGGGCGGCGCGCGGCACCCGGGAGCAGGCCCTCGCGGCGGTGAACGTATGACCTCCGCACCGGAGTTGACGGCCATTCAGGTACCCGTCTCCGACCCCAGGGTCGAGCCCCTGCTGCGCGAACTCGGCGACGAGTACTCCACGCGCTACGGCAAGGACGCGCACGCGGAGATCTCCCGCTACCCGGACGAGGAGTTCACCGAGCCGTACGGCGGTCTGCTCCTGCTGCTGCTGGACCGCGGCGAGTCCGTCGCGGGCGGCGCCTTCCGCCGGTACGACGCGACCACGGCCGAGCTGAAAAGGATCTGGACCCACTCCGCGCACCGCAGACGCGGCCTCGCCCGGCGCGTCATCGCCGAACTGGAGCGCGCGGCGGGCGCCCGCGGCTACCGGCGGATCTATCTGACCACCGGGCCCCGCCAGCCCGAGGCCCGCGGCCTGTATCTGGCCACCGGCTACACACCGCTCTTCGACACCGCGGCCGACCCGGAAACCATCGGCCCACTGCCGTTCGAGAAGCACCTCACGGTCCGGGACCGCGCCGTCCGGGAACGCACGGGAAAGGCCCCCGACCAGTGAACATCCGCACGCTCGGAACCCGCCTGCGCGGCGCCGCCGCCCTGGCCCTGCTGCCCCTGCTCGCGCTGACCGCCTGCGGCTCCGGCTCCGGTGACACCGGCGGCGCGGCGGCGGTGGGTGCCCAGGCATCTCCCGCGCCGACCGACGACCCGGTCGCCGCCGTACACGAGGTGGACTCCGTCGCCGCCCTGCTGCCCGCCGACGTACGCAAGGCGGGCACGCTGCGGGTCGGCAGTTCGATCGGGTTCCCGCCCGGCGCGTACTACCCGAACGGCACCGACAAGGCACCCGTCGGCCAGGACATCGACCTCGCCGACGCCGTGGCCAAGGTGCTCGGCGTGAAACTGGAACGCCAGGACGCCTCCTTCGAGACGATCCTGCCCGCCCTCGGCAGCGGCAAGTACGACTTCGGCACCGGCAACTTCGGCGTCACCAGCGAGCGCCTGAAGACCATCGACTTCGTCACCTACATCAACGACGGCCAGGGCTTCGCGGTGAAGAAGGGCAACACCGCCCTCAAAGCGAAGGTCACCGACCTCACCGAGTTGTGCGGGCTGACCATCGGCGCCGGCGCCGGCACCACCTTCGAGGCGACCCTCACCGCACAGAAGGGCGTCTGCGCCGAGGCGGGCAAGAAGCCGTACGACGTGAAGGTCTACTCGGAGAACGCGGCGACGCTCACCGCGCTCCAGCAGGGCCGGATCGACGTGATCATGTCGACCATCAACGGCCTGCGCTACCAGGCGTCCCAGCCCGCGTCAGGGACCACCTTCCTCGGCGAGTTCCACCGACTCGACGTCGGTTTCGCCTTCAAGAAGGGCTCCCCGCTCACCAAGGCATTCCAGGCCGCCGTCGACGAGCTGATCAAGGACGGCACCTACGCCCGGATCCTCGCCAAGTGGGGCACCGCCGCCTCCGCGATCGACGCGTCGCGGATCAACCCGGCCGAGCGCAGGTGACCCATGAGCAGCGACACCAGGTCCATGAGCGGCGACACCCTCCAGGAACCGGCCACGAAGCCTGCCGACGACCCCGCCGAGCTGAAGGTCGTCCCCACCCGCCACTACGCCCGCTGGGCCGCGGGCGTCGCCGTGATCGTGCTGGTCGCCCAGTTCGCCCACGGCCTGGCCACCAACCCCGTCTGGGAATGGAACGTCTTCCGGGACTACGTCTTCTCCGAGACGATCGTCCAGGCAGTGTGGGTGACCCTCCAGCTCACCGCCTACGCCACCGTCCTCGGCTTCCTCCTCGGCACCGTGCTGGCCTTCATGCGCATGTCGCGCAGCCCGGTGCTCTCGACCGTCGCCTGGGCCTATGTCTGGATCTTCCGGTCGATCCCGATGATCGTGCAGCTGGTGTTCTGGTTCAACCTCAGCGCCCTGTACAAGGAGTTGGGTGTCGGCATCCCCTTCGGCCCGGTGTTCTGGTCCGTCGACAGCAACAGCCTCATCGGCACCATCGGTGCCGCCATCATCGGACTGACGCTGCATCAGGCCGCCTACGCCGCCGAGATCGTGCGCGGCGGCGTCCTCTCCGTGGACCACGGGCAGTTGGAGGCGGCCGCGGCGCTGGGCATCCCCCGGCTGCGGCAGATCCGCCGGATCGTGCTGCCGCAGGCCATGCGCGCCATCCTGCCCACGGCCGGCAACGAGATCATCGGCCTGCTCAAGGGCACCTCCGTGGTCTACGTGATGTCCATCGGCGAGCTGTTCTACCAGGTACAGGTGATCTACGGCCGCAACGGCCGGGTGATCCCGCTGCTGCTGGTCGCCACCGCCTGGTACGTCGTCCTCACGTCCCTCCTCTCGGTCGCCCAGTACTACGTGGAGCGCCGCTACGCGCGCGGCGCCGACCGCACCCCGCCGCCCACCCCGCTCCAGCGCGTCCGGCAGCGGTTCGTGACGAAGGAGAACTCATGAGTGCCGTCATGGTCGACGTCCACGGCGTCCACAAGAGCTTCGGTCCGCTGGAGGTGCTGCGCGGTGTCGACCTGAGCGTCCGCGCCGGCGAGGTCACCGTGATCCTCGGCCCGTCCGGCTCCGGGAAGTCCACGCTGCTGCGCACCATCAACCACCTGGAGAAGGTCAACCGCGGCTGGGTCAGCATCGACGGCGAGCTCATCGGCTACCGCCGCTCGGGGAACAAGCTGCACGAGCTGAAGGAGAAGGACGTTCTCAAGCAGCGGACCAACATCGGGTTCGTCTTCCAGAACTTCAACCTCTTCCCGCATCTGACCGTGCTGGAAAACCTCGTCGAGGCTCCTGTCTCCGCCCTGCGCCGCCCCCGCAAGGAGGCGGAGGACACCGCCCGCCGGCTTCTCGAACTGGTCGGCCTCGCCGACAAGGCCGACGCCTACCCGCGCCAGCTCTCCGGCGGCCAGCAGCAGCGCGTGGCCATCGCCCGCGCGCTCGCCCTCGAACCGAAGGTGCTGCTCTTCGACGAGCCCACCTCGGCCCTCGACCCGGAACTCGTCGGCGAAGTCCTCGACGTCATCAAGGACCTGGCCAGTACGGGCACCACCATGATCGTCGTGACCCACGAGATCGGCTTCGCCCGCGAGGTCGCCGACACCGTGGTGTTCATGGACGGCGGAGTCGTCGTGGAGCAGGGCCCGCCCGCGGCAGTCCTGGACCACCCGCGCCAGGAACGAACCCGCGCCTTCCTCTCCAAGGTCCTCTGACCCGCCCTCACCACCTCTGCTCCCAAGCCCCTGTTCCGCACGCAAGGAGGACGACCGTGTCCACCAGCCTCGCCCGCCGCCGTCCCGCCGCAGCCGCGCTCGGACTCGCATCCGCCCTCGTCCTCGCCGCCTGCGCCAACCCCACCGACGGCGGCACCACCGAGGTCGCGGCCACGTCGGGCGGCACGACGAAGATCAACATCAGCCCCGACCAGGACCGCGTCACCACCGACAAGGTCGACTCCATAGCCGCCGAGGTGCCGGAGGCGATCCGCAGGAGAGGCACCCTGGAACTCGTCGCCTCCTCCGGCTCCGCCGCGCCGCTGACCTTCTACGCCACCGACAACAAGACCGTCATCGGCGTCGAACCCGACCTCGCCTACCTGGTCGCGGACGTCCTCGGGCTCAAGCCGGACATCAACACGGTGTCCTGGGAGAACATCTTCGTCGGCCTCGACAGCGGCAAGTACGACGCCGGCCTCAGCAACATCACCGTCACCGAGGAGCGCAAGGAGAAGTACGACTTCGCCACCTACCGCGAGGACAACCTGGGCTTCGAGGCCAAGAAGGGCAGCGGCCTGAAGGTCACCGGGCCGAAGGACGTGGCGGGCAGGACCGTGGCCGTGGGCAGCGGCACCAACCAGGAGAAGCTGCTGATCGAGTGGAGCAAGGAGAACGAGAAGGCCGGCCGCAAGCCGGTGGACATCAAGTACTACCAGAACGACAGCGACACCTACCTCGCTCTCCAGTCCGGCCGTATCGACCTCTACCTCGGCCCCAACCCGACCGCCGCCTACCACGCGGCCACCACCGGCAAGACCGAGGTCGTCGGCACCTACTCCGGCGCCGGCGCCACCCTCCAGGGCCTCATCGCGGCCACCACCAAGAAGGACAGCGGCCTGGTCAAGCCGCTGGCCGACGCCCTCGACCACGTCATCGACAACGGGACGTACGCGAAGGTACTCAAGCGCTGGGGCCTGTCCGGCGAGGCCGTGACCGAGTCGGAGATCAACCCGCCCGGCCTGCCCAGGACCAACAAGTAGCGGCGCCCCCTCAAGGGGCCTCGTAAGCACGGGCGTTGCGCACGAACAGCTCGTGCAGATCGCGGACCGCCCGGGGGACCGAGCCGGAGTGCCGGCGCTGGAGCACCAGCAGCACATCGGTCTCGTCCCCCGCGAGCGGCCGTACGGTGATCGCGCCCCGCCGTTCCAGAGGGTCACCGAGGACACTGAAGTCGGGCAGCACCGTCGCCCCCAGGCCCTCGGCGACCATCAGCTTGCCCATCTCGGCGCCGTCGGTGGAGTACGAGAACGACGGCGTACGGCCGTCGAGCAGCCGGTGCAGGAAGCGGTGCATGACATAGCCGGACCGCATCACCACCAGCGGCTCGGCCAGGAGGCTCTCCGCGTCCACCGCCTCCAGCGCCGCCAGCGGACTGTCCGGACGCACACACACCACCGGCCGGCCGCGCAGCAGCTCGGTGGTCTCGAAGCCGGGCGGCAGGTCGTCGCCCCCGAGGTAGTTCACCAGCCCCAGGTCGAACGCCCCCTCCAGCAGCCCGCGCTGGATCTCGGCCTGCTGCGCCCCGGCCAACTCGACCTGGGTGAGCGGGTGCGAGGCCCGGAACTCCCGCACCGTCGGGATGACCAGCGGGACAGTGGCCGTGTTGACCGTGCCGAGCCGGACCATGCGGCTGATGCGGTGCTGGTCCCCGGCCGCCCCGCGCAGCCGGTCGACCGCGTCCAGCACACTCATGATGTGCGGCAGCAGCTCCCGCCCCTCGTCGCTGATCTTCGCCCCGGACCGCTTGCGCTCCAGCAGGTCCACGCCGAGTTCCCGCTCCAGATTGCGCACCGTCTCGCTGAGCGCCGGCTGGGACAGATGGAGTTCCTCGGCGGCGCGCCGCAGCGACCCCAGGCGTGTGACGGCGGCGATGTATTCCAGCTGTTCGATACGCACGACAGGTGCGTGCCGCCGGCCGCGCGCCGCGTTCAAGGGAAATCCTGTCACAACCTCGTGAATACCGACTCTCAGCATGTGGAATCACGTCCGGGCATTCTTGACCGGCCGGACTCCCCGCTGCTTTGATCGATGGCATGAAGCGACCGGATCTCACGCAGCGACGCCACGTCGACCTCGCGCGTGTCTCCAGCTCCTGCTGTCGCTGTCGGGTCTGAGCGCACGAGCTCGGCCTCCGAGGGAAACCCTCGCACTCACGCCGCTCTCTCTTCGCGCATTTCACCGCCGGCCGAATTCCGTCGTGATTTCGGCCCGTGGTTTCGGCTCGTGATTTCCGCTTTCCCAGGGACGGCGTTCCCGCACGCCTGAATCCCGGTCACCGAACACGTTTCCCTGTCACGCACGCGCCCCGTTTCGCGTGCGCAGTCATGCCAGGAGTTCCCATGCCCGTACCGCCCGGATCCGACCCCGTCCGCTTCGCCTACTGGGTGCCGAACGTCAGCGGCGGCCTGGTCACCAGCACCATCGAGCAGCGCACCGACTGGGGCTACGACTACAACCGCGAACTGGCCGTCCTCGCCGAGAGCAACGGCTTCGACTACGCCCTCAGCCAGGTCCGCTACATGGCCAGCTACGGCGCCGAGTTCCAGCACGAGTCGACCAGCTTCAGCCTCGCCCTGCTCCTCGCCACCCAGCGGCTCAAGGTCATCGCCGCCGTCCATCCGGGCCTGTGGCACCCCGGCGTCCTCGCCAAGCTCGGCGCCACCGCCGACCACCTCTCGAACGGCCGCTTCGCCGTCAACGTCGTCAGCGGCTGGTTCAAAGGAGAGTTCACCGCCCTCGGCGAGCCGTGGCTGGAGCACGACGAGCGCTACCGCCGCTCGGAGGAGTTCATCACCGCCCTGCGCAAGATCTGGACCGAGGACCACACCGAACTCGCCGGTGACTTCTACCGGTTGCGTGACTTCTCCCTCAAGCCCAAGCCGCTCAACACCGTCGAGCGCCCGCACCCGGAGATCTTCCAGGGCGGCAACTCCACCGCCGCCCGCGCCATGGCCGGCCGGGTCTCCGACTGGTACTTCAGCAACGGCAAGGACTTCGACGGCGTCACCGAGCAGATCAACGACGTCCGCGCCGCCGCCGCCCAAGTGGGCCGTACGGCACCGAAGTTCGGCCTCAACGGCTTCCTCATCGCCCGCGACACCGAGGCCGAGGCCCGCGACACACTGCGCGAGATCGTCTCCAAGGCCAACACCGAGGCCGTCCACGGCTTCCGCGACGCCGTCCAGCAGGCCGGTCCGTCCACCGCCGACGGCAAGGGCATGTGGCAGGACTCCGGCTTCGAGGACCTCGTCCAGTACAACGACGGCTTCCGCACGGGCCTGATCGGCACGCCCGAGCAGATCGCCGAGCGGATCGTCGCCTACAAGCGGCTCGGCGTCGACCTCTTCCTCCTCGGCTTCCTGCACTACCTGGAGGAGGTCGAGTACTTCGGCAAGCGGGTGCTGCCCCTCGTACGCGAACTGGAGGCCCAGGAGGCCGAGTCGGAGCCCGTCGCCGCCGCCCACGCCTGACCGCCACCCACACCCACAGCTGACAAGGGGATCCCCATGAGCACCGCCGCACCGGCCGACTTCAAGACCGCCCCCGCCCCGAAGGACGCCGAGGGCTGGCTCGCCCGCGCCGCCGAGGTCGCCGCCGTCCTCGCCACCGACGCCGCCGCCCGCGACAAGGCGGCCGCCACCCCGTACGCCGAGGTCCAACTGCTGAAGGACTCCGGCCTCGTCACCCTCCTCGGCCCCGTCGAGCACGGCGGCGCGGGCCAGGACTGGCCCACCGCCTACCGCGTGGTCCGCGAGGTCGCCAAGGCCGACGGCTCCATCGGCCAGCTGCTCGGCTACCACTACCTGTGGAACTGGGCCGCCCGACTGGTCGGCACCCGCGAACAGTGGGAGCAGGTCGAGGCCGAGGCCGCCCGCAACCGGTGGTTCTTCGGCGGCGCGGTCAACCCGCGGGACGAGGACGTGGTGGTGAGGGACGAGGGCGACACCCTCACCTTCACCGGCCGCAAGACCTTCTCCACCGGCAGCAAGGTCTCCGACGTCACCGTGCTCGAAGGCGTCCTGGAGGGCACCGACGACCACGTCTTCGCCATCGTCCCGTCCGACAGCGAGGGCCTGACCTTCCACGACGACTGGGACAACATCGGCCAGCGCCTGACCGAGAGCGGCGGCGTCACCCTCGACGCCGTACGCGTGCCCTGGTCGGCCGCGGCGGGATACGTGGACAAGCAGTTCCGGCCGCGCATCTACAACACCCTCAATGTGCCGACCATCCAGCTCGTCTTCGTCAACTTCTACCTCGGCATCGCCGCCGGCGGCCTGGAGACCGCCGCCACCTACACCCGGACCAAGTCCCGTGCCTGGCTGCACGGCGGTCACGAGCACGCCGTCGACGAGCCGTACGTCATCGACACCTATGGCGACCTCACCGCCAAGCTGTGGGCCGCCGAGGCACTCGCCGACGCCGTGGCCGCCGAGGGCCAGAAGCTGCACGACGACCCGGACGCGGTCACCGAGCAGGCCCGCGGCGAGTTCGAGGTGCGGGTGGCCGCGGTGAAGGCCCGCGCCACCGACGTGGCCCTGGAGGTCACCAACCGGATCTTCGAGGTGACCGGCGCCCGCGCCACCGCCTCCACCGAGGGCCTCGACCGCTTCTGGCGCAACGTCCGCACCCACACCCTCCACGACCCGGTCGCCTACAAGCGCCGCGAGGTCGGCCGCCACGTCCTCACCGGCGAACTGCCGCAGCCCACCTGGTACTCCTGAAAGGTCGGTCCTCCCATGGCCACCATCCTCTCCGTCTCCGGCAGCCCCTCCGCCGGCTCCCGCACCGCGCGGCTGCTGCGCCACCTGGACGACCGGCTCGCGGCCCAGGGCCACGAGGTGATCCCGCTCGACGTCCGCACCCTCCCGCCCGAGGCCCTGCTGCACGCCGACTTCCGGCACCCGGCGATCGTCGAGGCCACCGCCCTGGTCGAGCGCGCGGACGGCATCGTCATCGGCACCCCCGTCTACAAGGCCGCCTACTCCGGCCTGCTGAAGTCGCTGCTCGACCTGCTCCCGCAGTACGCCCTCGCGGGCAAGACCGTCCTCCCGCTGGCCACCGGCGGCACCACCGCCCACGTCCTGGCCATCGACTACGCCCTGCGCCCCGTCCTCAACTCCATGGGTCCCGCCCACATCACCCCGGGCTGGTTCACCCTCGACAAGGACATCGCCGTGGGCGACGACGGCACCCTGACCGTCGCGCCCGGCACCGCCGAGGCCCTGGCCCAGGTCACCGACCAGTTCTCGCTCGCCCTCGGTGGCCGCCCGACCCTGCTGGCGGCCACCGGATGACCGCCGCGCACGTCCTCGCCGGCGACGCCGAGGCCCTCGGCGTCGCCGCCGAACTGGCCGCGGACTTCCGCAAGGACGCCGCCGAGCGGGACGCCCGGCGCCGGCTGCCGCACGCGGAGCTGGAGCGGCTGTCCGCCTCCGGGCTCCTCGGGGTGACGGTGCCCGCGCGGTTCGGCGGCGCGGACGTCCGCACGGAGACACTCGCCGAGATCTTCCGGCTGCTGGCCTCGGCCGACGCCAGCCTCGCCCAGATCCCGCAGAGCCACTTCGTGTACGTCAACGTGCTGCGCCGGCAGGGGACGCGGGAGCAGCAGGAGTTCTTCTTCGGTGAGGTCCTGGCGGGGAAGCGGTTCGGCAACGCCCAGTCGGAGGCGGGCACGAGCCATGTGCAGGACATCCGGACGCGGCTCAGGCGGCGCCCGGACGGGTCGTACGCTCTCGACGGCGTCAAGCACTACTCCACCGGCGCCCTGTTCGCCGACTGGATCCCCGTCCTCGCCCGCGCCGACGACGACAACCTGCACGTGGCGTACGTACCGCGGGACGCGCCCGGTCTCACGGTCGTGGACGACTGGGACGGCATGGGGCAGCGCACCACCGCCAGCGGAACCGTCCGCCTGGAGTCGGTACCCGTGCCCGCCGACCGGGTGGTGCCGCACCACCTCACCTTCCAGGGGCCCCAACTCCACGGCGCCGTCGCCCAGTTGCTGCACGCCGCCATCGACGCGGGGATCGCCTCCGGCGCCCTGGCCGAGGCGGTGGAGTTCGTCCGCACCAAGAGCCGTCCCTGGTTCGAGAGCGTCGACGACGGACACGCAGCCGCCGCCGAGGACCCCCTGCTGATCCAGCGGTTCGGCGAACTGGCGATCCGGGTCCGGGCCGCCGACGCGCTGCTCGCCACCGCGGCGCGCTCCGTGGACGCGGCCCGCGCCGAGCTGACCGACGACTCGGCCGCCGAGTCCTCGATCGCGGTGGCCGCCGCCAAGGTGACCGCGGCGGAGGCGGCCGTGGAGGTCGGCAGTGCCCTCTTCGAGGTGGCCGGCACCCGGTCGGCGCTCGACTCCCTGGGCCTGCACCGCCACTGGCGCGACGCCCGCACCCACACCCTGCACGACCCGACGCGCTGGAAGGTCCAGCACATCGGCCGCCACGTGCTGAACGGCACCAGGCCGCCCCGGCACGGACTGCTGTGAAGCCCCGTCCGACGCCCCCCGTTTCTGATCGGAGACCGACGTGTCCCTCACGTTCCACTGGTTCCTGCCCACCAACGGCGACAGCCGCCACGTCGTCGGCGGCGGACACGGCACCCCCGCCACCGTGTCCGGCCGTGACCGGCCACCGACGGTCGCCTACCTCAGCCAGATCGCCCGCGCGGCCGAGGATCTGGGGTTCGTCGGCGCGCTCACCCCGACCGGCGCCTGGTGCGAGGACGCCTGGCTGACGACCGCGATGGTCAGCCAGAACACCGAGCGGCTGAAGTTCCTGGTCGCCTTCCGGCCCGGCTTCGTCTCGCCCACCCTCGCCGCGCAGATGGCGTCCACCTTCCAGCGCCAGAGCGGCGGACGGCTCCTGCTGAACGTGGTGACGGGCGGGGAGAGCCACGAGCAGCGCGCCTACGGCGACTTCCTCGACAAGGACGACCGGTATCGCCGTACCGGTGAATTCCTGCAGATCGTACGGGGGTTGTGGGAGGGCAAGACCGTCGACCTGGTCGGCGAGCACCTCCAGGTCGAGGACGCGAAGCTGGCCCGCGTGCCCGACCCGGTCCCGGAGGTGTACTTCGGCGGCTCGTCACCCATCGCCGGGGAGATCGCCGCCCGGCACGTCGACGTCTATCTCACATGGGGCGAGCCGCCGGCCGCCGTCGCCGAGAAGATCGCCTGGATCCGGGCGCTGGCGGAGAAGGAGGGCCGGAGCGTCCGTTTCGGCATCCGTCTGCACGTCATCACCCGGGACACGAGTGAGGAGGCTTGGGCGGAGGCCCGGCGGCTGCTGGCCGGCTTCGACACGGAGACCGTACGGGCCGTGCAGGCCGGGCTCGCGCGCAGCGAGTCCGAGGGGCAGCAGCGCATGCTCGCCCTGCACGGCGGCAGCAGCGACGAGCTGGAGATCCACCCGAACCTGTGGGCCGGCATCGGCCTCGTCCGCGGTGGCGCGGGCACGGCGCTGGTCGGCAGTCACGAAGAGGTCGCCGAGCGGATCGCCGAGTACCACCGGCTGGGCATCGACGAGTTCGTGCTGTCGGGCTACCCGCACCTGGAGGAGGCGTACTGGTTCGGTGAGGGCGTGCTGCCGCGGCTGGAGGCGCAAGGGCTGTGGAACCACCCGTTCCGCAGCGCGGCGGCCGCACGGTCCGAGGCTCAGGTGCCCTTCGTGGAGCGGGAATCGGCCAAGGCGACGCATATTCCCTAGATTTCCTATCGATTTACTAGGGAAGTGTTGACCCCTCTCGGTCGGGCGAGTGAGGATGACGCTGACCGGGTCGGCCGGGCAGCCCGGGACAGCGTTTCTCTTCTGCCGTGAAGGAAGTCCGCCATGACAAGCGCACCACCGGCCGACGAGGCGGCCGAAGCCGGAGCCCGGCCGGTCGACTGGCCGCACACGGCCCGTGAGCTGGCCGACGACCTCGCCACCGACGCGGTCGAGCGCGAGCAGGCGGGCAAGCCGCCTCTCGACGAGGTCGCGCGGCTGCGCGAGTCGGGGCTGCTCACCCTCCTCGTACCGGCCGCACTCGGCGGAGGGGGCGCGGACTGGCGCACCGCCTACACGGTCGTGCGAACAGTCGCCGCGGCCGACGGGGCCATCGGCCATCTGCTCGGCAGCCACTACTTCCTGTCCCACAGCGTCCGGTTCTTCGCCGGCCCCGACCGCGCCGCACGCGTCGAGCGGGCGTCCGCGGCGGGGGAGTGGTACTGGGGAGGCGGCATCGCCTCGCAGGAACCGCCGCTCATGCTGACCCCCACGACGGACGGCTTCCTGCTGGACGGCCACCAGAGGTACGGCTCCGGAGTCGGGGTCGCCGACCGGCTGGTGGTCCGCGCCGCCGTGCCCGGCACCGGCGAGCCCCTCGCCGTCCTCGTCGACACCGCCCACCCGGGCCTGGTGAGCGGCAACGGCGGCGACACCTTCGGCCAGCGGCTGGCGGCCGCCGGCGGCGTGGGGTTCGACTCCGTGCCGGTCGCGGCCGACGACGTGCTCGGCTCGCTGTCCGCGGACGACGGTGCCCTGGCACCCTTCACCGGGCTCGCCGTGCCGACCGCCAGGCTGGTCTCCGCCCACTGCTGTCTCGGCGCGGCCGAGGGGCTGCTCGGCGAGGTCCGCGAGCACGGCCGGGCGGCGCAGTCCGCCTGGCAGCCGTTCTCGCCCCAGCCCTGGCCGGGCAGCCCGCCGCAGGATCCGTACGTTCTGACGGCGTACGGCGAACTCGCCGTGGCCGCGCGCGCCGCGTCCGCGCTCGCCGACCAGGCGGTGGCGGCCCTGACGCGCGGCCTCGGACGGGGCGAGGACCTGGACGACGAGGAGTGCGCGGAGATCGCCGTCCTCGCGAGCGCGGCCGAGGCGGCCGCCTCCCGGGCCGCGCAGGAGATCAGCACGCATGCCCTGGACGCCGTAGGCGTGCCCGCGGCCTTCGCGCGACACGGCCTGGACCGCTTCTGGCGCGACACCCGCACGCACACCCTGCGCGAGCCGGTCGCCCACCGACTGCGCGAGGTCGGGGACTACTTCCTCAACGGCGCGCACCCCCCGTTCAGCCTCCCCGCCTGACCGAGGGGCGGGCGGGCGCGGAACGGGCACGGCGGTGATGGATAATCTCAGCATGCGGATTTCGGCGAGGGCGGACTATGCGGTGCGAGCGGCTTTGGAGCTGGCCGCGGCAGGGGAGGACACCTCGCTCAAGGCCGAAGCGATCGCCGAGGCGCAGGGCATTCCGCACAAGTTCCTGGAGGGCATCCTCGGCGACCTGCGCCGGGGCGGCCTCGTGGTCAGTCAGCGCGGCGGCAAGGGCGGTTACCGACTCGCCCGCCCGGCCGACTCGATCCCCATCGCGGACGTGATCCGGGTGGCGGACGGCCCCCTGGTCTCGGTGCGCGGCGTACGCCCGCCCGACCTCTCCTACATCGGTCCCGCTCAGTCCCTGCTGCCCCTGTGGATCGCCGTACGCGCCAACGTCCGCAAGATCCTCGGCGAGGTCACCCTGGCCCATGTCGCGGCGGCCAAACTGCCCGACGACGTCCTGAGCCTCGCGGACGACCCCGAGGCGTGGACCAATCCCTGACCGGCGTCTCGCTGCTCGTCGTCCTCTTGACGTGGCTCGCATGTGGCCCGACACTCCACTCAGGGAATCCTAGTGAATTGGTAGGGAACCATGGGTCGCATCGCGCTGGACCTCGGCAGTGACGTGGTCCGCGTCGCCGTCCGGCCGCTGCCCCTGCTGACGTCCCGCCGCCACATCGACCTCGTGCGTGTGTGCAGTGCGGCAAGTTACCCGCACGGCGTGGGCGGCAGGTCCGCCCGCGCCTGAATCTCCCCCTCACCCCCCCGCTCACCTGCCGCATCCCGGCCGCGCCGAAGCCGCCGCGCGCCCTCGCCGTCGTATGCCCATGACCGAGCACCCCCAGGGAGACGCATGTCCGCCCCAGCCCCGTCCGCCGTGCCGTCCTTCCGGAGCAGGATCGGCTGTGACCCGCGCAGCGGCTACTACGCCGCGCCCCGCCGCTACCGACTCCACCTGTCGCTCTCGTGCCCCCACTGTCTGCGGATCGCCGTCACGCACAGCCTGCTCGGCCTCGGCGACATCCTCCCGGTGACGCTGCTGCCCGCGGTCCCGGACGCCCCGGACGGTGGGCATCCGGAGCTGCGCCCGCTGTACGAGGCCAGTTCGCACCAGCACCCCGGACCGGCGGTCGCGCCGGTGCTCAGTGACGCCTGGACCGGAACGATCGTCAGCACGCACGCCCCCGACATCCTGCGGGACCTGGCCCGCCGGTTCGGCGGCCGCGGCCCGGATCTCTTCCCGCGCGGCGCCGAGGCTGCCGTCGAAGGCATCGGCCGACTCTGCGAGCGGGACATCACCGAGGCCGCGCAACGCGCCGGCCGGCCGGACGGCGACCCTGCGGCACGTGAGAGCGCCCTCGCCACCCTGACGCACGCGCTGGACGCCCTGGAGCTGCGGCTGGCCGCCCAGGAGTACGTGCTGGGCGCCGAACCGACCCTCGCGGACGTCGAGTTGTGGGTGGCGCTGGTGCAACTGGACACCGTGCACCGCCATCACCTGGACGCCGCCGCGGTCACCCGCGTCACCGACCATCCGCAGGTGTGGGCCTACGCACGACGCCTCGCGGCGCACCCCGCCTTCGGCGCCCACCTCGACCTGGACGGCATCGCCCGCAGGCACCACGCCCACTGCCGGGGCGAGGAGGCGGCGGGCGCCGCGGTACAGATCGTGGACTGGGCGGCGTACGCACGCGACGTCAGTCGGCCGGCCTCTCCCACACCGACACGTGCTTGCCGCTCTCGCTCGTGAACGGCTCGCGTGTCCAGTCCTCCCAGCGGTCACGCAGCCGTAGGCCGGCGAGCCGGGCCATCAGGTCCAGTTCGGCCGGCCAGACGTACCGGAACGGGATGGACCAGTGCTCGGCGCGTCCGTCGGTGATGGTGACGTAGTTGGAGCTCATCGCCTGGGTGGCGATGTCGTAGGTGTCGAACGCCCAGCGTGTGTCGCTGATGTGGAACGGTACGGCGCTCTGCCCGGGCGGCAGCCGACGCAGGTCGGGCACGCCCACCTCGACGACGAAGCAGCCGCCCGGCCGCAGATGGGATGCGGCGTTGCGGAAACAGTCCACCTGGGCGTCCTGGGTCGTCAGATTGCCGATCGTGTTGAAGACGAGGTAGGCGACCGCGAACTCGCCCGCCACCCGCGTCGTCGCGAAGTCCCCGACCGTCACCTCGACGGCGTCGCCGCCGGGCTTGGCGCGCAGTCGGTCCACCATGGCCCGGGACATGTCGATCCCGTGCACCGGGACCCCGCACGCGGCCAGCGGCAACGCGATCCGGCCGGTCCCGACACCGAGTTCGAGCGCCGGGCCGTCGCCGGCGAGTTCGGCCAGTACGTCCACCGCGGGACCCACCACATCGGCACGGAACATGTCCGCCGCCGACTCGTCGTAGCCGGCCGCGATGCTCTCTCCGAAGTAGCCGTCGTCATCGATCACGCCACGACGGTACTGCCGGCCGCCATACCTGAGCACGCCGTTTTCACGGCAGTGCCGGCGATCGGGGTGCTGGCACCACCGTGACCGGGGGGCTGGGACGACTGCCTTCGCCGGCTGCGCCGCCTAGCTTCGTGCCTGAGGGAATCGAGGAGTTCCAAGGCCGTCCTAGGAGACGTCATGAGTGCATTGAGCAGGAGGAACGTGTTGCGCGGGGGCCTGGCCGCCACGACGGCGGGGGTCGTGGTGCCCGGGCTGGGCACGGGCGTGGTCGCGGCGGCGGACGCGACGTCCTGCCCGCCGGCGCCCGGCCCGGCCATGGTCGGGCGCGGCGATCCGCGGTACCGGTCCCTGGCGTCCCGGGGCTACAACCGCCGGTTCGTGGGCGAGCCGGAGCACGTCTGGGTGGTCGGCACCACCGCGCACGTCGTACGGGCCGTGCAGCAGGCGGTGGACAGCGGCCGGCGGATCACGGTCCGCAGCGGCGGCCACGGCTTCGAGAACTTCGCCGCCGACCCGGCCGTGGAGGTGGTCGTCGACATGTCCGCCATGACGGGCGTCTCGTACGACCCGGGCCGCCGCGCCTTCGCCGTCGAGGCCGGTGCCCTGCTGGGCGACGTGTACCGGAGGCTGTACCTCGGCTGGGGCGTGACGGTCCCGGCCGGCTGGTGTGCCGACGTCGGCGTCGGCGGCCATGTCCTGGGCGGAGGCTATGGTCCGCTGTCCCGCCTGATGGGCCTGTCCGTGGACCATCTGTACGCCGTCGAAGTCGTCGTCGTGGACCGGGCGGGGAAGGCCCGCAGTGTGGTTGCCACACGTGAACTCGCCGATCCCAACCGGGACTTGTGGTGGGCCCACACAGGCGGCGGAGGCGGCAGCTTCGGCATCGTCACCCGCTACTGGTTCCGGACGCCCGGCGCCGACGGCGACGACCCGTCCGGCCTGCTGCCCGCCCCGCCGTCCGGAGTGCTGAGCTTCTCGGTCTCCTGGGACTGGCAGCAGCTCGACAGGACGTCCTTCGCCCGGCTGGTCCGCAACCACGGGGCGTGGGCCGAACGGCACAGCGCCCCCGACTCCCCGTACCTCGCCCTCTACAGCGAACTCGCGCTCACCCGCCGCCCGTCCGGGACGGTCCTCATGATCGGCCAGGTGGCGGCGGACTCCGGCGCCGAACGGATGCTGGACGAGCACATCGCCGCGATCAACCGGGGTGTGCCGGTCCAGCCGGTCCGCAGCGTGCGGAACCAGTCCTGGCTGGCCGCGGCCCTGGCCGGCTCACCGGGCGACCCCGGGCCCGTCTACCGGCTGAAGGTCAAGTCGGGCTATCTGCGCCGACGTTTCACCGACCGGCAGATCGACGCCCTGCACCACCACCTGACCCGGCCCGACTACGACCACCCCGGCGGCAGCCTCAGCCTCTACACCCACGGCGGCAAGGTCAACACCGTGGCGGCGGACGCGACCGCGACCCCCCACCGCGACGCGAGCATCAAGATGTTCTACGTCAACGGATGGGAGGACCCCCGGGACGACGCCCGGCACATCGGCTGGCTGCGTGAGCTGTACGAGGACCTGTACGCCGACACCGGCGGCGCCCCCGCTGCCGCCGACGGCGCCTTCATCAACTACCCGGACACGGATCTCGCCGACCCCGCCCGGAACACCGGCGCGCCCTGGCAGACCCTGTACTTCGGCGACAACTACCGCAGGCTCCAACGCATCAAGGCGAAGTGGGACCCTCGCCACGTCTTCCACCACGCCCTTTCGGTACGAGCGGCCTGAACCGCGGCAGGGCGTCACACCGGCCCGGCCTTCCGCGGCCGGATCGGCCACGACGCACGGAGCGGGCACGACGCTGGCTGGACGGGCGTGTGTACCTGATCCAGGATCAGATCACTGCGGTGGACGTCGAGTTGCGGGTCACCCTGGTCCAACTCGACACCGTCCACCGGCACCACCTGGAAGCCGCCGGAGCGGGCCGTCCGGATCCTGGACCGGGCGGGAACACTCGCGGAGGTCAGGGTGTTGTGGCTCAGTACGAGATGTGTGAGGCGCCGCAGCGCGCGAGGCGATGAAGGAGGGGGCGGACGTGACGCACGTGTTCCACGACGCCCACCTGTACTCCCGGCCCCACATCGACCTCCAGCGCGTGGCCGGCGCGCTCTGTCGCTCCTGACTCTCCCGCTCCCTCTCCCTCGGCTTCGGTCGTGCTCGCCCCACCGCCGCGCCCACCCCTGAACGAGGGCCGGCGATCTCGTACGGACTTCCAGGAAGGCACAGACGCGTGTCATCAACTCCCGCTTCCTCCCTGCACCTCGCCGTCGCCCTGGACGGCACCGGCTGGCATCCCGCCTCCTGGCGCGAGCCGGTGTCCCGGCCCCGGGATCTGTTCACCGCCGCGTACTGGGCCGACCTGGTCACCGAGGCCGAACGCGGACTGCTCGACTTCGTGACCATCGAGGACGGCCTCGGCCCGCAGTCCTCCCACTTCCTGGACCCGGACGAGCGCACCGACCAGATACGCGGCCGCCTCGACGCCGTCCTCATCGCCTCCCGTGTCGCCCCGTTGACCCGCCACATAGGTCTGGTGCCGACGGTGGTGTCCACCCACACGGAGCCGTTCCACATATCCAAGGCGATCGCCACCCTCGACTACGTCAGCCAGGGGCGCGCCGGCCTGCGGATCCAGATCACCGCCCGCCCGAACGAGGCCGCGCACTTCGGGCGCCGCACCATCCCGCGCATCGACGCCTACGACAGCCCGGCCGCCCACGAGGTGGTGACCGACCTCTTCGACGAGGCCGCCGACCACGTGGAGGTGGTGCGCCGCCTCTGGGACAGCTGGGAGGACGACGCCGAGATCCGGGACGCCGCCACCGGCCGCTTCATCGACCGCGACAAGCTGCACTACATCGACTTCGAGGGCAGGCACTTCAGCGTCAAGGGCCCCTCCATCACGCCCCGTCCGCCGCAGGGTCAGCCGATCGTCAGCGCCCTCGCCCACGACACCGTTCCGTACCGGCTCGTGGCCCGCGCAGCCGACATCGGCTACGTCACCCCGCATGACGTCGACGAGGCACGTGCCGTCGTCGCCCGGATCCGCGCCGAGCAGAACGCGGCCGGGAGGGCCGCCGAGCCCCTGCACGTCTTCGGTGATCTGCTGGTCTTCCTCGACGAAGACCCAGCCGCCGCGACGGCACGCCGGGAACGGCTCGACGCGCTCGCGGGACAGCCGTACCCCAGTGACGCCCTGGTCTTCACCGGCACACCCGCCCAACTCGCCGATCTTCTCCAGGAGTTGCACAGCGGCGGACTGACCGGCTTCCGGCTGCGCCCCGCCGTCGTCGGCCACGATCTCCCGGCGATCACCCGACAGCTGGTCCCCGAACTCCAGCGCCGCGGCGCCTTCCGCCGGGCCTACGAGGCCGACACCCTGCGCGGACTGCTCGGTCTGGCCCGCCCCGCCAACCGCTACGCCGCAACCGCAACCGCAACCGCCAGCGCCTGAGCCGGAAGGACCGCACCGACATGAGCAAGCCGCTGAAGCAGATCCATCTGGCCGCGCACTTCCCGGGCGTCAACAACACCACCGTGTGGAGCGACCCGAAGGCCGGCAGCCACATCGAGTTCAGCTCCTTCGTCCACTTCGCCCGGACCGCCGAACGCGCCAAGTTCGACTTCCTGTTCCTCGCCGAAGGACTGAGGCTCCGCGAACAGGGCGGGCAGATCTACGACCTCGACGTCGTCGGCCGCCCCGACACCTTCACCGTCCTCGCCGCGCTCGCCGCCGTCACCGAGCACCTCGGCCTGACCGGCACCATCAACTCCACCTTCAACGAGCCCTACGAGGTCGCCCGCCAGTTCGCCAGCCTGGACCACCTCTCCGGCGGCCGCTCCGCCTGGAACGTCGTCACCTCCTGGGACGCCTTCACCGGCGAGAACTTCCGCCGCGGCGGCTTCCTGCCGCAGGAGGAGCGCTACTCCCGCGCCAAGGAGTTCCTGGCCACGGCGAACGAACTCTTCGACTCCTGGCACGGCGACGAGATCCTCGCCGACCAGGAGACCGGCACGTTCCTGCGGGACGCCAAGGCCGGTGCCTTCGTGCACAGCGGGCAGCACTTCGACATCCACGGCCGGTTCAACGTCCCGCGCTCACCCCAGGGCCGTCCCGTCGTCTTCCAGGCCGGCGACTCCGACGAGGGCCGTGAGTTCGCCGCCGCGTCCGCCGACGCGATCTTCAGCCGGTACGCGGCCCTGGAGCCGGGGCAGTCCTTCTACCGGGACGTCAAGAACCGCCTCGCCACATACGGCCGCCGACCCGACCAGTTGCTCATCCTGCCCGCCGCGAGCTTCGTCCTCGGCGACACCGACGCCGAGGCGGAGGAACTGGCCAAGGAAGTGCGCCGCGCGCAGGTCAGCGGTGCCACCGCCATCAAGCACCTGGAGTTCGTCTGGAACCGGGACCTGTCCGCGTACGACCCCGAGGGCCCGCTGCCCGACGTCGACCCGGTGGTGAGCGAGGAGCACATCTCCCGTGGCCGAGCCCAGGTGCGCATGTACCGCGACCCGCTGGCCACCGCCCGCGAGTGGCGCGAGCTCGCGGCCGCCAACAAGTGGTCCATCCGCGACCTCGTGATCGAGACCGGCAACCGCCAGAACTTCATCGGCTCCCCGGCGACCGTCGCGAGGACCATCAACGACTTCGTGCAGGCCGACGCGAGCGACGGCTTCATCCTCGTCCCGCACATCACCCCCGGCGGCCTCGACGTCTTCGCCGACAAGGTCGTCCCGCTGCTCCAGGAACAGGGCGTCTTCCGCACCGAGTACGAGGGCTCGACCCTCCGCGACCACCTGGGCCTGGCGCACCCCGACCAGATCGGCGACGACCGGCGGGCGGCGTCGTGACGGTGGCCGGGACTGACGTCTCCCTCCCCCGAAGGAGACGTCAGTCCCGGCCGCTTCCCCCCGGCGCCGGACAGTGGACTGTCGCATCCGTGCGCGTCAGCGGATCCGTGCCGTCACCAGCACATGACCGCCGTCTCCCCCGAACCCCAGTTGGCGTAAAGACGCACACGGACGAAATAGCGGCGGCCCTTGACGAGGCGGGCCTTGACGGTGGCGTTGTGCGGGGTGCCGCCGTCGTCCTGGGCGGTGACGTAGCGGGGCTCGCCGTCCCGCTCCTCGAAGACCACGACGACCGCGTCGCTGTCACCGAAGGTGCCCACCGTGTACTCGCGGGTCTCCGGCGGCTCGACGACGAAGTCGGCCTGCTCCGCCGGCCCGAGCCGCAGCGGTACCGAACGGAACGGCACCAGCTCCCGCGGCCCCGGCGACCCGGCCGGCGGATACCAGCGGCGGACGAACTCCTTGTCGGCCTTGGACAGCACGCCGGGCGGGTTGAGGCCCGCGCGGAACTGCTCCGGCTCCAGGATCAGCCCGGCCGAGAAGGGATACTCCATGATCGAGTGCGGATCCCAGACGGAGCCGTTGACCTCGTCCGGGTCGAGCTTGCGCAGGATGTTGAAGAACGTCCTGTCCCGGCTCCAGTAGTTCGGCGGGCCCGCCAGATCGGTGTACACGGCCTCGTCGTCCCAGTGGATGCCGGCGAACGGGCTCTGGTGCTCGTGCAGCATGCCGAGCGCGTGCCCGATCTCGTGCAGGGCCGTGCCGCGCTCCCCGGGCGCGGTCAGGTCCCAGCCGAAGTTCATGGTGCGTTCGTTCAGACCGACCTGGAGCGCGTCCTTGCCCACGGTCGACCAGGAGCCGTCACCGAGCTGGAACCCGATGCGCAGCTCCGCCTCCGACCGGTCGCCCACCTCCACGCACGACAGCCCGATACCGAGGCCCTGCCACTCCTGGAAGCACTCGCGCACGACGTCGCGCTGCTCCTTGCCGCCGACCCACGGGACGTGCTGGGTCCGGCCGGTTTCCGGATCGGGGATCACGGATCCGTCGGAGTCCCGGTCGAAGAAGTAGTAGTGCAGCACGGTGCCGTTGACCCACATCCGGCTTCCGCCGATGAGCGCACTGAGCCGCTCTGCGGCCAGTCCCGGTGCGAAGACGGGGACCGACTGCCGCGCGAGGGAGCAGTAGCGTGCGGTCATGCGACCAGGCTGCCGTCGGCACGCCGCGGGCGCCTGAGTCGAGGGCTACTCAAGTACCCGTGTATCAGGAGTGAGTCATCGCGCTCCTATTGCCGTGACGACTTTCGAACGGGGCGCGAAGACCCTGGACACCCCCTGGCCGTTCATCGGCCGGGAGGACGAACTCGAACTGGTCCGCGGGTCCTTGAGCGCCGCTCGGAACGGCATCGTGATCACGGGCCCCGCGGGCTGCGGCAAGACCCGGCTCGTCACCGAGGCCGTCCGCGGCAGCGACCGCGTCCGGGTGGCCGGCACGCCGGAGACCCGCCGGATCCGCTTCGCCGCGTTCGCGCACCTCGTGCCCGAGTCGGCCTCCCTGCACGGCGCCTTCCAGCACCTGTCCGGCGTACGGCTGCTCCTGGTCGACGACGCGCATCTCCTCGACGACGCCTCCGCCGCCCTCGTCCACCAACTGGCCGTGCACGGACGCACCCGGCTCCTGGTCGTCACGACCGACGGCGCCCCGGTCCCGGGCGCGATCTCCCGGCTGTGGACCGGCGAACTCCTGCCCCGCCTCACCCTGGAGCCGCTGCCCCGCGAGGAGACCGGCCGGCTGCTGGCGGGCGGAAGGGACGGCGACGGCCCGGAGCCGCTCACCGTGAACCGGCTGCACCGCCTGTGCCGGGGAGACCTGCGGCTGCTGCGCGACCTGGTCGTCGGGGCGCGCGAGCGCGGGCTGCTCAGCCGCGTCCCGGACTCGGACGCGTGGGCGTGGCGCGGCCCGGTGCCGGTCACCCCGGCGGTACGCGAGCGCACCGCACACGTCCTCGGCCGCACCTGCCCCGACGAGCGCGAGAGCCTCGAACGCCTCGCGTTCGCCGAGCCCTTGCCGCTGGACCTGGCCGCGTTCCCCCTCCGTGCCCTGGAACAGCTGGAGGCCGACTCCCTGGTCCACGTCGACGACCGGGGCGCCGTCCGCCTCGCCCACCCCCTGCACGGCCCGGTGCTGCGGGCCGCGGCCGGCCGGCTGCGGGCGAGGCGGCTGTCGCGTACGCCGGACCAGTGCGGCCCCGCCCTCGACGCCGAGCGGGCCGAGCTGATCCGCCGCATCGAGGAGGCGGACGTACGGGACATGCCCACGCCCGTGGGGGAGTGGCTGGTCGCGGAGGGCGCGCCGGTACCGGCCGGGTACGCGGCCGTACGCGCCCGGTTCGCGCGCCTGCGCGGGGAGCTGCGGGAGGCGGCGGCATGGGCGCGCGAGGGACTGCGGGACAGCGGCGACGATCCGTCCTGCCGTCTCGAACTCGCTCTCGCCGCAGCGCAGTCGGGCGATGCTCCGGCCGCGCACAAGATCTCGGGTGGCCGCTCCCACGGGGGTGGGGCGGTCACCCGGCCGACAGCGGTCCGCGGCGCCGCCGACGGGGCGGTGGAGGCGATCACCGGCGACGCGTACGACGCCGTCCGCCTCGGTGCCCCCGAGCGTGCCGCGGGCCGCCTGACCGGTGTCTTCGCCGCCCATGCCGCCGCGCTCGACCGCGGCGACGGCCCCGCCCTGGACCGGGTGGCCGAAGAGCTGGAGGAGCGCGGCTTCCTGCTGTTCGCGGCCGAGGCGCACGCCCAGGCCGTACGCGCCCACCGCGACCCGAGGGCCGCGCGCACCGCACGCACGCGTGCCGTCGCCCTGGCCCGGCGCTGCCAGGGCGCCCGCACTCCGGCGCTCTCCGGCCTCGTCCTGGGCGAACTGACCGCCCGGCAGCGGCAGATCGTCAACCTGGCCGCCGCCGGACTGAGCAACCGCCAGATCGCCGAGAAGCTCACCCTGTCCGTCCGTACCGTCGGCAACCACCTCTACAGCGCCTATGCCCGCCTCGGCGCCGGTGACCGGGGCGCACTGCCGTGGCTGGTGGAGCTGCCGGACGCGCGGTCGGCGTGAGCCGCGCGGAACGACCGGTGCGGTCCGTGGCCGACGCCGCGCCGCCGGGATTCAGGAGCAGCAGCCTGAGCCGCCGGTGGGGGGTTGTGCGCCGTGGAGGTCGTCATCGTGGCCGGCGGCGATGCGTGCCCATTGCGCGGTCGGCCGCCCGGACTCGCGGAACTGCTCGCCGCGCGCCGCGTACGGCTGCGGCCATCCGGGCGGCGAGTCCTCCCAGGTCTCCTGCCGTCCGTGGACCGTCATGTCGAGGATGCCGTAGGACGCAGCCATGGGTTCGACACCGCGGCCGGTGGTCCAGTACGTCTCGAAGACGCGGTCCCCGTCACGGAGGTAGCACGCCTTCATGCCGAAGTGCCGCCCGGCGACGAGCCGTTCGTGCGACTCGGCGGGAACGGAGTACCAGGGCATGTCCCAGCCCATGAAGCGTCGGTACCGGTCGGACTCCTCGTAGGGGCCCTGGCAGAAGACGGCGAAGGTCACGTCACGCTGGTGCAGATAGGCCAGTTCGCGGACCTGGCCGGTGAAGAAGGTGCAGCCCTCGCACTGGTCGGCGGCGGTATGGCCGTCGTGCCACATGTGATACGACACGAACAGCTGGGTGCGGCCCTCGAAAACGTCGATCAGGGGGACGTGCCCCTTGCCTCCGACGAGCGGAGCGGACGGGTCCGCCTCGGTCATGGGCAACCGTCGCCGGGCGGCGGCGATCGCGTCGCCTTCTCGGGTGTGCGCCTTCTCGCGGGCGCGCAGGGTGTCGATGGCAGCCAGCCACTCCTCGCGGGAGACGACCGGTGGCTTGTTCACATCAGTCATGCGGGTACTGACCCGACAGCCCGCACGAACTCATCGGCCGAGCACGGCCGGACCTCCGGTCGCCGAGCGCCCCTACGCCGCACCGAACGCCGAGAACGCCCACCCCGTCGCCTGGTGCAGCGCGTCGCCCGGCAGGACCGCCCGGGCGTCGCGCAGTGCCTCCGCCAGCGAGAGTCCTTCGCTGAGCCCCTTGTGCAGGGCGAGCATCAGCGGCACCACCGCGGCGTCGTTGACCGGCGCGGTGCACGCCACCACACCCGCCGTGCCCAGCGGCAGCAGCGCGGTGACCAGGCCGAGCAGTTCGTCGGCGCCCACCGACGCGAACCGGGCCGTGTCGCAGCAGGAGAGGATGATCCGGTACGGGCTGCGGTCCAGGCGCTCGAAGTCGTGCACGACGATCGGCCCGTCGGCCATCCGCAGCGACGAGAACAGCGGGCTGTCCGCGCGGAACGTACCGTGGGCGGCGATATGGGCCAGCGCGGCGCCGTCGAGCTCCTCCAATACGCGCGGCACGCGCGCGTCGGCGTGCTCCAGGACGACGGCACCGCCGTACCGGCCGGCCAGATGCGGCACCTCCGCACCGCCGGTCGCCAGACCCGGCCCGCGCACCAGCACCTGGCGGCCACCCGGCGGCGGCTCGGTCTCCCGGGCGCGCAGCCAGCTGCTCGCCGACGGCGACACGCTGAGCACCCGCTCGCGCAGCGACGGCAGCAGCGCCCACGGCACGCGGTGCAGCCGGGACGGCGGTACGACGACCACGGGCCCGTCGCCCAGATGCGCCGCCGCCGGACCGAGCAGCAGCTCCTCCAGACGCCGCCCCGCCGCTTCGACGACCGGCAGCCGTCCTTCCGCCCCGGGGTGGGCCAGCCGCCGCAGCCCTGCCTGGACATGCTCGGCCTCGGTCTCCGCGTCGGCCAGCAGCCCGCCCTCGTACCGGCGCACCCGCCCCTGCCCGCACAGCAGCACCTGCACCCGCCCGTCCAGCACGGCGAGTTCCACCAGACGTACGTCGTCCTCGCCGAGCCGTTCCAGCAGCCGGCCCGGGTCGAAGCGGAAGCCGTCGCCGGGTGTGTCGCCGCGCAGGTGCAGGGTGCGGGCGCGTATCTCCCGTTCCAGGCGCCGCTGTTCGCGCTCCAGCGCCGGAACCGGACGGGCCTCGCCGCGGGCCTCCTCGGCGCGCGCCGCGATCTCCCGGAACGCCGTCAGGACACTCTGGAGCTCCGGATCGGCCGGTGGCCGGGTCGGCGGCGTGGACAGCGCGGTGGCCCGCCAGCGCTCGCTCCACACCAACAGCCGGCGCGGACCGCCGGAGTCGAGGCTCGCCTGCTGGGCCAGCGCGGCGAGCTCGGCGCCCTGCGCGGTGGCGCGGGCCCTGAGCTCCGAGGCGCCCAGCGTCATCCGGTGCGCGTCGAGCACGTCCAGGCCGCGCCGGCAGGCCTCCACCACGCCGCGCCCCGACCCGGCGGCCCGGGCCCGCAGCGCCTGCGCCGCCCAGCCCGTCATCCGCGCCAGCGGCGGACCGCTGTGCCGGCTGCGGGCGGCGACGCCCAGATGCCGCTCGGCGTCGGCCCGCCAGCCCAGACCGAGCGCGATCCGGCCCGCGAGCAGCGAGGCCTCCGGCGCGGCCGGCGCGCCGAAGGACGCCAGCCGCTCGGCGACCGCCGCCGTGTCGGCCACCAGCCGCCCCGAACTGCGCCCGGCGGCGACCCGCGCCTCGATCAGCACCAGCCGGGCATGCGTCTCCCACCAGCTGCGCCGCTGCCCGGCGAACAGCCGTACGGCCATGTCGGCGCGCGCGATCGCGGTGTGCGCCTCGCCCGCCAGCCGGGCGGCACGCGCGGCGGCCAGCAGCAGCTCGGCCTTGCGGGTGGACTGGCCGCCGATGCCGTCGAGCACGCCGATCGCCGCGTCGGCCTCGCCCAGCGCCTCCGGGGCCAACCCGGCGGCCATCAGCACCTCGCAGCGGCGGATGTTCAGCATGAACGTCGGGGTGCCGAGCTTGGCGTACCGCTCCTCGGCCTCGTCGAGCAGCCGCAGCGCGGCCGGGATGTCGCCCGACCGGAACGCCGCGAGCCCCCGGCTCTCCACCGCGTCGGCCTTGTCGTGCTCCTGGCCCGTCGTGTCCCACAGTGCCTCGGCCGCGGTGAAGTCGGCGTCCGCCCGGTCCACCGCGCCGAGCGCCAGATGCACGGTGGCGCGCAGGGTCAGCGCCCGAGCGGTCCAGATGACGTCGTCCACCTGCCGCAGCACGGGGATCGCCCGGCGCACGTCCTCCAGCGCCTCCCGGTGCTGGCCGAGGACCCAGCGGGCGTAGGCCCGGCGGTACAGCACGCGCGCGCGAGTATGTCCGCTGCCCCGCTCGATCCCGCGCTCCAGCGCGGCCAACCCCTGCTGGGTGCGGCCCGCGTGCACCAACGCGACGCCGAGCGCGGCCAGGACGTCCGCCTCCCGGTCGGCCGACTCCGCGCGCGCCGCGAGATCCCGGGCACGCCGCAGGTGGTGGAGGGCGATGCGCATATCGCCCCAGTCCCGCTGCCAGATGCCGATCACCTGGTGGGCGACGGAGGCGTGCAACGGCGACGGATCGGCGTCGAGCACCCCTTCCGCCCTCGCCAGCGCGTCGTTCGGGGCGGCGAACACCATCGGCAGCAGTTCGAGAACCGAGTCGCTTCCCGCTGTCACTCCAGGGATGGTAGTTGCCCCGGAACCATGCCACACCCGTTTGGCGCTGTATCAATCAGCGACCGCCCGGCTCTGACTGACGAACGTCGCCTCAGGGGGAGGACCCGCCATGGCACCACAGCGATTCCACGAGCAGTTCGAGCAGATCCAGCGTTCCATGCCCGACGTCCCCCTCGCGATGGGACCGGACGACTCCGCCGAGTTCATCTACGAGAAGGGGTACGTGCTGGTCCGCGACGGCGAGGACGCCCGCGTCGTCGAGGACACCGTGCGCGCGCACTTCACCGCCGACCCCGACCTGGTCCAGGACAACGTGCGCCGCGCGAGCCCGCGGACCAACCGCTCGGGCATCACCCGTATCCGGGTCGGCGACCCCGGCGCGGGAGACCGCAGCGGCGACCCCACCGTGGCGCACGCCCTGCGCGCCCTGCGGGAGACCGAGGGCCGGGCCGGACGACGGCTCGTCAGCCGCAACCACCTCGTGGGGATCACGGGAGACGTCAACTCCTGTCCCGGTGACGAACCCGCGCCCGCCCCGCTCGCCGACGGCACCAACCCCACGGCGGCCGAGGGCGTCCACGACCCGGACACCGCCGTCGGCGTCCTCGTCATCGACACCGGCCTCATGCACGACTACCGATCCTTCCCGCTGCTGGCCCACACCGAGGGCGACGCCCAGGTCCAGGAGTGCGACGGCCAGGGCATCCTCCAGCAGTACGTCGGCCACGGCACCTTCATCGCCGGGCTCGTCGCCGCCGTGGCGCCCAACACGGACATCACGGTCCGCAACACGCTCCACGACGCGGGCGCCATCCTGGAGTCCGAGTTCGGCGAGAAGCTCTTCGAGGCCGTCGACGCGGGCGGCTGGCCCGACATCCTCAGCCTCTCCGCCGGCACCTCCAACGGCCGCACCGACGGTCTGCTCGGCGTCGAGGCGTTCATGCTGGAACTGCGCGAGCAGCGCACCCTGCTCGTCGCGGCGGCCGGCAACAACGGCAGCGCCACCCCCTTCTGGCCCGCCGCCTACGCCGACCTGCCCGACTACCAGGACGTCGTGCTGTCGGTCGGAGCGCTGCGCGGCGACGGCGAGTTCGGCGCCTGCTTCAGCAACCACGGCGGCTGGGTGAAGGTGTACGCCCCCGGTGAGCGCCTCACCAGCGCCCTCACCGGCTTCGACACCCCCGTGCCGTACGTGTACCAGCACTCCACCTACGACGCCTGCCGGTTCGGCTTCGGCTACTCCTGCACCTGCCAGGCCCCGCGCCACACCGGCGTGTTGAGCGAGCAGGGCGTCGGCGGCGCGGGGCCCGACCAGGTGATGTTCGAGGGGTACGCGCACTGGAGCGGCACCTCGTTCGCCACGCCCCTCGTCGCCGGCATGATCGCCGCCCACATGAGCGCGCAGGCGGAGCGCGACCCCCGGGTCGCCCGGTACAAGATGCTCGCGGCGAACTCCGGGTTCGCGGAGGTGCGAGGGGCGCATGTGCCGGCCCTTCGCCCCCCGACCTGGCGCCCTGTCTCCGTCACACCCCCGGCTCCTCGGTCATGAGGGTCGGAACCGCCCCCTCCGCGGCGTACGATGACTTGCCGTACACGAGGGGTGGGGCTGTGGACCGTGCGGATGTCGGTGCGTTGGTCCAGTCCGCCGTCGACGGTGACGCGGCGGCCTGGAAGGCGCTCGTAGAGGGGCTGAGCCCGCTGCTGTGGTCCGTCGTGCGCGCACACCGGCTCTCCGACGCCGACGCCCACGAGGTGTACCAGACCGTCTGGTTCCGCTTCGCCCAGCATCTCGGGCGGATCCACCGCACGGCACGAATGCCTGAAGGTGCTCAAGAGCTCAAGGCGGCTGACCGTGACGAGCGATCCGCAGCTGCTCGACCGGGTCAGCGAGGAGCGTACGCCCGAGCAGTACGTCCTGGACTCCGAGGAGGCCGCCGCCGAGTCCGAGCGGATCCGCTGGATGTGGCAGGAGTTCGAGGAACTCGGCGACCGCTGCCGCCAGTTGCTGCGCGTGCTGATGGCCTCGCCGCCGCCCAGCTACCACGAGGTGTCCGCCGCACTGGGCATCGCCGTGGGCAGCATCGGGCCGCTGCGCCAGCGCTGTCTGCGCCGACTGCGCGCCCGACTCGACGCACGGGGAGCACTGTGAACAACGACATGCACGACGAAGTGACGGGCCGGGAGCCCTTCGATGACGACGGGGTCGACGTGGAACTGCTGGAGGAGGAACTGCGCCAGGCAGCCGCCATCCTGGACCCCGTACCGGCCCAGCTGCGGCAGACCGCCGTCGACGCCTTCGCACTGCACGATCTCGACGCCCGGATCGCCGAGTTGACCTTCGACTCGGTCGTGGACGCCATTCCGGTCAGGGGGGTGACGGACGCGCCGCGGATGCTGACCTTCCGCGCGGGCGATGTGACCGTCGACGTGGAAGTGACCGCGCAGGGTCTGATGGGGCAGGTGCTGCCGCCGCACAAGGCGTGGATCGAGGTGCTGGGCGGCCCGCAGTCGGCCGTGCCGGTCGTCGCCGACGACATGGGCCGCTTCACCAGCGACGCACCGCCGAGCGGCCCCTTCGCCCTGCGGCTGCGGACCGGCGGCGAGGTCGTGGTCACGGAGTGGCTGCGCGCCTGAGACCTCGGGTCAGGAGGAGACGGCGTCGACCAGCGCCGCCAACGCCCGCACGAGCCGGGTGAGTCCGGAACCGACCGGACCACCCGGCTCCGCCATGTACGTGTCCCGGCGGATCTCGACCATCAGGGCGCTGACACGCGGATCGCCCCCGTAGAACTCCAGCGGGACGTACGTACCGCTGAACGGGCTGTCGAGCGCCGTCTCCCCGCACGGCGCGAACGCCTCCCGGGCCGCGGCGAGCAGCGCGGGCGGCGTGTGGAAGGAATCGGTGCCCAGGCAGACGGCCGGTCGCGGGCCGCCGCCGTGCAGTTCGTAGGGAAGCGGAGCGGTCGGGTAGGAGTGGACGTCGATGATCACGGCCCGGCCGGTGACGGCGAGGCGATCGGCCACGGCGTCCGTCATGGCCCTCGCGTACGGCCGGAAGTACCGCTCGACGAGCGGCTCGGCGTCGGTATCGGCAGGCCGCAACGGCTCCTTGTGCGTGGTCCGCGTGTACACGGCGCCCATCCCCACGGCCAGCATCTCCTCCCGCTCGTCCGGGAACCGCTCCGGGTCGACGACCAGCCGCGAGAGCCGGTTGACGAACCGCCACGGGGTGACCCGCGACGCCTTGGCCGCCTCCGCTGCGAGCTCAGCGGTGTGCGCGTCGACGATGTGGTCCAGCTCCCGCTCCAGCGCGGAGTCGTCCAGCACGATCCCCGCGCGCACCTCGGGCGGTATCTCCCGCGCCGAGTGCGGCACATGAAGGATCACCGGCGATTCCGCGGCCCCGGGGAGCAACTCGAACGACGGTACGGCGGAGGTCATGACGGCTGCTCCCGGGGCGTTGTCAGTGGCGTGGTGCACCATCACAGCATGACCATCGGCGACCAGCGGCCGGCCGACCCGGCCGCGCCGTGCCTAGGTGACGACGACGTCGACATCGCGACCCGGGACTGGTGACACAGGTGACCGTGCATGGGCTCTCCCGTACCGAAGCCCGCCGCATCGCCGTGCGCGCCCAGCTGCTGGACGGATCCCGGCCCAGTGGGCTGCTGGACGTGGTACGACGACTGACCCTGCTGCAGATCGACCCGACCGCCGCCATCGCGCCCAACGCCGACCTCGTGGCGTGGAGCCGGCTCGGGTCCTCGGGTTACGCACGGGCCGATCTGAGCGCCGCGTTGGCGGACCGGAGCCTGCTGGAGTTGCAGGCGATGATCCGGCCCGGTGAGGATCTCGCGCTGTACCGCGCCGAGATGGCCCAGTGGCCGGAGCGGGGGACGCCGTCCTCCTGGCGTGAGTATCACCGCACATGGGTGGGGGCCAACGACTCCTGCCGCCGGGACATACTCGACCGGCTCGGCGCCGCGGGGCCGCTGCCCTCCCGCGAGCTGCCCGACACCTGCGCACTGCCGTGGAAGTCGAGCGGGTGGAGCAACGACCGCAATGTCACCAAGCTCCTGGAGCTCATGGTGCAGCGCGGCGAGGTCGCCGTGGCGGGACGCAGCGGCGGTGACCGGCTGTGGGACCTGGCCGAGCGGGTCTACCCCGCCGCGCCCGCGGTCCCCGTCGAGGAGGCGCTGCGCATCCGGGACGAGCGGCGGTTGCGGGCGTTGGGCATCGCCCGTGCGCGGGGCCCGGAGTGCCAGGTCGAGCCGGCGGACGTGGGGGAGGCCGGTGAGCCGGCCGTCGTCGAGGGCGTGCGGGGCGAGTGGCGTGTGGATCCGGCCCAGTTGGGGCTGGCCTTCGAGGGACGGGCGGCGCTGCTGTCACCCTTCGACCGGCTCGTGCACGACCGCAAGCGCACCGTCGAGCTGTTCGCGTACGAGTACCAGCTGGAGATGTACAAGCCCGCGGCCAAGCGCCGCTGGGGGTACTTCGCGCTCCCGATCCTGTACGGCGACCGGCTCGTCGGAAAACTCGACGCCACCGCCGACCGCAAGGGCGGGCTGCTGCGTGTCGACACGATCCACCAGGACGTGCCGTTCACCGAGCCCATGAGCGCGGAGATCCGCCGGGAGACAGCAGACCTGGCCCGCTGGCTCGAGCTGGAACTCGTGCTGCCTTCCTAGGACCTGCACCACCGACCACCTGCCGTGGTACTCGGTTCGTGCCGGGCGTCCGCTCCCGGCGACCGCGCACCCGGATCCGCCGGACAACATGGCTCTGCCCCGGCAGGCGGTACGCCGACCGGGGCAGAGACACTTCAGCGGGCCTGTCGGGCCCCTGGCGTCAGCTCAGGGACGCGAGCGCCTCGTTCCAGGTGGCCGACGGGCGCATGACCGCGGCGGCCTTGGCCGGGTCGGGCTGGTAGTAGCCGCCGATCTCGGCCGGCTTGCCCTGGACGGCGTTCAGCTCGTCGACGATCTTCTGCTCGTTGGCGGTGAGCGCCTCGGCGAGCGGGGCGAAGGCCTTGGCCAGGTCCGCGTCGTCGGTCTGCTTGGCCAGCTCCTGCGCCCAGTACAGGGAGAGGAAGAAGTGGCTGCCGCGGTTGTCGATACCGCCGACGCGACGGGTCGGGGACTTGTCCTCGTTGAGGAAGGTCGCCGTGGCGCGGTCGAGGGTGTCGGCGAGGACCTTGGCCTTCGGGTTGTTGGTGACCGTCGCGTACTGCTCCAGGGACGGCACCAGCGCGAAGAACTCACCGAGGGAGTCCCAGCGCAGGTAGTCCTCCTTGACCAGCTGCTGGACGTGCTTCGGGGCGGAGCCGCCGGCGCCCGTCTCGAACAGGCCGCCGCCCGCCATCAGCGGGACGACCGACAGCATCTTGGCGCTGGTGCCCAGCTCCAGGATGGGGAAGAGGTCCGTGAGGTAGTCACGCAGGACGTTGCCCGTCACCGAGATCGTGTTCTCACCGCGGCGGATGCGCTCCACCGACAGCTTCGTCGCCTCGACCGGGGCGAGGACACGGATGTCCAGGCCCTCGGTGTCGTGCTCCGGCAGGTACGCGTTGACCTTGGCGATCAGGTTGGCGTCGTGCGCGCGGGTCTCGTCCAGCCAGAACACCGCCGGGTCGCCGGTGGCGCGGGCGCGGGTGACGGCCAGCTTCACCCAGTCCTTGATCGGCGCGTCCTTGGTCTGGCAGGCGCGGAAGATGTCGCCCTCGGCGACCGGCTGCTCGATGACCACGTTGCCGGCCTGGTCGACCAGGCGGACCGTGCCGGCGGCCTTGATCTCGAAGGTCTTGTCGTGGGAGCCGTACTCCTCGGCCTTCTGCGCCATGAGACCGACGTTCGGGACCGAGCCCATGGTCGACGGGTCGTAGGCGCCGTTGGCACGGCAGTCGTCGACGACGACCTGGTACACGCCGGCGTAGCTGGAGTCCGGCAGCACCGCGAGGGTGTCGGCCTCCTGGCCGTCCGGGCCCCACATGTGGCCGGAGGTGCGGATCATGGCCGGCATCGAGGCGTCGACGATCACGTCGGACGGCACGTGCAGGTTGGTGATGCCCTTGTCGGAGTCGACCATGGCCAGCTCCGGGCCATCGGCGAGCTCGGCGTCGAAGGATGCCTTGATCTCGGCGCCGTTCGGCAGCGCGTCCAGGCCCTTGAAGATGCCGCCCAGACCGTCGTTCGGGGACAGGCCGGCGCCGGCGAGGACCTCGCCGTACTTCGCGAACGTCTTCGGGAAGAAGGCGCGCACCACGTGGCCGAAGACGATCGGGTCGGAGACCTTCATCATCGTCGCCTTGAGGTGCACGGAGAACAGCACGCCCTCGGCCTTGGCCCTGGCGACCTGCGCGGTCAGGAACTCGCGCAGCGCGGCGACGCGCATCACGGAGGCGTCGACGACCTCGCCGGCGAGGACGGGTACGGACTCGCGCAGGACGGTGGTGGTGCCGTCCGCGGCGACGTGCTCGATCCTCAGCGCGCCGGCCTCGGAGATCACGACGGACTTCTCGGTGGAGCGGAAGTCGTTCTCGCCCATGGTCGCCACGTTCGTCTTGGACTCGGAGGTCCAGGCGCCCATGCGGTGCGGGTGGGTCTTGGCGTAGTTCTTGACCGAGGCGGGGGCGCGCCGGTCGGAGTTGCCCTCACGCAGGACCGGGTTCACCGCGGAACCCTTGATCTTGTCGTAGCGGGCCTGGATCTCCCGCTCCTCGTCGGTCTTCGGGTCGTCCGGGTAGTTCGGCAGCGCGTAGCCCTGGCCCTGGAGCTCGGCGATCGCGGCCTTGAGCTGCGGGATCGACGCCGAGATGTTCGGCAGCTTGATGATGTTGGCCGCGGGCGTCTTCGCGAGCTCACCGAGCTCGGTGAGGGCGTCCGGGATGCGCTGGTCCTCGGTCAGGTACTCCGGGAACACCGCGATGATGCGGCCGGCCAGCGAGATGTCCCGCGTCTCCACGGCGACACCCGCCTGCGAGGCGTACGCCTGGACCACCGGCAGGAAGGAATACGTTGCCAGGGCCGGGGCCTCGTCAGTGTGCGTATAGATGATGGTCGAGTCAGTCACCGGGTGCTCCGCTCCACGTCTGCAACATTGCTCGACATCAAGATATCTCGTGATCGACCTCGGCTCGACAGGGGTCCGCACACCGTCGGTGCGGGATGTGTGCCGGGATCGCGGATCCGCGCAAACGGATGTACCGCTTCAGTGCAACCTGATCGCCTGATCCCACAGTCATGTAGGGAGATCACCAGTCATACAGGGAGATCACCGATCCGGCGGCCGGCCCTGACCACCCGGCCGCCCCAGCGAAAGCGGACCATGAGATATCGCAGCAGAGTGACGGCCCCCGCGGCCGCCCTGATCGGCACGGCGGCGGCCCTGACCGCGGCCCCCTCCGCCCTCGCGGCACCGACGCACACGGGGACGTCGGCCGCCAGGACCTCCGGCACCCCGGGTCCCGAGACCCTCGGCGACCCCGTCTTCCCCGACCTCGGCAACGACGGCTACCGGGTCGCGGCCTACCACCTCGACTTCTCCTACGACGCCACGACCCGGCTGGTCGACGCCACCGCCACCCTGAAGATCCGCACCACCCAGGCCCTGACCCGCTTCTCCCTCGACGCCCTCGGCCTCGACATCCGCGCCGTCCGCGTCGGCGGCCGCACGGCCACCTACGAGCAGGTGGCCGAGAAGCTGCGCATCACGCCCGCACGGACCCTCCCGGCCAAGTCCTCGGTCACCGTCTGCGTCGAGTACTCGGCGGATCCTGGCCGTGATCTGCCCCACACCGGATGGGTCGCCACGCCGGACGGGTTCGCGGCGTTCCCCCAGCCGAACTCGGCCCACACCGTCTTCCCCTGCAACGACCACCCCTCCGACAAGGCGGACTTCTCCTTCCGCCTCACCGTCCCCGGCGGAGTGCGGGGCGTGGCGACCGGCCTGCTCGTGCGCACCGAGAGCCTGTCGGGCGGCCGTACGGCGTACACGTACCGCTCCCGCGAGCCCATCGCCACGGAGCTGGTGCAGATCACCGTCGGCGACTACGTGGTGAAGGAACGGCAGGGCCCGCACGGTCTCCCGCTGCGCGACGTCGTCCCGACGGCACGCGCCGCGGCGCTGGAACCGGCGCTCGCGCTGACGCCGGGCCTGGTGACATGGCTGGAGGCGCGGCTCGGCGCGTACCCCTTCGAGACGTACGGACTGCTGCCCTGCAACACCGACGTCCCGGAGCCGTTCGCCTTCATCGGTCTGGAGACCCAGACCCTCACCATCTACCGGCCGAACTATCTGCTCCAGGAGGAGAAGAAGATCGGCTCGCACATGATGCACGAGCTGGTCCACTCCTACTTCGGCAACAGCGTCAGCCCCGCCACCTGGGCCGACCTGTGGCTGAACGAGGGGCACGCCGACTTCTACGGACTGCTCTACCGCTACGAGCGTGGCTGGCCGGACTCCCTGGGCATGACCACCCTGGAAGCCCGGATGAAGAACACCTACGCGCAGGGCGACCAGTGGCGCCACAACTGGGGGCCGGTCGCGGCGCCGAACGCGGTGAACCTGTTCGAGAGCCAGCGCTATCTGGGCGGCGTCCTGGTCCTGTACGCGCTGCGGAACCTTGTCGGCGAGCAGGCCTTCAACGCCCTTGAGCGCGCCTTCCTCGCCCGGTACCGCAACGCCTCGGCGTCGACGGAGGACTACATCGCCGTCGCCTCGGAGGTCTCGGGCCGGGATCTGTCAGGGTTCCTGCGGGACTGGCTGTACGGCACGAAGACGCCGCGGATGCCCGGGCATCCGGACTGGACGGTCACCCCGGTGAACCCGTCGCTCGCCGCGCCGCACAGCCGCAAGGGCGGCCACCACCACGAGAACTCGGCCACCCTCTAGGCATGTTGGGGTAGGTCAGTCGAGGCGGACGGGGGCCACCACCTCGTCCGCCTCGTCGGGGACGCGCTGCTGCGGTATGGCCACCGTCCCCTGCTGGATCGCCACGGTGCGCGTCGGCGCGGGGATGCGGATGCCCTCCTTGCGGTACCGCCGGTGCAGGCGCTTGATGAACTCGTGCTTGATCCGGTACTGGTCGCTGAACTCGCCGACGCCCAGGATCACGGTGAAGCCGATCCGGGAGTCGCCGAAGGTGTGGAAGCGGATGATCGGCTCGTGGTCCGGTACGGCCCCCTCGACCTCGGCCATCACCTCGCCGATGACGTCGTTCGTCACCCGCTCGACGTGGTCCAGGTCGCTGTCGTAGGCCACGCCGACCTGGACCAGGATCGTCAACTGCTCCTCGGGGCGCATGTAGTTGGTCATGTTCGTCTTCGCGAGCTCCCCGTTGGGGATCACGACCAGGTTGTTGGACAGATTGCGGACCGTCGTCTGGCGCCAGTTGATGTCCTCGACGTAGCCCTCCTCGCCGCTGCTCAGCCGGATGTAGTCGCCGGGCTGGACGGTCTTGGAGGCGAGGATGTGGATGCCCGCGAAGAGATTGGCGAGCGTGTCCTGAAGGGCGAGCGCCACCGCCAGACCACCGACGCCCAGGGCAGTCAGCAGCGGCGCTATCGAGATGCCCAGGGTCTGCAGAACCACCAGGAAGCCGATGGCCAGGATCAGGATCCGGGTGATGTTGACGAAGATCGTGGCCGACCCGGCGACACCGGGCCGGGACTGGGTGACCGTCCGCATCAGTCCGGCGATCCCGCGGGCCACCGCCAGCGTCACGACGAAGATGAGCAGCACGGTCAGGGTCTGGTTGACGTTGTGCTGGACCGTCCGGGTCAGCGGCAGCGCCGCGCCTGCGGAGGCAGCGCCGGCGAGGAAGGCCGCCCACGGCACCACGGTCCGCAGGGTGTCCACGATGAGGTCGTCGCCGCTCCAGCGGGTGCGGTCGGCGTGCTTGCCCAGCCAGCGCAGCAGCATCCGCAGCAGGAAGGCGGCGAGCAGCCCCGCGGCCACCGCGATTCCGGCGATGACCAGGTCGTCCACGGTGAGCGCCCGGTTCACCGGTCACCTCCGGGGAGAAACGCTGCGGCGAACCCCTGAGGGCTTGTCCCAGCCGACGGCCGGATGTGAAGTCTCGTCACGTTGTCACCTGCTCGATTCCGCGATGTGCCGTCGCGCCGGCCACCCCATCCCCCGAGACCGGCGCGAGGGCTCATCCTGCCGTATCGGGTACATGTGTTCGTGCCGGGATCGTCGGCGGGACGGCCGCATCGGTCGCTTTCGGGCATTCTCCCCCGGACTCCCGCCACTGCCGAGGGCTCAACGGTCGCCGACCGGGGCTCGCTTGACGCTCGGGCGGCGCGCGAGGGTCGCTTCACGCTGTGCGCGCCCCGGGAGGAGGCGTGGGGCGGCGAGTGGCGAACCGTGTCAGACGTCCCTGAACGAGCCGTGTCGCCCGGCACCGGACGCGAAGCGGGTCGCGCCCTCCAGGCTCTCCGCCAGCACGCCCGTGCCGTACAGGAGTTCACCCCGCATCGCGCCCGCCTCGTCCAGCCCCTCCTGGTCGAGCACCGAGGCCCGGTCGGCGCGCAGACACGCCTGCGGGAACCGTGCGATCGTGGCGGCCAGCTCCTCCGCCTCGGCGCGGGCGCGCCCGGTCGGTACGACGCGGTTGGCGAGCCCCATGTCGTGGGCCTCGCTCGCCGGTACCGGACGGCCGGTGAGGATCATGTCCATCGCGCGGCTCGTGCCGATCAGCCGGGGCAGCCGGACCGTGCCCCCATCGATCAGCGGCACGCCCCACCGGCGGCAGAACACCCCGAAGACGGCGTCCTCCTCGGCGACCCGCAGATCGCACCACAACGCCAGCTCCAGGCCCCCGGCCACGGCGTGCCCGGCGACCGCGGCGATCACCGGCTTCGACAGCCGCAGCCGGCTCGGCCCCATGGGACCGTCCCCGTCCTCGGTGACGTGGTTGCCCCGCTCCGTTCCCAGCGCCTTGAGGTCGGCGCCCGCGCAGAAGGTGCCGCCCTCACCCCACAGCACCGCCACCCGCGCCCCGTCGTCGGCGTCGAACTCCCGGAAGGCGGCGGCGAGTTCGGCCGCGGTGGGGCCGTCGACCGCGTTGCGGGCCTCGGGTCGGGAGAGGATGACGGTACTGATGTGTCCCTGGCGCTCGACGCGGACCGGCATGGCGGGGCCTCTTTCGATGGTCGGACCCCGCACGTTACTGAGCGGTCACATGACCCACCACCGGAACCGACCGGTCAGATGACCCACTACCGGAACCGACCGTCAGATCACCTTCCACCGCACCAGCGCACCCAGCGTCAACGCCCCCGGCAGCAGCGGCAGCCACACCGTGATGATCCGGTACGCCAGCACCACCGCCGTCGCCACCGCCACCGGGCCGCCCGCCGCCACCAGCGCCACGATCAGCGCCGCCTCCACCGAGCCGAGCCCTCCCGGGGTGGGCACCAGGGCGACGGCGACGGTCGCCGCGAGGTACGCGAGCGCCATGTGGGCCGGCGGCACCGGCAGCCCCAGGGCGAGCCCGACCAGGACCAGCCCGGCCGCCTGGAGCACGGGAAAGGCCAGCGAACCGCCCCACAGGGCCAGTGCCCGGGACGGACGGGTGTGCACCGAGCGCGCCTCGTCCAGGGCGGTACGCAGGAAGGAGAACACGGCGGTGCGCAGCCGCCGTACGAGTGCGAATACGGCCACCACCGCGACCGCCGCCGCACCGATGGCCAGCAGCAGCGGGCCCCAGGCCCCGTCCGGCAGGAGCGGCCCGAGGCGCAGCGCGTGCGGGAAGGCGATCAGCAGCGCGGCCAGCAGGCCGACCCGTGCCACGCTCTCCGCGAGCAGATACAGCGCCAGCGCGGCCGAGGAACGGGCGAGTGGCAGCCCGCACACCGTCATGAAGCGCAGGTTGACCGCGCTCGCGCCCAGCCCGGTCGGCAGCAGGTGGTTGGCCGAGCCCGCCGCGAACTGGGTGACGAGCAGCCGGAGTCTGGGCAGCCGGTCGACCACGGCTCCCTGCCGGGTCACCGCCGCCGCGACCCAGGTCAGGCAGGTGGCGCCGGCCGCGGCGAGCAGCCACGGCCACTTGGCCGACGCCATATGGCCGATGCCCTCGGCGAGCACGGACCGGTGCCGCACCGCGACCACGACGACGAGGACGAGCGGAAGCAGGCACAGTATCTGGCGGAGCGGGAGACGCCTGAGAAGGCGTCCCGCGGGGAGTCGAACGGCTGTCACATTCGGAGAGGCTCTCCACGCCGCGCCAACGCCGGGTTGCGGCAGTGGAGACGGCGGCTTACGGACCGGCTGCGGATGACAG
This sequence comes from Streptomyces viridochromogenes, assembly GCF_001270495.1. Lineage (GTDB taxonomy): Bacteria > Actinomycetota > Actinomycetes > Streptomycetales > Streptomycetaceae > Streptomyces > Streptomyces viridochromogenes_A. The sequence goes on from NZ_LGUR01000162.1 coordinate 43,344, forward strand.
TTGACCTCAAGGTCGCTTGAGGTTCTACGGTCCACTCCATGAGCATGGAGACCACAGCCTGGACACAGTTGTACAGCGTCATGAACGCCGAGCGGGAGCGCCGCCCGTTCGCCCGCGCCACGCTGCGCCGCATCGGCGCGTTCGCCCGCCCGCACCGCCGTAGGATCGCGCTCTTCGTCGTGCTCGGGATGATGACGGCGCTGCTCGCCGTCGCGACCCCCGTACTGGCCGGAAAGGTCGTCGACGCGATCGTGACGCGCGGCGACGAGGGCAGGGTCGTCCGTCTCGCCCTGCTGATCGCCCTGATCGCGGTGGCGGAGGCGGTCCTCGGGATCATCGCGAGACGCCTGTCGGCCACCCTCGGCGAGGGCCTCATCCTCGATCTGCGGACGGCTGTGTTCGATCATGTGCAGCGCATGCCGGTCGCGTTCTTCACACGCACTCGTACGGGAGCGCTCGTCTCCCGTCTCAACAACGACGTGATCGGCGCGCAGCGCGCCTTCAGCAACACCCTGTCCGGGGTGGTCAGCAACCTCGTCACGCTGCTGCTCACCGTCGCCGTCATGCTCACCCTGTCCTGGCAGATCACCCTGCTCGCCCTCGTCCTGCTCCCGGTGTTCGTGATCCCGGCCCGGCGCATGGGCCACCGCATGGCCCGGATGCAGCGGGAGGCGGCCACGCTCAACGCGGCGATGGGCACCCGTATGACCGAGCGGTTCTCGGCCCCCGGCGCCACCCTGGTCAAGCTCTTCGGGCGCCCGGAGGAGGAGTCGGAGGAGTTCGCGAGCCGGGCCAGGCGGGTGGCGGAGATCGGCGTACGGACGGCCACCGCCCAGTCCGTGTTCATCACCGCGCTCACCCTGGTGTCCGCCCTGGCCCTCGCCCTGGTCTACGGCCTCGGCGGCTGGTTCGCCCTGCGCGGCACACTGGAGCCGGGCGCCGTCGTCGCGCTCGCCCTGCTCCTGACCCGCATGTACGCGCCGCTCACCGCGCTCGCCGGCGCCCGCGTCGAGGTCATGAGCGCCCTCGTCAGCTTCGAGCGGGTCTTCGAGGTGCTCGACCTCAAGCCGCTGATCGAGGAGAAGCCGGACGCGAGGAAGGTCCCCGACGGCCCGGTGTCGGTGGAGTTCGACAACGTCCGCTTCGGCTACCCCTCCGCCGACAAGGTCTCCCTCGCCTCCCTGGAGGAAGTGGCGTCCCTCGACACCCGCGGTGGCGCCGAGGTGCTGCACGGCATCTCCTTCCGCGCCGAACCCGGTCAGACGGTCGCCCTGGTCGGCTCGTCCGGCGCGGGCAAGTCGACCATCGCGCAACTGCTGCCACGGCTGTACGACGTCGACGAGGGCGCCGTACGCGTGGCCGGAGCCGACGTCCGTGACCTGAGCGCCGAGTCCCTGCGCGCCACCCTCGGCATGGTCACCCAGGACGGCCACCTCTTCCACGACACCGTCCGCGCCAACCTGCTGCTGGCCCGCCCCACCGCCACCGACCCCGAACTCTGGGACGCCCTGCGCCGCTCCCGCCTCGACGATCTCGTACGGTCCCTGCCCGACGGCCTCGACACCGTGGTCGGCGAGCGCGGCTACCGGCTCTCCGGCGGCGAACGCCAGCGGATGACCATCGCCCGGTTGCTGCTGGCCCGTCAGCGCGTGGTCATCCTCGACGAGGCCACCGCCCACCTCGACAACACCTCCGAGGCCGCCGTGCAGGAGGCGCTCACCGAGGCGCTGGAAGGCAGGACCGCGGTCGTGATCGCCCACCGCCTGTCCACCGTGCGGGCGGCCGACCAGATCCTGGTGGTCGAGGCCGGCCGGATCGTCGAACGCGGCACGCACGACGCGTTGCTGGCGGCCGGGGGACGTTACGCGGAGCTGTACCGGACGCAGTTCGAGCAGGGGCCCGGCGGGATGGCGGAGGTCGCGGCGGAGGTCCCGGCCGACGTCTCGGCGGCGGGGGAGGCCGCGTAGCGGTTGCCCGTGGCAGGCAGCGGACGGCGCACGGCCGGGATTCGGCCAACGTCGACGGCAGGATCCGTCAGGAACACACAAACCTCGACAGCATCATTGCTTCGACCGTGTTCACAACCTAGTGTGCGTTCGGTTTCTCAACAGCACCGCACAGGATCTGACGCTCCCTCAAGCCGCACAGCGCACTGTCGTCCCGAGGAAGGCCACGGTCATGCCGCACTCTCCCGAGTCTCCTGCCACGCCCCACCCGCAGGGTGTGCCCGTCAGCCGGCGCCGCCTCCTGGAGGGAGGAGCGGCCGTCCTCGGCGCGCTCGCCCTGTCCGGATCGTCCGCGGCCACGGTGCACGCGGCCGACGGAGCCGGGGCGGCGGCCGCCACCCCGGAGTGGAACGGGCACATCGACGTCTTCCAGATCGGGACCCAGCCGCCCCACACCACACTCATGCCCTACGCGGACGTCAGACAGGCCCTGGACGGGGACCGGACGCGCTCGCCGTACAGACTCGACCTCGACGGCAAGTGGAAGTTCGCCTACGCGGACCGGCCCGACGACCGGGACACCGACTTCTACCGCACCGACGTCGACGACAGCGACTGGGACAGCATCCCCGTCCCCTCCGCCTGGCAGATGCACGGCCACGACCGCCCGATCTTCGTCAACATCACCTACCCGTGGTGGGGGCCCAACGGACTCGGCGAGGAGGCACAGCCCCCGGCGGCGCCGACGCGCTTCAACCCGGTGGGGCAGTACCGGCGGACCTTCACCGTGCCGCGCGGCTGGGCGGGACGGCGGACCTTCCTGCACTTCGAGGGAGTCAAGTCCGCGCACTACGTGTGGATCAACGGGGAGTTGGTGGGGTACGCCGAGGACTCCTTCACGCCCGCCGAGTACGACATCACCGAGCACCTCAAGCCGGGCACCAACCAGATCGCCGTGGAGGTGTACCGCTTCTCCGACGGGGACTGGCTCGAAGACCAGGACATGATCCGGCTGAGCGGCATCTTCCGCTCGGTCTACCTCTACTCCACGCCCGAAGTCCATCTGCGCGACTTCAAGCTGGACACCCCGCTGAGCGACGACTACACGGCCGCCGAGCTGTCCGTCACCGCCCACGTGCGCTCGTACGGCGGCCGGAACGAGGGCGGCTACTCCGTCGAGACGCAGTTGTACGACCCCCGCGGCCACGCCGTCTGGTCCCGCCCGCTCCAGCGGGCCGTCGACCTCGCGTCCGCCCCCGCCGGTGACGACGTGACCGTCCGCGCGAGCAGAGCCGTACCCGAGCCCGAGCTGTGGTCCGCCGAACACCCGAACCTCTACACGGCCGTTCTGCGCCTGCGCGACCCGGCCGGCAAGGTGATCGAGACGCTCTCGCACCGCGTGGGCCTGCGCGAGTTCGCGCTCAAGGACGGCCTGATGCGGATCAACGGGCAGCCCGTCTCCTTCCGCGGCACCAACCGCCACGAGATGCACCCCGACAGCGGCATGACGCTCACCCGGGCGCACATGGCCAAGGACATCGAGATCATCAAGCGGATGAACATGAACAGTGTCCGCACCTCGCACTACCCCAACAACCCGCTGTGGTACGAACTCGCGGACGAGTACGGCCTCTACCTCGTCGACGAGACCAACCTGGAGACCCACGGCATCCGCGGCGAGTACCCCGGCAACCACGCCGACTGGACCAGGGCATGCGTGGCCCGCGCCCAGAACATGGTCCACCGCGACAAGAACCACGCCTCGGTCGTCATCTGGTCACTCGGCAACGAGGCCGGCGGCGGCAGCACCTTCGTCGCCATGCACGACTGGATCAAGTCGTACGACCCGACGCGCGTCATCCAGTACGAGGGCGACGACCGCCCGACGATCAGCGACATCCGCTCGGAGATGTACGACAGCCCGTCCCGCGTCGAGCAGCGCGCCAAGGACACGGCCGACACCCGGCCGTACGTCATGATCGAGTACGCCCACGCGATGGGGAACTCGAACGGCAACTTCAAGAAGTACTGGGACATCGTCCGCCGCTACGACGTCCTCCAGGGCGGCTGGATCTGGGACTTCGTCGACCAGTCCCTGAGCTGGCCCGTCCCCGCGCGCAAGATCCTCACCGAGTCCGGGCCCGGCGGCCTGCGCGGCGAGGTCCTCACCGCGAGCGGCACCTTCGACCGTGCCAAGGGGGTCTCCGGCGCCACCGTCTTCGCCCGCGACGAGCGTCTCGACATCACGGGCTCGCTCACCCTGGAGGCCTGGGTCACCCCGCACCACACCGGCTACCACCAGCCGATCATCGCCAAGGGCGACACCCAGTACGCCCTCAAGCAGTCGGACCGCACCCTGGAGTTCTTCATCTACGGCGGCGGCCAGTGGATCACCGCGAACTGGGCCCTCCCGGACGACTGGACCGGCCGCGAGCACCACATCGCCGGTGTCTTCGACGCCGACGCCGGCACCCTGACCCTCCACGTCGACGGCGCGGTGAGGGCCACCCGGACCACCACGCGGCGACCCGCCACGAACACCGCACCGCTCGCGCTCGCCACCGACGTGGACAACCCCACCCGCGAGTTCAGCGGCACGATCCGCCGGGCCCGCGTGTACGCCCGGGCGCTGAGCGCGGCCGAACTCGGCTCCGACAGCCGCGGCCCCGGCGACGACGGCGTACGGTTCTGGTTCGACGCCGCCACCGTCGAACTCACCGAGAAGCGGCCCCGTGAGAAGACCTTCTTCCCCTACGGCGGCGACTGGGGCGACAACCCCAACGACGGGACCTCCAACGCGGACGGCATCATCACCGCCGACCGCCGGCTCACCGGCAAGGCGGCCGAGGTCAAGCAGATCTACCAGGCCGTGGGCATCGCACCGGCCTCCGGCGCCGCACTGGCTCCCGGCACGCCGATCACCCTCACCAACGAGTACCTGTTCACCAACCTCCGTGAGTTCGACGGCCGTTGGGCCCTGGTCGCCGACGGCGAGGTGATCCGGCGCGGCCGGCTGAGTCGCACCCAGCTGGACGTCGCCCCGCTCAGCAGCAAGGACATCACGGTCCCCGTGAGCCTGCCGGAGGACCCGGCGCCCGGCACCGAGTACTTCCTCCAACTGTCCTTCACCACCAGGGAATCCGCCCCCTGGGCGAAGGCCGGCTTCGAGGTGGCCAAGCAGCAACTGCCCATTGACGTGGACGTTCCGGCCGTGACCCCAGTACGCCTGGCGGCCGTACCGGCCCTGCGCCACGAGGAGCGGGGCACGGCCGTCACCGTCAAGGGCAACGGCTTCTCCGTCACCGTCGACAAGAGCACCGGCGTCATCACGTCGTACGAGGCCCGGGGCACCCGGCTCATCACCTCCGGACCGGTGCCGAACTTCTGGCGGGCGCCCACGGAGAACGACCTCGGCAACGGCCAGCACACCCGCAACCAGACCTGGCGTGACGCGGGCGACCGGCGCAAGGTGACGGACGTGACCGTGCGCGCCCTCCGCGACAGGGCCGTCGAGATCAAGGTCAGCGGGACCCTGCCGACGACGGCCGAGTCGACGTACAGCACCACCTACACGGTGTTCGGCAACGGCGAGATCAAGGTCGACAACACCCTGCACCCGGGTGCCGCGTCCCTGCCGTACATCCCGGAGATCGGCACGATGCTCTTCCTGCCGGGCCGCTTCGAGCGCCTGCGCTACTACGGCCGAGGGCCCGAGGAGAACTACTTCGACCGCAAGGACGGCACCGACGTGGGCGTCTACTCCGGCACCGTCTCCGGCCAGTGGACCCCCTACATCCGCCCCCAGGAGAACGGCAACAAGACCGACATCCGCTGGATCGCCCTCACCGACCGCACCGGCGCCGGCCTCCTCGTCTCCGGCGAGCCCCTCCTGGAGGTCAACGCCTCGCACTTCACCCCGGAGGACCTGTCCTCCGGAGTCCGCCACGACTACCAGCTCGCCCCGCGCGACGAGGTCGTCCTCCGCGTCAACCACCGGCAGATGGGCCTGGGCGGCGACAACAGCTGGGGCGCCCACACCCACGACGAGTACAAGCTGTTCGCCAGCCGCGACTACTCCTACACCTACCGGCTGCGCCCGCTGACCGACGTCGACGAGGCGATGCGAGCGTCGCGCAGGCCGACCGCCGTGGAGTGACCCGACGTGACCGGGGTCTCGGTGTGCTGCCGGGACCCCGTTGCGTACTCCGGACGCGCCCGCGCACACAGAGCCCTTGACCTGGCGACCAGGCAGGGAGCCGACCACTCGGAGCGCTCAATGCTGCGCGGTATGTTCAAGTCGAAGATCATGCGTTTGGGTGTTTTCGCAGGTCAGGCCAATCCTCACCGGGTTCGGGTCAGTAAATGGTCAGCATCGGGCCGGAGGGTTCTGGCTTGCAGCGGCTCCGGACCGGTGGATGGTGAGATGGCGAGATGAGGTCGACGGTGATGTCCGTCGTCAGGTGAAGCTCCTTGCGCCTCACCGAGGCGGGTATTTCCGTTGCCATTGGGGATGTGCGCTCGGTCGGTCTTCCAGTTGCTGGTCTCGTCGTAGGAGACGGCCCACGCCCCGGAGGACAGCGGGGCGTCCAAGAGGTGTCCGTCCAACGGCCCTCACTGTTCCGCGTCTCGCCCGCGACGGTGTGCCGGGTGATTCAAAGGCTCGGCCCTCTACTGGCCATCGAGCCGGCCCGGGCCGTGCACAGCTCGGTCGAACGGTTACGGATCGTGGACGGCACCCTCATCCTGGTGCTGACCGCACCATGGGTGCCTCCTCCCGCAACTACCGGTTCTCGGTGAACGTGCGGGTTGTCGTGGACGCGGAGACCCGTCGTGTGGTGGCGACGGCGCGTCCGGTGCCGGGCACCGCGGACGCCGAAGCGTGGCGGGACTCGGGCCTGTCCGCGCACCGCGATGGGGCGACGGTGCTCGGTGACGGCGCCTGCAAAGAATGGGCGGTCAGCGCCGCGACCGGCCCCCGCTGGTCGGGGCTGGTCGCCCAGACGCAGCCGGCCGATGGAGCAAAACCCGGCGAGCCGCTGACGGTGCGCCAGGATCCGCTCGGGGCGTCGCTGAGCCTGCGGTCGGCTGAACAGGTTCTCCGGGGCGACAGGTCAGGAGGCCCGCGATCCGGTCCAGCCGATGCACGACCCGCGGCGCACCTCGTGAGGCAGAGTCCGGGGCAAGGGAGTACGTCCGTCACGCGGCGGAGTCATGCGCGCTGTTCGGCGAACCGGACCCGCCGGACAAGGACCTCCCGCGACTCGGTCCACACACCGACCAGGCGCCCGGTGAACCCGCCCGCCACTTCGGTGGAGAGATAGCGTCCGTCCAGGCGGACGAGAGCATCGGCGCCGCTTCCGTCACCGATGCCCAGTTCGATGTCGTCCGGCCCGCTCCAGGTCGGCTCCGTGGACCGGATGCGGAGGGTGACAGGGGCGTCGGGCAGCGGGCGGGAGCCGAGAACTGTCTGGATCTGTCCGATACGTGCGATGGCCGTGACTTCGCCGTCGGCGACGCGCAGCCCGTACCAATGAGCACCATCAAGCCGTAGCGCGACGGTGAAGGCACCCTCCCCCGGATCGACGAGGAAGTCGGCCTCCCAGTGGTCTCCGCCGACCCGGGTGAACAGGCCCGAGGGCTCACCGTTCTCGCTCGGTGCGTGACCCACGACCATCCCGTCCGGCGCGCGGCGGACGAAGCGGTCGGGACGCTCGCCGGGCGAGACCCACCTGAGATGCAGTTGGGGCGCGGAGAAGTCGTCCTCGAAGTCCCGCTGCCCGGTGGGGACGCGCACGCTCGCCGACGCGAAGTGCGGCCAGTCGTCCACCCAGGAGACGTCGGCGAGAAACGTCTCACGCCCGTTCACATGGAACCGGGGACTACGGCCTCGGGGCCGTGTGCCGAGATACACCGCCGCCCACGTCCCGTCGGGGCGCTCGACGAGATCGGCATGACCGACGTTCTGGACGGCATGCGCCGTGCTGCGGTGGGTGAGGACCGGATTGTGCGCGGCAGTCTCGAACGGCCCTCGTGGGCTGCGGGAGCGCGCGACCGACACCACGTGGCCCCGGTCGGTGCCGCCTTCGGCGATCACCAGGTACCACCAGCCGTCGCGCCGGTACAGATGCGGTCCTTCGGAATGGGCGAGGCCGGTACCGTGCCAGATCCACCGCGGCTGCTCGAGGGCCACACCCCGCTCCAGATCGACCGCGACCTGCCTGATGCCGATCTCGGTCTCCGACCACGAGCAGTAGGTGACCAGGCACGTTCCCTCGTCGTCCCAGACCAGGTCCGGGTCGATGCCGTCGAGTTCGGTCAGGCACACCGGCGCGGACCACGGCCCGGCCGGGTCGCTCGCGTGGCAGATCTGATGACCCCCGCGAGCGTCGTCGATGTTTGTGGTGATCAGCCAGAATCGGCCCTCGTGGTGGCGCAGGGTCGGGGCGTAGACGCCGCGGCTCGACGGCGACCGGCCGGCGGGGAACTGATCCTCCCGCGTCAGGGCGTTGCCGATCTGACGCCAGGACACCAGGTCCCGGGAATGCCAGATCGGGATGCCGGGACTGTACTCGAACGATGAATTCGCCAGAAAGAAGTCCCCTCCGACCCGGCACACCGATGGATCGGGGTACATCCCCGACAAGATCGGGGTGGTCGCAGCATCTGCGCTGCTGCCGTCCTCAGGCAGTATCGAACTCATTCGAAACGCTTTCCTCAGCTCAACCCGGGAAGATCAGCACCCGGTCGGACACATTCTTCAACGTCGGCCGCGATCAGGCCTGACTTCCGCCCGGCCGATGTGCCGGCCCGGCGGGCCGGGTCGTAGGCGCGGAGGAAACCGCACATGCCCAGCGTCTGTGAGGAAGGCTGGGCGATACGCGAGATCTCCGCGCTGAACAAGTGGTCGAAGCGGCCCTGCCGCAGTGCGCCGATCTGCCGTAGTGCCGTGTGTGCGGCGGACAGCGCACCGTCGTTGACCGTCTTCTCCCAGGTGTCCAGAAGGGGTTGGACGAGCCGCACCGCTGCCGCGCAGAAGTCCTCGTACGCCGAGCGGTTTCCTCGCCGCCACTGCCGCTTCAGTTCGGTGAAGCCGGCGATGGCCAGATCCCTGCGAGCCTGCGCGCGCTCGTGGCCGGGGCTGCCGTCGGCGTCGAGGAGTGAGGCCGCGTCCGGGTAGGTCTCGGGGGAGAGGTACTCGGGCGGGAACGTCATGACCGCGTCGCCCGCCTCGGGGAGGCCGCTGTTCTGCATGACGACGATCACGCGCAGGTCCCCGTCGTTGATGGCTCGGTGAATCGTGCCGGGGGCGAACCAGACGACGTCTCCGGGATGCAGCTCGGTCGTCGTGAGCCCCTTGTAGTTGAGGGTCTCCAGGCGGCCACGGCCGCTGACGACGACGTAGCACTCCGCGCAGGTGAGGTGCATGTGCGGCGAGCCGCCGTGTGCGCCGTCCGCCGTGGGCCAGGGGTACACCGCGAGCTGGCTGAGCCCCACGGCTCCGGGGAAGTCGGGGAGGGAGGTCACAGCGCGAACTCCTGTGCGATCGGTTCGAGTTCACCGCGGTCCACCACGCGGTCGAGGAATACGAAGCGGTGGCTCAGGCGCAGCGTCTCACCGGGTTCCAGCTTGATCTCCGTGTCGAAGGCGGGCGAGGGGTTGAGGCAGGCGAAGGCGCTACTGCGGGCGAACCACGTCAGCGGGGTGGAGGCGCTGGTGGTGCCGGCGTAGGCGAGCACCGTGGCGCCGCCGTCGATCTCGTCGTGCTCACCGGCGATGGCCGCCCAGGCGCCCCGGGTACCCATGACGGCGTCGCCCTCGTGGCCCCCGTCGGCGATGACGTCCGCACCGGTCCAGGCCCGGGGCCCGCGCCAGAACAGTCCCGTATAGCCGGCGTTGGGGCGGCCGTGCGTGGAGGGGCTGCCCATCTCCAGTGGTTCGCGGTGCACGTTGGTCAGGGCGGTGGTGAAGTCCAGCGCCCAGACACCGCCGGCGGTGTCGGCGCTGTGGAAGCGGAGCGTGCGGGTCTCGTCGATCCACACCTCGTCCCGGGAGGAGATCCAGTCCAGGCCCTGGACGACGGACACCTCGCTGCCGCCGAGGTCCTGCGGCTCGAAGGCGCGGTGCACCTGCCGACCGTGGTTCTTGCGCCACACGTAGCCGTGGCCGGGCGCGCCCTGTTGGAAGGTCGGGCCGCCCCAGAAGTTGTCGCCGGACAGATGCGACCAGGTCATCTGCAGGCCCTTGTGCCAGCGGTGGTCCCAGGGCCGGTAGACGCCCACGGGCGCGCCGGAGAGGGTTCTCAGCGGATAGAGGTATGGCTTGGGGGACTCTTCGAGGGGGGTGTCCGGCCGGTAGACGTACGTGGCGAGGTCCGTACCCGCGGCCGAGACCACGAACTGGTTTCCGGCGGCGTCGTGGTCGATGCGGAAGTGAGTGTCAGACACCGGTCTTCTCCTTGGCGGCGTTGTCCCGGGCGGCGCCGGGGCGACCGCTCATGGAGTGGTAGATGGGGCTGGCCGGGCTGATCATGTCCGGGGTGACGGGGCGCCCGGTCCGCGCCGACTCGTACAGGGCGGCGATGAAGGCCAGGGCGCGGCGGCCGTCGTCGCCACTGGCCTCGGGGCGTTCCCCGGCGCGCAGCGACCGCAGCAGCACGCGCAGTTGCGCGGCGTGCGAACTGGCTTCGTCGTCGAGCGGCGCTCCGAGCTCCACGGCCGTGGCGCCGGCCCGGTGGGGCGCGGGGGTCCACGTCCAGTGGGAGTTGTCGTAGCCGTAGAGGTGGGACAACTCGACGGTGGCCTCGGGGAAGTCGAAGCGCAGGTAGCTGGTCTCGCGGGGGGAGAGGAGGCTGTTCACCATGGACACCATGGCGCCGCCGGCGAAGCGGACCATCGCCATGGAGACATCCTCGGTCTCCACGTCGCGGGCCAACGTGCCCATGGCGGCGCGGACTTCGGTCCACTCGCCCATCAGGGACAGCATGAGGTCCATCTGGTGGATGCCATGTCCCATGGTGGGGCCGCCGCCCTCGGTCTCCCACTTGCCGCGCCAGGGAACCTCGAAGTAGGCGTCGTCCCGGTACCACAGGGTGTGGCAGACGCCGACCAGGGGAGCGCCGAGGCGGCCGGTGCGGATGTGCTCCCGCAAGGCCCGGGCGGCGGACCCGAACCGGTGCTGGAACACATAGGAGACGTACGGGCCGCCCTCGCGCTCGTGGGCGGCGACGGCGTCGTACTCGGCCACCGAGAGGGTGGGAGGCTTCTCGCACCACACCCACGCGCCGGCGTCCAGACAGGCGGTGATGGCCTCGCCGTGGGCGATCGGGGGCGTGCAGACGATGACCAGGTCCGGGCGCTGCTCCTGGAGCATCCGGTCGAGGCCGTCGTAGGCGGCGGGAATGCCCCAGCGGGCGGCGAAGGCCTCGGCGCGCTGCAGGTCGACGTCGACGACGGCGATGACGGTGGCCTCGCCGTCCTGGGCCTGGACAGCGGGCATGTGGCAGCCGTCGGCGATGTTTCCGGCGCCGACGATCGCCACCCGCGCGGGCTGGCTGTACTGGGTCATGTGGCTCTTTCGTGGAAGCTCGGGCGCTGCCTGGGCGCGGCACTGGGGGTCGTCGAACTGCTGACGCAGGAGGTCGGTTCGAGCTGCTCGGCCCAGGGCGTGCACGCATGGCCGTGCGGTCGAGGGGAACGGCTCTAGCGGACGAACTCGGCTCTCTCGCCGATGTGGACGCGGCGGCAGACTGAACGTAGTGAACGGTCACCTTTACGGTCAAGAGTTGCGCAGTGATCGTTCACTTTTTCGCGTGACGTCCCGGCGGGGACACCGGAGGGACTCAGCGAGGGGCCGGGCCGCTCGACCCGCGCGGCACGAGGTGGAACAGATCCGTGACCTCGGCCTCCGGCTCGGGCTCGCCACGTAGAAGAGCGAGCAGCGACAGCATCGACTGGCGGCCGACCTCTTCCTTGTTGATGTGCACCGTCGAGATGCTCGGCGAGAAGTACCGGGTGAACTCCTCGTCGTCCCAGCCGAAGACGCTCATCTCGTCGGGCACCCGCGTACCGCGGTCCTGGAAACCGCGGAGTACCCCCAGGGCGACGTAGTCGTTGGCGGCCAGCACGGCCGTCACGCCGGAATCTGCGGGCAGGTCCCGCGCGGCCTCGTAGCCGGAGCGCACGGACCAGTCGCCGTCGACGACGCCATAGGACGTAAGGCCCAGGCGCTCGACCGCCTCCACATAGACCGCCCGCCGGTTGCGCGCCGAGGCCCAGTCCTGCGAGCCGGCGACGTGGAGGAACCGGCGGTGTCCCTGGTCGGCGAGGTGGCGCAGGATCTCCTCGGCGGGCCGTCCGTCGGCCAGCCGTCCCCGGGACTGGAGGTTGTCGTCGTACTCGCCCAGCACCACCACGGGCCGCTGCCCGGCGCCCTGGCCGCCGGCGAGGTCCCCGAGCGGCACCAGGGACAGCACCCCGTCCGCCTGCCGGGTCTCCAACAGGGACAGCACGCTGCTGGCGCGCCGCGACTCGCCGCCCTCCAGCCCGACGACGTCGGTCATGTACCCGGCCTCGTGCGCCGCGGCCGAGGCGCCCCTCAGCAGAGGGATCGGGACGAAGCCGCTCAACTCGGGCAGTACGATGGTGATCCGTTGGGACCGCTGCGTGCGCATCGACCGCGCCATGAGGTTGGGCCGGTAGTCCAGCTCGGCGACGGCCCGCTCGATCCTCGCTCGCGTCGCCGGCTTCATGCCGCTGTCGTTCTTCAGGAACCGGGACACGGTCTGGTGCGACACGCCGGCCCGCTTGGCGACCTCCCATATGGTCGGCCGCTTCCTCTCCGGGCCGGCGGCATTCCCGGCGGGCCGACCGGCCTTCCGTACCGGCAGAGGACGCCCCGCCTGCTCGCACAGAAACTCCAGCAGCTCCGCGCCGGATGCCTCCGCGGGCAGCCCGTAGGAACCGGCGAAGGCCGCGACCCGCGGTGCGAGCTCGTCGACGCGCACCAGGCCACGGGCGGCGGCTTCGGCGACGAACGTGCCCGTACGGGCCGCGTCGGCACGGTCTTCCAGCAGGTCGACGACGGTGCGCGGCACGGTGGTGACGGGCAGCCCGTCGACGACGGTGATGTCCTCGGCGTCCGTGCGCCTCCGGTGCAGCACGACGGTCTCGTCACGAGTGGTACGGCGTGAGGGGACCGTCAGCTCCACAAGGTCGGTGGGCCGGCCGCCCAGGCCGTGCACCGCACACGCGGAGGTGTGGGAGACGACGCCCGACCCGGGGCCGTCGGTGCGGCGGTCCCGCGCCGGGGTCCCGGGGTCCAGCCGCAGCCACGCGACCTTGATCCTGAGGTGTTCCGGCTGGGGAGAGGCGGCCAGGCGGTACACCCCGTGGCCCACACTCTCCAGCGCCCCGGACCGCTCCAGCCGCAGGAGCTGGACGCCCTGCACGCCGTCCAGCTTCGCCTGGGCGGTGGTCACCAGGCCCCACTGGCCGGCGGCCCTGGCGTCCAGAGCCCGCAACACGTCGGCCTGAGTCATGCAGCAATCATTACACGGGCACCCTGCGCCGCCCCCTCCCCCGTGTGGACGGCCTTTCCGGCCTCGCGGGAGAAGGGACGGCGGGGGCGGCTACTTCGGCTGGAACTCCCAGACCGTGTTCGCGTCCTGTGTTCCCGTGTTCCACTTCGCCTCACCCGCGGAGTTCCCGTACAGGTAGGCCCTTCCCGTGTGGGTGTTCCGGACGCGGAGCCCGCCTGTCGCGACCCCTTCCAGGTTCCAGAGCGAGGCGTCCGAAACAGTGCCGGTGTTCCATATGACGTTGTTGGCGCCGGCGCTGGTCTCCAGATAGAAGCGTCCCGTCCGCGCGTTCTTGACGGTCCAGGATCCGGACGAGTCCTTGGCGACGATCCAGTCCTGGTCGTCGTAGGCGGTCGCGGCCGAGAGGATGACCGCACCGTTCGCATCGGTGTCGAGGTACTTGCCCGAGGACGTGTTCCTCAGCTTGTACCGCGCGCCGCTGACAAGGTAGGAGACCCGCACGCATTCCTCGGCCGCCAGGGTGATTTCGGTGTTCCCGGACACGGTGCTGTACGCCTTGGTGCCGGACTTCACCCAGTTGTCGTTCGCGTCGTACTGTCCGGTTTCGACGGACCGTACGACCCCGATGGTTCCCGGCAGGGTAAACGTGGCCTGGGTCGTGGTGGCGAAAGCGAACTCGGCCGCACCGCGCCTGACGCCGAATGCCTGCGCACCGCTCGATGTCGCAAACGTGATGTTGACGCCGCCCACGGGCTTGATGGCAGTGGTGCTGGCGGTCGCGCCCCGGTTGAAGGTTTGCAGGTTGGTTCCGCCGCGTTCCACCGGAGTTCTGCTGGCGAGGTCTCGGTGGATCTTGTTCAGCGCGTGATTGAGCCGGGCGACCTTGTCCGAGACGGCCTGGCGGGTGACGACCTTGGTGGTGGGGTTGAAGTCGTACAGGCCATGGTCGCTGCTGCCCGTGCTGGAGTCCGGGTCCAGGGCGGCGTACAGATTGTGGGCGGTGTTGCCGGCGATGGCGTTGAACTTCTCGACGTCCGCTGCCGGGGTTCCGCCGAAGTTCTCCATGATCATGGGGAAGTTCTTCCCCTGGGCCCAGATAGAGTCCCTGCCGTAGTTGTAGAGCGTGTCGAGGCCCGTGGTGTACGGGTCCTTCCCGAAGAAGTCGATGGTCGCCGTCCCCTGAGCCCTGAGGACCTCGTTCTCGGCGACCGGCACCGTGTCCCCGCTGCCGGCGATGTTGGTCCGGGTGTACACCGAGTGGTCCGACTGCTTGATCACCTGTCCCAGCTGGGTCAGGTAGTTCAGCAGCACGTCCTTGCGGAACTTCGTCGCGTCGGTGTATCCGCCGCTGTTCCACAGGTTGGTGCTGTAGGTGCTGTAGCTCCGGTCGATGGACTGGCCGCCCTGCTGCTTCGACACGTTCGGTTCGTTCAGCACCTGGACGCCGATGAGGGTGTGAGCGGTGTCGACGGACGCGATGTGGGCCATGAGTTGACCGAGCACATGCTTCTCCCTGGCGAGCATGTTCGGATCGGTCTTGTCCAGGAGAGGGTTGCCGTTCAGGGTCAGCTTGGTGCCGTCGGACCTCACCACGGCCTGGTAGTCGTTCATCACGTAGGCCGGCATCCGGGCCGCCAGGGACGAACCGGTCGATTCATGGCTGAACCACAGGATTTCCAGCTTGAGGCCGTACTCCCCGCACCAGGCCAGGTACTTGTCGATGTCGGTGAAGTCGAAAACATCCTTCGAGGTCTCCACCTTGGACCACCAGATCGGGATGTTCACGACGGTGAACCCGTCGTCGCGGATCATCCCGAGCACCGGCTTCAACTGGGCGTCCGTCCAGCCGAACGTGTACTTGTGCTTCTCGTACCGGAACTGGACGCCACTGTGGAAGAAGGGCTTCCCGTCGACCATCAGGGCGATCTTGTCGTACGTGGACCTCGATGTGTCGACGTAGGACACCACACTGCCGGCCGCGGCGGCCCGCGGGAGGCCGCCGACGAGGTTCAGCGCCATGCCCCCGAGGGCTGCCGCCCCGCTCGTGGCGAGGAATCTGCGGCGCGACCAAGGGCCGGTGTTGGACTTCATTGCACTACCTCCGTGTCAGGCGGACTTGCCGGATAGTGAACGATCACGATTGAGGGTCGATGGCGTCCGTCAGGAACCTTCGAGACAGGGGCGTCGGGCGCAGCGCGATCGAGCCGACAGGCGATGGCGGGGCCCTGGTGATCGGCGGTTGACTGAAACCAACGATGGCGCACATAAGACTGTCTGAAACGCTTGTGTGTCAATGGCGTGAACGGGGGCAGTTTCGTCGCAGCCCAGGGCGGGTGGGCTCCGGTCGTGCCGGTGGGACTCCCGTGAAGTGAACGATCACCCGCAGACCTCTTGACCGCCAAGGTGAACGATCACTACGTTGCCCCTGCTGTTGTCGGACACCTCATCCTTCCCGGTACTTCGTGGATTTCTGTGCGGCCCTCGGGCCGAGCTGCGGCCGGGATCCCCCTCTTCCCCGCCGGGCACCGCTCGGTATCACCAGAGATCAAGGGAGATCACGTGTATACGGTCATGCGCAGAACGGGCCGTCGGCCCCGAAGATGGGCCGGCTCCCTGGCCGCCGGCATCCTGCTCCTCGCCCCCTTCCTCGCAGCTCCGGCCGCCTCCGCCGCCGAAACGCCGGGCGCGACGTTGATCAACGAGACGTTCGACGCTCAGACGACCCCCGCGAACTTCGGTTTCCCGGTCGGGGCCGCCGTCGGCAACGGCGTACTGGATGTCACGAAGGGCATGGGCAACTACACGACGTCCGTGCGGCCCTTCGCGTCGTCGATCTCCCAGGAGAAGACACTCGACCTGCGGTTCGACTGGAAGACCGCTATCAGCAGCACCGGGATGAAGACCGGTCTGGAACTGCGTGACAGCGCCGGACGCCTCGTCTTCGGCATCGCCGCGACCGGCGCGGAATTCCGCTACGCCGCGACGGGCCCCGACTCGGACTCCACTTCCGCCCCGGATTCACTCAATCCCACCTGGACCAAGATCAGCTTCGACCGGACCAAGTGGTACACGGTCGACCTGCACATGGACTTCACCCTCGGCACCGCCCAGTACACGGTCACCAGCAAGGAAGCCGCGCCGAAGGTGCTGGTCTCCGCCACGAAAAGCATCACGGGACAGAACCTGGCGAAGCTCGTCGCCTGCAACTACTACGGCACCGGCGTGCAGTCGATCGACAACTTCCGCCTGACCCGCCCCGCGAACCCCGCCTACGGATCCCTCGCCGGCTCGTCCGTCTACGCCTTCGGTGACAGCATCGTCTACGGGCACCAGTACGCGCGCAGCTTCGTGAACTTCGTCGCCGAACGTGAGGGCATGACGCTGACGAAGTACGCGCGCAACGGCGCGACCGTGGGCCCGGCGCCCACCGCCATCGGTGGACAGATCCTGAACCAGGTGAAGTCGGCGAGCGCGCAGGCGCCCGACTTCGTCGTCTTCGACGGCGGCACGAACGACGCGATGGAGATCCACGACTCGCACACCTACGAGGTCGGCACCGTCAGCGGCTCGCAGGACCCCGCCACCCTCGACCCCGGCACCTACGCGGGGGCACTCGAAACCACCATCCACACGATGCGGCAGAAGTGGCCGACCGCCCAGCTGGTCTACGTGGCCGCCCACAAGATGGGCTCGCGCGACTGGGACACCCAGCTCGCCCTGCGCCAGGTGCAGTTGCAGGCCGCCCAGAAGTGGGGGGTAGCGGTGGCCGACGTCTTCGGGGACGCGACGCTCGACACGCGCGTCGACGCCCAGCGGGTGGTGTACACCTTCGACGGACTCGTGGGCGGCTACCCGGGCAGTGGCGGCAGCGGCACGCATCCGAACATCGCCGGGATCACCGACTTCTACGTCCCCGTGCTCTCGTCGGAACTGTCCCGGCTGGCCGACACGACGACGCTCAAGGCGCGGCACTCGGCCAAGTGCGCCGAGGCGGTCGGCTCCTCGGCCACGGCCGGGGCAGCGATCGAACAGGCCGGTTGCTCGGGCGGCGACGACCAGCGGTGGCAGCTGCACGAAGTCGGCGGGGGCTACTACCAGATCCTCTCCCGGCACTCGGGACTGTGCCTCGACGTGACCGGCTCCTCCACGGCGAACTCGGCCGCGATCGTCCAGCAGACCTGCGACGGCCGCACCAGCCAGCAGTGGCGGCTGAGCGACACCGGCACCGGCTACGTCGAGATCATCGCCCGGCACTCCGGCAAGTGCCTCGACGTGGACCGGGCCTTGACGACGGACGGGGCGCGGCTGCTGCAGTACACCTGCTGGAACGACGAGCAGCACACGAACCAGCACTGGACTCTGCAGGTCTGACATGAGGAACGCGTGCCGCCCGGTGACGGCGGACTCGGCGGCCGGCCGCACGGCCCGGACAGGGACCATGCGGCCGGCCGGGCCGGACGATCAGCGGGACGGCCGGGCTCGACCGGCCGATGCGGTCGGCTGCGGCGAGACGGCAAGAGGAAAGGGCCCGGCCTGTCATGGAGAACTCGGCAGTACAGTACCGATGGGCGTGCGGGGCGTGGAGATGCGGCGGGGGGCGGCACGGTGGACGCGGACACGGGACCGGAGAGAGCGGAGCGGGACGTGAAACGGCCGAAACCGCCGTCCAGAAAGCGTCCCACCATCCTCGACGTCGCGGCGCACGCGGGCGTGTCGCATCAGACCGTCTCGCGCTTCCTTCGGGGCAACGGTGGCATGAAGCCGCAGACGGTGGCCCGCATAGAACAGGCCGTGGCCGAGCTGGACTACCGGCCCAACCTGGTGGCGCGGTCGATGCGCACCCGCAAGTCCAACCGCGTCACCGTGGTCCTGCCGGCCATGACGACCTTCGTGCCCTCGCAGATCCTGCGGGGAGCGTCCGCCGAGGCACAGGCGGCCGGCTACCAGCTGGACATCGTCGGCCTGGAAGGCGACGAACGGGTCAGGGGGGACCGTGTCCGTGCTCTCCTCGACTCCGGTCAGGCAGACGGAGTGCTGACCTTCACCCCCATCGGCGACCTGGAGAAGCTGGGGCTGGACCACACTCCGACCGTCGTCATAGGTGAGTACGACGACCAGATGCGGTCCCACGGGATCACGGCTGACGGCGAGCCCGCGGCCATGATCATCGATCACCTCGTCTCCCTGGGCCACCGGCGTTTCGTGCACGTCGCCGGCAGTACGGACTGGATGTCGGCACGAAAACGACGCGAGGTCTATCTGCGGACGGTCGCCGAGCGGGGCCTGGAGAACTACGCCGTCATCGACGGTGACTGGTCCGTGCGGTCCGGATACGACGCGGCCCAGGGCCTGTCGGCGGACTCCGGTGTCACCGCGGTTCTCGCCGCCAACGACGACGTCGCCATGGGCGTCATCCGTGGCTTCCAGGACCGCGGGTGGCGGGTCCCCGAGGACGTGAGTGTCTTCGGCTGGGACAACCAGGAGTTCACCGCGTACTTCAATCCGTCCATCTCCACCGTGGATCTCGACCGCGAGGCCATGGGCCGGCGGGCCATGCAGGCCCTGCTCGCCCGCATCCGCGAGGAGACCGAGCCGGAACTGCATCTGGACCTCGACTGCCGCCTCGTGCTGCGCGAGTCGTCCGGACCGGCGAGGACGAACCACACCCTGTAGCTCGTCGGCCCCACCAACCAGCCGTCGCGCAACGGGCGTTCGGGCGGATCGGAGCACCCGGACGCCTCGTCCACAGCCGGCGGAACGCGCCGACCCGGCATGTTCCCGCGCGGTCCGTGCCGCTCCCGTACCGGCCCGGAACCAGTGAAGTCTCACTAAGCACCCAAGTGTTACCTACAGAACCCTTGACCGAGATGTGGTCGATAACTACGCTCGCCGCGTGAACGTTCACTATTGCTGACGCACACAGCCCCGCAACTCGGTGCGATGCTCGCGGTCAATCCCGCGGATCAGCTCGGCACACCGACCCAAGGCTCCAGCGTACGTTCACAAAACCCCTGTCAGAGCCGCTGCAGCCCACCCGGGATCCCGATGAGCCGGGCCGGCTGCCAGCACCCGGACCGCAGGTAACTTTCGCGGCCCGCAAAGCAGCCGAGTTGTGCAGTCCGCCGCCACGCGGCGAGACGGGCCGGCGCGCACGTCGGCTTCTTGAGACGAAGTTTCCCTCCGTCTGGGCGCACCGCCCAGTGATGGCAGCAGAGGAGCCCCAACATGAACCACTCGTCCCGTCTGAGCAGACGCTCTCGACTCCGGGCGGTCGGGCTGACCTGTTCGGTCTTCGCCCTCGCCCTGACCGCGGGCTGCGCCGGAGACTCCTCCGGGAGCAACGGCGGCAAGACCGTCATCCGGTTCAACTGGTGGGGATCGGACTCCCGGCACGAGATGACCAAGCAGATGATCGCGGTGTTCGAGAAGGAGCACCCGAACATCGACGTCCAGCCCGAGTACTCCAACTGGGACGACTACTGGAAGAAGCTGTCGACCAGCGCGGCCGCCAGTGACATGCCCGACGTCCTGCAGATCACCGACCCGTTCATGTACTCGTACATCGACAACGGGCAGCTGATGGACCTGAAGAAGGTCAAGGACGTGCTGCACACGGACAAGCTGCCCGCGAACTCGATGGCCATGACGACCGTGAAGGGCGGCCTCTACGGCGTCCCGGCGGGCGACAGCGCGTTCGGTATCGCCGCGGACCCGGCGGCGTTCAAGAAGGCCGGTGTGCCCATGCCGGACGACACCAAGTGGTCGTGGGACGACTACGTGAAGGTCTCCAAGGCCATCTCCAAGACCAAGGGCCTGGTCGGCACGGTGATGCCGCTCTACCCCAACGACCTCGGTCCGTGGCTGCGGCAGCACGGCGAGGACTACTGGACCGAGGACGGCAGCCAGATCGGCTTCACCGAGGGGACCATGGCCGCCTACTGGGAATGGGTCGTCAAGCTGCGTGACAGCGGTGGCACGACCAGTGCGGACGCGGCGGTCGAGGCACTGTCGTCAGGAGCCGGGGTCGAGCAGAGTCTGGTCGCCCAGCACAAGGCGGCCATGACCGACGTGTCCGTGACCCAGCTCGGTGCGCTCGAGGGCGCCAGCGGACGTGCGGCGAAGCTGCTCCTCTTCCCCGGCGAGAAGGGGGCTTCCCAGGTCGGCGCCTACACCAAGCCCGGCATCTTCTTCGGCGCCTCCGCGCGGACCGAACACCCCAAGGAGGCCGCGGAGCTGCTCGACTTCCTGGTCAACTCGCCCGAGGCGGCCAAGATCCAGAAGTTCGACCGCGGCGTTCCCAACAACCCTGACGTGCTCAAGGCGATCACGCCGGAGCTGTCCCCCGCGGAGAAGCGGATCGCCGACTACCTGGGCCGTGTCAACGCCCTGAAGCCGACCGCTCTGCACATCCCCAACGCGAAGGCCGGTCCCGCTGTCCCCGAGATATTCCAGCGACTCAACGAGGACGTGCTGTTCAACCGTCTGTCGCCGAAGGCGGCGGCCGAGAAGTTCATCTCCGAGATCAAGTCCCAGCTCTGAGCAGTCACGCGTAGCAGCAATTTCGAAAGGAGTCCCCGCTGTGTCCGATCCGCGCATGAGCACCTTTCGCCGTCGACTGCCGGGAGTCGTCTATGGCGGGGACTACAACCCGGAGCAGTGGCCGAGGGAGGTGTGGCAGGAGGACGTCCGGCTCATGCGGGACGCAGGAGTGCGGCTCGTGAGCCTGGGCGTCTTCTCCTGGTCCGTGCTGGAGCCGGCCGACGGCCGGTTCGACTTCTCCTGGCTCGACGAGATCATGGACCTGCTGTGGGCGAACGGCATCCACGTCAACCTCGCGACCCCGAACGCCGCACCGCCGCCGTGGCTCGCCACGGACTTCCCCGAGATCCTGTCGGTCGACCGGCAGGGGGCGCGGCACGGCATCGGGAGCCGGGGGCACTTCTGCCCGTCCTCCCCGGTCTACCGGGACCGCAGCCGGCGCATCGCCACCGAGCTTGCCGAGCGGTACCGGAAGCATCCTGGTCTGGCCATGTGGCACATCGGCAACGAGTACCACTCCGACTGCTTCTGCGACCGGTGCGACGACCGCTTCCGTGCGTGGCTGCGGCAGCGGTACGGCACGCTGGACGAGCTCAATCACCGGTGGGGGACGGCATTCTGGAGCCAGCGCTACAGCGACTGGTCCCAGGTGCACCTGCCCCAGCCCGTGCGCGGCTGGGTCAACCCCTCCCGTGAGCTGGACTTCTCCCGCTTCACCTCCGACAACCTGCTGGAACTCGTCACGCAGGAGCGTGACCTGCTCCACGCGATCACCCCCGATGTGCCGGTGACCACCAACTTCTTCGGCTGCCGGCTGACCGACAGCCACCGGTGGGCGAAGGAACTCGACGTCGTCGCCTTCGACTGCTACCCCGACCCGGGCAAGCCCCACTCGCTGGCCGTCGCCGCCTTCCAGTACGACCTGATGCGCTCGCTCGGCAACGGCCGGCCCTGGATGCTGATGGAACAGGCGGCCGGTGCGGTGAGCCAGTGGAAGACCAACCAGGTCAAGCAGCCCGGCCGGATGCGCCTGGGCTCCTACCAGGCCGTCGCGCACGGCTCCGACGCGGTCATGTTCTTCCAGTGGCGGGCCTCGCCCCAGGGCCAGGAGAAGTTCCATTCAGCGATGCTCCCGCACGGAGGTGAGAAGACCCGTACCTGGCAGGAGGTCAAGGCGCTCGGCAACGAGTTGCGGGCCATCGACGAGGTCGCCACGGCACACACCGGCGCGCAGGTCGCGATCGTGTGGGACTGGCAGAACTGGTGGGCCGTGGAAGGCTGCGCCCACCCCGACAACGCCTTCGACTACCGGGACACCGTGGCCCGGCACTACCGGGCCCTGTGGCACAGTCAGGTCGCCGTCGACGTCGTCACCCTCGACGACGACCTGTCGCCCTACCGCGTCCTGGTCGTCCCCAACCAGTACCTGATGACACGCCGGCACAGCACGGCGGTACGGAAGTTCGTGGAGGACGGCGGTCATCTCGTCGTCTCGTACTTCTCCGGGATCGTCGACGAGGACGACCGGATCCACGAAGGCGGATACCCGGGCGCCCTGCGCGAGATCGTCGGCGCGCACGTCCAGGAGTTCTCTCCGCTGCCCGCCGAGGCCGCGGTGCCGGTCCAGGCGCCGGCCGAGAAGACCGCGCTGAACGGATTCTTCGCGACCGCCTCGGTGTGGCAGGACGACCTCGAAACGGAAACCGCCCGACCGCTCGCCGTCTACCGCAAGGGCCATCTCACCGGCAAGGCGGCGGTGACCGAGCACGAACTCGGCCGGGGCCGCGCCGTGTACATCGGCACACGTCTGGACGACGACGCGTTCGAGGCGCTGGTGCAGCACGTCCTGGACCTGGCCGGGGTGCGACCGGTGCACGCCGCACCGCGGGGTGTCGAGGTCACCGAGCGACGAACTCGGACGAGCGTGTACCTGTTCCTGCTGAACCACCGGCAGGACAAGGCGACCGTCACCCTCGACCGCTCCGGCACCGATCTGATCACCGGACGCCGCGTCGAGGCCGGGGAGTCGCTCGTCCTCGACGCGGCGGACGTCGCCGTCGTGCGCAGCTCACCGGCTACGTCGCATCCCTCCGAGCCGCCGTCGGGCGACTCCTGATTCCCGCACCCGCTCCAAAGAACCCGAGGACGATGACTGTGCTTCGCAGACCCCTGAGCCGGGCGGCCAGAAAAGAAGAACGGACCGCATGGGTCTTCCTGTTGCCGTGGTTCGTCGGCATGGCCGGCGTCACGCTCGGTCCGATGATCGCCTCGCTGTACTTCTCGATGACGGACTACAACCTACTGAGCTCTCCGAAGTGGGTGGGCTTCGAGAACTACAGCAAGATGCTCGACGACCCCCGGTTGCGCCAGTCCCTGAGCGTCACGTTCATCTACGTCGCTCTCAGCGTGCCGCTGCTGCTCGCGGTCGCCCTCGCCCTGGCGATGGTCCTCAACCGGGGCATCAAGGGACTGGCCTTCTACCGGTCCGTCTACTACCTGCCCTCGCTCCTCGGCGCCTCGGTCGCGGTGGGCATCCTGTGGCGGCAGGTCTTCGGCACCGACGGCCTGGTGAACAAGTTCCTCGGACTGTTCGGCGTCCACGGCCCCGGCTGGATCTCCAACCCGGACACCGCGCTGTACAGCCTCGTCATCCTGCACGTGTGGACCTTCGGTTCCTCCATGGTGATCTTCCTGGCCGGCCTGCGGCAGATCCCCGAGCAGTACTACGAAGCCGCCGCCCTCGACGGCGCCGGCCGCCTGCACCAGTTCCGGCACGTCACCCTGCCGCTGCTCACTCCGATCATCTTCTTCAACCTCGTTCTCCAGGTCATCAGCTCCTTCCAGTCCTTCACCCAGGCGTTCGTCGTCAGCGGCGGGACGGGAGGCCCTTCGGACTCGACCCTCTTCTACTCGCTGTACCTGTACGACGAGGGCTTCGGCCGGCTTCACATGGGCTACGCCTCGGCCATGGCATGGCTGCTCGTGGTCATCGTCGGCTTCCTGACCGCGATCAACTTCTACTTCAGCAAGAGATGGGTGTTCTACGGTGACGGTAAGTGAGATGACACCCTTGAAGGCGGATGCCGCCCCTTCGCCCGCTCCGGCGCCTGCCGCGTTCCGACACAGGAGGGCGGCCCGTATACGGGCCAGGCTCAAGCACGTCGTGCTGATCACCTTCGGGCTTGTGATGGTCTACCCGCTGTTGTGGATGATCGCCAGCTCGATCAAACCCGACGCCCTGATCTTCCGTGATCCCTCGCTGCTGCCCACGAAGACCGACTTCGGGCACTACTCCGACGGCTGGAGCGCGCTCTCGCACCCGTTCGGGCTGTACCTGCTGAACTCGGCGATCGTCGTGCTGGGTGCGTTGCTCGGCAACCTGGTCAGCTGCTCCATGGCGGCCTACGCCTTCGCGCGGCTGAAGTTCCGGGGGCGGGCGTTCTTCTTCGGCATGATGATGCTGACCCTGATGGTGCCGGTCTACGTACTCATCATTCCGCAGTACGTGATGTTCTCGAAGATCGAGTGGGTCAACACGTTCCTCCCGCTCATCGTCCCCAAGTTCCTGGCCACGGACGCTTTCTTCATCTTCCTCATGGTCCAGTTCTTCCGGGGTCTTCCCACCGAGCTCGACGAGGCGGCCAAGATCGACGGAGCCGGGTACTGGCGCATCTACTTCCGCATCCTGCTGCCGATCTCGCTGCCCGCCCTGGCCACCACCGCCATCTTCACCTTCATCTGGACGTGGAACGACTTCCTGAGCCAATTGATCTACCTGACCAAACCCGAACTGCAGACGGCGCCCGTGGCCCTGCGCAACTACGTCGACGCCACCAGCGGAGCTTCATGGGGATCACTGTTCGCGATGTCCGTCGTCACCCTGATCCCGGTCTTCATCGTCTTCCTCGTCGGCCAGCGCTACCTGGTCAAGGGGATCGCGACCACGGGAATGAAGTAGCCGCAGCGCGCACGACCCGGGGCGGCTTTCCGCCCTCAGGGACTCCCGGCCCGCGTCTCTCCCTCAACGAAGAACGACACGACCATCGGCCGCCCAGGCCGACCACGCTGCCGCGAGTCCCGACCACTTCCCCCTCCTCTTGGAGAGCCGCGTGTTCCGCAGCGTTGCACGAAGATGGACCAGGCTCATCACCGCCCAACTCATCGCCGCCGGACTCACCGTCGCCGGCGTGGCGTCCCTCGACCGCAGGAGCCCTCGGCACTCCTGTCCGTCGAACCGGCCGCTGTGAGCACCAGTCAGATGGGCGTCGCCCCAACGCCGATGGGCTGGGCGTCCTGGAACAGCTTCTTCAGCGACATCGACCACAACGTGATCAAGCAGCAGGCCGACGCCCTGGTCTCCTCCGGCATGGCGGCGGCCGGCTACAAGTACGTCAATCTCGACGACGGCTGGTGGCAAGGCCGGCGCGACGCGAAAGGCAACATCGTCGTGGACGAGACCCTGTGGCCCTGCGGTATGAAGGCGATCGCCGACTACATCCACAGCAAGGGCCTGAGGCCGGCATGACCGCTGGGCGGCGGCGTCCGGCCCCACGCCGTAGGCGGCGCGAAGACCGGGGTGAGGGTGGTGGCGGGATCGGCGGCAGGCCGAAGGCGGGACAGGGCTGTGACGCGCCTGTCGCGGGCCGGACTGCGCCTCTCATGCCACAGGGTCGATCGCCGTCCCGCATGCTCAGCCCTCCTTTGCGCAGATGCGGGACCCGGCACGCCCGGGGGTTCTGTCCTCCAACCGGAGCTGCTCACAGCAGGAGTGTCAGGACAGGAATCCTTCCAGGACGAGGGTCGCCGCGCCGAGGCTGACCGGGTTGCGGTCGATGGGGCAGAGACTGATCTCGGTGCCTTCCCAGGGTTCGGCGAGTGCGTAACGGGCGGCGGTGGCGCGCACGTGCGGCAGGACGGCGCTTCCCAGTGTGTCGGCGACCCAGCCGGTGAGCACGATGATCTGCGGGTTGCACAGGTTGATCAGGTTGGCGATGGCGATGCCGAGGTAGCGGCCGGTCGTGGCGATCACCTGCTGTGCGGCGGGGTCGCCGGCCGCGTGGGCGGTGGCCAGGGCGTGGATGGTGGCCGTCTGGTCGTCCGGGTGCAGGAGCGGGCTGTCCGGGTCGGTCTCCACGAGGTGCTGCATGATGCCGGGTGCGCCCACGTAGGTCTCCACGCATCCGACGCATCCGCGGCGGCACTTGCGGCCGTCGATGACCAGGTTGGTGTGGCCCCATTCGCCGGCCGTGTTCGTGGCCCCGCGGTAGAGCGCCCCCTGGACGGCCAGGCCCGCGCCGACGCCGGTTCCCAGGGTGAGGACGGCGACGTCGTCGTGGCCGCGGGCGGCACCGAACCACAGTTCGGCGACGGTGCTCGCACGCAGCGGGTTGTCGAGGAGGATCGGCACATCAGGGACCCGGTCGGTGAGCAGGGCCAGCAGTGGCACATCGGTCCACTGCCAGTTCGGGGCGAAGACGGAGGCCGTGCCGTCCGGCCGTACCTGGCCGGGAATGCTGACGCCGATCCCGAGAATCCTGCCGCGCTCCACCTTGGCCTGCGCGATCGCGTCGTCGACTCCGCGGACGATGTGGTCCACGACGTAGTCCGGCGAGTTGGCGTGCGGGTGCAGTTCGTACTCGGCTCTGGCCAAGACCCGCAGAGCGGGATCGAAGACCTCGACGTGGACGTAGGTCTCGGCGATGTCGACGCCGATGAGCCGGGGGCCCTCGTGGGCGGGTGCGAGAAGGTTCCGCGGGCGTCCGCCCCCCGAAGCCTGCTGTCCGATCTCGGCCAGAAGCCCCAGCTCGTGCAACTCGCTGACGATGTCGGAGGCGGTGGCCACCGACAGGCCCGTGGCCGCGGCGATGTCGCGCCTGACGACGGGCGCCGTGGCGATGAGATGCCGCATCACCGCGAAACGGTTGGTCCGACGGATGTCCTGGTACGTCCGCTTCAACGGCGTCGTCCTGTGCTCGATGGGGCTGGGCGTCTGATCGTAGCCACGTGGGGCACGTCGTTGGAAATGCCATGCACAGACTTTTTCTGGCTTGTTGACGAAGGGGTGTAGCACGCATAACCTGCGTCTCGCTCCGTTCGCTGCAACCCCGTCAGCGGCAGGAATTTCCCCTTCCGATTGCGTGCCCCTCACCCCGCGGGCTTCGCGTCGCGCTCTCCCCGGCCGCACTCCGCGGCCGTCCACAGCGTCATCACCCGCCGTCGCGGCCCCGCCGCCAAGGCCCGGTCCCACGCCCGTTCTTCACAGCAGAGGTGGCCATGTCCCCTGAGCAGAACCCCAGCAGATCGTTCGGCCGCAGGTCCTTCCTGCGCGCCTCCGGCACCATGGCGGCGGCGGGATTCCTCGCCGCGTGCGGCGGGAACACCGGTCGCGGCGGCGGCTCCACCGGAGGTAAGGCGGCGATCAGCCAGTGGTACCACCAGTACGGCGAGGCGGGCACCCAGCAGGCGGCGCTGCGGTACGCGAAGGCGTACGGCAAGGCCGACGTGTCGGTGCAGTGGATCCCCGGTGACTACGCCTCCAAGCTCTCCAGCGGCCTGGTCTCCAGCAACGGCCCCGACGTCTTCGAGTTCCACCCCGACGTCCAGATGGCCAAGTCCGGGCAGATCGTGCCGCTGGACGACATCATCGCGGACGTGAAGTCCGACTTCACGGAGAAGGACCTGGCCGCCAACTCGGTCGACGGGAGTTCATGCGCTTCGCGGCCAAGGCCGATGTCGAGCCGATGCAGGCCGTCAACCTCGGCACCCGCGGCCTGCAGGAGGCACTCGACCTCCTGGAGTACACCAACCACCCCGCCGGCACGGCCTTCTCCGAGCTGCGCCGCTCGCACGGCGTGGACAAGCCGCACGGCATCCGGCTGTGGTGCCTGGGCAACGAGATGGACGGCCCCTGGCAGCTCGGCCACAAGAGCGCCGACGAATACGGCCGCCTCGCCGCCGTCACCGCCAAGGCCATGCGCGATGTCGACCCCGGTCTGGAACTGGTCGCCTGCGGAAGCTCCAACCGCTCCATGCCGACCTTCGGCGCCTGGGAGGCGACGGTCCTGGAGCACACGTACGACCTCGTCGACTTCATCTCCTGCCACGCCTACTACGAGGAGAGCGACGGCGACGTCGACAGCTTCCTCGCCTCGGCCGCAGACATGGAAGCCTTCATCGAAGGGGTGGTCGCCACCGCCGATCACATCGGGGCCAAGCGCCGCTCCGGCAAGCGGATCAACCTCTCCTTCGACGAGTGGAACGTCTGGTACCAGAGCCGGCCGGTCAACAACACCGACACCCCGGACTGGAGCGTGGCGCCGCGCCAGCTCGAGGACGTCTACAACGTCACCGACGCCGTCGTGGTCGGCAGCCTGCTGATCACCCTGCTGCGCCACTGCGACCGCGTCACCGCGGCCTGTCTCGCCCAGCTGGTGAACGTCATCGCCCCCATCATGACCGAGCCCGGCGGCCCGGCCTGGCGGCAGACCATCTTCCACCCCTTCGCCGACGCGGCCCGCCACGGCCGCGGCCAGGTGCTCCGGCTCGCCCTGGACGGCCCCGTCCACGACACCGCCCGCTACGGCGAGGTGCCCCTGCTGCACGCGACCGCCGTCCAGCAGGAGGACGGGTCGCTCACCGTCTTCGCCGTCAACCGGGACACCACGAGGCCGCTCGAACTCACCGCCGACCTGCGGGCGTTCAACCCGGTGACCGGGCAGGTGACGCACACCGCCCTGGCCGACCCCGACCGCCACGCGGCCAACACGCTCCAGCATCAGGACCGCGTGACGCCCAAGCCGGTGACCGGCACCGTCACGGACGGCGGACGGCTGAGCGCCCTGCTGCCACCGATGTCCTGGAACACCATCACCATCCCGCTCGCCCCGTGAGCGGCCCCAGGATCCACCGCTCGACCCGCATCCCCCCTGCACAATCCCTGAACCTCGACGGAGAGGTGACACTATGTCCGACACCACATCACACCGCACAGCGCCACCGCGCGCCCGATGGCGGACCACCATGGCCGCGGTCCTGACCCTGCTGGGCAGCCTCGCTGCCCTGCTCGTGCCCGCCACGCAGGCACACGCGGCCACGGTGACCTTCACGACGGGCGCCGCACGAACCGACCAGAACGGCAACGCCCTGCAGTTGCACGGGCTCGGCATCGTCAAGGTCGGCGACACCTGGTACGGCTTCGGCGAGGACAAGACCGGCAAGACGTCGGCGGACACGTCGTTCGAGGACATCACCTGCTACACCTCGACCGACCTGGCGAACTGGAGCTACCGGGGCCAGGCCCTGAGCAGGCAGAGCAGCGGGGATCTGGGACCGAGCCGGATCGTGGAGCGGCCGAAGGTCATCTACAACAAGTCGACCAGCACGTACGTGATGTACATGCACATCGACAGCACCAACTACGCCGAGGCCAGGGTCGGTGTGGCCACGAGCAGCACGCCGTGCGGCCCGTACACCTACCGGGGCAGCTTCCGGCCGATGGGCAACCTCAGCCGGGACATCGGCCTGTTCCAGGAGACCGACGGCACCGCCTACCTGATGAGCGAGGACCGCAACAACGGCCTGCGCATCTACAAGCTCTCCGCCGACTACCTCTCCGTGGACAGCGCGGTGGCGGTGCTGGGCAGCGCCGGCAGCAGCGGCAGTGTCGAGTCGCCCGCCATGGTGAAGATCGACGGGATGTACTACGTCCTCGGCTCCCGCCTGACCGGCTGGAGCCTGAACGACAACGTCTACGCCACCGCCACCTCGCTGAGCGGCCCCTGGTCGGCGTTCCGGAACTTCGCCGCCCCCGGCACCCGCACCTACGGCAGCCAGACGGCGAACATCATCACGGTCCAGGGCACCTCCGGCACCACGTACATCTACGCGGGCGACCGCTGGGACACCTCCAACCTGGGCGCGTCGAAGCTGATCTGGCTGCCGCTGACCATCCGGGGCACGACGGTGAACCTCGGTCAGTACCCGACCTGGTCCCTCAACGTGGACGCGGGCACATGGACGGCCGGCAGCGGGATCCCGTCGGAAGGGGTCCACACGCTGAAGAACGTCGGCAGCTCGATGCTGATGGACGTCGCCAGCGGCTCCACCGCGACCGGCGCCAAGATCATCCAGTGGCCGTCCACCGGCGGTACCAACCAGCAGTGGACCCTCACCCGGGTGGCGGACAACATCTTCACGCTCAAGAGCGTCAAGAGCGGCCTGTGCCTGGACGTCCCGAGCCGGTCGACCACCGCCGGCGTCCAGTTGCAGCAGTGGACCTGCAACGGCGGGACGAACCAGCAGTGGGCCCTGGACCTGACAGGCAGCTACACCGGCAGCAACTACATGCTGGTGAACATCGGCAGCGGCCTGCACATCGGCGTCGCGGGCTCGACCACCCAGGGAGCGGCGGTAAACCAGGAGCTCGGCGGCAGCGCGAGCGCCAACAGCGAGACCTGGACTCTCTCCTGACCGCGTGCCCCGGCGACCCCGCCATCAAGGGGGGCGTCGGGGCACTGCCCGTACACCGAAGTGATGCGGCGCCATTCGTGACAGGCAACGGGTGGGCAGTGGGTCGCCACGGGGTCGCCCGTTACGACCCGCCGCAGCCGGCCTCGCCGGATACGAAGGCGCGGCCCGATTCGGACACCCCCATAACTTTCCCGACACCTTCAAACGTCTACGACCGGTTGGTTCTATTCGATGTGTGGTCCGCTGTCATGCGGTCCTCAAGGAAGAGGCCCCACTCATGATGCGTAGTGCAGGCGAGCAGGAAGAGCCCGGTGCGGGTTCCGTCGAGAACCCGGCGACCGTCTCCCGCAGGGGAATACTCAAGGGCGTGATCATCACCGCCGGAACGGCGGCGGGGCTGGGGGCGACATGGCCCGCCTACGCCGCGGACGCCTCCGTCAGGGCGACCTCGCCGGACGGCAGGACGGTCCTCACCTTGTCGGTGGTGGGCGGAGCGCTCCAGTGGTCCGTCCTGCGCAGCGGCACCACTGTGATCGCCACCTCGCCCCTCGGTCTCAGGCTGAGCAACAGGACGACCCTCGGCAGCAACGTGGCGGTGACCCAGAACCAGCACTGGACCACCAACACCACCTGGAATCCGGTCTACGGCCGCAACTCGACCGTGACCGACCACTACCAGGAGCAGCGCTGGAACCTCCAGGACACCGTCTCCGGGGTCCGCTTCAGCGTCCAGGCCCGCGCCTACAACGCCGGCGTCGCCCTCCGCTACGTCCTGCTCGGCGCAGGCACCGCCACCATCTCCGACGAGCTGACGACATTCACCTTCCCGGACAAGACGCTGGTCTACAGCGCCCGTGACGAGGCCGACTACATCCCGCTCGCCCCCGGTTCCATCCCGGTCACCGGCACCTCCGGCACGGACAACGGTCCTCTGACCGACCTGCCGCTGACCGCGACTCTGCCCAGTGGGGTCATCGCGTGCGTGTGCGAGTCCTCCCGGGTGAACTTCCCCCGGATGATGCTCAGTTCCGTCTCGGGGCAGCCGGGCGCCCTGTCCGCCTTCCTGATGGAGCACACCGCACGTGGCAGCGGCCCGGTCGCGACGACCTCCACCGTCACCACGCCGTTCGCGACGCCGTGGCGCGCGGTGGTGATCGGGTCGACCCACGCCGAGCTGGTCGACAACGCCGACCTGGTGCTCAACCTGGCCCCGCCCAACGCCCTCGTCGACACCTCGTGGATCAAGCCCGGCAAGGTCTTCCGCTGCGAGCTCACCACCGCCGCCGGCATCCAGGGCGTCGACTTCGCCGTCGCGCGCGGCTTGCAGTACATCGAGTACGACGGCGGATGGTACGGACCGGTCACCTCGCCCGCCAGGCAGCCGATTCCCGAGATCGACCTTCCTTCGGTCATCTCCTATGCCACCGAGCGCGGCATCGGAGTCATCCTCTACGCGGACCGCGCCGCGCTGGGCGACGTGGACTCCCTGTTCGCGCTCTACAAGAGCTGGGGCGTGGCCGGCGTCAAGCTGGGTTTCGTCCTCGACGGCACCCAGGCCATGACAAACCAGATCACCGGCTGGGCGAAGACGGCCGCGAAGTACCAGCTGCTGATCGACATGCACGACAACATCCGCCCGTTCGGCTACGAGCGCACGTACCCGAACTTCCTCAGCATGGAAGGCGTCCGGGGCAACGAGCAGTTCCCGACCGCCACCCACAACGTGACTCTGCCCTTCGCCCGCAACATCGGCGGCCCGCTGGACTACACGATCTGCTACGGCCAGTCCCGCAACAAGACCACGAACGCCCACCAGATGGCGATGGCCGCGGTGTACTACCAGCCGCTGAACTTCCTCTTCTGGTATGACAAGCAGACGTCCAAGTACGCCAACACCGCCAACTGGCCGGGACTGCCCTGGTTCAACGCCGTCCCCACGACCTGGGACGTGAGCCGAACCCTGGCCGGATCGATCGGCCAGTTCGTCGCCGTGGCCCGTCGGCGGGGGACCACCTGGTATCTGGGGGCGATGACCAACGAGACGGCCCGGACGCTGTCGCTCCCGCTGTCGTTCCTGGACAGCGGTGTCAGTTACACCGCCACCGTCTACGCCGACGGCACGCCGGGCACCAGCCCGTACCAGACCCCGGTCGTGGTCAGTACCCGAACAGTCACCTCGGCCACCACGCTGGACGTGGCCATGGCCCCCGCGGGCGGCCAGGCGATCATCCTCAAGCCGAGCTGACAGGCCACCCCCTGAGGGCGTCGGCCTCGTCACGCCCGCTGCCGGGCCTGGGGTTCTCCGTTCGGGCCCGGCAGTCGCTGAGGAGCTCCTACGCCCTGTCGCACACGAAGGCACTCCGCCCGCTGATCGACTTGCCGACGATCAGGGTGTTCATCTCCTGGTGGGATCACCGGACTGACCACTTCCCCTGCCGGGAGAAGCCACGGCGACGCCGACGTACAACCGCATCCGGTGACGGGTTTGTCGAGGGGGCCTGCCGGTTGCACCTGTCGTATCGCGTCGGTCACCTGATGGAGAAGCGCCTTCAGTTGGCTGTCCTTGGCGCCGAGCTTCTCGGTGATCTGCTGTTCGATCTCCGCGATCACGGCGTCGGCCTTGCGTAGGGCGTCGCGGCCGGCGTTCCAGTTGGCCCCGGCCCTCCAGTCGGGTCACCAGGGAGGCCACCGCCTGCGGGGTGACGTTCAGGCGGCGGGCCAGTTCCGCTCCGGCCAGGCCGGGATCGACGTGGACGGCGATGAGCAGCGAATAGTGTGCCGCCGCCATGCCCAGCGAGCGCCGTCCGTTGCTCCTTCAGGGCTGTCACGGCCAACTCCGCCCGCCGCAGTGCCCAGGTCACCCGGTCCAGTGCGTCGGCGCCGACGGGGCCCTTCGCGTATCACCCCCCGAATGCGGCGGAGCCGGTGAAGCACCAGGACGGCGGTGGCAAGCTTCACGTCGCCGCCCGGCGAACCGAGGACGGCCGGCGATTCACGCGGGTCCGTCTCAAGGTTGTCTTCACTCAAGGGGATCCCATGAGTGTCCACGTCTAAAAGGGTGCGCGATCGACTCCTTTACCATGCGGGGTCTTGAAAAAGAGGAGCCGGCAGGACCTAGTCCGACGCCGGAGCACCGCTCGGTCGGAGGTGAGCACACCGGTCGGCCGCCTGACGACGTCCACCCGCCGAACCGAGGAGATCGCCTCCACCTCGCTGGAGCTGACGAGCACCGAGCGGCTGCGCACCGGGCACAACCGCATCCCGCGCGACATCGTCCCCGTCGGCGACACACTGCTTTTCGGCGGCAACGTCTTCCTCGCGCTCAAGCCGGAGACGGTGGTCGGTGACGACTTCGCGCTGTCCGACCGCGACCCCAACCGGCTGCCTGGGGACGCCGTGCCGAGCCTGCTCGACGACCCGGCCTTCGACCGGCCTTCGACCGGGAGCTCGCCGCCGCCCGCTTCCGGCTGCAACCGCCAGGCCCGCAGACCAGCCGGGGTGGCGTACACAGCAGGCAGGGCCGGAAGCCGGCGACCGCCGATTGGCCGTGCAGCGGGGTGCACGCGAAGTGGCGGAGCCGCGCCCCCCCCGCTGTCGCACATGTCCGGTCATCGGTCGTAGGCGAGGCGGGTTTGGCGGGGCACCGGGCCGAAGGCGCCGGCGTGGAAGTCGGCGAACGCCTTGGTGATCTCCAGCTTGGTGTTCATGACGAACGGGCCGCCCATGGCGACGGCTTCGTGGATGGGCGTGCCGCTGTAGACCATGACGCGGGCGGGCCGTTCGGGGTCGGCGGCCGCCAGGTGCAGCAAGGTGGCCACCGGAGTACCGCCGTCATCCTCGCTCCTCCCCGTGACGGGGTCGGACCAGCCGGTCTGCCCGGCGTGCAGTTCCCGGCCGCCGATCAGCAGGCGCCCGTTCATGACGTGGGCGAACAGCCGGTGTTCGGCGGGGACTTGCAGGTCGTAGAAGGCATCGGGGTCAAGGGTGGCGACGACGCCCTGCACCGGGTGATGGGTGTCGGTCGCGCCGGTGACGCCGCCGACGCTCCCGGCGTGGACGTCGATCGTCACACCCGGCGCGTGCACGCGCGGCATGGCGGCCTTGGTCAGGTCCTGGTAGCGCGACGGCGTCAGCTTCTTCTCGGCGGGCAGATTCAGCCACATCTGCAGCACGTGCGCGTGCTCGTCGCGGTAGGCGAGCTCACGGTGGATGATGCCGCGCCCGGCGGTCATCCACTGCACCTCACCGGCCTGCAGGGCCCCGGCGTGGCCGAGGTTGTCGCCGTGTTCCAGGACGCCGTCCACGACGGTGGTGACGGTCTCCAGGCCGCGGTGGGGGTGCCACTCGAAGCCGGGGGTGGAGAACCGGTCCTCGACCAGGGCGAGGAAGGGGTCGGTCAGGGCCGGGTCGGTCGGCACGAAGACCAGTGCCTTGTCGTCGACCTGCGCGTCGGGGCCCAGTTGCTGCTTGGTGGTGATGCGGGTCAGTGTGCGCTCACCCGTCAACTGTGCGGTCATGGTTGCTCCGTGATGCCGATGCCCGGCTCTCGAAAGGAGACGGGGTGATAAAGGGGGGACGGACAGGGTTCAGGCGACGCGCAGGGCGATCTTGCCGCGCGTGTGGCGGGTCGCGAGGGCTTGGAGCGCCGCCTGGCTGCCGCGGATGTCCTGGTATCGGGGAGGGACCAGCTTCTTCGCCCGGGCAGGTTGACCCACAGCTGGGTGCCGTGGACCACGCCCCCGCTCATCACCAGGCTCTCCGGCGGTGCCTCGATGTGCAGGATGCCCGCCCCGGCGGTCATCCACTGGGTGTCGCCGTCGGCGATCCGCCCACTGTCACCGTTGGAGTCCTGGTGGTCCACGATGCCGTCGATGACGTACGTGACGGTCTCGAAGCCACGGTGCGGATGCCAGGGAGTCCCCTTGGGCTCACCGGGGGCCAGGTCCACTTCGCCGAGGTGATCGAAGTGGACGAATGGATCCAGTTCGGACAGTGGCACGTCGGCGAACCCGCGGCGTACCGGGAAGCCCTCACCCTCGTAGCCGCGCGGTGCGGTGACCAGCCGGCGCACCTCACGGGTCCGGGTCCTGGCAGGGGTGAGCGTGGGCAGGCGGGGCAGGACGAGGACGTCCTCGACGGTGATGGCGGGCATGGTGCTCCTCCCTGTACAGACGCTGCCGGTGATCAGGCGAAGGGGTACGGGCCAGCTCCCGATGCGTCTGCGCTCCGGTCGTGCCAAGAGCCCGGCCGCCGTCGAGGGCTACCCGGCCGGGCACACCAGAAGTTCTGGCACGGGGCCGCTCGCGCGGGCGGCCGCGGCCGCGAGCCCCTGCGGGACCATGCCGCGCGGAAGCAGGAGGGAGAGCTCGTGGTGGGGCTCGACCGCGTCGAAGGCACGCGCGAGGTCGCTGTCCCACACCAGCAGGTCATGAGGGCCGACGGCCACCTCGCCGTCCCCGTACCGGCACACCAGCCGGCCGCTGAGGTTGATCAGCACCCCGATGCGCGCACGCCGTCCCTCGGCGCTGTCGGTCCGGCCCGCGTAGCGTCCGCCCCGGAACTCGGCGACGGTGAGTTCGTCCAGGTCGCTCCGGTCTGGTACGCACACGCCGAGTACTGGCCGAAGAACGGCGACCCGATCCCGCGTGTGTTCGGCGGGCACCCGAGTGCGCACGGCGTGTCCCGTACGCAGTACTCGCGGATCAACGCGGTCTACGGGCTCATGCTCGTCACCTCGGTGCTGAAGTTCTTCGACGTTGAGCTGAAGCGGTAGGGCGAGCGGCACCATGCCAAACCGTCGCCTCGCGCCCGCCTGCCAGCCACTTCGGCCACCACGTTGGCCACCGCCTTGAGTGACACCTGGAACACTGCCGCGACATCCTTGCGAGTCCGGCCCACCACCCACGCGGTCACCGCCCGCAACCGAAGAGCCTCCTGCGCCGACGGCGACAACTGTTGTGTGGCGCCCACCAGCTCACTTTGCGGCCGATACCTCGCACTTGCTTGCTGAGTGGCCGCCCATCTGCCTGATGCATCATCAGGTAACTCGGCAACTGATCAGCATCAGTCTCCGAACATTCCGAAACGGCTGTCCGAACAGATGCCATATCAGCGCTGTCACGGCAGCCAGGCTCTCGTAAAAGTGCAGGTAGAGAGCCTTGTCGTGAGAGTCAACCGATGTTCCTCGACATCTTCGAGTCCGAGGTGTGTCCGTGTACAGTGAACGACGCCCCTGACCTGCAGAAAGCTGGCGGGGAGCCGTCTTTTAGGAGTCCAAAGTGCTGCGTACTTTGTTCAAGTCCAAGATCCACCGCGCCACCGTCACCCAGGCCGACCTGCACTACGTGGGATCGGTGACCATCGACGCGGACCTCCTCGACGCCGCCGACCTGCTCCCCGGCGAGCTCGTCCACATCGTCGACATCACCAACGGCGCCCGCCTGGAGACGTACGTCATCGAGGGGGAGCGCGGCTCGGGGGTCATCGGGATCAACGGTGCCGCCGCCCATCTCGTCCACCCCGGCGACCTGGTGATCATCATCAGCTACGCTCAGATGACCGACGCCGAGGCGCGGCAGTTCGAGCCCAGGGTCGTGCACGTGGACGGTGCCAACCGCATCGTGGCCCTGGGCGCCGACCCGTCCGAGCCGGTGCCGGGCTCCGACCAGGAGCGCAGCCCGCAGTCCGTGCCGGTGG
This sequence comes from Streptomyces viridochromogenes, assembly GCF_001270495.1. Classification (GTDB taxonomy): domain Bacteria; phylum Actinomycetota; class Actinomycetes; order Streptomycetales; family Streptomycetaceae; genus Streptomyces; species Streptomyces viridochromogenes_A. The sequence goes on from NZ_LGUR01000162.1 coordinate 80,529, forward strand.
CCTGACTGCACTCATCTTCGGCTCTTCAGCCTGACGACGGACCAGGAGCGTGCGTGGCATGAGCGAGACAGAGATCCGCGACGACCGGGCGGCGGGCCGCCTGGAGGCCCTCCAGGGGGACGAAGTCACCGGCCGCATCGAGTACTTCGTCCTCGAAGCCCCGGCACGCGCGCTCGTCCCCGTCCACACCGTCGTGGAACCCGCCCACGAGGGGAAGGGCATCGCGGGCTCCCTGGCACGCGAGCTGTACGGCATCGCGGCGCGCGAGGGAGTCGTCGTCGCGCCGCTGTGCCCGTACGTGGTGAAGTGGGCCGAACGCCACCCCGACGAGGCCCCGGCGGCCGACCCCGAGCTGCTGGAGGCGGCGAAGGACTGGCTGCGGGCGCACCCCGAGCGGTTCTGATGCTGGCCCTCCTGCACACCTCGCCCCTGCACATCCCGGTTTTCGACGCCCTGCGCGACGAGGACCACCAGGGCCTGCGCCTACGGCACTTCGTCGACGCGGAGCTGCTGGGCCGCGCCCGCCGCGAAGGCGCCGAATCCGTCACGGACGACGTCCGGGCGGCCCTCCGCCAGGCTGTCGCCCAGGGCGCGCGGGCCGTGCTGTGCACCTGCTCGACCATCGGCGGGATCGCGGAGGCGGCCGCCGCCGAGGCAGGCTTGCCGGTGCTGCGTGTGGACCGGCCGATGGCGGCGGCCGCCGTGGCCGAGGGAGCCCGGGTCGTCGTCCTTGCCACCGTGGAGAGCACGTTCGGTCCGACGGTCTCCCTGATCGAGGAGGAGGCCCGCCGTGCGGGGCGCCCCGTCGCGGTGCGGACCCGGCTCGTCGAGGGGGCGTGGGAGTGCTTCGACGCGGGTGACGTCGACGGTTGCGCACGTCTGGTGGCATCCGCGGCGGACGAGACCGAGGACGCCGACGTGATCGTCCTCGCCCAGGTCTCCATCGCCCCGGCTCAGCGGCTGACGACGACACCGGTGCCCGTACTGTCCAGCCCCCGCCCGGGGCTGGCCGCCGGAGCCGAGGCTCTGCACCCGCGGTAGGACCACCCGGCCGCCCGTGGTGACTCGGGTGAGTGACTGCCGGAGCGGCCCTCGGGTACGCGGGGGAGTAGTCCAGAGCCGACATGCACCGATGGGCTGGAGGACGCCATGACGACCCCGTACTCGGACCCGGTCCACCCGGACCCCGTCCATCCGAGCCCGACGCCGGGCCCACAGCCCCCCGAGCCCGGTCCCGGAGCCCGGCCCGTCACCGGTCCCGCCGGGACCCGAACCGGTACCGAACCCCGAGCCGGGACCGCCGCTCAGCCGATCCTGAGGTGGCAGCCGACGGTGAGGCCCCTCAGAGTGCCGCCCCCGGGGGCCCGCCCGTCGTTCCGCCGCGCGTCCCTCAGCCGGACACCTCCGACCGGTCCCCGCCCCACAGCGTGTGGAACGAGCCGTCCCGGTCGGTCCGCCGGTACGTGTGCGCTCCGAAGAAGTCCCGCTGCCCCTGCGTCAGCGCCGCGGGCAGCCGCTCGGCGCGCAGGGCGTCGTAGTAGGCGAGGGCCGCCGCGAAGCCCGGCGTCGGTACGCCCTGGCGGGTCGCCGCGATGATCACCTCACGCCAGTCGTCCTGCGCCGCGGCGATCTCCTGCGCGAACGTGTCGTCGGACAGCAGGCTCGGCAGATCGGCGCGCGCGTCGTACGCCGCGCGGATCCGGTCCAGGAACGCCGCCCGGATGATGCAGCCGCCGCGCCAGATCGCCGAGACGGCACCCAGGTCGATGTCCCAGTCGTACTCCGCGCGCGCCGCGTCGATCTCGTGGAAGCCCTGCGTGTACGACACGATCTTCGACGCGTACAGCGCCTGCTCGACCCGGTCGGCGAACGCCGCGGCCTCCGCCTCGCCCAGCGGCGTGGCCGTCGGGCCGGCCAGCCCGCGGGACGCGTCCCGCAGCGCCGCGTGCCCGGAGAGGGAGCGGGCGAAGACCGCCTCCGCGATCCCGGACACCGGCACGCCCAGGTCCAGGGCGATCTGCACGGTCCAGCGGCCCGTGCCCTTCTGCTCGGCCTGGTCGACGACCACGTCCACGAACGGCTTGCCCGTCGCGGCGTCGACGTGGGACAGCACCTCGGCGGTGATCTCGATCAGGTAGGAGTCCAGCCGGCCCCGGTTCCAGGTGCGGAAGATCTCCGCGATCTGGGCGGGCTCGTACCCGGCGACGTCCCGCAGCAGCTGGTACGCCTCGCCGATGAGCTGCATGTCGGCGTACTCGATGCCGTTGTGCACCATCTTCACGAAGTGCCCGGCACCGTCCGGACCGACGTGCGTCACACAGGGCGCCCCGTCCTGTGCCTTCGCGGAGATCTTCTCCAGCATGGGACCGAGAGAGTCGTACGACTCCTTCGGGCCACCCGGCATGATGCTCGGCCCGTGCAGCGCGCCCTCCTCGCCGCCCGAGACACCCATGCCGACGAAGTGGATGCCCTGCTCGCGCAGGTCACGCTCGCGGCGCCGGGTGTCGGCGAAGTGCGCGTTGCCACCGTCGATGATCATGTCGCCCGGCTCCAGCAGCGGCGCGAACTCCTGGATCACCGCGTCGGTCGGCTCACCGGCCTTCACCATGATGACCAGCCGCCGCGGCCGCTCCAGCGCCGCCACGAAGTCCTTGGCGGACTCGGCGGCGATGAACTCGCCCTCGCTCCCGAACTCCTCCACCAGCGCCCGCGTGCGCGCCGGCGTCCGGTTGTGCACCGCGACCGTGTAGCCGTTGCGGGCGAAGTTGCGGGCGAGATTGCGGCCCATGACCGCGAGACCCGTGACGCCGATCTGCGCCGAAGTGCTCATGCGTTGGCTCCTAGTGACCTCGATATAGCAGCGGTGCCGGTCATGCCCGCCAGTATTGCCCCATCGTCCATCCTGACGTGCCGGTTCTCCGGCCGCACACCCGGGGTGGCGCGATGTCGCGCAGGCAGATACGCACGGAAGGCCCCGGCGCACTCAGCCGTCCCGGAGCCCCTTTGAGCGCCGGGCAACGTGTGCCGGACACCGCGCGCCGGGCAACGTGCGCCGGGCAACGTGCGCCGGTTCCACGCCACTTGGCGTGAAGAGGCGGCCGAATTGCCGTCTTGTCATGGCCTGTTCGCAGCGCTTACTTTTGCCCCTCCTGACGCATGTCAATGGGGGGCTCCGTCATGGCCGTACGCGGTCGGCACCGCCGGTACCAGCCGAACAGGATCAACCGCGCCTCACTCACCGTCACCGCGGGCGGCGCCGGGATGGCGCTCCCGCTCATCGGCACCGGCACCGCACAGGCGGCCGACGTGAGCACCTGGAACAAGGTCGCCGCGTGCGAGTCGACCAGCAGGTGGGACGTCAACACCGGCAACGGCTACTACGGCGGACTGCAGTTCGCCCAGTCGACGTGGGAGGCGTACGGCGGCACGCGGTACGCGGGGCGCGCGGATCTGGCCACCAAGGACCAGCAGATCGCCGTCGCGGAGAAGGTGCTCGACGGGCAGGGGCCCGGCGCCTGGCCGGTGTGCTCGGTGCGGGCCGGGCTGACCCGGGGCGGGGACACGCCCGACATCCACCCCGCCGGCACCCGCGGCACCGACCGCAGCGCCCGGAAGACCTCGGTCCAGGACGTCCAGCCGCAGACCACGCCCCAGTCACGGGCCGGCACCGCCGAGATGTACACCGTGGTCCACGGCGACACCCTCTCCGGGATCGCCGAGTCACAGAAGGTCAGGGGCGGTTGGCGGGGCCTGTACGAGGCGAACCGCAAGACCGTCGGGGCGGACCCCGACCTGATCCTGCCGGGGCAGCGGCTCGCGGTGCGGGGGAAGTCCGCAGGGACGACGGCCCCACCGAAGTCCACCCCCGGGCCCTCGCCCGAGAAGACCTCTTCAAAGACGAAGACACCTTCAAAGACATCTTCGAAGACACCTTCGAAGACCTCTTCGGACCGGGACCAGAAGCGGCAGGAGCAGGCCACGACGACCAGCCGCTCGCTGGTCGCCCCGGTGAGCGCCGCTGCGGGCACCCCGTACCGCAAGGCCGGTTCGTCCTGGTCGAAGGGCTACCACACCGGTGTCGACTTCGCCGTCCCGACCGGCACGTCCGTGAAGTCCGTCGGGGCCGGGCAGGTCGTGAGCGCCGGCTGGAGCGGCTCCTTCGGCTACGAGGTGGTGATCCGGCACACCGACGGCCGCTACAGCCAGTACGCCCATCTCTCGGCGATCTCCGTCAAGGACGGGCAGTCGGTGGGGACGGGCCAGCGCATCGGACGGTCCGGGTCCACCGGCAACAGCACAGGCCCGCATCTGCACTTCGAGGTGCGGACGGGGCCCGGCTTCGGCTCGGACATCGACCCGGTGGCGTACCTCCGGGCCGGTGGCGTCAGGATTTGACGCGGATGCGGTGCCGGTCGAGGACCGGCGCGGGCACGTAGGGGCCGCCGTAGAAGGGGCCGTACAGGTTCGGCGGCCCGCTCGCGGGGTGCGGCGGCTCGCCGTCCTCGTAGACGCCCTCCGCGACCTGGGCCGGTATGAGGATGCCGTCGAGCCTGTCCGGTACGACGATCTCCTCCCGGTCCGGTACCAGGGCCTCCTCGCGGGGCATCGCGTCGGCCGGCGCCGGAAGGCCGTCGAGCAGTTCCCCGGCCGGCACCCCAGGCGTGACCGGCTCGGGCAGGGAGGTCAGGGGCCCCGCCTCGGGCAGAGCCGGCGCGGTCACCGTATCCGTGCGCGCGATCCGCTCCGTCGTCAGCAGGATCAGGCCACCCGCCGCCACCACACCGCAGCCCAGGGCGAGCACGGTGCCCGTGGTGCCGTAGCGGAAAGTCTCGCCGAACATCGTGATGCCGACCGCGGCCGCGACGACCGGGTTCACGACCGTGAGCGTGGCCAGCGGCGCCGCGAGTCCCGCGCCCCGGTAGGCGGCCTGGGACAGCAGCAGACCGGCCGTCGCGAAGACGCCTATCGTCGCCAGGGCGGGCACGTCGGCCATCGACACGCCGCCGTTCCAGTCCACCGCGACGACCTTCGTGAACACCGAGGACATGCCGAAGGCTATGCCGGACCCGGTCGCGAGCAGCATGCTGCGCACCGCCGGGTGACGGTGGGCCGCACGGCCCGCGACCATCAGCGTCACCACGATGGCGCCGGTCACCAGGGCCACGCCCGCCCGCTCGGCCGTGGCCAGCGACTGCGACTCCGAGGAGCCGACCAGGGACAGCAGGCCGGCGAGACCCACGGTCGCCATGATCGCGCCCCGCCACGCCGTCGACCCGGCCTTGCGGCCCACGAACAGCGCCGCCATCGGCAGCGCGAACACGATCGTCAGAGCACCCAGCGGCTGCACCAGACTCAGCGGTCCGAAAGCCAGCGCCACCACGTGCAGCAGCCCGCCGAGGCCGTTCAGCGCGACCGCCGCCCACCAGCCCGGCCGACGCATCGGCGCGAACTGCTGTCCCGGCGAGGACACCGCGACGCGCTCCTGTACGATCGCCCCGCCCGCGTACGCGACCGCGGAGACGAGCGACAGAAGCACGGACAACGCGAGGGCGCTCATGAGCTGCTCCTCTGCGTGAGGCGGGGGCGGTGACCCCGGCGTGGCGAACGGTCGGCCTTCATAATCAACACGATGCCTCGAAAAGCTCTTCCCGTCGTCGTACCAGAGCACGCACCTTGTCGTACTGCCGATGGAGTACTGCGGCGGCGGTCTCATCCCCCAGGCGGGTGACCCCGGGTGGAGACCCCCAGGTGAAAACCCCGACGGGCCTTGGTACTACTGCTCTTCGTGGACTTCGACCCCGATCTCGCCGCGCTCCGGCCGCTCGGCGGCTTCTTCGTACTACGCACGGCAGGGGCAGCTCTTCGGCCACTCCCGACCCTGGCGCAGGCATACGGAGAACCCCCGTCGGACGCTTCCCTGTCGGACCCTCAGGGAAGTCCCCTGGGCTTCCGCGTCCGGAAAGTCGCGCACGCCCTGCGTGCCCCCGAGCCGCGGATCGCCGCCTCCGTCGCCCAGCAGGGCCTCGCGGCCCGGCTGTGGTCGGTGACGCTCGGCTGCGCCGTCCTCTACGGCCGCGTCCCCGACCTCGACCCGCGCCTGCTGCGCTGGGATCCCGACGGCAGCGCCCCCGACGACCTGTGGCTCACCGAGCTGCACCCGATGCCCGCGGACCCGGCGATCATCGCGGACGTCGTGCTGCACGCCCACCTGGAACCACTGACCGCCGCCCTGCACACCCGCTACCGGGTCGCCGCCGGCCTGCTGTGGGGCAACGCGGGGTCGGCGCTCGCGGGCGCGGCCCGGCAGCTGGACCAGTGGGCGCGCGCGGCCGGCCGTACGGACGCAGCCGCCCGCACCCGCGCCCTGACCGCGGAACTCTTCGGCCACTCCCTCCTCGCCGGCACCGGCACCCTCACCGGGACCGCGTTCCGGCGCCGCAGCTGCTGCCTCTACTACCGGGTACCGGGCGGCGGCGTGTGCGGCGACTGTTGCTTCACACGAGCACCGCGCTCTTCCCCACACGCCACATCTGGGTGACCATGAAAGGGCAACCAGCCGCTGAGAACAGGGGGTTCCGGGTGCGTGTGGGACTGCTGACCCGGGAGTACCCGCCGGATGTGTACGGCGGCGCGGGTGTCCATGTCGAGTTCCTCGCCCGGGAGTTGAGGGATCTCGTCGACCTCGAGGTGCACTGCTGGGGCGAGGGCCGCGCGGTCGGCGTGCAGCGCCACCGCCCCTGGTCCGCGCTCGACACCTCCAACGACGCATTGCGCACCTTCTCCGTGGACCTGGCCATGGCCGCCGGACTCGAAGGCTGCCAACTCGTCCACTCCCATACCTGGTACGCCAACCTCGCCGGCCACCTGGGCAAGCTCCTGTACGGCATCCCGCATGTGATGACCGCACACTCCCTGGAGCCCCTGCGCCCCTGGAAGGCCGAGCAACTCGGCGGCGGATACGCCCTGTCGAGCTGGGCCGAGCGCACCGCGATCGAGGCCGCCGACGGGGTGATCGCCGTCTCCGGGGCGATGCGCGAGGACATCCTCGGCTGCTATCCCGCGCTGGACCCGGCCAGGGTCCACGTCGTCCACAACGGCATCGACACCACTCTCTACCGGCCCGACCACCGCACCGACGTCCTCGCGCGCTTCGGCCTCGACGCCGACCGCCCGTATGTGCTGTTCGTCGGCCGCATCACCCGCCAGAAGGGCGTGCCCCATCTGCTGCGCGCGGTACGGGACATCGACCCGGCCGCACAGGTCGTGCTCTGCGCCGGCGCGCCCGACACCCCCGAGATCGACCAGGAGTTCCGCGACCTCTACCAGGAGCTGAGCCGGGTCCGCGAGGGCGTGCACTGGATCCCGCAGATGCTGCCGCGCCCGGAAGTGATCCAACTCCTCACCCACGCCGCCGTGTTCGTCTGCCCTTCGGTGTACGAGCCCCTCGGCATCGTCAACCTGGAGGCGATGGCCTGCGGAACTCCCGTGGTGGCCTCGCAGGTCGGCGGCATCCCCGAGGTCGTCGACGACGGCAAGACCGGTCTGCTCGTCCCGCTGGACGACGACGTCGAGGTATTCGAGGCCGGCCTCGCGCGGGCCCTGGACTCGGTGATCGGCGACCCGGAGACCGCCCGCCGGATGGGCGACGCCGGACGGGAGCGCGCGGTAGGGGAGTTCGGCTGGGACGCGGTGGCCCGGCGGACGGCCCTGCTCTACGGGGAGATCCTCAAACAGGCTTAGCGCGCGTTGCTCAGGGGCAGGCTGGGACCAACCAGGGTGAGGGGAGCGGCCATGCGTCGTGGCGGACCTTCGGTGCTCGGAATCGTACTGGCGGGCGGAGAAGGCAAGCGCCTGATGCCGCTGACCGCGGACCGCGCGAAACCCGCGGTCACCTTCGGAGGAACGTATCGCCTGGTCGATTTCGTCCTCTCCAACCTCGTCAACGCCGACATCCTGCGCATCTGCGTCCTCACGCAGTACAAGTCGCACTCGCTGGACCGGCACATCACCACGACCTGGCGGATGTCCAGCCTGCTCGGCAACTACGTCACCCCGGTCCCGGCCCAGCAGCGCCTCGGCCCGCGCTGGTACCTGGGCAGCGCCGACGCGATCCTCCAGTCCCTGAACCTGGTCTACGACGAACGCCCCGAGTACGTCGCGGTGTTCGGCGCCGACCACGTGTACCGCATGGACCCGCGCCAGATGCTCGCCCAGCACATCGAGAGCGGCGCGGGCGTGACGGTGGCGGGCATCCGCGTGCCGCGGGGCGAGTCGTCGTCCTTCGGCGTGATCAGCCCGGGCTCGGACGGCCTCACCGTGGAGCGCTTCCTGGAGAAGCCCGCCGACCCGCCCGGCCTGCCGGGCGACCCGGAGTGCGTGTTCGCCTCGATGGGCAACTACATCTTCACCACCAAGGCCCTCATCGAGGCGCTCCAGCGGGACGCCGAGGACGAGAACTCCGTGCACGACATGGGCGGTTCGATCCTGCCGCAGCTCACCGGCCGGGGCGAGGCCCAGCTCTACGACTTCAGCGCCAACCACGTCCCCGGCGAGACCAACCGGGACCGCGGCTACTGGCGGGACGTCGGCACCCTGGACGCGTACTACGACGCCCACATGGACCTGATCGCCGAGCGCCCCGCCTTCAACCTCTACAACCGCAGCTGGCCCATCTACACCCACTCCAACCAGCTCTCCCCGGCCCGCTTCAACGCGGGCGGCATGGCCAGCGAGTCCATCATCAGCGCCGGGTGCCTCATCCGCGGCCAGGTCACGCGGTCCGTGCTGTCGCCGGGGGTGGTGGTCGACCCGGGGGCCGTGGTGCAGGGGGCGGTGCTGCACGACAACGTGCGCATCGGGCGGGGCGCGGTGGTACGGGGAGCCGTGCTCGACAAGAACGTCGAGGTGCCCCCGGGCGCGACGATCGGCGTCAACCCGGAGCGGGACGCGGAGCTGTACACCGTCTCCAAGGGCGGGGTGATCGCGCTGGGGAAGGGGCAGCGGGTCCCGTAGCAGGCGCGAGGTGACACAGAGACCGGCGTGAGTCCCGTCCCGTCGTGGGGCGGGACTCTTGTCGTGCGCCTCTTGTGACGCCCCGGCAAGCGCCTGAAGCTGAACTTCGGCGCCGTCGACTGGCGGGCCGAGGTGTACGTCAACGGCACCAAGGTCACCGAGCACACCGGCGGCTACGACAAGTTCGGCGCCGACAGCACCGACGCGCTGAAGCCCGGCCGCACCCAGGGGCTGATCGTCGGCGTCTACGACCCGACCGACGCGGCTAACGGCGAGAACCCCCTGCTCGGCAAGCAGCGCCTGGACCCGAGCGGCATCTGGTACACCCCGTCCTCCGGCATCTGGCAGACGGTGTGGCTGGAGCCGATGGCCCCGGACCATGTGGACGGGCTCAAGCTCACCCCCGACGTCGGACGGCCGCTGACCCTGACCATCCCCGATCCGCACCTGTGGTCGCCCGACGGCCCCTTCCTGTACGACCTGAAGGTGACTGTCGGCACCGACCGCGTCGGCAGCTACTTCGGGATGCGCTCGATCGCTGTGGAGAAGGTGAACGGCGTGCCGCGCACCGTCCTCAACGGGAGCCGATCTTCCTGATGGCCACTCTCGACCAGAGCTTCTGGCCGGACGGCCTGCCCGGCCCGGTTGTACCAGCTGCGGTCGACTGGAGGACCCTCTGCGCCAAGCCGGACCGCTGGTTCCACTGGGCCGACCGGCTGGGCCTGCTGGTGTGGCAGGACATGCCCGCGATGACCGCCGGGGTGGACCCGGGCGCCGAGGCGCGTGCCTCGTCGACCCCGCGACCTACTCCGACGACTACCTCACCAAGTTCGACGAGGTGCGCGCCGCCCTGGTCTGCCGGGACGGCAAGGGTGCCGTGTACACCCAGATCACGGACGTCGAGGATGAGCCGAACGGGCTCCTGACCTATGACCGTGCCGTGCTCGAACCGGACGCGGAACGGCTCAGGTCCGCTCATGAGGCGCTCATCCGTGACGCCTCCCGGGTGACACCGTCGGGATGCCCGGTGCCGCTACCCGTGCTGAAGTGACCTCATATGCACCATGAGTCCCGCCCCTTTCGTAAGGGGCGGGACTTAATCTGCCGTTAACTGAGCGTAGCTTGATCGTACTTGACTGTAATCGCCAGAGGGCGATTGACTGCTGGTCCACCCTTCGTCGACGCGAGGCAAGCCATTGACTTCCGACCTGCTCGCACCTCTCGACCTGGCGTTCTGGAACATCGAGTCCGCGGAACACCCCATGCACCTGGGCGCGCTGGGCGTCTTCACCGCGCACTCGCCCACCGCCGGCGCCCACGCGGCCGACCTGCTCGCCGCGCGCGCCGCCGCTGTGCCAGGACTGCGGATGCGGATCCGGGACGCCTGGCAGCCGGTCGGCCTCCTCCAGCCGTTCTCGTTCGGCGGTGCCACCCGCGAGCCCGTCCCCGACTTCGATCCGCTCGACCATGTGCGGCTGCATGCCCCGACCGCCGACTTCCAGGCGGTGGCGGGCCGGCTCATGGAGCGCCCGCTGGAGCGCGGCCGGCCGCCGTGGGAGGCTCATGTGCTGCCGGGGGAGGACGGCGTGTCGTTCGCCGTGCTCTTCAAGTTCCACCACGCCCTCGCCGACGGACTGCGGGCGCTGACCCTCGCCGCCGCCGTCCTGGACCCCATGGACATGCCGGCGCGCAAGCCTCGCCCCGAGGCGCCCCGGGGCGGCCGCCTTCCGGATGTGCGCAGCCTGCCGGGGCTGGTGCGGGGCGCCCTGTCCGACGTCGGCCGCGCCCTCGACATCGGCGCCTCCGTCGCCGTATCGACCCTGGGGATGCGCTCGTCGTCCGCGCTGACCGCCGAGCCGAGCGGCACCCGCCGCACCGCCGGAGTCGTCGTCGACATCGATGACGTGCACGTGGTCCGCAAGGCTGTCGGCGGCACCGTCAACGACGTCCTGATCGCCGTCGTCGCGGGTGCCCTGCGCCGCTGGCTCGACGAGCGCGGCGACGGCAGCGAGGGCGTCGCGCCGCGCGCCCTGATCCCCGTCTCCAAGCGTCGGCCCCGCACCGCGCACCCTCAGGGCAACCGGCTCTCGGGTTACCTGATACGGCTTCCGGTCGACGACCCCGATCCGCTGCGCCGCCTCGCCACGGTCCGTACGGCCATGGACCGCAACAAGAACGCCGGCCCCAACCGGGGCGCGGGCGCCGTCGCCCTGCTCGCCGACCACGTCCCGGCGCTCGGCCACCGGCTCGGCGGACCGCTGGTCGGCCAGGCCGCCCGGCTCTGGTTCGACATCCTGGTCACCAGCGTGCCGCTGCCCGGTGTCGCCCTGAAGCTCGGCGGCCACCAGGTCACCGAGGTCTTCCCGTTCGCCCCGCTGGCCCGTGGCCAGTCCCTGGCGATCGCGATCTCGACGTACCGCGGGCGCGTCCACTACGGGCTCGTCGCCGACGCCGAGGCCGTACCGGATCTCGACGTGCTGGCCGCGGCCGTGACCGAGGAGGTGCGGTCCCTGATCGCCGCCTGCGCTCCCTGAGCCCCGCTTCTCCGGGATTCTTCGCCGGATTTTGGAGGAGTGGCCCGGCGCTCCGTAGAATTCCGCGTTCGAAAGCAGGCGCGGTCGGAGCGCCGCGCGGGTGATCAGGGAAGCGGCAGCGCGATGACGGTGACAGAGGAAGGCCCGGCGGCCACGGACGAGGTCGTGCACGAGGCCGGTGACGAGGTCGTCTACGGCCCCGGCATCGACCCGGAGCGGCTGGCCGTCTGCCTCAGTGTGCTCGACGAGCTCGACAAGCTGGAGGTCGACCACCCCGACGCGATCGCCGTGCGCCGGGCCACCGCCGGCGTCTACCGCACCGTCAAGCAGCGCCGCCGCCAGGAGCGCCGGGCCGCCAAGACCGCGCACGACAAGGCGGTCACGGAGGCCACGGCGACCGGCTCCGCCCAGCGCATCGACGACGAGACCGAGGGCCTCCTCCCGTCGTCGGCGACGGAGGAGGGCAGGATCGCGGGGATACTCCAGCGCCCGCGCTCCTGCTACACCTGCAAGACCCGGTACGTGGAGGTCGACTACTTCTACCACCAGCTCTGTCCGGACTGCGCCCGTGTGAACCGCGAGCGGCGGGACGTCCGAGCCGACCTCACCGGCAAGCGCGCCCTGCTCACCGGCGGCCGCGCCAAGATCGGCATGTACATCGCGCTGCGGCTGCTGCGCGACGGCGCGCACACGACGATCACCACGCGCTTCCCGAAGGACGCCATCCGCCGCTTCAAGGCGATGGACGACTCCGGCGACTGGATGCACCGCCTGGAGGTCGTCGGCATCGACCTGCGCGACCCGGCCCAGGCCGTGGCCCTCGCCGACCAGGTCGCCGAGGCGGGCCCGCTCGACATCCTCGTCAACAACGCGACGCAGACCGTACGCCGGCTGCCCTCCGCCTACGCCGCCCTGGTCGACGGCGAGAGCGCCCCGCTGCCCGCCGGTGAGCTCCCCGCCCACCACGTCATCGGCGCCTTCGGCTCCGGCGCGGTCGACGGCCTCGCCGCGCTGCCCCTCGGCACCAGCGGCCTCGACGCCCAGAAGGTCGCCGACCTCGCCCTGGTCGCGGGCAACGCGAGCGTCGCCCGGCACCTCGACGGCACGGCGATCGACGCGGGTGGTCTCGTCCCCGACGTCGTCGACAGCAACACCTGGGTGCAGACCATCGAGCAGATCTCCCCGGTGGAGCTCCTGGAGACCCAGCTGTGCAACTACACGGCGCCGTTCATCCTGATCAGCAAGTTGCGGCCGGCGATGGCCGAGGCCGCGAAGAAGGCGACGAGCGGGCGCGCGTACGTCGTGAACGTCTCCGCGATGGAGGGCGTCTTCGGGCGGGGCTACAAGGGTGCGGGCCATCCGAACACGAATGCCGCCAAGGCCGCGATGAACATGGTCACGCGGACCAGCGCGCAGGAGATGTTCCAGAGCGACGGCATCCTGATGACGTCCGTCGACACCGGCTGGATCACGGACGAGCGGCCTCACTTCGACAAGCTGCGGCTCGCGGAGGAGGGGTTCCACGCGCCGCTGGATCTGGTGGACGGGGCGGCTCGGGTGTACGACCCGATCGTGCGCGGTGAGGCGGGCGAGGATCTGTACGGGGTGTTCCTGAAGGATTACGCGCCGGGTAAGTGGTAGGCCCCTACCGGGGTGGGGTGATCAGGTCGGTGGGAGGGCGCGGGATGTTGGGGGCTGGTCGCGCCCACGCGGCGGAGCCGCATATCGATACAGCCCCGCGCCCCTAGGTCGGTCGGCGTGCCCGTAGGTGTTCATGCACCGTGTAGGCCTGGGAAGCGTGTGCACCCCGCACCCGCGTCCCCCCGTCCACCAGCAGATCCGCCCCCGTCACCCACTCCGCGGCGTCCGACGCCAGCCATACCGCCGCCCGCGCCACGTCGTCCGGCTCCCCGATCCGACCCAGCGGCAGCCCCGCCGCCACCTCCTCCTCACTCCGTTCCCATACGAACCGTGCCATCTCCGTGCGGACCAGCCCGGGGGAGACGGAATTGACCCGTACCTTCGGGGCCAGTTCCCCCGCCAGCTGCCGGGTCAGGTGGAGGAGTGCCGCCTTGCTGGTGCCGTAGGCGCCGATGTGAGGGCCGACGTGGGCGGCGCCCTCGGTGCAGACGTTGATCACCGCGCCGCCGTGTTCGCGCATCCAGGACCGCCAGGCGCACTGGACGAGCCGCAGCGGGGCCTCGACGTTCACGGTGAAGGCATCGCGCCACGCCACGGGGTCGACGTCCATGAGCGGGCCGTAGGGCAGGTTCGTCGCCGCGTTGTTCACGACCACGTCGATCCGGCCGAACTCGCGCAAGGTCAGGTCCACGATCGCCCGCAGATGATCCGGGTCGGCCACGCTGCCGGCCGCCCCGACCCCGCGCAGCTCGGCAGCCGTGCGCCGCACCTCGTCGGCGTCCCGCGCGGTCACGCACACGAGGGCACCGGCCTGCGCCAGGTGCTCGGCGACCGCTCGGCCGATGCCGCGCGTACCGCCCGTGACGACGGCGGCCCTGCCCCGGAGCGCGTACGACGACGTCATCGCCGTACCGTCTCATGACGGGCCGTCAGTCAACAGCCCCGAGACGCGAGTTCCGTGCCGCCACCAGTTCCAGGACCGTGCGCCAGTCCTCCAGGACCCCGGCGTCGAATCCGGTGGCCCGGCTCTCCTCGATCGCGAGGCGCAGGCGCAGCGCGTCCTCGTCGGTGCCGGGGTCGCGGCGGCGCACGAGGCGGTGGACGCGTTCGCCGAGCAGCGGCCGTACGGCTTCGGCCGCGTGCTCGGTGCGGCGGATGTCGTCGCCGGGGCACAGCAGCTGCCCGATGTCGTGCACCAGGCCCGCCACTTGGAGTTCCTTGTCGGCGGGGCGGCTGCGGCGCAGCAGCGCGGCGGTCCGTAGCGCTGCCGCGTGCGGGCAGGCGTACAGCAGATCCATCAGCTCTTCGACACTGCGCAGCTCCATGCGTCAGTCCTCCCGCCGGACAAGCCGTTGCCGTCTGTCAGCAGATCATGGCCGCCTTGCGAATCGGCCAACGGGACTTGAACTGCGCGGCGTGCCCGTGTCCTGCGCCGGGCGCGGGGCGGCTGTTGAGCTGAACGAGTGACGAGTAAATGCCGTAATTCATAGTAAAGAAGGGCATGTGAGGCAGGTGAAAACCGGTCGACTCCGGATAGTTACACCTTGTTTGCAGCCCCATCGAGCGGGTACCCGCTCATTTGGTTAATCTGTAGCGGACGGACAGCACTACAGGGTCCCAACCCACACCCATGGTCCGTCCCGGGACATGCCGGTGCACAACGGCCTGCTCTCCGACCAGTACACCGGCGCCACCGCGTCCGAGCCGACTTTGAGTAAGACCCGAGCGGGCGTCAGGTACCGGACCGCAGACTGGACCGGCCCCGCCCCGAGGGTGATCCGACACATAAGGAGTGCGCGGTGACACCTGAGAAGACGAATCGCGAGCAGCGCCCCAAGGAACGCACGGAGCGCGCGGGCCGCCGGTCCAAGGAGATCGGCAGTCTCGATGTGTGGGCCAGGTCCGCCCCCATCCGCCTGGCCGGCTACGAGGACGACCTCGCCGAGCCCCACATCCTGCCCAGCGTCGACTGACGGGCCGACCGACGGGGCAGACCCTTCGCGATCGCCGAAAGCATGGGCGTGCGAGACTCGCGCCCATGCTGATCAGAGAAGCCGCGGCCGACGACTGGCCGCGGATTTGGCCTTTCTGGCACCGGATCGTCTCCGCCGGCGAGACCTACGCATGGGATCCGGACACCTCCGAGGACGCCGCCCGGGCGTTGTGGATGAACCCGGCCAAACGCGTCTACGTCGTCGAGGACGACGCCGGAAGGGTCGTCGCCTCCGCCTACGTCACCCCCAACTACGGCGGCCCCGCCGCCCGTATCGCCAACGCCGGATTCATGGTCGACCCCGACCACGGAGGGCGCGGCATCGGCCGTGCCCTCGCCGAGCACCTGCTGGCCGCGGCCAAGGCCGACGGCTACCGGGGCATGGTCTTCAACGCGGTCGTCGAGACCAACCCGGCCGTCGGACTGTGGACCTCCCTCGGCTTCACGATTCTCGGCACGGTCCCGGACGCGTACGACCATCCCCGGCACGGGCGCGTGGGTCTGCACATCATGTACCGGGCACTCTAGCCGGTTCGACTTCGGATTTAGCTGCCTCCCTTTACACCCTCCGTGTTTGCCTAAGTGGTTTAGGTGGATGCATAATCGCTTCTGGCGAACGGAGGACTACTGTGGCGCGCGTAGGACTGACCACGGAACGCCTGGTCCGGGCAGGTGCGGAGCTGGCCGACGAGGTCGGCTTCGAGCAGGTGACCGTGTCGGAGCTCGCCCGGCGGTTCGAGGTCAAGGTCGCGAGCCTGTACTCGCATGTGAAGAGCTCGCAGGACCTCAAGACGCGGATCGCCCTGTTCGCACTGGAGGAGCTGGCCGACCGGGCCGCCGACGCCATCGCGGGGCGGGCCGGCAAGGACGCCCTGGTCGCCTTCGCCGACGTCTACCGTGACTACGGCCGCGAGCACCCCGGCCGGGCCGCCGCCGCGCGGATGCGGCTCGACCCCGAGACGGCCGCCGCCAGTGCGGGCGTCCGGCACGCGCAGATGACCCGGGCGATCCTGCGCGGCTACGACCTGACGGAGCCGGACGCGACCCACGCCGTGCGGCTGCTGGGCAGCGTCTTTCACGGCTACGCCAGCCTGGAGGTGGCGGGCGGCTTCAGCCACAGCGCCCCCGACTCCCAGGAGACCTGGACCCGGATCCTCGACGCCCTCGACGCCCTGCTGCGCAACTGGCCCAGTGAGCCCACCCTTTGACGACAGGCTGAGGACACGGACACATGGACACCGAGCACGAGTGGATCACCACTCCCGTCACCGCCGGCCTCCTGCGCGGCGCCCTCGACATCGAGCAGAGCGAGCACGGAGTGCTGCCGCACCGGCTGCCCGCCCGGGCCCGCGCCCAGAACACCGACGGGCAGCTGGCCATGGCCGAGTCGCAGCCCTCCGGGGTGCGGCTGGTCTTCCGTACCCGGGCCACCGCCGTCGAGCTCGACGCACTGCGCACCAAGCGCGCCTATGTCGGCGCGCCGCCCCGCCCCGACGGCGTGTACGACCTGATCGTCGACGGTCGCCGCGCGGGGCAGGGCAGCGTGACCGGTGGCAATGTGGTGACCGTGGACATGACCGCCGGGACCGCCGAGCAGCGGCCCGGCCCGGCGGGCACCGTCCGTTTCACCGGGCTGCCCGACGGCGACAAGGACGTCGAGATCTGGCTGCCGCACAACGAGACGACCGAACTGATCGCCCTGCGCACCGACGCCCCCGTCGAGCCCGCGCGGGATCCGGGCCGCAGGGTATGGCTGCACCACGGCAGTTCGATCAGCCACGGATCCGACGCCGCGAGTCCCACCGGCATCTGGCCCGCGCTCGCCGCCTGGCTCGGTGGCGTGGAGCTGATCAACCTGGGCCTGGCCGGGAGCGCCCTGCTCGACCCGTTCACCGCCCGTGCCCTGCGCGACACCCCCGCCGACCTGATCAGCGTCAAGATCGGCATCAACCTGGTCAACGCGGACCTGATGCGGCTGCGCGCCTTCGGTCCCGCGGTCCACGGCTTCCTCGACACCATCCGCGAAGGCCACCCGACGACACCGCTGCTGGTCGTGTCGCCCATCCTGTGCCCGATACACGAGGACACGCCCGGACCCTGCGCGCCCGACTTCAGCGGCATGAGCGCCGGACGACTGCGGTTCGTCGCCATGGGCGACCCCGCTGAACGCGCGAGCGGCAAGCTGACCCTGGGCGTCATCCGCGACGAGCTGTCCCGGATCGTGAAGCAGCGGGCGGCCGACGACCCGAACCTGCACTACCTCGACGGCCGCGAACTCTACGGCGAGACCGACTCCGCCGAACTGCCCCTGCCCGACAACCTCCACCCCGACGCCGCCACCCACCGCCGCATCGGCGAGCGCTTCGCCCGTTTGGCGTTCACCGAGGACGGGCCCTTCGCGGACGGGCCCAGCGCGACGACGGCCTAGGCGTCCTGCCCGGACGGGTCCTGGTCCAGCGGCGCCGTCCGCCGCCAGGGCCGCAGCTTCTCGATCTGCTCCGCCAGGCCCAGCAGCTCCGCCTCCGAGCCCGGACGCCCCACCAGTTGTACGGCGCTCGGGGCGCCGGACGGCAGCGTGCCGCACGGAACCGACATTGCGGGCCAGCCGGTGAGGTTCCACGGCGGGGTCATGGGCGAGTAATTGGTGTTGGCCATGACGTTGCGCAGCCAGCCCCGCTCGTGCCAGGGCTCGGACCTGGGGGAGCGGCGGGCGAGGGCCGGGGTGAGCAGCACGTCGTACTCGGCGAAGAACGGCTCCAGACGCCGACGCAACTCCTCCCGGCTCTCACCGCCCCGCACCCGGCCGACGAAGCGCTTGCCCACAGCGGCGTGGACCCGGGTCCGGCGGGCGAGTTGCCGGAGGTCGAGGCCCCGGGCGTCCTCGGCGGTGCCCGCCGTCCAGTGGGTCAGCGTGGTGACGCCCAGCGACATCGGATACGGCGGGTCGGCGCGCCGCACCTGGTGACCGGCCTTCATCAGCAGCCCCGCGGCCTCGCGGGCGGCTGTCGCGTACGGCTTGCTGATGGCGACCCCGGCGATCGGGCTGCGCAGGGACACCGCGATCCGGTGGGTGCCGGGCGCGTCCGGTCGTACGGCGTCGGCGTCGGTGTAGGTGTCGGCGAGGACCGACAGCATCAGGCGGGCGTCCTCGACCGTCGTGGCCAGCGGGCCGTTCTCCGACATGCCGAACCAGTCGCCGTCGCTGACGCCGGCCGGGACCACGCCGGTGCCGGGCTTGATGGTGACCAGGCCGCAGTTGGCGGCGGGAATGCGCAGGGAGCCCATGCCGTCGTTGCCGAGGGCGATCGGCACCATGCCCGCGGCGACCGCGGCCGCGCTGCCGCCGGACGAGCCGCCCGCCGTGCGCGAGGTGTCCCACGGGTTGCGGGCGGTGCCGTGCACGCCCTCCGTGGTGCCGAAGACGCAGAGCTCCGGCACGTTCGTCAGCCCGACGACCACCGCACCGGCCGCCCGCAGCCGGGCCACGGTGACATGGTCGTCGTCGGCCGGGGTGTCCGGCGTGGCCGCGGAACCGATCCGTTTGGACTCGCCGCGGACCGCGAGGTTGTCCTTCACCGCGACCGGCACGCCCGCCAGGGGCAGTTCGGCGAGGTCGGCACGCGCGGCCACCTCGTCGGCCTCGGCGAGCGCAGCCTCGGCCCGCACCACCCGGAACGCGCCGACGCGGCCGTCCAGCCGCTCGATACGGGCCAGGTGCTCGGCCACCACCTCCCGGGGCGTGGCCTGCTTCTCGCGTACGGCGGCGGCGATCTCGGCGGCGGTTCGGCCGACCCAGCTGGTCACGGCTGCTCCTCAGGGCTTACTCGCGAGTATGTAGGAGAACTCTGCCGGGCGGCGGGCCCGGCGTCGAGAGGCGCCACGCTTGGATATTCGGGAGGGTCTTCTTGGACTTTTCACGGCATCACTTCTCGACTCCGCCCCGCTGACCTGCGCATCATCCGATCAATGAGCCAACTCTGCTCCCTTCGCGTCCCATTGACAGCCCCTGGGGCCAGCCCAATCATCAGACATCCGATGAATGGGGGTGCCTCATGAGGAGACGCTGGAGAGCAGCCGGTGTCCTGGCGGCGCTGACGCTGTTGCTCGCGACGCCGCTGCCTGCGGTCGCGGCGGAGGGGCGGGCGGCGCCGCCGGTCACGGTGCCCGCCCTGGCCGACTGGACCCCGGCACCCGGCGGTTACACCTACGAGCGCTCCGCCCGCCTCGTGGCCGACGGCGCCGACGAACGCCGGGTGGCCGACACCCTCGCCGACGATCTCCGCGACGCGGGACACGGCATGGTTCCCGTGGTGCGCGGCGGCGCCCGACCCGGTGACATCGTTATCGACGTCCAGCCCTCCCGGACCGCCCTCGGCACGGACGGCTACGAACTCCGCTCGGGCAACCGGCTCTCGATCACCGCTGCGACCGAGACCGGCGCCTTCTACGGCACCCGCACCCTCCTCCAGCTGCTCGCCCAGGGCGACCGGATCCCCGCCGGCCGCACCGTCGACGTACCGCGCTACAAGGAGCGGGGCGTCGGTGTCTGCGCCTGCTACATCCACGTCTCGATGCCGTGGCTGGAGAACCTGGTCCGCGAGATGGCGTACCACAAGCTCAACCAGCTGCTCCTCGAACTGAAGGTGAAGAGCGAGGCCCACCCCGAGGCCAACACCTGGGGCTACTACACCAGGGACGAGATCCGCCGCCTGGTCGCCCTCGGCGAGAAGTACCACGTCGAGATCATCCCCGAGATCAACTCACCGGGGCACATGGACCCCTGGATCGAGAACCGCCCGGACCTCCAGCTGACCGACTCCGACGGCAACAAGCAGCCCTCGCGCCTCGACATCACCCGCCCGGAGGCCTTCGCCTACTACACCAGCCTGATCGACGAGTACGCACAGGTCTTCACCGCCACCTCCTGGCACATGGGAGCCGACGAGTACATGCTCGGCTCCGACTTCGCCAAGTACCCGCAGGTCCTGAAGTACGCGCGGGACAGATACGGCCCCGACGCCACACCCCAGGACGCCTTCATCGACTTCGTCAACCGCGTCCACGCCTACGCGGTCGGCCAGGGCAGGAGACTGCGCATCTGGAACGACGGCCTGACCGGCGCCAACACCGTCCCGGTGACCGCCGGAACGACGGTCGAGCACTGGCTGAACGTGGCGGTGAAGCCGAGCCGACTCCGGGCGCAGGGCTACCCGTTGATGAACGCCGCGTACGCCCTCTACCTGGTTCGCGGCGGCTTCCACAGTGACACCAAGGGGCTCTACGACCAGAGCTGGGACCCGCGCAGCTTCGAGGGCGAGAAGCTCACGTCCTCCGACGGCATCACCGGCGCGAAGATCAGCCTCTGGCCCGACAACGGCCGGGGCGAGACCGAGAACGAGGTCGCCGTCGCACTGTGGCCGGCACTCCGGCACATCGCCCAGGCGACGTGGGGCGACCCGCACCCGGACGCCACCTACGCCGAGTTCGCGGCGCGCGGCACGGCCGTGGGGCACGCCCCCGGGTGGCGGGAGCTGACCCGCGTGCCGGTGGCGGACGGGTCGTACACCTTCCGCACGCCCGGGTACCCGGCCCTCACCGCCGAGGTGCGGCGCACGGCCGACGGCTACGCGACCGTCCGCACGGCCGACGGCTGCCTGGAGGTGCGTGGCGGAAAGCTCACGCTCAACGTGCCCCTCCAGCCCGGAGTCGAGGCGGCGCCGCAGACGTGCGATCCCGGAAACACCCTCCAGCGCTGGCAGTTGGAGCCCACGGCCGGTGGCTACCGGCTCGTCAACGCCATCACCCGGATGACGGTGAGCGTGACGGACGACGGCCGGCTCGTGCAGTACCCGCCGGACGTGCGTACGCCCGCCGTATGGCACCTGACCTGAGGAGCCCTTCATGGCCGTATCCCGACGCGTCTTCGTCGCGACAGCCGCCGTCCTCGCCGCGACCGGCGCCACAAGACCCGCCCTCGCGGCACCCGCAGCCGCAACAGGGGACCGCCACCGCATCCCCGTCAGCCCCGACGACACCGAGGCCGACCTGGTCCGCAAGGCCTCCCAAGTGCGCCCCACCGCACGGCAGATCGCCTGGCAGCGCCTGGAACGCACCGCGTTCCTGCACTTCGGCGTGAACACCTTCACCGGCCTCGAATGGGGCACCGGCGACGAGGACCCGGACGTCTTCCAGCCCACCGGACTCGACACCGACCAGTGGGCGCGCGCCCTACGCGACGGCGGCTTCAGACTCGCCATCCTCACCGTCAAGCACCACGACGGCTTCGTCCTCTACCAGTCCCGCTACACCGGCCACAGCGTGGCGTCCAGCAGTTGGCGCGACGGCCGGGGCGACGTCCTGCGCTCCTTCGCCGACTCCATGCGCTGGTACGGCATCAAGGTCGGCGTCTACGTCTCGCCCGCCGACGAGAACCAGTACCTCCACGGTGTCTACGCCAACGGCAGCGCTCGCACCGACCACACCATCCCCACTCCCGTCGACGGCGACGACCGCACCCCGCCACGGTCGTTCACCCTCCCGGCCACCGACTACGGCGCCCATATGCTCAACCAGCTCCACGAGGTCCTCACCGAGTACGGCCCGATCGACGAGGTCTGGTTCGACGGCGCCCAGGGCCGCATCCCGCCGGACAAGGTGGAGAAGTACGACTGGGACAGCTGGTACACCCTCGTCCGCTCACTCGCCCCCGACGCCGTGGTCGCCGTCTCCGGCCCCGACGTGCGCTGGGTCGGCAACGAGGGCGGGCTGGCCCGCGAGGACGAGTGGAGTGTCGTACCGGTACAGGAGAAGGACTACGGCCGGACGGACTACGCCCTCGCGTACGACGCCCCCGACATGGGCAGCCGCGACGCGCTCGTCAAGGCCCGGCCCGTGGCCGACCACCTCCAGTGGTGGCCGGCCGAGTGCGACGTGTCGATCCGCGACGGCTGGTTCTACCACGCCGACCAACAGCCCAAGAGCGTCGAGCAGTTGACGGACATCTACTTCCGTTCCGTGGGCCGCAACTCGGTGCTCCTGCTCAACATCCCGCCGGACACGGACGGACTGCTGCCGGCCGCGGATGTGGCACGGCTGCGGGAGTTCCGCGAGCGCGTGGACCGTGAACTCCCGGAGGACCTGGCCCGCGACGCGCGCCGGGTCACCTCGCCGGGCGGTGTCACCGTCGACCTCGGCCGGGAGCGCGACGTGGACCGGATCAGGCTGGCGGAGGACATCCGGCACGGTCAGCAGGTGGAGAGCTTCGTCGTCGAGGCGTGGCGCGACGGTGCCTGGACGGAGGTGACCCGGGCGGGGGCCATCGGCGCGAGCCGGATCCTGCTACTGGGGGCTGCGGTGCGGGCCCGGCGGTGGCGGGTGCGGGTGACCGGTTCGCGGGCCGAGGCGCGGCTCGTGGAGTTCGGGCTGTACCGGTCGCGGCTCTGATCCGCGGGCCGAAATCCGGTTGACCGGGGTGGGGCCGCGCGGGCTGGATAGGGCACATGGCCGACATCCAGGGCTCGTACGACAACCTGTTCAGCGCCGTGCCGAACGCGCTGGCCGACATGCTGGACGCGGGGGACGCGGGCGGTTCCGTCGCGGTCTACGTGGACGGTGAGCCCGTCGTGGACGTCTGGGGCGGTTTCGTGGACGCCGGCCGCACCCGCCCGTGGGAGCGCGACACGATCGTCAACGTCTGGTCGGTGACCAAGACGATGACGGCGCTGTGCGCCCTGGTCCTCGCCGACCGCGGCGAACTCGACCCGGACGCGCCGGTCGCCCGGTACTGGCCGGAGTTCGGCGCGGCGGGCAAGGACAAGGTCTTGGTGCGGCACCTGCTCGCGCACACCGCCGGGCTGCCCGACTGGGACGGGCCGGTCGAAGAGCTCTACGACTGGCCCGCCGCCACCGCACGGCTCGCGGCGCGGGCTCCCCGATGGGAGCCGGGCACGGCGGCCGGATACCACTCGCTCACCCAGGGCTTCCTGGTCGGCGAGGTCGTGCGCCGGGTCACCGGCCGCGGCGTGGGCGAGTTCCTCGCCGAGGAGGTGACCGGACCGCTCGGTGCGGACTTCCACATCGGGCTGCCCGCCGAGCACGACCACCGTGTCGCGCGCACGATTGCGCCGACCGGGCAGGGCGAGGACTACGCGGCGAGCGCGCCCGGCAACCCGGAGGGCTCCGAGGCGGGCAACGGCGTACGGGTCCGGGACGGCAACAGCCCGGCCTGGCGCCGCGCGCAGATCCCCGCGGCGAGCGGCTACGGCAACGCCCGCTCGGTGGCCCTCGTCCAGTCCCTCCTGGCCTGCGGGGGAGAGGTGAACGGGGTGCGGCTCCTGTCCCGCGCCGGCTGCGACCGTGCCTGGGAGGAGCAGTTCGACGGCGACGACCGGGTCCTGGGCATGCCGATGCGATGGGGCCTGGGATACGGCCTGTTCGGCACCGCGTACGGATGGGGCGGCTGGGGCGGTTCCCTGGTGATGATCGAGCCCGACAGCCGACTGGCGGTGGCCTACGTGACGCAGCAGATGCGCGAGCCCGCGGAGGACACCCGGGGGATGGAGATCGTGACGGCGGCCTACGAGGGGCTCCAAGGGCTGCGCGGCTAGCCCCGCGAGCCCTCCCGTGCCCTGCACACGCCCCGCGTGCCGGTCACACGCCCCGCGCCACCCCCGTGCTCCCCCGCTCCACCAACCGCGGCACCGGCACCCGCACCGCCCGCGCCGATCCCCCGTCCACGAGTGCGGTCAGTTCCCGCGCCGCCGTACGCCCGAACTCCGCGCTGTCGCGGGACAGCGCGGACAGCCACGGCTTGACCATGCGGCACAGTGCGGAGTCCTCCCAGGACACCACCGACACGTCCGCCGGTACGGAGAAGCCGAGTTCGGCCGCGGCGGCGGCCCCGGCGACGGCCATCACGTCGTTGTCGTAGATCAGCGCGGTCGGGGGAGCCGGGTCCTCCAGCACCCGGCGGGTGACCGCCGCGCCCTCGGCGTCGGAGTAGTCCGTGGTCACCGACCTCACCTCGGAGAGGCCTCGGCGCCCGGCCTCGGCGCGCAGTGTGCGGATGCGGCGCTCGGTGTGGGCGAGCCCCGGCAGGCCCGCGATATGCACGATCCGCCGGTGACCGAGTGCGTACAGGCCGTCCACGACCGACGCCATCGCGCCCGCGTCGTCCGCCCACACGGTCGAGAGTCCGGGGTGGCGTTCGTCGGGTGCGCCGCCGATCACCACGGCGGGCAGGCCGAGTTCGTCGAGGAGGTCGGGGCGGGGATCGTCGGTGCGGGGGTCGACGACCAGGACGCCGTCCACGCGGTGCTCGGCCCACCAGCGCCGGTACACCGCGCACTCGTCGGCCACGTCCTCCACCACCTGGAACAGCAGCCCGAGATGGCGCTCCGCCAGCACCTCCTGGATGCCCGAGACGAGTTGGAGGAAGAAGGAGTCCACCCCCAGCGTGTCGGCCGGACGCGCCAGCACGAAGCCGACCGTCGCCGCGCCCTCCCCGGACAGCGCGCGTGCCGCCGTACTGGGCCGCCAGCCCAGCTCCTCGGCCACCTGCCGCACCCGGTCCCGGGTGTCCTCAGACACGCCCGGCCGGCCGTTCAACGCGAAGGAAACCGCGCTCTGCGAGACCCCGGCGTGCCGCGCTATGTCCTTCATCGTCGGCCGACGGGCCGGCGAGCGCTTGCCTGACATGGTGATTCCCCATTCCGGCGAAACATTCCCGAGCAGTATGCACTAATGCGGTTCAGGTCAGTGAGCACCGGCGAACCTAATACGGTTCAGCTCGGTGATCCTAATGCGCATTAGTCACTAATGAAATTAGCAGCGCGAGAGCCATTGACGGGCCCGTGGAGCGGCGTGCAGGGTCTGCCTCGTCTACCAACCCGCCCGCAAAGGAGGCCGGTTCACGGTGCCCACATCCCGTAGAGCCCTCGTTGCCGCATTCGCCGTCTGTCTCGCCCTGCCGCTCAGTGCCTGCGGCTCCGGAGGCGACGACGGCGGCACCGCCGACGCCTCCGGCAAGGTCGAGGGCGACATCACCTTCCAGACCTGGAACCTCCGCGCCAACTTCAAGGACTACTTCGAGGGCCTGATCGCCGACTTCGAGAAGAAGTACCCCGGCACCGACGTGAAGTGGATCGACCAGCCCGCCGAGGGCTACGCCGACAAGATCAGCGCCGACGCCGCGGGCGGCACCCTCCCCGACGTCGTCAACGTCTCGCCCGACCTGGTCGCCCCGCTCGCCAAGGCGGGCCTCGCACTCGACCTCGACAAGGCGGCGTCCCAGTACAGGAAGGAGTACCTGTCCGGTGCCTGGGCCAGCCATCAGATACCGGGCATGACGGGCACGTACGCCTTCCCCTGGTATCTCAACACCGGCCCGCTCTTCTACAACAAGTCCCTCTTCGAGCAGGCGGGGCTGGACGCCGAGCAGCCGCCGAAGACGTACGACGAAGTATTCGACGCCGCCCTGAAGATGGCGAAGGAGACCGACGGCAAGGTCGCCACCCTCGCCAACGTCCCCACCATCGAGGACTTCGGCCGCTACGGCGTCGAACTCATGAACAAGGAAGGCACCGCCTTCGCTTTCAACGACGCCAAGGGAGTCGAACTCCTCACCAGGTACAAGGAGTTGTACGACGCCAAGGCCCTCGACCCGCAGGCGCTGACCGCCACGCCCGAGTCGTCCGGCAAGAAGTTCCTCACCGGCGCCGTCGCCATGAACCCGGGCAGTGCGCTGGACCTCGGCAACTTCAAGAAGCAGGCGCCGAACCTGTACAGGAACATCGGGATCACCGACCAGATCACCAGCACCGGTCACGTCAACATGTACGTGATGGGCGTGATGGTCAACGCGCAGACCAAGCGCGCGCCCGCCGCGGTCGCCTTCGCGCACTACGTCACCGACGCGGCGCACCAGATGTCGTTCGCCAAGCAGGTCGCCATCTTCCCCAGCACCGCCGGTTCGCTCGATGACCCGTACTTCACCAAGGAGGACGGCACCGACGAGACGCGGGTACGGGTCGCCGCCGCCAAGTCGCTGAAGAACGCGGTCAACTACACGCCCGTGCTGTTCAGCGAGCAGATGAAGACCGAGCTGCGCAACGAGGTGGCCAAGGCGTTGCAGGGCAAAGAGAGCCCGAAGGAGGCCCTCGACAACGCTGTCAAGGCCTGCGACACGCTGCTTCAGCAGCAGGGGTAGCGCAAGATGGCCATGTCCACCGCCTCCCGGGTGCGGCGTCAACTGCCCACCAGTCCTTGGCTGTTCGCCGCCCCGGGGCTGCTGATCATCGGCGCCTTCATCCTGTACCCGTTCGTGTCCACCCTGGTCAACGCCTTCACCGACCGCCGCACCCTGATCCCGGGCCGGTTCGTGGGTCTCGCCAACTTCCGCGAGTTGCTCCAGGACGACATGTTCTGGGTAGGCCTGCGCAACAGCACGCTCTACGTCGTCGGCGTCGTCCCCGCCCTCGTCGTCCTGCCCCTGCTGCTCGCGCTCCTGGTGCAGAAGAACATCCCCGGTATCACCTTCTTCCGGTCCGCCTTCTACACCCCGGTCGTCGCCTCGATCGTGGTGGTCGGACTGATCTGGGTGTGGCTGCTCGACGAGCGCGGCCTGGTGAACTCCCTGCTGGAGACGATCGGCGTCGGCCGCGTCGGCTTCCTCAGCGACCAATGGCTGCTCCTGCTGAGCGCGATGGCCGTGACGGTCTGGAAGGGCCTCGGCTACTACATGATCATTTATCTGGCCGCGCTCGCCAACGTGCCGCGCGAACTGCACGAGGCGGCGGCCGTGGACGGTGCCGGAGCGATCCGCCGCTTCCTCACGGTCACCGTGCCCGCCGTCCGCTCCACCATGGTCCTCGTCGGGGCGCTGTCGTCGGTCGCCGCGTTCAAGGTGTTCTCCGAGGTGTACCTGATGGCCGGCCCGAGCGGAGGCCCGGCGGGCGAGGACACCACCCTCGTCATGCTCGTCCAGCGCACCGGCACCGGCCTGACCGGCCGGGTCGGCTACGCATCCGCCATCTCGGTCGTCGTCTTCGTCGTCACCGTCGCCCTGATGCTGCTCGTGCTGCGCGCGGACCGGAGGGACGAGTCGTGAGCGTCATGGAGAAGGTACGGCCCACCGCTTCGAGGCCCCGGACCGACGCCCGCGAACCCCGCGTCACCGACGAGAACGGCCGGCGCGTACGCGTGGGGGAGCTCGTCCTGCGCTACCTGCTGCTGCTCGCCGTACTCGCCCTCACCGTCGGTCCGTTCGTGTGGCAGCTGTCGACCTCGCTCAAGGGCCCCACCGAGGACATCTTCAGCTCCCCGCCGAAGTTCCTGCCCGGCGACCCCACCCTGCACAACTACGAGCGGGTCGCCGACACCATCCCCGTCTGGGACTACGCCCTCAACTCGCTGAAGGTGGCCGCCGCCAACGTCGCCACCAACTGCGTCGGCTCGGCCCTCGCCGGCTACGCCCTCGCCCGGCTGCGCTACCGGGGCCGCCGCGCGGCCACCCTGGCCTTCGTCCTCGCGATGCTCGTGCCCGTGGAGGGCATCATCATCGCCCAGTTCACCACCATGCGGGAGCTGGGCCTCAACAACACCCTCATCGGCGTCGTACTGCCGGGCTGCGTCAGCGCCCTGAACGTCCTGCTGATGCGCAACGCCTTCCTCAACCTGCCGTACGAGATCGAGGAGGCGGCCTACGTCGACGGCGCCAACGTCTGGCAGCGGTTCCTGCGGATCGCGGTGCCGTCCGTGAAGGGGACCCTCGCCGTCGTCGCGATCTTCGCCTTCATGGGCGCCTGGGACGACTTCCTGTGGCCGCTGATCGTGCTGAGCGACCCCTCCAAGTTCACGCTGACCATCGGCCTCAACTACCTGCACGGCACCTTCGCCAACGACGAACGCCTCGTCGCCGCCGGCACGATCATCGCCGTGGCGCCGCTGATCGCCCTCTTCGCCTGCCTTCAGCGGTACTTCTTCCGGGGCGTGGGCGAGGGCGCCGTAAAGGGCTGACCTCGCGCAGGGCCGACCCCGGCCGTCCGTCGCACCCCCCTCGCACCTCCCTCACAAGGACACGCATGCCTTCTGCCGTGCGCTTCGGCGTCAACTACACCCCGAGCGAAGGGTGGTTCCACCACTGGCTCGACTTCGACCTCGACTCCGTACGCGCCGACCTCGACTCCCTCGCGGCGCTGGGCCTCGATCACATCCGCGTCTTCCCGCTGTGGCCGTACTTCCAGCCCAACCGCACCCTGATTCGCCCCAGGGCCGTCGAGCACCTCGTCCAGCTCGTCGACGCCGCCGCCGAACGCGGCCTCGACGTCAACGTGGACGGTCTGCAAGGCCACTTGAGCAGCTTCGACTTCCTCCCCGCCTGGACCCGGACCTGGCACCGCCGCAACCTCTTCACCGACCCGGACGTCATCGACGGCCAGGCCGCCTACCTGCGCACACTCGCCGCCGCCCTGGCCGGCCGGCCCAACTTCCTCGGCATGACCCTCGGCAACGAGGTCAACCAGTTCTCGGCGGGCCCGCATCCCGATCCCGACCGGGCGACCGAGGCGGAGATCGACCGCTGGCTGACGCGCATGCTCGCCGCCTGCGAGGAGGGCGCCCCGGGGCGGGTGCACCTGCACGCCGAGTACGACGCCACCTGGTACCAGGACGACCAGCCGTTCACGCCGGCCCAGGCCGCCCGCCACGGCGCCGTCACCGCCGTGCACTCCTGGGTCTTCAACGGCACCGCCCAGCGCCACGGCCGTACCTCCGTGCCGACCGAGCACCACGCCGCGTACCTCGTCGAACTGGCCAAGGCATGGGCCGACGACCCGCACCGCCCCGTCTGGCTCCAGGAGGTCGGCGCGCCCGCGCCCCTGATCCCGCCCGAGCACGCCGCCGCCTTCACCGAGGCGACCGTCATGAACGCCTTGGACTGCCCCGACCTGTGGGGCATCACCTGGTGGTGCTCCCACGACGTCTCCCGTGAGCTGGCCGACTTCCCCGAACTCGAATACGGACTGGGCCTGTTGACCAACGACAGGAAGCCGAAGGACACCGCTCGGGTGCTGGAGCGGGCGGCCCGGGAGACCTCCCGGACGCCTGAGCCGCGTACGACGGCACTGGTCGTGCCCGCCGATCCCTCCAGGCGCTCGCTCTGTGCCCCGGGCGGCCCGGTCTTCGACGCCTATTTCCGGCTGGTCGCCGACGGCGTCCGTCCCACCACCGTCCTCGACGCGCGGGCCGGCGACCGGGAACACCTCGGCGCGCGCGGCATCACCGAGGTCGTCGCTCCCGATCAGGTACGCCCCGCCCCACCAGGAGGCACCCCCTCGTGAACCCCACCAGACGTACCGTCCTGCTTGCCGGCGCCACGGCCGCACTGCTGCCCTCGCCGCCGGCGGCGGCCGAGCCCGAGCGCGGTCGGACCGAAGCCGCCGCGCTCCAGCCGTACGCCTCCTACTGGTACCCGGACTCGCTGCCCTCCGGCAGCCCCGGCACCGGCATCACCTGGCGCAGCCTGAAGTCCTGGCGCCCGGCCGACGACCCGGACCTCGCCTTCAACGCGGCGACCGTCCCGCTCGCCCCGCGCTTCACCCCGACCCCGGTGAACACGACCGCTCGGGCGGGTCAGGCCCGTATCCAGTCCCTGGTCTCCTTCGGGCCCACCGCGAGCAACCCCTCGCAGGGCTCGGCCACCGCCGACTACTACGCCCCCACCCACTGGGCGTACATCGACGAGCTGGTCTTCTGGGGCGGCTCGTCGGGGGAGGGGCTGGTGCTCGCGCCGAACGCGCCGGTCGTCGACGCCGCCCACCGGCACGGGGTGCCCGTCCTCGGCAACGTCTTCCTGCCGCCCGTCGCCTACGGCGGGCAGTTGCAGTGGACCCGTGACCTGGTGCAGAAGGACGCGGCCGGGCGGTACCCGCTGGCCGAACGGCTGGTCGCGGTCGCGGAGGCGTACGGGTTCGACGGGTGGTTCGTCAACGCCGAGACCAGTGGCGGGAACGCCGCGCTGGGTGCGGACATGCTGGGTTTCCTGCGGGAGCTGAAGACGCGCGCCAAGGCCAAGGGGCAGCGGGTGACCTGGTACGACTCGATGACGGTGAACGGGAGCGTGAGCTGGCAGGGGGCGCTGAACTCGCAGAACGAGGCGTTCTTCCAGGCCGCCCACGACATGTTCGTCGACTTCCGGTGGACGGCGGCGAAGCTGACGTCGTCCGGGCGGTTGGCCGGGCAACTGGGCCGCAGCCGCTACGAGTTGTGGGCGGGCGTCGACGTCGAGGCGGGCGGCTGGAACTCGTCCGTGAACTGGGACGCGATCGTGCCGCGCGACAAGGCGCACGTCGTGTCGGTCGGTTTCTACCGGCCCGAGTGGACCCGCAATCACCTGCCGTCGGGCGGCCGGACTCCGGGGGCCTTCCATGCCGCCGACGACCGGTTCTGGACCGGGCGTTCACTGGATCCGTCGCGGCCGGACGGCACGGACAGCTGGCGGGCGCCGGCGGTGTCGGTCGCCGACCGGTCGACGGTCGCCTCGGTGCCGTTCGCGAGCGTGTTCAACACCGGGCACGGGCTGCGGTGGTACGAGGACGGGGAGGTGACGTCGGATACGCCGTGGAACCATCTCGGACTGCAGGACCGGCTGCCGTCCCGGCGCTGGGTCGTGCACACCGACGGGCAGCGCCCCGGTGTGAACTTCGACTTCGCGGACGCGTGGCGCGGCGGAAGCAGTGTGCTCGTCGAGGGTGAACTGGACGAACCCGCGATCGTGGAGGTGTACGCGAGCCGGCTGCCGGTGACGGTTGACACGGTTGTCGAGCTGACGCACCGGACCGACGCGGGCCGTGTGAACGTCGAGTTGGCGGTGGCCATGGCCGAGCCGAGCGGGCCGGGGGCGACACCGCCGTACACATATCTGCCGGTGAACTCGGTCAACGGCTGGCAGACCGCGACCGTCCCGCTCACCGGCCTGATCGGCACCGCACACGCGATCGGCATCCGGCTCACCGCGCCCGACGGCGGCCTAGTCCGCTGGCGGCTCGGCGGCCTTGCCGTCCGCAACGCCCGCCACACGCCGGGCGCTCCCTCCGGCCTCCGGATCACCGCGGCGGCGGGCGGCGACCTGCGCTTCGCCTGGAACCCGGCCTCCGGCGACGTACGCCACTACAACCTCCACCGCCTCCTCCCCGACGGCACCAGGCGTTTCCTCGGCGGCACCTGTCAGCGGGCGTTCTTCGCCGGTGGCCTGCGACCCGAACAGGGTGAACAGGCGGCGCGGTTCGAACTGCGCGCCGTAGGGGAGCTCTACACCACGTCGGCCCCCGCGACCGTCACCCACGCCTGGTAACCCGCCCCACCCCGAGACCTACGGAGTGCCCCCGCATGCATGACGACCGCAGCCTGGTCGAAGCCCGTCTCAAGCGCGTCCTCGACGAGCGTGTCCGACCCGCCGTGTACCCGGAGTCCGTGCCGCTGGAAGTCGCGGTGTGGCATGCGCCGGGCGAGCCGGTGCCGGTCGCCGAGGGGATCGCGGCCGAGCCCGAGCCGATCGAGGTGGGGGCGCGCTGGGGTGCTCCCTGGGGCACCAGCTGGTTCCGGGTCACCGGGACCGTGCCCGAGGAATGGGCCGGCCAGACGGTCGAGGCGCTCCTCGACCTCGGGTTCGACGAGAACATGCCCGGCTTCCAGTGCGAGGGCCTGGTCTACCGGCCCGACGGCACCCCGGTGAAGGGCCTCAACCCGCGCAACCAGTGGGTGCGCATCGGGGCCCCGGTGGCGGGCGGGGAGCAGGTCCGGCTGCACATCGAGGCGGCCTCCAACCCCGTCATCCTCGACTACCACCCCTTCCTGCCCACGCAGTTGGGCGACAAGGAGACGGCCGGCAGCGAACCCCAGTACACGCTCACCCGCATGGACCTCGCCGTCTTCGACGAGACGGTGTGGCAGCTCGTGCTCGACCTGGAGGTGCTCGGAGAGCTGATGGCCGAGCTGCCGGTGGAGTCGGCCCGGCGCTGGGAGATCCTGCGGGCGGTGGAGAAGGCGCTGGACTCGATGGACCTCCAGGACGTGGGCGGCACGGCGGCCCGCGCCCGTTCCCGCCTCACCCGCGTCCTCGCCGCCCCCGCCGTCCCGTCCGCCCACCGCATCAGCGCCGTCGGACACGCCCACATCGACTCGGCATGGCTGTGGCCGCTGCGCGAGACGGTGCGCAAGGTGGCCCGTACGACCTCCAACATGACCGCGCTCATCGAGGACGAGCCCGACTTCGTCTTCGCCATGTCGCAGGCCCAGCAGTGGGCGTGGGTGAAGGAGCACCGGCCCGAGGTGTGGGCGCGGGTGAAGAAGGCGGTGGCGGACGGGCGGTTCGTGCCGGCGGGCGGGATGTGGGTGGAGTCGGACACCAACATGCCGGGTTCGGAGGCGATGGCCCGGCAGTTCGTGCACGGCAAGCGGTTCTTCCTCGACGAGTTCGGCATCGAGAACGACGAGGCATGGCTGCCCGACACCTTCGGATTCGCCGCCGGGCTGCCCCAGATCATCAGGGCCGCGGGTGCCAAGTGGCTGCTGACGCAGAAGATCTCCTGGTCCCAGACCAACAAGTTCCCGCACCACACCTTCCAGTGGGAGGGCATCGACGGCACCCGGATCTTCACCCACTTCCCGCCCGTCGACACCTACAACTGCTCCATGAAGGGCAGCGAGATCGCCCACGCGGCCCGCAACTTCAAGGACAAGGGTGTCGCCCGGCACTCCCTCGCCCCCACCGGCTGGGGCGACGGAGGCGGCGGCACCACCCGAGAGATGGTCGCCAAGGCGGCCCGGCTCCGGGACCTGGAAGGCTCCGCCACCGTCGTCTGGGAGACCCCGGCGGCCTTCTTCCGCAAGGCCGAGGCCGAGTACCCCGACCCGCCCGTCTGGGTCGGCGAGCTCTACCTCGAACTCCACCGCGCCACCCTCACCAGCCAGGCGAAGACCAAGCAGGGCAACCGCCGCAGCGAACACCTCCTGCGCGAGGCCGAGCTGTGGGCGGCGACAGCCGCCGTACGGACCGGATTCCCCTACCCCTACGCGGAGTTGGACCGCATCTGGAAGACGGTGCTGCTGCACCAGTTCCACGACATCCTGCCCGGGTCGTCGATCGCGTGGGTGCACCGGGAGGCGCGGGCGACGTACGAGCGCCTCGCGGGTGAGCTGAACGCGATCATCGAGTCCGCCCAGCGTGCCCTGGCGGGCGAGGGCGGGACCGCGCTCGTCTTCAACTCGGCTCCGCATGCGCGCGAGGGCGTACCGGCGGGCGGCGCCCGCATCCCGGTGCCGGAGGGCCGGACGGCACGCACCGAACGCCCCGGCGGAGGGTTCGTCCTCGACAACGGCCTGCTGCGCATCGAGATCGACGCGCGGGGCCTGGTCGTGTCGGCGTACGACATCGAGGCCGACCGCGAGACGGTCGCGCCGGGCACGGCCGCGGGCCTCCTCCAGCTCCACCCCGACTTCCCGAACATGTGGGACGCCTGGGACGTCGACGAGTTCTACCGCCACACGGTCACCGACCTGACCGACGTGGACGAGATCACCCCCGGCGACGACGGGACGTCGGTGCGGATCGTCCGTTCCTTCGGTGCTTCCCGCGTCACCCAGGTGCTGTCGCTCGCGCCGGGGGAGCGGCGGCTGCTGCTCGACACGGAGGTCGACTGGCACGAGACGGAGAAGTTCCTGAAGCTGGCCTTCCCGCTCGACGTGCACGCGGAGCGGTATGCCTCCGAAACCCAGTTCGGGCACTTCCACCGTCCCACGCACACCAACACCAGCTGGGAGGCGGCCAAGTTCGAGGCCTGCAACCACCGTTTCGTGCATGTGGAGGAGCCGGGCTGGGGTGTCTGCGTCGTCAACGACTCCACGTACGGCCACGACGTGACCCGCACCGTCCGCACGGACGGCGATCGCGGCACGACCACCACCGTCCGCGTCTCCCTCCTGCGCGCCCCGCGCTTCCCGGACCCCGAGACCGACCAGGGCGCCCACCGCTTCCGGCACGCCCTCGTGCCGGGCGCGGGCATCGGGGACGCGGTGCGCGAGGGCTGGCGGATCAACCTGCCGGAGCGGCGGGTGACCGGCGGCGCCGAGGTCGCCCCGCTGGTGGCCGTGGATCAGGACGCGGTCGTCGTGACCGCCGTCAAGCTGGCCGACGACGGCAGCGGGGACGTGGTGGTGCGCCTCCACGAGGCCCACGGCGGCCGGGTACGGGCCACCCTGACGCCGAACTTCGAGGTCGCGGACGTCGCGGCGACGGACCTGCTGGAGCGCCCGCTGCCCGAGGCGCCGGCGTACGACGGCGCGCGCGTCGCACTGCGGCTGCGGCCCTTCGAACTGGTGACGCTGCGGCTGCGACGGGCCTCGTAGCCCGGACGGGGGACGGCGGCGCGCCGCCGTGGAAGGGTGCGCCAACTGCCCTCACACTCAAGGGTGTTGGCGTCCCCATCGCGCCTTGGAGGCACTCTTGAAGCTCGTCACGCGCGCCCAGCTCGGCTGGCCCTCGTCCGCCGCACCCACACAGACCTCGACCAAGGGCGTGAAGGTCCACTACGAAGGCGCCACGGTCAGCGTGAAGCTCCTCGACGACCACGACCTCTGCATCGACAAATGGAAGGCGATCCGCAAGGACCACCTGGCCAACCCGAAGGAGAACTACTCGGACATCGCCTACAACTACGGCGCCTGCCCGCACGGTCATCTCCTGGAGGGGCGCGGCCTCGGCAGGCGCACCGGGGCGAACGGCAACCAGGAACTCAACCGCGCCCACTACGCGATCTGCGGCCTGGTCGGCTCGAAGGGGCTCACCAAGCCGAACGACGCGATGCTGGGCGCGATCCGCGACGGCATCGAGCTGCTGCGCCGCCACGGCGCCGGCAAGGAGATCAAGGGACACCGGGACGGACTGGCCACCGCATGTCCCGGCGAGCACCTGTACGCGTGGGTGCGGAAGGGAGCCCCGCGGCCCGGCGATTCGCCGAGCGTGCCGGGCCCGCGTCCGGTCGTCGACCTGTCGAAGGTGATCGCCGCGGCCCTGCACGACCCGGACCGGCCGGGCACACCGGTGTCGTACGCGGGCGTACGGACTGTGGAGAAGGCGCTCGTCGCGGAGGGCCTCCTCGATGCCGAGTACGCCGACGGCCACTTCGGCGGGGCGACCGTCAAGGCGTACTCCGCCTGGCAGCACCGGTGCGGCTTCACCGGCGCGGACGCCAACGGCATTCCCGGTCAGGTGTCACTGGACCGGCTCGGCGCGGCCCACGACTTCGACGTGCGGCCGTAGGACCCGGCGCCGGTGGGGGAGGGTCAGCCGCCGAGCTGTGTCCGCAGCCACTGCTCCACCTCGCCCACATGCGCGGCCGCCGCCGCCCGGGCCGCCTCCGGATCGTGGGCGACCAGGGCGCGGTGGATCGCGGCGTGTTCGCGGCGGGTGCGGGTGAAGGCGCCCTCCTCCTGGTAGCCGCGCCAGACGCGGGCGCGGAAGGTGCGGGAGGACAGGCCCTCCAGGATCGCGGCCATCGTCTCGTTGCCGGCGGCGGCCGCGATCTCGCGGTGGAAGGCCAGGTCGTGGGCGAGGATCTCCTCGGGGTCGTCCGTGGCGTTCATCGCCGTCAGATGCTTCTCGACCTCCGCGAGCTGGTCCGGTGTGATGCGCGCCGCCGCCAGGGCCGTCGCCGTCGACTCCAGGATGCGGCGCACCTCCAGGAGCTCCACCAGCCGCGGGCCCCGGGACAGGTCGGCGACCACGCCGAACGTCTCCAGCAGGTCACCCGCCTCCAGCTGGGTGACGTAGATGCCCGAACCGTGCCGGGCCTCCAGCACCCCCAGCACCGTGAGCGCGCGGATCGCCTCGCGCATCGAGCTGCGGGAGATGCCGAGCTGCACCGCGAGATCGCGCTCGGTCGGCAGCCGTTGCCCCGGCTCCAGCCGCCCCTCCGCGATCATCGCCTTGATCTGCTCTATGGCGCGCTGCGTCACGGTGCCCTTCTGCGGGGCTGCCTCGTCCACGTTCACGCCGTTCCTCCTGTCACCGGTGCGCCGCAGTCTAACCAGCGAGGTGGTCCGACCAATACGGTCGCGATGCGGGAAAATCTGCTCTGGAGGGTGTTGTTCTCGCGAAGTGGTCTGATAAATATGCGGGCATCTGCTCGAACCATGTGCTCGAACACGCTCAACGAGGAGCCGCCAGATGCACGGCACAACAGCGCGGAAGCAGAACAGGTCACGGAGAGGCGCAGCGGTGGCCGCGGTAGTCGGCGCCTCGCTCGTGCTCGCCGCGTGCGGCAGCACCAAGGACACCGGCGCCGCGAGCGCGGAGGGCGGCGGCAGCGGCAAGGTCGGGGTGATCCTGCCCCTGCTGACCTCGCCGTTCTGGCAGTCGTACAACGACTACGTGCCGAAGATGGCCGAGTCCGAGGACGTCGACACGCTCAAGACGGTCAACTCCAACAGCGACCCCTCCCAGCAGATCACCGACATCAACAACCAGCTCAACCAGGGCGTGAAGGGCCTCGTCGTCGCCCCGCTGGACAGCGCCGCCATCGAGGCCGGCCTCGACCAGGCGGAGCGCAAGGGTGTGCCGGTCGTCGCCGTCGACGTGGCGCCCGACAAGGGCAAGGTCGCGATGGTGGTGCGCGCGAACAACGTGGCGTACGGCGAGAAGGCCTGCCAGTACCTCGGCGAGCAGATCCCCTCCGGCAAGGTCGTGCAGATCATGGGCGATCTGGCCTCCGTCAACGGCCGGGACCGCTCCGAGGCGTTCCGCGCCTGTGTGAAGAAGGACTTCCCCAAGCTGAAGGTCCTGGAGATACCGGCCAAGTGGGAGTCCGACACCGCGGCCTCCAAGCTGGACACCCTGCTGAACGCCAACCCCGACATCAAGGGCATCTACATGCAGGCCGGCGGCGTCTACCTCGCGCCGACCCTCCAGACCCTGAAGTCCAAGGGGATGCTGAAGAAGGCCGGACAGGCCGGGCACATCACGATCGTCTCCAACGACGGCATCCCGCAGGAGTTCGACGCCATCCGCAAGGGCGAGATCGACGCGACCGTCTCCCAGCCCGCCGACCTGTACGCCAAGTACGGCATGTACTACATCAAGGCGGCGATGGAGGGGAAGAAGTTCCAGCCGGGACCGACCGACCACGACTCGACCATCGTCAAGCTGCCCAGCGGCATCCTGGAGGACCAGTTGCCCGCCCCGCTGGTGACCAAGGACAACGTCGACGACCCCAAGCTCTGGGGCAACACGGTCAAATGAGTACGGCTGTGATCACACCCCTCGCCGAGGCGCGGGACATCGTCAAGCGGTACGGCCCCACCACCGCCCTCGCCGACGGCCGGCTCACCGTCCTGCCCGGCGAGTCCCACGCCCTCGTCGGCCGCAACGGCGCCGGCAAGTCGACCCTGGTCAGGATCCTCACCGGCCTCCAGGCACCCGACGAGGGCACCGTCCGCTTCGACGGCGAACCCGCACCGCCGCTCACCGACCGCGATGCCTGGCGCCGCAAGGTCGCCTGCGTCTACCAGCACCCCACCCTCGTCCCGGAAATGACGGTCGCGGAAAATCTCTTCATCGCCGAAATCCACACTGCCAGGTCAACGCGCCTGAATCGCAGGGTCGGCCGGGGGTCCGGGGGTTGGCCCGCGGATGAACACGGCATCAACCGGCAGCCGCTCCAGCGCGGCTTCATCAGCTGGCGCAGACTACGCCACGAGGCCGCCGCACTCCTCGCCACCTGGGACGTGCACGTCGACCCCGAGGCGCGCACCGCCGACCTCAAGGTCGAGGACCGCCAAATGGTGGAGATCGCGCGGGCGTTGAGCTTCGGCGCCCGCTTCATCATCCTCGACGAGCCCACCGCCCAGCTCGACAACCGTGAGATCGAGCGGCTGTTCACGCGCATGCGGGCCCTCCAGGACTCGGGCGTCACCTTCCTGTTCATCTCGCACCACCTCCAGGAGGTGTACGAGGTCTGCCAGACCGTCACGGTCCTGCGCGACGCCCGCTGGATCACCACCGCGCCGGTCGCCGAACTCCCGCGCCGGGCCCTGGTGGAGGCCATGGCGGGGGAGTCCCTGGAGGCCATCGCCGAGCAGGCCGTCGACCCCGGGGACGTCGACCACGACGCCCCCGTCCTGCTCGAAGCACGCGGGCTCACCTCACCGGCGTACGAGAACATCGACCTCACCGTCCGCCACGGCGAGGTCGTCGGGCTCGCCGGGATCAGCGGCAGCGGCAAGGTCGAGCTCGCCGAGTCCTTCGCGGGGCTGCACACCCCGACGGGCGGCAGCGCCCGACTGGGCGGGGAGCGGCTGCCGTTCGGCGATGTGCGGGCCGCCCTCAAGGCGGGCGTCGCGTGCGTGCCCCGGGACCGCCACGACCAGGGGCTCGTCTCCGGCATGACCATCGGCGACAACGCCACCATGAGCGTCCTCGACCGGCTGGGCCGCTTCGGCTTCGTCGGCACCGAACGCAGGCGCGGCTTCGCCACCGCCCTCATCGAACGCCTCGACATCCACACCGAGGGCCCCGACCAGCCCGTCTCCGACCTGTCCGGCGGCAACGCGCAGAAGGTCGTCATGGCCCGCGCCCTCGCCTCCGACCCCCGGCTGCTCGTGCTGATCAACCCCACCGCGGGCGTGGACGTGAAGTCCAAGGAGTCCCTGCTCGCCCGCATGGACAGCGCCCGCGAGGACGGCACCTCCGTACTCGTCGTCTCCGACGAACTCGACGACCTGCGCCGGTGCGACCGCGTCCTCGTCCTGTTCCACGGCCGTGTCGTCGCCGAGCACCCGGCGGGCTGGCACGACCACGAGCTGATCGCCTCCATCGAAGGAGTGGACCGCAATGGCTGACACCAAGGCCCCACCGGCCCTGCCCGTGAAGGTGCCGGACGCCCGTGCCGCCAGGACGGTCCTGCTCCGCCGCGCCCGCGAACTCGCCCTCGTACCGGCCCTGTTGCTGCTC
Source organism: Streptomyces viridochromogenes (assembly GCF_001270495.1). GTDB lineage: Bacteria > Actinomycetota > Actinomycetes > Streptomycetales > Streptomycetaceae > Streptomyces > Streptomyces viridochromogenes_A. The sequence continues at coordinate 119,710 of NZ_LGUR01000162.1, forward strand.
CTGGTGCTCGGCGCGGTGGTCAACGACTCGTTCCTCACCGAGCGCAACCTGATCTCCATCCTCGGCGCCTCCGCCGCGCTGGCGATGGTCGTGCTGGCCGAGTCGCTGGTCCTGATCACCGGCAAGTTCGACCTGTCCCTGGAGTCGGTCGTCGGTATCGCGCCCGCCGTGGGAGCGCTCCTCGTCCTGCCCGCCGCCAGCTCCGGCTGGGGCGCCGAACTCCCCGCCGCCCTGGCCATGCTGGCGATCGTCGCGGTGGGCGGGGCCGTCGGGGCCTTCAACGGCATCCTGGTCGTGAAGTTCAAGCTCAACGCGTTCATCGTGACGCTCGCGATGCTGATCGTGCTGCGCGGTCTGCTGGTCGGCGCGACCAAGGGCAAGACGCTGTTCGGGATGCCCGACAGCTTCTACTCCCTCGCCACCACGACGTTCATCGGCATCCCGATGTCGGTGTGGCTCGCGGCGGCCGCCTTCGCGATCACCGGGTTCGTGCTGAAGTACCACCGCATCGGCCGCGCCCTGTACGCCATCGGCGGCAACGCGGACGCGGCCCGCGCGGCCGGCATCCGGGTCGAGCGTGTGATGCTCGGCGTGTTCGTCGTCGCGGGCGCCCTCGCGGCCGTCGGCGGGATCATCCAGACCGGCTATGTCGGGGCGATCAGCGCCAACCAGGGCAACAACATGATCTTCACCGTGTTCGCGGCGGCGGTGATCGGTGGTATCAGCCTGGACGGCGGCAAGGGCACCATGTTCGGCGCCCTGACCGGCGTACTCCTCCTCGGCGTCGTCCAGAACCTGCTCACCCTCGCCCAGGTGCCGTCCTTCTGGATCCAGGCCATCTACGGCGGAATCATCCTGGTCGCCCTCATGATCGCCCGCGTGACGACGGGCCGCGCCCAGGACTGACCCGCGCTGTCCCCCTCATCGACGTCACCGACCCGAAAGGCCCTCTGTGTCCCCGACCCCCGGCCCCTCTTGTCGCATCTCCGCGCTCGAGACCTATGACATCCGCTTCCCCACCTCGCGCGAGCTCGACGGCTCCGACGCGATGAACCCGGACCCGGACTACTCGGCCGCGTACGTCGTCCTGCGCACCGACGCGGCCGACGGGCCGGCGGGGCACGGATTCACCTTCACCATCGGGCGGGGCAACGAGGTCCAGGTCGCCGCGATCGAGGCGCTGCGCGGACATGTCGTCGGCCGGTCCGTCGACGAACTGTGCGCCGACCCGGGGACCCTGAATCGCGACCTGATCGGCGACAGCCAGCTGCGCTGGCTCGGCCCCGAGAAGGGCGTGATGCACATGGCGATCGGCGCCGTCATGAACGCCGTGTGGGACCTGGCCGCCCAGCGCGCAGACAAGCCGCTGTGGCGCCTCCTCGCCGACGCCGACCCCGAGTGGATCGTCCGTCAGATCGACTTCCGGTACCTCACCGACGCGCTCACGCCCGAGGAGGCGCTGACGATCCTGCGCCGGGGACGGGAGGGTTCGCAGGAGCGTGCCGCCCGGCTCCTGGAGCGCGGCTACCCCGCCTACACCACCTCCGCCGGCTGGCTCGGCTACGACGACGACAAGCTCACCCGGCTCGCCGCCGAGGCCGTCGCCGACGGCTTCCGGCAGATCAAGCTGAAGGTCGGCGCCGACCTGGAGGACGACGTCCGGCGCTGCCGCGTCGCCCGTTCGGTCGTCGGGCCGGACATCCGCATCGCCGTCGACGCCAACCAGCGCTGGGACGTCGACGAGGCGATCCGCTGGACCAAGGCCCTCGCCGAGTTCGACCCGTACTGGATCGAGGAACCCACCAGCCCCGACGACGTCCTCGGCCACGCGGCGATCCGCGAGGCCGTCGCCCCGGTGAAGGTGGCCACCGGCGAGCACGTGCAGAACAGGGTCGTCTTCAAGCAGCTCCTCCAGGCCGGCGCCCTCGACGTCGTCCAGATCGACGCGGCCCGCGTCGGCGGCGTCAACGAGAACCTCGCCATCCTGCTGCTCGCCGCCAAGTTCGGCGTCCCGGTGTGCCCGCACGCGGGCGGCGTCGGCCTGTGCGAACTCGTCCAGCACCTGTCGATGTACGACTACGTGGCCGTCACCGGCACCACCGAGGACCGTGTCATCGAGTACGTCGACCATCTGCACGACCACTTCCTGAACCCGGTGGTGATCAGGGAAGGTCACTACACGGCACCCACCGCGCCGGGCTTCTCGGCCGCCATGCGACCCGAGTCGATCGCGCGGTACACGTTCCCGGACGGCGCCTTCTGGGCCGCCGACCTCCAGACGCAGAAGAAGGGGCACGCGGCATGAGCGACTTCGACGGTCTCAAGGCGCTGGTGACCGGAGGCGCCTCCGGCATCGGCCGGGCCACGGCCGAACTCCTCGCCGCGCGCGGCGCCCAGGTCGCCGTACTCGACCTGGACCCGTCGTCCGTCGAGAAGCCGCTGCTCGCCTTCCGCGCGGACGTGACCGACGACGCCTCCGTGCGCGCGGCCGTGGCCGCCGCCGTGGCCGGCCTCGGCGGACTGGACGTGGTGGTCAACAACGCCGGCATCGGCGCCCAGGGCACCGTCGAGGACAACGACGACACCGAGTGGCACCGGGTGATGGACGTCAATGTCGTCGGCATGGTGCGGGTCGCCCGCGCCGCCCTCCCGCATCTGCGCGACTCGTCGCACGCGGCGATCGTCAACACCTGCTCCATCGCGGCCACGGCAGGGCTCCCGCAGCGGGCCCTCTACAGCGCGACCAAGGGCGCCGTCTACTCCCTCACCCTCGCCATGGCCGCCGACCACGTCCGCGAGGGCATCCGCGTCAACTGCGTCAACCCCGGAACGGTCGACACCCCCTGGGTCGGCCGCCTGCTCGACTCCGCCTCCGACCCGGCCGCCGAACGCGCCGCCCTGGAGGCCCGCCAGCCCACCGGCCGCCTCGTCTCGGCCGCTGAAGTCGCCGGCGCCGTCGCCTACTTGGCGAGTCCGCTCTCCGGCGCGACGACCGGCACCGCCCTCGCCGTCGACGGCGGCATGCAGGGGCTGCGCCTGCGGCCGGTGAGCCGGTGAGCGTCCCGCGCGGACTCGGCTTCGGAGCCGCCGTCATCGGCAACCTCTACACCGAGGTCACCGACGAGCAGGCGCATGAAGCGGTGTCCGCGGCCTGGCGGCGCGGCATCCGCTACTACGACACCGCACCCCACTACGGCCTCGGCCTGTCCGAACGCCGCCTCGGCGCGGCCCTGCGCGAGCACCCGCGCGAGGAGTACACGGTCTCGACCAAGGTGGGCCGCCGCCTGGTGCCGCAGACCGACGGCGGAGACGACCTGGCGAACGGCTTCGCCGTACCCGCCACGCACCGCCGCGTCTGGGACTTCAGCGAGGACGGCGTACGACGCACCCTGGAGGCGGGCCTGGAGCGGCTCGGCCTCGACCGCGTCGACGTCGTCTACCTCCACGACCCCGACGACCACGCCGAGCAGGCATTCCGGGAGGGCTACCCGGCGCTGGAGAAGCTCCGCTCGGAGGGTGTGGTCGGCTCGATCGGCGCCGGCATGAACCAGGCGGAGATGCTCACCCGCTTCGTCCGCGACACGGACGTCGACGTGGTGCTGTGCGCGGGCCGCTACACCCTGCTCGACCAGAGCGCGCTCACGGACCTGCTGCCCGCGGCCGTGGAGCGGGGCGTCTCCGTGGTGATCGGCGGTGCCTTCAACTCGGGACTGCTCGCGGACCCGAAGCCCGGGGCGACGTACAACTACGCCGAGGCGCCGGACGAGTTGCTGCACAAGGCCCTGCGCATGAGGGAGATCGCGCGCCGGCACGGCATCACCCTGCGAGCCGCCGCGCTGGCCTTCTGCGCGGCCCACCCGGCGGTGAAGAGCGTTCTGGTGGGCGCGCGCTCGGCCGCTGAAGTCCACGACTGCGCCGACCAGTTCGCCACACCCGTACCCGCCCCCTTCTGGCAGGAGCTGCGGGACACCGGACTCCTGGCCACCGAGGAGCCGTCATGAGAGTCGCCCTGCACACCAAGGTCCGCGCGGACCGCGTCGCCGAGTACGAGGCCGCCCACCGCGAGGTTCCGAAGGAACTCACGGACGCCATCCGGGCCGCCGGGGCGACCTCCTGGACGATCTGGCGCAGCGGCACCGACCTCTTCCACGTCCTGGAGTGCGAGGACTACGGCCGGCTCCTCGCCGAGCTGGAGAAACTGCCGGTCAACGTGGTCTGGCAGGCCCGCATGGCCGAACTGCTCGACGTGGTGCACGACTACTCCGACGAGGGCGCGGACGCCGGCCTGCCCGTCGTGTGGGAGCTGCCGTGACGCTCGTCGACGCCCACCACCACGTCTGGGACCTCTCGGTGCGGGACCAGGACTGGATCACCGGACCCGAACTCCGGCCGCTCCGGCGGAACTTCACCGTCGCCGACCTCGCTGCCGAGGCGCGGGTCGCCGGAATCGACCGTACCGTCCTCGTCCAGACCGTCACCGTGCCCGAGGAGACCCCGGAGTTCCTGGCCCTCGCCGCCGAGCACGAGCTCATCGCGGGCGTCGTCGGCTGGACCGACCTCACCCGCCCGGATGTCGCCGAGGAACTGGCCCGGCTGCGCGAGCTGCCCGGAGGCGGGTACCTGAAGGGCATCCGCCACCAGGTGCAGGGCGAACCCGACCCGGAATGGCTGCTGCGTGCGGACGTACGGCGCGGGCTGGCCGCCCTGACCGACGCCGGACTGGTCTACGACCTGGTCGTGCTGCCGCACCAGCTGTCGGCCTGCGTCAAGGCCGCCGCGGACCACGCCGGCCTCACCTTCGTCCTGGACCACCTGGGCAAACCGCCCATCGCCTCGGGCGAGCGGGAACCCTGGGAGACGGCGGTCCGCTCCCTGGCCGCCCTCCCCAACACCGTCTGCAAGCTCTCCGGCATGGTCACCGAGGCCGACCTCGCCTCGTGGAGGGTCGACGACCTGCGCCCGTACGCCGACGTCGTCCTGGACGCGTTCGGCCCTGGCCGGCTGATGTTCGGCTCCGACTGGCCGGTGTGCACGCTGGCCGCGTCGTACGGCCAAGTCCTCGACACGGCACGGGAACTGACCGCCGCGTCCGACCGCCGGCAGATCTTCGAGGCGACCGCCATCCGCGTCTACGACCTCTGAGCCACCCTGGCCAGCCTGGTCGGCGGCAGATACTCCCGCACATACGTCCGCTCCCAGCACGCGCCCGTCTCCCGCAGCTCACGCCAGGTCGTGTAGCGGTACCGGAAGAGGCGGGCGCGGACATGGCGTGGCGGCGCGTCGGGCGGGAACGGCGAGCGGCGCAGCAGCTTCAGCGTGTCGCGGTCGTTCTCCAGGAGCCGTTCCACCAGCGCGCCGAACCACGACCCGGCGTACGCGGGGGACAGCGCGGCGAACCACATCAGCCAGTCCAGCCGCAGATGGTACGGCGCGAACTGCCGCGGCCAGCGCCGGGGATCGCCCGGCTTGCCCTTGAACTCGTACTCCCGCCAGTCCGAGTCCTCCCGCGGTACGTCGTCGTCGGTGCCCTCGATGACCACCTCGTACCGGATCCGGCTGACGCTGCCGAACGCGCCGTAGGTGTTGACCAGATGGAGCGGGTCGAAGGAGCGGTTCATGATCTGGCGGCGGGAGATCATGTTGGCGACGGGGTGGTAGCTCAGGCCGACCAGGAGCACGGCGACCGCGAGGACCACGACCTCGTACCACAGCGGTGTGCCGGGCACGGACTGTCGATCACCGGGGAACTCGATCGCCGACAGGGCCAGCACGATGGTGATCCAGTTCAGCCAGGAGAAGTTGCCCGACATCACCAGCCACAGCTGGGTGACGATCATCAGGGCGGCGGCGGCCGTCGCGATCGGCTGCGGGGTGAAGAGGAGGACGGGCACGACCAGCTGGGTGACATGGTTGGCGGCCACCTCGACCCGGTGCAGGGGCTTGGGCAGATGGTGGAAGAACCAGCTCAGCGGGCCCGGCATCGGCTGGGTCTCGTGGTGGTGGTCCAGGCAGGTGAGTTTTCGCCAGCACTCGTCGCCGCGCATCTTGATCAGCCCCGCCCCGAACTCGACGCGGAACAGGATCCAGCGCAGCAGGAACAGGACCACGATCGGCGGCGCCACCTCGTCGTTGCCCAGGAAGACGGCGAGGAAGCCGACCTCCAGCAACAGGGACTCCCAGCCGAACGAGTACCAGGTCTGGCCGACGTTCACGATCGACAGGTACAGCGCCCACGGGACCAGCCACAGCAGCATGGCGCCCCACAGCGGCACGGCGTTGTCCAGCCCGGCCAGCAGCGCCGCCGACACCGCGGCCCCCGACCAGGCGCACGCGGCGAAGAAGCGGTCCGAGTAGTGGAGTTGGAACAGGCTAGGCGCGGCCCTGAAGGGCACCCGTGCGACGAAGCGCGGCACGGGCAGCATGCCGCGCTCACCCATCAGCGCCCGGAACTGCAGGGCCGCCGTCAGGAACGCGACGAGATACACGCCGGCCAGAGCCCGCTGGAAGACCAGCCGGCTCGTCCAGTAGTCCGGTGCGATGAACCACTCCACGGCCCGTCCCCTCCTCTCCTCATTGTCGCGCCACCCGATCCATGTGACTCTCCGTATACCACCTCTCCGTTTGCGTGACCCGAGCGAGTGAAGCAGATAATAGGGACGAAATGCCCGAAAACCGGACGGAGAATCGGCCCGAGAGTCGGCGGGAGGACGTGGTGCGGACACCCACCCGAACCCTCGTCGCGGCCTGCGCGCTCTCGGCGGCGCTCGTCGTCGCCGGATGCGGTGGCGGCAGCCATGAGGAGACGCGAGCGGGCGACGACGTCCTTCTCCAGCCCGTCGCGGACCGGGGGCCGGACCCCTTCACCGACTCCACGGCGACCTCGTCCGCCACCCCGTCGCCGGTCACCCGAACGCCGGGGCCGGCGCGCTCGGGCCGGGCCGGGCTCCAGCCCCTGTCCGGCGAGACACCCGGCCTGTACGGCGGCACCCGGGGCGCCGGCAGCTGCGATGTCCAGCGGCAGATCGACCAGCTCACCGCCGACCGGGCCAGGGGCCGTGTCTTCGCCCAGGCCGCGGGCATCCCCCAGGCGTCCCTCCCCGGCTATCTGCGCGGGCTGACCTCGGTCGTGCTGCGCGCCGACACCCGGGTCACCAACCACGGGTTCCGCGACGGCATGGGAACCGGATACCAGTCCGTCCTCCAGGCGGGCACCGCCGTCCTCGTCGACAGCCGTGGGGTGCCGCGTGTCCGCTGCGCCTGCGGCAATCCGCTCGCCCCGCCCGTCGACCCGCGCGGCAGACCCGGCACCAGCGGCCGGGCCTGGTCCGGGTACCGGCCGGGCCAGGTGATCGTGGTGGCCCCGACGCCCCAGGCGGTCACCAACATCACGATCATCGACATCGCCGACAACACCTGGATCGAACGGCCGCTCGGTCATCACGGCCACGACCGCGACCATGTCGTACGGCCCCCGAAGCCGGTGACCCCCACCCCGGACCCGCACCCGCACGACAGTGCCTCCGGTACCGCGCCCGGCGAGCGGACCTTCCCGCCCGAGTCGCCGGCCGACTGCACGACCCCGGCGGACGTGACGGATGCGGCGGACACGGCAACCGCCGACTGCCCCTCGGCCGCCGGAACGGCATCACCGCCGACGACCGACCCCGGCCGCACACCCGCGTCGCCGGAGTCCCCGGTGGCACCGAAGTCGCCCGACGAGCCCAGTCCCTCCGACTCCCGGACGGAACCGGACACCTCCCCGACCTCCCCGGACTCCCGGGACACCCCGGAGGAAACCGGCCCCGAGACCGTACCCGACAGCCCCGACGTCCCCGACGGCGGCGGGCTCGTCCCCGACGACCCCGGCACCTCCGACAGCATCTTCGGCAGCCCCACCGACGTCTTCGACGGCTGACCGAAGCCGTGGAGCGGTCGTGGAACCGAGCGAAGGCAGTTCCGTCACCCCGGTCGAAGAATCCGGCAAACCCTGGCAAGGTGGCTCCATGGTTGATCGGGGAGCGAGCGCCCTGGCACTCCCGGACGACTGGCCCGCCCACCCGGATCCGATCCTGGCGCTCAACCGCATGGGCAGCTTCGACTGGGACCTGGACGCCGGTGTGTTCCACATGGACGCCCAGGCCCACGAGGTCTTCGACCTGCGCCCCGACGAATACGACGGCAACCCCGCGACCCTCGCGATCCGGGTCCCTCCGCCGGAGGCCTACCGGCTGGACGGCCTGGTCTCCCAGGCCATGAAGGACGGCAGCGAGAACTACGGCGTCTACTTCCGTATCCGCTGCCGCGACGGCACCCTGCGCTGGACACACACCCAGGGCTACATCCGCCGGGACGAGACGGGCCGCCCGCGGCGCATCATCGGCATCGTCCGGGACGCCACCGACGAACTCGCCGAGATAGAGGAGCGGCGCGAGCAGGCGGCCGAGGACGAGGCACGGCGTCAGCAGACCAGCGTCGTGCAGCTCACCACGGCCGCCCTCGCCCACGCCCGTACCGTCCAGGACGTGATCGACGTCCTCAAGGACACCCACGGCATCACCCACCTCGGCGCCACCAGCCTGGTCATGGGCCTGGTCGAGGCCGGCCGGATCCGGCTGGTGGCCGAGGGGCCCGCGGGCAGCTTCGTGCCCGGGACCCTGGTCACCCGGATCGACGAGCCGTATCCGATGGGCGAGGTCGTCCGAACCCTCAGCCCGCGCTTCATCGAGTCGCCGGAGGAGTTCGCGGAACGCTATCCGATCCTCTGGCCGCACATCACCGACCTGAACATCACGGCCGCCGCCTACCTGCCGCTGATCGCCCAGGCCCGGCCGATCGGCGCCATCGGCCTGCTCTACAGCGACCGCAGCGGCTTCTCCGCCGAGGACCGCAACGTGCTCGTCGCCCTCGGCAGCAGCATCGCGCAGAGCCTTCAGCGGGCCATGTTCTACGAGCAGGAGAAGGACCTCGCCACCGGCCTCCAGCAGGCCATGCTGCCGCGCACCATCCCCAGCGTGCCCGGCGCCGACGTCGCCGTCCGCTACCGCTCGGGCTCCCTCGGCCGGGACATCGGCGGCGACTGGTACGACCTGATCCCACTGCCGGGCGGCCGGGTCGGTGCCGTCATCGGCGACGTGCAGGGCCACGACACGCACGCCGCCGCCGTCATGGGCCAGCTGCGCATCGTGCTGCGCGCCTACGCCGCCGAAGGGCACACGCCGGCCACGGTGATGGCCCGTGCCTCCGTGTTCCTGCACGAACTGGACACCGACCGCTTCGCGACCTGCCTCTACGCGGAGGCCGACCTGTCCACCGGCGTCGTCCAGGTGGTCCGGGCCGGCCACATCGACCCACTGCTCCGGGAGCCCGGCGGCGCCTGCCGGCGCGTCCCCGTCGAAGGCGGGCTGCCGCTCGGCCTGTCCGCGGAGTTCGGGCGGCTCGAATACCCGGTCGGCACCATCGAGCTGGATTCCGACCACACCCTGCTGCTGTGCACCGACGGCCTGGTCGAAGAGCCCGGCGCCGACCTGGACGACGGCATGCAGACCCTCACCGCCCTCATCGCCACCGGCCCGGACGACGTACGGGACCTCGCGGACCGCCTCATCGACGTCGCCGAGGAACGCGGCGGTGACGACGACGTGGCCCTGCTCCTGCTGCGCCGCCGCGTCCTGGACGCCCCGCAGGCCGGCGGCCGCCTCCAGCAGCACGTCGCCCCAGGCGACCCCGAGGCCCTCACCGGGGCCCGGCACATGATCCGCGCCGCCGTGCGGGCCTGGAGCGCCGGCGACCGGGCCGACGAGATCGAACTGGTCGCCGACGAGCTGATCACCAACGCCCTGATGCACACCGAGGGCTCCGCCGTAGTGACCCTGCGGGTCCTGGCGGGCTCCGAACGCCGGCTGCGCGTCGAGGTCGAGGACTCCTCCAGCGCCCTGCCGCGCCGCCGGGAGGCGGGGGAGTCGGGAGTCTCCGGCCGCGGCCTGCTCCTCGTCGACCTGCTCACGGACGTATGGGGTGTGGAGGCCCGGGGCGGCGGCAAGGCGGTGTGGTGCGAGTTCGTGGTGCCGGAGCGGAGCTGAGGCTGTCGGTGCCGGGTGGCACTCTGGACGTATGCCGGAACTCCCCGAGGTCGAAGCGCTCAAGGACTTCCTGACCGAGAACCTGGTCGGCCATGAGGTGGTGAGGGTGCTGCCCGTGGCGATCAGCGTCCTGAAGACATACGACCCGCCGGTCACCGCCGTCGAGGGCCACGAGGTCACCGCGGTGCACCGCTATGGCAAGTTCCTCGACCTCGCCACGGCCGACGGCCCTCACCTGGTCACCCACCTGGCCCGTGCGGGCTGGCTCCACTGGAAGGACGAGCTGCCGAGCGGGCTGCCCCGTCCCGGCAAGGGCCCGCTCGCGCTGCGCGTGGCCCTGGAGACCGGCGCGGGCTTCGACCTCACGGAGGCCGGCACCCAGAAGCGCCTGGCGGTGTATGTCGTGCGCGATCCCCAGGACGTCCCGGGCATCGCCCGCCTCGGCCCCGACCCGCTCGCCGACGACTTCGACGAGCCGCGGTTGGCGGCCCTGCTCAAGGAGGAGCGCCGCCAGCTCAAGGGCGCCCTGCGCGACCAGAGCCTCATCGCCGGGGTGGGCAACGCCTACAGCGACGAGATCCTGCACGCGGCGAAGATGTCCCCGTTCAAGCTGGCGGCCTCACTGACACCCGAGGAGACGGCGCGGCTCTACGCGGCCCTGCGGACGACCCTCACCGAGGCGGTCGAGCGCTCACACGGGGTCGCGGCCGGACGCCTGAAGGCCGAGAAGAAGAGCGGCCTGCGCGTCCACGGCCGCACCGGCGAGCCCTGCCCGGTCTGCGGCGACACCATCCGCGAGGTCTCCTTCAGCGACTCCTCGCTCCAGTACTGCCCGACCTGCCAGACGGGCGGGAAGCCACTGGCGGACCGGAGACTGTCGCGGCTGCTGAAGTGACGTGGGGACGGCTACGGCTCACCGGGGCTCGAGCGTCACCAGGTGTTCCCCGCCCGCCGTCCTGACCTCGTAGCGGACGATCTCGTCCGAGTGCATCGCCGAGGTGCCCGTCATGGTGTTCTCCCGGGAGCCGTGATCGGAGGCGTGCCAACTGGTCACGGTCTCCTCCGAGCCGTCCCGGCCGATGGCGATCAGATGGCAGGGGCGCGCACCCGAGCCGTCCTTCACCTTCAGCTCCACCTGGCTGCCATAGGCCTCGTTCTCGGTGGTGACCTGGGCCCACACGCCCGAGCGGGCGTCGGTCGCCTGGACGACCTGGGCGGCCTGGTCGTTCCCGCTCGCCATCATCGCGACGCCGGGCCCGGCGAGGGCGATCACCACCGAGGCGGCCACGGCGTACATGGTGCGCCGACGCCGGGCGCGTTGGCGTGCCGCCACCGTTTCGAGCAGCCGGTTCAGCAGCTGCGGGCCCGGCTTGGTCATGGGGTGCACGAATCGGGGCGTGGCCCGCCGGTACAGCATCAACTGGCGGGTGATGGGCCCGAACTCGGTCACGTGTGCCGCGCAGCGGGGGCACTCCATGAGGTGGTCCTCGAAGCGGAACGCCTCCGCCTCGTTCAGCACGCCGAGCGCGTACGCGGCGACGTCGCGATGCCTCTCCAGGGACCTCATGCCGAATCCTCGTGCCGTTGGGTGCGGGGTGGGTTACTCCTTGCGCCCACTGGTACGCACCAGGCAGTCGAATCACTCAAGCCCCGCACAGAATCGCAACCGAGGGATTCGGAGCCGCCGGGGCCGAGGATTGGTCCGAGGAGAAAAGAACTTAAAAAAGATGGATGGCGAGGTGCCCGAGCGGCAGACCGAGCTGCCACGCCGGCGTCCACACCTTCGGTCCCTCGTCCTCCCCTACCAGCGCACCGCCGCCCGGCACCGCGTTCAGATCGGGTGCGAGCAGCTCGGTCTCCTGGAGCCAGCGCCAGGCCGCCTCGGCCAGCTCCAGGTCGGGCGCGGGCCCGCCGGACTCGACCGCCTCGGCGGCGAGGCCCGCCATGCGTTCGCGCACCCACTCCTGCCACGGCTGGTCGTAGGCGGTCAGCGACAGCCAGGTCTCCAGCTGGGTGACGACCCGGATGCCGGAGAGCTCGCCGTCGGTGTCGGACAGGAAGATGGTCAGCGCCAGGGCGTCGCGCCCGGCGCGGAACTCGAAGGACGTCGGCGGCATGAGATCGCCGGTCCGCAGCAGCTCGTCGGCGATGTACTCGGCGTACAACCACGCCATGGGGACGGTGAGTTCACCGCCGCCGGTGCCGTCCGTGCTCTCTTGACCTCTGTGCAGCATCCCTTCCTGCCTTCCTCCGGTGAGTGCGTCGCCCTACCCCGGGGCCCTGGGCCCTGGCCCAGTCCGGAACACGGATGAGGACAGCCGATTACTCAACCGGGGTGTTCAGCAAGGCGCTTTACGGAGGTTTGACTCAGCCATTGGTTTCACCGCAGGTCGGCCGCGTATCCCGGAAGCACCCGGCGCAGGGCTCGCAGCGCGTAGTACGCGCGGGACTTCACCGTACCGGGCGGGATTCCCAGGGCCTGCGCGGCTTCCGCAACACTCGCCCCTTGGAAGTACACGAGCACCAGGACTTCACGGTGCTCCGGAGTGAGTGTCTTCACAGCCTCGCGCACATCGAGCGTCTCCGCGGCCCGCTCGGCATGGTCGGAGATCACCCGCGCGTTCTCCAGGATCGCGTCCCCGACCTCCGGCGGCCGCGCCTGCCGGGCCCGCCGCGCGTCGATCGCGAGCCGTCGCCCGACGGTCATCAGCCACGGCCGTACGGAGTCGAAGTCGTCGGCGCGCAGTGCCTCGGGATGCTGCCAGGCGCGCACCAGGGTCTCCTGGACGAGGTCCTCGGCTCGCTGCCGGTCGCCGTCGCAGAGCCGGAGCAGGAGCGCGAAGAGGGGCCGGCCGTGCTCCCGCTGCAGTGCGGCGAGCTCGTGCTCGGCGGTCGTCGTCCCGTTGGTGAGGGTGGTTCCGGCCGTCATGGCCGTATGGCATCGCAGCCGACGGTTCCGGGACAGGGCACGCACACGGATCTGCGGCGGACGGTCGATCGCGTCGGCGAACGGTTCGACGAACGGTCCCTTCCGCCTACGGGGGCACGCCGGACGGGCTAACGAAAGTGGCCGGATTGTTTGCGGGCGGGTAGGGCTTCGTACCTATTGATCCGTATATACGACCACAAGGGGTGAGCCGATGATCGCACGCAGTCGACTTGTGGCCCTCGCCGCGACGGCCGTTCTCGCGGCAGGCGCCGCCTGTCAGGCCCAGAGCCGGGAGACCTCGGGGCAAGCGGGTCCCTCCGGCAAGGCGCCGCGCGGCTTCACGCTCGTCGCCTCCGGCGACGTCCTGCCGCACACTTCGATCATCGAACGCGCGCGTTTCGACTCGGGTGGCACGGGCTACGACTTCCGCCCGATGTTCGCCGGGGTCAAGTCCGTGGTCTCCCGCGCCGATCTGGCGCTGTGTCATATGGAGACCGTCTACGGCGAGAAGGGAAAGTACTCCGGCTACCCCCTCTTCAAGTCCCCGCCCGAGGTGGCCGAGGGGCTCGCCGCCACCGGCTACGACGGCTGCTCCACCGCCTCCGACCACAGCCTCGACGACGGTGCCGCCGGCATCCTGCGCACGCTGAGCGCCCTCGACGAGGCGAAGGTGCGGCACGCGGGAACGGCGCGCACCCAGGAGGAGGCCCGTACCGTCACCGTGCTGCGCGCGGGCCCGGCCAAGGTCGCGCACCTCGCGTACACGTACGGCGTCAACGGCACGCCGCTCCCGCCGGACCAGCCCTGGGCGGTCAACCTCATCGACGAGAACAAGATCCGGGCGGACGCCCGCGCCGCGCGGAAGGCGGGCGCCGACGTGGTCGTCGTATCGCTGCACTGGGGCACCGAATGGCAGGACGCCCCCGACGACGACCAGGTGAGTCTGGCCCGCGGTCTCACGGCCGCCCGCACCGGCGGCCGGCCCGACATCGACCTGATCCTCGGCACCCACGCCCATGTCCCGCAGGCGTACGAGAAGGTCAACGGCACCTGGGTGATCTACGGGATGGGCGACCAGATCGCCGGTGCGATGTACAACGACCAGGGCGTGCAGGACCCGCGCGGCAATCAGTCCACTCTCGGGCGCTTCACCTTCACCCCGCCGGAGCGTGCGGGCGGCCGCTGGGAGGTGTCGAAGGCCGAGTTCGTGCCCCAGCTGTTCGACATCGACGCAGGCCGGGTGGTCGACCTCAACCGGGCGCTCGCCAAGGGGGCCGACGTACGGGGCGTGCGGGACCGGATCCGGGACGTCGTGCTGAGCCGGGGAGCGGGGAAGGACGGACTCACCATGGCGGAGTAGGCCGGTGCCAGGGGTGGGTCAGTCCAGGTCCGCGTGGTCGAAGGTCTTCAGCATCTCCTTCAGTACGCGCGCGCACGCCCGGAGCTCGCTCTCGGTCAGATCTCCGCCGACCTGCCGGTTCAGGGCGTGCTCGCGCGCGAGGATCGCGGTGATCACGGCCTCGCCGTCTGCCGTGATCCGGATCAGCGAGGACCGCTGGTGTGCGGGATTGGGCGTGGCCTCCGCCCAGCCGCTGGCCGCCGCGTCGTTGACCATGCGCTGCACGAACTGCCGGGTCAGCGTCATGACACGCGCCATCTGGGGCACCGTCATGGGCCCGTATCTGTGGAGCAGGGTCAGGACGGAGCGCACGCCGACCGACACCCCCTCGACCTCCTCGCCCTGCTCCAGCTTGCGCAGGCCGCGCCGGTAGAGCGCGCCGACCAGGTCGAACACCTCGCTGATCCGGTGGCCGAGATCGTCGGGTGGCAGTGGTGCCTCGATGTCGTTCACCCCGCAATCATGACACCTCGGTTGCCAAAACCGAAGAATGATGACACCTTGGTTGTCATGACAGCTGCTTCGGAACTGAGCTACTTCGCATCTGCCGACGGGGACCTCGCCTACCGCGACACCGGTACCGGGGACCTCGTGGTGCTGGCGCACTCCGGTTACGTCGACCACCGCGTCTTCGACGACCAGATACCGGCCCTCGCGGCCCACCACCGGGTGATCGCGTTCGACGTACGCGGCCACGGCTTCTCCGCCAACGCGAGCCGCCCGTTCCGCTGGGCGGACGACCTCGCCGGCCTGCTGCGCCACCTCGACGCCGGCCCCGCGGCCCTGGTCGGCCTGTGCATGGGCGCGGCGGTCGTCACCGACACCGCGCTGGAGTACCCCGAACTGGTCCGTGCGCTGGTCGTCAGCGGCGCCGGGACCAGCGAGTTCGAGTTCACGGATCCGGGAACCCTGGAGCATGTGAGCGAGGCGGCCCGGCTGCTCGGCGCCGGAGACGTCGAGGGCTGGCTCGACCACTTCGCGAAGGGCGTGGCAGGGCCGCACCGCACGGTCGACGAGGTCGCCCCCGACGTCGTACGACGACTGCGGGACATGTGCGCGCACACCCTCGCCAAGCACACGCCGGACGAACCGCAACGGCTGGTGCCGCTGACCGACACCTGGGCCCGGCTGCCGAAGATCGACGTCCCCGTCCTCGCCCTGCACGGCGCCCTCGACGCGCCCGACAGCATCGCCATGGCGGAACGCGTCGCCCGCGCGGTGCCCGACGGCCGCTCGGTCACCGTCCAGGGCGTCGGGCACTACCCGAACATGGAGAAGCCGCAGGAGTTCAACGCCCTACTGCTGGACTTCCTGGGCGACCTCTGACGTCACGTTTCGTCCCTTCGGTCCGCGCCGCTACGGCACCACCGTCACCGGCCACCGCCCCGCCTTGACCAGCCGCACCGCGACGGAGCCGACGATCCGGTGCCCGGCCTGTTCCGAGGCGCCCACCACCACCGCGTCGGCCTTGAGGTCGTCCGCGGCCCTCACCAGGCCGTTGTACGGGTCGCCCCGGAGGGTGTGGAACTCCCAGCGGACTTCGAATATCCCCTTGAGCCGCTCGGTCGCGTCCCTGATCTGGGCGATCAGGTCCTCGGCGATCTCGTCGGTCGTCTCCGCGACCGGCGCGCCGAGGGCCGCGCCCGCCGTCATCACCGGCTGCACGTACACGACGGCGAGCAGCGCGTGCTGCCGTCGCGCGAGACCACCGGCGTACGCCGCCGCGCGGAGCGAGGAGTCGGAGCCGTCCACTCCGACCACGATGACCTTGGGTCCGTCCGTGCCCCGCTCGAACCGGGCCGAGTGCTGTTCCGTCACGGCAGGGAGGCTATCGGAAGCCCCAGGTCCCACCGGCGGGCAGGACGCTCGACGGGCGAGGAGGCCACGGTCTTCCTAGAGTCGGAACATGAGTGCCACCCTGGAGGCCACCCGGGAGAAGAGCGCAGAAGGCCCGATACGGTCGCCCCGGCACGGCTTCCTGAGCAGAGTGCCGGAGGGCTTCGCGACCTTCTTCGGCGCCCTGGGACTGCTCTGCGTCCTGCTGGCCTTCATCCCACCGCTGCGCACCGCGCTCCGGCCGGTCGTGCGCGCCCTCGACCAGATCATCGTCCCGGTCAGCGGCAACCTCGCCTACGCCGTCTTCCTCTTCCTGCTCGCCGCCGCGACCGCCGCCCGCAAGAAGATCGCCTGGTGGCTGGTCGTCGTCTACCTCGGACTGCTGGCCCTGACCGACGTGCTCGGCACGGTGCTCGGCGACTACTCCGACTCCGTTCCCTCCCTGATCGTGTGCGGCCTCGCCCTGGCCCTGCTGATCGTCGCCCGGGGGGAGTTCTACGCCGCCTCCCGCCGCGCCGCCGTACGCCGGGCACTCGGCGTCCTGGTCGTCGGGCTCGCCGCCGGGATCCTGGTCGGCTGGGGGCTCGTCGAGCTGTTCCCCGGCACGCTGCCGCAGGGCCAGCGGCTGGCCTGGGCCGCCGACCGGGTCTGCGGCGGTCTCGTCTCCGGCACCTCCTACGACGGACGCCCGCCCCGCCCCCTGTACTTCCTGCTCGGCCTCTTCGGCGCGCTCGCCCTCCTCAACGCCGCCGCGACGCTGTTCCGCTCGCAGCGCATGGAGGCCGCCCTGCACGACGACGAGGAGGCCCGCATCCGCGCCCTGCTCAAGGCGTACGGCGGCCAGGACTCCCTCGGCTACTTCGCCACCCGGCGCGACAAGGCCGTCGTCTTCTCACCCAGCGGCAAGGCCGCCGTCACCTACCGCGTCGAGGCCGGCGTCTGCCTCGCCAGCGGGGATCCCGTCGGCGACCGCGAGGCATGGCCGCACGCCATCGCCGCCTGGCTGGACGCGGCCCGCCGGCACGCCTGGGTGCCCGCCGCGATGGGCGCCTCCGAGGACGGGGCCACCGCCTACGCGCGCGCCGGACTCGGAGCCCTCCAGCTGGGTGACGAGGCGATCCTGAACGTGCCGGACTTCGACCTGGACGGCCGCGACATGCGGGTGACCCGGCAGGCCGTCCACCGCGTCCGCCGCACCGGCGCCCACTGCCGCATCCGCCGCCACTCCACGCTCACCGGGACGGAGATGGAGGAGGTGCTCGGCAAGGCCGACGCCTGGCGCGACACCGAGACCGAACGCGGCTTCTCCATGGCCCTGGACCGCCTCGGCGACCCGGCCGACGGCGACTGCCTCCTCGTGGAGGCCCTCGGCGAGGACGGCGAGCTGCTCGCCCTGCTCTCCTTCGTGCCCTGGGGCAGGGACGGCGTCTCCCTGGACCTGATGCGCCGTGACCGCGGGCGAGCCCCCAACGGCGTCATGGAGTTCATGGTCGCCGAACTGTGCGCCGCCGCACCGAAGCTGGGCATCCGCAGGATCTCGCTGAACTTCGCGGTGTTCCGCTCGGTCTTCGAGGAGGGCGCCCGCATCGGCGCCGGACCCGTACTGCGGCTGTGGCGGCGCCTGCTGCTGTTCTTCTCCAAGTGGTGGCAACTGGAGGCCCTCTACCGCTCCAACGCCAAGTACCGGCCGCAGTGGTTCCCGCGCTTCATCTGCTACGGCGAGGCCGCCTCCCTCGCCCGGATCAGCCTCGCGTCCGGAATCGCCGAGGGATTCGTCTCCGTACCGTCGCTGCACAAACTCCGCAGAAGAGGGCACCCGCGAGGCGGGCCACGTCCTGCGACCACCGAAGGACTGCCCTCGCTGGCGGCGCTCGGCCTCGACGGAGGGGACGAGGCCGGGGCCGCCGGGCCGGATGCGGGCCTGCCCGAGCAGGTCCGCATCCGGCACCACACCCTCGACCGGCTGCGCGCCGACGGCGTCGACCCCTACCCGGTCGGCATCCCGGCCCGCACCCACACCCTCGCCGACATCCGCGCGGGCGAGCAGGTCACCGTCGCCGGCCGGATCATGCTCGTGCGCGACTTCGGCGGCATCGTCTTCGTCGTGCTGCGCGACTGGTCCGGCGACCACCAGCTCGCCCTCACCCGCAAGGACTCCGGCGCCGCCCTCGACCGCTTCACCTCCGACACCGACATCGGCGACCTCATCTCCGCCACCGGCCCGGCCGGCGTCAGCGACAAGGGCGAACCGACCGTCTTCGTCA
This sequence comes from Streptomyces viridochromogenes, assembly GCF_001270495.1. Taxonomy (GTDB): domain Bacteria; phylum Actinomycetota; class Actinomycetes; order Streptomycetales; family Streptomycetaceae; genus Streptomyces; species Streptomyces viridochromogenes_A. The sequence goes on from NZ_LGUR01000162.1 coordinate 138,217, forward strand.
CCTCCTGGCAGCTCATCGGCAAGTGCCTGCGCCCGCTGCCCGACAAACGCCGCGGCCTCGCCGACCCCGAGGCCAAGGTCCGCATGCGCTACCTCGACCTGGTCTCCAGCCCCGCCGCCCGCGACGTGGTCCGAGCCCGCTCCACCGCCGTCCAGGCCGTGCGCCAGGGCCTCCTGGAACGTGGCTTCCTGGAGGTCGAGACGCCGGTTCTCCAGCAGATCCACGGCGGCGCCAACGCCCGCCCCTTCACCACCCACATCAACGCCTACGACCTCGACCTCTATCTGCGCATCGCCCCCGAGCTGTATCTCAAGCGACTGTGCGTCGGCGGCCTGGAGAAGGTCTTCGAGATGGGCCGCACCTTCCGCAACGAGGGCACCGACTACAAGCACAACCCGGAGTTCACGATCCTGGAGGCCTACCAGGCGTACGCCGACTACGACGTGATGCTCGACCTCGTGCGCGAGCTGATCCAGGGCGCCGCGACCGCCGCCTTCGGCTCGCCGCTGGCCCACAAGGACGGCGAGGAGTACGACATCTCCGGGCAGTGGCCGGTCAAGACGGTGTACGGCGCGATCTCCGAGGTGCTCGGGGAGGAGATCGACCCCGACACCGAGCTGCTCCGGCTGCACCGGCACTGCGACCGGGTGGGCGTGCCGTATATCGCCGACGACGGCCACGGCGACATCGTCCTGGAGATGTACGAGCGGCTCGTCGAGGAGAAGACCCAGCTGCCCACCTTCTACAAGGACTTCCCCACCGACGTCTCCCCGCTCACCCGCCAGCACCGCACCGACCCCCGCCTCGCCGAGCGCTGGGACCTCGTCGCCTTCGGCACCGAGCTCGGCACCGCCTACTCCGAACTCACCGACCCCGTCGAACAGCGCCGCCGCCTCACCGCCCAGTCCCTGCTCGCCGCCGGGGGAGACCCCGAGGCGATGGAGCTGGACGAGGACTTCCTCGACGCCCTCGAATACGCCATGCCCCCCACCGGAGGCCTCGGCATCGGCGTCGACCGACTGGTCATGTTCCTCACCGGCCTGACGATCCGCGAGACCCTGCCGTTCCCCCTGGTGCGCCGCCGCTGACGGACGGTCACAGCACCGTGGCGGCTGGTCCGCGCGGGTGCTCCGGTACCGCCATATCGGTGCCGTACTGGTGCGTCGGTCCCTCGCCGGGCGACTGATGAGTCATGACGAAGGATCAGTTGCCCACACCCGCGCTCACGCGACGCCGCGCGCTGTTCGCCGGTGTCGCCGCCGTCGGAGCGGCCGGCACCGCCGGACTGTTGGCGACGGTCGCGGGCGACGGCGACGAGCCGGTCCGGGCCGCCGCTCCGGCCGCGGGCCCGCAGGCACGCTCCGCGCTCAAGCCCTCCACGTACCGCCTCCAGCCCCTGACGGGGTACGGCCCGCCCCGGGTGGCGCCGCGCCGCACCCTGGTACGGCGCGCGCCCCTGCTGCGCGTGTCCGGACGCGGCCGCACGATGGTGCTGACCTTCGACGACGGACCCGACCCCCGCTACACACCGCACATCCTGGACACCCTGCGCGAGTACGACGTCCGCGCCATGTTCTTCGTGTGCGGCGAGATGGTCGTCCAGAACAAGGAACTCCTGGCACGGATGGCCGAAGAGGGCCATGTCGTCGGCAACCACACCTGGTCCCACCCGCTGCTCACCCGACTCAGCCACCACCGGATCCGCAAGGAGATGGAACGCACCAGCGACGTCGTCGAGGAGAGCTACGGTGAACGCCCCGCCTGGTTCCGCGCGCCCTACGGCGCCTGGAACCGCACCGCCTTCCGGCTCGGCGCCGAACTGGGCATGGAACCGCTCGGCTGGACCGTCGACACCCTCGACTGGACCACCCCCGGCACCCACACCATCGTCGACCGGGTCGAGAACGGCGCCGCCCCCGGCGTCGTGGTGCTCTCGCACGACGCCGGGGGCGACCGCTCCCAGAGCGTCCGGGCCCTGCACACCTATCTGCCGCAGCTGCTGGACTCCGGGTACTACGTCACCGTCCCCGAACGGCAGTACAGATGACGGACCGGATATACACGGGCGCACACCCGACGGCTTTCGCCCGCCCGGTCGAGCCCGCTCAGCGGACCTCGACCAGGCTGGCGAAAACGACGACGTTCCCGTCATAACCACTCTGCTTGGAGAAACCGCCTCCGCAGGTGATGACCCGCAATTCCGCGCTCCCCTTCGAGGCATAGACACGGTCGCCGGGGAAGTCGTTCTTCTCGAACACCTCGATGCCGTAGATCTCGAAAACGGCCGTCTTTCCGTCCTTGCGGACGACCTCGACGCGATTGCCTTTCTTGAGGGCCCCGAGACCGTAGAACACGGCGGGGCCCCGAGTGTTGTCGACATGGCCGACGACCACCGCGGTGCCCTTCTCGCCGGGGGAGACGGAACCGGTGAACCAGCCCGCCAGATTCGGGTCCTCCGGCGGCGGTGCGCCGACCCAGCCGTCCACGTCCAGGCCGACCGGGATGACCGGCGCGTCCACCTGGATCCCGGGGATCCTGACCCGGTCCGGCAGCGCGTACGGCAACGGCTGCGCGGCCCCGGCGAAGAGGCCGCCGGGCACCCGTCGGTCCGGAGCGGCGGCCGACGCGGGCTGCGGCGGCCCCACGTCGAACTCGCCCGAGCCGTTGCGAACGAGCGCGAGACCGGTCAGCAGGACAAGCGCTATCACACCCCAAGGAGCACGCTTCTTCCGTCGCTCCTCCTCTTCGGCCAGTTCGGCCGCCTCGGACGCAGACATTCGCTTTCCCCTCTCGACGCGGCCGTCGCCCCGTCATTCGCGCATACGTGAACGCTAAGTCCCGCGCGCGCAACCGGCGACGGCACAGATACGAACGGGTGGCCCGCTCGCCATTCGGTGCGCCATCCGAGTTGCCACCGGCAGGAAAATTCTGACGGTCCGTGACCTGCGGCAATTCCGATTGCGGGGTGATCGGTCGGCGTGTCCTCTCACCAGGACGGACCATCGCCGAAATGCGGCCTCGCGCACGGCATCTGAGGGTCTTTCTGGGAGGCGCTTTCTCGCCGATCGACCGGGGACGGTTCCCGGGGCGTCTTCCGCGGAGGATCACATGCGTACTACACGTGCCATGGCGGCCGCTGCCACCGCGGTAGCCGCTCTCAGCCTCGCCGCCCCCGCGGCCGTCGCACGGGACGGCATGCCCCACGGCCCGAGCAACATCGTCGCCCTGCCCAGCGTCGTCGCCCGGGGCGGGCAGCTCACCATCACCGTCGACAACTGCCCCCGGGGCGGCACCGCGACCTCGGACGCGTTCAGGCCCACGCGTCTGAGCCCCGTGCACGGCAGCAACACGGCGCGGGGCACCGCGACGGTCGACAGGCACGCGAGGCCCGGTTCCCACAGCATCACGGTCATCTGTGACGGCAGGTCCCTGACCAACCCCGCCGCCTTCAGCGTGATCGGCGGTGTCCGGGGCGGTCTCGGCGGCAGCAGCTCCACCGGGGCGACGCCGACCGACATGGCCATCGGAGGCGGGCTCATCGCCGTGGCCGTCGTCGGCGGCGGGGTGTTCTGGATGCGGCGCCGCGCGGAGAGGCGGATCTGACGCGCCGCCCGGCGGAGACAGATCCGTCGCGGACAGGCCCGTCCCTCGCCGACGGAACGCACGTCCACAGGCCGTCGCCCCGGCCCCCTCGTGGGGATCCGGGGCGACGGCCTGAGCGAAACCGTGAGCGGGCGCGGCGGTGGTGTCAGGCGTCGTTCTCTTCGGTGCCGCGCCGGGAGAGGTGGTACGCCGTCCCGAGCGCGCCCGTGATGAGCGCGGCGCCCACACCGAGTTCCTTGAGGTTCAGTTCGGCGAAGCTGCCCCCGTCACCCGCGTGCACGCCCTTCTGCGGGTGGGCGGGCCGGACCGGTGCGGGCCGGCCACCGGCGATGGTGAGGTCGACGTTCTGCCAGAAGGTGCCGCAGTAGAACGACACCTCGTACACGGCACCCGGCCTGGCGTCCCGGTCGACGGTGGCCCTGGCCGTCGTGTGCCCGCGGCGGATGGTGACCGTGTCGAAGACCGCCGACGCGACGGTCACGGTCTGCTCGCAGCCGGTCGCGCGCAAGGTGACCTGCCCGCCGGGCGCGACGGTGGTGGGCACGACCCTGGCCCAGAAACCCGAGTCGTCCTCGTGCGCCCCGGCGGCCGGGGCGGTCATGGCGAGCGCGGTGACACCCAGCAGGGCGGCCGACGTGACGCGTATCGCGCGCATGGTGGTTCCTCCGGGTTCCCCGAGGAGCAGCCGCGGACCTCTTCCGCTTGCGACGGAAATGCACCTCGATGCTCGAAACGCTAGGAAGGTGCGTCCACCTGCGCGATCGCTGTCGTACGAATGGGGCAACGGTGTGGGCCGCTCAGGGGACGGTGTCCCCCGGCGGCCCGTCAGCTCGTCCGTCCGTCGGCCCTTCGGGTGAGGGGCTGTCAGCCCTTGATGTGCGGGAAGAGTTCGAGGAACGGTTCCGCCGATGCCGTGACACCCCGGCTGTACGGCGCGTCGAAGTCCCAGATGAGGAAGAGCAGGAAGGCGATCAGCGCGGAGAAGACCCCGGCCAGAATCAGTTCGCGGGGTGTGCGCCGGATCTGGAGGGCGAAGATCATCCCGATGGTGACGATGCCGCCTGCGATGAGCCCGAACCACACCACGCCCGGCATGGTCTCCCCGGTCGAGTTCGCCCGGGCGCTGCGCGCCTGGTCGGCGGCGGTGACCTGGTCCAGGAGCGGTTGGTAGGCCTGTGCCTCGAAGTCCGTCCTCGGCTCGTAGTCGGTGACGTCCTCGCGGATGCGCTGAAGAAGCTCGGTGCCGCGCTCGGTCATACGGCCGTCGTCGGCCATCGTCTTCCACTCGGTGGTGACGACGTGTCCGACATAGACGTTGACATCCTCCCGAATGCGGTCGCGGATGTCGGCGGGGTAGATCCGGACCCGCTCCGAGATCTCGTGCAGCGCCACGGCCTCCGCCTGGACGTGGTCCTGGGCGGCGCTGCGGCCCTCCCAGACGCCGGCGATGGCCAGGCCCAGGACGATGGCGTACACCACGCCGATCCACATCGTCATGTACTCGATGACGTCCGGGGTCTCGGAGGGATCCTCGTCCTCGGGGGCCGTGCGGTGCCGCAGGAGGGTGATGATGACCACCACGGCACAGGCGGCCAGCATCGCGAGGGTGAGAACAAGCCATTCCGGCAAGAGAAGCCTCCAGGATCAGCAGGGTCGGGTGGATCAGCGGGGTCAGCGCGGTCGCAGGGCGGCCACGGCGGCGATGGCGGGGGCCGCGATGAGCAGCACGAAGGTGAGGGGCGACGGGGCGTCGTGCGCCGGCCGCCTGTGCCGGGTGGCGCGGTACGGCGGGTAGTGCACCGGGGTCGCGGACGGACTCGGGGTGGGCTTGACCGACGGCTTGGGTGCCGGCGTCGGGGTGGGGGCCGGGACCGGCC
>NZ_LGUR01000163.1 GCF_001270495.1 Streptomyces viridochromogenes
CTGGGGCTGACGCCGCGCACCACCGGCCAATGGCTCACATGGTTCGGCCTGTAGCCGACCCGCCCGTCCGCAACGAAGAAACGAAAAGAAAAGGAAAGACCATGAAGCCGGAAATCGTGCACGAGCGCTTCGCCCAGTACCTCAAGGACAAGGACCTCGACAGCATGGGTTCCCTGTTCGACGAAGATGCCATGTTCGTACCGGGACCGGGACAGGAGCCGGTCTACGGCAGAGAAGGCATCAAGGAAGCGCTGAAGCCCTACC
>NZ_LGUR01000164.1 GCF_001270495.1 Streptomyces viridochromogenes
GTCCCCGTGCCCAGTAGTTCGGGCAGCGGGTTGACGAGACCGCCGCTCGGCGACTGCCGCTGGGCGGAGGGTCCGGCCGGCCAGACCGCGGGGCAGTGGGTGCCCTTGCGGGGGGTCTTCAGGGTGGTGAGGTAGGTGTCGATGGCGTCCCGCGCGCACGGGCTCAGCCAGTAGTCGCCGTGGCCGACACCGTCGTAGGTGAGGAACACGGCCTCACGGCCGATCTGGCGGGCCGCGTTGGAGCCCCAGGAATGCGG
>NZ_LGUR01000165.1 GCF_001270495.1 Streptomyces viridochromogenes
GCACACGGGCGGCGGAGCGCTCACTCTCCTGAACGACGAGGACGACTGGAGCGGCTCCAAGGACGAGGAGCACGGCAAGGACAGCAAGTACGACAAGGAGAGCAAGCACGACGAGGACAGCAAGTACGACAAGGAGGGCAAGCACGAGGACCCGCGTGGCGGTGTGCACACGGGCGGCGGAGCGCTCACTCTCCTGAACGACGAGGACGACTGGAGCGGCTCCAAGGACGAGGAGCACGGCAAGGACAGCAAGT
>NZ_LGUR01000166.1 GCF_001270495.1 Streptomyces viridochromogenes
TCCAGCCCGTCCGGCGATTGAGGACGAGGCCGCTCAGGCCGATAGCCGGGGTCTGGGGGCGGCAGCCCCCAGCGAGGGCGACACCGGCGCCGGGCGCCTGAGGCCGACGCTGATGTTGTACGGCCGGATCAGGCAGGCGACTGCCCAACACCGGTCCAGGCACTCCAGCCCGTCCGGCGATTGAGGACGAGGCCGCTCAGGCCGATAGCCGGGGTCTGGGGGCGGCAGCCCCCAGCGAGGGCGACACCGGCGCC
>NZ_LGUR01000167.1 GCF_001270495.1 Streptomyces viridochromogenes
TCCTTCGCCGCCCTCCGCGCGGCGAACCGCGCGCTCGGCGAGAGCTGCCGCGACCTCACCGGGCCGCTGGCCGACCACATGGACACCGGGAGCGTCGTCCGTGACATGGACGCGATCCGCGCCGGCCTCGGCGAGAAGCGGATCAGCTACTACGGCGTCTCCTATGGCACCGCGATCGGCCAGCAGTACGCCGAGCGCTACCCGCACCGCGTCCGCGCGATGACGCTCGACTCCAACATGGACCACAGCCT
>NZ_LGUR01000168.1 GCF_001270495.1 Streptomyces viridochromogenes
AACCCCCGGACCCCCAGCCGCTCCTGCAGAACGCGGGAGGCGCCGGGGAGGGCCTGCGTCAAAAGCGAAGGCCCCCCGCGGTTGCGAGGGGCCTTCGTGCCGTGCGCCGCCAGGGACTCGAACCCCGGACCCGCTGATGCTGCATTTCCCGGGGGTAACCCCCGGACCCCCAGCCGCTCCTGCAGAACGCGGGAGGCGCCGGGGAGGGCCTGCGTCAAAAGCGAAGGCCCCCCGCGGTTGCGAGGGGCC
>NZ_LGUR01000169.1 GCF_001270495.1 Streptomyces viridochromogenes
GACGCGCAGTGGGGTTCCGGCCAGGTGCAGCAGGGCGTAGGTGCGGCGGCGGTCCAGGACGTTGGCGGCCGCGGTGATCCCGGCCGAGGTGATGGCGACGGTGAAGGTCACCACGAGCACCACTCGGGTGATGGTGGTGGCGCTCGCTCCGCGGCTGCGGGAGCGGCGGGCCACGCCCAGTGGGCCGACGACCACCTGACGGAGCCCGGCGAGCGCGCTGATGACGACCAGCGCGACCACCCCGGCC
>NZ_LGUR01000170.1 GCF_001270495.1 Streptomyces viridochromogenes
GGTTCCCGCAGCGCGTGTGGATCCCTGCCCTCGCCGCCGCCCGGCCACGGCGACAGCAGGGGGACGGCGAACTCCAGCCGGACCAGCTCCGGGTCCGCCTCGCGCAGGCCGGCCAGCTCGCTGCCGAAGTCCGCCAACCCACCGGTCGGCCGCGGAAAGAGGAACTCGGGAAAGTACGAGCGCACCGCGTAGGAGAACGCCTCGATCTCCCGCTTCAGCGCCGGCGACAGCTTGCGCATC
>NZ_LGUR01000171.1 GCF_001270495.1 Streptomyces viridochromogenes
GGTTCCCGCAGCGCGTGTGGATCCCTGCCCTCGCCGCCGCCCGGCCACGGCGACAGCAGGGGGACGGCGAACTCCAGCCGGACCAGCTCCGGGTCCGCCGTGCGCAGGCCGGCCAGCTCGCTGCCGAAGTCCGCGAGCCCGCCGGTCGGCCGCGGAAAGAGGAACTCGGGAAAGTACGAGCGCACCGCGTAGGAGAACGCCTCGATCTCCCGCTTCAGCGCCGGCGACAGCTTGCGCATC
>NZ_LGUR01000172.1 GCF_001270495.1 Streptomyces viridochromogenes
CCGGAGCTGACCGAGGCCGCGATCGTGGTCTCCGGTGGCCGTGGCGTCAACGGCGCGGAGAACTTCGCGATCATCGAGGCCCTCGCCGACTCCCTCGGCGCGGCCGTCGGTGCCTCGCGTGCCGCGGTGGACGCGGGCTGGTACCCGCACACCAACCAGGTCGGCCAGACCGGCAAGAGCGTCTCGCCGCAGCTGTACATCGCCTCCGGCATCTCCGGCGCGATCCAGCACCGCGC
>NZ_LGUR01000173.1 GCF_001270495.1 Streptomyces viridochromogenes
CCCCCCCCCCGCCCGCCCTCCGCGGCCGTCCCCAGCTCCACCCCCCGCTTTCCTCACCCAACCCCGTCCCGCCCTTGGGAGACCTCGCCATGCCCGGAAAGTCCTGGAAAGTCACACCCTCACCGTCCCGCAAGGCAGCCGCGGCCCTCGCCGCCACCGCCTCCCTGGCCCTCCTCGCCACGGCCTGCACCGGCCAGTCGGAGTCCGCCGCCACCGACGACCCCAACGCCCGGACGACGATCACCTTCTGGCACGGCTGGAGCGCCCCCGCCGAGGTCAAGGCGATCCAGGCGAACGTCGACCGCTTCGAGAAGGCGCACCCGAACATCACGGTGAAGGTCGTCGGCAACATCAACGACGACAAGCTCAACCAGGCCCTGCGCGCGGGCGGTTCGAACGGCCCGGACGTGGTGTCGTCGTTCACGACCTCCAACATCGGCAAGTTCTGCTCGTCCGGCGCCTTCCTCGACCTGAAGCCGTTCATCGAGAAGTCGCAGCTCGACCTCGACAAGCTCATCCCGAAGCCGATGCTGGACTACACCCAGTTCGAGGGCATCCGCTGTGCCCTGCCCCTGCTGGGCGACGCCTACGGCCTCTACTACAACAAGGACGCCTTCGAGAAGGCGGGCATCACGTCCCCGCCGAAGACCTGGTCGGAGTTCGCGAAGGTCGCCAGGAAGCTGACTGTCAACAAGGGTGACAGTTACCGGCAGCTCGGCTTCATGCCGACGTACCACGGCTACGAGACGGTCGTGGACCACTACATGTCCCAGTGGGACCACGCCTACTTCGACAAGGACGGCAAGTCCAACATCGCCAAGGACCCGGCCTTCGCCGAGATGTTCACGTACCAGAAGAAGCTGATCGACGACCTCGGCGGCTTCACGAAGCTGGAGAGGTACCGCAACACCTTCGGTGACGAGTGGGGTGCCAAGCACCCGTTCCAGACCGGCCAGGTGGCCATGCAGCTCGACGGCGAGTGGCGCCTCGGCATGGCCCAGCAGGCCGGCACCGACTTCGAGATCGGCACCGCCCCGATGCCGGTCGCGGACGACGAGGTCGACGAGTACGGCAAGGGCTTCCTCTCCGGCACGATCATCGGCATCGCCCCGCAGAGCGAGAAGCAGAACGCGGCCTGGGAACTGGTGAAGTACCTGACGACCGACACCGAGGCCGTCGTCTCCTTCGCCAACGCCATCCACAACGTGCCGTCCACCTTCGCCGCCCTGAAGTCGCCCGACCTGAAGGTGGACGAGGGCTTCCAGACATTCCTGGACATCGCCCAGAACCCGCACTCGAACACCCCGCCGGCCTCCGTCAACGGCTCGACGTACCAGACGACGCTCCAGGACTTCGGCTACCAGTACGAGTCAGGCAAGGTGAAGGACCTCAAGGCGGGCCTGGAGAAGACCGCCCGGCAGATCGACACCGACATCGAGCAGGCGAAGTAGAGCCCCGATGTCCACGCACACTCTCCGCGCGAAGCGCCGCAGGTCGGCGCTTCGAACGGTGGCCTTCCTGTCACCGTGGCTCGTAGGTTTCGGCGTCTTCTTCGCCTACCCGCTGGTGTCCACCGTGTACTTCTCCCTCATGAAGTACGACGGCTTCGGCACACCGGTCTTCCGCGGCCTGGGCAACTGGGCCTACGTCTTCAACGACTACCCGCTGTTCTGGCCGGCGCTGCGCAACACGCTCTGGCTGGTCCTGGTGATGGTGACCTGCCGAGTACTCTTCGGCCTGGGCATCGGCCTCCTCATCACCAAGATCAAGAGCGGCGCGGGCGTCTTCCGGACCCTCTTCTACCTCCCGTACCTGGCTCCCCCGGTCGCCGCCACCCTGGCCTTCGTCTTCCTGCTCAACCCCGGCACCGGCCCGGTGAATTCGGTGCTCGACGGCCTGGGCCTGCCGACCCCCGGCTGGTTCACGGACCCCACCTGGTCCAAGCCAGCCCTCACGGCACTCGCGCTGTGGGGCGTGGGCGACCTCATGGTCATCTTCATGGCCGCGCTGCTCGACGTACCGAAGGAGCAGTACGAGGCCGCGGAGCTGGACGGTACGTCGGCCTGGCAGCGGTTCCGCTTCGTGACGCTCCCGAACATCTCGCCGATCGTGATGTTCGCCGTCGTCACGGGCGTGATCCAGACGATGCAGTACTACACCCAGCCCCTGGTGGCCGGGAAGGTCGCCTCCGGCATCATCGGCGGCTCCGGCCAGCAGTTCGAGCCGGGCTACCCGGACAAGTCGACACTCACCCTCCCTCAGCTCGTCTACAACCTCGGCTTCCAGCGCTTCGACTACGGCTCGGCCTGTGTGGTCGCGCTCGTACTCTTCGCCCTCGCCATGGCGTTCACCGCGCTGCTGATGCGGCGCCGGGGCGGACTGATCCAGGCAGGTGACTGACCATGACCCAAGTACTGGACAAGCCAGTGGAGTTGGACGCCCCGACCACCGCCGAGCGCACGGCCCGACGCAGGGCGCTCCTGGAATGGATAGCGATCCACTCCCTCGGCGTCGCGGCCGCGCTCTTCTTCACCCTGCCCTTCGTGTTCGTCGTCCTGACCTCGCTGATGAGCGACCAGCAGGCGCTCACCCGCGACCTGGTCCCGGACACCTGGGAATGGAGCAACTACACCAAGGTCTTCGATACCCCCGGCTTCCTGACCTGGTGGAAGAACACCCTGATCTACGCGGGCCTGGGCACGCTTCTCACTGTGGTGTCCTCCGTCCCCGTGGCGTACGCGCTCGCCAAGTTCCGCTTCCGTGGCCGGAACCTGTCGCTGATGCTGGTCATCTCGATGATGATGCTGCCGCCCCAGGTCATCATCATCCCGATGTACCTGTTCTGGGCGAAGCAGCTGGACCTCTCGGGCACCCTGTGGCCGCTGATCATCCCCATGGCGTTCGGGGACGCGTTCTCGATCTTCCTCCTGCGCCAGTTCCTGATGACGATCCCGAACGAGTACCTGGACGCGGCGAGGGTGGACGGCTGCGGCGAATTCCGCACACTCATCCGCGTCGTCCTCCCCATGGCAAAACCGGGAATAGCCGCGGTGGCCCTCTTCCAGTTCTTCTACGCGTGGAACGACTATTTCGGTCCCCAGATCTACGCGTCCGAGAACCCGGGCGCCTGGACGCTCTCCTACGGCCTGGAGTCCTTCAAGGGCGCCCACCACACCGACTGGAACCTCACCATGGCCGCCACGGTCCTCGTGATGGCCCCCGTGATCCTCGTGTTCTTCTTCGCCCAGAAGGCGTTCGTAGAGGGAGTCACACTCACCGGAGTAAAGGGTTGATGGCATGAAACTCACCGTGGTCGGCGGAGGCTCGACCTACACCCCCGAACTCATCGACGGCTTCGCCCGCCTCCGCGACACCCTCCCCATAGAGGAACTGGTCCTCACCGACCCCGCGACGGACCGCCTGGAACTGATCGGCGCCCTGGCCCGCCGCATCTTCACCCGCCAGGCCCACAACGGCAGGATCATCACCACCACCGACCTGGACGCGGCAGTGGACGGCGCCGACGCCGTCCTCCTCCAACTCCGCGTCGGCGGCCAGGCGGCCCGCGAGCAGGACGAGACCTGGCCCCTGGAATGCGGCTGCGTCGGCCAGGAGACGACGGGCGCCGGCGGCCTGGCGAAGGCCCTGCGCACCGTCCCCGTCGTCCTCGACATCGCGGACCGGGTCCGCCGCACCAACCCCACCGCCTGGATCATCGACTTCACCAACCCGGTCGGCATCGTGACCCGGGCCCTGCTCCAGGAGGGCCACAAGGCGGTCGGCCTGTGCAACGTGGCGATCGGCTTCCAACGCAAGTTCGCGACGCTGCTCGACGTCCCCGCCTCCGAGATCCACCTCGACCACGTGGGCCTCAACCACCTCACCTGGGAGACCGGCGTACGCCTGGGCGGCCCCGAGGGCGAGAACATCCTGCCGAAACTCCTGACCGACCACGGCGACACGATCGCCGCCGACCTGCACCTCCCCCGCGCCCTCCTGAACCGCCTCGCCGTGGTCCCGTCGTACTACCTGCGCTACTACTACGCCCACGACGAAGTGGTACGGGAGCTGCGAACAAAGCCCTCCAGGGCCGCGGAAGTGGCCGAAATGGAACGCCAGTTGCTGACCCTGTACGCCGACCCGTCCCTGGACGAGAAGCCGGACCTGCTGGCCAAGCGGGGCGGCGCCTACTACTCGGAGGCGGCCGTGGACCTGGCGGCGGCGCTGCTGGGCGGGGCGGGCAGCCCGTACCAGGTGGTGAACACCCACAACAACGGCACGCTCCCCTTCCTCCCCGACGACGCTGTGATCGAAGTACAGGCATCAGTGGGGGCGAAGGGCGCGACCCCCCTCCCCGTACCACCCGTCGACCCCCTCTACGCGGGCCTCATGGCCCAGGTGACGGCCTACGAGGACCTGGCCCTGCGAGCGGCCCTGCACGGCGGCCGCGACCGCGTCTTCAAGGCCCTCCTCTGCCACCCGCTGGTCGGCCAGTACGAGTACGCCGACACCCTCACCGACCGACTGATCGCACACAACCGGGAGCACCTCGCGTGGGCATGACCGCACGTGTCCTCGCCGTAGACGCGGGCAACAGCAAGACCGACGTGGCAGTCGTGGCACCCGACGGAACCGTCCTGGCCACGGCCCGCGGCGGCGGGTTCCGGCCACCGGCGGTGGGCGTCGGGCCGGCGGTCGACGGCCTCGCCGAAACGGTGAAGCAGGCGTTCACCGCGGCCGGCGTGACATCGGCCGACCACGTCTCGGCCTGCCTGGCGAACGCCGACTTCCCCGTGGAGGAGGAACAACTGGCGACGGCCCTGCACACACGCGCGTGGGGCACGACCGTCGAGGTCCGCAACGACACCTTCGCGATCCTGCGCGCGGGCGTGACGGAACCCCGCGGGGTGGCCGTCGTCTGCGGCGCCGGCATCAACTGCGTGGGCATGCGCCCCGACGGCCGTACGGCCCGTTTCCCCGCGCTGGGCCGCATCTCCGGCGACTGGGGCGGCGGCTGGGGCCTGGCGGAGGAGGCGCTGTGGCACGCGGCACGCGCTGAGGACGGCCGCGGAGCGCCCACGACACTGACGCACACCCTCCCCGCCCACTTCGGCCTCCCCACCATGTACGCCCTGATCGAGGCCCTGCACCTCGAACACATCGCCCCGACCCGCCGCCACGAACTGACCCCGGTCCTCTTCACCACGGCAGCCTCCGGCGATCCGATCGCCCGCGGCATCGTCGACCGCCTGGCCGACGAAGTGGTCACGATGGCGACGGTGGCTCTGACCCGGCTGGACCTGCTGGAGGAAGAAGCACCGGTGCTGCTGGGCGGAGGCGTCCTGGCGGCCCGGCACCCCCAACTGATCGACGGTATCCGCGACTTGCTCGCCTCCCGCGCTCCCAGGGCGGTACCGGGCGTGGTCGCGGCGAGTCCGGTGCTGGGGGCGGCGCTGTTGGGGCTGGACGCGGCGGGAGCGCCGGAGGAGGTGCACGCCCGGCTCCGCCGACACTTCGAGCCGTGAACAGCGACCCCACCAGGGGGCTCCCCGCCCCCTGGGCCCCCATCGGCCCGAAGGGCCTCGGCCGCGACCCGCGACCGCACCCACCCTCGAACCTGGAACCGAACAGATTCCCCCGGCGTATTCATGGGCAGGGGGCTCGTGCGAAACGTGTTTCGGTATGCCGGAATTTCGGGATCCGCGCTGCGATCCGATCAAGATCCAGCGAAGGCCGGTGCGGATGTCAGTCCCGGCAGCGATACTTGCGGCGACGGATGACCACGGGGGAGGTCAACAGTGACACAGACGCCGAACAGCAGCGCACCCACCATGCCGTCGGTTCCGCCACAGCCCGTACCCACCGCCAACGGCCACCCGGTTCGCCCCCCCCCCCCCCCCCCCCCCCCCCCCCCCGAACCCCCCCACCCCCCACGGAACCCCGCCGCACCGCCTTCGCCGAGGGCTTCGACCAGCTTCGCGCGGCCGCCACCACCGAACCCGGCCGCCTTCGCATCATCGGCGCCCTCCTCGCCGCCCTGGTCGTCGCGTTCGGCGCCGTAACGGCCTGGCAGATGACCGACAGGTCCTCCGCCGCGGACGACGTCGTCAACCGCAGCCAGCCCCTCAGCTCCGACGCGGCCGACATCTACCGCTCCCTCGCCGACGCCAACACCGCCGCCGCCAGCGGCTACCTGGCCGGCCTCCAGGAGAAGCCGGCCATGCGCGAGGGATACGAGAGGGACATCCGTACGGCCGCCGCCAAGCTCGTCAAGGCCGCCGCCAACTCCGAACCGGGCTCCGCCTCGGCGAAGACCATCGCGGACCTGAGCAGACTGCTCCCGGAGTACAAGGGGCTCGTCGAGACGGCCAGGGCCAACAACCGCCAGGGCTACCCCGTCGGCGGCGCCTACCTGCGCGCGGCGAACGAGATGATGCAGCAGAACATGCTGCCCAAGGCGGAGAAGCTCTACCAGACGGAGAACCAGCGCCTGCGCGACGACTACGCGGACGCGAAGTCCTTCCCCTGGGCGGCCGCCGGCCTCGGCATCGCCGCCCTGGCCGCCCTGGCCTGGGCCCAGCGCCGCAACTACCAGCGCACGAACAGGGTCCTGAACCACGGCCTGGTCACCGCCACGGCCGCCTCCGTGGTCGTCCTGCTCTGGCTCACCGTCTCCCACACCGTCGCCCGCGCGGGCCTGAACGACTCCTACGACCACGGCGTCCGCTCCCTGGACGTACTGCACCAGGCCCGCATCGCCTCACTGACCGCCCGCAGCGACGAGAACCTGACCCTGGTCCGCCGCGGCGCGGACACCAAGACGCTCGCCGACGACAGGGTCGTGGACGCGTACGAATGGGGCTACGACCAGCAGATCGACCAGCTGGGCAAGGCCCTGGACCGAGCCGGGGAACTCGCGGACGACTCGGCGGGCAAGAAGCCCGTACAGGACGCGAACGGCTTCATGAAGGTCTGGAAGGACCGCCACGGCATCGCCCGCGACGACAACAACTCCGGCGACTACCAGGCGGCCCGCGACCGTGTGATCGGCGCCGCGAAGGAGCCGACGAGCGTGTGCTTCGACAACGTGGACAAGGCCCTGGCGACGGCGCTCACGCACGAGCAGAACGAGTTCAAGCAGGCCGCGAACGACGGCCGTGGCTCGCTGACCGGCCTCCCGACCGGCGCCGCGGTCCTCGCGGTCCTGGGCGCGGCCGGCGCGGTCCTCGGCATCGGCCGCAGGCTGTCGGAGTACCGGTGAGAGGGGGCAGGACGATGAACGCACGCGAGAGTACGACCTCACACGAGACGCCGCCCGCACGCGAGACGACGACCTCGCACCCGCCGGCGCCCGCACACGATCGCTCGCCCCGACTCCGCGGCGCGGCCGGCTGGCGGCGGCTGCGGGCCGGCCTGCGCGGCTGGGGCGGCGTGGGCGCCATGGCGACCGTCTGCGCCCTGGCGGTGGCCTTCGCGCTGCTGCTGCCCCTCACCCAGCCACCGGGCCACCACCGCGGCACGGCCACCGCCGGCCAAGGCGTCGCCCGGGTCACCCAGGTCACCCAGGCGAAGGCGGACGACTGCGAGAACCCGCAGGACCAGAGCCTCTCCCCGTCCGGCGGCGGCGACACCCCGACCGTCGACGCCATCAAGGCCCGCAAGGACCGCCGCCTGATCGTCGGCGTCGACACCAACAGCTACCGCTGGGGCTACCTCGACCCGAACAACCCGTCCGGCGAGCTGGAGGGGTTCGACATCGACCTGGTCCACCGCATCGCCGAGGACATACTCGGCGACCGCGACGCGGTGCGGTTCAAGGCCATCCCGACCAGCCGCCGTATCGAGGCGATCCAGAAGGGCGAGGTCGACATGGTGGTCCGCACCATGACGATCAACTGCGACCGCATCAAGGAAGTCGCCTTCTCCGCCCCGTACTTCGTCACCGGCCAGCAGGTCCTGGCCCCCAAGACCTCGACGATCACCGGCTACAACAAGACCCTGGCCGACAAGAAGGTGTGCTCGGCGCAGGGCTCCACCGCGTACGACAACCTGGAAGAGGGCAGGAAGAACGGCGACCTCCCCGGCTCCACCGACATCGGGACCACCGTCCCCAACCAGCTCGACTGCCTGGTGAAGTTGCAGCTCGGCGATGTCGACGCGGTCGTGACGGACGGCGCCCTCGCGGCCAGCCAGGCCGCGCAGGACCCGGCGGTGGAGCTCAAGGGCGGTCTGTTCACGGACGAGTACTACGGCGTGGCGATGAAGCGGGGCTCCGACGATCTGGTACGCCAGGTCAACCGGACCCTGGAGAACTACATCGAGGACGGCGGTTGGAGGGACTCGTACGAGAAGTGGCTGCATCCGACCATGGACCAGGGCGACAAGAAGTCGGCGTCGGCCACCCCTCCCGGGGCCCGCTACAAGTGACCGACCATCAACTGACGGACGACCGACGGCCCGACAGCACGAGAAGAACTCACGTAACACGACTCAGCGAGAGGTGATCGATGGGCGTCACGGACCCCGCCGGGCCGGTGATGGACCGGGACGAGGTGGACCGTGCGCTGGCGCGGCTCGGCCAGGAGCACGAGGCGATCGAGACCTCGCTTCTCGCCCTGCAGGACCACGCGGGCCGCAGACTCCTCGAAGGCGCCGAGCTCACGGGCGTCACCAGGGAGCGCTGGACGACCGCGGAGGCGTCGATCACGCTGCTGTGGGCGTACTTCGACGCGTACACGGACGCGTTGCGCTCGGCCCGCGAGATCCGCTCCCGCCGCCGCTGGTCCAGCCGCGACGACCTGGTGGAGCTGACGGAACTGCTGCGCGGCGAGTCGGTGACCGTAGCCGGCTCGGCGACCGCCACGGCCAACGCACCGACGCTGCAGGGCGGTTCCAGCAAGCTCAGCGAGCAGTTCACGCTCGTCACCCTGGTCGACCGGATGAACGAGCTGTACGCGACGTCGCTGGACATGGTCGTCGCCGCCGACGCGGTGTGGTCCGCGCTGCCCGCCCGTATCGATTTACTGGCCGCGGAACTCCAGCGCACCCGCCGGCTCGCGCACTCCGTCGGCGTACGCCCCGGCGAGCACCCGGCCGGCGACGACCTGGAGCGCATCACCCGCACGCTCACCAACCTGCGCGCCCAGGTGGTGTCCGACCCGCTCGCGTACTGGGTTCCCACACAGGGGAGTTCGGCGCCGGGCGGCGGACGGCCGGACACCACGGTCTACGACCGTGAGGCGCGGGCCCTGGAGGACGTACGCCGTGAGATTGACGCCGTACTGACGGTCCGTCAGGACGCCGAGCAGCGCCTGGTCAAGCTGCGTGACGTGCTGTCCCGCGCGGACCGTACGCTCGCCGAGGCCCGCACCGCGCGCGGCGAGGTCCTCGCGAAGATCGCCGCGACGGAGGTGCCCGTCGTCAGCGGCCCGCCGACGGTGCTTCAGGAGCAGCTGGCGACGGCCGCCGAGTACCGCAGACACGCCCAGTGGCACCGCCTGTCACCGCTTCTGGAGTCCCTGGAGCAGAAGGCGGAGGACGAACTGCTGCGCGCCCGCGAGTCGTTGACCGCGGTCACCGCACCCCTGGCGGTCCGCGCCGAGCTGCGCGGCCGCCTCGACGCGTACAAGGCGAAGGTGGCCCGGCACGGGCTCGCGGAGGACCCGTTCCTCATCGAGCGGTACGACGCGGCGCGCCGGATGCTGTGGAGCGCGCCCTGCGACCTGCGCGTCGCCGAGCAGGCGGTCCTGCGCTACCAGCACGCCGCCGCCGAACTGCTCGGCGGCCCACGCGTGCCGGGTCCGCGCGGCCCCCAGGACCGCGGGGGGCCGGGAGCATGAGAGACAGGGGGGAGTCGTCGTCATGAGTCAGGCACAGCAGAGCTGCCAACGTCCGGACTGTGACGGGTCGTACGAGGACGTGGGCGGCGGTGAGCTGTACTGCGACACCTGCGGCCTGGCCCCGGTCGTCTCGGCGACCGGCATGGTCGGCTCGCCGCCCACGGGCGTGACGAGCGGCGGCAAGGGCTCACGCGGCTCGGCGGGCAGCGGCAGCTCCCGCTCGACCAGCCGCGGCAGTTCCCGTACGTCGTCGCAGTCGTCGAAGTCCCGGCGCTCGGTGTCGGGGCGGCTGTCACGCGCCCTGTCGGGCCGTTCCACGGGCCGCTCGGTGTCGGTGCGCAGCTCCGGCTCGACGGCCGGCTCCAGCGGCCGCGGCCGGCTCGGCGTCGGCCTGGTCCAGGTCCCGGACGTGCCGCGCCCCGACCCGCGCGCGATGGTGCTGGAGAACCCGGAGGTGCCCGAGCGCAAGCGGTTCTGCTCCCGTTCGGACTGCGGCGCACCCGTCGGCCGGGCGCGCGGCGAGCGCCCGGGCCGTACGGAGGGGTTCTGCACCAAGTGCGGCCACCCGTACTCCTTCGTCCCGAAGCTGAAGGCCGGCGACATCGTGCACGGCCAGTACGAGGTCGTGGGCTGTCTGGCGCACGGCGGCCTCGGCTGGATCTATCTCGCCGTGGACCGGGCGGTGTCCGACCGCTGGGTGGTGCTCAAGGGCCTGCTCGACACCGGCGACCAGGACGCGATGGCGGCGGCGATCTCCGAGCGGCGCTTCCTCGCGGAGATCGAGCACGCCAACATCGTGCGGATCTACAACTTCGTCGAGCACCTCGACCAGCGCACGGGCTCGCTCGACGGCTACATCGTCATGGAGTACGTCGGCGGCAAGTCGCTGAAGGAGATCGCCAACGGCCGCCGTTCGCCCGGCGGCAAGCGCGACCCGCTCCCCGTCGAGCAGGCGTGCGCGTACGGCATCGAGGCGCTGGAGGCCCTCGGCCACCTGCACAGCCGCAACCTGCTGTACTGCGACTTCAAGGTCGACAACGCCATCCAGACCGAGGACCAGCTCAAGCTGATCGACATGGGTGCGGTGCGCAGGATGGACGACGAGGAGTCGGCCATCTACGGCACGGTGGGCTACCAGGCACCGGAGGTCGCGGACGTCGGCCCGTCGGTGGCGTCCGACCTCTACACCGTCGCCCGCACGCTCGCCGTCCTGACCTTCGACTTCCAGGGCTACACGAACGTCTACGTCGACTCCCTCCCCGACCCGGACAACATCGAGGTCTTCCGCCAGTACGAGTCCTTCTACCGCCTTCTGGTCCGCGCCACCGACCCGGACCCGGCCCGCCGCTTCGCCTCCGCCCAGGAGATGACGGAGCAGCTGACGGGCGTCCTGCGCGAGGTCGTCTCCCTGCAGACGGGGCGCGCGAGGCCGGCGCTGTCGACGCTGTTCGGCCCCGAAGTGCGTGTCACGGACACGGAGTTGTTCCCGAAACTGGACGGGGAGGTGTCTCGGCTGGGCGCGCGGGTCGTGCGCACCGAGAAGGGGCCCGCGCTCGCCTCGGCCGGCCCGCCCGCCCTCGCCGTCGGCTCCGCCCCCACCGCCGCCGGTGCCGTAGGCGCCGCCGGCATCCCCGGCATCGTCAAGGGCGTCAACGCCCCCGCCGCCGCCCTCGCCCTTCCGGTTCCGCACGTCGACCCCGCCGACCCCAACGCCGGTTTCCTCGCCGGGCTGATGACGACCGCGCCGGCCGAGCTGCTCGGCGCCCTGGCCGCCGCACCGGCGCCGTCGACCGAGACACGGCTCAGGCAGGTGCGGGCCTGGCTGGAGAACGGCGACACCGGCACCGCGCACGAGGCGCTGCTGAAGCTGGAGGACGAACGGCCCGACGACTGGCGGGTCGTCTGGTACCGCGGCGTGGCCGCGCTGGTCACCGGCGACCACGAGGGCGCCGCGCTCGCCTTCGACGCGATCTACGACGCCTTCCCCGGCGAGCCCGCCCCCAAGCTGGCCCTCGGCCTGTGCGCGGAGGTGCTGGGCCAGTTGGACAACGCCGCCGAGTACTACCGGCTCGTGTGGGCCACCGACCCCAGCTATGTGAGCACCGCCTTCGGACTGGCCCGCGTCCAGCTCGCGACCGGCGACCGCCGCAGTGCCGTACGGACCCTGGAGTCGGTGCCGGAAAGCTCCATTCACTACACGGCCGCCCGGGTGGCGGCCGTCCGCGCCCGGCTGCGTCAACGCACGGCGGCCGCCGGTGACGTACCGTTCCTGGACGACCTGACCGCCGCCGCGGGCCAGGTCGAAGCGCTGGACGCGTACGGTCTGGACCCGGCGCGCCGGGAGCAGTTGTCGGCGGAAGTCCTCGGCTGCGCGCTGGACTGGATACTCTCCGGTGGCCAGGGTTCCGCCCCTTCCGCCGCCGGAGGACGGACGCTGCTCGGCAGCGGCCTGGACGAGCGGGGACTGCGCTTCGGTCTGGAGCGCTCGTACCGCACGCTGGCCCGGCTCGCGCGGGGCGGCGAGGAAAGGATCGACCTGGTGGAACGTGCCAACCGTTACCGCCCCCGGACGTGGGTGTAGTTGATGTCGCAGATGCCCCAGCTGTCCGCCTGCCCGAGCTGCGAATGGCCGCTCGAGTCGGGTGACCGTTTCTGCGGTGCGTGCGGATACGACCTGTCCGCCGTGCCCGTACGGCCGGACGACAACCCGACCATCGCCATGAACGGCTCACCGCCGCCCCCTGGCGTGCCCGGCATGGGCTGGCCCGTCGCCCCCGCACCGGACGGCTCCGGCACCCCGGCGGCCGCCCATCGGCCGACGGACCTCCAGAGCACCGACTCCGGCGGCCACGACCTGCCCCCGGGCACACCGCCGCTCCCGCAGTCACCGCCGCCCCCCGCTCCGGCCGGCTCCCCGGACTCCCCGGCCTCCGGCGTCCGCTTCGACCATCCGCCGCAGCCGGACGAGTACGCGCTGCCCGACGAGTACACCCTGCAGGCGCCCGACCCGCGCGTGGCCTCCGCCCCGCCGACCCCGCCCGAGGGCACCAAGGTGTGCGTCGCGTGCCGTGCGGGCCGTGTCGACCACGACGGGTACTGCGAGAACTGCGGGCACGCCCAGCCGCGCGAGCGCGACCACATGGAGCTGGACGCCGGTCCGGTCGCCGCCGTCAGCGACCGCGGCCTGCGCCACCACCGCAACGAGGACGCTTTCGCCGTCGGGAGCGGCACGCTGCCCGACGGCCGGCCCGCGGTGCTGGCGATCGTCTGCGACGGCGTGTCCTCGGCGACCCGCCCCGACGACGCCTCGATGGCCGCCTCCCGGGCCGCGAGCGAGTCGCTGCTGGCCGCCCTGCCGCGCGGCGCGCACCCGCAGCAGGCCATGCACGACGCGATCATCGCCGCCTCGAACGCGGTCAACGCCCTGGCGGGCGAGCCGGCCACGGCCCGCGAGCAGGGCCCCCACCAGAACGCCCCGGCCTGTACCTTCGTCGGCGCCGTGGTCACCGCGGGGCTGCTGGTCGTCGGCTGGGTCGGCGACAGCCGCGCCTACTGGGTCCCGGTGGACCGGAGCTCTCCCCCGGCCCGGCTCACCGAGGACGACTCCTGGGCGGCGCAGATGGTCGCCGCGGGTCTGATGAACGAGGCCGAGGCGTACGCCGACGAGCGCGCCCACGCCATCACGGGCTGGCTCGGCGCGGACGCCTACGAACTGGAGCCGCACACCGCTTCCTTCAAGCCGGACCGGCCGGGTGTAGTGGTGGTGTGCACGGACGGGCTGTGGAACTACGCGGAGGCGGCCGAGGACATGGCCGACGTGGTGCCCCTCGACGCCGCCGCGCGGCCCCTGCACAGCGCGCAGGTCCTCGTCGGTCACGCGCTCGACGGCGGGGGCCACGACAACGTAACAGTGGCCGTCCTGCCGTTCCCTGCACCGCCGATGGGGGCAGGATCGGCCTGAGGCCGCGCCGCGGGGACGGCCTCAACGGACCGGAGGGGACCGGTCCGTCGACAGCCGTTGCCCCACCACGGGGTGTTTTAGGGGGATTTGAGAACGCATGGCCAATTTCTCGAAATCGAACGTGCCACAGTTCTCGGTGGACGTGTACCAGAACGAGTACCTGCCGGAGGGCGGTCGCGAGGTCAACGCGATCGTCACGGTGACCGCGACCGGCGGCGGCACGGTCGGCAGCGCGGTCGCCGCGCCCCACCTCTACTCGCCGGGCCAGGGCCCGTCCGCGGCCGTGGCGATCATGGTCGACTGCTCGGGCTCGATGGACTACCCGCCGACCAAGATGCGCAACGCCCGCGACGCCACGGCCGCCGCGATCGACACCCTGCGCGACGGCGTGCACTTCGCGGTGGTCGGCGGCACGCATGTGGCCAAGGAGGTCTATCCGGGCGGCGGCCGCCTGGCCGTGGCCGACGCCACCACCCGCGACCAGGCCAAGCAGGCACTGCGCCGGCTCAGCGCGGGCGGCGGCACGGCCATCGGCACCTGGCTGCGCCTCGCCGACCGCCTGCTGTCCTCGGACGACGTCGCGATCCGGCACGGCATCCTGCTCACCGACGGCCGCAACGAGCACGAGTCGCCGGAGGACCTCCGGGCCGCGCTCGACGCCTGCGCCGGACGCTTCACATGCGACGCCCGCGGCGTGGGTACCGACTGGGAAGTGAAAGAAGTCACAGCAATCGCCTCGGCCCTGCTCGGCAGCGCCGACATCGTCGCCGACCCGGCCGGTCTCGCCGCCGACTTCACGCAGATGATGGAGACGGCGATGGGCAAGGAGGTCGCGGACGTCGCCCTGCGGGTGTGGACGCCGGTCGGCACCACCATCAAGTTCGTCAAGCAGGTCGCGCCCACGGTCGAGGAGTTGACCGAGCGCCGCACCGAAGCCGGCCCCCGCGCCGGGGACTACCCCACGGGCTCCTGGGGAGATGAGTCCCGTGACTACCACGTCTGCGTCGAGGTGCCCGCCGCGAACCTCGGCCAGGAGATGCTCGCCGCCCGGGTCTCCCTGGTCATTCCGCAGCCCGACGGCACCGCCCAGAACCTCGGCGCCCAGGGGCTCGTACGGGCCGTATGGACCGACGACATGGTCGCCTCGACCTCGATCAACCCACAGGTCGCCCACTACACCGGCCAGGCCGAACTGGCACAAGCCATTCAACAGGGCCTCGATCTTCGCAAGTCAGGCGATATGGATGGAGCCACGGCCAAACTGGGCCGGGCGGTTCAGCTCGCCAGCGCCTCCGGAAACGCGGATACGGCGAAACTCCTTGCGAAGGTGGTGGACGTGGTCGATGCCGCGGCGGGTACTGTGCGACTGAAGGCGAAGGTCGCGGAGGCCGACGAGATGACTCTCGAGACACGGTCGACAAAGACTGTTCGTGTAAAGAAGTGACCGAGTAGTGCCCCAGCAGTACCCCAGTAGTGCACTAGCAGGACCCTGAAAAGCAGCGAGCCTGACCCCTTGGGGTTGGAGAAATCCGGTCGAAGCGGCCGGAAAGGAGAGGGGGAAGCGCCGACATGCCGACCTGCCCGAACGGACACCAGTCGGGTTCCGACGACTGGTGCGAGGTCTGCGGTCACCGCATGGCCGGTGCCGTTCCTCCGCCCCCTCCCCCACCGCCCCCGCCCGGCGGCGGCTACGGCTTCCCGCCGCCCGGTGGCCCCGGTGGCCCCGGTCCGGGTCCCGGCCCCGGCGGTCCGTTCGGTGGCCCGAACGCCGGCCAGCCGGGCGGCCCGCCGCCCGCGCCCGCCGCCCGGGAGCCGGAGCTCTGCCCGCAGTGCCGTACGCCGCGTGAGGGCGGTGCGCCGTTCTGCGAGGAGTGCCGGTGGAACTTCCTCACCAACACGGCGACGTCGTACACCCCCGCCGCCCCGCGCCAGCCGGCGCCGGGCCCCGGCCCGGGTGGCCCGTTCCAGCAGCCGCCGGGTCCAGGACCGTCGTACGGCGGCGGTGACTCGTACGACTACCAGAGCTCGCGTCCGTCACAGGTGAACCGCCCGGCCGAGCCGATCCCGCCGTTCGGCGGGGAGCCTCAGGGGCCGGGAGGCCACGGCGGACCGGGTGGGCCGGGCGGACCGGGCGGCTTCGGCCCCGGCCCGGGCAACCCGAACTCCGGCGGCCCCGGCGGCCCGGGAGGCTTCGGCCCCGGCCCCGGCGGTCCGGGCAACCCCAACCCTGGTGGCAACGGCCCCGGCGGCTTCGGCGGCGATCCCTCGCGGCCGGTTCCGCCGCCGCCCGGCCCCACGCCCCCCGGCGGCCCCGGTGCCACCGGCGGCCTTCCGCAGGGCTTCATGCAGGGCGCACCGGGCGGCCCGCCGGCCCCGCCCGCCTTCCCGCAGGAGACGAACCGTCCGCAGCAGGGCGGCCCGTCCTTCGGCGGCGGTGACGACGACTGGGTGATCTCGCCGCCGTCCGGTCCCGGCGCCCCGGGCGGTCCCGGTGCACCCGGTGGCCAGGCTCAGGGCGGTTACGGCTACCCGCAGCCCGGCGCCACGCAGGCCCCGCCCCCGCCCGCCCCCGCCTTCCCGCAGCAGCAACAGCCGCTGAACTGGACGGCGACCATCGGGCCGGACCGCGAGTACTTCATGGCGATGATGCAGCGCTCCGGCCCCGAGGCCGCGGGGCTCAACCTGCCCGCGTACTCGCCCGAGCAGCAGCGTGCGCTCACCGGCAACCAGGTCACCATCGGCCGCCGCCGCCACTCCACCGGCGACACCCCCGACATCGACCTGTCGGTGCCGCCGGAGGACCCGGGCGTCTCGCACCAGCACGCGGTGCTGGTCCAGCAGCCGGACGGCACCTGGGCGGTCGTCGACCAGAACTCGACGAACGGCACCACGGTGAACGGCTCCGAGGAACCGATCCAGCCGTTCGTGCCGGTACCGCTGCAGGACGGCGACCGGGTGCACGTGGGCGCCTGGACGACGATCACGATCCGGCGCGGCTAGATCTCCGGATCTCTCCACACCGGGAGGGGGCGGTCGTACGGCGAGAAAGTGCCGTACGACCGCCCCCTCCCGGCGTCTCAGCCCGGCAGTGGCCAGGCGTACGGCCCCTCGGGGTCGTCCAGCCACGCCCACTCGTGCTCGCCGCTGACCGTGATCCCGTACCGCTCCCGCTGCGGCTGCCCCTCGCGCTCCCACAGCGCGTAGGCCTCCTGTGGGTCGAGGGTGCCGCGGGTCAGGGCCAGCAGGAAGCGGAACAGCTCGTGCTCCCTGGCCCGGCGCGGCACTCCGCCCACCTGCACGGGCTCCGGTTCGGACCGGGTTCCGCCGCGCAGCGGCACGAAGTAGGCGGGCGTGTGCAGGAAACGCCCTTCGGCGTGCTCGGCGTCACGTACGGCGAGGGCGACCAGGCCGGTGGCGAGCGGCGTCAGGATGCGGGCGCCGGGGCGGCACTGGGCGAGCCAGGCGCGTGGGATCGACGGCAGGGCGCAGGTGGCGATGACGCGGTCGAAGGGGGCGCGCTCGGGCACACCGCGTGCGCCGTCGCCCGTGAGGACGACGGGGTGGTATCCGGCCGCCGCCAGGTGCTGCCGGGCCGACTCGGTGATCTCCGGCTCCAGGTCGACGGTGGTGACGAGGTCGTCGTCGCCGAGCCGGTGGGCGAGCAGGGCGGCGTTGTAGCCCGTGCCGGCGCCGATCTCCAGCACCCTGTTGCCGTCCGCCACCTCCAGCGCCACCAGCATCATCGCCATCAGGGACGGCTGGCTGCTGGAAGAGAGCAGCTCACCGTCGCGCAGCCGGGTGGCCAGCGGGGTGTCCGCGTACGCGCCGCGCACCCATCGCTCGCGCCCGACCGGGTCGGGGCTCTGGCCCCAGCGCCGCTCGTAGCCGCCGGCGACGCCCACGTAGTAGTACGGCACGAACAGATGCCGTGGCACGGCGGCGAAGGCGTCCCGCCACACGGGGTCGTCGGCCCAGGCCCCGCCCAGGTCGATCTCACGCACCAGCGCGGCCCGCGCCGAGGCGGCGAGGTCCTCCAGGTCAGGGTCGAGAGCGTGCGCGCTCATACGTCCACTGTCCTGCGGGAGGCGACGGGAGGCGAGCACACAGCCGCCGGCTCGCCCCCTCAACCTCCTCGTCCTGTCGCCCCTCGCATGATCCAGAGCGCTGGTCCTAAGCCTGGAGTCCTCCGTCTCCGCGTCTGAGACCATGGACGGGTGAATGAGATTCGGCGCGGCACGCTTCAGGAGCAGACCTTCTACGAGCAGGTCGGCGGGGAGGAGACCTTCCGCCGTCTCGTCGACCGTTTCTACGAGGGTGTCGCCGAGGACCCGATACTCAAGCCCATGTACCCCGAGGAGGACCTGGGCCCGGCCGCGGAGCGCCTCACCCTGTTCCTGATCCAGTACTGGGGCGGCCCGACGACGTACAGCGAGAACCGCGGCCACCCCCGCCTGCGGATGCGCCACGCCCCGTTCACCGTGGACCGCGCGGCCCACGACGCCTGGCTGAAGCACATGCGGGACGCCGTCGACGAGCTCGGCCTGTCCGAGGAGCACGAGCGGACGCTGTGGAACTACCTCACGTACGCGGCGGCGTCCATGGTGAACACGGCGGGCTGAGCCACACCGCTTCGGGGAGTCAGCGGACGCTGACGTCCAACGCTCCGAGGCCCGCCCTGCGTACGGCGATCGAGCCGTAGGGCGTACGCAGTCTGAGCCACGCGCCCGACGAGAAGAGGCCGAGGGCCGCCTCGTCGGCAGTGGTGTGCGTGTCTGGGGTAGTGCGTGTGTCTGGGGTAGTGCGTGTGTCTGGGGTGGTGTGCGTGTCGCCTCGTGGGCGGAGGAAGCCCAAGGACTGGGCGGCGTGCACGGCCCGGACCGGGAGCCGGGTGTCCCCGACCGTCCGGGACCAGATCTCGCGCCCGATCCGGTCGAGTTCGGCCCGGGTACGCAGCTCGGGTGCCAACTCCTGGGTACGGGACCGGAACTCGGCGACCGCCGCGCCGACCATCGCCCCCAGCTCGCCCGGCGCCGGCAGCCCGGTCTCGCGCCGCCAGCCGCCGCGCGGCGGGAGCACGCCCGCCCACGGCGGCCCGGTGACAGCGGCCGGGACGGCGGCCGTGCACGCCGACTCGTCGACGGACTCCAGGAGTTCACCCGCGGAGACGGTCACGTCCAGCGTGACGTCGAGCCCGTTCTCGTACGGCTTCCCGAGCCGTACGGCACGGATCGCGAGTACCTCGAAGGACGGCGGGCGCCCGAAGACGGCGAGCGCGGTGCCGGCCGCCTGGAGGCGCACCGCGGCACCGCGGTCGTAGTGGAGCAGCCGGGAGAGGAAGGCCGCGAGATCCGCCGCCTCCCTCTCGTCGGCGAGGTGGAGCACCGTCATGCGGCGACGGCCTCCTCCTCGTCGGCTCCGTCGGCCGCGTCGTCCATGTACTCCCGGAGGAACTCCTTCTCCTCCGCGGTGATCCGGCGCGGCCGTTCCGCCTCGAAGTCGAACGGCACGACCACCGTCGAGGCACGGACGTAGACCAGGTCGTCGTCCTTCACCTCGTAGCTGATGGTGAAGGACGCGGCCCTTATCTCACTGACCCACAGCTCGATGTCCACCGGGTGGTGCCGGTGGACGAGCTGCCGCTTGTAGTCGATCTCGTGGCGCGCCACCACCGACCCCTGCTTGAAGTCCTTCTCCGGACGGAACAGGAAGTCGATACGCGCTTCCTCCAGGTAGCGGACGAAGACCGCGTTGTTGACATGCCCGTACGCGTCCATGTCGGACCAGCGCAGGGGGCAGCGGTAGATGTGGCGCAAGATCGATCAGCCCCGGGTCAGCTTCTTGTAGGTGGCACGGTGCGGACGGGCGGCGTCCGGGCCGAGCCGCTCGATCTTGTTCTTCTCGTAGGACTCGAAGTTGCCCTCGAACCAGAACCACTTGGACTCGCCCTCGTAGGCGAGGATGTGCGTGGCCACTCGGTCCAGGAACCACCGGTCGTGGGAGACGACCACGGCCGCGCCCGGGAATTCCAGCAGCGCGTTCTCCAGGGAGCCGAGGGTCTCGACGTCGAGGTCGTTCGTCGGCTCGTCGAGGAGCAGCAGGTTGCCGCCCTGCTTGAGGGTCAGCGCCAGGTTGAGACGGTTGCGCTCACCACCGGAGAGCACACCGGCCGGCTTCTGCTGGTCGGGGCCCTTGAAGCCGAAGGCGGAGACATAGGCCCGCGAGGGCATCTCGACCTGACCGACGTTGATGTAGTCGAGCTCGTCGCTGACGACGGCCCAGAGGGTCTTCTTCGGGTCGATGTTCGCGCGGCTCTGGTCGACATACGAGATCTTGACGGTCTCGCCGACCTTGATGTCGCCGGAGTCCGGGGTCTCCAGACCCTGGATCATCTTGAAGAGGGTGGTCTTGCCGGCGCCGTTGGGGCCGATGACGCCGACGATGCCGTTGCGCGGCAGGGTGAAGCTGAGGTCGTCGATGAGGACCTTGTCGCCGAAGCCCTTGGTGAGGTTGGAGACCTCGACGACGATGTTGCCGAGCCGCGGGCCCGGCGGGATCTGGATCTCCTCGAAGTCCAGCTTCCGCATCTTGTCGGCCTCGGCGGCCATCTCCTCGTAGCGAGCGAGACGGGCCTTGGACTTGGCCTGCCGCCCCTTGGCGTTCGACCGCACCCACTCCAGCTCTTCCTTGAGCCGCTTGGCGCGCTTGGCGTCCTTCTGCCCCTCGACCTTGAGACGGGTCTGCTTGGTCTCCAGGTACTTGGAGTAGTTGCCCTCGTAGCCGTGCAGCCGGCCGCGGTCGACCTCGCAGATCCAGCCGGCGACGTTGTCGAGGAAGTACCGGTCGTGGGTCACGGCCACGATGGTGCCCTCGTACTTGGCGAGGTGCTGCTCCAGCCAGTTCACCGACTCGGCGTCGAGGTGGTTGGTGGGCTCGTCGAGAAGCAGCAGGTCGGGGGCTTCCAGCAGCAGCTTGCACAGCGCCACGCGCCGCTTCTCACCACCGGAGAGATTGGTGACGGCCCAGTCGCCCGGGGGGCACCCGAGAGCGTCCATGGCCTGCTCCAGCTGAGCGTCGAGGTCCCACGCATTCGCGTGGTCGAGCTCCTCCTGAAGCTTGCCCATCTCGTCGAGCAGCGCGTCGGAGTAGTCGGTCGCCATCAGCTCGGCGATCTCGTTGAACCGGTCGAGCTTGCCCTTGACCTCGGCGACACCCTCCTGGACGTTCTCCAGGACGGTCTTGTCCTCGCTCAGCGGCGGCTCCTGCAGGAGGATGCCGACGGTGTACCCCGGCGACAGGAAGGCATCGCCGTTCGACGGCTGCTCCAGCCCCGCCATGATCTTCAGAATGGTCGACTTACCGGCACCGTTCGGGCCGACCACACCGATCTTCGCGCCGGGCAGGAAGTTCAGCGAGACGTCGTCAAGGATGACCTTGTCGCCGATTGCCTTGCGCGTCTTGCGCATGGTGTAGATGTACTCAGCCAAGAGAAACCGTCCGGCAGCTTGAAATCAGGCAGTGGGCAGATACACCCCATCTTGCCGGATCGCCACCCCTGGGGGGAAACCCGTTTGAGGGAGGGGCGCTGACCTGGGGTTTCACTGTTGGCAGCCGCGGCCGTTCCCCATCGGGAGGCGTGGCCGCCCATCACTGGCGGTCACCGCCGACCGCTCATCGCCGACCGGCCGCCCGCCCGGACTCTTTCCGTCTCTTCCGTGATGCGAGCGCGATTCCCGGCGCGCCATCAGGACATATAGGAATTCTTCACATTAGCCTCCCATAACTGTACGAAGTCGATCTCTCACGGATCGCACCCACCTCACTCCTTCGGAGATGACATGCACAAGCTTCGCAAGGCTGCCGTCGTGGTCGCGGCCATCGGCACCGCCGGGCTCCTGGGCGCCGGGACGGCCACCGCCGACGGTCACGGTGGCCATGGCGGGGACAAGGCCAGCGTCCTGCAGAGCTCCAACTGCAAGTCGCACGACCTGAACCTCGACGTCCTGGGCCAGGTCGGCATCCTCAACGGTGCGCTGGGCAACGCGCTCAACGGCGAGGGCCACACGGGCGCGCAGGACACCCACATCGGCTCGACCATGGGCTGCGACAACAGCGCCTGGTAATCGCGTTCCTTACCGGTGGAGAACGGACCGTGCCACACGGTCCACCTGCCAGGGGCCTGGTCCGCGTGCGTGGATCAGGCCCCTGGTCTGGCTTCTCCGAGTCTCAGTCCCGCGTCGGCTGTTGCTTCTTGCGTACGACGACCAGCGCCGCGCCACCGATCAGGACCAGGCCGATGGCGACGCCCGCGATCAGGGGGGTCGCGGTGGAGCCACCTGTGGCGGCGAGGTTGGTGTCGTCGGACGCCGTACCGACCGTGGCGGGACTCGGCTCGCTGAGGGTCTGGGTGGCGCTGCCCGCCTCGTCGGCCTCGCTCACCTGCGTCTTGCAGTCCAGCACGCCGGTGAACCGCTTCTCGAAGCCCCCCGGCCCCTCGATGGTGAAGTCGTAGGCCTGGTCCTCCTGCAACGGGACCGTCACCGTCTTCGACTCGCCCGCCGGGACGCTGTACTCGATGCCGAGCAGGTCAAAGGTGAACGGCTCGGTGCCCTCGTTGGCCGCGGTGATGTCGACGCCGCCCTTGTCGCAGTTCTCCGCTGCGGACAGCGCGGGTATCGCACCCGTCCTGGCCCAGGTCGCGGTCGCCGTCGCCGAGACGGTCGACTCGCTGGAGCCCGCCAGGATCTGCGTCTGGCTGCGGCTCTCGGCGGCGAAGGCACGCCCCACCGGCACTGTCGTCGAGGCCTGCACGGTCAGCTCCGCCTGCCCGGCCGCGGCGTCCTCGGGCACCTCGAAGAACACCTGGCTGCCGTCCGTGGCGGAGGTGACGGCCACGCCGTCCTTGTCCACGATCCGCACCCCGCTGGTGGCGGCGTCCGCCGGGGGCGTCACCGTCGCGCTGCCCGAGTTGGTGTGCACCGTCACCGGACCGAGCCGCTCACCGGGGAGGCCGGAGACGGCAGGCGGGTCGAGCGTGAGCGACGCCTGGGGCTCGGCCACGCTCCGCGCGTTCTTCTCCAGATAGTCCGCGAGCTGCTCGGCCTGCGGGTCGACGGCGTCGACGTCCACACCGTCCGAGTAGCGCCAGACGGCCACCTGGGTGCCGGCCGCCGCGTCCTGCTCGGTGAGGCCGCCCCTGACGCCCGCCTTGCCGGCGAGCACGGCGAGGTCGTTCACCTGCGGATAGGAGTTCTGCAGGATCCAGCGGATCCTGCCCGCGTCCTTGTTGGCCCCCAGCGAGGTGCCGCTCCAGGGCGTCTCGTGATACCTGGCGTCGCGCTGCGTGGGGTTGTGGATGTCGACGCAGTACGTCTGGAGCATGCCGCCGCCGTCGACGGACATCTCGAACAGACCGGCGGAGATCTCCTGGTCGCCGGAGCCGGCGTGGACGACCGCGGCGCCGTAGGTCTTCAGGCCGCCTATGGTGGCCGTCGCCCCACCCTGGCTCCACGCTGCCTCGTCGGCCGAGGCCGGGCCGGCGCCGGCCATCACCGAGGCGGCGACGAGCCCGGACACCAGGGTCGCGGCGGCGACGCGGGCCGCCACCCCTCGCCCGTGCACCGACAGCGCAGAGAACGCAGCAAACACAGAATTCCCCTTCGAGCAGGACCCGTTGACGTGGGGGTACGGTCCCACCAGCAGAATCAGAAGCCCCGAGGGCTACGTCCGGCATCCTAGGTACGCGACGCACCACGCTTCCCTGTGATCCCGTCGGAGGGCCGATCCGACTCGGAATCGTTATCCCCAAGATCCCTTACGAGCAGGGCTTATCGACAAATCCACCGGGGTCGTTCGGAACGCATTCGCCGATAAGCCGCAGTTCGGTCAGGGTCGCGAGGTGACTGACGTCACGTCACCGCCACTGGTTCCTGGGCCTGTTGGGCGTCGGCCTCGGCGGGTGGTGTCTCCCAGTCGGGCTCGGGCTGTGTCGGCGCGGCGGCGGCCCCCGCCTCCGGCCGCGGGGAGCGCCGGAAGGCCGACGTGCCGCGCGCGAGGTCGTGGCCGATCGCCGTCGCGTCGATGTCGGCCGAGGTCCAGCTCTGCCCCTCGCGCACGTCCGAGCGCACCTTCAGCCTGCCCTGCACCACGACGGGATCGCCCACGTTCAGCGACCCGGCGGCGTTGGTCGCCAGCTGGCGGTTGGCCCACACCGTGAAGAAGTTGGTGTGCCCGTCGGTCCACTCGTTCTTCCCCCGGTCCAGGTAACGCGAGGTCACCGCCAGCCGGAAGCGCGCCGACGGCCCCGTCGCCAGCTCCCGGTACACCGGCTGCGTCGCCACGTTGCCCACCGCGCAGACGATCGTCTCGTTCATCTCGAACCCCTCCCTCGCCCGGCCTCTCCGCCGGGCCGATACGCGTACGGGCCCGTCCCGTACGGCTGCGTCCGACATGACGGCCGCGCAGCCGGACAGGTCCTGCCGCGCCACCATCACCGTCACCGCGATCGACCGCGTCCGTCGCGATCGCCGCGAAGCCAGACTGCCTCCGTCGGGCCGAGCCCGCTGAGCCCTGTGGATCACCGCTCGTCTGTGGATATCTCCGCCACTCACACGGGTGACCCGCGTTCCCCCGACCAGATCAGTTCCCGGGGCTCTGGTCGCTTACCTGGTCTCAGGTCGCTTCGCCGGTCTCAGGTCACTTTCCTTGTCTCAGGTCGATTCCCCGGTCCCAGATCGTTTCCCTGGTCCCAGGTCATCTCCCCGGTCCCAGATCACCTCCCTGGTCCAGATCACCTCCCTGGTCCCAGGTCACCGCGCCGCAGAACCCACCCCCATCACCCGCCCGTACTGCTCCCGAACCTCCCGGTACCTCAGCAACTCCGCCGCCACCGGATCCAGCACCCGGGCCCGCCCGCACCCGGCCGCCGCCTCCCGCAACCGCCGTTCCGCGTCCATGCCGTATCGCCGGGCCGGGCCCCGTGCCGCCATCCGGCAACCCCACTCGACCAGCGGTCCGCCGACGATGCCGGCCACCATCAGCAGCACCGGCACGCCCAGATTGGGCGCCATGACGCCGACGATCTGCCCCACCAGCCAGAGCCCGCCGAGGACCTGAAGGATCGTCATGGACGCCTGTACCAGGACGGCCGCCGGCCACCAGCTGGGCCGCGGTGGCCGCCCGGGGGGCAGACCGGCCCGGGCGCCCAGCTCGTCCAGCGCCTCGGGCAGCCCCTGGGCGCCCCGTACGGCCGCCTCGCGCACCGCCTGTGCCCACGGTGTGGGCAGCCCTGCCGACGCCTGGTCGGCGACCGTCCGCACGGCCTGTTCGACACGCTGGCGCGCGGTGGCCTCCTCGTCCGTCTGGGCCCGCAGGGACAGTCGCCCCGTCGGGGGTACACTACGGTCCTGGTACCAGCGCCACAGCCGCAGCCAGGGCGTCCCGCACGCGCGGTTGGCGTTGCGCAGCCAGGCCCGCTCGGCGGCCTCGCCCGCGGCGGTGGCGCCGATCGCGTCCGCGAGCCGGGCGGAGAACTCGTCCCGCGCCTCCTCGCTGAGCCCGGTCCGCCGCCGCGCCGCGTACACCGGCCGCAGCTTCCACCCTGCGGAGTCCACGTCGGCCGAGATCCGGCGCGCGGCCGCCCCGCGCTCCGCCACGAACTGGCCGAGCGCCTCGCGCAGGTCGCCGACGCCGTCCCCGGTGAGTGCGGAGAGCGCGAGCACGACGGCGCCAGGTTCGCCGTGCTCGCCCAGCGCGATGCCGTCCTCGTCGAGCAGCCGCCGCAGATCGTCGAGAACCTGGTCGGTCGCCTCCCCGGGCAGCCGGTCGATCTGGTTGAGGACGACGAACATGATCTCGGCGTGCCCCGCCATGGGCCGCAGATAGCGCTCGTGCAGCACGGCGTCGGCGTACTTCTCGGGGTCGACGACCCAGATGACCGCGTCGACGAGCGCCAGGACGCGGTCGACCTGCTCACGGTGCTGTACGGCCGCCGAGTCGTGGTCGGGCAGGTCGACCAGGACGAGCCCGCGCAACTGCCCGTCCGCGGCCGCGTTCTGTGCGGGGCGCCGCCGCAGCCGTGGCGGGATGCCGAGCCGGTCGATGAGGCCGACCGCGCCGTCGCTCCAACTGCACGCGAGTGGCGAGGAGGTCGTCGGCCGCCGTACGCCCGTCTCCGAGATGGTCACTCCGGCGAGCGCGTTGAACAGCTGCGACTTGCCGCTGCCCGTGGCGCCCGCGATGGCGACGACGGTGTGCTGCCCGGACAGCCTGCGCCGGGCCGCCGCCTCGTCGAGCACCCGGCCCGCCTCGGAGAGCGTCCTGTTGTCGAGCCGGGTGCGCGAGAGCCCGACCAGTTCACGCAGCGCGTCGAGCCGGGACCGCAGCGCGCCGTCGTAGGCGAGCGGAGTCACGACCTGCGCCCCGGAAGCGCGGGGCTCCACGATGGCGGGCTGCTCCGGAACAGCGGTTTCATTAACCCTCCGTGCGATCAGCCCGTCGTCCCAGGGGGACGCGGATTCCGTACTGGTGGAGGAGTCCGTGCCGGTGGAAGAGTCCGTGCCGGTGGAAGCGCGCGTACCGGCGGGAGGTTCGGTACGGGAGGGGGATTCCGTACGCGCGGGGGATTCCGTACGCGCGGGGGATTCCGTACGCGCGGGGGATTCCGTACGCGCGGGGGATTCCGTATGCCGGGAGGTGCCGGCCGCCTTACGGCCCTCGGTGTCGCGGGCGCCCTCACGCGCGGGCGGGTCACCGTTCTTGCGGCCGCCGGGCTCAGGGACGGTCACCCGCGCCTGCTGCTCGTCACCCTCACGGCCGCCGGAGTCGGGGGCATCCACGCGCGCGTGCGGGTCGCCGTCCTCCGCGTCCTCCAGGCGTGCCTCCTCCACGCGCGCGTGGTC
This sequence comes from Streptomyces viridochromogenes, assembly GCF_001270495.1. Taxonomy (GTDB): domain Bacteria; phylum Actinomycetota; class Actinomycetes; order Streptomycetales; family Streptomycetaceae; genus Streptomyces; species Streptomyces viridochromogenes_A. Next base: position 26,697 of record NZ_LGUR01000173.1, read on the forward strand.
GTCGCCGACCCGGGACTCCTGCTTCGCCAGCTTCCTCCAGAGTTTGCGCATCTCCGACTCCTCGGCAGCTGCGGAATCCTCGCCCTCGTCGAGCTCTCCCTCCGCGCGGTCACCCGTCGCGGGGAAGCCGTTCTCGGAAGCGGAAGTGGGAGCGGAAGCGGAAGCGCCCTCCACAGGGGCCGCGCTCGCCGGGACGTGGTGCTCGCGCTCATCGTTCTTGGTCGCGCCGTCCTCCTGCTGATCGGCGTGTTCCGTGTGGTCCTGGTCAGTGACGGCAGTCACCGGTCACCTCTCCTTCTGCAGTACGGACAGCGCGGCGATGAGTTCGGCCTGGGGTTCCGGATGGACCTCCAGGGCGTCGAGCGGGGCGAGCCGTCGCTCGCGTTCGTTGTGCATGACCCGGTCCAGGTGCTCGGTGAGCAGCCGCCCGGCCCGGTCACGCAGCCGCAGCGCCCCGTGCGCCCCGATCCGCTCGGCGAGTCCCTCCCCCGCGGACCGTGCCCGGCGGCCACCCAGTAGCGCGGTGGCGACCAGAGCGGTGACGACCTCGGAATCCGGGGCGACGCTGCGGTCCAGGACGCTCACCTCGTCCTCGGCGTACTCCTCGAGCTCCCTGCGCCAGCGCCGTACGGCCACGCCGATGCGGTGTTCGACACTCGCGGGCCGCGGGTCACGGCCCGTCAGTTCGGGAGCCTCGGCGGCCGGTTCGCGCCGCCAGGCGTCGTCGACGCGCTCGTCGGCGGCGGTGACGGCGCACAGCAGGAGGGTGCTCAGGCTCTCCACCAGCGAGTCGAGGAGCTCACCTGCGGTGCTGTCGAGCGGGAAGGCGCGCCAGCGTTTCAGCGCGTCGCCGGCGAGCACGGCACCGGCCTGCAGCCGGCTCCGCACGCGCGCGTACTCGCTGTCGTACGCGCTGTCCACGGCGCCGGTGAGCCGCAGTGCTGCCGCGTACTGGGCGGCGGCGGCGTTGGCGAGCTCGGGCATGCGGACCTTGAGGGAGTCGAGCAGACCGTGGGCCGTACGGGCGACGGCCTGCTCCCGGGCTCCCGGGTCCAGGGCCTGCTGGCTGAGCCAGGTGCGCAGCGGAGCGACCGCCGTGGCCGGCAGCAGCCCGCCGCCCCAGGCCGACTCGGGCAGCTCGGGCACGGTGAAGCGGGGTACGTCGCCGAGGCCGGCCTTGGTGAGGAGTGCCCCGTACTGCCGGGACACCTCGGACACGACCTGGTGGGGCACCCGGTCCAGAACGGTCACCAGGGTGGCGTCGTACTCCTTGGCGGTGCGCAGCAGATGCCAGGGGACGGCGTCGGCGTACCGCGCGGCCGTGGTCACCATCACCCAGATGTCGGCCGCGCAGATCAGTTCGGCGGCGAGTACGCGGTTGTCGGCGATCAGGGAGTCGATGTCGGGGGCGTCGAGGAGGGCGAGGCCGCACGGCAGGGTGTCGGCGGTCTCGATCCGCAGCACGCGTGCGGAGTCCTCGGCGGACAGCATCGGCTCGTCCGCCGGATCTTGTTCGGGCACCCACACGCGCGTGAGGTCCGGCAGTACGCGCATCCCGCTGAACCAGTGATGGTCCTCGGGATGGCAGACCAGTACAGGGTTTCGCGTCGTCGGCCGCAGCACGCCTGCCTCGGTCACGCGTCGGCCCACGAGGGAGTTGACGAGCGTCGACTTGCCGGCGCCGGTGGATCCTCCCACCACGGCCAGCAAGGGCGCTTCGGGCTCCCTCAAGCGGGGCACCAAATAGTCGTCGAGCTGCGCGAGCAGTTCGTCGCGGTTGGCACGCGCGCGTGGCGCCCCCGCCAGGGGCAGCGGGAAGCGTGCGGCGGCGACACGGTCGCGCAGTGCGGAAAGTGCGTCGAGCAGCTGAGGCCGTACGTCCAAGGTCACCACATGCGAAGAATGCCCAATTTTAGGGGAATTCTGAAGCATATGAGCATGTCTGCGCGCCGACGGGACACAAGGGATGGAAGGGACGACCGGGACAGAGGCGCAGTCCAGGCATAACGAGTGCACAACACCCGGTGCGCGAGAGGCCGAAAGCGGTGCACGATTCGTACCTGCCTGCGATTATCAGGACCGCTTCACCGAACCTCCACATCGAGCCACGGAGGCGAAGCAACAGGGACACGGATGTGGGAGCCCTATCCTTGTCTCCGGCAACGTCACGGATCAGCCCCACCAGGGCACCAAGAACGAGGCCACCACAACCGGCCCCCGTAGCTCAGTGGATAGAGCAGGCGCCTTCTAAGCGCTTGGCCGCAGGTTCGAGTCCTGCCGGGGGCGCCCAGTCTCCGCCCTCCTTCGGGAGGGCGTTTTTGCTGGTCAGGGCGGGTGTCGACTGGCATGACGAAGCCCCGGACGCCCTCTTGATGATCAAGTGCAGGGTCCGGGGCTGTCCGGCTGTCACCGGGTTTTCGCGGGTGGCTGTGTCGAATACGTGTCGAAGTTCTGGGCGGCCGAGGGGTCAGCCAGCGGACGACCGCTCGGGGAGATCTCCGGCAGCTTCGAGCCGCCTCTTCAGGTCGGGCAGCTGACCTTCGACGCATCGGGCGTAGGTCGCCAGGAGCACGGCCACGCTGTTCCCAGCCCAGTCGGCCACCTGGGCAGGCGGGATCCCATCGTTCAGCCACTTCGTCAGGCGCGTGTTCCGGTTGTCGTAGACGCGCCGTCCGGTGGGTGACTCGAAGACGTGCGGGGGCAGTACGGCCTTACGCGCACTGCGCCACGCCCGTCGGATGACGGAACCAGCGAGGATGCCGCCCGACTCGCCTTGGAACAGCAGGTCACCCGGCTTGAGCCGTTCATCCTCGATGTGCTGCCGCAGGATGCGCGTGAGGGCAGGATGCCCTGGGACAGTGCGGGTCTCGCCCTCTGCGCGGCCTTTGAGGTCGCGTTGTTCGTGGATCTCCCCCGTGTCGGTCCACTGCTTTCCGACCTCAGGGGTCGCGGTGTGGATCAGCAGCTCGCACCACTGGTCGTCGGCGTCAGGCTCGGGCAGGGTCACGTCCTCCACCCGCATGGCAACGGCTTCCTCGGGCCGAGGGCCGCAGTAGTACAGCGTGGCGAAAAAGGCGTGAAGTCGCTCGCCGCCGCGCGGCCGGCGCCGTATCCAGTCGAGGATCGCCGCCGCCTGCTCCGGGTTCAGCAAGGAACGTTTGTCCACGGCGTTCGTGGTCTTTACGGCGGCCGTCGATTCCTTGCCCTTGGGAAGCGGGTTGGTCCGCAGGATGCGCCGCCGAATCGCGTACTTCATGGCGACGTTGAGGATCCGGCGGTTGCGCTTCCGGGACCAGGCCGCCGCTTGCTTGCCGTCGAGGCGGGTGTCGATAGCGCGCAGCACCTGGTCCACCTTTTCCGGGTCCTCCCAGGCCGAGACGGGCAAGGAATTCCGCTCGACCCATCGGAGGATGGCAACCACGTCTCGGGGTGCGTCGGGGCGCCGGTTGGTGTTGAAGGCCCACTCACGCAGAGCGGTGCGCATGGCCGCAGGTGCGAACTGGGTGGGCTTGGCCCGCAGCAGCGCGATGGTGGTCGAGGTCAGGGTCTTGGCGATGTTCTTGCGGCTGTTGCCGCCGAGTTGAGGCCAGCGGGCATCCATGTACTCGACGGCGAACTTGTACCAGCTCATGGCAGCCGACTTGGAACGGTGGGACACCGGAAGCCCGGTGGCCACGACGAATGCCTCGCCCTTGCCCGTGGCCCGGATGAGTTCGGAGCGGAAGCCCTCTGCGAGCGCGACAGTGTCGAAGGGCTCACGCCAGCGCTTCCCCGCGACCACCCAACGCACGGTGTACGTGTTCTTCCGGGCGCCCTTGTACGCGAGGATCTTGTAGACCTTCACGTCGTACGTCGTCTCCATCAGGCGGCGTCCTCGCGGTCATCGAGCCAGTGATCGAGGTCGCTCCGCCGGATCCTTAGGTCACCGTTCGGGAGCTTGATGCAGCGCGGCGCACGGCGCTTGGCTCGCCAGTCGTAGAAGGTCGAGCGCGAGACGGCCAGTTCGTCGCAGACCTCCGCGAGGGTGAGCATGGTGCGTGACCGGATGGCCGTGGTCATTCCGTGCTCCCTTCGGTCAGGAGAGCCTCGCGGGCGGTCTCGCGGTTGGTCTGGAGGTCCCGGGCGATGGTCGCGGCGAGGGCGGCTTCGCCCGGTGTGTGGCCGTGGCCGGCGTACTGCCAGTCCGTCAGCACGAGGACGGTGTCCGGCTCGCGGTCGTCGAGGCCGAGGAGGGATGCCTCCTGGGCGGCGCGGAAGTCGGCGCGTTCCTGGCGGAGGGCGCCGAGAGTGGTGGAGTACGTGCGCGACTTGGACGAGAAGTGCCCGCGGAAACCGAGCATGTGGGCCCAGGCCCAGAGGCGCCGATCCGGATAGAGGCTGTCCAGGTCGCGGCACGCGGTGATGAGCCGCCGGGTGTGGTCGGGGACCTGGTGGCGGTCGAGTTCGGCGAGTTCGCCTATGCGCCGGTCCAAAGTGCCGGTGTTCTCGGCGGCCTTGGTGGCGTACTTGGCAACGTACGAAGCGACGGCCTGTTCGGTGATGTCGGAACCGTCGCCGAAGGCCTTCACTGGCCGGACGTCGAGTTGGGTGCCCCAGCGGAAGGTACGGGTGGGCTGGTCCTCGGCGGCCGGCACCGACACCGAGGTGTAGGAGTGCGCGGCGGCGGCGCGTAGAGCGGCCGTGAGGAGGTCGACCGTGGCCCAGGCGGGCGGTGGCGTTCCGGGCCCCTCCGGGCCGTCGAGGCGTACGACGGCGTGGAAGTGCAGGGCGCCACGCTTTTGGAACTCCGCGACCTTGCCGTACGAGACGCGAAGGTGGTCGGTGAGTTCCCGGCGGGGCAGGCCGGCGCGGGCGGCGAGTTCGCGCCGGAGTCGGGTGGTGAAGCGCTGCCAGAGCTGTCCGGCGTGGTTGTTGAACAGCACGGCACCCGCGTAGTCGTAACTGTCCGAGTCGAGGGCAGTGCCCAGCTCCGGGGCGTCGGACGCGTGTGGGGTGCCGCAGCGGCAGGTGCCGTGATCGGGCCGGTTGTGGACCGGGCCGAACGACGGAGCCGTGAGGGTGGCGAACACGCGCGGGTGGTCGCGGACAGAGCCGGGGATGTCGCGTCGGTCGTCTCCGGCGAGGCCTGCGCGGATGAGGTGGTAGGTGTCGCCCGCGTAGGTCCAGGCGCAGGACGGGCAGCGGGAGGCGCGCCGGTTGCCGCAGGCGAGGCGGAGGCGTTCGCCCGGTTCGTTCGCGGTGGAGTAGTGGTGCAGGGTCTCACCGGTGGTCTTGTCCTTCTGGAGGACCCAGCCGGTGAGGTGGACGGGGTCGGAGCAGCCGCCGGTGCGGCGGATCTGGTCTTCCCATCGGGTGTAGTCGGAGGCCGAGGCCACCCGGAGCACGTCCCCGAGGGTGATCGGGTCGAGCGATGTGTCCGGCAAGGGCGCACTCGGTGTCGCGGGTGAGGCGCGGTGGGCCATGCTGGGGGTTCCTTCCGGTTGCGAGATCGGACAGGGACGGCGCCCGGGCGGCGGATGCTTGGCGGTATCGAGGCCGCCCGGGGGCCGGTCAGCGTCGCTTGGCTTCAGAGGCGAGCAGGGAGCGCAGGACGACCGCGCATACGGCGACCGAGGCGCCGGTGATGGCGACCGCCAGGAGCAGCGAAACCAGGACGGCACCGAGGACCAGGACGACGGCCGTGCCGCCGCCGACGAGGGCGAGTGCGGTGCCGGGGGTGAGCTGGACCGTGGGCCGGGACGGTGTCGGCGTCATCGGGGTGGCCGGCGGGGTCTGTACGTTCGGGCTGACGGTGGTCGGCTCGACGACGGCGGGCGGCTTGGCAAGGCCCGTCGGCGTGGGCATGGTGGGGATCTTCGGGCGGAACATCGGTGGTCTCCTCTCGCGGGTGGGCTACTTGACGAGCGCGTTGATGGCGGAGGCGAGGACGCTGTCGCCGAGGAGGAAGCCGCCGAGCAGGAGTACGGCGATGAGCCAGGCGGGCGGCCGGATGAGCTTGACGCCGAGGTAGCCAACGACGATCAGCGCGAGCCAGAGCGGGACCTGCATGACGGTGGCCTCCTAGCGGATGCGGCAGCGGTGGGTGCGGGCGGCGAGCTGGGCGGCGGACTGACTGGAGTAGTCGGAGGACCAGCCGCAGTTGTCGGAGGTGCACACGGCGGCGTGCTTGGTCTGGCCGTGGCGGTCACGGTGGGTGCCGATCTGCACCGGACCGATGCGCATCACGGAGTGGAAGTGGTCGCGGGCGGGCATGTCAGTCGGTCCCCTCTCGGGCCGTGGTTGGGGTGGAGAAGCTGGCGCGGACAGCGGCAGCGGTCAGGCGAGGTGAGCAGCGATGGCGTCGGCGAGGTGAGGCGGGACGCCGAGGCGGGAGCGCAGGGTGTCGGGGTCAATCGAGGCGCCGGTACGGGCGTGGTACTCGTCGGCGACCTTGCGGGCGTGGTCGAGCAGTACGGCGGGGACCTGAGGCGCGGTGGCCGGAGCGGGGTCCGGGGCCGGAGCGGCGTGGGCTGTCGCGAGGGTGGGGGTGACGTCGGGTTCAGGCATGGCTTCCGTGACCGAAGGGCGTGGGGCATCCGGTACTGGTTGCTCGGCCGAAGGCTCGGCGTCCGATGCATCCGCGACGGGTGCCTGCGGAAGCGGCTCCGGCTGGGCAGTTGCCGAGTGGGCGAGGAGTGTTCCGCCGAGGAAGGCGACCGCGGGCCATCCGGCGATGCCAAGACGGAGTAGGGCGGGCGGGTCGGTCAGGTCGAGGAACCCGGCGGTGGCCACGTTGGCGCCGAGCGAGGCGAACAGTGCGACGAGGAACCAGCACCAGGCCAGCCGGGACGGCCCCTCGCTGCGCAGGCGTCGCCATGCGGCGACCAAGAGCAGGTCGACACTGACGGGGTAGGCCCACGCCTTCCAGCCGTCCTGTCCGGCAGCGGCGGCCAGGTCGTGCAGGTGAGCGAAGGACAAGGCACCGGCGATCACGGCCTGAACCAGGACTGCATCGACACGGAGACCGTGACGGGTACCCATCAGAAGTCACCCGGGGAGGCGGGGCCACCGTCGGGGTCGTAGCCGTCCAGAAACACACCAGGCGGCGGCTCGGGCAGCGAGACGGCGAGGGACTGGCTGACGGCTTCCACGAAGTCGAGGTCAGCGCCAACCATGTCCGCGTACAGGGCGAGTTGGCCGAGCAGGAGCACTGTTCGGGCAAAGTCCTCGCAGTCGGGGCACATGGCGGTTCTCCCTTCTTTGGGCATGGCGGGGGTAGGGACTTGGCGCGAAGGCGGTCACGCCGGCCGTTGGGAATCCGAGAGATCAGGCGGTGGCCGGGGAAGGCTTGGCAGGCTGCAAGGGCGCGCCGGCCAGGGCGGAGAGGGCGGGCCGGTACGGAGCCAGCTCAGGCAGGTCTGGAGTCCGGTCGGCGTGCCGGTTGCAGATGTTCACGGCCTGCCGGAGCGAGGTGTGCGGAGCACGGATGCGGTGCCACCCTCCGGTCGAGTCGCCGGCGATGGCGAGCCCTCGCTTCTCCGCCGGGATCTGGATGGCGGCTAGGACAGCGTCCGGAGCGATGTCTCCGAAGGCCATGTTGGCGGAGGTCTCGTCGTTGACGCGGTGGGCGGTACGGCCGGTGAGCTGGGCACGGAGCATGGTGATGCCCTTGCCGAGTTCGGAGCCGAAGCGCTGCCCACAGATTTCGAGGTAGATGCCGGCCGCACGGCCGAGCTGGGCGAGGCGGACCAGGGAGGTGATGATGCGGTCCCGGCGCTTCTCCTCCTCCTTGTTGGCGTACAGGGCGAGTTCGGCAACCTCATCGACCAGGACAACGACCGGGACTGGGCGCAGATCGGTCGACAGATCCCAGATGTCGGCGGCGATCTCCGCATCCGGCACGTCGGCGGCGATCCGCTGCTGAGCCCGGATGAGCTGATAGTTGCGCTCCATCCGGACCACTAGCGCGTCGAGCACTTCGGCCGCGGTGTCGGGGTCGTCGGCCAACGCGGAGAACCGCCGGGCCAGCGGGAACAGCTCAACCCCCTGCTTGCAGTCGATGCCGACGAGGGCAACGTCCATCGGGGCGAGCCCGGCGACCAGGTTGCGCTGGTAGACGGACTTGCCGGACTCCGTGGCGCCGAGGGTGAGGGCGTGGGGTATCGCCCGGTAGTCGCGGTAATGCACTGAGCCGTCCTGCCGCAAAGCGACCGGGACACGCATCGGACGGATCTCGGTCTCACCCGGCATCTGCACCCGCTTGAGCACGTCGTAGCCGGTCATCCGCACCTCGACGACACCAGAGCGCAGCTCACGCGAGGTCACGCCGTACATCGAGAACGAGTGCCGGAGCCGGTCCGAGGCGGCAGCGATGTCGAAGGCGTCCTGCCCGGGGCGGAGCTTGAGCCGCAGGACCAGGCCAGTACGAGTCGGCCGCAGCCGCAGGATGCGCGGGGAACGGGACTCCGGCAACGGCCGGCTGATGGCACGGGCCAGGGCGAGCCGCCACCGCGCCGGCGGAACAGTCAGTCCACACGCATCCATGACTGAGCCGTACCGGACCAGCACCCGAACCACGGCCAGCGTGACCCCGAAGGTCAACCAGTACCAGGCGGGGCGCCGCCACCGCAGGAGTCCCACGGCGGCGACGACCAGCACCAGGGTGACCGTGAAGGCGGTCATGATCAGGCCGCCTTGGGCCCTGCGGCGGTGTCGGCGAGCGAGGTGACCGCGACCGCGCGGAACGCGATGCCGTGTCGCTTCTGGCCGTTGAAGTCGTTCTCCCAGGGCCGAGCGATCAAGCCGGTGAGCGCGACCGGCGTGCCCATGGACAGCTCGCCGGTGATCCCGAGCTCCGGGACGGTGACGGACAGGATCTCCACCTCCTCGTTAGCCGCGAACATCACGTCGACCGTCATCAGCTTCGCCCCGGTCTCCATGTCGGTCGCGACCTCACCGGTCCGACGGTCACGGACCTTGACCTGCGGGGTCTTGGCGACCATCACGACCGCTCCGGAGGTGTCTACAGGGATCTGACGCACAGAGATCACTCCTCTATAGATGCTGAACTTCGTCACTCATGTACATGAGTGACATGAAGAAGAGTGCATCACTCATGCACATGAGTCAACCCGCCGCTAGGAAGAACTCGCGACGGGTTGCGGGAAGTTGAGCGGTCGTCAGTCGGCGGCAGGGATCCGATACTCGAAAACGAACTGGTCAGCGGCCATGAGCGTGTCGCACACCTCGACCACGAGGCCCTCGGTCGTACGGGCCTCCCGGATGAGATGAACCACCGGCGCACCCGGGCTCAACGCCAACTCCGAGGCCTCCGCCTTGGAGGCCGGCCGCGCTTGCAGCGTCTCGACGAACTCCGTGAACTCATGCCCGTGGTCTTCGAGTCGGGCGTAGATGCCACCGCCGCCGGGGTTCTCAGCGAACAGCTCCGGGATCTCCTTCACGACCTCCCAAGGGAGGTAGGAGGTGGCGGTCTCGACCGGGGTGCCGTTGCGGAAGTAGAGGCGGCGACGGGCCAGCACCTGCGAGCCGACGGGGACGCCCAGGCGTTCGGCGGCATCCTCGGGCGCCTCCATGGGCCCGATGTAGAGGACGCTGACCTTGGCGGTGGCGCCGGACTGTGCGGACTCCGCGAGATACGCCGCCTGTCCCCCTTGCCGGAGCGAACGCCGGAAGCGATCGGAGGAGCGGTGCCTCACGGGAGGCCGGTTCTTCACGATCGAGCCCTTACCGTGCCGAGTCTCGACCAGCCCACTCGCCCGCACCTCGACCATGGCCTTACGGATCGTCCCGCCGGACACGCCGTAGCGGTCCACCAGCTCGGACTCACTCGGCACCATGTCACCAGGCTTGAGAACCCCCGCCCGAATCTGCTGCACGATCTCGTCCGCGATCTGCACGTACCGAGGCCCGGAACCGACCCCTCCAGCCGCAGTTCCCATAGTCCTTCCCTGCCTCCTATGCTCCTCTACATGAGTCAACCACAGGAAGCGACGCCGTCTCCCCTGCACTCCGTGTCCGTGGCCGGAGTAGTGGTGCGCGAGGACGGGCGCCTCCTAGCGATCCGCCGAGCCGACAACGGCACCTGGGAGCTCCCGGGCGGCATCCTCGAACTCGACGAGACCCCCGAGGCCGGCGTGGCCCGCGAGGTCCTGGAGGAGACGGGTGTCCACGTCGAGGTGGACGAACTGACCGGCGTCTACAAGAACTTGGCCCGCGGCATCGTGGCCCTGGTCTTCCGCTGCAAGCCTTCCGGCGGCACCGAGCGCACCTCAAGCGAGTCCACGGCTGTCTCCTGGCTCACGCCCGACGAGGTCAGCGAGCGCATGTCCGAAGTCTTCGCGGTCAGACTCCTGGACGCCTTGGACGGCGACGGCCCCCACGTACGAAGCCATGACGGCAAGCACCTCATCCCAGCGGGATAAGATTTTCTCTCCTTCATCAAGCCCGCGCACGGCGCGGGCGCGCGCCGCCTCTGCGGCGCGGCCTGCCTCCTGTCTGCGCCCCGGCTGGCCGCGCCCGGCGGCGCGCTCGGCGGCTGCGGGCATGAAGGTGGGAGACACCCTCTATGGCTGGGGCGGTCGGCTCCACGGCTTTAGGCAGCCACTTTGGGGCGAGCCTCTAAGATCATGGCCCCAACGTCGTGCTTTAACGGGCAGGTCCACAGACTGCCCGACTCGCCGGAAGCTTACGGGGCCATGATCACTCGCCCCAAAGCAGCTCCAGCCCAAAGCCGCTCCGCCGACCTCTCCGAATGTGCCCACACCCGTAAGCCCCACCCCTTATAATCACCTCAAAGTGAGAAGGTGGTAAATGGGAAATGCATCAGAAGCGCGCGACCTGATTGAGGAATACCAGGCTGAAAGCGCACGAAAATCTGAACTTCTAACAAATCTGCCAGCTTATGCCGGGGCAGGAATCCTGGCCGCCGTAGTACTGAAAGTCGCACTAATCTCCCATGGTTCCGTTGCAACTTCTCTCGCCCTAATCAATTCGGCCGGGCCAGTTCAGGTAATCGGTGGAGTTCTGGTACTCCTCGTGCCAACTCTCGGAACCCTCGCAATCGTGCTCATCAACTCAAGCATTGATTTTAAGGAGATGTCGAAGCCTAAACGAGTCAGCCTCTACATTGATTTCGCGGTTGCACTCCTCCTCCTCACCTTCGTCCTGTACTGGGGGGCGGTTCTCGTCCTACTGGGTATCATCGCCACTAAAGGAGTCGTAAATCTTCGGCGACACTTGAAGGCTAGGCGCCAAGCGAGTCCTGATACTAACGAGTCGACCAATGAAGATTCAAGGCCAAATTGGCCAAGCGACCCTCCACAAGACGTCGTGCTACATGAGATTTGGGAGAAGCAGGTAGCATGTGGGGGCCAACTGATCCAAGCTCGAAGCGAACCGGAACCGAACCTTGGAAGATTGAGCGAGCTTGAAAATCAAATAAGGTCACTCGCGGCAGAGTACAATTCACGGGTTCGTCAGATTAATCGGAGCCGTCCAAGCGCGGAGAGCTTGGCGCTCACCACGGCGCTTTCAGTCGTCACCTTCTACGTTGTGTTTACTTCATTGGTATCCGATCGCCCTTGGCTTCCAGCTGAGATTTTGGACATCAAGGGAGATAGAGCGACCGTAGGATACGTAGTCACCGAGGGTGACAATTGGACAACGATCCTTACGGAAGGAGATCGGCGCATCATTAGAGTCAATTCGGACTCTATTGTCGATCGATCTATCTGCGCAACAGAGAAATCAGAAGGAAAAGAGGTCAAAACATTGTGGAAGGTTTTCTCTGATGTGAAAACAATCTACAAGGAATGCCCCAACTAGGCTCGATTGGGGCATCTGCCGCGTTGAGGGTCTCTGGCGTCCAAGGCTGACATCAACGACGGCGGACGGAGATGTACCTCACCGCCCCGCTCGGCCGTTGCGCCAACTGGGGCGAATCCCTTGTTGGTTCGATCGAACTCCCGATGCGGTGATGATGAACGCGCCGTGGACCATCGCTAGCGGCCTCGTGGTCAGCTCGCAGACCTCCATGAGTGTCCGACCCGCAGTTCGCGTCGAGGGGGCAAGCGCCACAGGACGCGCAGCGGCCTTAGGGAATTGGACCTCGATTCCCTAATTTCACTTGTCGGCGCTTAACGCGCCTTTATCGAGTTCCGCAGACCTCGCGGGAGCTAGTCACTATCATAGTCGGGCGGTAGCTGAGAAGACATGGCCACAATGACAGTCATGAAGAATGACTCACCCAAGTCTTGGAGGCGCGTGATAGCCTCTTCGGTCGAGATTTCATATTCCTGTCTAAATCTCTTCTCAAGTTCCACGCCCGCAGTCTTGATCTTCGCCACGGCCTCCTGTGCGGCAGCATCCTGCTCGACCTGGCGACGATTGATTAGAAACTGAGTAACTAGCGCCGTAATAAAAAGCGGAGCTACGATGTTAGTTGCAATCTTCACGAAGATCGCAATTCCCGAAACGGGCGTAAGTGCGGACCCCGCACCGTTGAATAGTGAGTAGTAAGCTACCTGCAAATAGCTTGGATTCCCTGAGTAGGAGAAGGCTGCAGGGTCAATCTTGAGAATTGACCAGTTGATTGCCGAGAATGCGATAGTGCCTTGCAGGTAAAGGCTGGAGTATGCGACCGTACTCAGGATGAGTGCGGCTGCGCTCTTCCTGTACTTCTCCAGCTGATATGCCCAGTAGTAGGTTGCCCTGCTGCATAGCACTGCCATTCCCAAGTTCGACTGAAATGTAGCAAGCTGAGCCGCGCTGAACTTCTCAATGCTTGCATCTCTAAGCTGAGGGCTGACCGAAGTAATCTGAGCAACGAAGCTTGCGCTTGAGACGTGGTCGATCAGCTTTTGCTGAGACTTGAGAAAGTGTGAAGGTCTGACTGAGAACCAAATGGTTCGCGTCATGAGAAGGAAGAAATAGAGGCCTAGGTAGGCTGCACAAATAGCCAGGAGCACACGGTTCGAGATTACAGCTGATCCAACGAGGGCAAGAATGGCACAAAATCGGGTGATCAAATTGAACTTGAGGTGTCTGATTGCCGTAGCGGCTACGTTGACAAAAGTGAAGACCGCGACCCAGCTCTTCGCTTTGTAGAACCACTTGGGTACTTTCCAGAACGCGACAACAAACGGGAAGAAGCTCACGTAGAGATACTTTAACCGTCGACCCTTCGAAAACAAGATAAGCAGCACAAAAAGGCCGCCGATAAACAGGAATCGGTAGTTGAGGATCGATCCCGCACCCGGAAGGAATTTTTCGATTAGATAGTTGTCAACGTCGAAGATGAAGAGCTTGACGAAAATGTAAAGCCAAACAAGAGAGCCGACTCCGTCAAGCAGGCGAACCGTCCACTTCGGCCACGCCTTCCAACGACTCTCGAAGCTGGAGTCTTCACCCTCGCTAGGTGCCCCATGACTGGACGTGCCCTGAACTGATAGATCGATCTTGGACCACAGGCTGTCCACGCTCACGAGCGCCTCCGCTGAAAGACGTACCTCTGCGCTAGGTTGGGGGGGGCGAACGTGGAATGTCCGAGCCTGCGCACTTCCAGCGTAGCGATGGAGTCTGACAGTTGAGGTCCCGTCAGTTCAGTTCCTTGACACCGCCAGGCTGTCTAGATCCGGTCGACTGTCCTGTTCCGGGGCTGCAACCCAAGAAGCGCCTCTCCGGCTGCCGCAGTCGAAGGCGGAAGCCGTTATGGCGATATCTCAAGCATCCGTGCTGTTCAGCGCACACGTCGCATCGCAAGAACCTAGCGCCTTCAAGCCCTCGCTCCGAGCCTGTCGGTACACCACAGCAGACCCCTTCGCGGCGCATGGCCGGATCCGCTCCCTTGTTGATGCTTCATGCACGTGTCACACAGTTGGTAGGCAGGGGTGACTGGAGGAGGGGGGACTCTGCATGTCCGTGCTGGGTAGTAACCACGAGCCGTCGGACTGGGCCGTGGAGCGGTTTGGACGGCATGCCGGCAGGCTCGTCGAAGCGATTCCGGAGCAGCTGGCCAGGGCCCACGCTCGGGCTCATGCCGTCCACCTCACCGCGAGGCTGAAGAAGCGCAGCCCCTACGGCGTCACCCTGGCCGAGGCCGTGCGCGAGAACCTCGCGGATACAGCTCGTGAGCTGGACGAAGCCGTGCGGGACGTGCGCGGGTATGAGTACGCCGTCATCAACGACCACGCGCTCTTCCCCTTCAAGTACGCCGACCGTCCCAAGCCCCTCGAACGGGCGCGGCTGGCAGCCAACGCTTCCCCTACGCGCCGTCGGATGCTCCTGAGCCACGGGCCCGAGCCGCAAGACGGCCTCTTCCCCCTTGATGATGAGTTCACGACCGAGGAGTACGAGGAGCTGCACGAGACGTTCGAGGCCCTCGGCGCCTCCACGAAGCTCGTGTGTCTCTTCTTCACGGCCGACCCAGAGAACGGCATCCACCTCATCCACTGGGGAGACGCCCACCTCGAACCCGACCGCACCTTCACTTGGCTCCACAGCGAGCAGCTGCGGGTAGCGGCCCAGTCTCTTGAGTGAGCACCCCCGATCCTGGGCCGTCCCTGGGCCGTGCAAGGGCGCCCGACGCCGACCGGCGGCGACCGGCGTTGACAGTCGAGTCAGGGCCGCCAACAGGGAAACCCCAGGTCAGAGCCCCCCGCCCATACGCGTTTCCCCCCAGGGGTAGCCGTCGGGCAAGATGGGGTGTTTCTTACCGCTTGTGGCAGGGCGTCAAGTGGTGCCCGACCTTGGGCCCTTCTCCTGATCATGTCACCAGCCATCCTGCATAATGCCGCCCTCTGAGGCGAGAGGGCGAGAATGACATCGCGGCGTCAGCGGGCAGGGACATCGGGAGCTCACGCACGGCTCCGGCAGGCGCGGACACGGACACGGACAGCCGTTCAGCAACGAGTTCAACCGGGTATCACCAGGCCGGCACCGACGCCGCGTTGGAGATCGTCGATCGTTCGAAGCGTGGCACTTCGCTCGGCAGCTCGCTCTGTCCCAGCGACGCAGCCCGATCCGACAGCGCGCCGGGCCACTTGGCTCTCATCGTGGGGAACTTTTGCCTCCGCCATCGCAGCCGTGGTTGGTCTGATCGTTTCGGCAGTTGCCACCTATTACACGGGGCTTGCACTGCGCGACCAACAGATAATCAACAGGGATCAAAACGAACGGGAGCATAGGTCGCAGGCCATGCAGGTGGGCTTCTGGTACACGAATAGTCAACCCAATAACGGGGACGTTGCGGTCGTCAGCAATCGGTCTCCCGACGCGGTCTATCAGCTGACGGTGAGGTTCTCGTTCCTCAAGTGGCCGTCAGGACCAATCCCCACCGAAAAGGCCAGGCTTAAATTGCATAAGGTGGTTGCGGAATACACGTCAGCTAGCTTGCCCCCTTGTACACAGCTAGTCTTCACTAAGAAGATCCTTCATGCGTCTTTTGACCGACTAGAAAAGGAGGAGGATGTCGATGTCGAGCAACCAATATCGACGGCTCTCATATTCGAAGACGCCCAGGGAGCCAAGTGGGCGCGAGGAACTACGCTTCGCGAACTGAGTTCCCTCGAAGGATTTGGGATGGAAGTTAAAAATTTGGGACAGCGTATACAGTCAGGCAAACTTGTTCCGGAAGTTCCCAATGGAAATGTAGCCAAGACGCGCCCAGAGCCCAATTGCGGGAAGTTTTAGTCAAGTCCCCTTCTTCGCAAGTTCTCGCCACACTGGGTCTAGGCATTCACCGCTGGCATTAAACAGACCTATTCATCAGCAGAAACCCACGGACGGGCTCAGATAGAAGAAGTCGCGCGGTAGAGTTACACCGGCGAGAAGGGCACACGTGATCGAGAACTTCATTTACCCCTTGGGGCTTCTTGTGCTCGCCACAATCGGGGTCGCAGTAAGACGCTGGGTGAAGCGCGGTGATCCCCTAGCAGTGACGGGAGAGATCATCGTTCCTAAAGCCTGGGAGGTGGCCCTGCCAACGGTGGACTCCCTGCCGTCGAAGGTCCCTGAAGATCAGCGCACTTATTGGCCGATGTACTGGCTACTCCGTCAACGAGGTGCCGCTGACTTCCGAACCACCAGTGCAAGGGTCCTCGTGGAGAACCGTTCAGAGCAACCTCTGACCATCACTGATATCACGGTGCACAAAAAGCTTGAGGACGTTCCGTTCGATGCCGCCTGGGTTAGGTATCCCCCGGCCGGGGCCGCAGAGGCCCTGGTACTGGACTTCCTACTCGACGACGACCGCCCCAAGGCATGGAGTGCCACGTATGAAGGGTCGGCCGAAAACCTGATCCGCACAGGCAGTCGACCTTACTTCGAGGATCACTCCATTACGCTTTCCCCAGGAGAAACTCAAACTCTATTGATTACTGGCCGTGCCGATAGTGTGCGGTGCTCGTGGCGGTTGGAAATCGAAACCTTCCAGGCAGGAAGGCGCAAGGTAGTCCCCGTGGTGCCAGAGGGCGGCGCCTTCCTCACTTCCGGAACGCCGGCTGAAGGCTTCAGCAACCGGTGGGAGTGGAGTTGGTACGAAGGCGACGCTGCACGCTTCGTACCTCCGCCTACATGACTGATTCCCGGACTCATCCGGGAATCAGCAATCAGGCTCTGTGGATTCTTCTCACTGCCTGGCCGCACCAGGAGCCGGAGAGCCCGCTTCATGACGGGACGAGGTTAAGGAACCACTCCCGGAAATCCCACACCCGCCTCAGGGCCTTTCACCCCAAGGTCAGCCCGCATGGCCGATCTGAGGCTCTGGAGTTTGCTTTCAAATACACTAACAAGTTCGCGGTATTCAGACGTGTCTTGAAGGAGGCCGTTAGCGATGGGGTCTTTCATGTTCCGTAGCGATTTATATGCAGCTTCCGAGTGACGCACAACCTCAGGAGGAGCAGTGATGAACATCTCCATTCGCCTCTCGTAGGCCTGACTTTCAGGTAACGCCCGACGCGCTATTTCCCACCGTCCCTCAGACGTCAGGGAAGAATCGTAAGCCACTTCCCGGAGACCGTTACGCCATTTGGCGAGCGCTACCAAATAGGCCACATACACTTCCCTCCTCGTGGTCTCCTGTCGAGCATCTTTTTCTCGCCTCCACCTCAAAGCATCCACTATTAGAGTTGACCCCATTCCAATTCCAGCACCAACAAGAGCGCTCGCTAGTGAAAACCAATTCATGAGATGAGAATAACGGCGCAGCCCCAGCAGGTGAAGCCGCATGTCCGTTGGTCGACTGACACGCGAGTGCTAAAGCGGCCTTCGGAGCCGTGCGTGTCACCGACTCTGGCCCGCATAGTGCAACGGGGGAGAAGCCCAGGCGCATAACCGGACTTCTCCCCGACGTGGACGGGCGTCTTGCGGCCGCTGACTAGAAGCGGTGAGGTTCGCTTGCCGCTAGGACGTATCCGCGGCTGGTCGCAACACGGAGCACGTCCCGCAAAGCCCCCGTCAGCTCCTTCGCCAACCGTCGCAGGTCTTCCGGGCCCGCCTCCTGATCGACGAGTGTGTCTGAGGCCTCCTCCAGCAGCTCGACTGCCGTTCCCAGTTGCACCGCTTCGATGTTGTCTGCCAGGCGAGACATGTAGCCGCCGTTGTCGTCGGTGCTCAGGAAGCAAGGCTTACCCTCCGGCCCCGACCACGGGAGAAGCCGCAGCTCGTTCGGTTCAGTCATCTTTGCTTCTGCCTTTCGTCGGTCACGTGGTGAGTGGTGAAGACGGCATCAACGCGATCCCCCGGGAACACCAGAAGTGCGGCCTCGACGACTCGCCCGGTGGCGTCGATCGCGACGCGTGTGACGGCGAGGACTGCCACGGCGGAGCGGAGCCGGAGGCCTGATGCTTCGTCCGGTGTCGGTGGGCGGGCACAGACCGTCTCCCGGACAGTTGCCGGCGGCGAGCTCAGGACGGCAAATCGCGTTGCTGTCTCCCGCCATGAGGACTCGTCGTCCAGCACTCCGGCGGGTGCCTGGTCGCGCGGGATGTAGATGCGGGCCAGCCCATGCGGTGACTCTCCCTCGTGGCTGATGCAGAAGAGCTCGGCGAGAGGGCTGCCTGTCGGCACATTCAGCAAGGTCGTCAGATGCCCCTCTGCCGGAACCGTGTTGGTGCGGACCGTGACACGGAGAGCCGTTTCAGCGGCGGTCCACGGGTCCAGCGTTCCCCATCCCCCGACGTACACGATCTTCCGCGGTGGGCGGCGGACGAAATTGCCCTTGCCGTGGATCTTCTCGATGAGGCCTTCGCCCTGGAGGACCGCGAGGGCACTCCGCAGCGTCACCGTGCTGACCTTGTACCGGTCGGCAAGGCTGGCCTCGGACGGCAGGCGTTCGCCGGGCTCGATGTGGCCCGTCGTGATCTGTTGCCGCAGATCATCGGCGATCTCGTAATGTCTTGAAGGCACGGACCGGATCACCGCCTTCTCTGCATGCGAACGGCAACGAGCCGGGTTCGCGCATGCATGGTCAGCAGCTCTCCCGACTCGAAGAGAAGTCGCTTGCCGCCTTGGGGAAGTTGGAAGAGGTCGCTCACCCGGCGCGCCTGGCCACCGAGTTGGATGATGTCGCCGCGCTGCACAGTGGCCGCGGTGACCTCGACGTTGGCTGCCAGCGCGCCGCCAGGTGCCCAGCCGTTCACCTCTCCCCCTCCATGGGCGCGGAGTGGTGGGCCGCCGAGTGACACGGGCAGGCGCACGTCTCGTAGACAATCGGCAGGTCGACCGGTGCGGGGACTGGGGAGGACTCCGCGCAAGCAGGGTGTGTGCCGATACGGCAGGCGGTCGACCGGTAGGGAACGGCCGAGCCCTCGACGGCGTGGGGCTGTTGACGAGCAGGCATCAGCGCACCCCCGCGAGGGACGACCAGGCCTCAGCAGGCAGGTTAGAAGCGACTACCACCGCGCGTGGCCGTACTCGACGCTCCCAAGCCAGCAAGTACGGGCGGACGAGCGCGTTTTCCTCCCCCGCGAGCGGGTCACAGTGGTTCGCGGTATCGAGATCCCCGCCCAGGACCACCGTCGACACGTCAGCAGACGCAGGGACAACGAGCGCGGCCGTCGGCCGGGAGGGCCCTAAGGGGCGGCGGTGCCTGCCCGTGGGGAAGTACCGCGCTCTGGTGAGCGAGGCGGCACGGCGGATACGGTTGAGCACGCTGCTCAGCTCCTATCGCTGATGGCTCGGTCCCCCGACATCGCCCGTCGAGGGGACCGCTTTGTGTACGACCGCCCAGAGGGTGCGGCCGTTCAGGCTGGTGGCGAAGAGCCCGAACCGATCGGCCTCAGCCACCACTTCCAGGACCTCCCGCCATAAGTCGGCGGAGAGCGAGTCCGGCACCTCCGCTTCGACCGACGTGTACTGGTCGTGCTCCTCCACCCGCGCCGGGAGCCCGACGTCGGACAGCCGGGCAGCGATGGCCGCCGCGCTAACTCCCGAAGCGGGCACAGGGCAGCCTCCGTTAACCGGCGATCACTTTGAGTAAAGCTAGTTAACTAGATTAGAGCTAGTGGACTAGATTTTCCATATGCCTGAGCAGCCGCCTTATCTCCGCATCGCTGACGAACTCCGGCGGCGGATCGCGGAGCACGTGTGGGAACCCGGGGACCGCCTGCCTTCCCGCGCCCAGATCGGCCAAGAGTGCGGGGTGGGCGAGAACGTGGTCCGTCGGGCACAGGAGCTGCTGATCTCCCAGGGCGTGCTGGAGGGCCGTGCTGGATCAGGCACTTATGTCGCCGAGCCCCGGCAACGGGTCCGGGTCGTTCGGTCGTCGGCGCGAGAGCGGCCCGACTCGTCACCGTTTCGGGCGGACATGAAGGCCGTGGGCAGGCAAGGGGATTGGGAGAGCAGGACCGAGGCCAAGGTGCCAGCTCCGGCAGACATCGCGGCGCGGCTCGGCATCACCGAGGGCGACCTGTGCGTCCGTACGGCGTACGAGTTTCTGGCCGACGGCAGGCCGGTGCAGCTGTCGACGAGTTGGGAACCGTACGACCTCACCGCTGGCACGCTCGTCGTTCTCCCCGAGGGAGGGCCGCACGCCGGGGCCGGTGTCGTGAACCGCATGGCCGCGATCGGAGTCACCGTCAGCCACGCCGTGGAGCAGCCGGAGCCGAGGCAGGCGACCGCTGAGGAGGCGTCACTCCTCGGTATCCAGAAGGCTGCTCTCGTCACGCACATCCGGCGGACGTACTACAGCGACCAAGGGCGGCCCGTGGAGACGGCGGACATCGTGGTGCCCGCCGCTCATTGCGAGATCGTCTACGAGATCCCGATCAACCCCTAGCTAGCGCTCCCAGGGGCACTTCGGTGCTGGTGTCCAAGTAGGGTCCGCAGCCATGACCACTTCTCCCGATCACGTCACCAATAGAGAAGACCTGGCAGCCTTCGTTCGTTCCTTGCAGCGCAGTCACGCCGAGCACGGAAGCTCATGGGAGAACGCTGACCTTTCGAGCTTCCTGGAGGCCTTGGCGGCCTGGATCGACGACGCGGACGGCTGGTACAGCAACACCGACCAGGAGCTGCCGCCCGGCGGTGACTGGACGTTTTTCGCACGAGCTCTTCAAGCGGCGACCATGTACGAGTAGTCCGATAGTCCGGTCCGGGCCGTGTCGAATACGGGTCGACGGCCCAGTCGATGAGGCGCTCAGGAACGGGAGAAGGGCAGGTCAGCGCGGCTTCGGCACCCGACCCGCCAAGCGCCTTCTAAGCGCTTGGCCGCAGGTTCGAGTCCTGCCGGGGGCGCAAGTCTCCGCCCTCCCATCGGGAGGGCGTTTTTGCTGGTCAGATGCGGTTTCGCCACGGTCTGTGGTCGGCCACGGGCATCGCCCTCGGCCGCGCAGACGGGGGCCGCCGTCATGGACGGAGGCTGGCACCCGCCCACGCTGCGTTGACGCTGCCCGACGGTGGCAGGTGCCGTTGCCACGACGGATGAAAACACGTTGGCGGGCCGCCTCCTAGCTGCGACCATGCAGCCGTTTCCCTTACGGAGGGTGCCATTGTTCGTTTTCATTTGTGCGCGCTGCGGTGCCGAGGGGCGCCCGCTCGGCCGCCCGGCTGATGGCCGTCTGCGAGCGCGAACGCCCTCGGCGCGGCGGAGGCGGAGCAGGCCGGCGAAACCTCCTCGTCGTGCGCGGCCACCACCGACCTGCCCGGCCGACCGATGATGAGGATGTGACGGCCCTCGTCGCCGAACCCGGCCTCCGGTGCCCTGATGATTCGCCGGGCGGACCGTGGTGGGCCGGATCAGGCGTGGCCGCTTGCCGCGGCCGCCATGAGCGGTTCCGCGGCTTCCTCGGTCGTATCCGGAGGGACGACCAGCAGGTCCCAGCGCCCCCGGCCGGGGGCGAGCAGGAGGATCGTGTGCGGGGCGGATGCCGCCACGGTCCTGCGCAGTCGTACGACCTGGTTGGAGACGAGCATCCGGCCGGGCACCGCGGACCATGTCGCCCCGTTGACGGTGACGCTGGTGATGTGACCCCACGTGCGCGGCAACCCGGCGAGCAGCCGGGGGAGTTCCGCGGGCAGGTCGTACGAACGGGGCCACCACGCTCCGTCGATGAGCCGGGGCATGCCGCTGCGGGCTGCGAGACGCAGCCGGAGGACGGGGTGGGAGGGAAGCGGGGAATGCAGTGCGGTGGTCATGAGGCTCCTGCCAACTGCCGTAAAAGGCTCAATGGTTGACGTCAGGCGCGGCGGGCCGCGACCCGCTCCGCCGTCGGCCAGCGCACGTCGTGCACCCAGCCGAGGCGTTCGAGGAGTCGGATGACGGCGGCGGAGGGGTCGAGCTGACCGCGGTCGACGCCGTGGCGCGCGCTGGTGGGGTCGGCGTGGTGGAGGTTGTGCCAGCTCTCGCCGAACGAGAGCAGGGCGAGCGGCCACAGGTTGGTGGCCCGGTCGTGGCGCCGGGTGCGGAAGGGGCGCTCACCGATCATGTGGCAGAGGGAGTTCACGCTCCAGGTGACGTGGTGCAGCAGGGCGATGCGGACAAGTCCCGCCCACAGCAGGGCGGTCACGCCGTGCACCCACGTACCGCCGATGAGCCAGCCCGCCGCGAAGGGCAGGGCGAGGGTGAGGACGCACAGCGCCGGGAAGGCGCGGGCGACGGCGCGGATGTCGCGGTCGGCGAGGAGGTCGGGGGCGTAACGCTCGGGCGGAGTACGGTCGTTGCGGAACAGCCAGCCGACGTGCGCGTGCAGCAACCCGCGCAACTGGCCGCGCAGATGTGTGCCGTAGCGGTACGGGGAGTGCGGGTCCCCCGGCCGGTCGGTGAAGGCGTGGTGGCGGCGGTGGGTGGCGACCCAGCCGATGACGTCGCCCTGGAAACTCATCGAACCGGCCACCGCGAGCGCGATGCGCACGGGGCGGACGGCCCGGTAGCCGCCGTGTGTGAGGCCACGGTGGAATCCGACCGTGACGCCGAGACAGGTGATCGTGTAGAGGACGACGGCGAGCACGATGTCGGTGGGATGGATGAGACTCCCCCACAGCAGCCAGCCGGCGAGACCGATCGCCACGAACGGCAGGACGACGATCACCGCGGTCACCGTGACGTACAGCCGGTCACTGCCGCTGCGCGCGGGCGCCGGGCCGTCGGGCGGGAACGGGGACGTCCCGTCGTAGCCCTGGGGCGGCGGGGCGGGGTCCGACGGTGTCACCGTCGGGGACGTGGTGGGACTGAGTGGCATACGTGGCTCCTCGGCCGGGATGCGGATGGCGCGGCCGGGGTCACGGGCTGCCCATGTGAGGGAGACGCGAGGGCGGAGCCGGTTCGGACACCGGCATGCGAAGAGTCCTCGCTTCCTCCACCGTACTCCCGCAGGCTCCGGGACGAGGCGGGCCGGATCGCGTGGCCACCGCGTTGACACGGGCCGTGGCCGGACGTTGACTGGCGGCACGGTGCAGGGCCATGCCACCCCGGAACACACGGCGAAGCATTCCGCCTTCCCGCCTCGCCCAGACCCCGCGGGAACCCACCCACCGGACCACAGTGAGGCCGGCCATGACCGTTTCACGGACCATCAAGAACCAGGCGCAGACGATGAAGGGCAGGATCACGGAAGAACCCGGCCGAGTCACCCGCAACAGGCGACTGCAGCGCCGAGGCAGGACCGACCGGGTCTCCGGAAGCCTGAAACAGGCCGCGGAGAAGGCCAAGGGCGCCTTCAGGCGGAACGGAAGCGGCCCCCGATGATGTACGACCAGAAACGCGCCCAGCAGCCGGCGGGCCGGCCTCGGGGCCCCGCCGAGCGCCGTACCCCGGGCCCTGAGCCGCTGCTCCCGTCGGACGAGCAGGACAAGATCGTCCAGTCCCTCCGGCACGCTCTCAACACCTTCGCCGACACTCCGCTCAAGGCACTGGAAGAAGCCGAGAGCGCCTATGACGAAGCCACCGCCCAGCTCGTGAACGCCCTCGCGGAACGGCGGCGTCTCCTTCGCGCCGGCTGGCAGGACCAGGACCCCGGGACACAGTCCGACGGACTCCGGCTCGCGCTCAGGCAGTACCGGGAGATCATCCAGCGACTGCTCCACGTCTAGGGCGCCACTACTCCGCGCCGCGGGGCGGCGCGGAGTAGTGTGGACAGTACCGAGGGCATTTCGCACACCGGCTTCCACGCCGGGTCGTTCTCGGAGAACGATGAAACCCGGGCCGCCGCAGACGCGGCCCGGAGACGGGTCCGCATCATGTCGGCGACCTTGCTTCCACCACTGCCACAACCCGAGCCCGTCGCAGCCCCGGCCGCGCGTCTCGCCCTGAAGACCGACGGCACCTCCCGTGGACTCCTGGACGGTGCCTGGTGGCCCCGCTCCCGGGATCTGCTGAGCGAACTACCCGCACTGACCGACGTGTTGGACCCCTTGTGGGGCCGCATCACCCGCATCGCCGTCAACCCGGAGCACTGGCCGGTCATCCCCCGCAAGGTTCCCGTGGACGGCCACATCGTCAAGGTCGGCTGGTTCACCACGGAGATCGACCCGCACAAGCTGCTGCTGCTCTCCTACGGCACCGGCCGTTGGGACCTGCTGGTCATCCCGCCCGAGACCGGCGCGGAGTCGGCGGCCCGGCTGATGGCTGCCGCGTCCGACTACGACGGCCCGCCACTGACCGCGAGCGCACTCATCGCCGCGGACGAGGCCCGGCACGGCGTCTCCGTGACCGACGGGCCGATGGACCCGGACGCGGCATGGGAGTACGAGGGCGGCGCCTCCGCGGTGTCCGCGGCCGTTCCGGAACAGACCCGTCCGCCCGGCCGTACCAGCCGCCTGATCGTCGGTATGTGAGGTGGCCGCCATGAACGCCTTCCTGACGGCCGCTGCCTTCGTGGTTCTCATCGCGGGGGCGGCATACGTGATCCACCGGCTCAACATCCAGCACGCCGAGAGAATCGCCGTGCACCGGTACAGCGCTCCTCTGCCCGGCCGCCGCGGGCGCGGCGCCCCGCAGCCCCCGGTGGGACCGGACCGGTCCGAGTCGCCGACCACGGGCGAACGGCGGGACCACCGCGACGGGGGCCGCGGCCGCTTCCCACCGCGCCGCCGCAGCAGCCGTACCACTCACCACAGGTGACCAGGCGGTTTCCGTCGGCGCGCCATCGACCGTAGACCTCCGCGACAACAGCGGCCTGGCTCCGGGAGAGGTGTGACGCGCAACGGGACGGAGAGCCGTCTGTTCCGCTCGTGTGTGACATGCCGCCTCTGGCGTAATGGGCTGTTCGGCGTGGCCGGGCCCGTCACGCTGTGCGGGTTGACCGCGGTCGTGTCAGGAGCGGGCCCGTGTGTGCAGATCACGTGAGCGGGTCGAGCGCAGCCCTTGTGACCACGGGACGGACCGCACGTGTCGTGCGGGCGCTGGACGCGCGGCATGAGGTGAGCATGGACACGGCGGCCGAAGCTTCGACGAGGCCGGTGCGGGAGTGCGGCTATGGCGGAAGGTGAGCGCGGATCCGACAAGGGCATGCTGGACCGGTCGGAAGGGTTCGGTGAGCGGCTGCTGGGGGTGCTGCTGGACCGGGCGCACGAGATGCCGCCGCAGCTGATCGCCCCGCTGATCGCGGAGGAGGTGACCAGGGTCGGTGGCCGCGACGTCTCGATCCTGCTGCAGGACTACGGCCAGCTGGTGTTGGTGCCGTTGCCGGGTCGGCGACTGATGGTCGGCGAGCCCGAGCCGATCGGTGACTCTCCCGCCGGTACGGCCTTTCTGCACGCGACCACTGTCGAGGTGCCGCATTCCGACGGCGTGCGGATGTACCTGCCGTTGCTGGACGGCAGCGACCAGGTGGGCGTGATGGCCCTCACCCTGGACACCGTCGATGACGACGACCGGCGGCTGCTGCGCAGGCTCGCCGGCCTGGTCGCCGACATGCTGGTCACCAAGCACAGCTACACCGACCAGTTCTTCCTGGCCCGGCGCCGCGAACCGATGAGCGTGGCCGCGGAGATCCAGTGGTCCCTGCTGCCGCCGCTGGCGATGTCCGTCCCGCAGGTCGCGGTGGCCGGAATCCTGGAGCCTGCCTACAACGTCGCCGGCGACAGCTTCGACTACGCCCTCAACGAGGACATCCTGCACGTGGCCATGGTCGATGCGATGGGCCACGGCCTGGACGCCGCCACGATGGCGACCGTCGCCGTCGGGGCCTACCGGCACGCCAGACGTGCGGACATCGGCCTGTCCGAGATCTACACGTTCATGGACCGGGCCATCGCCGAGCAGTTCGGGCCCGACCACTTCGTCACCGCCCAGATGATGCGTCTGAACATCACGACGGGCCACCTGCAGTGGGTCAACGCGGGCCACCCCGCACCGCTGTTGATCCGTGACCACAAGGTCGTCCGGCAACTGGGAGGCCCGACCACCTTGCCCGTCGGCTTCGGCGGTGAAGAGCCCCGGATCAGCCGGCAGAGGCTCCAACGCGGCGACCGGGTGCTGTGCTTCACCGACGGCCTGATCGAGGAGCACGAAGCCGGCGAGGAACAGTTCGGCGAAGAACAACTCATCCACTGGGTCAACCGCATCGAACACACAGAGAAGGGAGTACGAGCGGTGGTGCGCTCGCTCTCCCACACCCTGAAGCAGCAACGGGGCGGCCGCACCACCGACGACGCGACCCTCTTCCTGATCGAATGGCGCGGGGGCGCCGCAGACCACCTCGTGCTCCTGGAGTGAGTCGACAACCGCACGACCGACTCCGTCACGCGTGTCACCGCGTCCTTCGCACCGTCCATATCCTGGGATTGGGCTGCTTCGGACCGTCCGACACACGGCGCGAGGACTACGCTGCTGTGTAGCGTCCCAGACCCCGGCGGCATGCTGTTGCTGAACACAGATGGCTGCGGGGTGCGGACGCTTCGTCTGTCGCCCGGCGCATCCCTGGAGGGAAACTGGGTGGGTCCTGCGACCTGCTGCGCAGGCTGTCGGACCGGCTGTCGCCCTGCCTCCGCCGAAAGTACGCCCCTGCCGGGAGCACGCCCAGGGGGCCGGAACTCCGGCTCACCGTGCCGCTGCCGGATCGTCTTCCGAACCGAGGCGTCATGCCCCTCTCACAGCTCACCGTCTACCGCCATGACCAAAGGGAACAGGCGCTGGTCACCCTGTCCGGTGAGATCGACCTCGATTCCGCGCCGTTGGTGCGCGAGTCCCTGGAGCGGTGCCTGCGGGACGGTATCCGCACCATCGACGTCGACCTCGCCCCCGTCACCTTCTGCGACTGCAGCGGGCTCAACGCATTCCTCCACGCCGCGCAGCAGACCACCGTGGCCGGTGGGACTCTGCGACTGCACCATCCGCCGACGACACTGGCTCGGATTGTCGACCTCGTCGGTTGCGGGTTCCTGCTCCTCGGCCTTCCCCTCGACCGCCTGTCCTCTCCTCTCTCCGACACCCCGGCCTCGCCCCGTCCAACCCCGCCGCATCGGCCTGTCCCGTCTGCGCCCGTTCTCTCGGGGGATGTGCGATGACGGCCGGACCTGGGCGGGGACCGGCACGGAAGCCGGGGGACGGCGAGCCGTCCGCCGTGGCTCCGGCGCGGTTGCGTCGGCTGAGCCGTTGGCTGGTGGAGGGCCTGCGTGAGGATCTGGTGACGCTGTATGCGGAGTCCCGCGCGACGCCGCCGGGTGACCCGTACCGCCGTCCCAGCAGCCAGAACTTCCTGAACCGTCTCACCTCGGACATGCGCCGACCGGGATTCGCCATGGTGATCGCCGAGACGGAGAGTCTGCGGGGATGCGCCTTCGGATTCCCGGTAGGCGGCGACGGCTCCTGGTGGCGCGACTTCGACGGAGCGCTTCCGCGCGGCATCGAGCAACTCACGGCGTCCGGCAACGTCTTCGCGTTCACCGCCATCCTGATCCGGCCAGGCCCGCAGGACCGGGAGCTCGCCCGTCGTGTGCAGGAACGGCTGCTGACCCACCATCAGTCATCGCTCGGCGCCACCCTGGTGGACCGGGCCGATCGCCCGACCCTCGCCGCGCTCCGCTCCTGGGGGTGGCTGGACATCGGAGAGCTGCGCAGGCCGGCGGGCGCCACCACGTTCCGCGCGCTGGTCCTTCCCTTCGGGGAACGCACCACGGCGAGGTTGGAGGGCCTTGTCACGATGCCCGGAGACGGTGGAGACGGTGGCCCCAGTGGGGTCTGACAGGCGGTCGACCCGCATTCGGATGCTGGTGGCCGAGCAGGCGGTCCGACGAGGTGCCCGGGTGAGTGTGGTGGACGTATGCGCCGCGGCCGTGGCCGCGCTGCCGGTCGGCGGGGCCGGGCTGTCGGCGATGTCCAAGGCCGCGGCGAGCCACCCGTTGTGCAGCACCGACGACATCAGCGAGCAACTGGAAGAGCTCCAGCTCACGCTGGGCGAGGGGCCCTGCGTGGACGCCTTTGTACGCGGCTCGGCCGTCCTGACACCCGATCTGCTCACCACTGAACTCCAGGACCGCTGGGCCGTGTTCGCCGACGCGGCCCTGGAAGCCGGAGCCCGCGCGGTGTTCTCGCTCCCCCTGCAGATGGGGGCGATCAGCCCGGGAGTGCTGGACCTCTATGCCAACATTCCGACCGTACTGGACACGGAGGAACTGGCCGACGCACTGGCGTTCGCCGATCTCGCGACGCTGCTCCTGCTCGACACAGGGATCGACGAGGCGGGCGCGCCGACCGGCGGGCCGACCGGCGGGCCGATGCCGGACCGCGGCTTCGGGGACCTTGGCGCATACCGATCGGAGATCGACCAGGCCAGCGGGATGCTGACGGTTCAGCTCGGAGTCGGCATCGAAGAAGCCTTCGTCCAGCTCCGCGCCTACGCCTATGTGCAGGGACGCCGACTCGCGGACGTGGCCGCCGACGTGGTGGCCCGACGGCTTCGCTTCTCCCCGGCCGCGGAGCCGGGTCAGGCCGAGGGGGAAACCTGACGATCGGTCCCGGCCGAGGAACGTGCCGTACTTCCCGCCCCTTCGGGCAGGGACTAGTCTCAATCGAGGGTGCCCGCGATGGATCAACAGCTTCTGGCCAAGACCTTCGTCGAGTTGGCCGACAATCTGGTCGCCGACTTCGACCTCATCGATTTCCTGCGCCTGCTGACCGACCGCTGCGTGAGCATGCTCGACGTGAGCGCCGCCGGGGTGCTGCTCGCCGACCGGGACGGCAAACTCCGTGTCATGGCCGCCTCCGACGAACAGGTGCGCCTGCTGGAGCTCTTCCAGCTCCAGAACGACGAAGGCCCCTGTCTCGACTGCTTCCGCACGGGTGTCCCGGTGATCGTCCCCGACCTCGGTACGGCGACCGCCCGCTGGCCGCGCTTCGCGGTGGCGGCCCAGCGCAGCGGGTTCGGGGCGGTCCAGGCCCTCCCGATGCGTTTGCGGGACGATATCGTCGGCGCCCTGAACCTCTTCCGCACCGCCTCCGGCCCCTTCGACCCGGCCGCCGCACCCGTCGCCCAGGCCCTGGCCGACGTAGCCACCATCAGCCTGCTGCAACAACGCACCGCTCAGCGCAGCACGGTGCTCAACGAACAGCTGCAGACGGCGCTGAACAGCCGGGTGCTGATCGAACAGGCCAAGGGGAAGCTGGCCGAACGCCAGGACATCGACATGGAGCAGGCGTTCACCGCGCTGCGCGGCTACGCCCGCTCCCACAACCGGCGCCTGGCCGATGTGGCCCGCGCCCTCATCGACAGTTCCGAACCCCTCACCGGCCTGGGGTCCTGACCCACACCTTGGCGGTGCCCGTTACTGCTGTCACCTGCGGTGCTCGCGGTCCTGACGGTCCTCGCGCCGCCAGCGCGCCCGGTTCTGACGGCTGTAGCGGCGGTCCCAGCGTTCCTGGCGATAGCGGCGCTCCCGGTAGTCCCGGTAGTCCCCGAGCTCGGAACTGCCGCCGCGGCTCCGGCCGCCGCCGCGATCGCGGCCGTGTCGGGTGGCGGCATAGACCAGCACCGCCGCGGCCACCCACCAGATGGGATGGAGGAAGCCGAAGCCGAACAGGACCGCGATGAGGATGAGGAGCAGGACGAACACGGTGGGCCTCCCCGGGAGCGGGACAGTGCATCGACACCGGGGACTGGGGCCTCACCCCACAGCGTAGTCCTGCCCAAGGGTTGCGGATAGCGTGCGAGGCAGGCGCGTCCTGCCTGGCCCGGATGGCTGCTTGACACCTGTCGGGAACCCGCGGCGAGGACTGGCGTGCGCCATGCCGCCCCGGCCTCCGGCAGCGTCGCACACGGCCCGAACACGAACTCGCGGCCCAAGCGGACGACCAGTTGCAGGGCGCATCTCATCTACGCCGTTTCAGTGCGTGTGCCATGCGTGGGAGTTCCTCGTACAGCAGCCGGCCGACCAGGGCACCGCCGAAGACGACGACACCCACGCCGACCAGCCAGGACTGGATGACCAGGACAGTTCCGACCGGTCCGAAGGTGACGGCGTTGGATGCGATCAACGGCGAGAAGACGAGCCTGGAGAAGACCCTCAGGCCGAGCAGCCCGATCACGGTGGCCACGGCGCCGGGCAGCAGGGCGCGCCAGCGGATCCTCCCGCCGAGCAGCAGCCGCTGGGACCACCACAGGAACAGCACGGCGCTCAGCGACGCGACGGCCCCACCTGCCAGGGGTTCGCGCCGTAGCGTGGTGGTGGCGGAGACGTAGAGATATCCGGTGAGAACGCCGAGCCACACCACATGCCGCCACCTGGCCCACCAGCGGGCCGCCGGCAGGCCCCAGACCTTTTCGTAGCCGGTCTGCACCGCCGCCCCGAAGCTCAGGCCGAACACGGCAAGGGCGGCGATACCGAACGCGGTCGTGGTCCGCAGTGCCTGGCCGGGCGGGGTGAACAGCTGCTCGACCTGCCGCCTGGAGGCCGTCGACACGCCGAGCCCCTCCCCCAGCCACTGCGCGAATCCCCGCCCGTGCTCGGGATCGGCAGAGGAGACAATGATCAGCAACGGCACCAGCGTGAGAAACCCCAGCGCGGCAAAGCCCAGCGAGCGCGACCACAGCTCGATATCCCTGCTCCGCCGCCATCCTCGCCCGACCGGCGAACGGCTGATCACGTGGCGCAGCGGCCCGAACCGAGATGAACGGTCCGCGGCGCCGGAAGGCTTCATCGGCATGCCTGTCGACTACCAGGTTTCGGAAGCCTTGCCCCGCGAGGGCGCGACGCGGAGATTCCCGGATAACCTGGAAGAACAGTGGGCTACCGGGCTCAGCGGGCTGCGACTGCCCGAGGGGGCGGCTCGTGCCGGCCCGGATCAACGGCTCAGGAGGCAGGCCATGATCCATTCAGCCGATATCCGCGAGTGGCGCAACCGCAACGTCGTCGACCCGAAGGGCCACAAGATCGGCGTACTCGAAGCGGTCTACGTCGACACCGCCACCGACGAACCGGCCATGGCCACGGTCCGCACCGGGCTCCCCACCCGCCACCACCTGGCCTTCGTCCCCCTCGACGAGGCGACCCTCGGACCGGACTACGTCAAGGTCTCCTACACCAAGACGCTGGTGAAGAAAGCGCCCTCGGTCGGCGTGGACGACATCCTGCCCGCCGAGTCAGAGGAAGCGATCTTCCAGCACTACGACATGCCCTACCAGACGGGCGCAGGCGGCGAGCGGCAACTCGCGCGCCGCTGATCGTCCGCGCTCAGCCACCCCAAGGGAGGTGGAAGCGTCATGGCCCTCTTGCTGTTCCTCGTTCTGGTCGCCGTCGTACTGGGAATCATCGGAGTGGCGGCGGAGGGGCTGGGCTACCTGCTGATCATCGGCATCGTGATCCTTGTGGCTGCGCTGGGCCTCACCGCCGTCCGCTGGTCCCGGCGCACCAGTCACCGCCCCATCCGATGACGAACGACACCCACCGACGTCCTGCACCGTGCGACGAACGGCGTGCGTCGGCTCACCGGTCAGCTGACCGGTCGACGGCGCGTAGCCGACGGCATCTTCGTCACACCCCACCCCGACCGCACCCGCGGCCTGTTCCCGGGCATGTCGACTCGACCGACCGAGTGACTGACTGACAGGTCGGTCCGAGTCCGCACGCGGGTCAGGCCGCCGCCCGGGTGAGCTCGGCACGGCCGAACAGCAGGGCGTAGCCGGAGGGGAGTTGGGCGAGGATGCGGCTGAGGAGCTCCTCGCCGGCGAGCCGGGCCACGACGCGAAAGACGGTGCCGGTGTCCCAGCGGGTGGTGGCCGGGCTGCCGCCGATGCGGGATGCCAGGTCCTTGACGAAGCCCCAGCCGGTGAGGGGTTCGGTGGCGGGGATCTGGGAGGTGAAGGTGACGGCGGCCTCGTACGGCAGCCGGGCGGCGAGTTCCACCCGCTCCTCCCCGGTGACCTGGCGCCCGAAGGCCGCCAGCACGGCGCGCACGGCCTGCTCGGCCTGCGCGCGGGTGGCATAGGCGCCTTCGTAACGCACCTGTTCCAGCATCTGCTCGAACGTCATGCCCACGATCGACGGCTGCTGCTGGTCAATCATCGCTGACGTGGTTGCCCTTCTCGTGTGAGGTGGTCGCGACATCGGTGGCGGGAGTCCTGCGCCCGCCACCAGTACCACCTGGGGTCAGAAAAGAGGAGTGTGGCTGCCTGTGGGACGGGGGTCAGACGGGCTGGGGGTGCCCGAACAGCAGGTCGTAGCCCGCCGGGAGCTGGAGCAGGATGCGGCCGGTGAGCTCGTCACCCGCCGCGTCCGCGGCCACGCTGAGCACGGCGCTCACGTCCCAGGCGGCGGTCTGTTCGGTGGCTCCCTCGATCCAGGCCGCGGTGGCCCGCACGAACCGCTCGGGAGACAGCGGCTCGTGCGCCTTGAGTGGATTGAGCAGGACGAGTGCCAGATCCTCCGGCAGCCGGGCGGCCAGTTCCGCCCGCACCTCGCCCACCAGGTGCGCGCCCAGCAGTGCCAGCACCGTGCGGGCCGCCCGCTCGGCTTCCCCGGTGGTCTCGTACGCGCCGCGTTCCTTGACCTGGTGAAGGAACGCCTCCCATCGCATCACCATCGCTGCTCCCGTGCGTGTATACGGCGGCGAGCGGAGGACGGGGCGGTCTCGGGGGCGGGGCCGCCCCCGTCCTCCGGTGCGGCCGGGAGGGTACTCAGCCGCTGATCTGCTTGCGCGCGGACCCGCCGCCGATGGTGACCTTGCGGGGCTTGGCGCGCTCGGCGATCGGGATCCGCAGGGTCAGCACCCCCGCGTCGTAGTCCGCCTCGATGTGCTCGGTGTCCAGGGTGTCGGCCAGCACGACCTGGCGGGAGAAGACGCCCAGGGGCCGCTCGGAGAGCTCCAGTTGTACGTCGTCCGCCTTGGCGACGGGCCGGCGCTCGGCCTTGACGGTCAGCATGTTCCGCTCGACGTCGATGTCGATCGCGTCCGCGGCCACGCCGGGCAGGTCGAAGGCGATCACGTACTCCTCGCCCTCGCGGTAGGCGTCCATCGGCATCGGCGACGGACGTGACCAGGTGCCGTTGGTGCCGAGGAGCTGCTGGGTGAGCCGGTCCAGCTCACGGAATGGGTCGGTACGCATCAACATCGTCAAACACCTCCAGCGTTCGGGTCAGGCACTGCCAATGCGTTCACCTGCCAACGTTGTAACATGTCATCCAAACGATGACAAGTTCCGCGTCATCGATAGGATGACAGAACCGCTGGAGGTCCGATGACCAGGGACGATCAGCCCGCCCCCCGCGCTCGCGGTCTCGCACCGGCGTCCTTTCTCGCCGCCGCCGCGGCGCTGAACACGATCCACGAGGCCCTGCACACCGCCCGGGCCACGCCGGCCGGCACCGACTCAGGGCCGGACCAGAACAGCTCCGAGGACGCGCTCGCCGCACTGCTGCTGCTGCGCGAAGCGCGCGAGCAACTCGCCGACTGGGAGCCCGGCCTGATCGAAGCCGCACGGGAGGCGGGCGCCAGCTGGGCCGACCTCGCCCACCCCCTCGGCGTCTCCAGCCGCCAGGCCGCCGAACGCCGCTACCTGCGCGTACGCCCCGGAACTCCGGGGTCCACGGGCGAACAGCGGGTGACGGCCACCCGCGACCGCCGCGCCGCCGACCGCACCGTCACCGCCTGGGCCCGGGCCAACGCCGCCACCCTGCGCCAACTCGCCGGCCAGATCACCGCGCTCACCGACCTCCCCGCCGCCGCTCGCACCCCGCTCACCGAGCTCACCGCGGCCCTCGCCGACAACGACCCGGCCGCCCTCGTCGCCCCCCTGACGGACACGCACCCGTACCTGGCGTCCGGTCACCCCGCTCTCGCCGCGCGCGTCGACGACCTCACCCACCACACGGACCGACTCCGCCGGCACAGCGGAAACCAGCGCCGCAACCGAACCTGACATACCGCTCCGACCAGCGTGAATTACTCCGGGCACGTTCGCTTACCTGCCGTCAGCGCACCGGCACCGCCCTCTCCGTACGGGCACCCGCACGCAAGGCTGGGTACCGGGTCGCTGTCAGCCGCCTGGCGGGCGCCGGTCCGCCGCCCTGGCCGCCGTCGGCCACTGAACGACCTCCTGAAGAAGCGCCCGTGAAGCATCTGTGCAGGGGAGAGCAAACTTTAAGTCTCAAGATTCCATTTCGCTGCGACTCCTGTGACAGTGGGGCCACGGGGAGATCGCGTTGTCAAGTTCGACCGATTTGGAACCGATTTGTCCTATAAACACCATCCTCTCAGGACGGCGGGCACACTTCTGATACCCGTCCTGGCCGGGGCCCTGGCACTCGGCAGCGCCGTGCTGCCCGAGGGACCAGGCCCCGGGCAGCAGAACGACCCGGGCGTCTACGTCGTGAAGCTCAGCGACGCGTCGACCACCTCGTATGACCACGACGCGCTGGACACCGTCCCGGACCTCACGAAGCTGCACGCCTACCACTTCACAGCCCACGGTTTCACCGCCCGCCTCACCGGCGAACAGGCCGCCGCGCTGGGTGCGTTGCCCTGCGTGACCTCTGTGATCCGTGGCTCGGTCGAGGCGCCGACCTCATCGGTGCCGTCCGACGAGGGCCCCGCTCCGCTGCCCCCTGTGCCCTCGCCCACCCCGTTGCCGGCACCTTCCCCTCCGACGGACCACGGCGAAGATCCCGGCCCCGTGCCTCAGTCCATGGGCGGGCAGCGCGCATAGGTCGGCCACACCGGCGAGTCGGCACTCGGTACGGCTCTCACCGGGTCGGGCGGTGCGCGGCGCCGGGCAGCACGCCGGGTCGGGCCAGCCCTTTTCACGTCCTCGGCCGCCTGTACGTTCTCCTTTCTCACCTCTTCCAGGTCGTCGTCGCCGACCCTCGGCCGGTCTTCGTCCCTGATCTCCACCTCCACCTTCTTGAATGCCTCGTCCTTGGCCGAAGATGCCATACCGGACGTCGACCCGGGGTTTTCGCTGGCTTTCTCTTGCTCGGCGGCTGCCACCTGGGTGTTCTTGAACAGGGGGGTGATGAAGTTGTTCATGATGCCGAGCGCCTCAGGTGACGTCTCACGAATGATTTTCGGATCACGCACGGTTTCAATTCCGTCATAGAGCTCCGGATCGACTCCTTCCCGCTCGGGCCAAGCACCAGGAATTCCCTCGGAGACCTTCCTGGCGGACTCTTCGGCGGACTTCGCTTCACTCCCGCCGGCACCGAAAATGTTCTTGAAGGACATGAGATTCCCTCCGGGTTCTCTGAGTGAGCGCACACTCCCGTAAGCCGACAGTGGGCTGTCGTCATCAGGTGGGGTGGGCGCGCGCCCAGGCTGCCCGGCCTGCCGACGCGGCACCCCAGTGACCGCCGTGCTTCCTTCCAACGGGTGACCTGGCCGTTCCGTCAGGGCAGTAACGCGCCCAACGGGCGGACCGCCGAAGGCTCTTCCGCGTAGAAGCCCACGTCAAAGGCGCCGCGAATTCGAGGAGGTGAGACCGATCAGCGCTGTGACAGATTGGGGCTCGCTCCCTCGCATGGTCCAGGGAGCGCCTGCAGAAGGTCCCCGAAAGGCTTGAAACGCTATGCGCTTCATCTCCAAGACGTCGTCGGGCGGCGTGACCGAACAGCTTTTCAGCCTCGACGAGATCCCCGGCGTGCTGTGGACGCCGGAAGACGCCCACGGCTCCCCCGGCACTCGCCCCCTGATCCTCATGGGACACGGCGGCGGGCAACACAAGAAGGCCCCCGGCATCCTGGCCCGCGCGCGTCGCTTCGCCGCCGAAGGCGGGTTCGCGGTCGCCGCGATCGACGTGCCCAACCACGGCGAGCGGCCGACGGACGAGGAGTTCGACCGGATCGCGACCGAGTACCGGGCGCGTAGGGCCGCCGGAGAGGATACGGCTGCGCAGGACACCGCCATGTACACGCTATTAGCCGGGCGGACCGTCGCGGAATGGCAGGCGGTCCTGACCGCAGTCCAGCGACTCGACCATATCGGCGGCGGACCGGTGGGCTATTGGGGCGTGTCGCTGGGCTGCGCGTTCGGTATACCGTTCATCGCCGCGGAACCTCGAGTCCGCGCCGCGGTGCTGGGCCTGCAAGGGTCGCCCGCGCTGGCCGGGGCCGCCGCGCGGATCACTGTGCCGGTGCGGTTTCTGGTCCAGTGGGACGACGAGCAGATGCCTCGTGCACAGAGCCTGGCGTTGTTCGATGCCATCGGTTCAACCGAGAAGACACTGCACGCCAACCCCGGCAAGCACGGAGATCTGCCGCGGCTCGAGATGGACGACTCGCTGCGGTTCTTCGCCCGAACTCTCCAAGCGGCGACGGTGTACGAGTAGGCCGAAGAGGCAGGTCAGAGAGGCGCGGCACTCGTGCCACCCAGCGCCTCCTCAACGGCTCTCCGGGTCCCGGCGCGGGGATCGCGTCACTCCCGTACCGCCACCAGCGCCCGGCGGAAATCCGCCACGGTGGTGAAGCCGATGCCCGGCTGTTCGGTGAGGGCGTGGTCGATCACCTTCGCGAGGCGGTCCGGGACGTCGGGGTTGCGGCGGTGGATCGGTACGGCGGGGCTGTTCAGGACCACCTGCCAGCGATCGAGGTGCGGAGCGAAGTCGCGCGGTGCGGAGCCGGTGAGCATGTAGTACAGGCAGGCCGCGGCGGCCCAGACGTCGACCTCGGGCTGTGCTCGCTTGAACTGGAGCACCTGCTGCCTGGAGACGAACGAGGGATTGCCCCCGCTGGTGCCCGTGTGGGTCAGGCCGCTCAGGCCCGCCGCGTCGAACGCCTTCGCCAGCCCGAAGTCGCCGACCTTGGCCATGCCGCCGTGCAGGAAGATGTTGCGGGGGCTCAGGTCCCGGTGGACCAGCCCGCGGACGGCGACCGGGCGGCCCTCGAAGTCGTACGCCCGGACGTCCGCCTGGTGCGCGTGTGCCAGGCCGTCCAGTACCTGAAGCGTGATGCCCAGCGCCTGGTAGTCCGGGAGCCGGCCGCCCCGCCGGTGCACCAGCTCGGCGACGTCGCCCCCGTCGCAGTAGTCCATGACGAAGAAGTAGATCCCGTTCCAGCAGCCGTGGTCGTGCAGGCGTACCAGATGCGGGTGGCGCAGCATCTCGACCGTCGACATCTCGCGCAGGAACCGCGCCTTGGCCGCCTCGTTCCCCGCGGCCTGCGGCAGCATCACCTTGAGCGCGCACAGCTCGTCCGTCTGGTGGTCCCGGGCGAGGTACACGGCGCCCATGCCGCCTTGCCCGAGCTGCCGTTGGATCGTGTAGCCGCCGAACAGGTACAGGTTCCTGCTGCCGTCCTCGTCGACCTGCAGGAGCTGCTGCATGACCCGTTCCGGATCGCCCTTGCACGCCGCGCAGAGTTCCTCGACGAAGGGCTGGGCGGTGTGCTCGCCGCCGAGCCGGCCGCCGCACGCCGCGCATGTCCTCGCCCCGTGCGAGTGTGGAGAGAGGCCGAGTGTCGACGGTATCTCCGTCGTACGGCACAGCTCGCATCGGTACGCGGCCCGGTGGCCCGGCGCGCCCGCGCCCGCCTCCTCGGCCTCGGCCTCCGGGACCGTCCGGCCGCATGTCGCGCAGCAGAGGGGCACGTGGATGCCGACCCGCAGCCGGACGCCGCCCAGCCGGATCTCGTCGCCGTCCGCGAGCTCCCGCTCCGCCGACGGGAGTTGGTCCGCCCCGTGCGGTGCCGGCCCCGCGTCCCGTTGGCCGATCTTGTCGCCGTTGACATAGGTGCCGTTGACGCTGCCGAGGTCCCGTACCCGTACGTCGGGCGGGTTGATGTCCAGCAGGCAGTGGTGCCGGGAGATTCCCGAGTACTCCTCGTCCTCGGGGAGCTGGAGCGCGCAGTCGTCCGCCCGTCCGACGACGCACGTCGTGCGGTCCGGAAACTCGAACTTCCGGCCCTGGAGCGGGCCCTGGAGCACCGTCAAGGCCACTCGGGCGGAACGGTCGCCCGGTTCCTCTCCTCCCGGCCCCGTCCCCTCCCCCGGCTCCGGCCGCCGTGGGAGCAGCGCGCCGCGCAGGTCGTCGACCCCCATCTCGGCGGCGAGCGCCGCCCAGGGCGGGGAGGGGGTTTCCAGCACGGCGGACAGCAGGTGGGGCAGCCCCATGGCGACGCCGTGCTGTGCCGCGGCCAGTTCCTCCGCCCGGGAGACCAGTTCGCGCGCGACGGCGCTCCCCGGCGGTGCGCCGGCGCCCTGCCGGGCCCGATCCGGCCGGGCGATCCGGTCGCGCAGCCGTCGGCGGAAGGCCGCGGTGTCCAGCCCGGCCCGCTCGAAGGCGGCCCTGAGCTCTCTCACCTCGCCGTCCAGCTGCTCGGCGAAGCCGGGCGCCACGTCGGTCGCCGGCAGCTCGCACATCTTGCATATCCCGAGCAGCACGTGCACCGGCTCCACCTCGTCGGCACCGCCCCGAGCGGCTTCACTCAGGGCGATCACCAGGGCCAGCCCGACGCCGCCGCTGTAGGGCGCACTGGTCATCGAGAACCCCCTTCGTCCCGCGCCAGCGACTGGAGCCGGCCCTCCAGGCCCATCTCGGCGCTCAGTTCGGCCCAGGGGGGAGCGGGGATCTCCAGCAGCGCCCGCAGAAGTTCGGTGAGCCCCACGGACCCGCCGGAACTCTCCGCACTCGCCGCACTCGCCGCACGGGCCGCACCCAGCTCCTCCGCCCGGCGGAAGACTCCACGGGCGGCGGGCGTCCGGTGCATGACGCCGTCGCCGTACGCCGCGTCGGACGCCCCGCCGGGAGCCGTGCCGGGCGCGGGACGGGCGAGGCTCGTGCGCAGGCGGCGGCGGAACGGGGTGACCTCCAGCCGTGCCCGGCGGAATCTGCGGCTCAGCCCCTCGATCTCGGCCTCCAGTGAGGGAACCGTGCGCAGCACGGCGGCGGCCTGCCCAAGCGCCTGCCCGTCGCCCAGCTTGCACACCCCGAGCATGAGGTGCCCCGGCTCGATCGCGGGTGCGTGCCCTGCTTTGGCCTCGACCGCCGCGATCTGCCAGGCCAGCAGGGTGCCGGGCGAATGCCGGGGGGCGCGTCGTCCGGCTTGCGCGCCGGGCTCGTACGCGAGCCCGTTGCCCCGCCGACGGCCCGGCTCACTGCCCGGCCGACCGCCCTGCCCACCACCCCGCCCACTGCCCGGCCGACCGCCCTCCAAGGCTTCCCCGACATGGCCGAGCGCGTCCGAGAGGTCGCCGATACCCATCAGGGCGGGTGCCTTCCGTATCTGGGCCATGCACATGAGCGCCTCCTGGTGTCGCCCCATGGCGGTGAGGAGCTTGGCCTTGGCCGTGAGGGCCTGGGTGTAGCCCGGATAGCGTTCGAGCGCCTGGTCCAGGCAGGCCAGCGCCTCCTCGGGGCGTTTCAGCGCGATCAGGGTGAGGGCTTTGTTGTGCAGCGCCCAGCCGTCCCCCGGAGCGACCCGCAGCGCCTTGCCGAACCATGCCAGCGCCTCCTCGTGCCGGCCGAGTTCGTCCAGCGCCGCTCCCCTGCGGATGTACAGGTCCCGGTCGCCCGGCAGGGGCTGCGCCGGTGCCGGCGCCGGTCGCCGGGCGACGATCTCGTACACGGCCTGAAGCTCCCCCCGCAGGCCGCGAAAGCTCCGCGGCCTGCGCTGCGGCTCCCGTTCCACGCAGGCGAGGATCAGCTCCCGCAGCCCCGCCGGCAGGTCGTCCGCGCCGGTCCGCGCCCTGATGTGCTCGGCGGCGATGCTGCCGCTGACCGGCAGATCGCCGGTGACCATCTGGTAGAGCAGCACGCCGAAGCCGTAGATGTCGGTCCGTACGTCCACGCGCGCCCCGAAGCGGGACTGCTCGGGCGCCCGGTAGTTGCGGGTTCCGCCCGGCAACACGTAGATGGCCCGCACGTGCGGCTTCAGCTCCCGCAGCCGTCCGCCCACCGCCTGCGCGGGACCGAACACCTGGGCCAGGCCGAAGTCCGTGACCTTGAGCGTGTCGTCCTCGGTGAGAAGGCAGTTGGCGGCCTTCACGTCCCCGTGCATGACGCCGAGCGTGCGGGAGGCGTGCTCCATGCCGTCGCAGAACTGCAGGCCGAACCGGAGCGCGCGCTCCAGGCCGAGCGGCCCGGCGGCGAGGGCGCTGTCCAGGTCGCCGCCGGAGACGTACTCCAGCAGCAGGCAGTGGTGGTTCTCGACCCGTTCGACCCACAGCGCGGTGACGATGTTGGGGTGCCGTTCCAGGAGCACCCAGGTCTTGGCCTCGTTGGCGAAGCGCTCCCGGTCCTCCTCGCTCCACGGCTGGGGCATGTTGAAGGTCTTGAGCGCGTAGCGCCGGTATCCGACGCGGTCGAAGAAGCTGCTGCGCCCCTCCGGTTCCACGATCGACACCGCGCCGTGCGCGCCCATCCTGCGATCCAGTACGCGATAGGAGTTGTCCGGGCTCCGTACGATCTGCCCCAGGTCGAAGGCGTGCTTGGCGGACGGCTTGGCAGGCAGGCCGGCGACCGCGGCCGCGGCCAGGGGCGATGCCGGGTCGGTGCGGGCGGCGTACTCGTAGATGCGGCGGGCGACCTCGGTGTTGCCGGACTCCTGGAAGCACCGGCCGAGGTCGAGGTGGGCCGTCACCAGATCGGGGCGCAGACATACGGCGTCCCCGAAGGCGTCGATCGCCTCCGGCAGGTTCCCCGCCGCGAGGGCACGCCTGCCCCGGTCGCGGAGACGCTCATAGCCGGCCCCGGACGACGACGCCTCGCGCACGCACCTCACCTGCCTCACACGGTTTCATCGGCGCCGACGCTGCCGTCCCTGGCGGGCCCGGCGCTGCGGCCGGGCGGTCTCCTCCAGCGCCGAGCGCACGTCCTCGCGGTCCGGTGCCAGTTCGAGCGCCCGCTCCAGCAACTGCCTGACCTCGGCACGCCGCCCGCCCCGCTGACGGTAACGGACCTTCGCGAGCAGCACGATGGCGTCGACGTCGTTGGGGCTGAGCGCACGGGTGACCGCCAGGCTCTCGGCGGCGCCGTGCCACTGCTGCGCGCGGGCCAGTGCCACCGCCTTGTTGAAGTGCTCGTCGGCGAGCGCGGCGACCTGCGCGAGCGGACGCAGATCGCCGCGGCACACCGGGCACTCGGGAGCCGGCGCGCGCAGTGTCCGGCCGCACAGCGGGCAGTTGATGACGGCCACCCGCTACCTCCCGCCCCCCTGGGGAAGCCGGAGCCCGACCATTTCGGGGTCGTCGCCCTCGGTCTCCTCCGTCCAGCGCTCGATCCGCGCGGCCAGCGGCTGCACCTCGTTGCGGTAAATCCCCACGAAACGCTCGGTGGCCCTCGCGTCGTTCGTGGCGACGCCGCCCACCGCCGTGACGATCGCGGCCACCTCGGTGAGGAATGCCTCGGCCTGTCCCTGGTACTTCCCGCCGGTGAGCTGGTCGGTGCGCCGCAGCGCGCGGTCCAGTTCCGCCAGCTCCTGGTAGAGCAGCGACTGGAGATTCGCCGGGCTCGGCGGCGGCTGGTCGGCGCCCACCCTCCGGTGGACGGCCACACAGCGGTCCTCGACCGCCTGGTTGATGCTGTGCCAGTCCAGGCCGTTGCCCGCCTGGTACGCCGCGAGTCCCGCAGCCCGCAGCCCGGGGATGCTCTCCCGGTGCTGCTGTGCCTCCGTGGCGTCGGTGCGGGCGAGCTGGTCGCAGAGCGCGGCGAGTTCGGCCAGCTTGTTCTCGAACTCCGGCAGCGGCGGCTGCATCACGTCCGCTGCCGGGAGCCGGACGCCGCCCAGGAGCGTCTCTGCCTCACGCAGCCGGTGATGGCACTTGGCCCGGTCCTGGCGCTGGTCCAGCAGTGTCGCGCACTCCCGCAGCAGCGCGTCCAGTTGCGGCCCGATCCGCATGGCGTCCTCCGGCCGGGCCACCGCCCGGCGGTCCTGCCAGCCGGACCTGACCTCCAGGTACCGCCGGCGCAGCTCCTCCCAGGAGGGCACGTGCTCCCGCGGTACGGAGATCAGCGCCCGGCCCTGCATCCCGACGGCGGGGAGCCTGACCTCCGCGTCGATCGACCAGTCGGGCCGGAACTCCAGCTCCAGCTCGACCGTCGTACCGGCCTGCAGTGTGCTGGGCAGGTCGTGGATCTCCACCTCGCCGATGGGGATCAGCCCCTCGTCCAGCCGGACCCGCAGCACCACGCCCTGGCCGGCGGTCTCCAGCAGGAAGCTGGTGTGGTACGGCAGTTTGGTGCCCGCCTGGGCGATCCGGTACGGGCCGCTCTCCAGCTCCACGAAGAAGTCGTGCGCCAGCACGTCGCCCTCGTCGGTGGGCGGCGGCTCGTGGTCGGGCGCGACCGTGAAGCTCCGGCTCTCGATCTCCTCGCCGTCCACGACGACCGTGATCGTCAGCTCGTTGTCGCCCTCGTGCAGCGCGACGTCGTCGAAGACGAA
The DNA here is from genome assembly GCF_001270495.1 of Streptomyces viridochromogenes. GTDB lineage: Bacteria > Actinomycetota > Actinomycetes > Streptomycetales > Streptomycetaceae > Streptomyces > Streptomyces viridochromogenes_A. The sequence goes on from NZ_LGUR01000173.1 coordinate 68,928, forward strand.
CCGCCCCTCGGTGTCGGTCTGCTGACGGAGGTTCTGGATCCCGTCCCCGGAGCGCAGCAGGACCCGCACGCCGTCCGGCGCCGGGCGGTCCGCGTCCAGGTGGACCCGGCCGGCGATGTCGGTCGCGGGCAGTGTGGCCGCCACCTGGTCGATCTCCAGAACGCCCTGCCGGACGCCGACGGCACCCGCCTTGATGCCGGCGCCGACGGCGACGCACAGGTCGGGGTCGATCAGCCGCGGTTCGAGCCCGTACCGCTCCCGCAGCAGGCGGCTGACCAGCGGCACCCGTGACGAGCCGCCGACCATGACGATCTCGTCGAGGTCCGCGGGACCGAGACCGGCCCGCTCCAGCGCGGCGTCGCAGTGGCCGAGCGTGCGCTGCACGTCGTCGTGGATCAGGGCTTCGAACTCGGCCCGGCTGAAGGGCAGTTTGATGGTCATGGGGATGCCGGCCCGGTCCGCCTCCCCCTCCACGTAGATCTCGGTCTGCTGCTCCCGGGAGAGGAAGTGCTTCTCCGACTCCACCCGGACCAGCAGCCGGGCGAGCAGGCGGGCTTCCTCGGGGTGGTCGGGTTCGAGCCGGAGGTCGTACGCGGGGCGCTGCTCGGCCATCCAGCGCACGATCGCCTTGTCGAACTCGTACCCGCCCAGATAGCGGTCGCCGTCGAAGGCGAGGTGCTCGAAGCCTGCCTCGGGGGTCCAGGCCACGACGGAGATGTCGAACGTGCCGCCGCCCAGGTCGTAGACGAGGAACGTCTTCGGCTCGGTCAGGCGGTGCCCGTGGGTGGACATCAGAGCGGCCGCGAACGGCTCGATGAGCGTCTCCACCTTCGCCAGTCCGGCGTCGAGGCCGGCCTGCACGGTCTCGTTCTTGGCGCGCATCTCGAAGTACGCGGGCACGGTCACCACCGCCTGGTCCACCGGGACCTGAAGCACCTCCTCCGCGAGGGACTTGAGGTGGCGCAGTACGTGCGTGGACGCCTGCTGCGGCGTCAGGTCGGCGTGGCCGGCGGTGACCCGCTGGTCGGTGCCCATCGTGCGTTTGAAGAACATCGCGGGCGGCGGTTGCCCGTCGTGCTTGACCTTGCTCTTGGCCAGGCTGCCCACGACCGCGGTGCCATCCTCCGCCAGCCACACCACCGACGGGGTGATGGGCGCCTGGTAGGCGTCGGTGATGATCAGCGCGCCGCCGACCGGCCGCAGCCGCCCCGCGTCGATCAGCTCCTGCTTGCCGGGGATGTCCGCGTCGGCGGGCACGGCGACACAGCTGTTCGTGGTTCCGAGGTCGATCCCGACGGTGATGCTCATTCCTGCTCCTCCTGCCGGTCGTCGGCGGCCGCGGGCACGGCCAGATACACCCGGGCTCGCTGGGTCAGCTTTCCGTCGGCCATCAGCACGCCGGGCCGCAGGGTCTCGGCCACCATGGCCCGCTCCAGGCCCGCCACCTGCTCGGAACCCTCCACGTCGGCCCACGTCTGGACCTCCTCGTAGGGCGTGCCGACCGGGTCGAGGTAGCGTGCGCCGGCCGCTTCCAGGGCCCTGGCCAGCCTGTGCGTGAGGGACGGCAGGACGTCGGCGGCGTTGGCGGCGGTGACGCCGTGCAGCCCGTGCAGCACGCCCGCGACGTCCTGGGCGAGGTGGGCGAGCGCTGTCTTGTGCTCCTCGACCTGGCGGCGGGTCTCCTCCGCGGCCGCTCCGCCGGCCTGGGCCTTCTCGCGCAGCAGCCGCCACACGACGCCCTGCGGGGGTTCCGGCCGGGCCCCGAGGGGGCGCTCCCGCTCGTCGATCCGCATCGCGTCACCCGGCCGCGTCATCGGGCCGGGCCGGTCGTGTCATCGGGCCGCTCCGGTCGTGCCGGTGGCTCGGGCCGGTGGGTGCACAGCTGGGCCAGCAGGCGCTGGGCCGGGTCCTTGATCCGGTCCTCGGCCGCGTTCACCTCGGCGACCCGCAGGACGCGTCCGAACAGCGGGTAGCGGTCGGCGCGCCGCTCGATGCGCTGCCGCCGCTTTCTGACGTGGTTGCGGATCGCCCCCCGCCCGCCGGCCTCCGGGCTGAGCGCGAGCACCTGGAAGGGTGTGGCGCGGTACGGGTTGTGCCCGTCGCGCCAGGCCCACGGGTTGTCTGCCACAGGTCATCTCTCCTGGTTCGCCTAGGCCCGCCGCACCGAGAGCAGGCTCTCGAGTGAGCGGACGAACTCCTCCAGCCCCGGGTCGGCAGCCGCGTACGCCCCGGCCGCGTCGAGGAGCCGCCGTGCCCGGGACAGTTCCCGGTCGCCGATGCCGAAGGCGGTGAGCAGGAACTGCGCCTCCACCGCGTCCAGCCACGCCAGGAACCCCGGCAACCCGTCGCCGCGCAGCTCGGCGGCGTCCGCGTAGCGCGGGTCGCCGCCCATCGCCGGGTACAACTCCAGGGCCCGGTCCATGTGTTGTACGGCCTTCCGGGCGCGCCCCCGGGCCTGCTCGATCTCGGAGAGCGAGCCCAGCGCGTCCGGTGAGGGCGCTGCCGTGCCGAGCGCTCCGAACGACCGCAGGGCGAGCAGGAACTCGTGCCGCGCGAGCTCCTTGGCGAGCTCACCGCCGGGCGCGGCGCCGGGGGCGAGCGCGGGCCGGACGAGGGCGTCCACGCGGCGGAGCAGGTCGTCCATCCGCCGTGTCGCGTACGGTTCCTCCCGCAGTCGCTCGACCCAGCTCCGGCTGGTGAAGAGGAGGGCGCGCAGGAGGTCGTGGCTGTCCGGGTCCAGCAGCAGCCATGACTCCAGGACGTCGACCGTCTCCGCGAACCTGCCTTCGGCGACCGCCGCGGGGACGCCGTCGAGCACGTCGCGCACGAGACCGACGCGCGCCTCGGCCACGGTCGCCTGCGGGAACGCGGAGCCGGTCACCAGCCGCACATGCCGCCGTGCCCGGCCGGGATCCGTGAGCCGCAGTCTGGCGGCCAGGGTCAGATGGGGCTCCAGCAGCTGGTACGGCAGCCGTGCGCGCGTCTCGGCCACGACCTCGTCCGGCACCGGGACGCCCAGGGCGGCGTCGAGGCGCTCCCGCATCCGCCGCCAGAAGTCCGGCTCCCCGTGCAGCGCGGCCCAGTACCGCAGTGCCCGCTCGAAGTGGCCGAAGGCGGCGTCGTCGCCGGCGGCCTCCAGGTCGTAGGCGCAGGCGTGGTGCGCGATGGCGAGGTGGTGGACGACCTCGATGTCCTCGGTGTCCTCCCGCTCCCACAGCCGGATCGCCGTACGGGTCCACGGCTGTTGCTCCCCGCCCTGCCACAGTGCCGCGTAGGCGGACTCCGGCTCGGCGGGGAGCAGCGCGCAGAGCTCGGCCCGCAGTCGCTCCAGCTCGGCGGCCAGGGTCTCCAGCTCGCTCCCGGCCGTCATCGGCTCGTCTCCTCCCGGCTCCGCCGGGCGAAGCCGCGGCCCAGCTCCGTGCCCGCGAAGGCCGTCGCCATCGCCTCGTACGTCACCCGGCAGCGGCGCCTGCCCAGCCCCTCGGTGGCCATCGCCCGGGCCTCGCCGGGGTCCTTGCGGAGCAGGGCCAGTTCGGTCGCGAGGAGGTAGACCTCGGCGACCATCGCGGTGTCCGGCAGTGCCCGGTTGAGGTCGAGCGCCTCACCCCGCAGCTCGTGTGCGAGGCCGAGGTCGCCGCGCCGCACCGCCGCCCGGAGGTGCGCCACCAGTTCCTCGGCCCGTTGCCGTGGTGTCGGGGTACGGACCGCCGCTGGCGCCGGGGCGGTCTCGTCCAGGGCGCGCAGGACGGCGCCGGCGTCCGGGTACCGGTCCGTGGCCAGGGGGCTGAGGGCCCGCATGACCACCGCTTCGAGCGGGTGGCCGCGCAGCTCCGGATTGCGGGTGCCGGGCGGCTCCACCTCGCGCAGCTTCAGCCGTACGAGCGCGTCGATGTCGACCCGGCCCCCGTCCCCCGGCGCGGCGGCCCGCAGCTGGTCCTGGCTCGGGAGGCGGCCGGTGAGCATCTCGTAGCAGGTCAGGCCGAGGGCGTAGACGTCGGCCTCGGGGCCCGCGTCCCGCAGTTGCAGGACCTCGGCCGGCAGGTACCACGCCGTCCCGCTGGGAGCGGGGGCGCGGCGCAGCAGGGTGCTGACACGACGCGCCAGCCCGAAGTCGCCGATCTTGAGGGAACCGGACGCCGAGACAAGGATGTTGCCCGGTTTGAGGTCCAGGTGGACGATGCCCCGCTGGTGCAGGAAGGCGAGGCCCTGGCAGAGCTGGACGGCGTGGTCGCGCACGGTCGCGGCCGGGAGCTGGCCGCCGTGCAGCCGCCGCGTCAGGTCGCCGCGGGCCAGTTCCGTCACCATGTACGGCCGTCCCGTGCCGCCGCTGTCGACGCCGGCGTCGTAGCAGGTGAGGAAGCGGTCGCGGATCACCGGATCCGGGCACTCGTCCACCACCCGGATCAACTGCACGGCCTCGCCGAGCAGTTCGTCCGCCGGGACCGTGGGGTCGGTGTCGAAGAGCTTGACCGCCACCTGCCGGAGCGGGTGGCCGAGGGCGCGGTGCTCGGCCCGGTGGACCGTGCCGAACGCGCCCCGGCCGAGCGTCTCGTGCAGCAGGTAGCGCCCGTCGAGCAGGTCAGCCACTGCTGTCCACCACCGTCAGCCGCTCGCCGTCCAGCACGATCCGCGCCCGCTCCACGGCTTCCCCGCGGGCGTCGGCCTCGTCCAGCAGCCGCAGCAGCGGGGCGAAGGCGCCGTCCACGTAGCGGTTCACGCCGCGGGCGGCCTCCGCCGGGCGCCGCGTCATCGCCAGTTCCGCGATCCGCGCCGGTATCTCCGGCTTCCAGCACAGGTCCACACCGAGTTGCGCGGTCACCCGGGCGGCCTGCCGCGTCAGCCCGCCGAGCGCGATGGCTTCGAGCTCGTCCGGCCGGAACGGCTCGAAAAGGACCACCTCGTCGATCCGGTTGAGGAACTCGGGCCGGAAGAACCCCTCCATGATCCGCCGCAGCTGGACGGCGGCCTCCGGCTGCGCCAGACCGGCGAACTCGGCGGCGCCGAGGTTCGAGGTGAGCACGATCACCGAGTCCCGGGCGTCGCGCACCGGTCCCGCGGGGTCGCTGATCCGTCCCTCGTCCAGCAGCCGCAGGAGGGCGTCGAGCACCCTGCCGTCCGCCTTCTCCACCTCGTCGAAGAGCAGCACCCGCCGGGGGTTGTCGCGCAGTCCGTTGGTGAGCTTGCCTTCGCCGTAGCCGACGTATCCGGGTGCGGCGCCGATGAAGTTGTTCATCGACTCCTTGGTGTTGAACTGCCCCATCTCGAAGAAGAGCAGGTCCTGCTCGGATCCGTACACGATGTCGGCGAGCGCGTGGGCGGCCAGGGTCTTGCCGGTGCCGCTGGGGCCGCAGAACAGGAATCTGCCCAGGGGCTGGTCCGCCAGGCGCAGGCCGCGCCTGAGCGACCGGGTGATCCTCTCCAGGGAGGGCGTCAGACGGTCGATGACCGCCTCCCGCCCGATGAGACGCTCGCGCAGCCGGTCGAGGGACTCCTCCAGGGGCGGCATGTGCACGGCTGTGTCCGGCTCCTGGGCGGGGAGTTCCCGGTAGTACTCCTCGGCATAGCGACGCAGCCGGGTGACGTCGATACGGCTGTCCCGGAGGAAGCCCGCGGTCAGGCCGGCCGGAGTGTCGAGCAGCGCGGCGAGCAGGTCCCGCTCGGCGACCAGGTCGCCGCCGCGCCGCGCCGCGACCACGGCCGCGCTCTCCAGCGTGCGGGCGAGCAGCTCCTGGAGGCTGTCGCGGGAGAGCTCCCCGCCGGGGCCGGACGGGACGGAGAAGCCGGAGGAGTCGGAGGAGTCGGAGCCGCCGTCGGTGAGGGACGTCATGCGCAGGCGCAGGACGCGGACGTCCTGGCCCAGGAAGTGGCAACCCTGCTCGATCAGGCCGTTGGGCACCGCGGCCATGGCCCGCAGCAGCAGCGCGGTGGTCAGCGGAGCGGGCCCGGGACCGTCCTCCTGCGCGGACCCCGCGGCCAGCGCGGCCAGCACGCGCCGCGCGCCGGGACCGAAACGGTCGAGCAGCAGCCGGCCGTCACCGCCGAACACCTCGCGGGCCGGGGCCGGCTCGGCGCGGCACTCGCGGACCCACTGGTCGAGGTCGGCCCGCGCGTACTCGCGCAGCAGCAGGTCGGCGGGCGCTTCCAGGCGGGGCAGGACCGCGGCCAGCAGTTCCCGCTCCCCGGCTCCGGGCGGCAGCGCAGCGAGCGCCTCCCGGGTGCCGGTGGCGGCGGTGCGGTAGGTCAGCTCGGTCGGCGGCAGCCCGTCGCGCCGCGGACGCTGGGCACGCAGCGCTTCCACGAACGCCTCCACGGGGATCCGGCTCCGGCCGAAGAGCCCCGCGGCCACGCTGCCCGGCACCCGGCCGAGCGCGATCAGCAGGTGGGACGGCTCGACGTGGGCGGCACCGGTCTCGACGGCCGCGGCGACGGCGCCGGAGAGGCGGTCGGTCGCCGCCAGCAGTGCCGGGTCCAGCCGGTCGATCCCCAGGTTCTGCAACGTCAGGCCTCCCCCGCGGACACTTCGCCGTAGGAAGCGCCCCTTGCGTCTGTTACCCGTGTCGGACTGCCAATACCGTTATAGCCACGCCTTCTTGGGACCCCTCCCGAAGCGGGCCTGATACCCCCGTCCGAGTGCCGGACGACGCGAGGCGGCAGCGTATGCGCGAAACCATCGACTTCGGGATCGACCTCGGGACCGCCCACAGTGCCATCGCGGTGGCGGAGAACGGCAGGGCCCGTGTCCTCAAGAACGGCGACGGCCGGGACCGTACACCGTCCGCGGTGTGGATGCCGCGGGAGGGCACGACCCACGTCGGCCGCAAGGCCCGTGAGCGGGTGGAGTCCGATCCGGACGACGCGCACACCGGGTTCAAGTCCCGGATGGGCGTGACCGGCGCCGAGTTCGGCTTCCGCCGGGCGGGCGTCTCGCTGACCCCCGAGCAGCTGTCCGCCGAGGTGCTGAAGTCGCTGTGCCGGGACGCCGCCCACGCGCTGGGCGAGCCGCCGGCCGCCGCCGTCATCGCGGTTCCGGCGGGCTGCTCACCGGGCCGGGCCGCCGCCACCGGCAGAGCGGCGGTGCTGGCCGGCCTGAGCGAAGACTGCCCTCTGCTCCCCGAGCCGGTCGCGGCGGCGCTCGCCTACGGCGCCTACGGCACGGATGGCGCGGACGGCGCCTCGGGGCCCGTCCACCGGATGGTCTTCGGCCTGGGCGGCGGGGACTTCACGGCCGCCGTGGTGGCGGAGCGGGGCGGCGAGTTCCGGCTGCTGCGGCATGTCGGAGACCCGCGGCTGGGCGGGACGCACCTCGACTGGGCCGTCGTGGACGAGCTGCTGGCGCCGGCCGTCGAAAACGAGCTCGGGCTGCGGGACTTCGTCCGCGGCAATCCGCGGTGGCGGACGAACTTCGCCAGGCTCAGGGCGGCCGCCGAAACCGCCAAGACCGAACTCTCCCGGGCCCGGAGGACGGAGATCATCGCCGATCTCAAGGACGACGACGGCCACGAGCGGCCGTTCCTGTACACGCTGACCCGCGGCGCCCTGGACGACCTGGCCTTGCCGTCGTACGCCCGTGCCGTCGAGTGGTGCCGGAACATGCTGGCCGACGCCTCCCTGCGGCCGGACCACATCGACCGGCTGCTGCTCGTCGGGGGCGGCACGCTCGCCCCGGGCCTGCGCGAGCTGCTCGCCGACCCGCGGCAGGGGCTGGGCATCCCGCTCGACCACAGCCAGGACCCCACCACGGTCGTCGCCCGCGGCGCCGCCCTGCACGCCGGCACCGTGCGCGTGCCCGTACGACGGCCGCGCCCCGCTGCCACCGCCGAGATCACCGACCTGCTGCGTGAGCTCCGGGGCGCGCTCGGCACCTGCGAGAGCCACCTCGACCGGGCCGGGCGGGAGAAGGCGGGCGGGTTCCGGACGCTGGTGGGCGAGTTGCAGCTGACGGTCGACCGGTTCGAGGACGCCCACGGGGCCGGCGGCGGCCCGCACACCGCCGCCCTGATGGGTCAACTCCTGGAGCGGATACGGCAGTTCGAGGGTGCTCTGCTCCGGGATCCCATGCGGTGAGCGCCCGGGACCGGTACGTTCGGGACCCCTCCCGAAGAGGCGCTGCCATAGTCGGCGGGAGCGGGCCCGACACGATCGACGGGGTGCCTTTCAGCGGGCGCCAGGGGGTGGGGATGTGAACCCGAGACACACGCAGGACCGCCTGACCGGCTGGTACCGGCAGTGGAAGCACCCTCGGGAGTTCCGCATCGCCCCGGAGCGGCTGGACGCCGGTCAGCGCGAGCGGATCGTCGGCCATCTCGCCGTACTCGACACCGCCCTCGCGGATCTCGCCGCCGCCCACGCGGACATCGCCACCGCCCAGGCGGCCGCCCGCCGGTCCGCCGCGTCCGCGACCGCCTCGAAGGAGAAGCCGGAGGAGAAGGTCGACACCGCCCGGCTGGCCGAAGCGGCCACCGGCGTGTGGAAGGCGGGGCGGAAACTGGAGCAGCAGGACGACGGGCTGGGGAAGACCTCCCGGCAGATCGGCCGCAGCGTGCGGACGGCACGCCAGGCGCTCCAGGAGGGCATCGAGCTCCGGATCCAGGACCACGACGGGGACGACTACGACCCCGGTCTGTCGCTGAAGGTCCTGTCGTTCGAGGACGACCCGGGCCTCACCCGTGAGGTCGTCCTGGAGACCTTTCTGCCCTCGGTCTATTTCCGCGGACGCCTCATCCAGATGGGTGAGGTCGTCGTCGGCAGGCCGCCTCTTCAATGACTCGCACACGCAGCCGATCGCGGATTCGGCAGGGGAGACCAGATGCGTGAGACCATCGATTTCGGCATCGACCTCGGGACCACCAACAGCGCCGTCGCGGTGGCGGAGGACGGCGGATCCCGGATCATCAAGAACAACGACGGCTGGGACTACACCCCGTCCGCGGTCTGGATGCCGCGGGAGGGAATGACCCACGTCGGCTACCGGGCCCGCCAGCGGGTGGAAGCCGATCCGGACGACGCGCACGCCGAGTTCAAGTCCCAGATGGGCGTGACCGGCGCCGAGTTCGGCTTCCGCCGGGCAGGTGTGTCCCTGACTCCCGAGCAGCTGTCCGCCGAGGTGCTGAAGTCGCTGTGCCAGGACGTCGCGCACGAGCTGGGCGAGCCGCCCGCCGTGGCCGTCATCACGGTGCCCGCGGCGTTCGCGCTGAACCAGTCCAACGCCACCGGCAAGGCGGCGGTGCTGGCCGGGCTCGGGGAGGACTGCCCGCTGCTGCACGAGCCGAACGCGGCCGCGCTCGCCTACGGCGTGGACAACGCCACCGATTCCGCCCACTGGATGGTCTTCGACCTGGGCGGCGGCACGTTCGACGCGGCCGTGATGAGCAAGCGGGACGGGGAACTCCAGCTGCTTCAGCACGCCGGGGACGCGCACCTGGGCGGGAAGAACATCGACTGGGCCGTCGTCGACGAGCTGCTGGCGCCGGCGGCCGGACAAGACCTCGGGCTGCGGGACTTCGTCCGCGGCAACGCGCGGTGGCGGACGAACTTCGCCAAGCTGAAGGCTGCCGCCGAAACCGCCAAGATCGAACTGTCCCGGGCCGGGTCGGCGGAGCTGTTCGTCGACCTCCGGGACGACAACGGTGACGAGCAGGTGTTCTCGTACACGCTGACCCGCGGTGCCCTGGACGACCTAGCCCTTCCCTTCTACACGCGGGCGATCGACCTGTGCCGGAAGGCGCTGGCCGACAGTTCCATGCGGCCGGACCACATCGACCGGCTGCTGCTCGTCGGGGGTGCCACGCTCGCCCCGGGCCTGCGCGACCTGCTCGTCGACCCGCGGGAGGGTCTGGGCATCCCGCTCGACCACAGCCAGGACCCCAGCACGGTCGTCGCGCGCGGCGCCGCGATCTACGCCGGGACCGTGCGCGCCCCCGCGACGCGTCCGCGCCCCCGCGCCGGCGAGTTCACCGCCGACCTGCACTACGAACCGCAGTCACTGGACACCACCCAGGTCCCGGTGGCCGGGACACTGCACAGCACCGGCCGGGTGGACTGGACCGGCTACACCGTCTCCCTGCACAACCCGGACGGGACACCTGCCTTCCACGGCCCGCAGGTCGCCCTCAACGCGAACGGCGCCTTCTACACCACCGTCACCATCACCCGGGACGCCAGGTCCCGGTTCACGGTGGAGCTGACCGACGCCTCGGGCGTCCGGCAGAAGCTCACGCCCGACACGCTGTCCATCACCCACACGAACACCCTGGCGCCGGGGCCGGTCCTGACGCACTCGCTCGGCATCGGCAAGTACGACGGCACCTTCGGCCGGATCCTCAACAGGGGGGCCGCTCTGCCGGTCCAGGACAGCGACACGTTCCGCACGACCATCGCGCTGACCCGCGACAACCCTGACGCGGTCATCCGTATCCCCCTCCTCGAAGGCGAGGAGGACGAGGCCAAGAACAACAAGGAAGTCGGGGAGGTCACCTTCCGCCGCAGCGACCTGCGCTACGACCTTCCGGAGGGCAGCGAGGTCGAAGTGACCTACGAGGTCCGCAAGATCGGGCAGGCCAGGGCCATCGTGGAGACGATGGGGGTGGAGTTCGAGGCCGAGGTGCGGCTGGAGGGCGCCCAGCCGGAGCACGCGGAACTCGTGGCCGCTCTGCGCGCCCTGGAGCGGCGGGCCGCCGAGCTCACCGAACGCGTGCGGGAGTCCCGGGCCACCGACGCGCAGGCCGTCCTGCGCAAGCTGTCCGACGACCTGGCGCGGCTGCGGACGAAGATCGACCATGCGGCCACCGACATGAGCGCCGGCCTGGAATGCGCCCAGCGCCTTCGTGACCTCCAGGCACAGCTCGACCGCATCGAGCGCGAGGCCGTCGAGGCGCCCCGGCTGATGCTGGAGTTCGGGGACGCGGTCAAGAAGTGCGAGGGCCTGCTCCGGCGCGGCGGCGGCACGGCCGAGCGACAGGAACTGGAGCGCCTGCGCGGCCTGGCGAACCAGGCCATGCGGAACGCCGACATCGCCGAGCTGGAGCGGCTGCTGAAGCAGGCGTGGGAGCTCAGTGCCGAGCTGAAGCGCGCCACCGGCGAGCTGGAGTACGACCTGTTCAAGCAGCTGTCCCGGATGGGCCACGTGATGACGCCGCGTGCCGAGGCCCAGGCCGCGATCGCGCAGGGCAGACGCGCCGTCGCCGCCCGCGACCGGGACACCCTCCTGGACGTCATCCAGCAGCTCATCGAGATGCTGCCGCCGGATCTCAAGCCCGGCGGCCCGACCGTGGAACAGAACGGCGGTGTCTGGTGACAGCGACGGAACTCGCGCGGCAGACGGTGCCCGAGCCCCGCACGGACCGCGACCCCGGCACCGAGCTGCGGGCCGAGCTGGTCGTGGCCCGGGCCGCCGCGGCGGCACGCTCCGGCGACCTGGACGCGGCGCTGCGCGAGCTGGACCGGTACGACGACGACCCCGCCGTCACCCGGCACCGCGACGTGACCGATCTGCGGGCCCGCGTGCACGCCCAGCGCGGCGAGCTGGCGGAGGCCGAGCGGTGCTGGCGCCAACTGCTCGACGAGCACCCGCGGGACGAGTCCGCCGCGGCCGGCCTGGCCCGCGTCCGGCGGTTCCGGCGCCGGGGCCCGGCGGCCGCCCTGGGCCGTGCCCGCCACCGGCTGCGGCCCGCCGTCGCCGTCGTCCTGTGCGCCGGCGCGGTCACGGCGGCGACGTGGGGACTCGCCACCCGGCTGCCGTCCGGCACCGGGGAACCCCGGTCCGACTCCGCGGCCGTGGCCCGCGCCGCCGAACAGGACGTACGGCAGGAGCTGACGGAAGAGCGGGAACGCGCCGCGGCCGAGGCCGAGGACCGGCGTACGAAGGCGCTCGACGCCCTCGCGCAGGAGGTCCGTACGCCCGGGACCCGGGTGGAGCGGCACGAGGACTCCGTGGAAGTGGTCTTCGACCAGGGCCTGTTCTCCGAGGCCGCCGAACTGACCGAAACCGGCGCGGCGCGGCTGGCCCTGCTGGGCGAACGCCTCGCCGGGCGGCAGCAGTTGCGCGTCGAAGTCCTCGGGCACATCGCCCAGGTGCCCGACGCGCCTGCCAGCGGCGGCTCGGTCACCTCCCTGTGGCGGGCCATGGCCGCCGCCCGCGCGCTCAGCGACGCCAGTGGCCGGCCGCTCACCGGCTTCTCCGTCGCCAGCGCCGAGCAGCGGGACGCCCCGCACGACACCGACGCGGCGAACCGGACCGTCACGGTGCTCCTGACCCCGCAGACCGCCCCGTAAGACGGCGAACGCGCCGTCGACCTCGCAGAACCTGGGAGGACGCCTTGCCGAACGGCACCGCACCGGTGGCCATGGAGCGCCTTCGCGAGCTCACCGTCCCCGAGCTCTATCAGCGCAACGCCTTCAGAGTGACCGGCATCTCCACCATGGCGACGCGCCGGACGATTCGTCAGCAGAAGCAGCACATCACCACCGCCGCCCGTGCCGGGGTGGACATCCCCGCCCCGGGCGAGCTGCCCGTGCCCGGCAGGCGGAGCGTGGAGCAGTACGGCGCCGCGTTCGACGTCATCGACCATCCGCAGCGCCGGATCGTGGACGAGCTGTTCTGGCTCTGGGACGCCCCCGACGGGGCCTGCGGATGCGACCCCGCGCTGCACCGGGCGCACGACGCGGCCGTACGGGCCCATGCCCGGGCCCTCGACGAGGAGTTGTCCGGGGGCACGGCACCCGCCGAGGGCGAGGGCAGCTGGGGCGCGGCCGCCGCCGGCTGGCAGGACGCGCTCGGCCACCCCGGCTTCTGGGACCATCTCCGGCACCGCGTCACCGCGCTCGACGACCACCGCCTGGCCCCCTCGGCCCTCTCCGCGCTAGAGGACGAGCTCCGCCGCACCCTGATCGCGCCCCTGGCGGTACTCGCCGCCCGGGCGGCGGCGCCACAGCGGATGATCGGGCTCTTCGGCGCCTGGTCGTGGGCCGGCGAGCGGCTGCTGGGCGAGGCGGTCGAGCAGCAGCTGCGGCCGGAGCTGGACTCCGCGCAGCTCGCCCTGGACCGCGCCCGTGACCAGCAGGCCGAGCACACCGTCCGCGCGGTGTCGATCGTGGAGAAGGAGATCGTGCCGCAGCTGACCAGGCTGCGTGCCTTCGACGCCGAGGGTGTACGGCGCACCGTCAGCAAGCTGACCGACCGGGCGGCGCTGCTCCTCAACAACTGCGTCATCTCCCCCGGTTCCGGCCCGTCGCTGCCGGCGGGGGAGGACGCCCGGCTGCTCGACCTGGCCCTGGCGCTGGCCGAGACTGCCGAGACCCGCAGGATCGTCACCGGCAACCGGAAGCACCTGGCGCTCAACTCGGTCGTGAAGTCGATGGAGAGGGTCCGCAAGCTCCTGGACGACAAGCAGGCCGCGAAAGCGGTCGCGGAGATGCGGAACCGGGTGCTGCCGATCCTCACCGAGCTGCGGCAGAGCGAGGACGGGGAAAAGCGGCAGAGCGCGGCCAAGCTCGGCGACACGACGGCGATACTGCTCAACAACTGCGCCATCGCGCTGTCTCCCGGCACCGCGCCCTCGCCCGCGCAGGAGAGCTTCGAACTGCTCGACGAGGCGGCGAAGCTGGCCGAGACGCGGCAGGCGCGCAAGCTCATCAGGAAGAACCGCCGGCGGCTCAACGACCACTCCCGCCTGGGCCCGTACACCGAGGCGCTCGACGCCACCCTGTCCGGCCTCAAGCGTGCGCAGGAACTCCTCCGCGGCAACAAGCCGGACCGCGCCGCCTCGGAGCTTCAGGAACGCGTGCTGCCGCAGGTCAAGAAGCTGGGCGAGTGCAGGGCGTGGAAGATCCGCTTCGCCGCGTCCCGGCTCAGCGACCAGACCGCGGTGCTCCTCAACAACTGTGCCGTGGCGCTCGTCCCCGAGGTCTCGGCGCCCAAGCAGCAGAGCATCCGGCTGCTCAAATCCGCGTTGACCGTGGCCAGGAAGGGAAAGACGCGCCGGCTCGTCACGAAGAACCTCGACGGCTTCCAGTACGCGGAACGGATCTACGGGAACGACCGGTTGTCCACGCTGTCCGGGCTCGGGTCGTCGAACCGGCTCATCGCGTCACCGGGGATCGACGACCAGAGGCTGTCCTATCTGCCGTCCTCCGTGCGCGACGCGCTGATGCGCATGTCCCCCGAGCAGCGGGCCGAGTTCCTCTCGCGTTACCGCGACCTTCTGTGAGGGCGCTCACAGGTCGGTGCCACCGCTGACGTCGAGGTACTGACCGGTGATCCAGCGGGAGTCGTCGGAGGCGAGGAACGCCACCACGTCCGCCACGTCGGAGGGTTTGCCGATCCGGTCGAAGACGGACCGCGCGGCCAGAGCGGCCCGCGCCTCGGGGGTCGTCCTGCGCCGGGCGTTCATGTCCGTCTCGATGAACCCCGGCCCGACCGTGTTGACGGTGATGCCGCGCCCGCCGAGTTCCTTCGCCAGAGCCAGCGTCATCGTGTCCAGCGCGCCCTTGGACATGGCGTACGCGAGGGACTCGGGAAAGGCTCGCCGGGTGGCGAGGGACGAGATGTTGATGATGCGGCCGCCGTCGCGCATCCTCGGCAGCGCGCCCTGTACGAGGAAGAACGGTGCCTTGGCGTTGACGGCGATCATGCGGTCGAAGATCTCGGGGACAGCCTGACCCACCGGCCCCGACCCGCTCGCTCCCGCGTTGTTGACCAGGATGTCGAGGGAGCCTCCGGCATCCGCCGCCTCGGCACCCGCCACCTCCTCGCCCCGCTCCTCGCGCAGCCCCGCGTCGAAGGCGTCGAAGACGGCGGCGGCGTCGCCCGGCACCCCGAGCTCGGCGCCGAGAGGGAAGGCCCGCCCCCCGTTCCGCCGTATCTCCGCGACGACTTCCAGGGCGGCGGCCGCACTGCGTCCGTAGTGGACGGCGACCAGCGCCCCGTCGCGGGCGAGACGTGTGGCGATGGCCCGGCCGATGCCGCGGCCGGCCCCGGTGACCAGTGCGGTCCTGCCGGTCAGTGCGCGTTCGATGTCCACGAAATCCCTGTGTGCTCGGAGATGGAGGAAGTACGGGGGTGCGTAGGGGAAGGGGAACCTGCCGTCAGCGAGCCGGCGTGTCCAGGAACTGCCGGTACCACGCGGCGTGTTCGGCCAGCTCCCGGGCGAATCCGGCTCCGGGATCGACGCCCGCGCCCGCCCAGAAACCGCCGTCCGCGAACCAGTGGTCCACGGCGAGCATGCCGAGGTGGTGCAGCGCGCGTGGCTGTCCGGCGAGGCGGGTCCGGGCCTCCTCGATGTCCAGTGGTGCGCCGGGCAGTCGTAGGCCGAGCCGGTCGGCCACCGTGTCCAGCAGTTCCGAACTGCCCACCGGGTCCGGGTGGTTGACGTGATGGACGCCCGCCAGGTCCCGCTCCGACAGTCCGGCGGCGACCACCGCGCGCCCCAACGCCCGTACGTCGACGACGGAGTGCCGCGCGGTGCGGTCCTTGAGGCCCGCCGACAGTCGTCCCATCAGGGTGACCAGCCCGGGCACCACCCATCGGTCGCCGGCCCCGAGCACCAGGTGCGGGCGCAGCACGACCCCGCCCGCGTCCAGCACATGCCGCTCGGCCGCGGCACGGGCCCGGCTGGTCGGCGAGGCGGGTGCGAGCGGCAACTCCCCCGGAAGCGCGCCGGTGAAGGGCCCTCGTCCGTACACGGCGGCCGTACTCACGTAGACGAAGCGGGCCACGCCGGCGCGTGTCGCCTCCTCGACGAGGGCGCGGGTGCCGTGGTCGTTGACGGCCTCGGTGAGCCGTTCGTCGTCGCCGATGTGGGAGGCGCAGTGCAGGACGACGTCGACGCCGGCGCAGACACCGCGCAGGGACGTCGGATCGGTCAGGTCGGCCCGTACGACATCCGCCGGCGGGGTGCCGTCGTACGGGCCGCCGCCGGGTGGCAGGCTCGCCGGATCGCGCAGGACGAGCCGGACCGGGGGTGGCGTGTCGCCCCGCGCCTCCCGGACGGCCGCGACGACATGGCGTCCGATGAAGCCGCTGCCTCCGGTGACGAGGATGCGTGGTAACAAGGTGGGGCCTCCCTCTGGCTGGCGGATCCGCGCCGCGATCAACAGTCGGTGACGGACCCGCCGAAGGTCAATCCGCTCCCGAGCAAAGGACCCCCCCCCCGTGCGACTGCGCTGTGCTGTGCTCGACGACTTCCAGAACGTGTCGACCGAGGTCGCCGACTGGTCGCCGCTGGCGGACGACGTGGAGGTCGTCCCCTTCACCACCCACTTCCCCGACGAGGACGCCCTGGCCACGGCCCTCGCCGAGTTCGACATCGTGGTGACCCTGCGGGAACGGGTCCCCTTCCCCGCCTCCCTGATCGCCCGGCTCCCCCGGCTGAGGCTGCTGATCGCCTCCGGCATGCGCAACTCGGTCATCGACTACGCCGCCGCCGAGGCGCACGGCGTCACCGTCTGCGGTACGGCCAGTTCGTCCACCCCGCCCGTCGAGCTCACCTGGGCCCTGCTGCTGGGCCTGGCCCGCGGCATCGTCGAGGAGAGCAACGGCCTGCGCTCCGGCGGGCCCTGGCAGCAGACGGTCGGCGCCGACCTGCACGGGCGTCGCCTCGGCGTGCTCGGCCTGGGCAAGATCGGCAGCCGGGTGGCGCAGGTCGGCCTCGCCTTCGGCATGCATGTCAGCGCCTGGAGCCAGAACCTGACCAAGGAGTACGCCGACGAGGTGGGCGTCCACCTGGCCGCCTCCAAGGAGGATCTGCTCGCCGAGAGCGACTTCGTCTCGGTCCACCTCGCCCTGAGCGACCGCACCCGCGGCCTCCTCGGCCCCGCCGAGATCGCGTTGCTCAAGCCGACGGCGTATCTGATCAACACCTCACGCGCGGCGATCGTCGACCAGGACGCCCTGCTCGGTGCCCTGCGTGAGGGCCGTATCGCGGGCGCCGGCGTGGACGTCTTCGACGTCGAGCCCCTCCCCGCCGACCATCCGATGCGCTCGGCGCCCCGTCTCCTCGCGACTCCCCACCTGGGCTATGTCTCGCGGGCCAACTACGCGACGTACTACGGCCAGGCGGTCGAGGACATCCGGGCGTACCTGGCGGGTTCACCGGTTCGACGGCTGCCCTGAAGCCGACGCGCCGGTGCGTCGGCGCGCCGACTGCGGTCAGGCGATGCCGGCGACCCCGGCGGCCGCGTCGGGAGCGGCCGGCCGTCGGTAGATTCCCTCGCTCCGGCTCAGATGGTGCAGGTCCACCAGGTAGCGCCGGAGCGTCACATGGTCGATGTCGTCGCTGTCCTCGCACCAGGCGCGCAGCTTCTCGTCGACGGTCCGCTCCGGGTACTCGACGCCCGGCTCGAAGGACTGCTCGGCGATGTGCCGCAGCACGACCTTCTTGCGGGTCCACCGCGCGGGAAGCCGCACCAGCCGGCCGTCGCGGACGAAGGTCCGCAGGACCAGGTCGACCTGCCGGTCCCCGGACGCCGGGCTCTCGGCGTCCCCGGCGTCGCTCTCCCGCTGTGCCGCCGCTCGCGCGTACTCCTTGAACAGGCCGTACGCGACGCCGAGTTCCCCGTCGTCGCCCGCCGTCACCACGCCCTGCTCCCGCAGCCGTCGCAGCGCGACAGCCGTCTCCTTCGCGGACAGCCCCGCCGCCCGGGCGACCTGCTCGGAGCTCCCCGCGCCCAGCGCCACGGCGGCGAAGGCGCGCACCCGGCTCTCCTCGGCGAACAGTCGGACCAGTTGTTCCGTCGGATCGGTTGCCATGTGTTCGGAGGCTAGTGGACATCCGTCCCGAAGTAGAGCGATTTTCGACGGGGCGCGGCGGGCTGGGCGGGGCTGAGCGGCCCTCAGGCGTACCGGTAGATCTGGGACATGTCCTCCAGATCGTCCGGGGTGACGTCCCACGGTGGCAGTCGCTCGTTCCGGGCGACGATCCGGCCGTACTGGTCACTCCTGCGGCCGGGGGGCTTCGCCGGCACGTAGCGGTGCTTGCGGTGGCGCCGCTGCCAGCGCTGCCACTGCATGTCGACGAAGGCGTGGACCAGCCAGAAGACGGGGTCGTTGACGGAGGCGCCGCCGAGCATGGCGCCGCCGACCCAGCGATGGACCCGGTTGTGGTTGCGCCAGGGGTTGTTGCTTCTGCCCCACCCCTCCATCTTGTTGCGGAAGCCCTTGGTCACCGTCGAGTCCCACGGGGAGACGTCGTAGACCGGATCCTTCAGCGCCCAGTTCAGGTCGTCCCGGGTGGGCAGGGCGATCGGCCGGCGGGAACGGCCCAGGTCCCGGGTGAGGAACTCGACGTTGGTGATGCGCTCCCTGAGGGTCCAGTTGCCGGTCGCGTAGGCGAACGGCCCGGTCATCACCCGCCGGTCCACCGGCCTCCCGTTGCCGCCGAGCAGATCGTCGGTCCAGGGCACCGAGGTGGTCGAACGGTCCCGGGTCCAGTCCCAGTACGGCACGGTCACCGAGTCGTCGACGCTGCGCAGGGCGGTCTCCATGTCGAGCACGAACTGGCGGTGCCAGGGCAGGAAGGAGGGCGTCATGTGGGCGGCGCGCAGACCCCGGTCACCGTCCCCACGGAAGTGCTCGATGTGCAGCCGTACGAACTCGTCGTACTCGCCACGCCGTTTGACCTCCAGCAGTGCCTCGACGAACCGACGCCGCTCGCTGGACGTCAGCTTGCTCACGTTCTTACGCACGTACACCATGCTGTGCCTCCCCGTGCGGGTGCCCGCCGCCGAACGGCCCGGGGGCCAGGTCATGCAACCGCCGCAGGGGACCGAGCTCGTCGACGGCGGCGCGGGTCGCCTCCAGCGGGGTCCGGTACCAGCTGTAGTGGTCGACCATGCTCAGCCAGGTGCCGTCGGCACGACGCATCAGATGCAGCGGCCGGCCGTCCACGGTGACCTGCCATTCGGCTCCGAGGGCGGACAGGCCCTGGAGGGGAAGGGGGGCGCCCTGGATGCGGCGACCGCGGTAGGTCTCGTCGAAGGGGGTGCCGCTGTCCCGCTTCCCGTCCGCGGGCTGCGCGGGCCGGGAGGCGGTGACGACCGGGGCGAGCGCCACGGCGGCGGAGGCGAGCAGCACCCGCGCGACCTCCCGCCGTGTCCGCCTCTCCGGCTCGCTCCGCTCCGGGGCGTCCGCCCCCTGCACCGCACCCACCGACACTCCGTCTGCACTGACGGCCATCGCTCACTCCTCGTACGGTTCGGCTGTTCGTACGAGTAACCGAGCGAGACGGCCCACGGTCACCACGGAAGCGCCCATACGGTGCAATGGTCAGCTGGTCCAGAAGTCCCACCAGCGGGTCAGGATCAGCATGCCGACGATCCCGATGTGCAGCACCGGAACCACCCAGGTGAACTCCGTGAAGAAGGTCCGTACCGGGCCCGGCGCGGGCAGGAAGTCGTGGCGCACGACGAACGACGTCACGTACCAGAACAGCGGGATCGTCCCGAGCCAGGCCAGACAGCACCACAGGCACAGGGCGTCGATCCGGTACAGGGACTCGTACTGAAGCCAGGAGACGAAGCCGATCCCGAAGAGGCATCCGGCCGCGAAGGTCAGCCAGTACCAGCGCGGATAGGCGGCCCCGGCCAGCAGACTGACGCCGACACAGATCACGATGCCGTAGGCCACGAGGCCCAGCATCGGGTTGGGGAATCCGAGGGCCTCGGCCTGGTCGCTCTCCATCACGCTGCCGCAGGACACCACGGGGTTCAGGCTGCATCCCGGCGTGAAGTCCGGGTCCTCAAGCAGCTTGAACTTGTCGAGGGTGATGACCCATGAGGCCACCAGCCCGGCCGCCCCGCAGACCACCAGCAGCAGGGCGAACGCCCGGCTGCCACCGGCGGCCGGGCGCGTCGGGCGGCGCACGGAGGCGCTTGAGTCAGGGGCCATCGCGCGACCATATCGACGGTCCGGAGAGCGCCCTGGGGCTCGCTCACCCGACCGGCCGACGACACGGGGTCCATCCCGCCCGATCGAGGGACGACCGCCGATGTCGTCAGCGGTAGACGCGGAGGTAGTCGACGTCGAAGGTGATCGGTGCCGGGCCGCGGGGGGCCGGGTGGTACTCACCGGCGCTCAGCGACAGGTTCAGGATCAGGTACGCCGACCAGTGGGGGCCGACGCCGGTGCCGTCGGAGAAGACGCGCTCGCCGTTGACGTACCACTCGACGCGGTGCGCGCCGTAGCCGGTCCCGATGGTGACCCGTCTGTCCGGGCCGATCGCGTCGACGTCGGTGTGGTACGTCGTGGCGCGGTTGACGTGGTTGGACAGCTCCAGCAGGTTCGGGTTGTCCGGGTGGTACTCGAAGGAGTCGACCTCGTTGTGGCCGTCCTTCCAGGTCCACAGCGCCGGCCAGGCCCCGGTCCCGGAGGGCAGTCGGACGCGGGTCTCGACGTAGTCCCCGGTCCGCACCTGGAAGCCCTCGGCGGAGTACTCGGTGGTGAGCAGCCCGGTGTGCCAGGCCTGTCGGCCGTTCTCCAGAGTGCGGCCGGCCGGTACGGCGGTGAAGGTGGCCACGCCGTTCGAGACGGTCACACAGCCGGGGGTGAGCCAGTCCAGTTTGCTGTCGTCCGGGTTGTGGTCGCAGTAGCGGTAGGCGCTCGATCTGTCGCCGACCCATCTGGCGCCCCAGGCGATCGGGGTGTTGAACTCCTCGGACCAGATGAGCGACCTGCCAGGGATCGTGGTCGGCGTGAAGGTGTCGCTGTGGGTGGTCATGGCGGCGAGGGTAGGCCGAGCGGGACATCCCGGCGGACCGGCTCGACGACGGTTCCGATGACAATTCTGAAATTCATCTTTCAGGTCGCGCAGGCGGCCCAACCGGCCGGGTGCACCATACGATCAATTGATTCGCCGACCAGATGCCAATCCCTCGGAATCCCTCTGCGCATTACATTCTTCACCCCCGCGACTTTCATGCGTATGGAGTAGCGCGTCGCATTTGCGGCGCCCTTGGACTGCTATGTTCTCCAACCGTCGGATCAGAGGTACTTTCAAGCGAGGTGAATCATGAAGAAGGCAGTTTTCACCACGGCGGCGTTGGCCATCGGTGCGGGTCTTGTGGGTGGCTCCGCCGCCGCGGCGGTCGCCGCCGGGGGTTCGGGTATTTCCACCAGCCCGCTCGGTCTCATGTCCCCGACCAAGGTGACGCCGGCGGTCGTGCCCGCGGCCGATGTCGTGACGCGGCTGGCCCGTGACGGCGGTGTCGCCAAGGGCAGCGCGTTCGACAAGAACAAGTCGGGGGGCATGTCCGGCGTCTACCTGGACGGCATGGACCCGAACGCCGCCAAGCGGCCCACGATTCCGGTGAAGAACCCGGCCGGAAGCGGTGAGGTCCAGATCCACCCGCTGCACGCGCCGACGGCCACCGGGCTCGGCACCCTGCTCCCCAACAAGTGACGACCCGGCATATTTTGAGTCGGCCGTACCGGCGCCTGCCGGCCCCGGAATTCTGAGACTCTGATCCGGTTCTCGACAGCCGGAGACCGCCGGCCGGCCCGGACACGTGGATCCGGGCCCGCAGGCGCCACCTCCGCATTGCGGCGGGCCCGCACCCACTGGCTCCCCGCGAACCATGCGTCCGGCCCATCGGCCCTCACCCGCCGGTGGGCCGGACGCATGTCGGCGCCCGTTCCGGCCGGCTTTATTCAGTCGGACCGAAAATTCCCCGGAACGCCACACGGATTCCATCCCGGGCGAAACCCGGGCGCACCGGCGGGCACACCGCATTGCGCCATCCGATGGAATCTGGCCACGTTTGAATGTTCCCACCGTGACTTATGCATGCATATACGGGTTTCCTTTTCGTAAGCGTGCGCAACCGTGAATTAGGAAGGAACCGAGTTGCCCAAGAAGTTCGCGGTCATCACGGCCCTCGCCCTCAGCACCGTCGTCGGCACCGCCGGCCTTGCCTCCGCTGGTGAATACGACGGCAACGGCAAGACCACCACCGTCAAGGGCGGTGACGGCTTCTCGTCGTCCCCCGTCGTCGTGAACGCGCCCCAGCAGGGCGTTCTCATCGTCAACGGCACCGTCGTCGACGGTCGCTGCCTCGCCCCGTGGTCCAACGGAGCCGTTCTCGGCGGCGTCGTCCCACCGAACTCGCACTACGCCGCCTGCAACACGGCCAAGGTCGACCAGGCGCAGAACGCCCCGTACTCCGGCGGCTTCCTGTTCTGACCTCTGCTCCGAGCTATTCGCAGCACGTGAATTACCCCAACGCAGCCCCGAAAGGCGCAACTCATGCGTAAGAAGGTTACGGCCATCTCCGCGCTCGCGGCAGGCATCGCCCTCGCGACCGGCGGCACCGCCGCGGCTGACGCTGACACCACCACCGTCAAGGGCGGCACCGGCTTCTCGTCGTCCCCGGTCGTCGTGAACGAGCCCCAGCAGGGCGTCGCCGTCGTCAACGGCACGGTCGTCGACCTCCGCTGTGCCGTGCCGTGGTCGAACGGTGCCGTCCTCGGTGGCGTCGTCGCCCCGAACTCGCACTACGCCTCCTGCAACACGGCCAAGATCGACCAGGCGCAGAACGCCCAGTACAAGGGCGGACTCCTGTTCTGACTCCTGCTCCGAGCAATTCGGAGCAGGTAAATCCCGAACGCAGCCCGGAAAGGCTCAACTCATGCGTAAGAAGGTTACGGCCATCTCGGCCATCGCCGCGGGCATCGTCCTCGCGACCGGCGGCACCGCCGCTGCCGACGGTGACACCACCACGGTCAAGGGCGGTAGCGGCTTCTCGGCGTCCCCGGTCGTCGTGAACGAGCCCCAGCAGGGCATCGCCGTCGTCAACGGCGCCCTGCTCGACGCTCGCTGCCTCGCCCCGTGGTCGAACGGCGCCGTCCTCGGCGGCGTCGCTGCTCCGAACTCGCACTACGCCGCCTGCAACACGGCCAAGATCGACCAGGCGCAGAACGCCGGGTACCACGGCGGTCTCCTGTTCTGAGCAGTGCTTCACCCGATGGCGGTCCGCCGGATTTCCGGTGGACCGCCATCGTTGTGTGCGCGCCCGCCGACGAGAGGTGCGGCGCACACGAAGACCGTGGGCCCCGTCTGCGCCAGCGTGCAGACGGGGCCCACGGTCAAGGAGCGCCAGCAAGGAGGAAAGAGCGCCCATTCAGTTGGTCCAACGGAGTTTTTCTCCCCGTGGTCACCCTGAATCCTCCGTTCGGCCCAACCGGAATACCAAAGGGCAATCGCACTCTCCCGAACCCGCCCGTACATACCGAAGGGCCGGCTCCGAGTGACACGGAGCCGGCCCTGGTCATCGAGCCGAAGGCGACGGCACGACAGAAAGGAACGATGGTCTGCCTGACCGCCTACCTGATCGGAAGCCCGCCGAGCAGCCGGCCGTCGACGGGGTTCGGCAGGGCGCCGCCGAAGACGGGGGTCTTCACCATTCCCTGCGACTGCACGCCCTTCTTCACCTTGTCCGCGGTGCGCTTCACACCGTTCCCCACGTAGCCCGTGGGCACCTTGGCGGCCGAGGGGAGGCTGCGGGCGACCGTCTTCCCGTTGTCGACGAGGCCCGTCGCCGGCATGTCCACCGCCGCGGCGCCGGGCACGGCGGCACCGGCGATGGCGAGGGAGCCGGCGACGACAGCAGCAGCCTTCAGGTTCTTCATCATGTTCCTTTCCAGGAAACTCGGTCTCGGTTCTCCTGGGCTAACGAGAGGGGATGCCCCGGGAAACCCCCGTGGCTCCAAATGGGTGGTCCCGTGCGTGAAACAACTTCGAAAGCGCCACCGTTCCAACACACTTGACTGTTTCTCAGATAAGTATGGATAAGGGCTGATGCTGCTCATCCCATTAGTCCAGGAATCCGGTTGAAACAGAGCCCCTCTCCTCTTTTCTTCGAAAGGGCAGCCTCGGTCATGCGCGTTGCGCCGCACATCCTGCATGTCGCCCAGCCCGTCGAGGCCGGTGTCGCGCGGGTCGTGACGGACCTGGTGGCGGCGCAACTCGCCGCCGGGCTGCGGGTGTCCGCGGCCTGTCCGGAGGGCGGCACGCTGGCGGACGGTCTGCGAGCGCTGGGCTGCACGGTGGCCCCCTGGGACGTGACCCGCGCACCGGGGCCCCGACTCCCCGGCGAGGTACGGCAGTTGGCGCGCGTGGTGCGCGGCGTACGACCCGACCTGGTGCACGCGCACAGCGCGAAGGCAGGGCTCGCGGCCCGGCTCGCGGTGCGCGGCGGCCTGCCGACCGTCTTCCAGCCGCACGCCTGGTCGTTCGAGGCCGCGGACGGAGCCGTCGCGCGGCTGGCGCTGGGCTGGGAGCGGTTCGGGGCCCGGTGGGCGGCGCGCGTGCTGTGCGTGAGCGAGGCCGAGCGGCGTACCGGGGTGCGGGCCGGCATCGACGCCGAGTGGCGTGTGGTCCCCAACGGTGTCGACACCCGCAGGTTCCGGCCGGAGGGAGAGCGCGCGCCGGCCGGGGCGGGCCCACTCGTCGTGTGCGTGGGCCGGCTCTGCCGCCAGAAGGGGCAGGACGTGCTCCTGGCGGCCTGGCCCGAGGTGGTGCGGCAGGTGGCGGGCGCGCGGCTGGTGCTGGTCGGTGACGGTCCGGACGCGGGACGACTGCGCTCGGGTGCGCCCGCGTCGGTGGAGTTCGTCGGTACGACCGCCGACACCGCGCCCTGGTACCGGGCGGCGGACGTCGTGGTGCTGCCGTCCCGCTGGGAGGGCATGGCGCTCGCCCCGCTGGAGGCCATGGCGTGCGCCCGGCCGGTCGTCGTCACGGACGTGGACGGGGCGGGCGAGAGCCTTCCGGCCGGCCATCCGCCGTCCTGCCTGGTGCCGTCGGAGGACCCCGGCGCACTGGCCCGGGCGCTGACGACGCTGCTGCTCGACGAGCCGCTGCGCGCGGCGCTGGGCGCCCAGGGCCGCGCGCATGTGCTCGTCGCCCACGATCCGCGGCGTGCCGCGGACGCGGTGACCGGCGTCTACCGCGAGTTGCTCGGCCTCGCTACCACGCGGGTCGTCGGACCGAACGGGGGCAGGAAGTGCATCACCACATGACCGCGGAGAGCACCGTCGCCTCGCCCGGCCAGCAGCGGACGTCGCAGGACGCCGCCTCCGTTCTCGGCCCGCGCGGCACCGCCGCCGGGCGCCGGACGGGCGGCGGGCGGGGATCGCGTCGTCCGCGGCCCGCGGTCCGGGCGTCGCTGTGGCTCGTCGACGGCGGCGCCGCGCTGCCGGCCGTGCTGGTCCTGCCCGTGCCGCACCGGTCCTCGCTGGTCATCGTGCTGCTCGCGCTCGGTGTGATCGGGATGAACCGCCGGGCCATGCTGTACGACGCCTTTGTCGTCCCCGGCGTACTCGACGAACTTCCCGCCGTCTGCGGGCGGATCGCCGTCGGCTGGGCGGCTGTCGTGCTGCTCTCCCCGCTGCGGTCGCTCCCGCCGGCCGTGCTGGTCGCCGCGGTCGCCGTGCACTGCCTGGCGGCCTGCGCGGGCCGCGAGGCGGTGCACGGGCTTCGGCGCCGGGGACTGCGGCGCCGGCCCTGTCCGGCCCTGGTGGTCGGTCCCGTCGCGGTGGCCCGGCGGGTCTCGGCCGCGCTGCTGCGCCAACCGGGCTGCGGCGTACGGCCGGTGGGCCTCGTGGCGGACGACCCGGACGTCCTCGGCGACGCCGACGACCAGCTCGGGCTGCCGGTGCTCACCACGGCGCAGGACGCGCGTCGGGCGGTGATCCAGAACGGTGTGGGGACGGTCCTCGTCGTGGGGGCCGCCACCCGGGTGGAGAAGGCCGCCGTGCTGCGGGGGCTGGCCGCGTACGGGTGTGCGCTGTGGGAGCTGGACGCGGATCCGCCGTCGTACGGCCTCGGCGGGCGCCGCCACGAGGTGGGGCAACTGGCCGGGTTCTCACGGAGGTTGCTCGGTGCCGGGGGCGGACGGCATCACGGGAGCGTGGGCAAGCGGGCGCTCGACGTGGTGCTCTCTGGTTCGCTGCTGGTGCTGGCCGGGCCGGTGCTGCTGGTGTGCGCGCTGGTGCTGCGGGTCATGGACGGGCCGGGCGTGGTGTTCCGGCAGGAGCGCATCGGCAAGGACGGGCGGCCGTTCACGATGCTGAAGCTGCGCACCCACCGGCCGGCCAGCGACCATGAGGCGGCGACCCGCTGGAGCGTGGCGAACGAGCAGGACATGAGCCCCTTCTGCCACTTCCTGCGCCGCACCTCGCTGGACGAGCTGCTTCAGCTGTGGAACGTCTTCCGCGGGGACATGAGCCTGGTCGGCCCGCGGCCCGAACGGCCGTATTTCGTCGCGAAGTTCAGCCAGGCGCACCCGGGCTATCCGGCGCGCCACCGGATGCGGACCGGGATCACCGGGCTCGCCCAGATCCAGGGGCTGCGCGGCGACACCTCGATCGAGGACCGGTGCCGCTACGACAACGCCTACATCGACAACTGGTCGCTGTGGCAGGACGTCTGCATCCTGCTGCGTACGGCGGCCCAGTTCGTCCGGCCGACGGGGAGCTGAGCGCCGATGAACACGTCCCCGGCGGTCTCCGCTCCGGTCGTCCGGCCGCGTCCGGTCCTGCCGCGCCCGCTGCGCCGGGCCGGCTCCGCCCTGTCGGTCCCGTCCCTCCTGTCCGTGCTGCCGATCGTGGCGGTCGTCGTCCTGCTGGGGCTGCCGGTCACGCCGGGCAGCGCCGCCACACCCGCCGACGCCGCCTCGGGGCTGGTCGTACTGTGCGCGGTCGTCCAGACCGTGCGGGGGGCGCGGCGCCCGCTGCCGCGGACGGCGGCGGTCGTGTTCGGGCTGCCCGTGGTGGGCGTCGCGGTCGCCGCGGCGGGGGCGCTGACCACCAGCGACGCGCTCGGAGGGCTGGCCCGCTATCTGCAGGTGTTCGTGCTCGTCCCGGTCGCGGTGCTGCTGCTGGTGCGCGACCGGCGGGGCGCCCGGCTGGTGCTGTGGTCCCTGGTCGGCCTCGCCCTGTGGCAGGGGGCCATCGGCGTGCACCAGAACCTCACCGGGACCGGCGCCCTGTATCAGGGGGCCGACATCCGGGCGGTGGGCACGTTCGGCCCGTCCGACGTGATGGGGATGGCGACCGTCGTGGCGTCCGGAGTGGTGGTCGCGACCGGTCTCGCCCTCGGCACGCGGGCGCGGCGGCTGGGGGCACCCCCGCCCGAAGGGTGGGGGAGGGTCGTGGCGGCCGGGTGTGCGCTGGCGCTGCTCGTGCCGCTCGCGTTGTCCTTCAGCCGGGGTGCCTGGATCGCCACGGCGTTCGCCTGCGGGGTGCAGCTGCTGCTGGCCGGGGTGCGGCGGGCGGCGAAGGTCTTCGCGGCGGCGGTCGCGGCCGCGGTGGTGCTGGTGGGCGGACTCGGCGTGGGCGCGGCGGTGCTGGAGGAGCGGCTGACCAGCATCACCCAGGTCGCCGACGCACCGGACCAGTCGGTCGTCGACCGCTACACCATGTGGGCCGCGGCGGCCGACATGTGGCGCGGGCAGCCGCTGACGGGCGTGGGCCTGAAGGCATTTCCCGCACACCGGGACGGCCATGCCTCGCTCGCGCTGTCGTCGGGCAGCGACACGGCCGGAGCCGGCCAGTCCTTCCGGCGCCAGCCCCTGCTCTCCCCGCACAACATGTACCTGCTGATCCTCAGCGAGCAGGGCCTGCTGGGCCTGGTCACGGTCGCGGGCAGCTGGTTCGCCCTGCTGGTGTGCGCGCTGCGCCGGCTGCGGCGGAGCGGACGCCAGGTCCGGGACTGCGCGCTCCCGGCGTGCGGGCTACTGCTGTGGCAGCTCGTCAACTTCCTGTACGCCGACATCGGCGGGCCCTCCACCACTCTGGCGGCGATCTGCTTCGGCCTGGCCGCCTGGTGGGCGCTGGCCCGCGACGCGGCTACGGCGCCGACCACGAAACCGGGTTCGCGATGAGCCCCCGCCCGGCCACGACCGGGACGGCTCCCGAGCCCCCGCCCGGCCTGGCCGGCCTGCCACGGCGCCGTACCGGCGGTGGGCGATCCGCCGCCGGAAGCGGTCCCTCGCGGCGGTTCCTCGCCAGGGCGACGTTGCTCTCCGCCGCGCTGTCGATGGCCGGGGCGGTGCTCGGGCTCGGGCGGGACCAGACGCTCGCGCACCTCTTCGGGGCCGGGGTGGACAGCGACGCGTTTCTGGTGGCCTGGACGTTGCCCGAGATGGCGTCGACGCTGCTCATCGAGGACGGGATGGCGTTCCTGCTCGTGCCCGCGTTCAGTGTGGCGCTGGCTCGGCGGGCGCGCGGGACCACCGGCCCCGACCCGGTGCGCGGCCTGGTCGCCGCCTCGCTGCCACGGCTGTGCCTCGTCCTCGCCGGTACGGCCGCCGTGCTCGCGGCGACGGCGCCGTCGCTGGTCTCCGTGCTCGCGCCCGGCCTGCCCGACCCGTCCCTCGCCGTGTCCTGCACCCGGCTGACCGCGACCTGCGTGCTGAGCTTCGGGCTGGCCGGGTACTTCAGCGCGGCGCTGCGGGCCCACCGGAACTATCTCGCGCCGGGGGCGATCTACATCGCCTACAACATCGCGATCATCGCGACGATGTTCGTCCTCGCCGGACGCTGGGGGGTACGGGCCGCCGCCCTCGGTGTCGCGCTCGGCGGGTGCGTCATGGCCGCCGTACAGGCGCCGTCCGTGTGGCGGCGGATCACGAAGGGCCAGGACCCCGGTGGTTTCGCGACCGCGTCCGCGGACGACGGTACCGACGGCCCGCCCCTCGCGCCGGCCCTCGTCTGCGCGGTCCTGCTCTTCACCCTGTGCCGGCAGTCGCAGGTCCTCATCGAGCGCTACTTCGCCTCCGGGCTGCCCGCCGGCGCCATCTCGCACCTCAACTACGCCCAGAAGGTCGCCCAGTTGCCGATGTCGCTGTCGATGATGGTGTGCGTCGTCACCTTCCCGGTGATGGCGCGGGCCATCGCCGAGGGCGACCTGCGACGGGCCCGGGACCGGGTCGAGCGGGACCTCGCGCTGATGGGCTGCCTCGTCCTGCTCGGTGCCGCCATGGTCGTGGCCTGCGCACCGCAGATCGTCCAACTCCTGTTCCAGCGCGGCGCGTTCACGGCACAGGACACCGCCGCGACCGCCGCCGTGATGCGGGTGTACGCGGTCGGGCTGCTCGGGCACACCCTGGTGGGGGCGCTGGTGCGGTCGTACTTCTCGACCGGCCGCACCACCTGGTTCCCGCTGGGCGCGATGGTCCTGGGCGCACTCGTCACCGTCGTCGTCAGTGCCTGGGCCGTCGATCCGTGGGGTGCGCCCGGCCTCGCCGCGGCCAACGCGGCCGGCATCACCCTCACGGCGCTGCTCCTGCTGCACGGGCTGGGGCCGCGGCGCGTACCGGGCACCGTGCCCGTGTGCGTCCGACGGGTGGTCGCCGAACTGTCCCGAACGGTGCGCGCGGCCGTGTGCGCCGCCGGAGCCGGGCTGCTCTGCGCGGGACTGTTCGACTCCCCCGCGGCCGCCGTCGCCGTCGGCTGCACCGGCGTGGCCGCCGTCTTCCTGCTGCTGGTCTGGCTCCTCGACGCGGCCGACGCCCGGTCGCTCCTGCTTCCCGTCACGCACTCCGTCCGTAGCTCCCTCACCCGAAGGCTTCGCCATGGTCGCTGACATCACCGCCGCGCCGCACGCGGCCGAACCCGATCCCGAGCCGGCCGCGGGGCGACGCCCGAGACGGGGTCCGGCCGCCTGGGTGGCGATGTACCACTCCGTCTCGGACTGCCGGGACGACCCGTACAACGTCACCGTCACGCCCGCGCGCCTGAACCGGCAACTCGCCTGGCTGGCCGAGCGCGGACTGCGCGGGGTGAGCATGCGGGAGCTGCTCGCGGCGCGCCTGCGGGGCGCCGAGCGTGGCCTGGTCGGGCTCACCTTCGACGACGGGTACACCGACTTCGTCACCACCGCGGTGCCCGTGCTGCACCGCTGGGGTTTCTCGGCCACGGTGTTCGTCCTGCCCGGGCGGCTCGGCGGCGAGAACTCCTGGGAGCCGACCGGCCCGCGCAAGCCGCTGTTCGACGTGGAGGACATCCACCGCGCCGCGGACGCGGGGATGGAGATCGCCTCGCACGGCCTGACCCACCTCGACCTGACCACGGCCACGGACCGGGTGCTGCACACCGAGGTCAACGAGAGCCGGCAGCGGCTCGCCGCCCTCACCGGCGGCGACGTCGACGGCTTCTGCTACCCGTACGGCTGTCTCGACCAGCGTGTCGTCGACGCCGTGCGCCTAGCCGGTTACCGCTACGCCTGCTCGATCGGCCCCGGCCCGGCCGGCTCCGGCGACTTCGCGCTGCCCCGCATCCACCTCGGGGAGGCGGACGGCTCGCTGCGGCTGGAGCTGAAGCGCCGCCTGGCCCGGGTCTACGGCCGTGCCCTGGAGGCCGTGTGAGGGCCCTGCACATCATCACCGGCCTCGGCGTCGGCGGCGCGGAACAGCAGCTGCGGCTGCTGCTGCGGCACCTCCCCGCGCAGTGCGACGTGGTGACGCTGACCAACCCCGGCTCGGTCGCCGCGGGTCTGGCCGCCGACGGTGTGCGCGTCGCCCACCTCGGGATGAACGGCAACCGCGACGTCGACGCGCTGCCCCGCCTCTCCCGGCTGATCCGGGCCGGCCGCTACGACCTGGTGCACACCCACCTGTACCGGGCCTGTCTGTACGGCCGGATCGCGGCGCGGCTCGCGGGAGTCGCGGCCGTCGTCGCCACCGAGCACTCGATCGGGGACAGCCGGCTGGAGGGCCGGCCGCTGACCGCGGGCGTCCGCGCGCTGTACCTGGCCGGCGAGCGCCTCGGCCGCGCCACGGTCGCCGTCTCGCCGACGGTGGCCCAACGGCTGCGGCACTGGGGCGTGCCCGGGCCGCGCATCCGGGTCATCCCGAACGGTATCGACGCGCCCCTGTTCCGCTTCGACGAGGTGCGCCGCAAGGAGGCCCGGGCGTTCCACGGGCTGCCGGAGGACGCCTATGTGGTCGGCGGGGTGGGACGCCTCGCCCCGGGCAAGCGCTTCGACCTGCTCGTCCGGGCACTGCACCAACTGCCCGACGGCGTAAGGCTGTTGCTGGTGGGCACCGGCCCCGAGGAGGCGGCGCTGCGGCGCACCGCCCACCGGCTGGGGGTCGCGGACCGGGTGGTGCTGACGGGCGAGCGCCCGTATCTGCCCGGCCCCGGCGACGACGCCCCCGGCCTGGCCGCCCTGCTGTCCGCGATGGACGTGCTCGCCTCGCCGTCGCCGGAGGAGTCCTTCGGCCTGGCGGTGGTGGAGGCGCTGGCGGCCGGGCTGCCCGTGCTGTACGCGAGTTGCCCCGCCGTCGACGACCTGCCGCCGGACGCGGTCCCCGGGGCCCGGCGGGTCAGGGGCGGGGCCGAGTCGTACGCGCGGGAACTGCTGCGGCTGCGGGCGGTGGGACCGGCCGAGCGGACCGTCCCGGACGTCGTACACCGCTACGACATCGCGGGCACCGCCCGGCAGCTGATGGATCTGTACACGGCCGCTCTGTCCGGCTCGAACCTGGAAGTGAGTTCCTCATGACAGACAACCCCACTGAGGGTGCACGGGTGGCCGACCGTACGCGCGC
Source organism: Streptomyces viridochromogenes (assembly GCF_001270495.1). Taxonomy (GTDB): domain Bacteria; phylum Actinomycetota; class Actinomycetes; order Streptomycetales; family Streptomycetaceae; genus Streptomyces; species Streptomyces viridochromogenes_A. The sequence continues at coordinate 100,464 of NZ_LGUR01000173.1, forward strand.
ACGCGTGACGCGGCTGGCCTCGTGGTGGTGGCTGCCGGCCGCCGCGCTGGTCGGTGCCGTGGCCGGTGGCGCCTACGGCCAGCTGAGGCCGCCGCAGTACACGGCGACCAGTTCCGTCGTCGCCGTACCGAACGGCGGAACCGAGGCCGACTGCACCGACGCGCTCGGCTTCGCGCAGGCGTACGGCCGGGTGGCCACGCAGCTCGCGGTGCTCGGGGACGCGCAGGTGTGGGCGGGCGTGCCGGTCTCGACGCTGCGCGAGAGCGTGGAGGTGGCGACGTCGCCGGACGCGCCGATGGTCGCGGTCTCGGCGACCTCGTCGAAGCCCTCCCAGGCCGTCGACATCGCCAACGCCGTGTCCCGCGCGCTGATCACGGAGGCGGAGCACACCAGGGAACGCACCGGCATCCGGCTGGAGCGCCTCTCCCGTGCCCTGAAGCCCACCGAGCCGTCGTCCGCGTCCCCGGCGCTGACCTCGCTCGTGGGCGCGAGCGCCGGCGGTCTGCTGGGCGGTCTCGCGCTGCTGGCCAGGCCGCGGCGGACCGGGGACGACGACGAGGACGAGCAGAGCCGCGCCTCGGTCCCCGGTCCGGCCGGCGCCGCCGACGCCCGCGGGACGCTTGGGTGAGCGCGTACGGGCGGGCGCTGTCGGTGGAGGTGTGCACCGACGAGCGCGCCTTCGCGGAGCTGGCCCCGGAATGGGCACGCCTGCACGGTGCGTGCCCGTCCGCGACGGCGTTCCAGAGCCATCCCTGGCTGCACTCGTGGTGGCAGTCGTACGGCAGGCGGGGCCGGCTGCGGCTCGTCCTGGTGCGCCGGCGCGGTGAACTGGTGGCGGCGGCACCGCTGATGCGGGTGCACCGCCCGCTCCCGGCGCTGGTGCCGATCGGCGGGGCCATCACCGACATCTGCGATGTGCTCATCGACGAGGAGGTGGCCGCGCAGGGCGCCGGGGCACTGGCGGACGGCCTGGCCGAGCTGGCGCGCACCTCCCTGGTCGACTTCCGTGAGGTGCGGCCGGGCGGCGCGATGGAGCGGGTCTATCTGTGCTGGCGCGGCCCGCGGCACCGGCTGCCCGACTCGGTGTGCCTGGAGTTGCCCGCCGCACCCATGGACGAGTTGGTCGCGCGGCTGTCGTCGCGGCACGCCCAGCGGGTCCGCAACAAGGTGAACCGGCTCGCGCGGCTCGGCGTCGAGTGGCGCGTGGTGCATGCCGACGAGACCGAGGCCGCGCTGCGCCGGCTCCTCGCGCTGCACCGGCTCCAATGGGAGGGCAGGACGATGTCGTCGGAGCACGCCCGGCCGCGGTTCCTGGAACACCTGGTCCGGTCGGCGGCGCCCATGACCCGGTCCGGCCAGGCGGCGGTGATGGAGTTCGTGCTCGACGGGGCGGTGGTGGCGGTCAATCTGAATCTGCTGTCAGGAGGCCCGGGAGGGCTGGCGGGCACGTATCTGTACGGCTTTCATCCGCGGTTGCGGGAGCGGAAGGTGGACGTGGCGGCGATGCTGCTGCACGCGTCCACCGAGCACCTGATGTCCGGCGCCCGGCACCGGGTGCTGAGCCTGCTGCGCGGCGACGAGCCGTACAAGTACCGCTGGCATCCCGAGAAGGTCGTCAACCAGCGTCTGCTGCTGGCCCGCCGCCGCACCGCACCACTGCTGGCGGCCGCCGTCACGGAGGCGACGGCGCGACAACGGGCCAAGCAGGTTCTGCGCCGCATCCCCACTCCCGGTTCTGGTTCCGATTCCGGTTCGGGTTCCGGTTCCGGTTCTTCCGATTCCGGTTCCGAGGATCAGCGGTAGCGCTCCGGTTTGGGTGCGCCGGGTCATCATGGATATCGACGGAGTGCCGGTCGGCGCAGGATGAATCCGCACGGCGCTTGTGTTGAACTGCGCAACTCAATCCGTACGCGACGACAGGGTGACCACGATGCCTCTTGAGGGAGAGTACGAGCCGAGTCCGGCGCAGTGGATACGCGAACAGGTCGAGCTGTACGAGAGTTCGGGCGGAACGCAGGGGACGACGCTCTGGGACACGGGCCTGCCCGTCGTCATTCTCACGACGCGCGGCGCGAAGAGCGGCAAGATCCGCAAGATCCCGCTGATGCGCGTGGAGCACGAGGGGCGGTACGCGGCCGTGGCCTCGAAGGCCGGCTTCCCGCGTCACCCGCTCTGGTACTTCAACGTCAGGTCCGACCCGCACGTGGAGCTCCAGGACGGATCCGTACGCCAGGACATGACGGCACGTGAGATCACCGGAGACGAGAAGGCCGAGTGGTGGGAGCGCGCGGTCGCCGCGTATCCGCCGTATGCCGAATACCAGGAGAAGACCGACCGCGTGATCCCCGTCTTCGTACTGGAGCCCGCGTCCGCGGCAGGGACGGGAGCTCACGGGGCATCGCCCCGGGCCCGCTGATCACCGGTCATCAGCGTCCGGTCCCGCGCCGTACAGCGCCTCGATCTCCGCCGCGTACGCCACCGTCACCGCGTGCCGTTTCACCTTCAGGGACGGGGTGAGCAGGCCGTTGTCCTCGGTGAACTCGCCCTCGACCAGCGCGAACCTGCGGATCGACTCGGCGCGGGAGACGGCCTCGTTGGCGTGGTCGACGGCCTTCTGGACGTCGGCGCGCATGCGGGGGTCCTGAATCAGCTCGGAGAGTGGGGTGTCGGCGGGCATCTTGCGTACGGCCAGCCAGTGCGCCACGGCCTCCGGGTCGAGGGTGATGACGGCTGCGATGAACGGGCGGTTGTCGCCGACGACGAGGCACTGGCCTATCGGGGGGCGGCTGCGGAGGCGGTCTTCCAGGACGGCCGGGGAGACGTTCTTGCCGCCGGAGGTGACGAGGATGTCCTTCTTGCGGCCGGTGATGGTGAGGTAGCCGTCCTCGTCGAGGCAGCCGAGGTCGCCGGTGGCGAACCAGTCGTCCTGGAGTACGGCGTCGGTGGCGGCCGGGTTGTTCCAGTAGGCGCCGAAGACTATGCCGCCCTTGATGAGGACCTCGCCGTCGTCGGCGATGCGGACCGCGGTGCCGGGGACGGGCTGGCCGACCGTGCCCGGGCGGGGTTTCAGGGGCGGGACGATGGTGGCGGCGGCCGTCGTCTCGGTCAGGCCGTAGCCCTCGTAGACGATGATGCCGGCGGCGTAGAAGAACAGGTTGAGGTCGCGGTCGAGGGGGGAGCCGCCGCTGATGGCGTAGCGCATGCGGCCGCCGAGTTCCTTGCGGACGCGGCGGTAGACCAGGAGGTCGTACAGGGCCCAGGCGGCGTAGAGGCCGGGGGTGGGGCCCTTGCCGGTGCCGAGGAACTTGTTCAGGTAGGACTCACCGAAGCGGACGGCGATGCGGTCGGCGCGGTCGAAGGAGGCGCCGCGGCCCATCTTCTCGGCCGTCGCCCTTCCGGTGTCGTGGATCTTCTCGAAGAGGTAGGGGACGCCGACCAGGAAGGTGGGGCGGAACTCCTTGAGGGCCGGGCGGAGTTCGTCGGGCTTGATGCTCGGACAGTGGCCGATCTCTATGCGGGCCATCAGGCAGGCGATCTGGAGGGTGCGGCCGAGGATGTGGGCGAGGGGGAGGAAGAGGAGGGTCGAGGCGGTCTGGTGGGTGACCTCCTTGAAGATGGGGTGCAGGAGTTCGACGGTGTTGGCCGCCTCGGCGTACAGGTTGGCGTGGGTGAGGACGCAGCCCTTCGGTCTGCCGGTGGTGCCGGACGTGTAGCAGACGGTCGCGACGGTGTCGGGGGTGACGGCCGTGCGGCGTTTGGTGATCTCCTCGTCGGGGACGTCGCGGCCGAGGGTGGTGAGGTCGGCGATCGCGCCTGCCGTCAACTCCCATATCCGGGGGGCGTGTTCATGGGCGGCCGTGCCCACGATGGCCGTGGCGGTGTTCTCGGCGTTCTCGGTGACGATGTGGCGGGCGCCGGAGTCGCGGACGATCCACTCCACCTGGTCGGCGGAGGAGGTGGCGTAGACGGGGACGGTCTGGCCTCCGGCGGCCCAGATGGCGAAGTCCAGGACCGCCCACTCGTAGCGGGTGCGGGACATCACGGCGACCCGGCCGCCCGGTTCGAGGCCGGCGGCGATCAACCCCTTGGCGACGGCGGCGACCTGGTCGGCGAAGGCTGCGGTGGTCACGGGGTGCCAGGTGCCGGCCTGTTCACGGCGGAGGGCCACCGCGTCGGGGGCCTCGGCCGCGTTGGTGAAGGGCAGGTCGGCGATGCTGCCGGTGGTGGCGGGCGGGGCGAGGGGTGGGGTGCGGGCCTCGCGGACCACGCCGACGGCGTCCTTGACGACCTCGACCCTGGTGCGGTCCATCAGGTCGGTGCGCTGCTTCGCCCGCTTCAGATCCTTGCGTACGCCCATGGTGACTCCCGGGTACCAGTCGTACTTACCGGGGAGTCAACTTACTCGCGCGTAAGGAAAGGTCAATGGTTCACGCAAAGTGCGGGCGGGGTGCACCGGAAGGAGTGTGTGCTCTGTACGTTGCTGTACGACCACCTCCCCCACGGAAGGAACCCCCGTGCACTCCCGACGTCTCCGGTCCGCCCTGGTCGCCGTCTGCGCCGCCGCGGCCGTGTCCCTCGCCGGCGCCGCACCCGCCGCCGCACACTCCGCGACGCCCCCGGCGACGCACGCTTCGACTCCCGTTCGGGCGGCCTCCGTCTCCCCCGGACTCACCCCGCTGACCGACCTCTTCGCGGAGCGGCTCCTGCTCGCCGACAAGGTCGCCGCCGCCAAGTACGGCACCGACAAACCGATCGACGACCCGGTGCGCGAGCGGCAGATCCTGGACGACGTCGCCGTACGGGCGGCCGGGCTGGGCCTCGATCCTGACGGGGTGAAGGCCGTCTTCCGGGACCAGATCGAGGCCAACAAGCTGGTGCAGCGCGGGCTGTACGCACGCTGGGACGCGCACCCCGAGGAGCGGCCCACCGAGCGTCCTGACCTGGTCAAGGAGGTCCGGCCGCAACTCGACCGCATCACCACGGAGTTGCTGGACGCGTTGCGGGACACCCGGCGGCCACGGACGTCGCCGGCGTGCGAGCCGCGGCTGGTGGTGGCCGCCGTCCGGTCCGCGTACGGCCATGAGCTGGACGCGCTGCATGTCGAGGGCCTCGTACGGGCGCTGCCCTCCGTCTGCGCGGACTCCTGAGGCGCCGTTCCGGTCGCACCGCCGCCTCAGTCCATCAGCCGCTCCGCCCGGCCGACGGCCTCCGCCAGCTGCCGTACGTCCTCGTCCTCCGTCTCCTTCGCCAGGTCCTCGGCGTGGTCCGCGAGGCCCTGGAGGGACGGGGCGGCGGGGAGGGAGCTCCAGCGGGAGTCGCCGTCACGGAGGGCGTCGGCGAAGTAGGCGGCGGTCGCCGTCACCTGGAACCTCGCGGACGCGTCGTCCAGGGAGTCGTGCAGGGAGCCGGTCTCCAGCTGGCCCGACTTCTCGTGCGGGGCGCGGGTCTTCGGGTCGAGCCAGCGGACGCTCGCCGTGGCGAGGTGGCCTTCGGTGCCGGGCCTCGTGCGGACGGCGTAGAGGGCGGTGACCGTGTGGCCGGGGCCGATCTCGCCGCCGTCGACGCTGTCGTCGCGGAAGTCGTCGTCGGCGACCTGACGGTTGTCGTAGCCGAGGAGACGGAACTCCTTGACCGTCTGGGGGTCGAAGGCGACCTGGGCCTTGGCGTCGCGGGCGGTCAGGTCGATGTTCTGAGGGAGTCGGCGGCTGAAGAGCCGGTGGGCGTCCCGCTCGTTGGAGACGTACGTCGTGTGGCCGTCGCCCTTGTCGGCCAGGCGTTCCATCAGGGCGTCGCCGTAGTCGCTGCCGACGCCGACACCGAAGAGGGTGATGCCGTGTTCGCGGCGCTCGGACGCGATGCGTTCGAGGATGGTGTCGGCGTCCGTGTCGCCCGTGTTGGCCAGGGCGTCGGAGATGAGGACGACACGGTTGGTGGCGCCTTGGCGCAGGCCCTCGACGGCTGTCTCGTAGCCGGTCTCCATGCCCGCGCCCAGGTTGGTGGAGTCGGTGGGCTCCAGGTTGTCGATGGCGTCGTGGATCTCGTCCCGGTTGCCGTCCAGGCGGGTCATCGGCAGGACCGTCTCGGCCTCGTCGCTGAAGGTGACGAGGGCGACCGAGTCGTCGTCGCGGAGTTGGTCCGTCATGTGCCCGAGGGAGTCCTGGGCCAGGTCCAGGCGGCCCGGTTCGGCCATGGAGCCGGAGATGTCGATGACGAAGGTGAGGGCGGCGGGCGGGCGTTCGTCGGGGTCGGGGGCGGGGCGGGTGGCCAGGCCCACGCGGACCAGGGACCAGTCCTCGCGTTCGGTGCGGGCGCCGTCGACGGTCACCGTGAAGCCGTTGCCGCCCGGGCGGTCGTAGTCCTGGCGGAAGCTGTTGACGAACTCCTCGGGGCGGACCGTCGCCGGGTCGGGCAGGCGGCCCTCGGCGAGGGTGCGGCGGGCGTAGCCGTAGGGAGCGGGGGCGACGTCGAGGGGGAAGGGGGGGAGGGAGGCGGGGGCGGGGGGGGAAACGCGGGGGGCCTCTCCTAGTCGGGGTCGGGGGCGAAATCGCGGGAGTCCTCTCCCTCTCCCTCGCCTTCGCGTTGGTCGCCCTGACCGCCCTGGCTGTACGCGGGGGCCGGGAAGCCGCCCCCGCTGTTGCCGCCTCCCTTGTTGCCCTCCGCCGCACGGCCCCCGCGGTCGCTGCTGTCGCCCGCGCCGCAGCCGGTGAGCAGCAGCCCGACCGCGGTGGTGAGTGCCAGCAGTGTCTTGTTCAGCCGTCGTGTGTGGTACCGCTCCATCGGCCGTTCCCCCTTGGTCCGTTGACGTCGACTTCTGTGACTGTGACGGGCCGGGGGGCCGGAACGTGCGTTACGGAGGGTTGCGGATGCGTCTCGAAGAGGGCACGAGAGCTGCCTGCCGAGACCGGTGGGTGATCTTCCGGTGACCTACGACACCACGTCCTTGCGGGCGAAACCGCGGAAGGCCAGCGCGAACAGCACCAGGGCGTACGTTACCGACAGGGACGTGCCCTGGATCATGTCGGACCAGTCGAGCTGGGGCCGTACGGCGTCGAGCCAGGCGTACTGCCAGTGCGCGGGCAGGAAGTCGCGCCAGTCGCCGAGGGCCGTCACCTCGTCGAGGACGTTGCCGATGATGGTCAGGCCGACCGCGCCGCCGACCGCGCCCAGCGGCGCGTCCGTCCGCGTGGACAGCCAGAACGCCAGGGCTGCGGTGACGAGTTGGGAGATGAAGATGTACGCCACCGTGATCAGCAGACGCTGGGCCGCGGTTCCGGGGGCCAGCGAGTCGCCGGTGGGGAGCTGGAGCGGGCCCCAGCCGTAGGCCGCCGTGCCGACCGCGAGGGCCACCAGCGGGAGCAGGATCATCGCGGCCAGGCTGAGGGTGAGGCCGACGACCAGCTTGGACCACAGCAGGCGGGCCCGGGGCACGGGCGCGGCCAGCAGATAGCGCAGGGAGGACCAGCTGGCCTCCGAGGCGACCGTGTCCCCGCAGAAGAGGGCGACGGGGACGACGAGCAGGAAGCCCGCGGAGGCGAACAGGTTGACCGCGGCGAAGTTCGCCCCGGACAGCGTGGCCGTGTCCATCAGACCGGCCTGGTTGTTGCCCGATCCCGGACCGCCGCCCACCTGGAAGGCGATCAGCAGGACGAACGGCAGGGCGAACAGGATGCCGCCCATGACCAGGGTGCGGCGCCGCTTCAGCTGCCGGACCAGTTCGACCCGGATCGGCAGCGTGCGGCCCGCGCGGTAGCCGTCGGCGACCTCCGCGCGCTCGGTCGTCGTGCTGCTCATGCGGAGTCTCCGATCAGGGTGAGGAAGGCGTCTTCGAGGCGGCGGTGCGGGCCCACCGACTCGACGGGCACTTCCAGCCGGACGAGTTCGGCGACCAGGCGCCGTGCGCTGCCGTCCGCGTCGAGCCGTACGACGAGACCGTCGTCGGCGCGCACCGCCGAGGCCACGCCCGGCAGGGCGGCGACCTTCTCGACGACGGGCTCGTCCACGGGTTCCGCGGTGCCCACGAGGAGGGTGTCGCCGGAGCCGATGATCTCGCTGACGGGGCCCGCCTGGACGAGTTGGCCGTGGTCCATCACCACGAGGTGGGTGCAGGTCTGCTCGACCTCCGCCAGCAGGTGGCTGGAGACGATGACCGTGCGTCCGGCCGCCGCGTACCGGATCATGACCTCGCGCATCTCGCGGATCTGTGGCGGGTCGAGGCCGTTCGTCGGCTCGTCGAGGATCAGCAGGTCCGGCAGGCCGAGCATGGCCTGGGCGATGGCGAGGCGCTGACGCATGCCCTGGGAGTAGGTGCGGACGGCTCGCGCGAGCGCGTCGCCGAGGCCCGCGATCCGCAGGGCCTCGTCGAGGTGGGCGTCCTGCGGCGGGCGGCCGGTGGCCTGCCAGTACAGTTCCAGGTTCTCGCGGCCGGACAGGTGCGGGAGGAAGCCCGCGCCCTCGACGAAGGCGCCGACGCGGGAGAGCACCGGGGCGCCCGGCGCGATCGCGTGGCCGAAGACGCGGATCTCGCCGCCGTCCGGCTTGATCAGGCCCATCAGCATGCGCAGGGTCGTCGTCTTGCCCGCGCCGTTCGGTCCGAGCAGGCCGAGCACCTGGCCCTTCTCCACCCGGAAGGACAGGTCCTTGACGGCGTAACGGTCGGCGGACTTGGCGTAGCGCTTGCTCAAGTCGGTGATCTGGAGCGGCACTTCGGCCAGTGCGGGGTCGGGGGCGGCCGGTGCCGTGGTGCGGCGCCGTCCGGTCGCCAGCAGGGCGAGCGCGATCACCCCGCCGGTCAGGGGCAGCCACCACACCCAGGCGGGCAGCGACGCGGGCGAGTTCGTGTCACCGAGCGCCGAGGGGACCTTGAGGTCGCCCTTCAGGGAGACGGTGTACGTCGCCGGGGCCGCCGGGGAGGCGTAGCCGAGGTCCGTGGAGGCGAGGACCAGCCGCAGGCGGTGGCCGTCGTCGACCTCGTGGTCGATCGCGGGCAGGGTGATCTTGACGTCCTTGCCGGCCTTCGCGCCCTCGACCCGGAGGGGCTCGACGAGCTGCGAGGGCAGCACCTGACTGGCCTGACCGCCCGGGCCGACGTCGTACAGCTTGGCGAAGAGCACCGCGTCGTCGCTCGTGGACTTCACGTGGACGGTGGCCGTCGGCGACCCGGTGATCTGCAGGTCCTCCCGGACGGGCGCCGACTCGAAGGCGGCGAACTGGCCCGGGAAGTCGAGGGACACCCCGATGCCGAGCGAGGACAGCTGGGACAGTCCGCCGGCGCTGCCGAGTCCGGGCAGGGCCGACACGGCGGGCGGACTGGCGCCGGCCGGGTTCTCGAAGCTCTGCTCCCGCCCGGTGAGGGCGATCGAGCGCGGGCCGCTCTCCAGGCCGGGGTACTTGTCCGCGCTCACCCCGCTCAGCCGGGGCTCGCCGTCTCCGCTGCCGTTGCCGAGGGTGCGGGTGACGCGGAACTCGGGGCCGGTGTCGGCGCTCTTGTCGTTCTTGAGGTAGCGGTCGAACCAGGTCCGTACCCGCTCCTGGATCCGGCCCGTCTCCATGTCGCCGCCGTCGTGGCCGCCCGCGATCCAGTCGACGTCGACGGGTGCGCCGTTGGCGCGGATCGCCTTCGCGGCGGCGTCGGCCTGGTCCAGCGGGAAGAGGGAGTCGGTCTGGCCCTGCATCAGCAGGGTGGGGACCTTGATGCGGTCGCCGACGGCGGACGGCGAGCGCTCCTGAAGCATCCGCTCGGCCTGCGCGTCCGGAGTGCCGGACTCCGCGACCCGCTCGTACATCTCGCAGATCTGCTTCTCGAACTTCTCGCAGCCGCCGGCCGAGTTGACGAAGATGCCCGCCCAGAGCTTCTTGAAGACGCCGTTCGGGAACAGGGCGTCCGAGAGGTTCCAGTACGTGATCGCCGGTGCGATGGCGTCCACCCGGTCGTCGTACCCGGCGGCGAGCAGGGAGATCGCGCCTCCGTAGGAGCCGCCCGCCATGCCCACGCGCGGGTCGCCGGCCTTGTCGAGCTCCACCTGGGGCTGCTTCGCCAGCCAGTCGAGCAGCTTGGAGACGTCGGCGACCTCGCCCTTCGGGTCGTTCAGCCCGACCTTGCCGGTCGACTTGCCGAAGCTGCGGGCCGACCAGGTCAGAACGGCGTACCCGTCCCGGGCGAGGTCCTCGGCCTGCTGCCGTACGTCGTCCTTGCTGCCGCCGAAGCCGTGCGCGAGGAGGACGGCGGGACGGCGGCCGCTCCCGGCGGTCGTGAAGTACGAGGTGTCGATCCGCACCCCGTCGCCCATGTCCATGACGCGGTCGGCGTGCCGTACCGCCGGCGCGTCGTCCGAGGCGGCGGCGGTCCATGTCCCGGCACCGGCGAGGACGATGACGGAGGCCACGCCGGCGATCCACCGGCGCGGCCTCCGTACGCGCCCCCGCAGTGCGGGCAGTCGAAGATCCATGGTTCAACGGTACGGGGCCAACCTGTCGGTCAGTTATCGACCGAGGGCTGAATCGCGGGCCCTTCCAGGGGGGTACAGGGCCGCTTCCATATACCGCGTTCGTGGTACGACGGCTAAGAACTCGGTCCGTTCTGTGACCCGCCGACTGCGGGTTCGTCGTGGCTGGTCGCGCCCACGCGGCGGTAGCCGCATGTCGATGACGGCCCCGCGCCCCTGAAGGGCGCCTGCTCGTCCGTCGGTATCGAGACCAGCCAGCGTGTGTGGCGGCGCGGGCGCAGGTACAGCGCCCAGTACAGGGTCGCCACCGCCGTTGTTCCACCCGTCCACAGCAGGTGCGACGCCTCCTGCTGGCTCAGGATATACACCAGGACCGCGATCAGCAGGACCGGCATCGCGGGCCACAGCGGCATGCGCCACGCCGGGGTGTGCTTGTGGGGAGCGCGGCGGGACAGCAGGGCCGCGACTGCGACGAGCAGGTACATCCCCGTCACCGAGACCCCCGTCACGCCGTACAGGGTGTCGAGGTTGACGAAGCACAGGGCGGCGCCGGGTATGCCGACCGCGAGGGTGGCGACCCACGGGGAGCCGAAGCGGCCGAGCCTGGCGAGGACTTGGTTCATCGGCTCGGGCCAGGCCTTGTCGCGGGCCGAGGCGAACAGCACGCGGGAGTTCTGGATGACCATGACGATGCCCGCGTTGATGATCGCCAGGGCCACGCAGAGGCTGACGAAGGTGCCGACCGCGGAGTTGGACCAGGCGGTGACCATGGAGCTGATGTCGCCGCCGGTCAGCTCCCCGATGTCGGACGCGCCCAGGGTGATGGCGGCGACCGGGACCAGGATGATCACGGCGGAGATGGCGAGGGTGGCCAGCACCGTGCGGGCGACGTTGCGGCGCGGGTGCTCCATCTCCTCGGAGAGGTAGACGGCGGTCGAGAAGCCCTGGGTGACGAAGAGGGCGATCGCGAGTCCGGAGACGATCAGCAGGGCCGTCACGGTGTCGGTACGGCCGTCCGCGCCCGCCACCTCCATGGAGACCAGGCTCGCGGGGCCGCGCTCGGCGTGCGCGAACCCGAGCACCGCCACCACGGCCGCGGCGATGACCTCCAGGACCAGGAAGACGCCGGTGATCCAGGCGTTGGCGCGCAGGTCGAGCAGGCCGGCGAGGGTGGCGAGCAGCATCACGCCGGCGCCGGCCAGGGACGGGTCGAGACGGACGATCGGTGCGAGGTAGTCGGCCGTGCCCATGGCGATCACCGGCGGGACGATCATGACGACCAGCACGGAGAGCACGAAGACCAGCCAGCCCGCGAGCCGCCCGGCCAGCGTGGACACCATCGCGTACTCGCCGCCCGCGCTGGGGATGAGGGTCCCCAGCTCCGAGTAGCAGAACGCCACGGCGACGCACAGCAGGGAGCCGATGGCGATCGTCAGGGCGGTGGCGGTGCCGAGCGAGCCGAACAGGTCGGGCACGACCACGAAGAGGGTGGACGCCGGGGTCACGCAGGAGAGCGTGAGCAGCGTGCCGCCGACCACGCCGATCGAGCGCTTGAGCTTCCGGGGGCTGTCCTGGGGGCCGTCCGACGCCTCGACGACGGCGCCCTCGACAGGGGTGAGGGTGTCGGTCACGAGGGGGATGCAACATTGACGGAAACCATCACGTCAATGGCTCATTACCTACGGAATTCGTTGTCGAATGGCATCTTGACGCGTGTTAGCGTTGCGTCAAAGCCGTGTACAGCACGACTTTCGAGCATGCGGGAACCGCAGCGCGGGCCCGCAAAAAAATGGGGCCGTCCGCGATCCGGACGGCCCCAGACGCTCAAGTCGGTGCGTCAGTGGTTGCGCGGGAACCCGAGGTCGACGCCGGTGGGGGCGTCCGCCGGGTCCGGCCAGCGGGTGGTGACGACCTTGCCGCGGGTGTAGAAGTGCGTGCCGTCGTTGCCGTAGATGTGGTGATCGCCGAAGAGCGAGTCCTTCCAGCCGCCGAAGCTGTGGTAGCCGACAGGGACCGGGATCGGGACGTTGACGCCGACCATGCCGGCCTCGATCTCCAGCTGGAAGCGGCGGGCCGCGCCGCCGTCCCGGGTGAAGATCGCGGTGCCGTTGCCGAACGGCGAGGCGTTGATGAGGGCCACGCCGTCCTCGTACGTCTCGGCGCGCAGCACGCACAGGACGGGGCCGAAGATCTCGTCCTGGTACGCCTTCGCGCTGGTAGGCACCTTGTCGAGGAGCGAGATGCCGATCCAGTGGCCGTCCTCGAAGCCGTCCACCGTGTAGCCGGTGCCGTCGAGCACGACCTCGCAGCCCTCGGCCGCCGCGCCCTCGACGTAGGACGCCACCTTGTCGCGGTGCACGGCGGTGATCAGCGGGCCCATCTCGGAGGTCGGGTCGTTGCCGGGGCCGATCTTGATCTTCTCGGCGCGCTCGCGGATCTTCTCCACCAGCTCGTCACCGATCGAGCCGACCGCGACGACGGCCGAGATGGCCATGCAGCGCTCGCCGGCGGAGCCGTAGGCGGCCGACACGGCGGCGTCGGCGGCGGCGTCCAGGTCGGCGTCCGGCAGGACCAGCATGTGGTTCTTGGCGCCGCCCAGGGCCTGGACGCGCTTGTGGTTGGCGGAGGCGGTGGTGTGGATGTAGCGGGCGATGGGCGTCGAGCCGACGAAGGAGACGGCCTTGACGTCGGGGTGCTCAAGGAGGCGGTCGACGGCCACCTTGTCGCCGTGCACGACGTTGAAGACACCGTCGGGCAGACCGGCCTCCGCCAGCAGCTCGGCGATCTTGATCGCCGCCGACGGGTCCTTCTCGCTCGGCTTCAGCACGAAGGTGTTGCCGCACGCGATGGCGATGGGGAACATCCACATCGGGACCATCGCCGGGAAGTTGAACGGCGTGATGCCCGCGACGACACCCAGCGGCTGGCGGATCGACGAGACGTCCACGCGGCTCGCGACCTGCGTCGACAGCTCGCCCTTCAGCTGCACGCTGATGCCGCACGCCAGGTCGACGATCTCCAGGCCGCGCGCCACCTCGCCGAGGGCGTCGGAGTGCACCTTGCCGTGCTCGGCGGTGATCAGCTCGGCGATCGCGTCCCGGTTGGCGTCCAACAGCGCCCGGAACTTGAACAGGATGGACGTCCGCTGGGCCAGCGAGGACTGGCCCCAGGTCAGGTACGCCTCCTTGGCGGCGGCGACCGCCGCGTCCACCTCGTCGACCGAGGCGAACGCGACCTTCGTGGTGACCGCGCCGGTAGCCGGGTCGGTGACCGGCCCGAACGTGCCCGACGCGCCTTCGGCGGTCTTGCCGCCGATCCAATGGTTGACGATCTTCGTCATGACCGGTTACTCCCTCACAGATGGCGGCGTCGGGTCGAGACGTGCCGTTCGTACAGCTCACGTGCCTTGACCGCCGACGGTCGGGTCGCGGTCTCGGCCACGGGAACATCCCACCAGGCCTGCGCGGGCGGCGCGCCCGACACTGTGTCTGCCGTTTGGGTCTCGACGTAGACACATGTGGGAGTGTCGGCCGTACGGGCCTGAGCGAGTGCCTCACGCAGGTCGCTCACGGTCTTCGCGCGCAGCACCCGCATGCCCAGGCTGGCGGCGTTGGCGGCCAGGTCGACGGGGAGCGGGGTGCCCGTGAAGGTGCCGTCGTCCGCGCGGTGGCGGTACGCCGTGCCGAAGCGCTCGGCGCCCGTCTCCTCCGACAGGCCGCCGATGGACGCGTACCCGTGGTTCTGCACGAGCAACACCTTGATCGCGATCCCCTCCTGCACGGCGGTCACGATCTCCGTCGGCATCATCAGATAGGTGCCGTCGCCGACCAGCGCCCACACGGGCCGGTCCGGTGCGGCCATCTGCACGCCGATCGCGGCCGGGACCTCGTAGCCCATGCAGGAGTAGCCGTACTCCAGGTGGTACTGGTCACGCGAGCGCGCCCGCCACAGCTTGTGCAGATCGCCGGGGAGGGAACCGGCCGCGTTGATGATCACGTCCGACTCGTCGACGATCGCGTCCAGCGCGCCCAGCACCTGCGGCTGCGTCGGCCGTACGTCGGGCTCGTCCGCCTCGTAACAGGCGTCGACGCGCTGCTCCCAGCGTTCCTTGTCCTCGGTGTACTCGGTGACATAGGAAGCGGGGACGCGGTACGCGTGCATGTCCAGGGCCGCGGTCAGCTCCATCAGGCCGCTGCGGGCGTCCGCGATCAGCGGCGTCCCGGCGAGTTTGTGGCCGTCGAAGGGCGCGATGTTGAGGTTGAGGAAGCGGACGTCCGGGTTGGCGAAGAGGGTGCCGGAGGCGGTCGTGAAGTCGGTGTAGCGGGTGCCGACGCCGATCACCAGGTCGGCGGTGCGGGCGAGTTCGTCGGCGGTGGCGGTGCCGGTGTGGCCCACTCCCCCGACGTCCTGGGGGTGGTCGTGGCGCAGGGAGCCCTTGCCGGCCTGGGTGGAGGCGACGGGGACGCGGGTGACCTCCGCGAACTCGGCGAGCGCCTCCTCGGCGCGGCTGTGGTGGACGCCGCCGCCCGCGACGACGAGGGGACGGCGGGCGTCGCGGATCGCCCGTACGGCCTCGGCCAGTTCGGTCGGGTCGGCCCCCGGACGCCGTGTGGCCCAGATGCGCTCGGCGAAGAGGTCGTCGGGCCAGTCGTACGCCTCGGCCTGCACGTCCTGGGGCAGCGCGAGCGTGACCGCACCGGTCTCCACGGGGTCCGTGAGCACCCGCATCGCGTTCAGGGCGGACGGAATGAGGGCTTCCGGCCGGGTGATCCGGTCGAAGTACTTCGACACCGGGCGCAGACAGTCGTTGACGCTGATGTCGCCCGCGTAGGGGACTTCGAGCTGCTGGAGGACCGGGTCGGCGGGGCGGGTGGCGAAGACGTCGCCGGGGAGGAGCAGGACCGGGAGGTGGTTGACGGTCGCGAGCGCGGCGCCGGTGACGAGGTTGGTCGCGCCGGGGCCGATGGAGGTGGTCACCGCGTGCGTGGACAGTCGGCCGGACTGCCGGGCGTAGCCGACCGCCGCGTGCACCATCGCCTGTTCGTTGCGGCCCTGGTGGTACGGCATGACATCGCCGTACTCGACGAGCGCCTGGCCGATCCCGGCGACGTTCCCATGGCCGAAGATGCCCCAGGTGGCGCCGATCAGCCGGTGCCGTACGCCGTCCCGCTCGGTGTACTGGGCGGACAGGAAGCGGACGAGCGCCTGTGCGACCGTGAGCCTCGTCGTTGAGGTCATCGGTACCTCCGTGTGGTCCGGATGGAAAGCAGATCCGCCACTTCCGTACGGCTCAGCCGCCCCGTACGGCTCAGCCGTCCCGTGCGACTCGACGGCCCGGATCGTGGACCTCCGGCGCGGGGCCGTAGCGGGCGGGGAGTCTTCGCTCGCACTTCGCTCCTGCCAAAGCAAAGCGGCCACCCGCGCCGGAGGCGTTCTGTGCGTCGGTGCTCCGCTGGGAGAACCGACGGGGAGTTACGGGACGTTCGTGTACGGGTCGTTCAGGGCCGGCCACGTTCGCGCCGTCGAGCCGCGGGTCGGCACAGGCTTGTGGCCCTGCGCGGCGGGACGTACGGCTCGTGGTCATGGGCTCTCACAGCAGTCCTACGGCAGTGTCCACCGCGGCGGCAACGTCCCCGTCCGCCGGGTAGAGCAGCGAACGCCCCACCACCAGGCCCTGCACGGTGGGCAGTTGGAGGGCACCGCGCCACTTCTCGTATGCCCCGTCCTGGTCCTCGCCGACCTCACCGCCGAGGAGTACGGCGGGCAGCGTCGAGGTCGCCATGACCTCGGCCATGTCGTCCGGATTGTCGGTGACCGGCACCTTCAGCCAGGTGTAGGCCGAGGTGCCGCCCAGGCCGGAGGCGATGGCGATGGATCTGGTGACGGCTTCGGCGGACAGGTCGTTGGCGACCCTGCCCTCGGGGGTGCGGCCGCTGATGAACGGCTCGACGAAGACCGGGAGTCGGCGCGCCGCCATCTCGTCGACGGCGCGGGCGGTGGACTCCAGGGTGGTGAGGGAGCCCGGGTCGTCGTAGTCGACGCGCAGGAGCAGCTTGCCGGCGTCGAAGCGCAGGCGCTGGATGTCCTCGGGACGGTGGCCGGTGAAGCGGTCGTCGAGCTCGAAGCTGGCGCCCTGGAGGCCGCCGCGGTTCATGGAGCCCATGACGACCTTGTCGTCGAGCGCGCCGAGCAGCAGCAGGTCGTCGAGGATGTCGGCGGTGGCGAGGACGCCGTCGACGCCGGGGCGGGACAGCGCAAGGCAGAGGCGTTCCAGCAGGTCGGCACGGTTGGCCATGGCCAGGCTGCGGCCGCCGACGCCGAGCGCGCCGCGGGCCGGGTGGTCGGCGGCGACGATCATCAGTCGGCCGCTGTCACCGAGGAGCGGCCGGCGTATGCGCCGGGCGGCGGCCTCCGCGACGGCCTCGGGGTGCCGGGTGCGGGTGCGGACGAGTTCCGCGATGTCGACGGTCACTTGACGGCCCCGGCGGCGATGGCGGCCTCGATCTCGTCCGGCGTCGGCATCGCGGAGGAGCACTCCAGGCGGGAGGCGACGATGGCACCGGCGGCGTTGGCGTGCCGCATGGTCTTCTCCAGGTCCCAGCCTTCGAGCAGCCCGTGGCAGAGGGAGCCGCCGAAGGCGTCACCGGCGCCGAGTCCGTTGAGAACGTTCACGGGCAGCGGCGGGACCTCGGCCTGGTCGCCCTTGCTGTTGACGGCGAGGACGCCCTTGGGGCCCTGCTTGACGACCGCGACCTCGACACCGGCGTCGAGGAGCGCGCGGGCGGCGGCGTGCGGCTCGCGGACGCCGGTCGCGACCTCCACCTCGTCGAGGTTACCGACGGCGACGGTGGTGTGCCGCAGCGCTTCCGCGTAGAAGGGGCGGGCTTCGGCCGGCCCGCGGCGGGAGCCGCTGATGTCACCGCTCCAGAACATGGGGCGCCAGTCGAGGTCGAAGACCGTGGTGCCGGACTTGGCGCGATGGGCGAGAGCCGCGAGCGTCGCCGTACGGCTGGGCTCCTCGCTCAGGCCGGTGCCGGTGATCCAGAAGATCCGGGCGTCGCGGATGGCGTCGAGGTCGAGCTCGTGGGCGTCGATCTCCAGGTCCGGGGCCTTGGGCTGCCGGTAGAAGTACAGCGGGAAGTCGTCCGGCGGGAAGACCTCGCAGAAGGTGACCGGGGTGGGCAGGCCGGGGACCGGGGTGACCCAGCGGTCGTCGACGCCGAAGCCCTGGAGGGCCTCGTGGAGGTAGGTGCCGAAGGGGTCGTCGCCGGTGCGGGTGATCACCGCGGTCCGCCGTCCCAGCCGGGCCGCGGCGACCGCGACGTTCGTCGCCGAGCCGCCGAGGAACTTGCCGAAGGACGTGACCTGCGGCAGCGGGACACCGGTCTGCAACGGGTAGAGGTCCACCCCGATCCGGCCCATGGTGATCAGGTCGTACGCCATCGGTGTCCCTCGGTCTCCTCGTCGCGGCTCCGGTGCCGACTGCGCGGGTCGGCCCTCCACGGTTTTGTAGCCCTGCCGGGGGAGGCCTGTCAATGTTTTGTCCAGACATTCGAACGAGGCCCGAGCCTCCGGGGGACGGGCGCCTGGGCGTCTGCCGGGGTCCGTCGGGAGGCGAGTGCGGGTTGTCCGGGGCTGGCCGCGCAGTTCCCCGCACCCCTGGGGGGTGCAGTGCACGTGGGTGACAGAGGCCGGGGCCGGGGCGAGACGCTGTCAATGTGCCGCGCCCATGCGCCTTTGCGTCAGCTGTGTCACGAAGGCCGCTTTCCTGTTACGCATGTCGCATGTACGCGCGCCCTGCGTCACACCCGGCGCACAGGCCCTGTCCGCCTCTCACCGGGCGTCGTTGACGGGGCACAGGCTTTGTGATCGCCAGCGCAGCGCACGGTACCCCCGACGACCGCCCCCGGTCGCCGCCGCGGCGCGCGCAGGGAGGTGCAACCGATGACCGACCGAATGCTCTGGTCCTACAAGGAGATCGCGGCGCACATCAAGGTGCAGCCGGACACCGTGCGGTCGTACCGCAAGCACGGGTTGCTGCCACCACCGGACCACGTGGAGGGCGGCAAGCCCTTCTGGTACCCGGACACGGTGCGCGCCTGGGTGGAGTCCCGCCCGGGCAACCGGGGCAGAAGGGTGGACTGACGTCCCCGGCCCCGCGGAAAACAAGCTGTGCCCCATCCGACCCCTGGGGCACAGTCCTCGCATGAACAGCTTCTCCGTCAAACCCACGCTCATCGGCGACAAGACCGTGCTCAGGCCGTTCACCGGGGCCGACGCCGACATCATGTGGGAGATCATCGAGGACCCCGAGGTCGAGCGCTTCACCTTCTCGCCGGACAACGAACTCACCCTGGAGCGGGTGCGTTCCTGGTACGGCTCCCTGTCCGACCGGCCCGACCGTCTCGACCTCGCCGTCACCGACCGCTCCACCGGCGAACTCGTCGGCGAGGTCGTCCTGTACGAGTGGGATCCGCATGCCCGCAGCTGCACCTTCCGCACGCTGATCGGCCCGCGCGGCCGTGATCGTGGCATCGGCACCGAGGCCACCCGGCTCATCGTCGGATACGGCTTCGAGCAACTCGCCCTGCACCGAATCGAGTTGGGTGCCTACAGCCACAACCACCGCGCCCTGCGCGTGTACGAGAAGGTCGGGTTCGTGACGGAAGGGATCCGCCGGGAAGCCCAGTCGAGGGACGGCGAGTGGCTGGACGAGGTCCTCATGGCCGTCCTCGACCACGAGTGGGCCGCCCTCGACTCCACGGCTCGATGACCGTCACCCCCGCCCCCGGTGTCGTCCCGATCGCCGTCAGCGCGGCCGGCACCGCGTCCAGCGTGATGGTCGACGTCACCAGCAGATCCGGCCGCAGCACACCCGCCCGAACCAGCTCCAGCATCGTCGGGTAGGTGTGTGCCGCCATGCCGTGGCTGCCCAGCAGTTCGAGTTCCAGGGCGATCGCGCGGGCCATGGGGACGGGGGTGGTGCCGGAGGCGGAGGGCAGCAGGCCCACCTGGATGTGCCGGCCCCGACGGCGCAGGCCGTTGACGGAGGCGGCGCAGGTGACGGGCGAGCCGAGGGCGTCGAGGGAGAGGTGGGCGCCGCCGCCGGTCAGGGCGTGGATGGCGGCCGCGGTGTCCGGCGTGCTCGACGCGTCCACGCACTCCGCCGCGCCGAACTTCCGCGCCAGGTCCAGGGCCTGCGACGAGACGTCCACCGCGACGACCCGCGCGCCCGAGGCCGCCGCGATCATCACCGCCGACAGGCCGACCCCGCCGCAGCCGTGCACCGCGACCCACTCCCCCGCCGCCACCCGGCCCTGCTGCACGACCGCCCGGAACGCCGTGGCGAACCGGCACCCCAGCGAGGCCGCCGTCGCGAAGGACATCCCCTCGGGTACGGCGACGAGATTGACGTCGGCGTGGTCCAACGCAACGTACTGGGCGAAGGAGCCCCAGTGCGTGAAGCCAGGCTGAGTCTGCCGTTCGCACACCTGCTGGTCGCCCGCGGCACACGCGGCGCAGCCGCCGCAGGCGCACACGAAGGGCACGGTGACCCGGTCGCCGGGGCGCCAGCCCGTCACCCGGTCGCCCACCGCCTCGACGACACCGGCGAGTTCATGGCCCGGCACATGCGGCAGCGTGATGTCCGGGTCGTGCCCCTGCCAGCCGTGCCAGTCGCTGCGGCACAGCCCGGTGGCCTCGACCCGCACGATCACTCCGTGGGGCGCGGGGTGCGGGTCGGGCACCTCACGTACCTCGGCCGCTTCCCCGAACCGCTCGAACACCACTGCCCGCATGCCGCTCTCCCTTCCGCCGCGCCGCACAGGTACACGGAGGTCATCGCGAACGCTAGACGCTCCGCCGACCTCGCGGGTAGGGCGACCGTGCGGTCGGTACAGCCCCGCGCCCCAGGTCAGCGGCGTGCGCTCACCTTGTCCCGCTCCGGCGCGGGCGCGGTGGCCGGGGCCGGCGTCGACTCCCCCTCACTCAGCCCGAACCGCTCGTGGAACCGCCGCAGCGGACCCGGCGCCCACCAGGTCGCCCGCCCCGTGAGGCGCATGACCGCCGGGACCAGAAGGCTGCGGACGATCATCGCGTCCATCAGCACCGCCAGGGCGATCCCGAGGCCGAGCATCTTGGTGTTGGTCACCCGGGACGTGCCTATCGCGACCATCACCACCGCGAGGATCACCGCGGCTGCGGTGATCAGGCCGCCCGTGCGCTGAAGGCCGTGCCGGACCGCCTGGTCATGGTCGCCGGTCGTGTCGTACTCCTCCTTGATGCGGGAGAGCAGGAACACGCCGTAGTCCATCGACAGTCCGAAGGCGACGCAGAACATCAGCACCGGGAGGGTCGTCTCGATCGAACCGGGGCTGGTGAAGCCGAGCAGGCCGGACAGATGGCCGTCCTGGAAGACCCAGACCACCGCGCCGAACATCGCCGTCAGGCTGAGTGCGTTGAGCACCACCGCCTGGACCGGGATGAGCACACTGCCCGTCAGCAGGAACACCAGCAGCAGGGTGACGATCGCGATGAAGGCGGCCGCCAGGGGCAGGCGTTCGGCTATCGCGTCCTTGGAGTCGACCAGGACCGCCGCAGCGCCGGTCACCTTGGTGTCGAACGGGGCCGGTGCCGCGCGCAGGTCGTCCACCAGACCCTGGGCCGGGTCGTCCACGGCCTCGCCCTTCGGCAGCACCGTGAAGTACGCCGACTCGCCCTTCACGAGCGGCCCGTCGACCCGCAGCACTTCCGGGAGCGCGGCTATCCGGTGCTTGTACGCGGCGTACTGCGCCTGCGTCGCGCGGCCCTGGGCGAGCACCTCCAGGCCGCCTCCGGGACTGCCCGGGAAGCCGTCACGGATGTGCTGCTGCACGACATGGGACTCGGCGGTCGACGGCAGCTGGCGGTCGTCGGCGGTGCCGAACTTCACGCCCAGGAAGGGCAGTCCGAGCAGGACCAGGACGGCGGTGGTGCCCAGGGCGAAGAAGGGGGCGCGGCGCATGACGAGATTGGCCGTGCGGGTCCAGGCCCTGCCCTCCGTGACACCGGGGGCCGGCTCCGACGGCTTCGGCTGTCCGCGTCGGAACAGGCGGCGCAGGTCAAGGGAGTTGACCCGGTGGCCGAGCAGGACCAGTGCGGCGGGGAGCAGGATCAGCGCGGCCGCCGCGGCCAGCAGCACCACCGCGATCCCGGCGTAGGCGAAGGACCGCAGGAAGTACTGCGGGAAGAGCAGCATCGCCGCGAGGGACACCGCGACCGTGAGGGCCGAGAAGAGGACGGTACGGCCGGCTGTGCGCAGGGTCGTGCCGACCGCCGTCAACGGTTCGGCGCCGGTGGCGAGTTCCTCACGGAAGCGGCGGACGATGAACAGGGCGTAGTCGACGGCCAGGCCCAGGCCCAGCGCCGTGGTGAGGTTCATCGCGAAGACCGACACGTCGGTGACCTCGGTCAGGCCGCGCAGCACCGCGTTCGTGCCGAGGATCGCGACGATGCCGATACCGAGCGGCAGCAGGGCCGCGACGGCGCTGCCGAAGACCATCACCAGCAGCACCAGGGTGACCGGCAGAGCGATCACCTCGGCGCGGACGAGGTCCTCCTGGATGATCGTCTGCATCTCGTGCCGCACCGCGACCGGGCCGCCGACGCTGACCTCCACCGGGCCGTGCGCGCCCCGGAACTCGGGCGCGATGCGGTCCAGGGTCTCCCCCGCCGCCTTCTCCTCGCCGGTGATACGGGCGGCGATCAGCGCCTCATGGCCGTCCTCGGCGCGCAGGGCAGGGGCCGCCGAGGAGTCCGCCTGCCAGTAGGAGCCGACCCCGGTGACGCCCTTCTCGGCGGCCAGGCGCGCGGTGATGCGCCGGGCCTCCGCGGCGACCGCGGGGTCGTCCACCGAGGCGTCGCCCGCGTCCACGAGGAGCAGGAGGTTGGGCTGGGAGGCGGGGAACTCGCGCTCCAGCGCCTTGGTCGCGTACGTCGACTCCGCGTCCGGGTCCTCCCAGCCGCCGCTGCCCAGCCGGTCGGCGACCCCGCTGCCGGCCAGCACGGCGAGCGCGGTGATCACCAGGGCCACGAGCAGCGACAACCGGGGCCGGGCCGTCACGAAGCGGGTCCAGCCTCCGACGCGCGGCGGCCTGTTGACTTCGGTCATTGTGCGGTGTCCCCTTCGCTCTGATCCGTGCCGTCGCCCTGATTCATGCGGTCGCTCTGATTCGTGCGGTGCGGAGCAAGGCAGCATGGAGCCGTCACTGCCATAGACTGGCAAACACGAGAACTCGCTCGCGTTTCTCCAGAATGCGAGCGACCACTCGTCTTTGTCAATCGCGTCCGGAGAACTGGGGATAACGCGTGCCCGCCAACCAGGAGAAGGAACAGCCGCGCCGCCGCCAGGCCCGCGGCGAGCGCCGTATCGCCCAGCTGCTCGAAGCCGCGGCCGCCGTCTTCACCACCAGCGGCTACACGGCCGCCAGCACCAACGCCATCGCCCGCGAGGCCGGCGTCTCACCGGGCACGCTGTACCAGTTCTTCCCGAACAAGGAAGCGATCGCGATCGAGCTGGGCGACCGGCTCATGCGCGAGATGCGCGAGACGTTCGGCGAGGCGCTCGCGCCGGTCGATCCCGCGACCCCGCTGGAGGAGGCCGTCGGCTCGGCCGTCGACCGGTTCATCGCCTTCAACTGCGACCACCCGGTGTTCTTCGCGCTGATGCACGGCCCAGACATCCCCGGCCGCATGGCCGAGGAACACGACGCCCTGCACGCGACCCTGCTGTCCCGGATCGAGGGGCTGCTCTCCTCGTTCCTGCCCGACGCCGACCCGGGCGACCTCACCCGGACCTCCCATATGTGCCTGGGCCTGTACAAGGCCGGCCTGGAGCTGGTCCTCGCCCACGAGGGCGCCGAACGCGACGCCTACATCCAGGAGCTGAAGTACGCCCTGATCCGCTATCTCGATCCGCTGGTGGGTGACAGGCTCGGTCACCTCGACCCGCTTCCCGGCCACGCCGACCCTTCTTGGAGAAATACCCCGTAGGGGTATACCGTGGTAGAGGAGGGGCCCCGCGGGTCGCCGCGGGCCCCGTCAACCCCACATGCCCGACGAGGAGAACGACATGACCGCGCAGACCGACACCCCGGGTTCCGTCACCGCCATCTACAAGGTGAGCGGCATGAGCTGCGGACACTGCGAGGGAGCCGTCTCCGGTGAGCTCTCCGAACTCCCCGGTGTCAGCTCGGTGAAGGCCGTCGCCTCGACCGGCGAGGTCACCGTCGTCTCCGCGGCCCCGCTGGACGAGGAGGCCGTGCGCGCGGCCGTCGACGAGGCGGGCTTCGAGCTGGTCGCCAAGATCTGAGCCTGAGATGCCCCGCACCACCGACCAACCTGCGATAGCCGGGGCGGCCGAAGTCGAGTTGCTCATCGGCGGGATGACCTGCGCCTCCTGCGCGGCCCGCGTCGAGAAGAAGCTCAACCGCATGGACGGCGTGACCGCCACGGTGAACTACGCGACGGAGAAGGCGAAGGTCAGCTACCCCGCGGGCATCCAGGTCGCCGACCTGATCGCCACCGTGGAGAAGACGGGCTACACCGCCGCGGAACCGGCTCCCCCGGAACCCGCGCCACAAGAGCCACTGCGGCCACAGCAGCCGCAAGAGGCTCCGGGGGAAGCCCAGGAGGGCCCCGAACCGGCCTCCTACCGCCAACGCCTCACCGTCTCCGCCCTGCTCGCCGTCCCGGTCATCCTGCTGTCGATGGTCCCGGCCCTCCAGTTCGACAACTGGCAGTGGCTCGCGCTCACCCTCGCCTCGCCGGTCGTCGTCTGGGGCGGACTGCCCTTCCACCGGGCCGCCTTCACCAACGCCCGGCACGGCGCCGCGACCATGGACACGCTGATCTCGATGGGCACCCTGGCGGCGTACGGCTGGTCGCTGTGGGCGCTGTTCCTCGGCGACGCGGGCATGAGCGGCATGCACGACACCTTCGCGTTCACGGTCGCGCGCGTGGACGGCGCCTCGCAGATCTATCTCGAAGTGGCCTCCGGGGTCGTCACCTTCATCCTCCTCGGCCGCTACCTGGAGGCACGCGCCAAGCGCCGCGCTGGAGCCGCGCTGCGGGCGCTGATGGAGCTCGGCGCGAAGGACGCGTCCGTGCTGCGGGACGGCCGTGAGGTCCGCGTCCCGGTGGACAGGCTGGTCGTCGGTGACCGGTTCGTCGTACGGCCCGGCGAGAAGATCGCCACCGACGGCACGGTCGTCGAGGGCACGTCGGCGGTGGACGCCGCCATGCTGACCGGTGAGTCGGTGCCGGTGGACGTGACGGTCGGGGACGCGGTGACCGGGGCGACCGTCAACGCCGGGGGCCGGCTGGTCGTGGAGGCGAGCCGGGTCGGCGCCGACACACAGCTCGCGCGGATGGCGAGGCTGGTGGAGGACGCGCAGAACGGCAAGGCCGAGGTGCAGCGGCTCGCCGACCGGATCTCCGCGGTCTTCGTGCCGACGGTCATCGTCCTCGCGGTCGCCACCTTCGGGGCGTGGCTCGGCATCACCGACGACACGGTCGCCGCGTTCACCGCGGCCGTCGCGGTGCTGATCATCGCCTGCCCCTGCGCGCTGGGCCTCGCCACGCCCACGGCCCTGATGGTCGGCACCGGACGCGGGGCGCAGCTCGGCATCCTCATCAAGGGCCCCGAGGTGCTGGAGTCCACGCGCCGGGTCGACACCGTCGTCCTGGACAAGACCGGCACGGTCACCACGGGCCGGATGACGCTGCAGAAGGTGTACGTCGCGGAGGGCACCGACGAGGAGGAGGTGCTGCGGCTCGCGGGGGCCGTGGAGCACGCCTCCGAGCATCCCGTCGCGCGGGCGATCGCCGCGGGCGCGCAGGAGCGAAGCGAGATGCGGGTCCCCCCGGCCGAAGGCTGGGGGAGGGTCGGACGGCTGCCGGAGGTAACGGGCTTCGAGAACGTGCCCGGGCGCGGCGTACGCGCACGCGTGGAGGGCCGTGACGTGGCCGTGGGGCGCCTCTTCGACGCGCTGCCCACCGGGCTGGCCCGCGCGAAGGAAGAGGCCGAGAGGGACGGCCGTACGGCCGTCGTGGTCGGGTGGGACGGAATGGCGCGCGGTGTCCTCGCCGTCGCGGACGCGGTGAAGGAGACCAGCGCCGAGGCGGTGCGCGAGCTGCGGGCGCTGGGGCTCACTCCGGTGCTGCTGACCGGGGACAACCGGGCGGTCGCCGAGGCGGTGGCGGACGCGGTCGGTATCGATCAGGTGATCGCGGAAGTCCTGCCCGAGGACAAGGTCGAGGTGGTACGGCGGCTGCGGCGCGAGGGGCAGTGCGTGGCCATGGTCGGCGACGGCGTCAACGACGCGGCCGCGCTTGCCACCGCCGATCTGGGTCTTGCCATGGGGACGGGGACGGACGCGGCGATCGAGGCGAGCGATCTGACGCTGGTGCGCGGCGATCTCCGGGTGGCGGCGGACGCCATCCGGCTGTCGCGGCGGACGCTGGCCACGATCAAGGGCAACCTGGTGTGGGCCTTCGGGTACAACGTGGCCGCGTTGCCGCTGGCCGCGGCGGGGTTGCTGAACCCGATGATCGCGGGGGCGGCGATGGCCTTCTCCTCGGTGTTCGTGGTGACGAACAGCTTGCGACTGCGGACGTTCCGGTGAATTCGTAGTAAGAACCCCGCTGGGCCCCTCTGGAGTCCGACGCCCGGCTCACATAAGCTCTTCACAAGGCTCGCGCATCATCCTTACGCTTGGGTCCCGATCGGCATTTCGGGGCTCTTGCGCATCTAACGGACATATGCAAGAGACGCAGATCACAGTGATGTGAAGGTAACCATCGAAGGGGTTCGAAGGTCTAAGTTGACGATGTCAGGCAGCGTCTTGGGGGGCGCTAACTGGCATCTGAGGATGTCTTGGGGGACTTCCTCAGAGTTGCGTTGCCGGGGCACGCACTTCGGGAAGCTTTGAGCGGCCCTCCCGAGCGTGCGCTGTCCCGGCAGACCGCACACCACAACCCCATACATGAGTACGACGAGTTTTGCTCGTTCTGCTCAAACGGCAACACCGAAAGACGAAAGACAGCGAATTCAGGCGCTGCTCTCTCAGACGCCCGGCCGGATCCCGTGGGGGGAATCCGCACCGGGACATGGGAAGGCGCCCTGGACGTCGGCCCGTGGGGGGACCGCCGCCAGGGCGCCTTCTTTATTCCGCGCGTCTGTGCCACCCGCACATCTCCGCCACCCGCGCGGGCGCGCGAGCCCTCGAACGCACAAGAGCCCCGCACCCGACCGAAGCCGGGCACGAGGCTCTGAGAACCGGGCTCAGCGCTGCTCGACGGGACCGAAGCCGCGCTCGACCAAGGCGCCCGAAGCCCAGGGACCGCAGCGCCGTAACGGGGGCACCGGCGAACCCGGCGCCCCCACCGGCAGGTGTCAGCGCTGCTCGACGGGAACGAAGTCGCGCTCGACCACGCCCGTGTAGATCTGGCGCGGGCGGCCGATGCGGGAGCCCGGCTCCTTGATCATTTCGTGCCACTGGGCGATCCAGCCCGGGAGGCGGCCGAGGGCGAACAGGACCGTGAACATCTCGGTCGGGAAGCCCATGGCCCGGTAGATCAGGCCGGTGTAGAAGTCGACGTTCGGGTAGAGGTTGCGCGAGACGAAGTACTCGTCGGAGAGCGCGTGCTCCTCCAGCTTCAGGGCGATGTCCAGCAGCTCGTCGGACTTGCCGAGGGCCGACAGGACGTCGTGCGCCGCGGCCTTGATGATCTTCGCACGCGGGTCGAAGGACTTGTACACCCGGTGGCCGAAGCCCATCAGGCGGACGCCGTCCTCCTTGTTCTTCACCTTGCGGATGAAGGAGTCGACATCGCCGCCGTTGGCCTGGATGCCCTCCAGCATCTCCAGGACGGACTGGTTGGCGCCGCCGTGCAGCGGGCCCCAGAGGGCGGAGATGCCGGCGGAGATCGACGCGAACATGTTCGCCTGCGACGAGCCCACCAGACGGACCGTCGACGTCGAACAGTTCTGCTCGTGGTCCGCGTGCAGGATCAGCAGCTTGTCGAGCGCGGCGACGACGACCGGGTCGAGCTCGAACTCCTGCGCCGGCACCGAGAACGTCATCCGCAGGAAGTTCTCGACGTAACCGAGGTCGTTGCGCGGGTAGACGAACGGGTGGCCGATCGACTTCTTGTACGCGTACGCCGCGATCGTCGGAAGCTTGGCGAGCAGACGGATCGTCGAGAGGTTGCGCTGCGTCTCGTCGAACGGGTTGTGGCTGTCCTGGTAGAAGGTGGACAGCGCGGAGACGACCGACGACAGCATGGCCATCGGGTGGGCGTCGCGCGGGAAGCCCTTGTAGAAGTTCTTGACGTCCTCGTGCAGCAGGGTGTGCTGCGTGATGTCGTTCTTGAAGTTCGAGAGCTCGTCGACGGTCGGCAGCTCACCGTTGATCAGCAGGTAGGCCACCTCCAGGAAGGTGGAGCGCTCGGCCAGCTGCTCGATCGGGTAGCCGCGGTAGCGGAGGATGCCCGCCTCGCCGTCGAGGTAGGTGACGGCGGATTTATAGGCGGCGGTGTTGCCGTAGCCGCTGTCCAGCGTCACCAGACCGGTCTGGGCACGCAGCTTGCCGATGTCGAAGCCCTTGTCGCCGACGGTGCTGTCAATCACCGGGTAGGTGTACTCGCCGTCGCCGTACCGCAGTACTACAGAGTTGTCGCTCACGTCTTCCCTCACCGACGTTGTGCCTCATCTTCGAGGTTGCCCTGACTGTCTCTACCCTCCCCCATTCGGCTCAGGAGAGTGCACTCGGGGTCGACCATTGGGCCTATTGGCGGCACTGAGTGCCGCCAACTTGTCATCCTGCCCCCTGTTTTCCCCATCCGGAAGTGCTCTGTGACCTTCACGACTCGTTTGATCGATCATTTTTTTCGATGCCTCACGAATAGCCAGGTCAGGAGGGTGACCTCCGGCAGCCCCGGAGCAAGATCAGGAACCGGCGAGCCGGTAGTCGAGCGCCGTGCAGCGCCGCCCCGCCGACACCGTGCGCACCGCCTGGCCGATCGCCTTGCGTGAACCCACGAGGACGACCAGCCGTTTGGCGCGGGTCACGGCGGTGTACAGCAGGTTTCGCTGAAGCATCATCCATGCTCCGGTCGTGACGGGGATCACCACCGCGGGATATTCACTTCCCTGTGAACGGTGGATCGTCACCGCGTACGCGTGTGCCAGTTCGTCCAGTTCGTCGAACTCGTACGGAACCTCCTCGTCCTCGTCCGTCAGCACCGTGAGGCGCTGGTCGACCGGGTCGAGCGAGGTGACCACGCCCACGGTGCCGTTGAAGACGCCGTTCTTCCCCTTCTCGTAGTTGTTGCGGATCTGGGTGACCTTGTCGCCGACACGGAACACCCGGCCGCCGAACCGCTTCTCCGCCAGATCGGGGCGCCCCGGGGTGACGGCCTGTTGAAGCAGTCCGTTCAGCGTGCCCGCGCCGGCCGGTCCGCGGTGCATGGGAGCGAGAACCTGGACGTCCCGGCGCGGGTCGAGGCCGAACTTGGCCGGAATGCGGCGGGCCGCGACGTCCACCGTGAGCCGCCCGGCCGCCTCCGTGTCGTCCTCGACGAAGAGGAAGAAGTCCTTCATGCCGTCGGTGACGGGGTGCTGCCCGGCGTTGATCCGGTGCGCGTTGGTCACCACGCCGGACTGCTGGGCCTGGCGGAACACACGGGTGAGGCGCACGGCGGGGATGGGGCTGCCCTCGGCCAGCAGGTCCCTGAGGACCTCTCCGGCGCCGACGCTGGGCAGTTGGTCCACGTCGCCCACGAAGAGCAGATGGGCGCCCGGCGGTACGGCCTTGACCAGCTTGTTGGCGAGCAGTAGGTCCAGCATGGACGCCTCGTCGACCACCACCAGGTCGGCCTGGAGCGGGCGTTCCCTGTCGTATGCCGCGTCACCGCCGGGCTTGAGCTCCAGGAGGCGGTGGACGGTGGACGCCTCGGCTCCGGTCAGCTCGGCGAGGCGCTTGGCGGCGCGGCCGGTGGGGGCGGCCAGCACGACCCTGGCCTTCTTCGCGCGGGCCAGCTCCACGATCGAGCGGACCGTGAAGGACTTGCCGCAGCCGGGGCCGCCGGTGAGAACGGCGACCTTCCGCGTCAGCGCCAGCTTGACGGCGGCCTCCTGCTCCGGGGCGAGGTCCGTGCCCGTACGGCCCCTGAGCCAGCCCAGGGCCTTGTCCCAGGCCACGTCATGGAAGCCCGGCATCCGGTCCTCGTCGGTGCGCAGGAGGCGCAACAGCTGGGCGGAGAGGGAGAGTTCGGCCCGGTGGAAGGGGACGAGATAGACGGCGGTCACGGGCTCCGAGCCGCCGTCGGGACCGGGGACCTTCTCCCGTACTACACCGGGGTCGCCGCCGTCCTCGGGGACCTGGGCCAGCTCCGCGAGGCATTCGATGACGAGTCCCGTGTCGACCTGGAGGAGCTTCACCGCGTCCGCGATCAGCTGCTCCTCGGGGAGATAGCAGTTGCCCTGGTCGGTGGCCTGCGACAGCGCGTACTGCAGGCCCGCCTTCACCCGCTCGGGACTGTCGTGCGGGATGCCCACGCTCTGGGCGATCTTGTCGGCGGTGAGGAAGCCGATGCCCCAGACGTCGGCCGCCAGCCGGTACGGCTGGTTCTTCACGACGGAGATCGAGGCGTCGCCGTACTTCTTGTAGATCCGCACCGCGATGGAGGTGGACACCTCGACGGTCTGGAGGAAGAGCATGACCTCCTTGATCGCCTTCTGCTCCTCCCAGGCGTCGGCGATCTTCTTGGTCCGCTTGGGGCCGAGGCCCGGGACCTCGATGAGCCGCTTGGGCTCCTCCTCGATGATCGTCAGGGTGTCCAGTCCGAAGTGCTGGGTGATGCGGTCGGCGAAGACCGGGCCGATGCCCTTGACGAGCCCCGAGCCGAGGTAGCGGCGGATGCCCTGGACCGTGGCGGGGAGGACGGTGGTGTAGTTCTCCACCGTGAACTGCTTGCCGTACTGCGGGTGGGAGCCCCAACGGCCCTCCAGCCGCAGGGACTCGCCGACCTGGGCGCCGAGCAGCGCACCGACGACGGTGAGCAGGTCACCGCCGCCCCGGCCGGTGTCGACGCGGGCGACCGTGTAGCCGTTCTCCTCGTTGGCGTACGTGATCCGCTCCAGGACGCCTTCGAGGACGGCCAGTCGTCGCTCGCCCGTGGAACTCCCCGCCTGATTGGACATGATCCGACGCTACCGCCCGGGTCCGACAGTGCGCGCGGCCTGTGGACAAAGCGGCGTCCCGCCGGTCAACCCACCTGCGACTTCACGTGGTCGATCACCCTCTGGAAGTCCTCGGTCGGCGAGAACTCCACGAACTCGCAGTCCTCCATGGCCACGGGGACATGGCCGGGCGCCCAGTAGTACGCCTGTCCCGCCTCGTACTGCTCCTCGCCCTCGGCCGTCAGCATCCGCAGCCGGCCCTTGAGCAGGTAGCCCCAGTGCGGGCACTGGCAGGCGTCACCGTCGAGGCCCTTGAGGGCGGGGCCCATGTCCGTGCCCTCCGGCAGGCTGATGTAGCCGACGGACATGCCGCCACCGATGGGCTGGGTACGCACCTCCACACCGTCACCGGCGAGGGCGACGTCTACGTCGTCGCGTGTCGCTGCCGTCATGGTTCCTCCGCTCCGGCCCACGAGGGCCTTGCCTTGAGGACGAACCCCCTGCTCTTCCAGCGTGGACCCACCCCCGCGAGCGCCGCGACATCACGATCCGGTCTCGGGATGTGGTTGAGGGGTTGATTAACCCCCGTGTAATCGATTCCAATCCTCCGTGAAACGTCGATGTAATCGATTCCACGAGGATCGGCCATCGACTCCCCGAACGATCCACGAGGAGGTGGAGCGGCGATGGCGAGCATCAAGGACGTCGCTGCCGAGGCGGGCGTTTCCGTCGCCACGGTCTCGCGCGTCCTGAACGACCATCCGTCGGTCAGCGCCGAGGCACGCGCACGCGTGCTGGCCGCCGTCGAGAGCCTGGGCTACCGCCCGAACGCCGTCGCCCGCTCCCTGCGCACCGACCAGACCCACACCCTCGGCCTGGTCATCAGCGACGTGATGAACCCCTACTTCACCGAACTGGCCCGCTCCGTCGAGGAGGAGGCCCGCGCGCTCGGCTACAGCGTCATCATCGGCAACGCCGACGAGCGGCCCGACCTCCAGGACCATCACGTACGGAACCTGCTGGACCGCCGTATCGACGGCCTGCTGGTCTCCCCCACCGACGGCGGCTCGCCGCTGATGCTGGACGCCGCGCGCGCGGGCACGCCGATGGTCTTCGTGGACCGGTGGATCCCGGGCGTGGACGTGCCGGTGGTGCGGGCGGACGGGCGGGGTGCCGTACGGGATCTCGTCGCGCATCTGCACGGGCTCGGGCACCGCAGGCTCGCCATCATCGCGGGCCCCGCGGCGACCACCACCGGGCGGGAGCGGGTCGAGGCCTTCCGGGAAGCGCTCGGCGCGTACGGACTCGAACTGCCCGACGCCTACATAGGGCAGGGCGACTTCCAGGCCGACAGCGGGCGCCGGGTCACCGAGGGCTTCCTCGACCTGCCCGAGCCGCCCGAGGTCGTCTTCGCGGCCGACAACCTGATGGCGCTCGGCGCGCTGGACGCCGTACGCGCGCGCGGGCTGCGCGTACCGGACGACCTCGCGCTGGCCGCGTTCGACGACATCCGGTGGTTCGTGCACACCGATCCGCCGGTCACCGCGATCGCCCAGCCGACGGGCGAGCTGGGCCGGGCCGCCGTACGGGCCCTGGTCGACCGCATCGAGGGACGGCCCGGCGAGTCCGTCACCCTCCCCGCCCGTCTCGTCGTACGCCGCTCCTGCGGCGAACCACCGGCTCCCTCGGAGCCGTCCCCCGTAACGAACAGGAGCCAGTCGTGAGCAACGCGGACGAGTTGCTGCGCATCGAGGGCATACGGAAGGTCTTCCCGGGCGTGGTCGCGCTGGACGGCGTCGACTTCGATCTGCGCCGGGGTGAGGTGCACGTCCTCCTCGGTGAGAACGGCGCGGGCAAGAGCACCCTCATCAAGATGCTCTCCGGCGCGTACACGCCCGACGCCGGGCGGATCCTGGTCGGCGGTGAGGAGACGCGCATCCATGGTGCGCAGGACTCCGAGCGCCTCGGGATCGCCACCATCTACCAGGAGTTCAACCTCGTTCCCGATCTGACGGTCGCCGAGAACATCTTCCTGGGACGCCAGCCGCGCCGCTTCGGGATGATCGACCGGAAGAAGATGGAGGCCGACGCCGAGGTCTTCCTCGCGCGCGTGGGCGTGAAGGTGTCGCCACGCGCGCGCGTGCGTGAACTCGGCATCGCACGCCTTCAGATGGTCGAGATCGCGAAGGCGCTCAGCCTGAACGCGCGCGTGCTGATCATGGACGAGCCGACCGCCGTGCTCACCTCCGAGGAGGTCGAGAAGCTCTTCACGATCGTGCGCAGGCTGCGCGAGGACGGCGTGGGCATCGTCTTCATCACGCATCACCTGGAGGAGATCGCCGCGCTGGGCGACCGGGTGACGGTCATCCGGGACGGCAAGAGCGTCGGGCAGGTCCCGGCCGCCACGCCCGAGGACGAACTCGTACGGCTCATGGTGGGGCGCTCCATCGAGCAGCAGTACCCGCGCGAACGGGCCGACCGCGGCGCCGCGTTGCTGTCGGTCGAGGGGCTGACCCGGGACGGCGTCTTCCACGACGTCAGCTTCGAGGTGCACGCCGGTGAGGTGGTCGGCATCGCGGGCCTGGTCGGCGCCGGCCGTACCGAGGTCGTGCGGGCCGTGTTCGGGGCGGACCCGTACGACAAGGGGGCCGTGAAGGTCGGCGGTTCCGCCCTCCCCAAGTACGACGTCAACGCGGCGATGACCGCGGGCATCGGGCTGATCCCCGAGGACCGCAAGGGCCAGGGCCTGGTGCTGGACGCGTCCGTCGAGGAGAACCTCGGCCTGGTGACGCTGCGTGCGGCCACACGCGCGGGGCTCGTCGATCTCAAGGGCCAGCGCGAGGCGGCGGCGCGCATCGCGGGGCAGCTCGGCGTGCGGATGGCGGGCCTCGGGCAGCACGTCCGTACGCTCTCCGGCGGCAACCAGCAGAAGGTCGTCATCGGCAAGTGGCTGCTCGCCGACACCAAGGTGCTGATCCTCGACGAACCGACGCGCGGCATCGACGTCGGCGCCAAGGTCGAGATCTACCAGCTCATCAACGAACTCACCGCTCAGGGCGCCGCCGTCGTGATGATCTCCAGCGATCTGCCGGAGGTCCTCGGCATGAGCGACCGGGTCCTGGTGATGGCGCAGGGCCGGATCGCGGGCGAACTCACCGCCGACGAGGCCACCCAGGACTCCGTGATGGCACTCGCCGTCAGCAACCCCACCGACAAGACCGGAACCACCGACAAGACCGGAACGGAGGCCACCCGTGGCCACTGACACGCTCAAGAGCCCAGCGGGCGCGAGTGGCGCCCCGGGCGGCCTGCGCCGCCTCCTCCTCGACAACGGCGCGCTGACCGCGCTGATCGTCCTCGTCATCGCCATGTCGGCGCTGTCCGGCGACTTCATGACGACGGACAACCTCCTCAACGTCGGCGTCCAGGCGGCCGTGACCGCCATCCTCGCCTTCGGCGTGACCTTCGTGATCGTCTCGGCGGGCATCGACCTGTCGGTCGGCTCGGTCGCCGCCCTGTCGGCCACCGTCCTGGCCTGGAGCGCCACTTCGCAGGGCATTCCGGTCGTCCTGGCGGTCGTCCTCGCGATCGCGACCGGCATAGCGTGCGGCGTGGTCAACGGCATCCTGATCTCGTACGGCAAGCTGCCGCCGTTCATCGCGACCCTGGCCATGCTGTCGGTGGCCCGCGGCCTGTCCCTGGTGATCTCGCAGGGCTCCCCCATCGCCCTCCCCGACTCGGTCTCGCACCTCGGCGACACCCTCGGCGGCTGGCTGCCGGTGCCGGTGCTCGTGATGGTCGGCATGGGTCTGATCACGGCGTTCGTGCTGGGGCGGACGTACATCGGCCGCTCCATGTACGCGATCGGCGGCAACGAGGAGGCGGCCCGGCTCTCCGGTCTGCGGGTGAAGAAGCAGAAGCTCGCGATCTACGCCTTCTCCGGTCTGTTCGCCGCCGCCGCGGGCATCGTGCTCGCCGCCCGCCTCTCCTCCGCGCAGCCGCAGGCCGCGCAGGGCTACGAGCTCGACGCCATCGCGGCGGTCGTCATCGGCGGCGCCTCGCTGGCCGGCGGCACGGGCAAGGCGTCCGGGACGCTGATCGGCGCGCTGATCCTGGCGGTGCTGCGCAACGGCCTCAACCTCCTTTCGGTGTCCGCGTTCTGGCAGCAGGTCGTCATCGGTGTCGTCATCGCGCTGGCGGTGCTCCTGGACACGGTGCGGCGCAAGGCGGGGGCGACCCCGGTGGCCGCGGGCACCTCCCAGGGCGGCAAGGGCAGGCAGGCGGCGACGTACGTCCTCGCGGCCGTGGTCGCGGCGGCCCTCGTCGGTGCGATGTCCTTCCTGCACACCGGTTCGTCGGAGGCGAAGAGCAAGAAGATCGGGCTGTCGCTGTCGACCCTCAACAACCCGTTCTTCGTGCAGATCCGGGCGGGCGCGCAGGCCGAGGCGAAGAAGCTGGGCGTGGACCTGACCGTCACCGACGCGCAGAACGACGCCTCGCAGCAGGCCAACCAGCTGCAGAACTTCACCAGTGAGGGCCTCGGCACGATCATCGTGAACCCGGTGGACTCCGACGCGGTGACCCCGGCGGCGAAGGCCGTCAACAAGTCGGACATCCCGCTCGTCGCCGTCGACCGGTCGGTCAACAACGCCTCCACCGCCGCGCTCGTCGCCTCCGACAACGTCACCGGCGGCAAGCTGGCCGCCAAGTCGCTCGCCGAGAAGCTGGGCGGCCAGGGCAGGATCGTGATCCTCCAGGGCCAGGCGGGCACCTCCGCCAGCCGTGAGCGCGGCTCGGGCTTCGCCGAGGGCCTGAAGGCCTACCCGGACATCGAGGTCGTCGCCAAGCAGCCCGCCGACTGGGACCGCACCAAGGGCCTTGACGTCATGACCAACCTGCTCCAGGCCAACCCCGACATCGACGGCGTCTTCGCGGAGAACGACGAGATGGCCCTCGGCGCGATCAAGGCGCTCGGCTCCAAGGCCGGCAAGTCCGTCCAGGTCATCGGCTTCGACGGAACCGCGGACGGTCTCAAGGCCGTCGAGGCGGGCACGCTGTACGCGTCGGTGGCGCAGCAGCCGACGGAGCTCGGCAGGATCGCCGTGCAGAACGCGGTGAAGGCCGCCGCGGGCGACAAGGTCGAGAAGTCGGTGATGGTGCCGGTGAAGGTGGTCACCAAGGAGAACGTGGCCGGCTTCACGGGCTGAGCCCGCGGGCCGAGACCAACAGGGCGGGCGGTCCAGGAGCGTGGCCGCCCGCTCCCGTCACCTACCAGGGGAGCAACTCATGTACGACTACGACCTCCTGGTCGTAGGGTCGGCCAACGCCGACCTGGTGATCGGCGTCGAGCGTCGGCCGGGGGCCGGCGAGACCGTGCTCGGCTCCGATCTGGCCGTCCATCCCGGCGGCAAGGGCGCGAACCAGGCGGTCGCGGCCGCCCGGCTCGGTGCCCGTACGGCCCTGCTGGCCCGGGTCGGCGACGACGCGCACGGCCGGCTGCTGCTCGACTCGCAGCGGGCGGCCGGCGCCGACACGGTGGGCGTCCTGGTCGGCGGCGCGCCGACCGGCGTCGCGCTGATCACGGTGGACCCGTCCGGGGACAACAGCATCGTGGTCTCGCCGGGCGCCAACGGCAGGCTCACCCCCGAGGACGTGCGGGCCGCCGCGAGCCTCTTCCAGGCGTCGCGGGTGGTGTCGGCCCAGCTGGAGATCCCGCTGGAGACGGTCGTCGAGGTCGTGCGCAGCCTCGCGGACGGCAGCCGTTTCGTCCTGAACCCGTCCCCGCCCCGCCCGCTGCCGGCCGAGGTGCTGGCGGCCTGCGACCCGCTGATCGTGAACGAGCACGAGGCGAAGGTGATCCTCGGCGACTCCGCGGTCGGCGACACCCCGGAGGACTGGGCGCGGATCCTGCTCGCCAAGGGCCCCCGCTCGGTCGTCGTGACCCTCGGCGCGGAGGGCGCGCTGGTGGCCTCCGCGGAGGGCGTGACCCGGGTCCCGTCCGTGCGGGTGGACGCGGTGGACACGACGGGCGCGGGTGACGCGTTCACGGCCGCGCTGGCCTGGAAGCTCGGGACGGGCTCGTCCCTGGCCGAGGCGGCGGCGTACGCGGCCCGGGTCGGGGCGGTGGCCGTGACGCGGGAGGGCGCGCAGGTGTCGTTCCCCACCGCGGCGGAGGTCGAGGCCCTGTGAAGAAGGCCGGAATCCTGAACCGCCATCTCTCCGGCGCCCTCGCCGAGCTGGGCCACGGCGACGGGGTGCTGGTGTGCGACGCGGGCATGCCGATACCCGACGGTCCCCGGGTCGTGGACCTCGCCTTCCGGGCCGGGGTGCCGTCCTTCGCCGAGGTGCTGGACGGTCTGCTGGCCGAGCTGGTGGTGGAGGGCGCGACGGCGGCGCGGGAGATCCACGAGGCGAATCCCGCGGCGGCCGCGCTGCTGGCGGGGGAGTTTCCCGAGCTGGAGCTGGTCACGCACGAGCGGCTCAAGGAGCTGTCGGCCGGGGCGCGGCTGGTGGTACGGACCGGGGAGGCACGGCCGTACGCGAACGTGCTGCTGCGCTGCGGGGTCTTTTTCTGACCAGGGATTCTGAGCAGGGAATCTGAGCAGGGGTGCCAGGAACGTTTCGAGGGGCCCGGTCCGTTGACCGAGCCCCTCGGGGTTTCCCCTCCCCGTCAGAACCCCCGCGATCCCCCCAGATCCCCCTCCAAGAGTCCTGACTCCAAGTACGACCCGCGAGGTGGGGGAAGGGTTGTACGTTCTCCGCTGATTTTTTTCGACGCGCCTTCGACGTGCCCCGGAATCGGGACAGACGTAGCGTTTCAGACATGCAAGAGGTAGACGAAAACCCCCTCACAGCCCTCCAGGACGACGTACTCGACGAACTCGGCGACGGCCGGATCGGCGACATCGCGGAGCTGCTGGGAACGGACGAGGCAGGGGCCCGACAGCTGGTCGGTACGACGGTGGCAGCGCTGTCCGGCGAGGCGGAGACCGTCGCGACGCCGCACGACGCCCCGCTCACCGGCGTGGCCACCCTGGGCGGCTTCGCGACCGGCGGCCTCATGGCCGGGCTGCTGGCCGAGGAGGCCAGGCCGGTCGCGGACGCGGTGGCCCGGAAGACGGGGCTGCCGCAGGAAGCCGTGTCCCGGGTGGTGGAGATGGTGATTCCGGTGGAACTGGCGGTACTCACCAAACGGGCGGCCGGGAAATAGCGGCCCAGGTCAGGTACTGGTCCGCGCGATGAACCGAGTGGCGTGGGCTCTGTGTGAGGCAGAAGATTGAGGGGTACACCGAGAGGGTGAAAGATCACGGGTGATCGTGAGCCGCGCAAGGCTCGTTCCTCATCACGACAGAAATCCGCCGGAGCGCGGGTGTCCGCCGCCGATGCGATGCGGTCCGCGATCGAACAACTCAGTGAGCTGCTGGGGAGGGCTCCCGAGTCGGTTTCCTCGCTGAGGCCGACGGATCAGGGCTGGGAAGCCGATGTCGAGGTCGTGGAGCTGGAACGCATTCCCGAGACAACCAGCGTGATGGCCAGCTACCAAGTGGTGCTGGACCCGGAGGGGAAGCTGCTGGCGTACGAGCGCGGGCGTCGCTACACGCGCGCGCAGGTGGACAGGAAGGACGGCCGCTAGGGGAAGACGCCCCGAGGTCGCTCGCCCTTTCGCCGGGAATTCGGGCCGGAAGGGATTTCACCGTGACTGTGGTGCCACAGGGCAACGGTGCTGGTGGTGCCCCCGCCGCCGGAGGCGGTTCGGGGAACCTTTACGACGTACTGGAACTCGTCCTGGACCGAGGCTTGGTCATCGACGCGTTCGTGCGGGTGTCCCTGGTGGGCATCGAGTTGGTGAAGATCGACGCGCGGGTGGTCGTCGCCAGCGTCGACACGTACCTGCGCTTCGCCGAGGCGGCCAACCGGCTGGATCTGGAGTCCGGCCGCAAGGCGCCCTCGCAGCTGACCGACATCGTCGAGGGCTCCGTCGAGAGCGGCGCCCACGGCAAGAGCAAAGGGGCGCTGTCGGGCGCGGTCGAGGCGATCACCGAGTCCTTCAAGGGCGACGGTGACGAGAGCGAGGACAAGGAGTACGAGGCCGAGGACGCCGAGCGTGAGCGCAGGCCGGCGCGCGAGAAGCGCCGCGAGCGGCCCGAACGCCGCTCGGAACGCCGCTCCACACGGGACCGGGAGGAGTGAACGAGCCCATGTCCGTGTATGTGTACGCGATCACCAAGGAGTCGCACCCGCTGGACCTGGGCGACGTCAAGGGCGTGGGCGACCCGCCCGGCGAGGTGCGCGTGGTGCGCGGCGCCTCCCTGTGCGCGGTCGTCAGCGAGTGCCCGGAGGATCTCTCGGTGGCCCGCCGGGACATCCAGGCGCATCAGGACGTCCAGGAGCGGCTCTGGGCCGACGGCCCCACCCTGCCGCTCAGCTTCGGGTTCGTCGCCGCCGACGAGGAGGCCGTACGCGGCGTCCTGGAGGAGCGGGCGCAGCTCTTCGCACAGCGTCTGGACGAACTCGCCGGGCGGGCGGAGTTCAACGTCAAGGGCGTTCTGGACGAGGACACACTGGTACGTGCCGTCCTCGAACAGAACACGCAGGCCCGCGAGCTGAACGAGCTGACCCGTTCGGGCGGCGGGACCTACGAGGACCGGCTGGCGCTCGGCGAGCTGGTGTCCCAGGAGGTGCAGGGCCGGCAGGACGCCCTCGCCGGGGAGGTCCTCGCCGCGCTACGGCCGCTCGCCGAGGCGGAGAAGGTCGCGCCGCCGTCGCACCAGTACTTCGTGAGCGCGTCCTTCCTCCTGGACGAGGACAGGGCCGAGGAGTTCAACCGGGTCGGGCAGGAACTGGCCGAACGCTACGGCGAGGGCGTGGAGTTGCGGCTGCGCGGCCCTCTGCCGCCGTACAGCTTCGTCTGAGGTTCGGGGCCCTGCCGGATTCAGGTCCTGTGGGAGAGGAGGTGCCGTGGGACTGGTCACCGGGATTCTGACGCTCCCGTTCGCGCCCGTCCGGGGCATCGGCTGGGTGCTCGACAAGGTGGTCAAGGCCGCCGAGGACGAGTACTACGACCCGGCTCCCGTGCAGGAGGCGCTCATCAACCTGGAGCGGGCGCGGGACGAGGACCGTATCGACGACGAGGAGTTCGCACGGCAGGAGGAGGCCCTGCTGCACCGCCTGGAGGAGATCAGGGCCTACCAGCTGCGACAGGGCGGACAGCCCGGTCCGTGACGGCCGGGTCGCGAGCCGCTGCTTGGTGAGGAAAGAAGACAGGTCATGAACAACGCCAAGATCGGCACCGCCCTGCTGGGCGGCTATGTGCTGGGCCGGACCAAGAAGGCGAAGCTCGCCATCGGCCTCGGTGCGCTGCTCGCCGGATCGCGGATCAAGCCCGGGCAGGTCGGCAAGGCCCTCCAGGAGTCCCCCTTCGTCCACACCCTCACCGACCAGGTGCGCTCCGAGCTGACCGACGCGGGGAAGGCGGCGGCGACCACCGTCCTGAGCTCGAAGGCCGACCACCTGGCCGACACCCTGCACCGGCGCACCGCCGGACTGCGGGGAGAGGCCGAGGAGCCGGGCGAGCGGGACACGGGCCGCGGTGAGGACGCCGAGGACGAGACCGAGCCCGAGGACGAGACCGAGCCCGAGGACGAACTCGAAGACGAGGATCTGGACGAGGACGAGGACGAGGACGAGCCCGAAGACGAGGACGAACCGGACGAAGAGCCGCGCGAAGAGAAGGCCAGGGAGCCCCGAAAGGCACCTCGGAGCGGGGGACGCGCCAAGCAGAGGCGCAGCAAGTCAGGGCAGTACATGAAGCAGGACGCGGAGCAGGACGCGGAGCAGGACGCGGAGCAGGACGCGGAGCAGGACGCGGAGCAGGACGCGGAGCAGGACGCGGAGCAGCCCCGCAAGCGGAAGACCTCCGCAGCACAGAGCCGCTCGCGCAGCGGCGGCACCGCGCGCTCGAGGAGGCAGGACGATGGCTGAGCGCAAGTCGACGGGAAGCGACTCGGGCGGCACTCGGACCCTCTCCAAGGCCGGCGACGCGGTGCCGGGCGCGGATCGGCTGAAGAAGGAGCTGGAGAGCTACGTCCAGGCCCGGCTCCAGCACGCGCTGGAGGGCATGGGCGACCGACTCGGCTCGGGCGCGCGCAAGCTGGGCGAGGCCCACATCGGTCCGCGCGGGCTGGCCGGCGCGGTGGCCAAGGGCGGCAAGAAGCTCGGCGAGCACCTGCCGTCGGGCATGGGGGCGCTGACCTCGACGGCCTCCCACGCGAAGGACTCGGCCTCGCACGCCAAGGACGCGGTGGTGGACAAGGCCAAGGATGCCGCCGGGCATCTGCCCGGGCAGAGCCGCGACAAGGACCCCGGCAACGACCCGGACAGCATGGGCAAAGGGCTCACCATCATCGAGGACATCGACGTGGGCGTGCCCGTGCGCGAGGCGTACGACCAGTGGACGCAGTTCCAGGAGTTCGACCGGTTCGCCAAGGGCGTGGTCGGCATCGAGCAACAGGACGACACCACGGCCAAGTGGCATGTGAAGGTCGCCAAGTCCAACCGGCGCTTCCGGAGCACCATCACGGAACAGGTGCCCGACGAGCGCATCGCCTGGACGAGCACCGGGGACAAGGCCACCACCCAGGGCGTCATCACCTTCCACCCGCTCACCGAGAACCTCACCAAAGTGCTGCTGGTCCTGCGGTACTTCCCCAAGGGGCCTGTCGAGCGGGTCGGCAGCTGGATGCGGGCCCAGGGGCGCCGCGCCCGCCTCGACCTGAAGCTCTTCCGCACCTTCGTGATGATGCGCGGGGAGGCCACCGGCGGCTGGCGCGGGGAGATCCGCGAGGGCGAGGTGGTCCGGGAGCCCGAGGAGGTCGAGGAGGCGGAAGCGAAGCAGGACGAGGAGGGCCGGGCCGAGCAGGAGGAGCCCGAGGACGAGTACGACGAGGAGGACGAGGAGTCGGAAGAGGACGGGGAGCCCGAGGACCGGTACGAGGACGAGGAGACCGAGGAGGACGACGAGGCCGCCACCGCCAAGGACGACGAAGTCGACGAGGACGACGAGGACGACTGGGAGGACGAAGACGAGGACGAGAACGAAGACCGGGAGCCTGACGACCGCTACGACGACACCGACGAGGAACCCCGCCCGACCCGCCGGCGCCGTGGCTGACCGCGGATGTGAACACCGTGACCGAGCCCGTCCCTACCCGCTCCACGCCGTCCCGGGCACTCTCCCCGTACGGCGAGTCATCCGGCGCGAACCTCGCCGACATCCTTGAACGCGTGCTCGACAAAGGCATCGTCATCGTCGGCGACATCAAGATCAACCTGCTCGATATCGAGCTGCTCACCATCAAGCTCCGTCTCCTGGTGGCCTCGGTCGACAAGGCCAGGGAGATCGGCATCGACTGGTGGGAGCACGACCCCGCGCTGTCCTCCGGCGCCGACCGGCAGAACAGCCTCAAGGAGCAGAACGAGCGTCTGCGCGCCGAGGTGGAGGAGCTGCGGCGGAAGGTCGAGACGTCCGAGAGGGCCGAATCCGCGGGCGAGTTGCCCGAGCGCGGATCGGGCGGTCGACGCCGGGCCCGTGAGACGGACCGGGAGCCCGGCACCGAACCACGCCGTCCCCGGCGCAGGAAGGACGACGCCGAGGACAGGGACCGGAACCAGGACAGGGACCGGGACAGGGACCGGGACAGGGACCGGGACAGGGACCGGGACCGATAGCCGTGAACGGGCCACTTCTGAGCTGTCTGAGCTACGCCTACGCCGTGGTCAGGTCGTCCGACCCCGCGGCACAGCGGGCGCAGGCGGCGCTGGCCGGCGTCCGCGGTGTGGCGGACGCACCCGTCACCCTGGTCCGCTCGGGCGCGGTGGCCGCCGCGGTGAGCGCGGTGCCCGGGGAGGAGTTCGCGGAGGGGGCCCTGAAGGCGCACCTGGAGGATCTCGACTGGCTGGAGACGACGGCCCGGTCCCATCACCTGGTCATCGAGACGCTGGCCGCCCGCACCACGGTCCTCCCACTGCGGCTGGCCACGGTGTACCTGGACGACAGCCGGGTCGAGCGGATGCTGGTCGAACGTCAGGAGGACTTCACCGCGCTGCTGGACCGGTTCGACGACCACGTGGAGTGGGGCGTGAAGGTCTACGCCGAGATCCCCGCGGCCTCCGACCCTGCCGAGCCGGGTCCGTCGGCCCCACCGGACACGGGCCGCGCGTATCTGCGCCGCCGCAGGCAGCACCGCCAGGCACGCGAGGAGACCTGGCGGGCCGCCGAGGAGGCGGTACGGCGCACGGAGCAGCGGGCGCGCGGTCTCGCGGTGGAACGCGCCCGGCACCGCCCGCAGCAGGGCACCCTGGCCCGCCTCCCCGGCGAGAACGTCACCAACGACGCCTACCTCGTCCCGCGCCACGCGGCCGAGGAGTTCCGCGACCGCATGCTGCACGCCGCCGACGACCTGCCCGGCGTACGCGTGGAGGTCACCGGCCCCTGGGCGCCGTACTCCTTCACCGCCCCCCTCGAAGGGGTGCGGCAACCGTGACCGAGCACGACGCGTACGACGACGACCGCCCGCTCACCGGAACCCAGGTCGCGCTGATCGACCTGCTGGACCGGTTGCTGAGCGGCGGGGTCGTGATCACCGGCGATGTCGTCCTGTCGATCGCGGACATCGACCTGGTGCGGATCTCGCTGCGCGCGGTGGTGATCGCCGTCCGCGAGCAGCTGGAGGAGCAGTGGGCGCCCGTCCTGCCCGACCGGACGCCCACGGAATACGACTACGGCGGCCACGGTGACACCCCCGGCTGACCGCCCGTCCCCCGACCGGCTGCGGGAGGTCGCGGACGCCGCTCATCGCGCCTTCTCCCTGCTGCCCGCCCAGCCGGACGACGTGGCCCCGCCGGCCGCGGGCCGGTCCGCCGCACGCCGGCTGCACACCGACCCCGAGACCGTGGAGCGCGACCTGGTCAGGCTG
Organism: Streptomyces viridochromogenes; assembly: GCF_001270495.1. GTDB lineage: Bacteria > Actinomycetota > Actinomycetes > Streptomycetales > Streptomycetaceae > Streptomyces > Streptomyces viridochromogenes_A. The sequence goes on from NZ_LGUR01000173.1 coordinate 144,101, forward strand.
GTCCTCACCATCGTCGAACTGCTCCGCCAGCTGATGGAGCGCCAGGCCCTGCACCGCGTCGACGAGGGCGACCTGACCGAGGAGCAGGAGGAGCGCCTCGGGCTGACCCTGATGCTCCTCCACGACCGGATGACCGAACTGTGCGACCGCTACGGCCTCACCCTGGAGGACCTCAACCTCGACCTGGGGCCTCTGGGCACCCTGCTCCCACCGCCGTGAGGCGTCTGAGAACCGCCCTCTTCATCCTGCGGGACGCCGACGGCCCGCATGCCGTCGGCGTCCCGCCGTACCCTGCCGGCGCCCCGGCTAGCCCGCGTGCTCCACGAACCGCGCCGCCGTCTCCGCCAACAGCTCGCGGCCGTCACGCGCCCACAGCTGGTCGTTGAACAGCTCCACCTCGATGGCCCCGGTGTACCCGGCCGCCTCGACGTAGCCCTTCCACTCCCGCATGTCGATCGAGCCGTCCCCGATCTGACCGCGGCCGTTGAGGACGCCCTCGGGCAACGGGGTGATCCAGTCGGCGAGTTGGAAGGTGTGGATACGGCCGCCCGCGCCCGCCCGGGCGATCTGCGCGGGCGCGTTGTCGTCCCACCAGATGTGGTACGTGTCGACCGTGACGCCGACCTGCCGGGCGGGGAAGCGCTCGGCGAGGTCGAGGGCCTGGGCGAGGGTGGAGACCACGCAGCGGTCCGAGGCGAACATCGGGTGGAGCGGCTCGATCGCCAGCTTCACCCCGTGGTCCTCGGCGTACGGGCCGAGCACCGCCAGCGCGTCCGCGATCCGCTCCCGGGCCCCGTGCAGGTCCTTCGAGCCGGCCGGGAGGCCGCCGGAGACCAGCACCAGCGTGTCCGTGCCCAGCGTCGCCGCCTCGTCGACCGCGCGGCGGTTGTCGTCGAGCGCCTTGGCCCGCTCGTCCGGGTCGACCGCCGTGAGGAAGCCGCCGCGGCACAGGGTGGTGACGGTCAGACCCGCGTCGCGGACCAGCTTGGCCGTCGCCTCCAGGCCGTACGCCTGGACGGGCTCGCGCCACAGGCCGACGTTCACCACGCCCAACCGGCCGCATGCCTCGACCAGTTCGGGCAGGCTCAGCTGCTTCACCGTCATCTGGTTGATGGAGAAGCGGGACAGGTCCTTCTCGACGCTCACTGGGCCACTCCGTACAGGGACAGCAGGTTCTTCATCCGCTCCTCAGCCAGCTTCGGGTCCGGGAACAGGCCGAGGCCGTCGGCGAGTTCGTAGGCGCGGGCGAAGTGGGGCAGGGAGCGGGCCGACTGGAGGCCGCCGACCATGGTGAAGTGGCTCTGGTGGCCGGCCAGCCAGGCCAGGAAGACCACGCCCGTCTTGTAGAAGCGGGTGGGCGTCTGGAAGAGGTGGCGGGACAACTCGACGGTGGGGTCGAGGAGTTCACGGAAGCCGGAGACGTTCCCCGTGTCCAGCACCCGTACCGCTTCGGCCGCCAGCGGCCCCAGCGGGTCGAAGATGCCGAGCAGGGCGTGGCTGAAGCCCTGCTCGTCGCCCGCGATCAGCTCGGGGTAGTTGAAGTCGTCACCGGTGTAGCAGCGCACGCCCTGCGGGAGCCGGCGGCGGATGTCGATCTCCCGCTGGGCGTCCAGCAGGGAGACCTTGATGCCGTCGACCTTGTCGGGGTGGGCGGCGATGACCTCCAGGAAGGTGTCGGTGGCCGTGTCGAGGTCGCTCGACCCCCAGTAGCCCTCCAGCGCCGGGTCGAACATCGGGCCCAGCCAGTGCAGGACCACCGGCTCGGCGGACTGGCGCAGGAGGTGGCCGTAGACCTCCAGGTAGTCCTCAGGTCCGGAAGCCGCGGCGGCCAGGGCCCGGGACGCCATCAGGATGGCCTGCGCTCCGGTCTCCTCGACGACGGCGAGCTGCTCCTCGTAGGCGGCCCGGACCTCGGCGAGCGAACCGCCGGCGATCTGGTCGGTGCCCACACCGCAGGCGATGCGGCCGCCGACCGCCTTCGCCTCGGCGGCGCTGCGGCGGATCAGCTCGGCCGCGCCCGCCCAGTCCAGGCCCATCCCACGCTGGGCGGTGTCCATGGCCTCGGCGACGCCGAGCCCGTGGGACCACAGGTGGCGGCGGAAGGCGAGGGTGGCGTCCCAGTCGACGGCGGCGGGCGAGTCGGGCGACACGTCGGCGTACGGGTCGGCGACGACGTGCGCCGCCGAGAAGACCGTCCGGGAGGTGAGGGGCGCGCCCGGGGTGAGGGCGAGGGGCTCGGCGCGCGGTTCGTACGCCCGCAGGCCGCCCTTGAAGTCGGGCAGTCGGATCGTCACAGCTGGATCTCCGGAACATCGATACGGCGGCCCTCGGCCGAGGACTGCAGGCCCAGCTCGGCGAGCTGGACGCCGCGGGCACCGGCGAGGAGGTCCCAGTGGTAGGGGGCGTCGGCGTAGACGTGCTTGAGGAACAGCTCCCACTGGGCCTTGAAGCCGTTGTCGAACTCGGAGTTGTCGGGGACCTCCTGCCACTGGTCGCGGAAGGAGTAGGTGGCCGGGATGTCCGGGTTCCAGACCGGCTTGGGGGTGAGGGAGCGGTGCTGGACCCGGCAGTTGCGCAGGCCCGCGACCGCGGAGCCCTCCGTGCCGTCCACCTGGAACTCGACCAGCTCGTCGCGGTTGACGCGCACGGCCCAGGAGGAGTTGATCTGGGCGATGGCGCCGCCGTCGAGCTCGAAGATGCCGTACGCGGCGTCGTCGGCCGTGGCGTCGTAGGGCTTGTCGTTCTCGTCCCAGCGCTGCGGGATGTGGGTGGTGGCGGTGGCCTGTACGGACTTGACCCGTCCGAAGAGCTCGTGGAGCACGTACTCCCAGTGCGGGAACATGTCGACGACGATGCCGCCGCCGTCCTCGGCACGGTAGTTCCAGGACGGGCGCTGGGCGGTCTGCCAGTCGCCCTCGAAGACCCAGTAGCCGAACTCGCCGCGGATGGAGAGGATCCGCCCGAAGAAGCCCCCGTCGATGAGCCGCTTCAGCTTCAGCAGCCCCGGGAGGAAGAGCTTGTCCTGGACGACGCCGTGCTTGATGCCGGCGTCGGCGGCCAGCCGCGCGAGCTCCAGGGCGCCCTCCAGCCCCGTCGCGGTCGGCTTCTCGGTGTAGATGTGCTTTCCGGCTGCGATCGCCTTCCTGATCGCCTCCTCGCGGGCGGAGGTGACCTGGGCGTCGAAGTAGATCTCGACGGTCGGGTCGGCGAGGACGGCGTCCACGTCGGTCGAGATGTCGGCCGGGTCCAGGCCGTGCTGCTCGGCGAGCGCCTTGAGGGCGTGCTCACGGCGGCCGACCAGGATCGGCTCCGGCCACAGCACGGTGCCGTCGCCGAGGTCGAGACCGCCCTGCTCGCGGAGGGCCAGGATGGAGCGGACCAGGTGCTGGCGGTAGCCCATGCGCCCCGTCACACCGTTCATGGCGATACGCACCGTCTTGCGTGTCACGTCATTCCCTTCGTAGGCGTCGTACACAGCGTCGTACGCGGTTCTGCGTGCCGCGTACGCCCCTACCCTGATGAGCGTCACAGCAAGCGCTTTCTATCCGATAAGAAGCTAGCCTCTGACCAGGGGTCCGGACAAGACCGTGACCGGGTTGAGTTGTTCGAGGGGACGAACGACGGGGGTTCTTGGCCGTAAGGTCTGCTCGACATACACGGAACCGTGGCCGCCGACGGCCTGTCTACGAGGAGGCAGGCCTGTCTGTGAGCGGTCTGTCAGCAGCAGGACGCAAACCTGCCCTGGCCCTGAGGGCAGTACGAGGTGGTACGACGAGATGCGCGACCGGAGGACGACGAGATGACGGTGACCCTGGCGGACGTGGCGGCCCGCGCCCAGGTCTCCCCCGCGACGGTGTCGCGCGTGCTGAACGGGAACTACCCCGTCGCCGCCTCCACCCGGGAGCGGGTGCTGCGGGCGGTGGACGAGCTGGACTACGTACTGAACGGTCCCGCGAGCGCGCTGGCCGCGGCCACGTCCGACCTGGTCGGCATCCTGGTCAACGACATCGCCGACCCCTTCTTCGGGATCATGGCGAGCGCGATCCAGTCGGAGATCGGCGGCCCGGGCGGCCGGGCGGGCGGTGAGCGGCTGGCTGTGGTCTGCAACACGGGGGGCTCGCCCGAGCGCGAGCTGACATACCTGACCCTGCTCCAGCGGCAGCGGGCCGCGGCGGTCGTGCTGACCGGCGGCGCGGTCGAGGACGCACCGCACGCGGCGGCGGTCGCGGCGAAGCTGCAGAAGCTGGCGGACGCCGGGACGCGCGTGGTGCTGTGCGGACGGCCGCCGTCGCCGGACACCGGCGCGATCGCCCTGACCTTCGACAACCGCGGCGGCGGACGCGAGCTGACCGAGCACCTGATCGGCCTGGGCCACCGGCGCCTCGGCTACATCGCGGGCCCCGAGGAGCGGACCACCACCCGGCACCGGCTGGAGGGACACCGGGCGGCGCTGGAGGCGCACGGGATCGAGGAGGACGCCCGCTGGACGGTCTACGGCCGCTATGACCGGCAGTCGGGCTACGAGGCGACGCTGGAGCTGCTGCGCCGGGATCCGTCCCTGACGGCCGTCGTCGCGGCGAACGACTCCGTCGCACTGGGGGCGTGTGCGGCGCTGCGCGACTCCGGGCTGCGCATTCCGGAGGACGTCTCGGTCGCCGGCTTCGACGATCTGCCGTTCAGCGTCGACGCGGTGCCTTCCCTTACGACGGTGCGGCTGCCGTTGTCGGAGGCGGGGGCGCGGGCCGGGCGGATCGCGATGGGGCGCGAGGAGCCGCCGCCCGGGGGGATCGCGACGATTCGGGGGGAGCTGATGGTTCGGGGGTCTTCCGGGGGGCCTCGGGCGTCCTGAGGCGTGCCGTCGTCATCTCCCGGTGGGTGTCTGCGCCTGTGCCTGCGCCGCTGTTCAGCGTGCGGGCACCGCAGCCGGGGCCATGACGTCCTCGCCGTCCTGGCCGTTGTCGTCGTAGTCCACCGTGCCGCTGACGACATGGCAGGCCACGCCGAGCAGCAGGAAGAGCACGACGAGGACCTTGGCCGTGGTGTCCAGGAGCAGCGGCCGGGTGCCGGAGCGGGCCGGGTCCGGCGGGGGCGGCTCGTCGCCGAACAACCGCTTGGGGTAGGCGGGGGTCAGCATCGTGACGTAGGCGGTGAATCGCATCTGGTACCGGGCGACGGCGGCCGTGGCGGTGAAGACGGGCGCGGGCAGCCGCCCCAGCACGATTCCGATGAGCCAGAACACCCAGCAGATCGCGAACCAGCCCGCCTGCGCGAGGTTGTTGATGATCGCCGCCGGGATCATCAGGATCAGGCGGAAGAACACCGCGAGCCGGTTCAGCGGCGTGGCCCGCAGTTCGATCTGCACGGGGTGGTCGGGGGCCGAGAACGAGAACGGCGGATAGCGGTCGACCAGGAGCATCGCGCTCGCAGTCACCCGAGTCCGGTAGGCGAGGACCGAGCCGAGGAAGCGGAACACCGCGTCGGGCAGCCGTCCCGTGAACAGGGCGGCGAACCATCCGACGATGGTCACGAAGAACGCCGCGACGGAGAGCAGGCAGACCACCACGAACTGCGGCAGGAGCAGCAGCCAGCGCAGTAGGACGGTCCAGCGCCGCTGCCGTGCGGCGGCGGGGATGTCCAGGACGGGCAGCCACTCACCGCCCCCGGGGTCGGTAGCGGCCCGAGGATCCCAGCCCGTCGCCATGAAGACTCCCAGTCGTGCCGATGACACTGCCTGACACGACCATGCTGCGGCGACGCGGCGGGCTCCGCGCCCTGCGCAGGCCCAAACGGTGATGCGCCCGCCCCCTCAGGGCGGACAGGCAGAGCCTGGACACCGCCGGAAAGCAGGCCGCCCGGCCCCTGCCGAATGCCGCGTTCCGCGTCTTGACTCGACCGACCGATGATTTCCGGGCTCCACCCCGGTCTCCCATGCCGTGAAGACCGGCTCGCCCGGGCCGAGCGGACAGCGGACAGCGGACAGCGGACAGCGGACTACAGGAGCGAATCCCATGCGCATCGCGATCACGGAGTTCATCAGCCTCGACGGTGTCGTCCAGGCCCCCGGCGGTCCCCAGGAGGACACCGACGGCGGCTTCGCGCACGGTGGCTGGTCGCACCCGTACTTCGACGAGGAGGTCCTCGGCGGTGCCTTCGACGCGGGGATGCGGAAGGCCGAGGCGCTGCTGTTCGGGCGCCGTACCTGGCAGACCATGGCGGACGCGTGGCCGGAGCGGGCCGGGGACCCCTTCGCCGACCGGATGAACTCGATCAAGAAGTACGTCGTCTCCAGCACCCTCACCGAAGCCGACCTGACCTGGAACAACACCACCCTCGTCCCCGGCGCGGAGGCCGTCGACCGGGTGCGGGAGCTGCGGGCGTCGGAGGGCGGCGACCTGGCGATGATGGGCAGCCCCACCCTGGTGCGGACCCTCATCCAGGAAGGGCTGGTCGACGAGTTGCAGCTCATCGTGATGCCGGTGCTGCTCGGCGGCGGGAAGTCGATCTTTCCGGAGGACGGGGGGAAGCGGCCGCTGGAGCTCGTCTCCGCCACCACGGCCAAGACCGGCGCGCAGGTGTGCGTGTACCGGCCGGCGACCGCCGAGGGGTAGCCGTGGAGGCGCGGGCGTCCTAAGCTCGACCCGACGGAACCTCTGACTGAGTCAGAGATCGGCAGGCGGCCGCCGAACCGCCTCAGAGTCCAACGGGGTCGACGATCATGACCGTCCACGACATCCGCGCCTTCAACCGCTTCTACACCAACGTGATCGGCGCCCTCGACTACAGCCGCCACCTCTACGCCCCGTACACCCTCACCGAGTCCCGCGTCCTGTACGAGCTCGCGCACTCCCCGCGTACGGACGCGGCCGATCTGCGGGCCGAACTCTCCCTGGACGCCGGGTACCTGAGCCGGATCCTGAACAAGTTCGAGCAGGACGGGCTCATCGAGCGCACGGCCTCGCGGGAGGATCCCCGGCGCCGGCGCGTCACGCTCACCGCGCGCGGCCGGGAGACCGGCAAGCTGCTGGAGGAGCGGGCGACCGAATCGGTCGGCTCGCTGCTGTCCGGCGTGCCGGCCGCCGAACGGCCACGCCTCACCGAGGCGATGACGACGGTCCGTACGATCCTGTCCCACAGCCGCCCGCCCCGCCGCGAGGACGTCCTGCTGCGCGAGCCCGCCCCCGGCGACCTCGGCTGGATCGTGCAGCGCAACGCCGCCCTGTACGCCGCCGAGTACGGCTTCAACGCCGACTACGAGGGGCTGGTGGCGAGGATCGTCGCGGACTTCGCGGAGGATCACGATCCGCATCTGGAGCGGGTCTGGATCGCCGAGCTGGACGGGCGGCCGGTGGGCTGCGTGATGGTCGTACGGGACGAGGCCCCCGCCACGGCCCGGCTGCGGCTGCTGCTGGTCGAGCCCGACGCGCGCGGCCTCGGCATCGGCGACCGGCTCGTCTCGGCCGTCGTCGACTTCGCCCGTGAGGTCGGCTACCGCGACCTCGTCCTGTGGACCAACGACATCCTGGCCTCCGCCCGCCGCATCTACCGGCGCCACGGCTTCGTCCTGGCCGCCGAGAAGCCCCACCGCTCCTTCGGCAAGGACCTGAACGGCCAGGACTGGCGCCTGGATCTGCACGGCCCACAGGAGTGAGATCACCGGCACGGGGCATGAGGTGACACGTCCGGAGCGCCCCCGGCCCGCCTGCCGGATGGGCGTCCCCTCGTTTCCCTGGCAAGGTGGGATCCATGAAACTGGCGTTCTCCACCCTCGGCGTCCCCGGTCTCCCCCTCCCCGAAGTGCTGCGGCTGGCGACCGCCCACGGGTATCACGGCGTCGAGTTGCGCACGCACCCGGAGGAGCCGGTGCACCCGGGCCTCGGTCCGGACGAACGGGCGGACGTGGCCGCCGAGTTCAAGGCCGCCGGCATCGAGCTCCTGGGCCTGGCCGGGTACGCCCGGGTCGCCGCACCCGGTGCCGACGGGCCCGTGATCGAGGAGATCCGCAGGCTCGTCGACCTCGCCCACGACCTCGGCGCCGGCTTCGTCCGCGTCTTCCCCGGCGCCGACCCCGAGCAGAGCCGCCAGGCGGCGGACGCGATCGCCGCACGGCGGCTGGGCACGGCCGCGGAGTACGCCGCCGACATGGGCGTACGGATCCTGCTGGAGACCCACGACTCGCACCGCACCGCCGCCGACGCGATCCGTGTCCTGGGCCTGGTCGGCCACCGCCACGTCGGCTCGCTGTGGGACGTCATGCACACCTGGCTGGGCGGCGAGCAGCCCTCGGAGAGTTACGCGGCCCTCGCCCCGTACCTCGGCTACGTCCAGGTCAAGGACATCGCCTCCGCCGACGACACGACCCCGCTGCCGCTCGGCACCGGGGTGCTGCCGCTCGCCGAGTGCGTGGAGGTCCTCTCCCGGCACGGCTGGGACGGCTGGCTGTGCTGGGAGTACGAGAAGCGGTGGTACGAGGCCGCCGCGCCGCTCGCCGGACTGCTGGACGCGGGCCGTGACCACCTTTCGCGGCTGCTGAACGAGTCGGCCTAGAGGGCCCGGGAACCGGGAAGCCCGGGAGCGCGGGAGCCCGGGAGCCCGGGAACTCGGCGTGCTCGGCGTGCTCGGCGTGCTCGGCGTGCTCGGCGTGCTCGGCGAGGCGGTCCCTCTCAGGACCTGTCGTTCGGGTCATCCCGGCGTCGCGAGCCCGGCCGGCGCCGGGTCATCCCGGTGTCGCGGGGGCCCGGCCGGCGCCCGTAATTCGGTGGCCCGGCGCCGGGGCCGCCGTATAGCGTCCCCCCTCGTGCCCGAAACCAGCCCGCGCCCCGCCATGCCCTCATGAGCCTCGCCCGTACGTTCATCGACGTGCGGCCGCTGCGTACCTCACCGGTCTTCCGGCGGCTGCTGATCGGGCGGACGGTCTCCGTGCTCGGCAGCTTCATGACCATGGTCACCGTCATGTACCAGGTCTGGGACCTGACACACAGCGCGGTCTGGAGCGGTGCGGTCGGTCTCGCGCAGGCGTTGCCCATGGTGTGCGTGGGCCTGTTCGCCGGGTCGTGGGTGGACCGGGGCGACCGGCGGCGGATCTTCCTGATCGCCACCGTCGGGCAGGCGGTCTGTGTACTGCTGCTCGCGGTGCAGGGCTTCACGGGGCAGGTGCCGGTGGCCGGGATTCTGGCCCTGGTGGCGGCCGGCTCCTGCTTCGGCGCGGTCGGCGGTCCGGCGGCGGGTGTGTTCGTGCCGCGGCTGCTGCCCAAGGAGCAGGTGGCGGCGGGGCTGGCCCTCAACCAGGTCACCGGCCAGGCGATGATGCTCCTCGGCCCGGCGCTGGGCGGGCTGTTCCTCGGCTGGTTCGGCATCGGCGTCTGCTATCTGCTGGACGCCCTGAGCTTCGGCCTCGCCTTCTACGGCGCCTTCGGCCTGCCCGCGCTGCCGCCCGAGGGCGAGCCGTCGCGGGCCGGGCTGCACGGCGTCCTGGACGGCCTGCGCTTTCTGACCGGTCACCGGGTGGTGCGCGGCGCGCTCGTCACCGACCTCGCCGCCACGGTCCTCGCCATGCCGGTCAGCCTCTTCCCGCTGGTCAACGCCGAACGCTTCGGCGGCAATCCGCGCACCCTCGGCCTGTTCCTGTCGGCCGTCGCGGTGGGCGGCGTGACGGCGACGGCCCTGTCCGGTTCCGTCACGCGCCTGGGCCGCCCCGGCCTGGTGATGCTGTGCGGAGCGGGCACCTGGGGCGCGGCCCTCGCCCTGTTCGGCCTGACGACCAGCCCGTGGGTGGGGCTCGCCCTGCTGGTGGTGGCGGGTGCCGCCGACGCCCTGTCGGTCGTGTCGCGCAGCACGATCGTCCAGACCCGCACCCCCGACGCCCTGCTCGGCCGGGTGACGGCCGCCGAGCAGATCGTCGGCCAGGCGGGTCCGCATCTCGGCAACCTGCGCGGCGGCCTGGTCGCCGGCTGGTCGTCCGGCGCGACCGCCCTGGTGACGGGCGGGCTGCTGTGTGTGCTGGCGGTGGCCTACGTGGGTGCCGCCACTCCGGAACTACGGGACGGCAAGCTCACCCCGGACGAGCCATGAGCGGCGGCCCCGCTTTCGGCCTCCGAGGGGCAGCAGGACCGGCCGTCTCGCGTCACAACCGTGCGCGCAGCGCCCCGAACTCCTCGTGGAAGCCCGGGAAGGTCTTCCGTACGCATCCGGGGTCGTCGAACGAAACCCCCGGCACACGCAGCCCCGTCACCGCGAACGACATGACGATGCGATGGTCGCCGTACGACTTGATCTCCGCGCCCGCCGGGACGTCGCCAGCCCTCGGCTGGATCTCGATCCAGTCCGGGCCCGTCGTCACCTCCACGCCCAGCCGCCGCAGGTTCTCCGCACACGCCTCCAGCCGGTCGCACTCCTTCACCCGCGTGTTCGCCACGTCCTCGATCCGCACCGGGCCGGAGGCGAAGGGCGCGATGGCCGCCAGCGTCGGCATCGTGTCGGAGATGTCACGCATGTTCACCGTGACGCCCCGCAGTTCGCCCGTGCCCCGGACCGTCGTCCCCTGCGCGCCCACCGTGACCCGCGCGCCCATCCGCCGCAGTACGTCGACGAAGCCCAGGTCGCCCTGGAGCGCTCCCTCGCCCAGGCCGGGGACGGTCACCTCGCCGCCGGACAGCGCGGCCGCGGCGAAGAAGTAGCTCGCGGTGGACGCGTCGGGCTCCACGGCGTAGGTCGTGGCGCGGTAGCCGCCCGGCGGGACCACGAACGTGTTCCCCTCCCGACCCACCTCCGCCCCGAAGGCCCGCATCATCGCGATCGTGATCTCGACGTACGGCACGGAGACCAGGTCGGTGACGGTGATGCGCAGGCCCTGCCGGGTCAGGGGTCCGAGCAGCAGCAGGGCCGTCAGGTACTGCGAGGACTGGCCCGCGTCCAGCGTCACCCGCCCGCCGTCCACACCGGACGCCGTCACGGTCAGCGGGTGGTGGCCCTCCTGCTCCTCGTGCCGCAGGTCCACGCCCAGGTCGCGCAGGGCCCGGGTCAGCGGCAGCAGGGGGCGGCGGCGCATCTGGGGCGAGGCGTCGAAGCGGTAGGTGCCGTGGCCGGCGGCGGCCAGGGTGGGCAGGAAGCGGGCCGTGGTCGCGCCGTCGCGGCAGTAGACGTCCGCCTCCGGGACCGCGGGGCCCTGCGGGCGGCCGTCGACCTGCCAGGTGTCCGGGGTCCGGCCGACGCGGTAGCCGAGGCGGGTCAGCCCCTCGGCGAAGCCCTCCGTGTCGTCCGAGCGCAGCGGCCGTACGAGGGTGGTGACCCCGTCGGCCGCGGCCGCCAGGAAGAGGGCGCGGGCGGTGACGGACTTGGAACCGGGAATGTCGACTACGGGCATATCGCCATGATCGCCCGGCCCCGCACTCCCGCGCCGCACCGTCCACGAGATGGACCCGCCCCCGCCGCCCCTACCCGTCCCTTCCCTGGGGGCTGCGCCCCCAGACCCCCCGCGTTCGACCCTGCGGGTCTCGTCCTCAGAGGCCGGACGGGCTGAAAGACTCAGCCCCGTCCGGCGTTTGAGGAGCGGGGTGGTCGCTTGGCGGCTCACACCCGCCCCACCCACCACCGCCCTACCAACTTCGCCGATTCCGGCCGTCCCCGGGAACCCACCCCCACCCCCGCTCGTCCAAACCGCGAGCTGCTGGAGAGTCACCGTGGTGCGGTGTCGGCCCTCGCTGCTGGCTGCGATCGCTGACCAACCCTCTCCGCCGTGCCGCGGCCGGCAGCACGCCGTCATCGGCGCGCCCCCCTCCAACTGCGCCGATGGCGGCCCCTTCCCGGTTACGGCGCTCTCCCTTGACTGGCAGAAACTTCCCGGTTATTGGTGACTTCTCGGAAGTTTCCTTCAGCGCACCACCTCCGGAAGGAGCGCACGTGCCCGACACCAGCACGGGAAGCACGGGAAGCACGGGAAGCACGGGAAACACCGCCACACCTTCAAGACGTACGGTCCTCGCGGCCACCACCGGACTCACCACCGCCCTGGCCCTGGGCGGCACCGCCCACGCCGCCGCCCCCGACGACCGGAAACTGCGCGCCCTCATCGCCCGGATGACCCTGCCGGAGAAGGTCGGCCAGCTCTTCGTGATGCGGGTCTACGGCCACTCCGCCACCGCCCCCGACCAGGCCGACATCGACGCCAACCTCAAGGAGATCGGCGTCCGGACAGCCGCCGAGCTGATCGCCAGGTACCGCGTGGGCGGCATCATCTACTTCACCTGGGCGCACAACACCCGGGATCCGCATCAGATCGCCGACCTCTCCAACGGCATCCAGAAGGCGTCCCTCGCCCAGCCCCGCGGCCTGCCCGTCCTCGTCTCCACCGACCAGGAACACGGCATCGTCTGCCGCGTCGGCGAGCCCGCCACCCTCTTCCCGGGCGCCATGGCCATCGGTGCGGGCGGCTCGCGCACCGACGCCCGCACCCTCGGCCGTATCGCCGGACAGGAACTGAAGGCGCTCGGCATCCGGCAGAACTACTCCCCCGTGGCCGACGTGAACGTCAACCCGGCCAACCCGGTCATCGGCGTCCGCTCCTTCGGCGCCGACCCGGCCGCGGTGGCCGGCATGGTCGCCGCCGAGGTGGCCGGATACCAGCGCTCGCGGCACGACCGGCAGGTCGCGGCCACCGCCAAGCACTTCCCCGGGCACGGCGACACCGCCGTCGACAGCCACTACGGCTTCCCGGTCATCACCCACACCCGTGAGCAGTGGGAGACCCTGGACGCACCGCCCTTCCGCGCCGCCGTCCGGGCCGGCATCGACTCGATCATGACCGCCCACATCATGGTCCCGGCGCTCGACGACTCCGGCGACCCGGCCACTCTCTCCCGCCCGATCCTCACCGGCATCCTGCGCGAGGAACTCGGCTACGACGGGCTGGTGGTGACCGACTCGCTCGGCATGGAGGGCGTACGGACGAAGTACGGCGACGACCGCGTCCCCGTCCTCGCGCTCAAGGCGGGCGTGGACCAGCTCCTCAACCCGCCGAACCTCGCCATCGCGTGGAACGCGGTCCTCAAGGCCGTCCAGGACGGCGAGTTGACCGAGGCGCGGCTCGACGAGTCGATCCTGCGGGTGCTCCGGCTGAAGGCGAAGCTGCGGCTGTTCGAGGAGCCGTACGTCAGCCAGGGCGGGGTCGACCGGAACGTCGGCACCCGGTCCCACCTCGCGACCGCCGACCGCATCGCCGAGCGGACGACGACGCTGCTGGTCAACGAGGGGCAACTGCTTCCCCTGTCCCGGCGCACCTGCCCCAGGCTCCTGGTCGTGGGCGCCGACCCGGCCTCCCCGTCCGGCACGACCGGACCACCGACCGGCGTACTCGCCACCGCCCTGACCGAACTGGGCTTCACGACGACCGCCCTGTCGACGGGTACGGCGCCCTCCTCCGCCACCATCGCCAGGGCCGTCGAGGCGGCTCGGGCGGCGGACGCGGTGGTGGTGGGGACGTACAACGTCACGGCGAGCAGTACGCAGAAGGCGCTGGTCGAGCAGCTCCTCGCGACGGGGAGGCCGGTGGTGGCGGTGGCGATCCGCAACCCGTACGACGTGGCCCATCTGCCCACCGTCCGGGCCTGCCTGGCGTCCTACTCCTGGACCGACGTCGAGCTGCGCGCGGCCGCGCGGGTGATCGCCGGGCGGGTGTCCCCGCGCGGAAGGCTGCCGGTGCCGGTGCAGCGGGCGGACGATCCGACGCGGGTGCTGTATCCGCTCGGGCACGGGCTGTCGTACGGGCGCGGCTAGCACCGCACAGCACCGTGGAATAGCACTGTGGGCGTAGCGCCCGTACGCCACACAACGGGCACACTCACCCCCAACCGACGCAAAGGACCCCACATCTCTGGCGTGCACCTGCTGCGGCGGGTCACGCTGGGCCAGGCCCTGTCGTCGGATTCCCGCCGTCAGCCCGCCGTGCAGGCGGGAATCTGACGACAGGGCCCAGGGGTACCGGGGGGAGTGCGATGCGTGAGAGAAGTGGCGTGGGGGTGGCGTGTGCGCTGCTGGTGCTGTTCGTCGCGCTGCTGACGGGATGCCAGAGTCCGTCGGGGGCGGCCGAGGAGGACGGGCGGCTCGGGGAGAGCGGGAGTTCGAGCGTCGGCCCCGGTGAGCAGCGGGTGACGCCCCCGACCCGGCCCGCCGGATACGGCGTGATGTTCCTCGGCGTCGACGAGTGCAGTTCCTTCGGGACGACCAGCTTCACCGAGGTGCCGTGCACCGGTGAACGGGCGGCGGCGCGGGTCGTGGCCCGGCACGACGGCACAGTGGGTGACGGACCGCAGTGCCCGGGGACCACGGACTTCGTGCTGCACATCAGCGAACAGAGCCGGACGTCCGACGAGGACGGCGACGGCGCGATCCCGCAGGGCTACGCCTGTATGCGCAACCTGGCCCCGCCCCACCCGGGCGACCCCGGCGGCGGAGGCGGCCCCCGCACGATCGTCGGGGACTGCGTGTACAGCTCCGGGGACGGTCAGGTGCGCGAGACGCCGTGCGACGGCGAGGGGAAGCGGAAGCCTCAGTACAAGGTCTCCAAGGCGGTCACGAAGCGAGCCGCCTGCCCGCTGTCGACGGCCCTGTACGTCCAGCTGGGGGGCGAGAAGCCGGTGGGGTGCGCGCGGCCGGTGTGAGGCGTACGGCCTAGTCCGAGGTGCCGTCGCTGCGGGATATGGCGATCCTGGCCGGGAGGACAACGCTGGAGGAGACGTCTTGGCACCTCTGACTCGGATTCCGCTGGCGGGCGGGGGCTGCGTTCTGGTCGAGGCACCGGCCGCGGTGGAGGGGCCGGTGAAGGCAGGCCGCGTCAGCGATGCCATTCGTGATGTGCCGGGGACGTTGCAGGAAGCCCTGGAGCCGGTCACGGAGGCCGCGCGGGCGGCGCTCGATCAGCTGCGCAAGGCCCGGCCCGACGAGATCACGGTCGAGTTCGGGGTCGATCTCGCCTTCGAGGCGGGTGCCGTGATCACCAAGAGCCAGGCCGGCTGCCATCTGAAGGTGACCGTGGCGTGGAAGAGCCCGGAGCCGATCCCGTGAACAGCGCCGAGAAGTGGTCCGACGACAGCTTGGCGACGAAGCTGCCCGCTGCCGTGGCCCAGGTCCTGGGACCGGGCGGGACAACGGCAGGGGCGGGCTTCCTGGTGGCGGAGGGCCTCCTGGTCACCTGTGCTCACGTCGTGCGAGCCGCCGGGAGCGGGCCCGGGGAGCGGGTGAGACTGGCCTTCCTCCGCAGGGAAGGTGCGGACGAGGTCGAGGGGGACGTCGTCCCCGACCTGTGGCGCGCCCCCGAGAACGAGGACGTGGCCTTCGTCCGGCTGAGCGGCACGCCGACGGACAGGCGGACGCTGCCGTTGGGCTCGGCGGAAGGGCGCCGGGGCCACCCGGTGCGCTCCTTCGGGTTTCCCGCCCAGGCCCCGCCCGAAGGGCACTTCGGTTTCGGCGAGGCCGGCGATCTGCTGCCGAGCGCGGACGGCAGGGGCGTGCATCTGCAGCTGACGGCCGCCAACGACCTCACGACCGGGTTCAGCGGAGGGCCCGTCCTGGACGAGGTGACCGGCCTCGTCATCGGCATGCTCACCGAGATCACCGCACCGGACGAGTGGGATCGGGGCCTCGGCGTCGCGTACGTCACACCGACCCAAGTGCTGCGGGAGATCCTGCCGGAGCTGGCCGAGCGGGAGGTGTGCCCCTACCGAGGGCTGGAGCCGTTCACCGCGGAACACGCGAGGTGGTTCCAAGGCAGGTCGGACGCGGTGCGGCAGGTCCTGATGAACCTGGCCCAGCAGCGGCGGCTGACACTGCTGCTCGGACCGTCGGGATCGGGCAAGTCGTCGCTGATCCAGGCGGGCGTACTGCGCGCACTGGCGGACGGCGAGCTGCCAGGAAGCGACCGGTGGCTGCCCGTCCTCGCGCGGCCTCGGCAGGACATGCTGGCGGAGATCGAGCGGGCCGGGCTGCCCGGGGCGAGCACGGTCGGCATCACGACGGCGGTCAACCGCAGGCTGGCCGCCGAGCCCGCGTACCACCGGGTCCTGCTCGTCATCGACCAGTTCGAAGAGCTTCTGGTGC
Source organism: Streptomyces viridochromogenes (assembly GCF_001270495.1). Lineage (GTDB taxonomy): Bacteria > Actinomycetota > Actinomycetes > Streptomycetales > Streptomycetaceae > Streptomyces > Streptomyces viridochromogenes_A. Next base: position 160,187 of record NZ_LGUR01000173.1, read on the forward strand.
AGACGTCCAACGGCCGGCTGCGGGAGCTGCTCGGCGTCATCGACGGGGTGACGACGGCCGCCGACCAGTACACGAAGATCACCGTGATCCTGATCATGCGTGACGACTTCTATCCTCAACTGGCCGCGCTGGCACCCAAGTTGCTGGAATCCGCGATGCCGGGACTCCTGAACGTGCCGGGCACGCTGAGCCAGGAGGATCTGCACGACATCATCGTGCTCCCCGCCCTGGACGTGGGACTCAACTTCCAGCCAGGGCTGCCCGAGCAGATCATCAGCGACGTCCTGGAGACCACGCCCGAGGCGGCCATCACCCGCCAGGCCCCGGCCACCGTGCTGCCGCTGCTGGAGATGACGCTCAGCCAGCTGTGGCTGCGCCGAAAGGACGGGTTCCTCACCCACGAGGCCTACCGGCGGATCGGCGCGGTCAGCGGCAGTCTGACCACGTGGTGCGACAGCGCCCTCGACGAACTGGACGCGGAGCAGCAGGTCATCGCCCGTCGGACCCTGACATCGCTGGTCCATCCGGCTCTTCCCAGCCACAACATCAGTGCCGTGCGGACCCAGGTGCCGCTCGATGAACTGCGCCACCTGGCGGCCGACCCGAGGAGTACCCCCAGCCATGAGCAAGCGGCCGTCGACGCCGTCATCGCCACGCTCACGCGCCGCCGCATCATCACCACCCAGACGCTTCAGGAGCCGCAGCACCCCGGGGCTCCTCCCGGTGAGCCGGTCGCCGAGCTGATCCACGAGTCACTCATCCGCGACTGGGGCGTACTGCGCAACTGGGTCGACCAGGACCGCCGCTTCCAGGAGTGGCTTCGCCTCACGCGCGAACGACAGGCCCACTGGGCGGAGGAGAAGCATCCGGGGGACCTGCTCGGCGGGACGGCGCTGGAGGAGGGGCTGGAGTGGTCGCAGCAACGCCGGCTGCCGACCGAGATCGCGGACTTCCTGACGGTGAGCAAGCAGCGGCGGAAGGCGGCGATCCGGCGGAGCCGACGGCTCAACACCGTGCTCAGCGGCCTGCTGGCACTCGCGCTCATCGCCGCCGCGGGCGCCGTCTGGCAGTGGCGTACGGTGAGCGCCGCCCGGCATACGGCGCTGTCCCGTCAGCTTGCCGCCCAGTCGAACGAACTGATCGGCACGAACCCGGATCTCGCCTCGCTGCTGGCCGTCGAGGCGTATCGCGCGAGCCATACGTCCGAGGCCGTCGAGAGTCTGCGAAGCGCCGCGACCCTGCCGAACCATCGCCGCCTGACCGGGCACAAGGACGCGGTGCGCTCGGTGGCGTTCAGCCCCGACGGCCGCACCCTCGCCACGGGTGGCGCCGACGACACCGTACGGCTGTGGAACACGAGGACCGGCAAAGTCCGCCGCACCCTCACCGAGCACGCGGACCAGGTGACTTCGGTGGCCTACAGCCCCGACGGCCGTATCCTCGCCACCGCAAGCCAGGACGGGACGGTTCGCCTACGGGAAGCAGGCACCGGCAGAGTACGGAATTCCCTCAAGGTGCGAAATTCCCTCACCGGCAAGGCGACCGCCGTGGCATTCAGCCCCGACGGCCGCACCCTCGCCACGGGCGGCACCGACAACACCGTACGGCTGTGGGACACAGAAACCAGCGAGGTCCGCGACACCCTTGAGGGGCATACCAACGAAATCCTCACGGTTGCGTTCAGTCACGACAGCAGCCTGCTCGCCTCGGCCGGCCGCGACAAGAAGGTGCGGGTATGGGATGCGAATACAGGAAGGCTCCGCACCGAAATCACCAAACACACTGAAGTGGTGGACGCGGTGGCATTCAGTCCCAAAACCCTGACCCTCGCCACCGCAAGCTCCGACGCCACTGTTCAGCTGTGGAACGCGGAAACCGGCCGGCATCTCCTCAGCATCATCGACGGGACCGACTACATGTACGGGGTGGCGTTCAGCCCTGACGGCCGCACCCTCGCCACCGTCAGCTACTACGGCAACGCAGCGCTGTGGGACGTGGAGACCGGTTCACCTGGCGCCACGTTCACCGGGCACAGCGGTGAGGGACTCGCGGTGGCCTTCAGCCCCGACGGCCGCACCCTCGCCACCGCCGGCCGCGATGAGACGGCGCGCCTGTGGGACGCGGGCACGAACAAACATGACATCACCCTCAAAGGGCACCGAAACATGGTGGAGGCCGTGGCCTTCAGTCCCGACGGCCGCACCGTCGCCACCGCCAGCGACGACAAGACCGCACGAATCTGGGACGCCAAAACCGGCAAGCCTCGCACCAGACTCACCGGACACACCGACGTGGTGCAAGCCGTGGCTTTCAGCCCTGATGGCCGCACCGTCGCCACCGCCAGTCACGACAAGACCGTGCGGCTATGGGACGCCGAAACCGGCAAATTCCGCACCCAACTCACCGGACACACCGACGTGGTGTGGGCCGTGGCCTTCAACCCCGACGGCCGCACCCTCGCCAGCGCAAGCGAGGACCGGACCGCACGAATCTGGGACGCCAAAACCGGCCAACTCCGCACCCAACTCACCCAACACACCGACGCGGTGTATGCCGTGGCCTTCAGCCCCAAGGGCGACACACTTGCCACAGGCGGACTCGGCTCGATCGTACTGCTCTGGAACCCAGCCACTGGCAAGCTCCGCGCCAGAGTGCCCGGGCACACAGGAGCGGTGCCTTCGGTGGCCTTCAGCCCAGACGGTCGCACCCTGGCCACCGCCAGCTACGACAAGACCGTGCGGCTGTGGGACGCCGAAACCGGCGAGCCCCGCGCCGCGCTGAACGGGCACACCAGCGCGGTCAACTCCATGGCATACAGCCCCGATGGCCGCACCCTCGCCACCGCCAGCGCAGACTTCACGGTGCGGCTGTGGGACACGGATACCGGCAAGAGCCGCACCACCGTTCTCGGGTTCACCAACTCGATGCTGTCGGTGGCCTTCAGCCCCAACGGCCGGACCGTCGCCGCCACCAGTCAGGACGAGACCGCACGGCTGTGGGACATCACCTACCCCGACCCCGACGACGCGATCAAGAAGATCTGCCGCATCGTCAACCGCGACCTGACCACCCAGGAACGCACCGCCTACCTCCCCGACGACACGACAGACCCGGTGTGCCCGACGAACTGAACGGACCGGTCAGCACAGGATCCAGCCCTTGCTCACCGACCCGCTCCCCACCCGGCCCTTCACCCACACACACCGCTGCCCGGCGTGGACGGTGACCGGACCGGCCCGGCGGGTGTACTGGCCCTCGTCGATGACCGGGTTGGCCCGGAACGCCTGCACGCTGACCTTCATCGTCTGCTGACGGCCGGGGCGTTCGGGGAGGACGATGGCGCAGACGTGGCCGCGCTTCTTGTAGACGTACAGGGTGCCGGTGGAGAACGGGTACGTCTTGACCTTGCGGCCCTCGCAGCGCGTGGGGGCGGCTGCCTGTGCCGCCGTGGGCGCCGCGACCGCGAGCAGTCCGGACGCGGTCAGTACCGCCAGACCGACTGTCAGTCGGCGGCGTATCGCACCTCTGTCCACTTGGTTGTCCTCCCGGTACACCGGCGATGAGCGTACTGGTGTACGGACGCACGACGTAGGCCCGATGGTTGCACGGCCGTCGCGCCGACCCCCTTATCGGGCCGCCCCGACCGGCTCCTCCGGCTCGGCCTGCCCGAGGAAGGTCCGCCACAGCTCGGCGTACCGCCCGCCCCGCGCCAGCAGCTCCTCGTGCGTGCCGTCCTCGGCGACCCGTCCGCGGTCCATCACCACGACCCGGTCCGCGCGGGCGGCCGTGGTCAGGCGGTGGGCCACGACGAGTGTCGTACGGCGACCCGCGAGCCGGTCCGTCGCCTGGTTGACCTGGGCCTCCGTGGCCAGGTCGAGGGCGGCCGTCGCCTCGTCGAGGAGCAGGACGTCGGGGTCGACCAGCTCGGCGCGGGCCAGGGCTATCAGCTGGCGTTGCCCGGCGGAGAGATTGCGGCCGCGCTCGGCGACCTCGTGGAGGTAGCCTCCGTCGAGGGTGGCGATCATCTCGTGGGCGCCGACCGCCCGGGCCGCCGCCTCGACGTCGGCGTCGGTGGCGTCCGGGCGGCCGTAGGCGATGGCGTCGCGGACGGTGCCCTGGAACAGGTACGCCTCCTGCGGGACGACCCCGAGACGATGGCGGTACGACGTGATGTCCAGGGCGCGAAGGTCCGTGCCGTCGACCGTCACCCGGCCGCCGGTCGGGTCGTAGAAGCGTGCCACCAGCTTGACCAGGGTCGACTTGCCCGCGCCCGTCTCGCCGACGAACGCGACCGTCTGACCGGCGGGGATGCGGATGTCGATCCCGCTGAGCGCCTCCTCCTCGTCGCCGTACCTGAAGTGCACGTCCTCGAACGCCACCTCGCCCCGCAGCGACAGCACCTCCAGCGGTTCCTCGGCCGCCTTCGTGGAGGTCGGCTCCTGGAGGAGTTCCCGGATGCGGCCGAGCGAGACCGTGGCCTGCTGGTAGCCGTCGAAGACCTGGGAGAGCTGCTGGACCGGGGCGAAGAACAGGTCGATGTAGAGCAGGTACGCCACCAGCGCACCGGTCGTCAGCGTCGCGGCCTCGATACGGGCGCCGCCCACGATCAGCACCGCCGCCGCGGCCCCCGACGACAGGAACTGCACGAAGGGGAAGTAGATCGAGATCAGCCACTGACCCCGGATGCGGGCCTGGCGGTAGCTGTCGCTGCGCTCGGCGAACCGCGCGCCGCCATCCCGCTCGCGCCGGAATGCCTGCACGATCCGCAGCCCGGACACCGACTCCTGGAGGTCGGCGTTGACCAACGACACCCGCTCACGGGCGAGTTCGTACGCCTTCACGCTCGCCCGGCGGAAGAAGTAGGTCCCGATGATCAGCGGCGGCAGGGTCGCGAAGACGACGAGCGCCAGCTGGAGGTCGAGCACCAGCAGGGCGACCATGATGCCGAAGAAGGTGACGACGGAGACGAAGGCGGTGACCAGGCCCGTCTGGAGGAACGTCGACAGCGCGTCGACGTCCGTCGTCATCCTGGTCATGATCCGGCCGGTCAGCTCCCGCTCGTAGTAGTCGAGTCCGAGCCGCTGGAGCTGGGCGAAGATCTTCAGACGGAGGGAGTACAGGACGCGCTCGCCGGTGCGCCCGGTCATCCGCGTCTCGCCGATCTGGGCCACCCACTGCACGGTGACCGCGAGCAGGGCGAGGAGGGACGCCGCCCAGACCGCGCCGAGGGCGGCCTGCGTGACGCCCGAGTCGATGCCGTGCCGGATCAGGACGGGGAGGAGGAGGCCCATGCCGGCGTCCATGGCGACCAGACCGAGGCTGATCAGGAGCGGCAGCCCGAAGCCTCGTAGCAGCCGTTTCAGGCCGTACGACTCCTCCGGGCGCACCGCACGCGCCTCGTCGATGTCGGGGGTGTCGGCCGCCGGGGGCAGCGCCTCGACCTGGGCGAGGAGCTCGGGGGTGGCCGGGGACTCCGTCAGCGCCAGGTCCTTGCGCTCGCGGTCGCCGGTCCACAGCCGCGGAGTCACCCCGCGTTCGGCGTCGAACTCTGCGTCCAGTTCGTCGCGTACGGAGGTGTCCTCGCGGGGGCAGGCGGGCTGGGCGTGGCCGGGTGAGACGCCGCCGAGTTCGTCGGGGTCGGTGAGCAGACGGCGGTAGAGCGCGGACCGGCGCTGGAGTTCCTCGTGGGTGCCGATGTCGGCGAGGCGGCCGGCGTCGAGGACGGCGATGCGGTCGGCGAGGCCGAGGGTGGAGCGCCGGTGGGCGATCAACAGTGTGGTCCGGCCCTCCATGACCTGCTTCAGCGCCTCGTGGATCTCGTGCTCGACGCGGGCGTCCACCGCCGAGGTCGCGTCGTCGAGGACGAGGAGCCGGGGGTCGGTGAGGATCGCGCGGGCGAGCGCGATGCGCTGGCGCTGGCCGCCGGAGAGGGTGAGGCCCTGCTCGCCGACCGTGGTCTCGTAGCCGTTCGGCAGCTCGGCGATGAAACGGTCCGCCTGGGCGGCGCGGGCGGCGGCCTCGATCTGCTCGTCGGTCGCGTCGGGGCGGCCGTACGCGATGTTGTTGCGGACCGTGTCCGAGAAGAGGAAGGAGTCCTCCGGCACCAGCCCGATCGCGGCCCGCAGCGAGTCCTGGGTCAGCTCGCGGACGTCGTGGCCGCCGACGAGGACGGCGCCGCGGGTGACGTCGTAGAAGCGCGGCAGGAGGAGGGAGACGGTGGACTTGCCGGAGCCGGAGGAGCCGACCACGGCGAGGGTCTCGCCGGGGCGGATCTCGAAGCTGAGCCCGTCGAGGACGGGGGCGGCCGGGCCGGAGGGTCCGTCGTATGCGAAGGCGACGTCGTCGAACTCGACGGTCGCGGGCGCGTCGGCGGGCAGGGCCTTGGTGCCGTCCTTGATCGAGGGCTCGGTGTCGATCAGCTCCAGGACACGCTCGGTGCCCGCCCTGGCCTGCTGCCCCACCGTGAGGACCATCGCGAGCATGCGCACGGGGCCGACCAGCTGGGCGAGGTAGGTCGAGAAGGCGACGAACGTACCCAGCGTGATGTGCCCGCGCACCGCCAGCCAGCCGCCGACCGCGAGCATGGCGACCTGCCCGAGCGCCGGGACGGCCTGGAGCGCCGGGGTGTACCTGGAGTTGAACCGGATGGTGCGCAGCCGCCCCGCGAAGAGCCGCCGGCTGACGTCCCTGAGCTTCCCGGTCTCCTGCTCCTCCTGCCCGAACCCCTTCACCACGCGTACGCCGCTGACAGCGCCGTCGACGACGCCCGCGACGGCGGCGGCCTGGGCCTGGGCGTACCAGGTGGAGGGGTGCAGCCTGGTCCGGCTGCGTTTGGCGATCCACCACAGGGCGGGGGCGACGGCGAGGGCGACCAGTGTGAGCGGCAGCGACAGCCACGCCATGACGGCCAGGGATATGACGAAGAGCGCGAAGTTCCCGATGGTCATCGGGAGCATGAAGAGCAGACCCTGGATCAGCTGAAGGTCGCTGGTGGCCCGCCCGACGACCTGCCCGGTGGACAGCTCGTCCTGCCGTCGCCCGTCGAGCCGCGTGATCGTCTCGAACATGTCGGTCCGCAGGTCGTGCTGGACGTCGAGGGCGAGGCGGCCGCCGTAGTAGCGGCGGATGTAGGTGAGGACGTAGACGGCGAGGGCGGCGGCGATCAGCAGACCCGCCCAGACGGCCATACGGCGGCTGTGGTCGCCGATCACGTCGTCGATGATCACCTTGGTGATCAGCGGGACGACCGCCATGACGGCCATACCGGCGAGGGAGGAGCCCAGGGCCAGGACGACGTCCCTGGGGTAGCGCCAGGCGTAGCCCCACAGTCGCCGTGCCCATCCCCGTTGCGTCGTCACGCCGGTGCCCTCCGCTGGTCCTGATCTACCGGAAGGCACCAACACGGACAGCCCGGGATTTCATCCCTCCGCAACAAAAGCCGGAGGCCGGGGTCAGACGCGTACCCGCAAGTAGTAGAACCGCGTCGTCTGCGCCGCGTTCTGGTTGTCGTCGCTGACCAGCAGCACCTTCAGGCGTCCCTTCGAGTACCCCGTGATCGCCATGCCCTCGATGTTGTCGAGGAGCGGGTTCGGCTGGGGCTGCTTGGCGGTCGCTCCGAGTGACGGGCAGTTCACGATGTCGGCGAGGAGCGTCTTCTTGATCAGGCGTACGCCGTTCTGCCCGGTGAGGGTCTCGACACCGCTCGTGTCGGTGGCGCGGCGCGGGTCGGCCAGGTAGAGCCGGACCGTGTTGCCGACGCCGGCGGTGAATCCGCGCTCCAGGATGAGGAGGCGGCCGTCGGGGGTCGCCTGGACCTCGGGGACGCCGAGGCCGGCGTCGGTGCGGTAGGCGTACTGGGCGCCGGCCTCGAAGTGGCCACCTGTCGTCCGGGGCCGCTGCCAGGTCTGGAAGCGGACGATGTCCGTGCTGTCGCCGGAGAGCGCGTACTCCATGGAGGCGAGCAGGGTGCGGCCGCCGGGGAGCAGGGTCAGCCCCTCGAAGGTGCCGTTGGGGACGGCGCGGCCCGCCGGGGCGACCGACAGCGCGTCCGGCACGGGCAGGCGGTCGAGGATCCTGCCGTCGCGGGAGTAGCGGCGTACGGAGGGCTCGGTCTCGGAGGAGATCAGCCGGGTGCCGTCCCGGTCGACGACGAGGCCCTCGGAGTCGAGGGCGGCGCCGCTCTCGTCGGCGAGCGGGACGACGCCCTTCGGCGCGAGCGTCTTCCGGTCGAGGCTGAAGAGGGCGGAACGGTCGGAGACGGCCGCCAGCGATCCGTCGCGGTGATCCACCGCGAGCGCGGAGAAGTTGCCGACGAAGGTGCCGTCGTACGTCGTCTTGTCGAGCGCGTCGGAGAAGCGGTCGATGGAGACGGAGGGCGAACAGGCGTGGCTGTCCTGCGAGGTGGCGTGGGCGTTCGCCGGGCCGGCGGCGGTCAGGCAAGTGGCCGCCGCCAGCCCGGCGGTGGCGGTCGCGAGTACGGTTCTCAGGCGCATGGGGGTCACCGTAGGGCGGGTCGGTGACGGAGGGGAGACCGGCTCATGAAGCGTCGTACACGCGAGGCCCGGGTCCCTCAGCTCGCGGCCAGGTCCCGGTGGATGACCTTGGCCACGCCCTGGATGGTCGTGATGCCGTAGTTCATGGTGCTGTTGCCATGGGTGAGCACCGTGATCACGTAGTCGTGGCCGCCCCCCTTGAAGGCGCCGACGCTGTGCACCCGCCAGCCGTTGGTGGCCCGCTGCAGCCAGCCGTTCTTGACGGCCACGGTGACGCCGGACGGCACTCCGTACGGGGTGCCCCAGCGCTGGGAGGAGACGACCTGGCCCATCAGCTTCAGGATGTAGGCGCGGGAGTTGTCGCTCAGTATCGCGTTCTTGGCGGTGATGAGCTTCAGCAGCTTCTGCTCGTCGGTGACGGTGATCTGGGTCAGGCCCCAGTAGCCGTTCGCGCCGGGCTTGGTCTGGGTCATGCCGGCGGCGGTGAGGAAGCCCTTGATCTTCGTCAGGCCGAGCTGCTTCCAGAGCGTGCTGGTCGCGGCGTTGTCCGACTTGGTGATCATGGCCTTGGCGAGGGACGCCTCACGGTCGGTGAGGTACCGGTTGTGCTTCTTCGCGTCCCACAGCAGCGCGGCCAGCACCGTGACCTTGACGACGCTGGCGGAGTCGTAGGCGCTGGAGGCCCGCAGGGCGCAGGTGGTGTTGGTGGAACGGTCGTGGAGGCCGACCGCGATGGTCCCCTTGCGGTTGGCCAGGGCGGCGGTGATGTCCTTCTTCAGCTTGTCGGCGAGGCCGGCCTTTGCGGACGTACAGCTGACGGTGGGGGTGGTCGCCGCGGTGGCGGGGGTGGCGGCCGCGACACACGGTATGAACACCCCGGCCACCAGGCCTGTCGTGAGGAGTGCTCTCGCACGTCCGGAAACGCCTCTTGATGTCGGTCTCGATGGCCCTTGAGTCATGCCCTGTTGACTCGCGAGACCGAGGGAATGGTTGTACGCACGTAGACCCTTTTACACAGCGAAACGGTCACGGCGCGCATGGCCACAGCGCGAGGGCTTCATGATCAATTCCCCTGCCGTACACCCGACGCCAAGATCGTCCGGCGTAGCGTCACCCCGACCAGACTGGCGTGATCACGTCAGGCGCACGCAAAATCGGAGGGGACCTCACATGCGTAGACAGAGGATGATCGCGGCCATCACGGGATGCGCCTCGGCCGCGGTGCTCGCCAGTGCGATTCCGGCCCACGCCGAAGGCAGCTGGAGCTCCAGCATGAGCGGGGTGCGCACGGGCTTCAACTCCCGTACGTGGACGGACAACAACAACGACAGCGTCAGCACCTCCATATCGCTCAGCGGTTGCAGCAACGGCGGGCTGGGCCCCGCGGTCAGCAACACACAGCTCCAGCTGACCCGCGAGACCCCGATCGTCCAGCCCGACGAGGACCGGGGCCGCTACACCTTCCACTGCAGCAGCTCCGCCTCCCACGCCTTCGGCGACCAGCCGAAGGGTGACTACCACTTCACCGTGACGAAGATCCAGGACAGCTCGTCGGGCTACTACCTGAAGGTGAACTCGGTCTCGGTCCGGTACTGAGCCCTCAGGCACGGCAAGCACCGCAGTGCCACAAGCACCGCAAGTGCCCCAGCAGCGCAGGCGCCACGAGCGCCACGGGGCGCCACACTGAAACGTCGTCATTCCTTGTAAGAAGGCCGTGGGCTGTGTCTGTTGAGTTCGCCACCTGCACCTACCAGTACCGTCGGGGCCCGGTCGTCCTCGACAGACTCAGCTTCGCCTTCCCTCCGGGCCGCACCGTGCTGCTCGGTCCCAACGGCGCGGGCAAGACCACGCTGCTGGCACTCGCCGCCTCCGCCCTCAAGGCCCATTCCGGCACGGTCTCCTTCGCGGGACTCGACCCCGCCGTCCGTTCCCAACTGCGGGAGTACCGGCGCCAGGTCGGGTGGATGCCCCAGCACATCACTCCCGCCCCCGGCATGACGTGCCGGGAGCAGGTCGCCTATGCCGGATGGCTCAAGGGCATGTCCCGACGGGAGGCGTGGGACGGAGCCCTCGCGGCGCTCGACCGCGTGGGACTCGCCAGGAAGGCGGACCAGCAGGCTTCGTCCCTGTCCGGCGGCCAGCTGCGCCGGGTCGGCGTGGCCCAGACGCTGGTGCACTCCTCCCGGCTCGTCCTGATGGACGAGCCGACAGCGGGTCTCGACCCGGCGCAACGGGGCACGTTCCGCAAGGTCGTCGAGGAACTCGCCGGAACTGCCGACGTCGTCGTCTCCACCCACCAGACCGAGGACCTCTCCGAGGTCTACGACCATGTCGTCGTCCTGTCCGACGGGGTGGTCCGATTCACCGGCACCGTCGAGGAGTTCTACGCCCTCGCCCCGCAGGACACCGCGTCGGGCCGCGTCGCGGACGGCGCCTACACGGCGGTTCTCGGCGGAGGCGAGGCATGGTGATGTTCCGTCTCCACCCGCGCGCCAACGCGGCCGTTCCCGCCGCTCCCGTGCTCCTCTGCATCGTCGTCCTCTACGTCACCTCGGACTACGTCGCCGGGGACCTGGACGGCTACTGGACGGCGGCCACCGCCAAGGCGGTCTCCGCGCTGATCTTCATCGCCCCGGTCACCGCGGCCTGTGCCGCCTGGGAGGCCGGCAGGCTCCGCCGCGCCAAGGTCGGGGACGGCACCCCGACCCGTAACGGGTGGCAGATAGCCGCCGCGTCCCTCGCACCGGTCATGTTGCTGGGCTTCCTCGCCCTCGCGACGGCACTCGCCGTGGTCCGCCTCCAGATGGAGTCGGCTCCGGGGTGGCCGGATGTCCGGATCATCGCCGCGGCGTGCGTCATCCTGTGCGCCCACGTCGCCCTCGGGTACGCCGTCGGCATGTGGCTGCCCGCCGTGGCCGCCGTCCCGGTGGTCCTGGTCGGCGACTACCTGTGGAACGTCTATCCCCCGGCGCTGGAGCCCCTGTGGCTGCGCCATCTGACCCAGCCGGCCTTCGGCTGCTGCTCGAACGCCTCCGCGGTCTACCCGGGGGCCGTCACGGCACCCGCGCTCGTGGCCGTCGGTCTGGCCGCGCTGGCCGTCGCCGCCGCGGCCGTCTGCCGGCGTACCCCCCGGCGGGGGAGCCTGCCCGGGTCCGTCCCGTACTGGGGTGCCGCACTGGCGGTGGTCGCCGCCACGGTCACCACGTCCGCGGGCGTCAGGCTGGTGGACGGACTCGGCCCCGACGCGATCGAGGCACGTCCGGTCTCCGATCTGGTCTGCGCCGACCCTCGGGGCACGCGGGTGTGTGTCTGGCCCGAACACGCGTCCCGGCTGACCGAAACGGCCCGCACCGTGAGCACGGCGGTCGAACGCCTCCGTCGCGTCGGAGTGAGTCCGCCCGAGGTCGTCACCGAGAGCGGACAGCGGCCCGGGACCGGGCAGTGGACGGTGACCGTACGGCAGGATCCCGCCTTCACCGACCAGGACCTGGTGACCAGCCTCACCTCCGACCTCACGGTGATCCTCGTCAACAGCCCGCACGGCGACGGCCGTACCCACTGCCCGGCGGATCCGGCGACGGCCGCGCAGCGGGCGTTCGACTCCCAGGACCAGCTCGGCGTCTGGCTGTCCGTGCGGGCCGGCCGGAGTCAGCAGGAGGCCCGCGACAGCACCGATCCCCGGATCTGGGCGCCGGTCGGCCGTGTCCTCGGCACCAGCGCGGCCAGCCAGGAGACCTGGTTCCAGGACACCCTCGTCCAGGCGCGGTGCATGCCGCGATGACCTGGTGGATCCACACACGGCGGCTGGCCCTGCTCACACTCGTCACCGCCGGCTTCTGGGCGGCGGCCTTCACCCTGGGCAACAGCCGCCTGCCCCTGCCTCAACTGGGCGGCGCCACCTCGGCGGACGTCCCGTTCATCCTCTTCGCCCCCTTGGCTCCGGCCATCGCCCTGAACGCGTGCTACGGCACGCCCACCCCCATCGAGAGGACGGCGCTACGACGGGTCGCCGCTCTCGACTCCCTGCTCGCCGTCGCGGTGGTGGCGGCCACAGCCGCCGTGGCCGCCCCGGTCATGGCGGGATGGCTCAGCGGCACCGACCCCTTCGCGGCCGAGTCGGCCGTCCGCAACCTCGCCCTCTACACCGGGCTCGCCCTGATCGGCCGGGCGGCACTGGGCAACCACGCCTCCACGGTGATCCCGACGCTGCTCGCGCTGGTCGTGTCGGTCTTCGGCTACGGCCCGGAGCAGACGGCCCACTGGTGGGCCTGGCCCGCGGCACTCCCGTCCGACCCGCTCTCCTGGGCCGGATCCGCGGCGCTCCTGTCGATCGGCCTGTACCAGACGGCCCGGGGGGACTTTCCGCGGCGTTGAACGGTCCCGCATGAAAGTATCTGCGCATGATGACTGCTGACGGCGTGTTGGCCGTCCTGTCCCTGTTCCGGAAGGCACAGGTCGCGGTCTGGATCGGCGGCGGCTGGGGCATCGACGCCCTGCTCGGCGAGCAGACCCGCGACCACCGCGATCTGGACCTGATGCACCGCCAGGAGCAGGAGCCCGCGGTGCTGTCGGCTCTCGCGGACGCGGGCTTCGTGGAGACCCTGGACTGGCGCCCGGTCCGATTCGTGGTCACGGCTCCGGACGGCCGGGAGATCGACCTCCACCCCCTGTCCTTCACCGAGGACGGCTCAGCGACCCAGGCATCCCCCGACCCGTCGCACCCCTTCCGCTACCCCGCGTCGGCCTTCGTGACGGGCAGGATCGCCGGTACACCGGTCCCGTGCCTGTCCGCCGAGCAGCAGGTGCACTTCCACCAGGGGTACGAGCCCACGGACCGGGACCGGCATGACATGGCTCAGTTGCGGCGAGTGTTCGGGATCGACACGCATTTCTGATCCCGACGGCCGGGCCCCTCGGTGAAGAGGAGCCCGGCCCTGCCCCTGTCCCGGTTCTTCGTGCCCGGTCCGCGGGTCTAGGGCTTGATGTAGATGGAGTTGATCGGTGTCAGGTTCTGGTCGATGTACCAGCCCGGCCCCATCTTGTCCCCGCAACCCGTTCCGTTGCCTCCCGTGCACATCTGCACGGTCCAGCCGTCGGTCTGGTTGTTGAAGACGCGGTGCTGCCCGTACTGGTTGTAGAGCTTGTGGACGCCCGCGCTCCAGTAGGTGTGGGACGGCTTGTCGTTGTTCCAGCTCGGACCCGGATAGATGCACACCGCCCCGGAGGGACAGCCGTAGCGGGTCGCCGCCGCCTGGACACGGTCCGCCCCGGAGGCGCCTGCCGCGGCCGGTCCGGCGCCGGCCAGCAGCCCGGCCCCGAGGGCGACCGCGGCGGTCCCGCCCGCCAGAGCCATCCTGAACTTACGCATGTGTTGCCTCCCCGTAGTGGCTTTGCCGCAGCCGCGACCGCGCCTGCACCAGCAGCCTCGCCCGAACGTCACCTCCGCGCACCACCCTTTGGCTTCAGCCGAAGTGACCGCCCAGCAGCCGCCGCCCCAGCGGTGTCGCCGCATGCAGAACATGCTTGCCGTCCCGGTGACTCGACAGCAGCCCGGTCTCGCGGAGCACCGTCAACTGCTGGCTGGCGCTGGGCAGCGAGATACCGACCTTCGCGGCCAGTTGGGAGGTGGTGCCCCAGGCCCGCACGGCTGCCTCCTGGAGCAGTGCGGCCCTGGTGGAGCCGAGCAGCCTGGACAGCTCGGCCTGTCCGGCAGCGGACACGAGTGGCGCCGACTTCTCCACCGGGTAGACCAGTACCGGTCGCAGCGAGCGGTCGACCAGGGTGATCGGGCGTCGCCAGCAGAAGTACGAGGGGATCAGGAGCAGGCCCCGTCCTTCGAGGTACATGTCCCGGTCGACCGGGTAGTCGGCCTCCAGGACGGGCGACCGCCATCGTGCCATCGGGCTGAACGTGTTCAGCAGGCCGCCGATCCCGTCGGTGAGCAGGGCCCGGGAACGCCGGCTCACATCCGCGCGTACCGCCGCCTCCATCGCCTCCCACACGGGGGCGACGAACGCTTCGTGGTAGACCCGCAGCAACCCGCCGAGCAGCAGCAGGACCTCCCGCTCGCCGCGAGCCAGGGCCGGCCCGGCGAAGGGGGTGCGGCCATCCGCCGCGACGAGCCCGATCTCGTGGTTCAGCTGTCGGCGCGGCGTTGCCAACACCCGGTCGATTCCGTCTTCCAGGGCATGGTCCTGCCGCTCACCGCTCGGCGTGAGAAAGTCCGGGAAGTACTTGGCATACGGCACCAGGCTGCCCAACGCCCGGACCGACCGCCCAGGCGCTCCCCCGCGCCGCTGCCCGTCCCGGACCTGGCGCCGCCACAGGTCGAAGGCCTGTGGCCCCTCCCTGGTCTGCAATCGGCAGACACTACAGATGATCTCCCAGAGCGGGTCCGGCCTGTCGGCGATCCGTAAGCACTCCAGATCCCGGCTGGTGAAATGGATTCGCAACAATTTTCCCCCGAATGCCGCGAAGACATCAATTCTTCTCCTCAGTCTGCACCGGGGAGGCGGCGCTCGGGCGGCGTGATGGCCGGCTTTCGGACTTACTGTCTGGAAGAGAAACACACGCGCCCCGACTCTCCGCGATGCGCCGGACGTCGGTCAGCGCCTCGCCCATCCGGGCAACCAGAAACCGGAGCTGCGCGGGTGTCGCCCGGCGGTCGGCGAGCATGTCGGCCGCGTGGTCGAGGAGGTCGTCGGCCATGGCGATGGCGAGCTGCACGCTCTCGACGGTGTCGGCCAGGCTGGCGACAGGGCCGGTACCGTCGCTCACGAGATAGCAGGGCTTACCGTCCGCCCCGGTCCAGGGCAGCAGGCGTACGCCGCCCATGTCGCGCGTCACTTGATGCCCCCTACGACCACCGTTGGCATGCCGACCGATCCGACGCCGACCCCGAGTACGGCGGCCGGACGTGCCGCCCGCGAGGGCCGGGAGCCGGTGTGGTGGACGGTCGGCCCGTTGAGGCACCGACACCCACGCCGTCGGCGGCGGCGCGTAAGCCGTAGCAACGGCCCGAAGAGTCGGGCGATGCGGTGACGCATGTCGTGAACTCCGTTTTCACAAGGGATTGGCCATGGGCAACACATACGGTGACTGGCTCAGGCAGCAGCGCGAGGCGGCGGGGCTGACACACGTGGAGCTGGCCGACCGGGCGTTCATGACGCGTTCGCACATCGCGCATATCGAGGCGGGGCGGCGCGTGCCGTCGAAGGAGGACGCGCGGCGGCTGGATATGGCCCTGGGTGCGGGGGATGTGCTGAGTAGCTTTCTGCCGCAGGGCGACGAAGCGTCGATCGCCGAGTACTTCGAGGCGGTGCTCGTACTCGAACAACAGGCCGTGATGATCCGCGAGTTCGGCCTGGCGTACTTCCCGGGCATCCTCCAGACGAAGAGGTACGCGCGTGCGATTCTGAGTGCGGCGTTCCCTCCGGTGAGTGAAGAGGAATGCGACAGACGCGTTGTCACACGCCTTGAGCGCGCGAGGATCCTGGAAGATCCGGTGACGCCCGTGGTGTGGGTGGTGCTGGACGAGACGGTGCTGCGACGCCCTCTGGCCGGCAGGGACACCATGGCGGAGCAGATCACGCACGTTGCTCGGCTCGCCGAGACTGGACGCATCCGCGTACATGTGCTGCCGTTCGGTGTGGGCCATCATCCGCTGATGCAGAGCATGCTCACGCTGATGTGGTTCGAGGACCAGCCGCCTCTGGCATACAGCGAGGGGGGACAAGATGGGGAAACTGCATGACTCCCCGTCCGTGGTCCGGGAGTTGCAGACTCGGTACGATCTCGCGCTCAGCGACGCACTGCCGCTGAAGGAATCACTCGCCCTGCTCAAGGCCGCTGCGAAGGACTACGGACACCATGACTGACCGAGCCATCCCGAACGCTTCCATACTCAGCGGCTGGCGCAAGTCGTCCCACAGCAACTCCGATGCCGGCAGCTGCCTCGAAGTCCTCGACAACCACCCCTCCGGCGTCCCCGTCCGCGACTCCAAGGTCCCGCACGGCCCGGCGCTGCTCTTCTCCGCTGCCAATTGGTCGGCCTTCGTCACCACCGTCAAGGAATCGCAGACCTGAGCCAGGGACCCCCTTTACGGGGAAGACCGATCCGGCGCTTCTGGCTGTTCACACTGACCACAGAACGGCCAGGCTCCCGGCGGCACCGGCGAGATGGGCGGTACGCCGCCGAATGGCACCGCCAACGGCGGTACGGCCCCCGGCGGTACGGCCCCAGGCGGAACGGACACCGGCAACAGCGGCCGGCCCGGCGGCATGGGCGGCGGCATGGGCGGCCCCGGCGGCGGCATGGGCGGCCCCGGCGGCGGTGGCGGTACGGGCGGCGGCGCGAGCAGCGAGCTCCTCACGTATCTCAAGAAGCACCAGGACGGCGCCAAGTGGCTGCTCGCGGTGTCGAGTTCGCAGGGCGCGGCCCAGCTGATCGTCAGCAGCGGTGAGCCCGTCATCTCCATGCGGGGCTGGTCCGGCAGCGACAAGGCGATGACGCTGGCCAAGCTCAAGGAACTGGTGAAGAACGGCGAGCTGCACTACATCCAGGCGACGTCAGCTCCGCGGTCACGGAGTGGGTGCGGAAGAACGGGACGGTGGTGAAGGAGAGCGAGTACAGCAAGAGTTCGACGTCGGGCTCCTCTTCCTCCTCGCGAAACGACACGTCCTCCTCGCAGAGCAACACGTCGACGGTCCACCGCCTGGACCCGTCGGACGTCAGCTGACACCGACCCGGCTCCCGCGTCACGGCCCCCGACGCCCTGTCGGGGGCCGTTGCACGCTCCCGTTCGGGCTGCAACTCGCGTAGACAAGCCCCGATTTGCCGTTTCCCGTCACCCAATGGACACGCGCAAGCCCTCGACACCACCGCATGTCCATGCCACTCTCCCGTTTGCCGCCTCCATTCAACCCGCGTAGATGGGACACCCCACATGCTGGCGACACGCATACGCCCCCGCTGGAAACCAGTGGCGCTGACGACCGCCGCCGTCCTGGTCGGCCTCATGACCCCGGCGCTCACCGCGGCCCCTGCCGCGGCCACGACGACGGAGTACGACGACACGTACTACGCCGACGCGATCGGCAAGACCGGTACGGCCCTGAAGGAATCGCTGCACACGATCATCAGCGACCAGACGAAGATCTCGTACTCAGCGGTCTGGAACGCGTTGAAGGCCGCCGACCAGGATCCGAACAACAGCAGCAACGTGCTCCTGCTGTACAGCGGCGTCTCCCGCAGCAAGTCCCTCAACGGCGGCAGCACCGGCAACTGGAACCGCGAGCACACGTGGGCCAAGTCCCACGGCGACTTCGGCGAGGTGACCGGTCCCGGCACGGACCTGCACCACCTGCGCGCCTGCGACGTCCAGGTCAACAGCATCCGCGGCAACCTGGACTTCGACAACGGCGGCAGCAGCGTCACCAACGGCGGCGGCAGCCTCGTCGACTCCGACTCCTTCCAGCCGCGCGCCGCGGACAAGGGCGACGTGGCCCGCATGATCCTCTACATGGCCGTGCGCTACGAGGGTGACGACGGCTTCGCCGACCTGGAGCCCAACGAGAAGGTCGGCAACGGCAGCAACCCGTTCATGGGCAAGCTCTCGATCCTCAAGCAGTGGAACGAGCAGGACCCGCCGAGCGCCTTCGAAGAGCGCCGCAACGAGGTCATCTACGACTCCTACCAGCACAACCGCAACCCGTTCATCGACCACCCGGAGTGGGTCGAGGCGATCTGGTAGGCGAGCTGTCGACGTGCCAGGGGCCTCGTCCGGCCCCTGGCGCACCCGGTACCACCTGTGCAGCGGAGTGACCTGCGCCGATGTGATGCTGTTGACCGGCCATGAAGAAGATCAGCGCGCTCGCCGCGTTCACCATGGCAGCCCTCGTCCTCGCCGCCCCGGCCCAGGCCGACGACGGCGACCGGGGCCGTATCAACATCGCCGGCTACACCAGCGCCGGCCTCTGCAGGCAGGCCCTCGCGGTCGTCCCGTGGGCCGTACCGTGGACCGGCCCCGCGGTGGACGACGCCTGCTACAACCGCGACCACGTCGACTACACGCGCGACTAGGCGGTTTCAACGGCCGGGGCCCGCCAAAAGGGGCCCCGGCCGGCGAACCGGACAACCTTGCCGTCAGCCGGTCCCGCGGCGGACACGTCGGCCGCAAGCAGCACACGAAGCCGCGCAGGAGCCCGCTATCGCAGTCTGCGTCCGGCGGTCGACCGGCCCAGCACTCCCAGTCCCGCGGCGAAGCAGCAGCCGGCCAACGCGATGCCGGCGACGTCCCCTGGCGCGAGCCCGAGTACGGCCCACACGCGCGGTGTGCGGTAGGCGTCGTACCCGACGAGCGTCACCATGACCACCCATCCCGCGGCCACCAGCATTCCGACGCCGCTGCCCCACGCGGCCCGGACGCACAAGGCCAGCCCCATCAGGAACAGCGCGTTGCGCCCGGCCGCCACAGCCACCGGCGCGTCCCGGAGCACGGCGGCCAGAGCGGCCGAGCCGACCGCCGTCGCACCGGTGAGCGCGGTCAGGCACCGGTCATAGGTGGCGATGTGCCGAGCCCCCGTGATCTCCGCGGCCTGTGCACCGCTGTCGAGGCAGAGCAGCAGGCCCGCGCAGACCGCGAGTGGAACGAACAGCAGCAGGGGCACCGTGGTGGTCCCCGTGCCGCTCAACGAGGGCAGCCCGACGAGGCGCCCCCCAACCGCGGTGGAAAGCGCCGCGAACACCAGGATCCCAGCCGCCAGGACCGCCGGACGGCGGGCTTTCAGCCACAAGGTCATCGGACGATCGCCTGCGTTTCGGGCGACGGCTCACACTGCTTCAGCAGATTCAGGTTCCGCCGGAACCAGTCCAGTTGCTTCTCTTCGCTCTGCGCACGGACACCGGCCATCGCGGGAAGGGCGTCGGGTCCGTAGTGCTCGGTGACCACGTCGTCGGGCACCCCGCCCGCCAGCAGGAGCCACACGCGCAAGGGCAGGGGATCACCCACGTAGGCGTCCGTGTGGGCGAGGCAGTCGGGCAGGTCGGGCAGGGCCGCCTCGGCGATCTCGGCCCGGGCGTCGTCCTCGGTCAGGTACGGGCTCGCATAGACCCGCCAGGTCTCCGGCCCCACGCGCGTCGCCGTCGAGGCGGTGCTCAGCCGCTGCGGGGCGGGGATGCCGGCGTCGGCAAGCCGGGGCAGTACGGCTGCCGAGGCGCCTTCCAGCTCCGGTAGCACTGAGGCGAGTTCTCTCGGAACGCAGATCTCGGGCTTCTTCCCGGCGCACGCGGGCTGGTCCGTGCGGGCCAGGGCCGGCGCCGACGGCCCCCAGTCGGCGACCAGGTGCTGACCGGCGAGTCCTCCGAGCCCGATACCGAGTACTCCTGCCAAGGCCGCCGCCATCCGGCGTCTGCCGCTCGTGAGTGCCACGAGGAGTCCGGCCGCCGCGATCCCCGCCGCAACGACCGCCGGGGCGATGACCGAGTCCGGATTGATGCGGTCGGTCACCGGCAGACCCGTCTCCAGATGCCCGGTCAGGTGCCGCACCCACATGGTGTCGAAGGTGGGCGGCAACGTCATCCAGAGGTAGTCCAGTACCAGGATCAGCGCTGGGGCCAGGAGTCTCGGCAGGGCGTACCCCACCACGAAGCCGAGCAGCATGTGTGCGGCGAGCACCACTGTGATCATCCCGATCACGGACACGGAGGGCCAGTCCAGGGCCGATCCCATGGAGACACGGACCGTCAGGAACGACCCGGTCACCGCCGCCAGCCCCAGCAGGGCGACAGGAGCCAGCGCCTGTGCGACCACCATGACCTGGGCACGGGCCGCCCCCAGTTGGGCCACCCCGCCTCGCTTCAGCCGTCCTGCTTCCCAAGCAGCACACGCCGCGCATACCGGCGCGATGGCGAACAGGCAGTACGCCGGGATCGAACTCGCCGACTCCCAGTAGGCCGGGACCACTCGCCTGCCCAGGTCGTCGGACATGTACCAGACAAGCAGAAACAATGGTCCTGCGGCCCACGGCACGGACGACGTGCGCACCATTGTCCTGATCAGCATGCCGGCACTCCGCCCACGATGCTGTCGTACGCGCTCTCAGCCCTGCGGCCGGGCGCCGCATCCGCTGAGGCGTGCGCCAGGAACTGCTTCACGGGACCGCTGAACCTGATGGTTCCCGCGTTCAGAACCACGACGTTGTCGTAGATCTCGTCCAGGTCCGCGACGTCGTGGGTGGACAGCACCACGGACACCTCCTCCGGCAGCGCCCCGAGCACCTCGTGGAAGACTCGGCGCTGGCGAGGATCCATTCCGGCCGTCGGCTCGTCGAGCAGGAGTACCTCCGCGCCATGCACCAGTGACTGCGCCACTCCTACCCGGCGCTTCTGACCGCCGGACAGCTCGGACACCTTACGGTCCTGATGGTCTTCCAGTTCGACCCGGCGTAGCGCATCGACCGCCCGACTCCACGCCTCGGCGCGCGACATGCCCTTGAGCCAGCCGACGTAGGCAACCTGCTCGCGGGCGGTCAACCCCGGTACGCAGTCGATCTGCTGGGGCATCCAGGCGACTTTCTGGCGGTACGCCTTGAGGTCTCTGCCGCGCCGCGGCGAGAGCTCCCCGAGACGCACGCTGCCCGAACGCGGCTGCAAGGCCGACGCGGCAAGCCCCAGGACGGTGCTCTTTCCCGCCCCGTTGGGGCCGAGGAAGACGCTTCGCCCCGCTGGAAAGCCGAAGTCCAGGGCCTCGATCACCGTTCGGTTCCGCCGGTACCCGAAGCTGCATCCCTCGAAGCAGACCGACTCTGCACTCATAGTGTTCCCTTGCCAGAGATGGGGGAGCGGCGGGCCCCGGAAGCGATCGCTGTCCAGGGCCCGCCGACTACGCTCGATCAGTACCAGACGTCGACGTCCTTGACCGTCAAGCGGTCCTGCCAGTCGACTCCGTCGATCTTGATAACGGCGAAGCGGTACTCGTCCCCGCCGCCGCGCTGCGCTCCCCAGTTGCCCTTGGAGATGCTGCTGCTCCCGTCGAAGCAGGCGGTGAAGGTCTTCCGCCCCCGGTTCTCGTCCGGCAGCGGGCCGGTCTTGTACTTGGTGAGCTGGATCTCGGTGCTGTTGCTGGAACCGATCGCCGTCGTGCACCCGGTGAACTGGATGACCGTGTCACGGTCGTAGTTGTTGTGCTTGGTCCACCAGCGGGACTGGAATCCAGGGGCCGCGCCGGAAATGCTGCTGTCGAAGTAGCCCTCGGCAAGGGCCGACGGCGCCATGGCAAGCACCAGCGACGCCGCGCAGGACGCAACTACGGCAGCCTTCTGTACTCTGTTTGCAGAACGCAAGGCTCACTCCCAGTGAGACAAAAAGTGTTCACGGGGGGCCCAACAACCCCCCGTAGGCGCGCTCGGGCCCAATCCCGAGCGACGCTGACCTCCCATGGGTCAGATGGGAGGGCAACTCGCCGTGCACAGCGCGCTTCACGCTGTGCACGGCGATCTTGTCTGGATCTTATAGAGAAAGCATGTTCGGATCTATAGGTTTCGTAAACAAACGGTCTTCGTCGGCTGTCAACGCCGGTCTCCGGCAAGCCTGTTGTACGACCGCGCACATCGTCTGACCTGCTGCGATCTCCCGTTGAGGGAACTCGTCACACGGCCGTCCCGCGCTTGAAGATGTCAAGCCGCGACTCTTCCTCCCTCTACTTGAAGGAGGGAAACCGGCCACTGCTGCCGGCACCAGGCCGTTGAGGCGTCACATCGCGAGGTGCGTCGGCGCGAACATCCGCAGTACCGCCGGGAGGACGACCACCGACGGGCCGGAGGTCTGAAGCGCCTTCGCCAGATCCGCCTCCAGCGTCTCCGGGGTCGTACGCACGCCGGGGACGCCGAAGGACTCGGCCAGCGCCACGTAGTCCGGCCGCGTCAGCTCCGTGGCCGTGGCCTCGCCGAAGGCGTCGGTCATGTACTCGCGCAGGATGCCGTAGCCGCCGTCGTCGACGATGAGCCAGGTGACGTTCAGGTCGTACTGCCGGGCCGTCGCCAGCTCGGCGATCGAGTACAGGGCGCCTCCGTCGCCGGACACCGCGAGCACCGGACGGGTCGGGTCCGCGGTGGCCGCGCCGAGGGCCGCCGGGAAGCCGTATCCGAGGCCGCCGGCGCCCTGGGCGGAGTGCATGTGGTTGGGGCCCTTGGCGTCGAAGGCCGACCAGGCCCAGTAGGCGAGGATCGTCATGTCCCAGAAGGACGGGGAGTCGGCCGGCAGGGCCTTGCGGACGGACGCCAACACGTCCTGCTCCAGGGTGAGTTCCTGGGCGGCGATGCGGTCGGCGACCTTCGTGAGGACCTCACGGACGCGCTCCGGCGCCGTCGCGTCCTCCCGCTCCCGCACCGTCTCCAGCAGCGCCTGCAGGGCGAGGCGGGCGTCCGCGTGGATGCCCAGCGCCGGGTGGTTGGACTCCAGCTTGCCGAGGTCCGCCTCGATCTGGATGACCCGGCCGCGCGGCTTGAACGTGTGGTAGTTGGAGGAGAGTTCGCCCAGGCCGGAGCCGACCACTAGGAGTACGTCCGCGTCCTCCAGGAAGTCCGTGGTGTGCCGGTCCTCGATCCAGGACTGGAGGGACAGGGGGTGCGTCCAGGGGAAGGCCCCCTTGCCGCCGGGCGTGGTGACGACCGGCGCCCGGAGCGTCTCCGCCAGCTGGCGGAGCTTCTTCGAGGCGTCCGCGCGGACCACTCCCCCGCCCGCGATGATCGCCGGACGGGTGGCCTGGGACAGCAGGTGGGCGGCCACCGCCGTCAGTTCGGGGCGCGGCGGCAGCTCCTCCGGGAACGCGTCGCCGCCCGTCACCACCGGGATCGACGTCTCGGCCAGCAGCACGTCCTGCGGGATCTCCACCCACACCGGGCCGTGCGGGGCCGTCAGCGCCGACTTCCAGGCCGCCTCGATCGCGGAGGGGATCTGGGAGTGGGCGCGGACCGTGTGGACCGACTTCACCACGCCCCTGAACGACGCCGCCTGGTCCGGGAGTTCGTGCAGGTAGCCGTGGCGGCCCCCGCCGAGCCCCGCCGTCGGGACCTGGCTGCTGATCGCCAGCACGGGGGCCGAGGCCGCGGCCGCCTCCTGGAGCGCGGCCAGCGAGGTCAGCGCTCCCGGGCCGGTCGACAGCAGCAGCGGCGCCGCCTCACCCGTGATCCGGCCGTACGCGTCCGCCGCGAACCCGGCGTTGTTCTCCACCCGCAGCCCGATGTACCGCAGGTCGGACCGCCGTAGCGCGTCGAACATGCCCAGCGCGTGCTGGCCGGGCAGCCCGAAGACGGTGGTCGCGCCGAGCGCGGCCAGCGTCTCCACGACCAGGTCTCCGCCGTTGCGGCCGGCGGGAGGGTTCAGAGCAGCGGCGATCTGCGCCTCCGTCGGGCGGAGCACCAGGTCGTGGTCGTGAGTCACTTCGCTTCCGAGTCCTTCCGGGCCGCCGCGATCTGGCGGGACATGATCGTGGTCAGTTCGTACGCCGTGTGGGACGCGGCCACCGACGTGATCTCGGCGTGATCGTACGCGGGCGCCACCTCGACGACGTCGGCCGATACCAGGTTGCACCCGGCCAGCCCACGCAGGATCTCCAGCAGCTCCCGCGACGTCATGCCGCCCGCCTCCGGCGTCCCCGTACCGGGGGCGTGGGCGGGGTCGAGGCAGTCGATGTCGATGGAGATGTACAGCGGGCGGTCGCCGATGCGCTGGCGCAGCTGGTCGGCGACCTCGTCGGCGCCGCGTCGGTAGACGTCCGCCGACGTGACGATGCCGAAGCCCATCTTCTCGTCGTCCGTGAGGTCCTGCTTGCCGTACAGCGGACCGCGGATGCCGACGTGGGAGAGGGCGGAGGTGTCGAGGATGCCCTCTTCCACCGCGCGCCGGAACGGGGTCCCGTGGGTGTACTCCGCGCCGAAGTAGGTGTCCCAGGTGTCGAGGTGGGCGTCGAAGTGGAGCAGGGCGACCGGGCCGTGCTTCTTGGCGACCGAGCGCAGCAGCGGCAGCGCGATGGTGTGGTCGCCGCCCAGCGTCATCAGGCGGGCGCCCGTGCCGAGCAGGTCGTCGGCGGCGGCCTCGACGGTCTCCACGGCCTCGTTGATGTTGAAGGGGTTCACGGCGATGTCGCCACCGTCCGCCACCTGGGCCAGGGCGAACGGCGACGCGTCCTGCGCCGGGTTGTACGGGCGCAGCAGCCGGGACGCCTCGCGGATCGCGTTGCCGCCGAAGCGGGCGCCCGGCCGGTACGAGACCCCCGAGTCGAACGGCACGCCGACCACGGCGACATCGGCGCGACCGACCTCGTCGAGGCGCGGGAGCCGGGCGAAGGTCGCGGGTCCGGCGTACCGCGGGATGCGGGAGGAGTCGACGGGGCCGCGGGGCGTCTCGTTGCCAGTCATTGTGAAATGCCTTCTTTCTTACGCTTCGTCGCGTATGTACATCTACCTGAGACTCTACTGGGGAGTCGGCACCGGTTCGGACACGAGTTCGGGAGCCCGCCCCGCGAGGCGCTCACGCCAGGCGGCGAGTACGGCCGCGTCGGTCGGCCTCGTCATCAAGGAGACGGCGACGTACGCGGCGAGGGAAGACAGCAGGCCGTAGTACACGGGTTCGTTGGCGAGGATGCCGTGGGTCGCCATCAGGCCGATGACGGCGAGACCGCCGACCACGACGGAGGCGAGCGCGCCCTGGGCCGTGCCCCGCTTCCACAGCAGCCCGCCGAGGATCGGCACGAGCAGCCCGCCGACGAGCAGGTTGTAGGCGACGGTCAGCGCCTCGACGACGTTGTTGAGCGCGATGGCCGTGCAGATCACGGCGACGCCCATGATCAGGATGAAGGCGCGGTTGCCCTTCACCTCGTCGTGCGCGTCGTGCCCGTCCGCGGTGCGGCTGACCACGCCCCGCAGCCGCGACCAGATGTCGTTGTTGGCGACGGTCGCGCAGGCGATGAGCGCGCCCGAGGAGGTGGACATCACCGCGGCGAGGGCGGCGGCCAGCACCAACCCCCGTACACCGACCGGGAGTTCGTCCTTGACGATGGTCGCGAAGGCGTCGTCCGCGCTGCCGAGCCTGGGGTAGAGCACCTTGGCCGCCGTGCCGATGACGGCACCCGCGAGGGCGTAGACGAGACAGTAGGTGCCGGCGACGGTGCCGCCCCACTTGGCCGTCTTGTCGCTGCGGGCGGTGAACACGCGCTGCCAGATGTCCTGCCCGATGAGCATGCCGAAGGTGTAGATCAGGACATAGGTGAAGATCGTCTCGCCGCCGATGCCCAGCGGGTCGAAGTACTCGGTCGGCAGCTGCGCCTTCATCTCGCTGAACCCGCCGGCCTTGACGACGGCGATGGGGAGCAGGAGCAGCAGCACACCGATCGTCTTCACCACGAACTGGACCATGTCCGTCAGGGTGATCGACCACATGCCGCCGAGCGTCGAGTAGGCGACGACGATCGAGCCGCCGAGGACGATCGCGACGGTGCGGTTCATGTCGAAGAGGACGTCGAAGATCGTGGCGTACGCGATGGTCGACGTGACGGCGAGCATGAGGGTGTACGCCCACATGACGACGCCGGAGATGACCCCGGCCCGGCCGCCGTAGCGCAGGTCGAGCATCTCGGAGACGGTGTAGACCTTCAGGCGGGCGATGCGGGCGGAGAAGAAGACGGAGAGGGCGAGGAGTCCGAGGCCGATGGTGAACACCATCCAGGCACCGGAGAGCCCGTACTGGTAGCCGAGCCCGACGCCGCCGATGGTGGACGCGCCGCCGAGGACGATCGCGGCCATGGTGCCGGAGTACATGGTCGGGCCGAGCCGGCGCCCGGCGACCAGGAACTCGCTCTTGGACTTGGCGCGGCGCATGCCCCACCAGCCCATGGCCAGCATGCCGGCCAGATAGACGACGATCACTGTGTAGTCGACGGCCACGGGGACCTCCCTCAATCGAACGCTCGAGTCGGCGGGGGGGTGACAGACGTCGACACTAGGTGGCCGGAAAGCGACTGCGAAGTGTACGTTTCATCCATCCGCGGTTGCGCGACTGGAGGAAACATCCACATGCCGGACCCGGCCGTCCCGCCCACCCCACCCGTACCGCTCTCGGCGCTCCTGGCCCGCGAGGACCTCGGCCTGCGCCAGGTCGCCGGCCCGCCGATCGCGGGCACGGGCACCGACACAGGCACCGACACAGTCATCCACTGGGCGCACACCTCGGAAATGGCCGACCCCTATCCGTATCTGCTGGGCGGCGAGCTGCTGCTGACGGCCGGGGTGCACATCCCGGAGGCGGCGGGTTCGGGGACGTACTTCGACGACTACGTGTCGAGGATCGTGGCGGCGGGCGGGGCGGCGCTCGGCTTCGGGCTCGCCCCCGTCCACGACACGGTGCCGCGCGCGCTGGTCGCCGCCTGCGACGCGTACGGCCTCCCGCTCCTGGAGGTCCCGCCCCGGACGACCTTCTCGGGCGTGGCCCGCGCGGTCTGGCAGCTCATGGCCCGGGCCCGCCACGCCGAACTGCGCCGCGTGGCGGAGGCCCAGCAGAGCCTGGCCGCGGCGGCCTCCCGCCCGGATCCGGTACGGGCGGTACTGCGGCAGCTGGCCCAGCGGACGGGGGGCTGGGCGGTGCTGTACGGCCCGGACGGGTCGGTGGCCGGGGAGGCGGGGCGGGGGCCGGGGGGGGCGGGGAGGGGGGCGTTTTCCCAGGTCGCGGGGGGCTGACGGGCCCCGGGGCCGGGGGGG
>NZ_LGUR01000174.1 GCF_001270495.1 Streptomyces viridochromogenes
CGGGTGGTGGCGCTCTGGCTGAGGACGACGGCGTCGGCGACCTGCTTCATCTGGAGGTGGCCGCCTTCGCCGCTGTGCTGGCGGCTGAGGACGTCGAGCAGGGAGTACTCGCGCACGCTCAGATCGTGCCCGGCCTGAAGGGCGCGCTCGATGTGCGCCTCGATCCTGCCGTGCAGCAGGGAAAGGGCGCACCAGCCCTGGGCGAGCGCGGTGAGCGCGGG
>NZ_LGUR01000175.1 GCF_001270495.1 Streptomyces viridochromogenes
GCCCGCCCGAGACGAGCACCGCCTACCAGGCCATCGTGAACGCCTTCAACCAGCACCCCGGCCAGGTGTTCAGAGCCCGTGAGCTGCACGAACTCCTCGGTATGCCCACCGACGAAGCGACCGTCAACATCACCCGCAGCCGCCTCGGACGCCTCACCCGCCAAGGCTTCCTCACCCAACCCGGACGAGGCCGCTACCAGAAACGGACTTAACACCCACT
>NZ_LGUR01000176.1 GCF_001270495.1 Streptomyces viridochromogenes
GGCGGCGAAGAAGCCCGCCTCGACCTACTCCGGCGGTATGAAGCGCCGCCTGGACATCGCCATGACGCTGGTCGGCAGCCCGCGGATCATCTTCCTCGACGAGCCGACCACCGGTCTCGACCCGCGCTCCCGGCACAACATGTGGCAGATCATCCGCGAGCTGGTCGCCGACGGCGTCACCGTCTTCCTCACCACCCAGTACCTGGAGGAGGCCGACCA
>NZ_LGUR01000177.1 GCF_001270495.1 Streptomyces viridochromogenes
GATGCGTCGACGTAGTCGCCGGCGAGGGAGTTGAGGACGACGTCGACGCCGCGGCCGTCGGTGGTGCGTTTGAAGTGTTCTTCGAAGTCGAGGGTGCGGGAGTTGGCGATGTGGTCGTCGGGGATGCCGGCGGCGCGCAGGAGGTCCCATTTGCCGGGGCTGGCGGTGGCGTAGACCTCGGCGCCGAGGTGCCGGGCGATCTGCGTCGCGGCGATACC
>NZ_LGUR01000178.1 GCF_001270495.1 Streptomyces viridochromogenes
GAAGGCCGCCTGGCGGTGCTGTTCACCGGCCAGGGAAGCCAGTACCCCGGCATGGCACAGACTCTCACCAGCACCTTCCCCGTCTTCCGCGACGCCTTCGAAGAAACCTGCGCCCAGCTCGACGCGCACCTGACCGGGCACGCCCCACACCCCGTCGCAGACGTCGTCCTCGGCGAACACGGCGACCTGATCCACCAAACCCTCTACACCCAGCCC
>NZ_LGUR01000179.1 GCF_001270495.1 Streptomyces viridochromogenes
CATCGGCGCTGTAAGGCTTAGCTTCCGGGTTCGGAATGTAACCGGGCGTTTCCCTCACGCTATAACCACCGAAACACTATGAAACTATCCAGCCGCACCGCTGCTGTGACTACAGCGGGGCTGTTCGTGGTTTCAGAACCAACACAGTGGACGCGAGCAACTGAGGACAAGCCCTCGGCCTATTAGTACCGGTCACCTCCACACGTTACCGTGCT
>NZ_LGUR01000180.1 GCF_001270495.1 Streptomyces viridochromogenes
CATCGGCGCTGTAAGGCTTAGCTTCCGGGTTCGGAATGTAACCGGGCGTTTCCCTCACGCTATAACCACCGAAACACTATGAAACTATCCAGCCGCACCACGCTCTGTGGAAACGTGGGGCTGTTCGTGGTTTCAGAACCAACACAGTGGACGCGAGCAACTGAGGACAAGCCCTCGGCCTATTAGTACCGGTCACCTCCACACGTTACCGTGCT
>NZ_LGUR01000181.1 GCF_001270495.1 Streptomyces viridochromogenes
GATAGCGGATAGTACCGTGAGGGAATGGTGAAAAGTACCCCGGGAGGGGAGTGAAATAGTACCTGAAACCGTGTGCCTACAAGCCGTGGGAGCGTCGGACATCAGCTTGCTGGTGTCTCGTGACTGCGTGCCTTTTGAAGAATGAGCCTGCGAGTTTGCGGTGTGTTGCGAGGTTAACCCGTGTGGGGAAGCCGTAGCGAAAGCGAGTCCGAAT
>NZ_LGUR01000182.1 GCF_001270495.1 Streptomyces viridochromogenes
ATTCGGACTCGCTTTCGCTACGGCTTCCCCACACGGGTTAACCTCGCAACACACCGCAAACTCGCAGGCTCATTCTTCAAAAGGCACGCAGTCACGAGAACAAGGCAAGCCTTGTTCCGACGCTCCCACGGCTTGTAGGCACACGGTTTCAGGTACTATTTCACTCCCCTCCCGGGGTACTTTTCACCATTCCCTCACGGTACTATCCGCTATC
>NZ_LGUR01000183.1 GCF_001270495.1 Streptomyces viridochromogenes
CGGCGTCTCCTATGGCACCGCGATCGGCCAGCAGTACGCCGAGCGCTACCCGCACCGCGTCCGCGCGATGACGCTCGACTCCAACATGGACCACAGCCTCGGCACGTGGGACTTCCAGAAGACCGAGACCATCGCGGTGGAGGAGTCGTACGGCCAGTTCGCCGACTGGTGCGCCCGTACGGCGTCCTGCGCGCTCCACGGCCGTGACGCCCG
>NZ_LGUR01000184.1 GCF_001270495.1 Streptomyces viridochromogenes
CCTCGGGCATGCAGTACGTGCACCGCAGGTTGCAGCGGTCCGTCAGCGAGACCCGCAGGTCGGTGGCCACTCGGCCGTAGGTGTCGATGAGCACGTGGGCCCCCTCCCTCGTCACGACCAGATTCAACTTCTGTCACCTGTGAGCCTACGTGACCGCACTGACAGCGACACCGGCCCGATCCCACGACGTACGACGCGGCCGCGTCGTAGGGATCTACGACGCGGCCGCGCAGGGTCGTGCTCAGGGGTCAGGCTCAGTGGGCGCCGGTGCCGGTCAGGGACCGGACCTCCAGCTCCGCGTACTTGCCGGCGTCGGGCTCTTCCTTGGACAGGACCGTGCCGAGCCAGCCCATGAGGAAGCCGAACGGGATGGAGATGATGCCCGGGTTCTTCAGCGGGAACCAGGCGAAGTCGACGTCCGGGAACATCGCCTTGGGGTCGCCGGAGACGACGGGCGAGAACAGCACCAGGCCGACGGCGACGATCAGACCGCCGTAGATCGACCACAGCGCGCCCTGGGTGGTGAACCGCTTCCAGAACAGGCTGTAGAGGATCGTCGGCAGGTTGGCCGAGGCCGCGACCGCGAAGGCCAGGGCGACCAGGCCGGCGACGTTGAGATCACGGGCGAGGGCGCCGAGGAGGATGGAGACGGCGCCGATGCCGATGGTGGCCAGGCGCGCCGCCCTGATCTCCTCCTTCTCGGTGGCCTGGCCCTTCTTGATGACGTTCGCGTAGATGTCGTGGGCGAACGACGAGGACGAGGCCAGGGTGAGGCCGGCGACGACCGCGAGGATGGTCGCGAAGGCGACGGCCGAGATGGTGGCGAGCAGGATCGCGCCCCAGGCCGAGTCCACGCCGCCGAGGTGCAGGGCGAGCAGGGGTGCCGCCGTGTTGCCGGACGGGTTGGAGGCGATGATCTCGTCCTGGGAGATCAGCGCGGCGGCGCCGAAGCCGAGGGCGATGGTCATCAGGTAGAAGCCGCCGATGATGCCGATCGCCCAGTTCACGGACTTCCGCGCGGCCTTGGCGTTGGGCACCGTGTAGAAGCGGATCAGGATGTGCGGCAGACCGGCGGTGCCGAGGACCAGGGCGATGCCGAGGGAGATGAAGTCCAGCTTGGAGGTGCCGGTGGCGCCGTACTGGAGGCCGGGCTCCAGGAAGGCGGCACCCTTCCCGCTGTTCTCGGCGGCCTTGCCGAGCAGGTCAGAGATGTTGAAGTTGAACTTCAGCAGCACCAGGAAGGTGATCAGGATGGTGCCGCCGATGAGCAGCACGGCCTTGACCATCTGGACCCAGGTGGTGCCCTTCATGCCGCCGATGGAGACGTACACGATCATCAGGACGCCGACGAGGGCGACGATGAGGATCTTGCCCGCGTCCGAGGTGATGCCGAGCAGCAGCGAGACCAGGACGCCCGCACCCGCCATTTGGGCCAGCAGGTAGAAGATCGACACGACGATCGTCGAGGTGCCGGCCGCCGTGCGCACCGGGCGCTGGCGCATGCGGTACGCGAGGACGTCACCCATCGTGTAGCGGCCGGAGTTCCGCAGCGGCTCGGCCACCAGGAGCAGGGCGACCAGCCAGGCGACCAGGAATCCGATGGAGTACAGGAAGCCGTCGTATCCGAAGAGCGCGATGGCGCCGGCGATGCCGAGGAAGGACGCGGCGGACATGTAGTCGCCGGAGACGGCGAGTCCGTTCTGGAAGGCGCTGAACGACCGGCCGCCCGCGTAGAAGTCCGCGGCGTCCTTGGTCTGGCGGCCCGCCCAGACGGTGATGAAGAGGGTCGCGACCACGAAGAGCGCGAACAGGGTGATGATCAGCGGCCGGTGCTCGCTGGCCTCGTTGGCGGCGAGCTGCACATGGGTCATCGCGGGGCTCATGCGCCGCCCTCCATACGGGTCTTGATGGCCTCGGCCTTGGGGTCGAGCTTGGCACCCGCGTGCCGCGCGTACCACCAGGCGATGAGGAACGTGGTGACGAACTGGGCGATACCGAAGACGAACGCGACGTTGATGTTGCCGAACAGCTTGGTGCCCATGAAGTCGCCCGCGTAGTTGGAGAGCAGGACGTACAGCAGGTACCAGACGATGAAGGCGACGGTCAGCGGAAAGGCGAAGGAGCGGTAGGAGCGGCGCAGTTCAACGAACTCCGCGCTCTTCTGCACCTCCGTGAACTCCTCGGTGGAGGGGAGTTTGTGTGTCTCTTTCGAGGGGGGCGGTGCGTCGGTAGCCACGGAGTCTCCTCGCGTTGCGGGCGCTGTTGCGACGGTGGACGGGGACGGTTGGGGGGTTGGGGACGGATCGGTCGGGGACGGATCGGATACGGGCATGACGGCTCTGTTCCTCGCGGTGACATGGATCACTTGAGCCGGCTGGCGATGTTAGGGCCCCGGCGCGTGATCCGACAGGGGGCTCGATCGTGCTCGCGCCTCCTGTCCAAGGTCACGGCGCCACGCGAGGACCGGTTCAACTCCCCGGGCGTCTTTCCGAAGTCGCCCGGATCAGCGATTGCCGGCCAGGTGGTTCGGGGTTAGCTTCGCTACTGCGGCACGCGTCATGCACCTGCCGAGCGCCTCTCCGCGTCTCGGGCGGTCTCGTTCCGGATGATGTGGAGATCCCATGCCTCATCTGCGTTCCAGACGTCGGCCGGGTCTTGCCGTCCCCCTCGTTCTGTCGTTGACGGCCTCGCTCTGCCTCCTGCCGACGGCCGCCTCGGCGGCGCCGCTCGCGGAGCCCGTCGCACGGGCCGTGGATGCGCCCGCTCTCGCGTATGTCGTCAACACCACCCGACCGGACCACCGCACGATCGGATCGGTGAGGAAGGCGATCGCCGCTGCCGGCGGCACGGTCGTGGTCGCGTACGCGAGGATCGGCGTGATCGTCGTCCACTCGGCGGCGCCCGGCTTCGCGAAGGCGATACGTGCGGTGCGCGGCGTCCGGTCGGCGGGTGCCACGCGTACGGCGCCCCTGACCGCCGCCGGGGCGACGGACGAGGGCCCGGTCCAGCTCATGTCGGAGCGGCAGGCGATACGGACGAGGGCCGCGGGTGCGGCCGACGGCGAACCCCTTGAGGCCGACCAGTGGAATCTGCGCGCGATCGGCGCCGACCGGGCCGCGAAGATCAACCCGGGCAGCGGCAGGGTGACCGTGGCGGTGATCGACAACGGGGTCGACGACACCCACCCCGACCTCGCGCCGAACTTCTCCGCCGCCCAGTCCGCGAACTGCGCCGGCGGCAAGGCCGACACCAGCGCGGGCGCCTGGCGGCCGTACAAGAGCGCCGACTCGCACGGCACCCATGTGGCGGGCGAGATCGCAGCGCCCCGCAACGGCATCGGTATCGCCGGTGTCGCCCCCGGAGTCAAGGTCTCCGCCATCAAGGTGAGCGACCCGGTCAACGGTCGCTACTACCCCGAAAGCGTCGTGTGCGCCTTCGTGTTCGCGGCCGACCGTGGCGTCGAGATCACCAACAACAGCTACTTCGTTGATCCGTGGCTGTACAACTGCATGGACGATCCAGACCAGCGAGCGGTCGTCCATGCGGTCAACAGGGCCCAGCTGTACGCCCAGCGCAAGGGTGTGCTCAACCTGGCCTCGTCGGGCAACTCCAACCACGACCTGGACTCCGGCGCGATCGTCGACGGCAGCAGCCCCAACGACTCGACGCCCGCCGAGCACACCGTCGACCCGCACCGGTGCTTCGACGTACCGACACAGCTGCCGGGTGTCGTCACGGTCGGCGCGACGGGCGTACAGAACGTCAAGTCGTACTACTCCTCGTACGGTTACGGCGTCGTCGATGTCGCGGCCCCCGGCGGCGACAGGCTCTACCAGATCCCGGACACCCCGTCGAGGAACGGCCGGATCCTCTCCACTCTCCCGGACGGCAAGTACGGCTTCCTTCAGGGCACGTCGATGGCCGCCCCGCACGCCGCGGGCGTCGCCGCGCTACTGAAGTCGCGGTACCCGCACGCCGCTCCGGCCCGGCTGCGCGCGCTGCTGAAGGTCCTGGCGGACAACCCGGGCTGTCCGAACTCGTACGACCAGAACCGCGACGGCACGCAGGACGCCGTGTGCGAGGGCGGCAGGCGGCTCAACGGCTTCTACGGGTTCGGCATCGTCGATGCGCTGGACGCCGTCGACTGATCGGGCGGGGCGTATACAGCGCGGCGTGTACGGCGGCGATGGCGCATGTACAGCGGTGACACATCAGTCGATATGTTGATCCAGTCAATAATGCATAGTGCAGTCATGACTGCAATCAAGTCCGCATGGTCCGCGGTGGGTGGCGATCCAGCCCTTCTCCCGCGGGTGTCGACCGTGGTGCGGGAGCGCGCGCTTCAGGCGCGGCTCCCCGTACGGGAGTTGGCGCGCTCCTGTGTGGGTGCGTGCGCGCTGGCCGCTGCCGAGCTGGGCGCCCGGCGGGCCGGGCTCACCGAGGTGCCCGGGGTGACGCTGGACGACGGGGCGATCGCCACGGCGTTCGTGAGTGAACGCCATCTGCTGGTCGACGGGCGCGCGCCCGTCGTGTTCGCGCCGCTGTCGCGGTTCTGGCGCACGGCGGACGGCTGGGTGCGGACGCATGCGAACTATCCGCACCACCGGGCCCCGCTCCTGGCCGCGCTGGGCGTGGCGGAGGAGGATCCCGACGCGGTGGGGGCAGCCATCGCGGAGCGTTCCTCGCTGGAGGTGGAAGAGGCCGTGTACGCGGCGGGCGGGCTGGCCGTGGCGCTGCGTACCCCCGAGGAGTGGGCGGCGCACGAGCAGGCGGCCGCGGTGGCCCGGCGGCCGCTGGTCGAGCACGAGCGGTCGGACACGACACGCGCGCGTGCGCTC
Organism: Streptomyces viridochromogenes; assembly: GCF_001270495.1. Classification (GTDB taxonomy): domain Bacteria; phylum Actinomycetota; class Actinomycetes; order Streptomycetales; family Streptomycetaceae; genus Streptomyces; species Streptomyces viridochromogenes_A. Next base: position 4,839 of record NZ_LGUR01000184.1, read on the forward strand.
CCGTCGCTCGACGGTGCTCCCCTGCTGCCCGCCGCCGGAGTGCGCGTCCTGGACCTGACGCGGGTCATCGCGGGACCGGTCGCCACGCGCACGCTCGCGCTGCTCGGCGCGGACGTCCTGCGCGTGGACGCGCCGCAGCTGCCCGAACTGGCCGACCAGCACACCGACACGGGCTTCGGGAAGCGCTCGACGACGCTGGACCTGGCGGCGGACCGGCGTGCCTTCGAGGAACTGCTCGCGGCGGCGGACGTCGTCGTCACGGGGTACCGGCCGGGCGCCCTGGAGCGGTTCGGGCTGTCGGCTCGGGCGCTGACCGAGCGGCGGCCCGGGCTGATCGTGGCGGAGCTGTCGGCCTGGGGGGCGTACGGGCCGTGGAGTGGGCGGCGCGGGTTCGACAGCCTTGTGCAGGCCGCCACCGGAATCGCCGCGCTGGAGGGAGCCACGACCGACGGACCGGCCGGGCAGCCCGGCGCACTGCCCGCGCAGGCCCTGGACCACGGCACGGGGTATCTGCTGGCGGCGGCCGTGCTGCGGGCGCTGACCGAGCAGCTGGAGGACGGGCGGGGGCAGGGCCGGTGCGTGCGGCTGTCGTTGGCACGCACGGCGGAGTGGCTGATGCACGGGATGCGGCCGGGCCCGAAGGAGAGCCCGGCGTACGACGCGCACGAGACGGCCGACGCATACGAGACGGCCGACGCATACGACGCGCCCGATACCTGGCTCACCGAGCGGAGCAGCGCGCTCGGCCGATTGCGGTATGCCCTGCCGCCGGTGTCGTTCGAGGGTGGTCCGGTCGACTGGGCACGGCCGCCGGGGGTTTGGGGCGCCGATCCGGCGCGGTGGGCCTGAGCGCCGGGGCCGACCGAGCCGTACCCCCGTACGGAATGCCGCCCCACCACTTGTTTTCCGGTGCTTGCCCGAGTCTGTAATCTTTTGTGAAGATCTTGAGGTGACGTTGACAAGACCCTCCCTTGGCGTGGCCGACGGGAGTGAGCCCAGACCGCGCACCGGCGTCAGCCGGGCCGTCGCCGTTCTCGTCCTGGTGGCGCTGGGGGCGCTGATCCCGCTGGTCGGGCCGTCGGCCGCGCTGCACGGCACCGGGGAGGCCGCCGCGCCCGGCACCGCGGGGATCGGGCTGCTGCGTACGGTGCTGTTCGCGGCGCTGTGCGTCCCGGTGGGCGAGCTGTTCGTGAACCGGCTGGCCCGGTCCGTGCCCGGCGTCCCCCCGGCCATGCCCCGCAGTTGGGCACTGTACGCGGCCGCGGCCGGCTTCGTCGCCGCCCTCGGTCTCGCCTCCGTCGTCTCCACCGGCAACCTCGTGCCGAACAGCCCCGCGGACCTCGACATCGGCGGCCTCTACGCTTCGCGCGACGGAAAGCTCGCACTACTGGAGGTCAACGCCTTCGCCATGGCCGGGCTGTGCGCCCTCTCGCGCCGGCCGGCCACCCAGCTCTGGCCGCTGGCCGCGGTCGTGATCGCCGAGGCGCTGCGCGCGCACCCCACGACCGAGCACAGCCCGCTGCTGGGCTCCGGGCTGACACTCGTGCACCTGACCTGCGCGACGCTCTGGGCCGGCGGGCTGCTGCACGCCCTGCGGACCCTGCGCGGATGGGGGGTCAGGGAGGCGGGCACAGCCCTGCTCGGCCTCTACGCGCGCGTGGCGGCCGTACTGCTCGCCGCCATCACCGCGACCGGCGTGGGGAGTTCGCTGCGCCGGATGCCGTCGGAGACGATCCTGGAGCAGCTCACCGGGACGGCGTACGGGCGCGCCCTGCTGGCCAAGATGCTCCTCATGGCGGCCGTGGCCGCGCTCGCCCTGTGGGCGCGGATCCGGCTGCGCCGGGCGGCCGACCCGCTGACCGCGTGCTCCCCCGCGCGGGCGGAGGTCGTCGTCCTGGGCGTGGTGGTCGCGGTGTCGGGGCTGCTGACGGCGCTGCCGGTGCCGATCCGCTGGTGACGCCTTCGCGGCCGCCCCGCCGAGTCCTTCCGCCGACTCTCGCGCCCTCAGTTGGAGCACCCTCAGTTGGTGACCAGAACCTTGAGCGCGGTGCGCTGGTCCATCGCCTTGTAGCCGGCGGGGACGTCCTCCAGGCCGACCGTCAGGTCGAAGACGGGTGAGGGGTCGATCGTGCCGTCCAGGACGTCGGGCAGCAGCTCGGGGATGTACGCGCGGACGGGGGCGACGCCGCCGCGCAGCGCGATGTTGCCGTCGAACATGACGCCGAGGTCGAGGCCCGTGCCGCTGCCGTGCGGCACGCCCACGAAGCCGATGGCGCCGCCGTCGCGGGTGATGTTGACCGCCGTACGCATGGACTGTTCGGTACCGACGGCCTCGACGACGGCATGGGCGCCCTGACCACGGGTCAGTTCGCGTACGGCCGCCACGGCCGCGTCCCCGCGCTCGGCGACGACCTCGGTGGCGCCGAAGCGGCGCGCGATGTCCGTACGGGCCTGGTGGCGGCCCAGCGCGATGATCCGCTCGGCACCGAGCCGCTTGGCGGCGAGCACGGCACAGAGGCCGACGGCACCGTCGCCGACGACGGCGACCGTGGCGCCCGGGCGCGCTCCGGCGCCGAGGGCGGCGTGGTGACCGGTGCCCATGACGTCGGACAGGGTCAGCAGGGCGGACAGCAGGTGGTCGTCGGAGGCGGCGTCCTTGGGGAGCTGGACGAGGGTGCCGTCGGCGTACGGGACGCGCACGGCCTCGCCCTGGCCGCCGTCGGAGCCGACGGAGCCCCAGAAGCCGCCGTGCTCGCAGGAGGTGGTGAGGCCCTCGCGGCAGTAGTCGCAGACCCCGTCGGACCACATGAAGGGCGCGACGACGAGGTCGCCCCGCCGGAGGCCGGTCACCTCGGAGCCGGTCTCCTCGACGAGGCCGAGGAACTCGTGGCCGATGCGCTGCCCCGGCTGCCGGGCCGCCTCGCCGCGGTACGCCCACAGGTCGCTGCCGCAGATACAGGCGCGCAGCACCCGGACCACGGCGTCGGTGGGTCGCTGCACCACGGGGTCGGGCACGTCCTGCACACGCATGTCGAAGGGGGCGTGAATGGTGGTGGCGCGCATGGCGAGGTTCCTTCTCGTCTCTTGTGGTGCCTGCGCCCGGGGGGCGAGCGCGCGTCTCACCGTACGTCGCCGTCGGCGTCCGGCGCGCTTCGGGGACCCCGGGTGCGCCGCTGACCAGCGCCGACGTGGCCGCGATGACACACCCGGCCGGTGCGGGGGCCGTGGGCGGGCGCTACACCCCCGCCACGTCCAGCAGCGATCCGGCCGCGTAGGTGACGCCCATGGCCAGGGCCCCGCCCGCCATGTTGCGCAGCACCGCGCGTGCGGGGGCGGCGCCGCCCAGGCAGGCGCTGCTCCAGCCGGTCAGGGCGAGGGCGGCCAGGACGGAGGCGACGGTGACCGCCAGCCGCAGGCCCGCCGGTGGCAGCACCATCGCCAGCAGCGGCAGCAGCGCCCCGGCGGTGAACGCCAGGAAGCTCGCCCACGCCGCGTGCCACGGGTTGGTCAGCGTGTCCGGGTCGATACCGAGCTCCACGCGCGCGTGCGCCTTCAGTGCGTCCCGTTCCGTCAGCTGGACCGCCGCGTTCCCGGCCACGTCCCGGGACAGCCCCCGTCGTTCGAGCAGTTCCGTCAGCTCCGCCAGCTCCGCCTCCGGCCGCTCCCGCAACTCCCGCTTCTCCTGGGCCAACGCGGCCTTCTCCGAATCGCGTTGCGTGGAGACCGAGACGTACTCCCCCGCCGCCATCGACATCGACCCGGCGAGCAGCCCGGCCAGCCCGGCGGTGATCAGGGCCGGGCGGTCGTCCGTCGCGCCGGCCACGCCGACGACGAGGCCCGCGGTGGAGACGATGCCGTCGTTCGCCCCGAGCACGGCCGCGCGCAGCCAGTTCAGCCGCTCGCCCAGCGCGCCGGCGTGGGCCTCGTCATGCGTCGATTCGGTCACATGCGGAGCATCGCACCGAGCGGGACATCCAGGACGTACCGACGCTCCTCGGGCGGGCATCGGGCTCACGGAGGTGCGGCAACGCCGGGCGCACGACCACCGGTTGAGGTACCCGTTGACGCGCTGACGTTCGTGGCGCTCGAACGGGTGGGCGGCGCAAGGCACCTGACGGCCAGGAGTGTCAGTCCCGGCCCGTATCCTCAGTGACCATGCTCGAAGACCGTGCGACCGCAGCACCCTCCCCCACAGCATGGCCGCCCGTGTATCCCGAGGGATACGCGGTCGTTGACGTGGAGACCACCGGCCTGGCCCGGGACGACCGGATCATCTCCGCGGCCGTCTACCGACTGGACGCGCGCGGCGAGGTCGAGGACCACTGGTACACGCTGGTCAATCCCGAGCGGGACCCGGGCCCGGTGTGGATCCACGGTCTGACGAGCGAGGCGCTGGAGGGCGCTCCCCTCTTCACGGACATCGCCGAGGAGTTCTCGGCCCGGCTGGACGGACGGGTGCTCGTCGCGCACAACGCCGTCTTCGACTGGCAGATGATCGCGCGGGAGTACGCGCGCGCGGAGCGCGAGGCCCCGGTACGGCAGCGGCTGTGCACCATCGCGCTCTCCAAGGAGCTGGGCCTGCCGCTGCCCAACCACAAGCTGGAGTCGCTGGCCGCGCACTTCGGCGTCGTACAGCAGCGGGCGCACCACGCGCTGGACGACGCGCGCGTGCTGGCGGAGGCGTTCCGGCCCAGCCTGCGGGCCGCGGCGGCGGGCAGCGTGCGGCTGCCGCTGCAGGAGTGCCGGCCGCTGACCGAGTGGCGGGACACGGCCACGCCCCGGATCGGGCAGCAGGCGGGCGGAGGCGGTTACGGCGGCAGTGGTGCTTACGGCGGCGGCAGCGGTGGTTACAGCAGCTATCGGCCGACCAGTTGGCGTCCGTCCCGGAAGAGGCCCGCTTGCCCCTATCCCAACCCGGGGCGCTACGAAGAGGGCAAAAGACTCAAGCAGGGCATGCGGGTCGCCTTCTCCGGAGACACGTCGATCGAGCGCGACCTGCTGGAGGATCGCGCGATCGAGGCCGGGCTGCATGTGGCGACGAGCCTGTCCCGGCTGACCAGCCTGCTCGTCACGAACGACCCGGACGCGGGCACGTCGAAGGTGGTCAAGGCCCGCCAGTTCGGGACGCCGGTGATCGACGAGGCGGCGTTCGGGCAACTTCTCAGGGACGTGGAACCGGCGTCGGAGCCGTGACCGTACGGACGGGTGATTGCCGCGCGACTCGCCCGGAACCGTCTCGCCCGGACCGCGGTGACGGCTCACCCTGTGGCGCATGGCGACATGTGAAGTGTGTGGAAACGACTACGGCATGACCTTCGAGGTGCACGCGCAGGGCGCGGTGCACGTCTTCGACTGTTTCTCCTGTGCGATCCACCGCATGGCACCCGTCTGTGAGCACTGCCGTGTCCAGATCATCGGGCAGGGCGTCGAGGTCGAGGGCCAGTGGTACTGCGGCGCCCACTGCGCCCGCGCCGAGGGAAAGGTGGGGATCGTCGACAAGGTGTGACCCGGCCAGGACCCGGACCCGTACCCGTACCCGCCTGAAAGCACCCCACGACCGAGTTGTACGGTCGTGGGGTGTACCGCTTCCTGTTGTCCCGGCAGTGGGTGATCCTCACGCTGGTCGCCCTGCTCCTCATCCCCACGATGATCAGGCTGGGCATCTGGCAGATGCACCGCTACGAGGAGCGCCACGCCCGGAACCAGCTGGTCGCCGACGCGCTGAGCGCGAAGGCGGTGCCCGTGGAGAAGCTGACCGCCGCGGGGCACACCGTCACCACCAAGGAGCGGTACCGCACCGTGAGCGCGGTGGGCCGCTTCGACACCGAGCACGAAGTCGTCGTCAGGCGGCGCGTCAACGCCGACGAAGAGGTCGGCTTCCACGTCCTCACCCCGTTCGTCCTGGCGGACGGCAAGGTGCTGCTGGTCAACCGCGGCTGGATCCCCGCGGACGCACCCAGCCAGACGGCCTTCCCCAAGGTCCCGGCGCCGCCGAGCGGACGGATCACCGTCACCGGGCGGCTGATGCCCGACGAGACGACCGAGGCCAGCGGCATCAAGAACCTCCAGGGCCTTCCCGACCGGCAGGTCATGCTGATCAACAGCGAGCAGGAGGCGTCCCGCCTGAACGCGCGGGTGCTCGGCGGGTACATCGTGCTGACGACGCCGGAACCGAAGGGCGACACTCCGGAGCTGATCGGGAAGCCCGGCGACGAGAACGCCCCGCTGAACTACGCCTATGCCCTCCAGTGGTGGCTGTTCGCGGCGGGCGTCCCGCTCGGCTGGTTCATCCTGGCCCGCCGGGAGGCCCGGGACCGGGCTCAGGCGGCCGCGCCGCAGGAGACGGAGACGACTCCGGCCCCGGTGTAGCGCCCCGAGCTCGGCCCGTGCGACTGCCGCCCCTCTGGGGCGGCAGTGGACTGCGCGGACACGGAGGCGTCAGCAGCAGCGGCTCTCCGGCCGGCCCTCCCGGCGCAGGGTGCGCAGCACCTCGTACTCGTGTCGGGTGGGCACCGGGGCGTGCGGGTGGTGGCGTCGGTGCCGTTCGCAGTAGCGGTCGTACCCCGCCTCTCCGGTCAGCTCACGCGCGTACCAGCGCACCGCGCCCAGCACCCTCCTGACAGTCCTCATGAGCGCACCCCCAGCAGCGGTTCGGCTGACGGATCCGGTACGTCGATGCGGGACTCGACGTACGGCGCCTCGGTCGTCGGCAGCGGGCCCGTGGCTCGGACGGCGCGGACGCACACCACCGCGCAGTTGACCAGGACCGTGAGGACCAGGAGCAGGAAGACCGCCATGAGCACACCGTCGACCGTGTTGTTGAGCACGATGGTGTGCATGTCGTCCGTGTTCGTGGCCCCCGGCAGCAGCTGACCGTCCTCGATGGCCTGCGCGTACTTGTCCCGCAGGGCGAAGAAGCCGATCGCCGGGTTGTCCGAGAAGATCTTCTGCCAGCCGGCGGTGAAGGTGACGGCGACGTCCCAGGCCAGCGGGATGCCGGTGACCCAGGCCCAGCGCAGCTTGCCGGACTTGATCAGCACGGTGGTGGTGACGGCCAGGGCCACCGCGGCCAGCAGCTGGTTGGCGATGCCGAACAGCGGGAACAGCTGCTTGATGCCGCCGAGGGGGTCGGTGACACCGGCGTAGAGGAAGTAGCCCCAGGCGCCCACGACCAGGGCGCTGGTGATCCAGATGCCTGGCTTCCAGGTGACCCGGCCTATCGGCTTCCAGACGTTGCCGAGCATGTCCTGGAGCATGAAGCGGCCGACCCGGGTGCCGGCGTCCACGGTGGTGAGGATGAAGAGCGCCTCGAACATGATCGCGAAGTGGTACCAGAAGGCCTTCATCCCGGCGCCGCCGAGCACCCCGGCGAAGATCTCCGACATGCCCACGGCGAGGGTGGGCGCGCCGCCGGAGCGGCCGACCAGTGTCTCCTCCTCGACCGCCTTGGCCGCGGCCGTCAGCTGGTCCGGGGTGATGGTGAAGCCGAGGTTCCTCACCGCCTCGGCGGCGCTGTCCACGGTCGGGCCGAGCAGCGCTGCCGGGGAGTTCATGGCGTAGAACAGGCCCGGTTCGAGTACGCAGGCGGCGATCAGCGCCATGACGGCGACGAAGGACTCCGTGAGCATGGAGCCGTAGCCGATCAGCCGGACCTGGGACTCCTTCTCGATCAGCTTCGGCGTGGTGCCGGAGGAGACCAGGGCGTGGAAGCCGGACAGCGCGCCGCAGGCGATGGTGATGAAGAGGAAGGGGAAGAGGGAGCCCGCGAAGACCGGTCCGGTGCCGGTGGAGGCGAAGTCGGTCACCGACTCGGCCTTGAGGTCCGGGGCGGCGATCACCACGCCTACGGCCATCAGGGCGATGGTCCCGACCTTCATGAAGGTCGACAGGTAGTCGCGGGGGGCCAGCAGCATCCACACCGGCAGCACGGAGGCGACGAAGCCGTAGCCGACCAGGCAGAAGACCAGGGTCTCCGGGCTCCAGACGAAGTACTCGGCGAGCGAGGAGTCCTGGATCCAGCCGCCGCCGAGGATGGCGAGCAGCAGCAGGGCCACGCCGAGGAAGCTGGTCTCCACGACCCGGCCGGGCCGCAGGTAGCGCAGGTAGAAGCCCATGAAGAGGGCGATGGGGATGGTCATGGAGACCGAGAAGGTGCCCCACGCGGACTCCGCCAGCGCGTTGACGACGACCATCGCGAGGACCGCCAGCAGGATGATCATGATGGCGAAGACGCCGATCAGCGCGGCGGCGCCGCCCACCTTGCCGATCTCGTCCCGGGCCATCTGGCCGAGGCTCTTGCCGTCCCGGCGCATGGAGAGGAACAGGACGATCATGTCCTGCACCGCTCCCGCGAAGATCACGCCCGCGATGATCCAGACCGTGCCCGGCAGATAGCCCATCTGGGCGGCCAGGACCGGGCCGACCAGCGGGCCGGCACCGGCGATCGCCGCGAAGTGGTGGCCGAACAGCACCCGCTTGTCGGTGGGGTGGTAGTCGACGCCGTCCTCCAGGCGTTCGGCGGGGGTGGCGCGGGTGTCGTCGACCTGGAGGACGCGGCGGGCGATGAACCGCGAGTAGAAGCGGTAGGCGATCGCGTACGAGCCGAGGGCCGCCACGACCAGCCAGACGGCGGAGATCTCCTCACCGCGGGAGAGGGCGAGCACGGCCCAGCCGAGGGCACCGACCAGGGCTACGGCGGTCCATATCACCACCGACTTCGGCGATATTCGTGACTTTTCCGGCGCCTCACGGCCGGATTCGGGCATGGCTGATGCGGGCATGGCGGCTCCTGACCTGAACAGGGTGAAGCGGAAGGGACCTACAGACCTACGGACCTACAGACCTACGGACCTACGGACCTACGGCTCAGCGATGTCGGTCCCGGTCCGACAGCGCGTACGCCGCGAGCAGGCAGAGGCCGCACCCCGGCACCCAGGCGAGCTGGTACCAGTAGAAGAACGGCGTTCCGGCCAGCCGCGGTTCGGCACCGGCGTACCAGGGGACCCACAGCAGACCCGCGGCGGGCGCGAGAAGCAGTACGGCGATCGCGACGTGCCGTGGCCGGTGATGACCGGTCCGTGCCATGACCTGCGCTCCTCTCCCCCTCGCTGTCGGTCTGTGCAAGAGTTGCCCACCCCCGGAGACCGGTTGACAAGGAATTTCGGGGAAATTTCCCGCCGGTTCCGTGTCCTCCGTTCCGGCGGCTCGCGCAACTAACGCGCGAGGGCACAGGCACACCAAGGACGGTGAACCATGGCCGATGGCGCCATGACCGCGACGTTTCTCGCCGTGATCGGCGGAGCGTCGCTGCTCGCCGTGACCGCGCGGCGCCTGCGCCCGAGCGACCGGCTCCCGTCCCTGGAGGGCTGGGCGCTGGCAGACCGCAGCCTCGGCCCGGTGTGGACCTGGCTCCTGCTCGGCGGCACGATCTTCACCGCGTACACCTTCGCCGCGATACCGGGCCTGGCGTACGGCAACGGCGCGCCCGCCTTCTTCGCGGTGCCGTACACGGTGATCGTCTGCCCGATGGCCTTCGTGCTGCTGAGCCGTCTGTGGACCGTGGCCCGTCGGCACGGCTACGTCACGGCGGCGGACTTCGTACGCGGCCGGTACGGCTCGCCGCCACTGGCCCTGGTGGTCGCGCTGACCGGGATCCTCGCGACGATGCCGTATCTCGCGCTCCAGTTGCTCGGCATCCGGGCGGTGCTGGCGGCCGGGGGTGTGTATCCGCGGGGCGCGGCCGGTGATCTGGTGATGGTGGCGCTGTTCGCCGGGCTCGCGGTCGCCACCTACCGGCACGGGCTGCGCGCCCCCACCGTCATCTCCGCGCTCAAGGCCGTGGCCGTCTTCGTCTCGCTGACCGCGGTGACCTGGCTGGTCCTGGAGCGGCTCGGCGGCCCGGGTGCCGTCTTCGACGGTGCGGCCGAGCGGCTGGGCGGTCCGGCGCTGCTCCTGACCCCCGAGCAGCAGCCCGCCTACGCCACCCTCGCCTTCGGTTCCGCGCTCGCCCTGCTGATGTACCCGCATGTGCTCACCGCCGGTTTCGCCGCCGACGGCCCGCGCACCCTGCGCAAGGTGTCCGTGGCGCTGCCCGCCTGGACCGGGTTGCTCGCCCTCTTCGGCTTCCTCGGTATCGCGGCCCTCGCTACGGGCGTCCGCGCCCCGGCGGGCGGCGCCGAGGCCGCCGTACCGATGCTGGTCGACCGGCTGATGCCGGCGCCGCTGGCCGGGCTGGTGTTCGGGGCGATCACCGTGGGGGCGCTGGTCCCGGCGGCGGTGATGTCGATCGCGGCGGCCACGAGCTTCGTACGCAATGTGTACGTCGAGTACGTCCATCCGACGGCCACGCCCAAACGGCAGGTGCGCATCGCCAAGGCGGTGTCGCTCACCGCGAAGGTGGGCGCGGTGGCGTTCGTGTTCGGGCTGCGCGACCAGGACGCCATCAACCTCCAGCTCCTCGGCGGGGTCTGGATCCTGCAGATCTTCCCGGCCGTCGCGGTGGGGCTGTTCACCGGGCGGCTGCATCCGCGGGCGCTGCTCGCCGGGTGGGGCGTGGGCATGGTGGCGGGGACCTTCATGGTCGTACGGGAGGGGTTCTCGTCGGTCGTGCACCTCGGCGGCGGGCCGGAGGTCTACGCCGGGCTCGCCGCCCTGTTCCTCAACCTGATCGTCGCCGTGGCCGGGACCGAGGTGCTCCGACGCCTCGGCGTCCCACGCGGCGCCGATCTCACCGACCTGCCGTCACGCCTGAGCATCGGACGGCGCCCCGAGACGGGAGCGAGCAACCCGTGAGACCACATCGAGACGCGCTGCGGCGAAATGCGGCTCCACCGCTCGGCGGTGCCGCGGTACCGGCCGTGCCCCTCGCCCCCGCGGCGAGCGACCCCGCGGACCTGGAGCGCGAGGCCGGCCTGGCCCGCCTGTTCGAGCTGCACTACTCCTCGATGCTGCGCCTCGCCGTCCTGCTCGGTGCAGACGACCCGGAGAACGTGGTCGCGGAGGCCTACTACCAGATCTACCGGAAGTGGCGGCGCCTCAGGGACATCGAGGCGGCGGAGGCGTATCTGCGCTCCACCGTGTGCAATCTGACGCGGATGCGGATACGGCATCTCCAAGTGGCCCGTAAGCACGTCGAGAAGTCGGCGGACGAACTCGTCGCCTCCGCCGAGAGCACCGCGCTCCTGCACGACGACCAGCGGGTGCTGATCGACGCGCTCCAGCAGTTGCCGGCCCGGCAGCGTGAGGCGCTGGTGCTGCGGCACTGGCTCGGACTGAAGGAGAGCGAGATCGCCGCGGCGATGGGAATCTCCTGCGGGTCCGTCAAGACCCATACGGCGCGCGGCCTCGCCGCCCTGACCCAGGCGATGGAGACCCGGCGATGACGTATCGAGACGCGACTCCGTCGCCCGACACCGGTGCGGACCGCACGGAGCGGGAGCTGCGCGAGGCGCTCTCCGCGCTCGCCGACGGGGTGCGGGCGGCGCCCGACGCCTATCGCACGGCGCGCGGTGAATGGCTGCGCCGGGAACGCCGGCGCCGGCTCGTCCTCGCCGTCCTGATCGCGGTCGTGTTCGCCCTGGCCACCCTGATCGGGCTCTGGGTCCTCAACCGGACCCCGGCGGAGCACGGCGTGATCTTCTCCGGCACGGGGGCCCACGCGGGCGTATCACAGACCGGTTCTCCGACCGGCCTGTCTCCGACCGCGTCCCCGGGAGGCTGATCACTCCCCCGGTCCCGCCCCTGATTGGCCCACCGGCCGTTGGGGAACCCGCAATTGCGTGCACCCGCGTATCGAGGACTACGCCCTCATCGGCGACGAGCAGACGGCCGCCCTGATCGGCAGGGACGGTTCCGTCGACTGGCTGTGTCTGCCCCGCTTCGACTCGGCGGCCTGCTTCGCCAAGCTGCTCGGCGACAGCGACAACGGCCACTGGCGCATCGCCCCCAAAGACGTGACGGGCCCCTGCACCCGCCGCGCCTACCGCCCGCAGACCCTGGTGCTGGACACCGAATGGGAGACCGACGAGGGCGCGATCCGGGTCACCGACCTGATGCCCCAACGCGACCGAGCCCCCGACCTCGTGCGCATCGTCGAGGGCCTCAGCGGCCGGGTCACCGTGCGCAGCACCCTGCGGATCCGCTTCGACTACGGCTCGATCGTGCCCTGGGTGCGCCGGTCCGGCGGGCACCGGGTGGCCGTGGCCGGCCCGGACTCGGTCTGGCTGCGCAGCGAACCCGAGGTGCCCACCTGGGGCAAGAACTTCGGTACGCACTCGGAGTTCACGGTCGAGAAGGGTGAGAAGGTCGCGTTCGTTCTCACCTGGCACCCCTCGCACGAGCCGCGCCCCCCGCTCGTCGACGCGCACAAGGCGTTGCACGGCAGCGTCCGGGACTGGCGGCACTGGGTGCGGCGCTGTAGCTACGACGGCCCTTACCGCGACGCCGTCATCCGCTCCCTGATCACCCTCAAGGCCCTCACCTACCGGCCGACCGGCGGCATCGTCGCCGCCCCGACCACCTCGCTCCCCGAGGAGGTGGGGGGCGTGCGCAACTGGGACTACCGCTACTGCTGGCTGCGCGACTCCACCCTCACCCTGAACGTGGGCCTGTCAGCGGGCTACCGGGAGGAGGCCGAGGCGTGGCGCGACTGGCTGCTGCGCGCGGTCGCCGGTGACCCGGCCGACCTGCAGATCATGTACGGCCTGGCGGGTGAGCGGCGGCTGCCCGAGTTCGAGGTGCCGTGGCTGTCCGGCTTCGCCGGTTCCAAGCCCGTACGGATCGGCAACCTGGCCGTGGACCAACTGCAGTTGGACGTCTACGGCGAGGTCATGGACTCGCTGGCGCTGGCCCGGGACGCGGGACTGCCCACCAAGCCGCACATCTGGGCGATCCAGGCCGCCCTCATCGACTGGCTGCGCGAGGCGTGGCGTCAGCCCGACGAGGGGCTGTGGGAGGTGCGCGGCGGGCGCCGTCACTTCGTGCACTCGAAGGTGATGGTGTGGGTGGCCGCGGACCGTGCCGTGCGCACCCTGGAGAAGAACCCGAAGCTCCAGGGCGACCTCGACGGCTGGCGGGCGATGCGCGACGAAGTGCACCGCGAGGTGTGCGAGAAGGGGTTCGACGCCGAGCGGAACACCTTCACGCAGTCATACGGCTCCCGTGAACTCGACGCCGCACTGCTGCTCATTCCGCGCGTCGGCTTCCTGCCTCCGGACGACCCGCGCGTCATCGGCACCATCGACGCGATCCGCACCGAACTCAGCCACAACGGCTTCCTGCGCCGCTACAGCACCGACGGGACGACCGTCGACGGGCTGCCGGGCGACGAGGGCACCTTCCTGGCCTGCTCGTTCTGGCTCGCGGAGGCGCTGCACATGACGGGACGTACCCAGGAGGCACGCGAGCTGTTCGACCGGCTGGTGGGGCTCACCAACGACGTGGGCCTGCTGTCCGAGGAGTACGACCCGGTGGCCGACCGCCAGCTCGGCAACTTCCCGCAGGCCTTCAGTCACATCGGCCTGGTGAACACCGCCCTCGCCCTGTTCGGGGGCGACGGGGCAGGATAGGGACCATGGATCTTGGACTGAAGGACCGGGTGTACGTCGTCACGGGAGCCACCCGCGGGCTGGGCAACGCGGCGGCGCGTGAGCTGCTGGCGGACGGGGCGAAGGTCGTCCTGACCGGCCGGGACGAGAAGCGGACCGCCGACGCCGCGGCCGAACTGGGGCCGAACGCCGTAGGGGTGGCCGTCGACAACGCGGATGCGGAGGCGCCGGCGCGGCTCATCGCCGCCGCACGGGACGCCTTCGGCGGGTTCGACGGCATTCTCGTGAGTGTGGGCGGGCCGCCGGCCGGGTTCCTCGCGGACAACACGGACGACCAGTGGCAGGCGGCCTTCGAGTCGGTGTTCCTGGGGGCGGTTCGGCTGGCCCGGGCGGCAGCGGCGGAACTCGACGAGGGCGGGGTCATCGGATTCGTGCTGTCGGCGTCGGTGCACGAGCCCATTCCGGGACTGACCATTTCCAATGGACTACGGCCGGGGCTCGCCGGGTTCGCCAAGTCCCTCGCGGACGAATTGGGACCGCGCGGAATTCGGGTCGTCGGGCTGCTTCCGGCGCGTATCGACACCGACCGGGTGAAGGAGCTGGACGGGATGTCCGCGGACCCGGAGGCCACCCGGGCCGCGCACGAGGCACGCATTCCGCTGCGGCGTTATGGAACTCCGGAGGAATTCGGGCGTGCGGCCGCGTTCTTCCTGTCCCCGGCGGCCTCCTATCTGACCGGGATCATGCTGCCGGTCGACGGGGGCAGCCGACACGGGTTCTAACTGACCCGTTCAGCACGGTGTTTGACGCCCCGCAAGCGGACTTCCGTCGGCAATTGAGCCAGGCCCGCCGAATTGCGGGCGTGCGCCAATGCCTCTGTGGTGAGGTCGTTCAGCGCCGCCCCGGGGTCCACGTGCGGTTCCAGCATGAGGCGTACGCGGGTCTCGGGAGTGCTGCGCCTACCCGTCAGGTGGACACGGGCGCGCTGGACGCCCTCCTGCCCCGCCGCCTCGCCCGCCAGGACGCCCTCCAGGGCCCGGCCCCGCAGCAGCGCGCCCTCGCCGTCGCCGGTGTCGACCAGGACCTCGGTGAGGCGGCGCCGGCGCAGGACCGAGGTCAGCCACCACAGGGCAAGCAGGACCAGGACGGCCAGCACGGCGATCACGGTCGGCCACCACCAGCCGTCGTCCCGCCAGCGCGTCCGCTCGGCGTCGCTGAGCAGGACGTCGTGCCGGCTGTGGTGGATCCACCAGGACGGGGGGTCCAGCCCGAGTCCCACGGCCAGTACGGAGCCGCCGATCACGAGCGGCACCAGCCCGACGAGCCCGATCAGCACCCGGTTGACCACTCTGAGCACGGCCCTCACCCCTTCCGCCCGAGCCGCCGCACATGCACCGACAGCGAGGGCGGGCGGGACAGCCCCAGGCCCCTGATCGCGTCGGCGAGCGTGGCGTCCAGATCGGCGCGTACGTCGTCCAGTTCACGGAAGTGCGACACGGCACGGACATCGGCCTTGGCCCGGCGCATCCGTACCCGCACCGACTGGACGCCGGAGACCTCCATGGCCCGGTCACGCAGGACCAGGGCGGCCAGGTCGCGGTGGAGTCCGGCGCGTACGTCGGGGTGGGTGCGGCGCATCGGCAGGACGGAGCGCAGGCCGGGCGTGACGGCCAGGACGAGCAGCCAGAGGCCGAGGACGGCGGCGACACCGGCGCAGACGAGCACCCAGATGTCGTCGAGGGGGCGCTCGGCCAGCTGGTGGGCCAGTTCCCGGCGCCAGCGCATGGCCGGCCGGTCGGCGCGTACGGCGGCGATGTCGTACAGGAAGAAGCCGGCCACGAGCAGGAGCACGAGCGCCGTGATCGCGGCCGGGACGCGGCGCGCCGACCAGAAGCGGCGCTCGCCACCGTCCTTGTCGTCGACCGGGGGCGGGGGCTCGTAGGCGGCCGCCGACGCCGACTGGTCGAGGGTGCCCGGTTTGGTCTCCTCGGATCCGGTCTCCTTCTCGATGACCGGCAGTCTCTGTGTGGTGCCCTCGGAACCCTGGGACTCGCTCATCGCGTCCTCCCTGCCGCGCCCTGCCCGCGCGCCGGGTGCAGCCGCTCCACGTGCACGGCGACCTCCGGCACCTCCATGCCCACCCACGCGCCTACCCGTTCCGCCACATGCCGACGCACGGCCGCGCACCGGGAGCCGATGTCGCAGGGGTAGTCGAGTTCGAGGTGGACGAGGACCCGGGCGGCGTCGACGGGTCTCCCTTCCGCCGCCTGAGGGCGGACGACGACGTCGGCGTACGGCCGGGCGGCGTCCTTGGGCAACTCCCCGACCGCCTCGCGAGCGGCCTGTGAGGCGATCTTCGCGACGACCCGGTCGGCGATACGGGTCGCCCCGCGCTCACCGGGTGGGACTGTGAACGGCGCTCCGTGGAGTTCCATGGCCCCACCGCTCACCGAGGTCACCGCCGCCGTTCGTCACGCTGCCGGAAGAAGTCGCCCAGCTCCCAGTCCCCTTCCAGGAACCGTCCGGCGACGAACCCGACGGCGCCCAGGGCCGCCACCAGAAGGAAGGCGCCGAATCCGCCGAAATACCCGGCGAAGCCCAGTGCCATGCCGGCGATCATGCCGACCACGGCCATGCTCATGGTGCGCTCCTCAGCTCCTCGGCAACTCCCCGCCGCTGCGTCCTTCGGTCACCGGCGCATCACTGGATCCGGCGCTCCGGCTCCTCTTCCTCTTCCTCGGGCAGCTTCACATCACTCACCGCGATGTTGACCTCGACGACTTCGAGGCCGGTCATCCGCTCGACGGCGGTGATCACGTTCTCGCGCACGTCCCGGGCCACGTCGGCGATCGACACGCCGTACTCGACGACGATCTCCAGGTCGAGCGCGGCCTGTACCTCGCCGACCTCGGCCTTCACTCCCCGTGACACCGACTTCGTCGTCCCGCCCGGCACCCGGTCGCGCACGGCCCCGAAGGTCCGCGACAGCCCGCTGCCCATGGCGTGCACGCCGTCCACATCGCGTGCGGCCATCCCGGCGATCTTCTCCACGACGCCGTCCGCGATGGTCGTCCGGCCCCTGGCGCCGGGGTCTCCCCCACCGCGCTTGGTCACCTGGGTCCTGCGTGAGGTTGGGCCCTCGGTCTCTGTCCCCCGGTTCTGCTCCGTCGTCTCAGTCATGGCCGTTCGTCCTTTTCGGTTGTCGTCCCTTGACCACCGTAAGCACGGTTGCGCGATTCCGCGCCAGGGATGGGGCAGGCTGGAGGAATGACGACGGCGGATCGGTTGACGCAGGCAGTCCGGAATCAGCTGGGGCTCGGCAGACTGCTGCCACTGGGCGGTGCGCGCGACGGCGTGTGGATCTCCGAGAGGGCGGCCGAGGCGGTGCTGCGGCGCGCGGCCGAGGACATGCACGGCGTACGGCTGGACGTGCTGCGGATCGCCCTCGCCGACCCGGAGGACACGGGCGAGGCGGCCGTACCGCCCCCGCCGAGCGCCCTGCCACCGGGCCCCCTGCGGGTGACGGCGGACTTCGCGGCGACGGCGGCCGAGGCGCTGCCCACGACGGCGGATCGGCTGCGTGGCCTGCTGGCCACCGCGGCCACGGAAGGTCTTGGCCTGACAGTGACCGAGGTGGACCTACGGGTGACGTCCCTGCTCGACGAGGACGCGGAACCCCCTCCCGTACGGCAGCCCGAGCCGACGCGGGCCCCCGAGCCCGGGAGCCCCGACGAGGAGCGCGTCGCCGCCGCGGCCCTGGCGGTACCGGGCGTGACCGGGCTGACGGGAACTCTGGGCGGGTTGGGCCGTGCCGTGCACATCGAGGAGCGGCAGGACGAGGCCGCCCTGCCGCGCCGTCACGTGCGCGTGGAGATCGCGGTGAGCGCGGACCGCCGGTCCGTGGAGGTGGCCCGGGAGGTCCGCGAGTGGGTGGGAGAGGCGCTGGCCGATCGCCCGACGGTCGCGGTACTGATCACGGCCGTCGGCTGATCAGCGCCTGCCTCATTCGCCGAGGCCGGCCAGATCCCGCAGCCGTCGTGCCTGCGCGGCCCGCTCGGCGCCGCGCTGCTCGTCGTAGGTGCGGTCCACGGCACCACGGAGCAGCGCCTTGGTCTCGATCACCGCATCCCGCGGCGCGGTCACGATCGCCCCGGCCAGATCCCGTACGGCGTCGTCGAGTTGGTCGGCGGGCACCGCGAGGTTGGCCAGCCCACTGCTGACGGCCTCCTCGGCCAGCACGAAGCGCCCCGTGACGCAGATCTCCAGCGCACGGCCGTATCCGACCAGCCCGACCAGCGGGTGGGTACCCGTCAGGTCCGGCACCAGCCCGAGGCTGGTCTCACGCATGGCGAACTGCACGTCGTCCGCGACGACGCGCACGTCACAGGCGAGCGCGAGCTGGAAGCCCGCCCCGATGGCATGGCCCTGTACGGCGGCGATGGACACGACGTCGTTACGCCGCCACCAGGTGAAGCCCTCCTGGAACTCGGCGATGGCAGCGTCGAGTTCGCCGTCGCTGCTGCGTGCGAGTTCGATGAACGAGGGCTCGCCCTCGATCCCGTCGGGCGTGAACATCTGCCGGTCGAGCCCGGCGGAGAAGGACTTGCCCTCACCGCGCAGCACGACCACCCGCACACTGCCCGGCACGGCGCGCCCGGCCTCGGCGAGCGTCCGCCACATGGCGGGGCTCTGCGCATTGCGCTTGGTCGGGTTGGTCAGCGTCACCGTGGCGATCGCGCCGTCGACGGTGAGCCGTACGCCGTTCTTGTCGAGCAGGGGTGCGTGTTCCTGGTCGGGCGAAGCCATGGGGCGCCTCCGATGAGTGCGGTCATCACGGGATGCCCGGAAGGGCACCCCTAAGTGACTGCACAGTAACCACCCGGCCGATCAGCCGACCGACCGGGTGGCCACCATCGAAGCCAATGAGCCGCCCGCGATCAGCCTGCGGCCTTCTTGCCTCGTGTCGCGCCGCCACGCCCACGAAGCGTGACGCCCGACTCGCTGAGCATCCGGTGTACGAAGCCATACGAGCGGCCGGTTTCCTCGGCCAGCGCCCGAATGCTCGCACCGGAGTCGTACTTCTTCTTCAGGTCTGCCGCGAGCTTGTCGCGCGCGGCGCCGGTTACCCGGCTGCCCTTCTTCAGAGTCTCGGCCACCCGTGCCTCCTCATGGGAAGTGCGCTCTGGTCTCCTCATGATCACCCCTCCGGGGCTTCATGGCCACCCATTCGGCAAGGTCCGTGAGACACGGTTTTGACGACAGGAGCACATCCCCACAAGGGGAATCAGCGATTCCGCAGAGAATTGTCCGTACGGCCGAACGGGTTCTTCTGCGAAGTCCCAGGTCAGAGTCGTACAGCGGCCGAGCCCTTGTCGATAAGGGACTCGGCCGCGAAATCGATGTAGTACACACCTCGGTACGAGGAGATCTCACACAGATGATGGATCACCGATGGGCCGAATGATCCATACGCTGTTGATCACGCATTCGATCAAGCCAGGGCGACGAGATCCGCGTAGTCGGCGCCCCACAGGTCCTCCACGCCGTCCGGCAGCAGAATGATCCGCTCCGGCTGGAGCGCCTCCACGGCGCCCTCGTCGTGGGTGACGAGCACGACCGCGCCCTTGTAGGTGCGCAGCGCGCCGAGGATCTCCTCGCGGCTGGCCGGGTCGAGGTTGTTGGTCGGCTCGTCGAGGAGCAGGACGTTCGCCGACGACACCACGAGGGTGGCGAGAGCGAGGCGGGTCTTCTCGCCGCCGGAGAGGACCCCGGCGGGCTTGTCGACGTCGTCGCCGGAGAACAGGAACGAGCCGAGCACCTTGCGGACCTCGACGAGGTCCAGGTCGGGGGCGGACGAGCGCATGTTCTCCAGGACCGTGCGGTCGGGGTCCAGGGTCTCGTGCTCCTGGGCGTAGTAGCCGATCTTGAGGCCGTGGCCGGGGATGACAGCGCCGGTGTCCGGCTGCTCTGCGCCGGCGAGGAGCCGGAGCAGGGTGGTCTTGCCGGCGCCGTTGAGGCCGAGGATGACGACCCGGGAGCCCTTGTCGACGGCCAGGTCGACGTCGGTGAAGATCTCCAAGGAGCCGTACGACTTCGACAGGCCCTCGGCGGTCAGCGGGGTCTTGCCGCAGGGCGCGGGCTCCGGGAAGCGGAGCTTGGCGACCTTGTCGGAGACCCGTACCGCTTCGAGCCCGGCGAGCAGCCGGTCGGCGCGCTTGGCCATGTTCTGCGCGGCGACGGTCTTGGTCGCCTTGGCGCGCATCTTGTCGGCCTGCGAGTGCAGCGCGGCGGCCTTCTTCTCGGCGTTCTGCCGCTCGCGCTTGCGGCGCTTCTCGTCGGCCTCGCGCTGCTGCTGGTAGAGCTTCCAGCCCATGTTGTAGACGTCGATCTGGGCACGGTTGGCGTCCAGGTAGAACACCTTGTTGACGACCGTCTCGACCAGGTCGACGTCGTGGGAGATCACGATGAAGCCGCCGCGGTAGGTCTTCAGGTAGTCGCGCAGCCAGACGATCGAGTCGGCGTCGAGGTGGTTGGTCGGCTCGTCGAGCAGCAGGGTGTCCGCGTCCGAGAACAGGATGCGGGCGAGCTCGATACGGCGGCGCTGACCGCCGGAGAGCGTGTGCAGGGGCTGGCCGAGCACGCGGTCGGGCAGGTTCAGCGCGGCGGCGATGGTGGCGGCCTCGGCCTCGGCGGCGTACCCGCCCTTGGTGAGGAACTCCGTCTCCTGGCGCTCGTACTGCTTCAGCGCCTTCTCGCGGGTGGCGCCCTGGCCGTTGGCGATGCGCTGTTCGTTGTCGCGCATCTTGCGGATCAGTACGTCGAGGCCGCGCGCGGAGAGGATGCGGTCGCGGGCGAGGATGTCGAGGTCGCCGGTGCGGGGGTCCTGCGGGAGGTAGCCGACCTCGCCGGAGCGGGTGATGTTGCCGCCGGCGGGGATGCCCTCGCCGGCGAGGCACTTGGTGAGGGTCGTCTTGCCGGCGCCGTTGCGGCCGACGAGGCCGATGCGGTCACCCTTGGCGACGCGGAAGGTCGCGGACTCGATGAGGACGCGCGCACCGGCGCGCAACTCGATACCGGAGGCGGAGATCACGGACAGACTCCAGGGCGGGGGTAGGTGGCGGGATGGGCGGCTGAGGACGTTCCCGCCGTCTAATGCGCGAGGAGAATGGCCATGAGGCCAGTCTAACGGGGCCGTGCAAGCACTTTTTCTGGGTTCGGGTGTTCGAGCGCCTCACCGTGATGTACGGCACGTTCGTCCGCCCCCCTCTGTCGAGCCCGGCACGACCGGCCGTTGTCAGTGGTCGCTGTCACACTTGGCGCTGGGTGGAATTCCCGGCCAATGGCAGCAACTGCGGCAATGGCGCACAAGGGTCACAAAGGAGTGATCGGCATGGCAGGCACGAGCGATGGGCGTCCGAGCATCTACCCGACGCTGCTCTACGCGGACGCGAAGGCGGCGATCGAACAGCTCACGGAGGCCTTCGGGTTCACGGCGCTGGCGGTGTACGAGGGCGAGGACGGCTCGGTGGCCCACGCCGAGCTGGCACAGGGCAACGGCGCGGTGATGCTCGGCGGCAAGGGCACCGGCAGCGCCTTCGACAAGGTGATGAAGGGCGCGGGCACGACCGGGGTGTACGTCGTCGTGGACGACGTCGACGCACACCACCGGCGGGCCGTGGAGCGGGACGCGGAGATCCTGATGCCCCCGACCGACCAGGACTACGGCTCACGGGACTACATGGCCCGGGACGTCGAGGGCAATGTGTGGAGCTTCGGCACCTACGCCCCCGAGATCAAGGGCTGAGCGCCGGTCCCGCTCAGCTCCCGCCGGTGTGCACCTGGAAGGCGGCGCGGCGTACGGCCCTCGCGAGGGCGGGGTCGGGGTGGGCGGCGGCGAGCGCGACCAGGACCTGCACGGTGCGGGGGTGACCGACGGCGCGCACCTCGTCGAGGAGCATCGGCACCGTCGGCTGCACCGCGGACTCCAGGTGCCGTACGAGCATCGGGGCCTCGCCGTGGTCGGCGACGGCGGCGGCGGTGTCGACCCAGAGCCAGGTGGCCTCTTCGCGGGTGAGCGCCTCGTGCGCGTCCTCGGGGTCGATGCCGTCGTGCTCGGCGAGCCACAGCAGGGCGTACGGCCGCAGGGTGGGCTGGTCGGCGACGGCGCGTACGTCGGGCTCGGCGGGGGCGCCGACGACCCGCAGCGCCTCGAAGGCGAGGCCGCGCAGCAGGGCGTCCTCGCCCCGGGCGGCGGCGAGCAGTTCGGTGACGGCACTGCCGACGGGGCGGGCGGCGAGCCAGGCGCGGTACTCGTCGCGGGCGGCGTTCGGGCGGAGCTGGGCGCAGCCGCGGAGCATGTCCTCGGCCGCCTGCTCGATGTTCCCGGCGGGGCTCTGGGCGGCGACGCAGATCTGCTCCAGCTTGACCCAGACCGCCCAGCTGCCGAGCGGGGTGAGGGTGGCCTGTCCGTCGCCGTAGGTGAGGGCACCGACGGAGGCGAGAGCGTGCAGGGCCCAGTCGAGGAGCGGGGCGAGAGGCGTGTCCTCGGCGGGGGTCGTGTCGGGGAGCGGCTCGGGCTGCGGACCGTAGGGGATCTCGCAGCGTTCGGTGCGCAGTTCGGTGACCCGCTGCTCCAGCAGGTCCAGGAGCTGCTCGACGGGGACGGGCCCGGCGGACAGCTGGAGGAAGGAGAGCACCTGGGGCAGGGCCGAGACGACGTCGGCCACGGCGCCGTGGGGGTGCTGCTCCGGTTCCGGGTGGGCGAGCGACCAGGCGTCGAAGAGGGCGACCCAGCCGCGCAGCACGGCGCTGTCGTCGCGGTCCCAGGCGCGCAGCCGCCAACCGGGGCGGGCGCTGTCGCCGTGCACCTCGACGAGGCCGGCGAGCCGCGCGGTGTCCCAGTCGGCGCGGACCTGAGCGGCGGTCAGGCCGAGGTCCCGGGCGGCGCGTTCGGCGGTCGCGTCGGAGAGGGTGCCCTTGCCGTCGGGGCTCGCGCCGTCCCGGCCGGGGCGCAGCTCGGCGTCCGCCCAGTGGGCGACACGGGCCGCGGCGGCCAGTCCTGAGCGAGCCATTCTGGCCAGCTCCGCCCGGGCCGGTGTGCCCTCCGGGGGGCGCGGTGCGGGGCGGCGTGGGCGCCGCTGGTTCACGGCTCTGGGGGCGGCGGCCAGGGGTCGCGGGCGGACGAGTCGAAGCCTGGAGTCGCGCGGGATACGGGACGTCACGGGTGCAGTCTTCCGGTTGACGGTCCGAAAACCCAAACGGAATGTCACGAGGGGCTACGGGGATGGCCAACGCACGGGGTCTCGTGGGCGGCAAGAGGCGCATAACCGGCCAGTGGTACGGGGTTAAACGGAATCCGCGGGACCGGTGTCGCCCGCGCGCCGGCGGTGGCACGTCGGCGGCGTCACATGAGCGGTGTCATGAAGCGGCGCAGGGATTCCTCGTAGGACTCCGGGTCGGCGTTCCACATGGCGGCGTGGGGGGCACCCTCGACCGTGCGGAGGGCCACCAGGTTGGGGTGGGCGTCGGCGAGGCGACGCGAGAGGGTCCAGGGGGCCACCCGGTCGTCGGGGCCGTGGAAGACCAGGGTCGGCACGGTGAGCCGGCCGGCGGCGCCGTCGCCGGTGAAGCGGTCGGCGCTCAGGCCGGTACGGCCCTGTGCCGCGCGCACCGCGAGCGGCAGGAGCGCGCTCGGCGTGTGGCGGGCCCTGGCGAGGGCGCGCAGGGTGGCTTCCCAGTCGAGGACCGGGGAGTCCAGTACGAGGCCGGAGACCCGGTCACGGAGACCCGAGTGCGCGGCGGCGCGCAGCGCCATCGTGGCGCCGGTGGACCAGCCGAGCAGGACGAGCTGCTTGGCGCCGTACCGCACGGCGTAGCGCATCGCCGCGTCCAGGTCGCGCCACTCGGTCTCGCCGAGGTGGTTCAGTCCGTCCGGCGGACGGGGTGCGCCGAGGTCGCCGCGGTAGGCGAGGGCGAGGACCGGGAAGTGGCGGCCGCTGAGGAACTCCATGACGTTCATGGCCTGTTCGCGGGTGGTGCCGAGACCGTGCACCGCGATGACCCAGGTGTCCCGTGCGCCGGGGACGAACCAGGCGGGCAGGGAGCCGAGTTCGCCGGGGATGTCGATGTCGGCGTGGTCGAGGCCGAGGGCGGCGCTCGGGTTGCCTACGTAGACGTTCGGGGTGAGCCAGACGCTGTCGCCGGGCTGGAGGTCGCCGTGGGTGACGCGTTCCAGGCGGCGTACGACGGTGTCGGCGGAGTGCTTCGCCGCGGCGAGGACGGGTCCGACGACCGCGTGGGAGCCGTCGCCGGAGAGGCCGTAGGTGCCCGGCCGCAGGGAGGCGAGGTCGCGGGTGAGGGCGATCTGGCCGGCGGCCGTGGCGTG
Organism: Streptomyces viridochromogenes; assembly: GCF_001270495.1. Classification (GTDB taxonomy): domain Bacteria; phylum Actinomycetota; class Actinomycetes; order Streptomycetales; family Streptomycetaceae; genus Streptomyces; species Streptomyces viridochromogenes_A. The sequence continues at coordinate 28,767 of NZ_LGUR01000184.1, forward strand.
CACGGTGAGCCGGGGTTCGGTGGGCAGGGGCCGGCCGGCGGGCGCCGTCAGTGCGGCGCCACTGGCGAACCGTCCGGCGGCGACGCTCGCGGCGCCGGCGGCCAGAGCCACGGTGACGGCTGCGGCCGTCGCTTTGACTGTGCGCACCTGTCCAGTGTCCGGGCGGACGGGGGGCGCGGCCAGTGGGAGGGCGACTCGGAGTGAGGGCCGGGATGGGGGGCGCCGCATTTTCCTCGCCCCCGCCGCCCCTACCCGTCCCATCCCTGGGGGCTGCCGCCCCCAGACCCCGCTGTCGGCCCTGCGGGCCTCGTCCTCAAACGCCGGACGGGCTGAAAATGCCTGGACCGGCATCGCAGAAGGTCACCCTCGTTGCCCGTACCCCCGCAACCGCTCCCCCGCCTCCGCCACCTGCGCCTCCGACAGCAGGGCCGGCGACAGGCCGGGCACCGAGGACGCCGTGAGCCACAGGCGGGACATCCACTCCAGCTGCGCCGTGCGGTCGTAGGCCTGGTCCAGGGTCGCGCCGTAGGCGATCGTGCCGTGGTTCTGGAGGAGGCAGGCGGTGCGGTCGGTGAGGGCCCGGAGCATGTTCTCGGCCAACTCCGCCGTGCCGTACGTCGCATACGGGGCAACCCGGACGGGTCCGCCGAGGGCGCCGGCCATGTAGTGGATCAACGGGAGCTCGGGCACCAGGGTCGAGACGGCCGTGGCGTGGACCGCGTGGGTGTGGACGACGGCCCCGGCATCGGTGGCGCGGTAGACGGCGAGGTGCATGGGCAGCTCACTCGTCGGCACCAGCGCGCCCAGCACCCGCCCGCCATCCAGGTCGACCCCGGTCACATCGTCCGGCGTCAGCCGGTCGTACGGCACCCCCGACGGCGTGACCAGCACCGTGTCACCGACCCGCACCGAGACGTTCCCGGACGTGCCGACGACCAGCCCGTCGGACACGGTCCGGCGAGCCGTCGCCACGAGCGCCTCCCAGGCATCCGCCTCCTCGGGGCGCACACTCCTGCCCCACGGCTCCCCCGCTTCCGGTTCGCCCTCCCGCGCATCCCGCGCGCCCCGCCGGTCCCGCTGCTCCTCAGCCATGCGGCGATCCTGCCAGGCGCGGCGACGGCACGGCCTCAAGTCGCCGCCGAGCCGGGGCACTTTAGGGCGGAGGACCGGCGTCCGGAAGGGTGCATAAGGTGGGATATCCACCTCTCCCACCTCTTGGCCTGAGATCGATCAGCATTCAACGATCTTCCAGTAATCTCTGGGGGATTTGTCGTGCACGCAGCCATTCCGGGGGGAAATATGGCCCGTGATCGCAAACCGTCCCGTCACCGCTCCCGCCTCATAGCGGCATCCGTGGCGGCGCTCGCCCTTGGGGGAACCGCACTGGTGGAGATACCGGCCGCGGCGGCCGGCAAACCCAAGGGCCATGACGTCTCGTCCCACCAGAAGAACGTCGACTGGCAGAGCTCCAAGGGGAAGGGCGCCAAGTTCGTCTACGTCAAGGCGACCGAGTCCCACACCTATCGCAACCCGTACTTCGGCCAGCAGTACAACGGCTCCCGCAACGCGGGCCTGATCCGCGGCGCGTACCACTTCGCACTGCCGGACAAGTCGTCGGGCAGGACGCAGGCCGCGCACTTCGTACGCAACGGCGGCGGCTGGCGGTCGGACGGCTGGACCCTGCCGCCCGCGCTGGACATCGAGTACAACCCGTACAGCAAGCACAAGTGCTACGGACTGAGCAAGGTGAAGATGGTCGGCTGGATCCAGTCCTTCAGCAAGGAGGTGAAGCGGCTCACCGGGCGCCGTCCGGTGATCTACACCACCACCCACTGGTGGAACACCTGCACCGGCGCCAGCCGCGCCTTCGCCTCGAACCACGCGCTGTGGATAGCGCGCTACGACTCCGCGACCGCGGGGGCACTACCGGCCGGATGGCAGTTCTGGACCATCTGGCAGTACGACAACGGCAGCGGCAGCCTGCCGGGTGACCAGAATCTCTTCAACGGGTCCATGACCCAGCTGAGGAAGTTCGCCCGAGGCTACTGAGCCTTGCGGCGCCTGGGGTCGCACGGTGACCGATGGGGCCAGCGGAGCGGGAACCTCCGCTTCCGGCGGAACAACCCCCTGCTACGGACACCGTGCGGCCTGCCTCAGTTCACCTTCCGTTCACTCAGGTTTCCTACGGTCAACCGACCGATGACCTCGAACGATTGCCTGGGTAAATGGAAAACTTCTCGCTGATCCTCGCGATTGTGGTGGTAACCGCACTCGCGTTCGATTTCACGAACGGTTTCCACGACACCGCCAACGCGATGGCCACAACCATCTCGACCGGTGCGCTCAAGCCCAAGGTCGCGGTGGCCATGTCCGCCGTGCTGAACCTTGTAGGCGCCTTCCTCTCCGTGGAGGTCGCCAACACGATCTCCAAGGGTCTCGTCGACGAGACCGGCATCCGTCCCGAGGTCATCTTCGCCGCGTTGGTCGGCGCGATCCTCTGGAATCTGCTCACCTGGCTGGTGGGCCTGCCCTCCAGCTCCTCGCACGCCCTGATGGGCGGCCTGATCGGCGCCACCATCGCCTCGGCCGGCATGGGTGCGGTCCACGGCGACGTGCTCGTCACCAAGGTGCTGATCCCGGCCATCGCCGCCCCGCTGGTCGCGGGCATCGCGGCGCTGCTCGCCACACGCCTGACCTACTCCCTCGGCAAGAAGGCCGACGGCGACGCCAGCAAGAAGGGCTACCGCGCCGGCCAGATAGCTTCCGCCGGTCTGGTCTCCCTCGCCCACGGCACCAACGACGCGCAGAAGACGATGGGCATCATCACCCTCGCGCTGGTCGCCGGCGGCACCCTGGCGCCCGACTCCGACCCGCCCATGTGGGTCATCCTCTCCGCGGGCCTGGCCATCGCGCTCGGCACCTACCTCGGCGGCTGGCGCATCATCCGCACCATGGGCAAGGGCCTGACCGACCTTCAGCCGCAGCAGGGCTTCGCCGCCCAGACCAGCGCGGCCACCGTCATCCTGGCCTCCTCCCACCTCGGCTTCTCCCTCTCCACCACGCACTCCGTCTCCGGCGCGGTGATGGGCGCGGGCCTCGGCCGCAAGGGCGGCGTGGTCCGCTGGTCGACGGCCACCCGGATGTTCGTCGCCTGGGGTCTGACGCTCCCGGCCGCCGCCCTGGTCGGCGCGCTCGCGGAGTACGTGACGGGCTTCGGCGCCTGGGGCACGGCCCTGGTCGCGGTCTTCCTGGTCGGCTCCAGCGCCGCGATCTGGAAGATCTCCCGCCGTGAGGTCATCGACCACACCAACGTCAACGAGACCGAGGAGCCGGCCGGCGTGGTGACCACGGCCATGGCGGCCGTGACCCCGCCCCCCGTGGGCACCACGACCGAGGAGCTCTCGGCCACCATCCCGGCCCCGTCCTCCGAGCCCACGCCCTCGCAGGCCACGGTCTGACCCCCGCCCGGTTACTCCTCCCGGTACTCAAGGAAGAAGAAGCATGAAGATCGACTGGGCGGCTCTCGGCTCCGTCTTCGGCGTCAGCCTCGTGGTCACGGTGGCCCTCGTGGGCCTGTTCACCCTCGGCATCTCGGGCCTGTCCCGCCGCGAACGGGCCGTGGCCCAGGGCGACTCGGCCGCACTCGCGGTCACGGGCGCTTACGCGTGCTTCGCGGCATGCGCGGCGGCCGTGGGCTACGGGATCTACCTGATCGTGGCCTGACGGCCCGACGCACAGCGCGCACGACGCCTGAAACCCCCGAGGTGCGGGACGGATCGCCGTCCCGCACCTCACGCCTGTGTGGGCCTTCGCACACTCTCCCGTCGCAGGTCAACGGCAAGTTGACGGCCCTTCCAACCCCATGGTGGACTTCCGGAGCCAACTACGGCGGCAGAAGAGGAAGCCGGTGCGAATCCGGCGCGGTCCCGCCACTGTCACCGGGGTAGAAAGCCCCGGGAGCCAGGAACTCTCGCCGCCGGTCTCGTCGAACCAGGGCGTGGACACCCTGAGTGAGGACAGAACGCGATGCTCGCCTGCCGATCGACACGCAGTACCAGACCCTCGTCTGACCCCACGGTCGGCTGACCCCGATGCGAGCCGATCGCGTCTTCGCGTACGGCGCCGCCGCCGGGCTTCTCGGTGATCTGCTGCTCGGCGACCCTCGCCGGGGGCATCCGGTCGCCGCGTTCGGACGTGCCGCCGGCGCCGTGGAAAGAGTGTTGTGGCGCGACGACCGCGCGCGGGGTGCGGTGCACACCGCCGTGTGCGCCGGTGGCGCCGTGGCGCTGGGTGTCGTCGCCGCCCGTGTCGTACGTACGTCCCCCGCCGCGTCCGTCGCGCTGACCGGCGCCGCCACCTGGGCGGTGGTCGGGGGGACTTCGCTGGCCCGGGAGGCCCGGACGATCGGGCGCGCCCTGGAGGCGGGGGACGTCGACGGCGCGCGGGCGCGGCTGCCGCATCTGTGCGGGCGGGATCCGCAGGCGCTGGACGCGGACGGGATCGCGCGGGCGGTCGTGGAGTCCGTCGCCGAGAACACCTCCGACGCGGTGGTGGGCGCTCTGGTGTGGGGGGCCGTCGGCGGGGTGCCGGGGCTCCTCGGGTTCCGGGCCGTGAACACGCTCGACGCCATGGTGGGCCACAAGTCGCCCAAGTACCGCCGGTACGGGTGGGCTTCGGCGCGGCTCGACGACGTGGCGGGGTGGCCGGGGGCCCGGCTGACCGCCGTACTCGCCGCCGTCGCCGGAGGTGACACCCGGGGAGCCGTACGGGCCTGGCGGGCCGATGCCGGTCGGCACCCGAGCCCCAACGCCGGGCCCGTCGAGGCCTCGTTCGCGGGGGCGCTCGGGGTGCGGCTGGGCGGGACGCTGTCGTACGGCGGGCGGGTCGAGCACCGGCCCGTGCTCAACGGGGCGGGGCGCGCCGTCTCCGTCCAGGACATCGACAGGGCCGTACGGCTGTCGAAGCGCGTCGGATGGCTGGCGCTCGGCGTCTGTGCCGCCGGGCGCCGTATCGCGAAGGGACGTACGTCATGACGGGCGGGGGGCTTCTCGTCGCCGGCACCACCTCGGACGCGGGCAAGAGTGTTGTCACCGCCGGGATCTGCCGGTGGCTGGTGCGGCAGGGGGTCAAGGTCGCGCCCTTCAAGGCGCAGAACATGTCCCTCAACTCGTTCGTGACGCGCGAGGGTGCCGAGATCGGGCGGGCGCAGGCCATGCAGGCGCAGGCGTGCCGCGTGGAGCCGACCGCGCTGATGAACCCCGTGCTGCTCAAGCCCGGTGGCGAGCGGAGCAGTCAGGTCGTGCTGCTGGGCAAGCCCGTCGGCGAGCTCAGCGCACGCGGGTACCACGGGGGGCGGCAGCAGGCGCTGCTCGGGACGGTGCTCGACTGTCTCGCCGAACTGCGGGGCACGTATGACGCGGTGATCTGTGAGGGGGCCGGCTCTCCGGCCGAGATCAATCTGCGGCGAACCGACATCGTCAACATGGGCATCGCACGCAGCGCGCGGCTGCCCGTGCTGGTGGTGGGCGACATCGACCGCGGCGGCGTCTTCGCCTCGTTCTTCGGGACCGTGGCCCTCCTCTCCCCCGAGGACCAGGAGCTCATCGCCGGGTTCCTCGTCAACAAGTTCCGGGGAGATGTGTCGCTGCTCGAACCCGGGCTCGACATGCTGCACGGCCTCACCGGCCGGCACACCTACGGCGTGCTGCCCTTCCGGCACGGGCTCGGCATCGACGAGGAGGACGGGCTGCGGGTCTCCCTGCGCGGGACGGTGCGGGAGTCCGTCGTCGCGCCGCCCGTCGGCGAGGACGTGCTGCGGGTCGCCGTCTGTGCCGTCCCGCTGATGTCCAACTTCACCGACGTGGACGCCCTGGCCGCCGAGCCGGGTGTCGTCGTGCGGTTCGTGGACCGGCCGGAGGAGCTGGCCGACGCGGATCTGGTGGTGCTCCCCGGCACCCGGGGAACCGTGCGCGCGCTGGAGTGGCTCCGCGAGCGGGGGCTCGCGCAGGCCCTGGTGCGCAGGGCCGCCGAGGGGCGGCCGATCCTCGGCATCTGCGGCGGCTTCCAGGTGCTCGGTGAGCACATCGAGGACGAGGTCGAGAGTCGGCGAGGGCATGTCGAAGGGCTCGGAGTCCTTCCCCTGCGGGTGCGGTTCGCCCGCGAGAAGACCCTCACCCGGCCCGTCGGGGAGGCCCTCGGGGAGCGGGTCGAGGGGTACGAGATCCATCACGGGGTCGCCGATGTCAGCGGGGGTGAATCCTTCCTCGACGGGTGCCGGGTCGGTCAGACCTGGGGCACGCACTGGCACGGCTCGCTGGAGTCGGACGGTTTCCGGCGGGCCTTTCTGCGCGAGGTGGCGGCCGCCGCGGGCCGGCGCTTCGTGCCGGCCCCCGACACGTCGTTCGCCGCGCTGCGCGAGGAGCAGCTCGACCGGCTCGGCGACCTGATCGAACAGCACGCGGACACCGACGCGCTCTGGCGGCTCATCGAGTCGGGAGCGCCGCAAGGACTGCCTTTCATTCCACCGGGAGCGCCCGCATGAGCACACCCTTCCCCTTCACGGCCGTTGTCGGCCAGGACGACCTGCGGCTCGCGCTGCTGCTGAACGCCGTGTCACCGGCGGTCGGCGGAGTGCTGGTGCGCGGTGAGAAGGGCACGGCCAAGTCGACGGCGGTACGGGCGCTTTCGGCGTTGCTGCCGGAGGTCCCGGTCGTCCCCGGCTGCCGTTTCTCGTGCGATCCCGCGCGACCGGACGCCGGGTGCCCGGACGGGCCGCACGAGCCGGGAGCGGGGGCCGAGCGGCCCGCCCGTATGGTCGAGCTGCCCGTCGGCGCCTCCGAGGACCGGCTGGTGGGCGCGCTGGACATCGAGCGGGCCCTGTCGGAGGGCGTGAAGGCCTTCGAGCCCGGCCTGCTCGCGGACGCGCACCGCGGGATCCTCTACGTCGACGAGGTCAACCTCCTCCACGACCACCTGGTCGACCTGCTCCTCGACGCGGCCGCGATGGGCGCGTCGTACGTCGAGCGGGAGGGTGTCTCCGTACGGCACGCCTCGAAGTTCCTCCTCGTGGGCACCATGAACCCCGAAGAGGGCGAGCTGCGGCCGCAGTTGCTCGACCGGTTCGGGCTGACCGTCGAGGTCGCGGCCTCGCGGGAGCCCGACCAGCGGGTGGAGGTCGTACGCCGGCGCCTCGCCTACGACGACGACCCGGCCGGCTTCGCCGCGCGCTGGGCGGACGAGGAAGCCGAGGTACGTCAACGCATCGCCACGGCACGGGAGTTGTTGCCGTCGGTGCGGCTCGGTGACGGGGCGCTGCGGCAGATCGCGGCGACCTGCGCGGCCTTCGAGGTGGACGGCATGCGGGCCGACATCGTGATGGCGCGTACGGCGACCGCGCTGGCCGCGTGGGCCGGGCGGACCGACGTGGCGGCCGAGGACGTCCGGCAGGCGGCGTTGCTCGCGCTGCCGCACCGCAGGCGGCGCAATCCCTTCGACGCTCCGGGACTCGACGAGGACAAGCTCGACGAGACGCTGGAGGAGTTCGCCGGCGACGACGAGAGTCGGAACGAGAACGCGAACGAAGGCGAGAGCGAGAACGAGAGCGACGAGGATCCCGATCCGGACGGGCCCGGCGGGGGTGGCGGGCAGCCGCCTTCCGGCCCGGACGGGGCGGACGGGCCGCAGGGCGGTGACACGGGCGCCCAGCCCGAGTCCGCCGCGGACGGGCAGCCGCAGGCGCAGGCCCCACATGCCGGGGAGCAGCAGCCCGTGCGGGCTTCGGAGCCCTTCCGGACCAAGGTGCTCAGCGTGCCCGGTCTCGGCGAGGGTGCCGCGGGGCGGCGTTCGCGGGCACGGACCGAGCACGGGCGCACGACCGGGGCGCGACGGCCCCGGGGGGCGCTGACCAAGCTGCACCTGGCGGCGACCGTGCACGCCGCGGCGCCGCATCAGCGGACTCGGGGGCGGTCGGGGCCGGGACTGGTCGTGCGGCGTGACGACCTGCGGCAGGCGACCCGGGAAGGACGCGAAGGGAACCTCGTGCTGTTCGTGGTCGACGCCTCGGGGTCGATGGCGGCGCGGCAGCGGATGAGCGCCGTGAAGGGGGCGGTGCTGTCGCTGCTGCTGGACGCGTATCAGCGGCGGGACAAGGTGGGGCTGGTGACGTTCCGCGGGACGGGCGCGGAGGTCGCCCTGCCGCCGACCTCGTCGGTGGACGCGGCGGCGGTGCGGCTGGAGTCGCTGCCGACCGGAGGGCGCACGCCGCTCGCGGCGGGGCTGCTGAAGGCGCACGAGGTGCTTCGGGTGGAGCGGCTGCGGGACCCGGCGCGCCGGGCGCTGGTCGTCGTGGTGACCGACGGGCGGGCCACCGGCGGGCCGGAGCCGGTCGCCCTGGCCGGGCGGGCGGCGCGGCTGTTCGCCGCCGAGGGGATCGCGTCCGTGGTCGTCGACTGCGAGGCGGGGTACGTGCGGCTGGGGCTCGCCGGGCAGCTGGCGGGTGAGCTGGGCGGTACGGCGGTGACGCTGGACGAGCTGCGGGCGGACTCGATCGCCGGTCTCGTCAGGGATGTTCAGAGTGGATCGCAGGGTGGATCGAAGAGGAGGGCCGCGTAATGCCGCAGGGGCAGCCGAGTGTGGTGCCGGACGATGGACTGACGACTCGTCAGCGTCGTAATCGGCCGCTGGTGATGGTGCACACCGGGGTGGGCAAGGGCAAGTCCACCGCGGCCTTCGGGATGGCGCTGCGCGCCTGGAACCAGGGGTGGCCGATCGGGGTGTTCCAGTTCGTCAAGTCGGCCAAGTGGAAGGTCGGCGAGGAGAACGCGCTGCGGGTGCTGGGCGCCAGCGGCGAGGGCGGCACCGTCGACTGGCACAAGATGGGCGAGGGCTGGTCGTGGGTGCAGCGCGACCTCCAGGGTGACAACTCCAGCAACGAGGAGAAGGCCCGGGAGGGCTGGGAGCAGGTCAAGCGGGACCTGGCCGCCGAGTCGTACAAGCTCTACGTCCTCGACGAGTTCGCCTACCCCCTGCACTGGGGATGGATCGACGTCGACGAGGTGCTCGACGTGCTGCGTGACCGGCCCGGAACCCAGCATGTCGTCATCACCGGGCGGAACGCGCCCGACAAGCTCCTCGAATTCGCCGACCTCGTGACCGAGATGTCCAAGGTCAAGCACCCCATGGACGCCGGGCAGAAGGGGCAGCGGGGTATCGAGTGGTGATGTCCTCGCCCGCGTCCCCGGCTCCGTCCCCGTCAGCTTCCGTGCCCCGGTTGGTCATCGCCGCGCCGTCGTCCGGCAGCGGCAAGACCACCGTCGCCACGGGGTTGATGGCCGCGCTCGCCGCGCGGGGGCTCGCCGTGTCCCCGCACAAGGTCGGGCCGGACTACATCGACCCCGGGTATCACGCGCTCGCCACCGGGCGGGTGGGGCGGAACCTCGACGCGTATCTGTGCGGGCCCGAGCTGGTCGGGCCGTTGTTCCTGCACGGGGCGCGGGACTGCGACATCGCGGTCGTCGAGGGCGTCATGGGGATGTTCGACGGGGCCGCCGGGCAGGGGGAGCTGGCGTCCACCGCGCATGTGGCGAAGCTGCTCCGGGCGCCGGTGGTGCTGGTCGTCGACGCGTCGTCGCAGTCGCGGTCCGTGGCGGCGCTGGTGCACGGGTTCGTGTCCTGGGATCCGGAGGTGCGGGTCGGGGGCGTGATCCTGAACAAGGTGGCCTCCGATCGGCATGAGGAGTTGTTGCGGGAGGGGTTGGAGTCGGCCGGGGTGCCTGTGCTCGGGGTGCTGCGGCGGACGGCTCGGGTGGATACGCCGTCGCGGCATCTGGGGTTGGTGCCGGTTGCCGAGCGGCAGGGCGCGGCGGTGGACGCGGTGGCCGCGATGTCGGCGCAGGTGCGGGACGGGTGTGATCTGGAGGCGCTGGTTTCGCTGGCGCGTAGTGCGGGGGCGTTGTCGTGTGCGGCCTGGGATGCGGCTGAGGTGCTGGCTTCCTCGCCCCCGCCGCCCCTACCCGTCCCGTCCCTGGGGGCTGCGCCCCCAGACCCCCGCCATCGGCCCTTCGGGCCTCGTCCTCAAACGCCGGACGGGCTGGAAGGGACGGCCGGGCCGGGAGGGGCGGCCGGGACTGAAGAGGTTGTAGCCGTCGCGGGTGGGCCCGCCTTCACCTTTTCCTACGCCGAGCACAGCGAGCTGCTCACCGCCGCCGGGGCCGTCGTCGTTCCCTTCGATCCGCTGCGGGACGAGCAACTGCCGGACGGGACCCGCGGGTTGGTGATCGGCGGCGGGTTCCCCGAGGTGTACGCCGCCGAGCTGTCCGCCAATGAGCCACTGCGCAAGGCCATCGGTGAGTTCGCCCTCAGCGGGGCTCCGGTCGCCGCCGAGTGTGCGGGGCTGCTGTATCTGTGCCGGGAGCTCGACGGGCAGCCCATGTGCGGGGTCCTCGAAGCCGGCGCTCGTATGTCGGAGCGGCTGACGCTCGGCTACCGGGACGCGGTGGCCTTGAGTGACAGCTCGCTCGCGGTGGCGGGGACGCGGATGCGGGGGCACGAGTTCCATCGGACGGTCGTGGAGCCCGGGGCGGGGGGCCTGCCCGCCTGGGGGATGCGGGTGCCGGAGAAGCGGGTCGAAGGGTTCGTGCGGCGAGGGGTGCACGCGAGCTATCTGCACACGCACTGGGCGGCCGAGCCCGGTGTCGCCCGTCGGTTCGTGGAGGGGTGCCGTACCGCTGACGGGGTCGCCCGGTGAGAGCGGAGGCGGTCGGGGCCCTCGTGGTGGGTGTCGGTGCCTCCAGGGGCGCCCCCGTCGGCGAGGTCCTCGCACTGATCGAGGGCACGCTGAGCGATGCCGGCCTCTCCCCCGGGTCCCTCGCCGAACTCGCCACCGTCGACACCAAGGCCGACGAACCCGGCATCGTCCAGGCCGCCGCGCGTCTCGGCGTCCCCCTCGTCATCTACCCCGCCGACGAGCTGGCCGCCGTCGAGGCGCCGCACCCCTCCGACGCGTCCCTCGCCGCGCTGGGCACCCCGTCGGTCGCCGAGGCCGCAGCCCTCGCGCGCGGCGGAGAACTCCTCGTACCGAAGCGGAAGTCGGAACCCGCCGACGGCCGGCCGGCGCGGGCGACCTGTGCCGTCGCCCGGCGTCCCGGCCCGGACGGGCGACATCATGACCGTGCCGCCGTACGCGACGTCCTGCCGCGCCACCCCGTTCCACCCTTCGAGGAGTCATCGTGACCACCCCGCCGCCCGCCCTGCTCATCGCCGGTCATGGCACCCGGGACGAAGCGGGAGCCGAGGCGTTCCGCGACTTCGTACGGGAGTTGGGGCGCCGCCATCCCGAACTGCCCGTCTCGGGCGGCTTCCTCGCGCTGTCCTCGCCGCCGCTGGGCGAGGCCGTCGCGGAGCTGGTCGAGCGGGGTGTGAGGCGGTTCGCCACCGTGCCGCTGATGCTGGTGGCCGCCGGGCACGCCAAGGGTGACATCCCGGCCGCGCTGGCCGCCGAGCAGGAGCGGCACCCCGGGATCTCGTACACCTGCGGCCGCCCGCTGGGCCCGCACCCCGCGCTGCTGTCCGTGCTGGAGCAGCGGCTCGACGACGCGCTCGGCACCGCGGGGCGCACGCCCGGTGACCGGGCCGAGGTGACCGTACTGCTGGTCGGGCGGGGCTCGACCGACCCGGACGCCAACGCCGAGGTGCACCGGGCGGCGCGGCTGTTGTGGGAGGGGCGGGGTTTCGCGGGCGTGGAGACGGCGTTCGTGTCGCTGGCGGCGCCGGACGTGCCCAGCGGTCTCGACCGGTGCGTGAAGCTGGGGGCGCGGCGGATCGTCGTCCTGCCCTACTTCCTGTTCTCGGGCGTGCTGCCGGAGCGCGTGCGGGACCAGACCGAGGGCTGGGCGGCGGCGCACCCGGAGATCGAGGTGCGGTCGGCGGACGTCCTCGGTCCGGTGCCGGAGCTGCTGGATCTGGTGATGGAGCGGTACGCGGAGGTGGCGGTCTCCCATGCACACTGAGGCACACGACCTCCGGCACCACGGCGACGCCGAGGTCCGTGACGACGGTTCGGCGCTCGTCGACCTCGCGGTGAACGTCCGCGCGGACACACCGCCCACGTGGCTGCGGGAGCGGATCGCCGCGTCGCTGGGCTCCCTCGCGGCCTACCCGGACGGACGGGCCGCGCGGGCGGCGGTGGCGGCTCGGCACGGGCTGCCGGTGGAGCGGGTGCTGCTGACGGCGGGGGCGGCGGAGGCGTTCGTGCTGCTGGCGCGGGCGCTGAAGGTGCTCCGGCCGGTCGTCGTGCACCCGCAGTTCACGGAGCCGGAGGCGGCGCTGCGGGACGCGGGCCTCAGTGTCGACCGGGTGCTGCTGCGGGAGGAGGACGGCTTCCGCCTCGACCCGGCCGCCGTCCCCGAGGACGCCGACCTGGTGGTTGTCGGCAATCCCACCAACCCGACCTCGGTACTGCACCCGGCCGCCTCCATCACCGCACTCGCCCGTCCTGGGCGGACGTTGGTGGTGGACGAGGCGTTCATGGACGCGGTGCCGGGTGAGCGGGAGGCGTTGGCGGGGCGGACGGACGTGCCCGGCCTGGTGGTGCTCCGCAGCCTGACCAAGACGTGGGGGCTGGCCGGGCTGCGGATCGGTTACGTCCTGGCCGCGCCGGAGACCATCGCCGAGCTGGAGTGCGCCCAGCCCCTGTGGCCCGTCTCCACGCCCGCGCTCGCCGCCGCCGAGGCCTGTGTGGCACCGCCGGCCCTCGCGGAGGCGGCCCACGCGGCCCACCGCATCGCCGCCGACCGGGCCCATCTCGTCGCCGGGCTGGGCGAGTTCGCCTCGTCCGGACTCCGGGTCGTCGGGCCCGCCGAGGGTTCCTTCGTCCTCGTACGACTGCCGGGGGCGGCCGCCGTGCGACACCGTCTGCGCGACCTCGGGTTCGCGGTGCGGCGTGGGGACACCTTCCCCGGGCTGGGCGAGGAGTGGCTGCGGCTGGCGGTGCGCGACCGGGGGACGGTCAACCGGTTCCTGCGGGCGCTGGACCAGGCGATGGATCTGGCGCGTCGCTGAACCCGGCCGGTACCCGCTCCAGGGTGCCGTCCGGGAAGCGGACCTCCACGGTGCCGTCGGCGGCGACGGTCGCGCCCGCTCCCGTGAGCGACGTGTGCGGGTCGGCGCTCAGGACGACGAGGGTGACCAACAGCTGGGGTGCTTGCGGGAGTTGGAGCACCGGGGTGGCCGAGTGGTGGCCCACGGCATTCCTGCCGACGGCACGCACGACCGACGCCTCGGCGTCGTCCCAGCCGTGGAGGCCCACGAGCGCGCTGGTCAGTCCGTCCGCGCGGCGGGCCACCGCCCGGGCGGGGCCGGTGCGTGCGTCCGGGGCCGCCGCGTCGTCGGCCACGGCCCAGCCGCCCTCCCGCACCGGCGAGTCGGTGGGTACGTCGAAGCGGTGCACCCGCACTTCCCAGGGGCCGCGCACCAGGCTGACGGTCTCGATGCGGCCCTCCTGCCAGGACCCGGCCCGCCCGCCTGCGGCGCCCAGGGGATGGATGCGTCCGCGCCGGGAGGGCGTGCCGTCGGGGGACAGCAACGCGATGTGGTTGTCGGGTCCGGGGGTTTCGGGGGCGGTCGCGCTGGAGTACGCGAGCCGGGCGTAGTGGGGGCTGTCGTCGTCCGTGGCGGGCGGTGGCGGGAGGCGGTCGCTGCCGTGGTTGACCAGCCGTACGATGCCGTCGGCCGTGGTGGAGTGCAGCAGCCAGCCGGGGGCGTGCAGGGCCAGGCCGACGTCGTGCGTGTCCACGGGGGCGGGCTCCTCCGGCGCCGTCCAGACGGGGTGCTCGGCGGGCAGGAGCAGCCCCAGGAATGCCTTGCTCGCCCAGTACGGGGAGGCGGGGCCCGAGTAGCGCTGGGTGACGGGACGGAAGGGCCGGTACCAGCCGAGGGTGAGCAGGCCCCGCTCATCGGGCACGCCCCGCTCGGCGAAGTGCTTCAGCGCACCGGAGGCGAGGCGGCGGGTGCGGCCCGGCGGCAGCGGGGTGGCGTCGGCGAGGGCGCCCGCCCACAGCGGGGCGGTGGTCGCGAAGCGGTAGGTGAGGGAGCGGCCCTGGTGGACGGGGGCGCCGTCGGATCCGAAGAAGTGCTGGTGGACGGTGAGGAACTCGCGCAGCCGGGCACGGTGCCGGGCCACGGTGGCCGGGTCCGCCCGGGTCCCCGCGATCCGCGCCCACAGCACCGGATACAGGTGCAGCGCCCAGGCGTTGTAGTAGTCGAACTTCCGCCCGTCGCCGTCGGTGTACCAGCCCTCGCCCCGGTACCAGTCGTCCAGGCGGGCGAGCCCGGCGTCGATCTCGGCCCGGCTGTGCCGGGCGCCGGCGGAGGCGAGGAACTCCTCGGTGATGACCTGGAAGAGCCGCCAGTTGGAGTCGTTGACGTCCGCGCCGACGAAGCCGCCGAGCCAGGCGCACACCCGCTGCCGTACGCCGTCGTCGAGGTGGTCCCACAGCCACGGGCGGGACTCGTGCAGCGCGATGGCGACGGAGGCGGCCTCGACCATCGGCTGGGCTCGGTCGGTGACGGGCGGCCAGTGTTCGGGGTGGTGCGGGTCGGTGCCGGCGGCCAGTCCGGTGGCGTAGCGCTCGATGAGCGAGGGACCGACCCGGCCGCCCGCGCCCGCGATACGGAACGCGGCGAGCAGGAAGGAGCGCGCGAAGCCCTCCAGGCCGTCGGACCAGGGGCCGGAGTGGCTGGGCGGGCCGGGGAGGCGGTACTGGGCCAATCCTGGCGTGGCGTACGGCAGCAGCCCTTCGAGGAGGCGGTCTGCGATCGCCTCCCAGTGGGCGCGGGTCCAGCCGGTCAGGGGCGAGAGGGCCGGGTCGGCCGGGGGAAGCCCGGGAAGGTGCGTCGGGTCGTCGGGGAGCGACACATGCGGCGCGGTCATACGGGGGTGGGTCCTCCGTCAGTCGGTCGTGGCCGGGGGTGGGGCGACACTTCGGCGTACGACGATGTGGGTGCCGAGCAGGTGGTGGCTGCCGCCGGCGTGCTCGGGGTCGCGCAGGGCGATGCGGACGGCGGCGCGGCCGAGCTCCTCGGCCGGGGTGCGGACGGTGGTGAGGGGCGGGTTGAAGTCCTCGGCGAGGGGGATGTCGTTGTAGCCGACGACGGAGATGTCGTCGGGCACGCGGAGTCCCGCGTCCGCGACGGCCCGCAGGGCGCCCGCCGCGACCATGTCGTCCCCGGCGAAGACAGCTGTGAACTCCCTTGTCCGCTTGAGGAGTTCGGCCATCGCGCGCAGGCCCGCCGCGCGGCCGAGACCGCAGTCGACGACGTGTCCCGCCTCGGGCGGCAGCCCATGCTCGGCGAGCGCGGCCCGGTAGCCGGCGACGCGAGCCTCCAGCGCGGTGTTGCCGGGCAGCCCGCCGAGGAAGACGATCCGCCGGTGGCCGGCCGAGAGCAGGTGCCCGGTGATCGCCCGCGCGCCCGCCTCATTGTCGAACTCCACGACCAGGGCGGGGAGTTCGGGGCCGGGTGCCGGACGTCCGCACAGCACGAGACGGGCGCCGGAGGAGTCGAGTGCCTGGGCGTAGTGGGCGACGCGCTCCCGGTAGGCGTCGTCCTCGACGACCCCGCCGACCAGGATCACCAGCCGCGCCCCCTCCTCCCGCATCAGCTGCACGAACTCCATCTCGCGCTGCGGGTCCCCGCCGGTCGCGCCGACCACGCACAGCCAGCCCCGGTCGGCGGCCTCCGCCTCCACGCCCTCGGCGACCTGGGCGTAGAAGGGGCTGGTCACCTGGCGGACGACTACGGCGGCCATCTTGCGGCCCCCGCCCACCAGCGCACGGGCGTGCGCGTTGGCGACGTAGTCGAGGTCACGCGCGGCCCGCAGCACGCGGGACCTGGTCGAGGTGGGCACGGGATGGTTGCCGCTCAGCGCGCGCGACGCCGTGGCCACCGACACGCCCGCCAGCTCGGCGACCTCGCGGATCGTCACCCGCCGCTTGGGCCCCGTGTCCCCCATGGTGTTCCCCATCCCCCGCGCCTCCTGTTCCGCCGGCCCGCCGCTCACGCGTTGGCCGCGTGGTCCTTCGCGAACTCCTCGGCCATTCTGTCGCCGCCCCGGGACCGCCATGTCTTCACCGCCGCGTCCCATTCCGTGAGCGGCAGCCGCCCCGCGACGATTCCGGTGACGGTGTCGTCGAGGAGGGCCTTGAGGGTGGTGCCCTGGGCGTTCCTGGTACGCGACTGCAGACCGAAGGACGCGTCGCGGATGGCGTGCGGCACGACCTCGCGCTGCCAGGCGTGCAGGGCCCGTACGGCGTCCGGCATGCCCGGCACGAACAGCACCTGGGGGCCTTCTGCGAGGTACTTCAGCGGCAGGTTGGTGTTGTTCTCGACCTCGCCGAGCTCGGTGGGCTCGGGTGAGCCGTCCTTCGCGCGGGTGAAGTGGGTGCCCTCGACGCCGTAGTGGACGAGTTCCCACTCCTTGCTGCCGAAGGGGGCGGCGAGGAAGTCGAGGACGCGGAGCAGCATCTCGACGCGCTCCTTCCTGGCCTTCTTCAGCACGGTGTAGCCGAAGGAGCGGCGGGCCGCGACGATGCCGCCGGGTTCACCGCCGACGCTGTACGGGAGCGCCGCGGCGGGGGTCATCCCGTCCGGTGCCTCCCGGTACTTGGGCAGGTAGGCGCCGAAGCCGTCCTGCATGGAGCCGACGGTTCCGTTGTAGTAGAGGGTGGTCAGATCGATCTGGGAGACGGACGTGGCGTCGGGGTGGAAGGAGCCGTCCTTGCGCAGCCGGGCCTGGTAGGCGATGGACGCCTTGTAGCGTTCGTCGGCGCAGCCCGGCAGGAAGACGCCGTCCTTGGTGACGGCCCAGTTCTGGGGCGCGTTGTGGGCGGCGGAGTGGACGGCGTTGCCGAACAGGGAGCCGTTGGCGGCGCCGAGCGCGTACGTACGGCCGCCGGTGGCCCGCTTGGCCACGGCGGCGAAGTCGTCGGCGGTCCAGCCCTCCTTCATCCCCGCGTCGGCGAACATGCCCTGGTTGATCCAGAGGGTGGAGCCGGGCAGCGGGCGTTCCAGCGGGATGCCGTAGACGCGGCCGCCGATCCGGCCCATGTCGCGCCAGGCGTGGGTGGGGATGTTCGCGAGGTTGGGGTAGTCGGCGATCGCGTCGCCGGAGAGGAACGGCGTGAGGTCCTCCGCGCGCCGCTGCACGAACTCGGCCTCGCGGGGCAGCACGAACCCGGCGAACAGGTTGATGATGTCGGGCAGGGTGTCGGTGTCGCCCGCCATGACCGTGGCCATCTTCTTCTGGTAGTCGGCCTGGGAGACGATCGTGTACTCGATCTTCACGCCGAGGGCGTTCTCGACGGCCGCCCAGAACCGGTTGGCGGAGGCCGGCTTCGGGGGCGTACCGAAGGACACCGACATGACCTTGATGGTGGAGCCGTCGCCCGGCGGGCGGGAGACGGACCGCACCAGGTCGGAGGGGTAGGCGGTGTACCCGGCCTGCACACCGGCCTCGGTGGCGGCGAGGTCGGGCTTCGGGCCGGTGGCGGGCCGGTACGTCGGCCAGGGCGCGAGTTCCTTGCCCGCGTTGGAGACGTCGCTGTCGCCGGAGCCGGTGGAGCAGGCGGTCAGCAGACCGGGGGCGGCGACTGCGGCGCCACCGGCGGCGATGGAACGCAGTACGGTACGTCGGGACATGCCGGGCATGGGCGAATCACCTTTCTGCGTGCGGTTGTTGATGTCGTGTCGGTTCTGGTGCGTCAGCTCTTGACGGCGCCGGTGAGCACGCCCTTGGTGAAGTACTTCTGCAGGAACGGGTAGACGAGCAGGATCGGCACGGTGGCGATCACCAGGACGGCCATCTGCACGGTCTGCGGAGCGGTGACGGTCCCCTCGCCGGTGGTGGCGTCGGTGAGTCCGGAGCCCGCGATGACGTAGGTGCGCAGGACCTGCTGGAGGGGCCAGTGGTCGCTCTCCAGGTAGAGCGAGGCGTAGAACCAGGAGTTCCAGTACGCCACCGCGTAGAAGAGTCCTACGACGGCCAGCGCGGCCTTGGACAGGGGCAGGACGACGGAGAACAGCACCCGCCAGTCCCCCGCCCCGTCCAGGCGCGCGGCCTCGTACAGCTCCTCGGGGATGCCCTGGAAGAAGCCGCGCAGCACGACGAGGTTGAAGACGTTGACGAGGACGGGCAGCACCAGGGAGGCGTAACTGTCCAGCAGGCCCAG
The DNA here is from genome assembly GCF_001270495.1 of Streptomyces viridochromogenes. Lineage (GTDB taxonomy): Bacteria > Actinomycetota > Actinomycetes > Streptomycetales > Streptomycetaceae > Streptomyces > Streptomyces viridochromogenes_A. The sequence continues at coordinate 46,988 of NZ_LGUR01000184.1, forward strand.
CTCCTTGACCAGCAGGAAGCTCGGGATCATGCCGGGCGGGAAGAGGAAGGTGAACAGGACGAGGAGCAGTACGGGCCGGCCGCCGAAGACGCCGGGGCGGGAGAGGGCGTAGGCGAGGGTGACGGTGCAGGCGAGGCTGAGCAGGGTGCCGACGACCGTCACGCCCGCGCTGACGCCGAGGGCGTGGGTGACGATGCCGCCGTCGAGGATGTCGCGGTAGGCGTCGAGGCTGGGCTCGGTCGGCCAGAGCACCCAGCCGCCGTTCGCGACGACCTCGTCGGTGGAGGCGAGCGAGGTCGACACGATGACGAGGAACGGCACGCAGACCAGCAGCACCACGGCGACGAGGGCCACCGCCTTCGCGCCCTGGGTGACGGGCCTCGGCTTCTCCATCCAGCCCGGACGGGCGGCGGGGGCACGGGTTCCGGCACTCACTTGTAGACCCCCTGTTCGCCGAGGCGGTGGGCGACCTTGTTGGCGGCGTAGACGAGGAGCGCGCCGATGACGCCCTTGAACAGGCCCGCGGCCGCCGCGAATCCGTAGTCGCCGCCGACGATGCCCTGGTAGTAGACGAAGGTGTCGATGATCTCGGCGGCCTCCGGGCCGACCGCGTCGCGCTGGAGGAGCATCTGCTCGAAGCCGACGGAGAGGATCTCGCCGAGCCGCATGATCAGCAGCAGCACGATCACGGGGCGGATCGCGGGCAGCGTCACATGCCAGAAGCGCCGCCAGGGCCCGGCGCCGTCGATGGCGGCGGCCTCGTACTGCTGCTCGTCGACCTGCGCGAGGGCGGCGAGGAAGATGATCGTGCCCCAGCCGGCGTCCTTCCAGATGACCTGGGCGACGACGAGCGGGCGGAAGGCGTCGGGGTCGCCGATGATGTCGACGGTGTGCAGCCCCATGCCGTCCAGCGAGGAGTTGAGCAGCCCGGTGTCGCCGAGGACCTGCTGGAAGAGGGCGACGACGATCACCCACGAGATGAAGTGCGGCAGATACGCCACCGACTGCACGAAGCGGCGGACCGTGCTCCAGGTGAGGCTGTGCAGCAGCAGGGCGAGGGCGAGCGGCACCGGGAAGAAGAAGACGAGCTGGAGGACGGCGATCCAGACGGTATTGAGGACGGAGTCCCAGAACGCGCCGTCCTCGAACATCCGCTGGAAGTTGCCGAGGCGCACCCAGGGGCTGCCCCAGAGGCCGTCGAAGGGGACGTACTCCTTGAAGGCGATGACGTTGCCGACCAGGGCGCCGTAGTGGAACAGCAGGAAGTAGGCGAGGCCGGGGAGCATGAGCAGGAGGAGGGCGCGGGATTGAAACCGTTTTCGCTCCACTGATCCCCTCGTATCTCGGAGTTTGAGTGAGGGGAAGTTAAAACGTTTTCAGACGCCAGTCAACAGCCCTGACAAGAAGGGCTGTTGACGGATGAGCGTTGACCGTCGACCGAGGGGCTCCCCTCGCGGGGTCAGCTCCTGCCGCGCCGTGCCAGGGCCACCGCTCCCCCGCCCGCGAGGAGCAGGGCCACCGCGCCACCCGCGATGTACGGCGTCATGGAGTTGCCGCCGGTCTCGGCGAGGCCCTCGTCGGATGCCTCGCCCTGAGGCTTCGCGTCACCGGCAGAGCCGGCACCCGAGCCGGCGCCCGGGTCGGTGCTCGGGTCGGTGCTCGGGTCGGTGCTCGGGTCGGCTTCCTGCGCGGGCTCGGCCGGGGTCTCGCAGGTCGCCTTGGCCAGGGTCAGGGTGCCCTGGACGTCGGCCACGTTCAGCTTCAACGGGTTGACGGAGACCTTGAGTTCGAGGGCGGTGGCGGCGGCCGTACGCGAGGTCTGCTCCGTCTTGGAGTAGTCCAGCCGTACGTCACCCACGCCCGGCACCTTGACGTCGGTGGTCCCGCCGGCGGTCAGGGTGACCTTCTTGCCCAGGACGGTGACGTCGCCGAGCAGGTTGGACGTGGCGGTCGGCGTCTTCCCGGCCTCGCAGGTCGCCCTGGAGGTGACCTGGCCGACCTCGATGAGCGAGAGCAGCGGCAGACCGGGGAGGTGGACCTTGGCGTGCGCGAGGTTGGTGTACCCCTCGGCCTTGCCGTCCTCGACGGTGGCCTTGGACTGGGCGACCTCGGCGTTCAGCACGCTGAAGGGCCGGCCGCCGTCGACGCCGTTCAACTGGGCCGTCAGCGTCGCCTTCTCGGCGCTCTGCGGCGCCTGCACTTCGTTGAGGGAGACCGCGAGCGGGACGTTCACGGTCTTGTTGAGCAGGGAGACGTCAAGCCCGGTGCGGAGCACGACGGCACTGGCGCGACCCTTGTCACCGGTCGCGTGCGCGGAGCCCGCGGCGCCCAGTACCGCGGGACCCGCGGCCAGGGCGGTGGCCGTCGCGACGGTGGCGAGACGGCGTGCGGGCAGGCGGAAGTTCTTGCCGTTCAAGGTGGGGACCCCCAGAGGAGACTTGCTCGGGACCCGGCAAGAATCGCGTACCGAGAGTGAACAGTCAGCAATCCGCCAGGACTTCACTCCTACGTGGGGTTTCCGTGAACCTTTTCGAATCGTGCGGCACGGGTGTTCCATGCTTTCACCGTCGCACCGGCATCTTTCCGAATACTCGGGTTGACGCCCCGGAGCGCGAGACGGCGTGCACGACGGCATACCGCGCGGTTCCGTAACCCTCCGTCACGCGGCGTCGTGCCCCGTGGAGGTCAGCCGACGACCTGCCCGTTCAGCACGATCCGCCGAGGCGCCGCAAGGACACGTACGTCCGCTCGCGGGTCGGACTCGTACACCACGAGGTCCGCCGCGGCGCCCTCCTCCAGGCCGGGTCGGCCGAGCCAGGTCCGGGCCGACCAGGTCGTCGCCGCGAGGGCCTCGACGGCGGGGATCCCGGCGGTGACCAGTTCGGCCACCTCGGCCGCCACCAGGCCGTGGGGCAGGGTGCCGCCCGCGTCCGTGCCGACGAAGACCGGGATGCCGGCGTCGTAGGCGGAGCGGACCGTGTCGTAGCGTCGTTCGTGGAGCCGGCGCATATGGGCCGACCAGCGGGGGAACCTGGACTCGCCGCCGTCGGCCAGCTTCGGGAAGGTCGCGATGTTGACCAGGGTCGGCACGATCGCCACCCCGCGCTCGGCGAACAGCGGGATCAGGTCCTCCGTCAGGCCCGTCGCGTGCTCGATGCAGTCGATGCCCGCCTCGACGAGGTCGCGCAGCGAGTTCTCGGCGAAACAGTGCGCGGTGACCCGGGCGCCGAGCCGGTGGGCCTCCGCTATGCCCGCCTCGACCGCCGCGCGTGGCCAGGTGGGCGCCAGGTCCCCGAGGTCGCGGTCGATCCAGTCGCCGACCAGCTTGACCCAGCCGTCGCCGCGCCGGGCCTCCTGGGCGACGTAGGCGACGAGGTCCTCCGGTTCGATCTCGTGGGCGTAGCCACGGATGTAGCGGCGGGTGCGGGCGATGTGCCGGCCGGCCCTGATGATCTTCGGCAGGTCCTCGCGGTCGTCGACCCAGCGGGTGTCGGAGGGCGAGCCGGCGTCGCGGATCAGCAGGGTGCCCGCCTCCCGGTCGGTGAGCGCCTGCTTCTCCGCCACGTCGTCGTCGACCGGACCGTGCGCGCCCAGGCCCACATGGCAGTGCGCGTCGACGAGACCGGGCAGGACCCAGCCCTCGACGGTCCGGACGTCCCGGGCGTCGACGGGACGGTCGTACGAGATCCGGCCGTCGACGACCCACAGCTCGTCCCGGACGTCGTCGGACCCGACGAGGACCCGGCCCTTCACGTGCAGCACCGCGCGATCGCTCATGACTGCACCCTAATGACCGGACAGGCCCTAGTCCCCCTTGCCCACCTGGTCGGAGGTCTCCTCCTCGACCTCGGCCATCGCCGGGTCCAGCAGCCGCGATAGGAAATGGCGGGTGCGTTCGTGCTGCGGGTTGCCGATGACCTGGTCGGGGGTGCCGTCCTCGACGATCACTCCGCCGTCCATGAAGACGACCCGGTCGGCGACCTCGCGTGCGAAGGTCATCTCGTGGGTGACGACCATCATCGTCATGCCCTCGTTCGCGAGCATGCGCATCACGGCCAGTACGTCCCCCACCAGCTCGGGGTCCAGCGCCGACGTCGGCTCGTCGAAGAGCATCACCTCGGGGCCCATGGCGAGCGCGCGGGCGATGGCGACGCGCTGCTGCTGGCCGCCGGAGAGGGACGCCGGGTATGCCGTCGCCTTCTCCGACAGGCCGACCCGCTCCAGGTTCTCGGCGGCGACCTTGGCGGCCGTGGCCTTGTCGCGCCGGAGCACCCGGCGCTGCGGCAGGCTGAGGTTCTCGGTCACCGTGAGGTGCGGGAAGAGGTTGAACTGCTGGAAGACCATGCCGATACGGCGGCGTACGGCGTCGATGTCGACGTCCGGGTCGGTGAGCTCGGTGCCGCCGACGAAGACCTGGCCCTTGGTGGGCTCTTCGAGCAGGTTCACACAGCGCAGCAGGGTCGACTTGCCCGAGCCGGACGGGCCGATGACGCACACGACCTCGCCCTGGCCGATCTCCAGGTCGATGCCGCGCAGCACCTCGTTGTCGCCGAAGGACTTGTGCAGGCCACGGACTTCGATCTCCGGGCGGGAGCCGGCGGCCTGGGTCTTCTCTGTCACTTCACGGCCTCCTGGGCTTTCGTCTCCATACGGCGTACGACGAAGCCGAGCGGGATGGTCACCAGGAGGTAGCACAGGCCGGCGACCAGGATCGGCGTGGAGTTGGCGGTCTGGCTGGCCAGGTCACGGCCGAACTTGGACAGTTCGCGCTCCTCCAGTGTCACGCCGAGGAACAGCACCAGCGAGGAGTCCTTGAAGAGCAGGACGAGTTCGTTGGTCAGCGGCGGCAGGATGATCCGGAACGCCTGCGGGATGATGATCGAGATCATGGCGCGGGCGGGCGAGAAGCCCAGCGAGCGCGCCGCCTCCATCTGTCCCTTGGGCACGGCCTGGATGCCCGCGCGGATCGTCTCGGCCATGTACGCGGCGGCCACCAGGCCGAGCGCGAGGGCCACCTTGCCGTACGTACCGCCCGGGATCTCCGTGCCCGGGAAGGCCAGCGGCACGGCGACCCCGATGAAGATGAAGATCAGCAGGGCGGGCAGCCCGCGGAAGATCTCGATGTAGACGCCGGCGAGCCAGCGGTACGGCCCCACGGACGACAGCCGCATCAGCGCGATCACCATGCCGAGGACCAGCCCGACGGCGAAGCCGGACAGGGTGTACAGCACGGTGTTCTTCAGCGCGAGCGTGATGACGTCCGGGAACATCTGCCGGGCGATGTCCTCTTGCGCGAACTGGTTCGCCAGCCGGTCCCAGTCGGCCGCGACCGCGAAGGCGATCACGGCCGCGACGAAGACGACGTACTGGACGCCGCGCGACAGGCTGCGCTTCTGGCGCCGGGTCAGGCCCTTCCTCCTGGGCTGGAGCGGTACGTCCGTGCCGGTCATGAGGCGGACGGGGACGCGGACGCCGCGGACTCGTCGTACGGGCCGATCCACTTCTCGTACAGCTTCTTGTACGTGCCGTCGGCCTTGGCGTCGGCGATCGCCTTGTTGATGGCCTCGCGGAGCTTGGTGTTGCCCTTCTTCACCGTGAAGCCGTACTGCTCGCCGGTGTTGATCTGCTCGGCGACCTCGAAGGCGGCTGCGTTGGCCTTGTCCTTCAGCCAGCCCTGGACGACCGGGTAGTCGATGACGACCGCCTCGACCTGCCCGGTGCGCAGGCCGTTGATCACGGCGTCGGAGGACTCGAAGGAGACCGGGTCCAGGCCCTTGCTCTTGGCGTAGTCCTCGCCGGTCGTCTGCGCCTGGGCGCCGACCTTCCTGCCCTTGAGGTCCGCGAAGGAGGAGATGCCGCTCTTCTTGTCGACCAGGACGGCCTGGGTGGCCTCGAAGTACGGGTCCGAGAAGTCGACGTTCTTCTTGCGCTCCTCGGTGATGGTCATGCCGGCGGCGGCGAGGTCGCAGCTGCCGGCGTTGAGGGAGCCGCCGGTCTTGAAGTTCTCGAAGGGCTGGTCGACGATCGTCTGCTTCACGCCGAGGTCGTCCGCGACCAGGTCGATGAGGGCGACGTCGAAGCCCTGCACCTTGCCGTCGATCTCCGACTGGAAGGGCGGGTACGGCAGGTGGGTGCAGGTGGTGAGCTGGCCCGCCTTGACGACTTCGACACCGCCGGCCGCCGTCTTCGTACCGCCGCCGCCGTTGTCGTCGGAGGAGCAGCCGGCCACGAGCACCAGCCCGGCCGTCGCGGTGGTGGCGGCCAGAACGCGGGTCCGGCGCCCGAAGGTCGTCTTCACGGGGAGCCTCCTGTCAGGGAACTGTGAGTTCCGATTATAAGGAGAGGTTTGAGATCCCCAAACCAAACCGATGGTTAAGGCGCCGTTCGACCTAAGAAGTCGGGTGTGGGAAGGGGCGTTGAGGCTCGCGGTTACGCTCGTCACGTCGACCCCCGGAGCGAAGAGAGCCCGCCGTGACCCATCCCGCCTCGACCCATCCCTTCCTGGACCTGGCTCCGCTGAGCGCCGCCCGATTCGCCGCCATCGAGGACCGGGTGGCACGGCTGCTCGGCACCGAGCAGGACGTCGTGATCATGCAGGGCGAGGCGCTGCTGCCGCTGGAGGGGGCGATCCGGGGGACGGCCGGGCCCGGCACGGTCGCGCTGAACGTGATCACCGGTCCGTACGGGCAGACCTTCGGGGACTGGCTGCGGGACTGCGGCGCGACCGTGATCGACCTGGCGGTGCCCTTCCATACGGCGGTCACCGCGGACCAGATCCGGGAGTCCTTCGCCGAGCACCCGGAGATCGACTTCGTGTCCCTGGTGCACGCGGAGGCGGCGACCGGCAACACCAACCCCGTGGCGGAGATCGGCGAGGTCGTGCGGGCGCACGGGGCGCTGTTCTACCTGGACGCCGTGGCGTCGATCGGGGCCGAGCCGGTGCTGCCGGACGCGTGGGGTGTGGACCTGTGCGTCATCGGGGCGCAGAAGGCGATGGGCGGGCCGGCCGGGGTGTCGGCGGTGTCGGTGAGCGAGCGGGCGTGGGCGCGGATGGCCGCGAATCCGGGGGCGCCGCGGCGGTCGTATCTGTCGCTGCTGGACTGGAAGGAGCGGTGGGTCGACGGCGGGCGGAAGGCGCTGCTGCATGCGCCCGCCCAGCTGGAGATGCTGGCGCTTGAGGCGTGCGTGGAGCGGATCGAGGCGGACGGGCTGGAGGCGGTGATGGCTCGGCACCGGGCCGCCGCGGTGTCGGCTCGGGCCGGTGCGGTGGCTCTGGGCGGGGGGCTGGAGCCGTATGTGTACGACGCGCGGGAGGCCGCTCCGGTCGCTACGACGCTGAGGGTGCCGGCGGGGGTGGTGGCGTCGGAGGTGGTGGCTCGGGCGGTGGCGGGTGACGCCGGGTTGCCGCTGGCCGCGGGGGGTGGGGCGCTCGCCAAGGAGATGATCCGGGTCAATCACTACGGGGGTGACGCGGCGGTGGACGTGGTGCGGGGGTGTGTGGCGGCGCTGGGCGCCGCGCTGGCGGCGGAAGGGCTGGGTGTGGATGTGGAGGGGGCGTTGCGGGCGGTGGACGCCGGTTGGCGGTAGCACCTTTTCCTCGCCCCCGCCGCCCCTACCCGTCCCGTCCCTGGGGGCTGCCGCCCTCAGACCCCCGCTTCGGCCCTGCGGGCCTCGTCCTCAAACGCCGGACGGGCTGAACATCCAGCCCCTCCGGCGTTTGGGCGAGGAAACGGGGGTCGGATTCGCTGGGCGCGAAAGCCCTGCCGCCGTCGGGCCGCCCTGCCACGCTCCCCGTATGACCACAGCCGACGCGCCCACACCCACGAACCTTCCCGACGGCCGCCCCATCCCTCTCCTGACCGGCGACGAGCACCCCATGCTGGAGAGCTGGCTGGCCTTCCACCGCGCCACGCTGGAGCTGAAGTGCGCGGGACTGGACGACGCCCAGGTGCGGCTCCCGTCCGCCGAGCCCTCGGGGCTGACCCTGCTCGGCCTGGTACAGCATCTCGCGGAGGTCGAGCGGAACTGGTTCCAGCGGGTGGTCGGGGGGCACGACGTGCCGCCGGTGTACGGAGCGGGCAACGAGAGCGGGTACGTCCTCGACGGCGCGCGGGGGATCGACCAGGCGCTGGACGTGTGGCGGCGGGAGATCGCCCGGGGGCGTGAGGTGTGTGCCGGGCGGTCGCTGGAGAGTGCCGGGCTGATCACGGACGGACCCATGACAGGGGTCGAGGTCAGTCTCCGCTGGGTGCTCATTCACATGATCGAGGAGTACGCACGGCACAACGGTCACGCCGACATTCTGCGAGAGCGTATCGACGGTGTAACCGGAGCCTGAATTCAACGTAATTCCGGGAATTCTTTTAAGGGTAGCTTCCCATCTTCTTCTGCCCGCTTTCTCCAGACCTAAACGCAAAGATTCCGCGAACGCGACATGGAGCAATTCGGGCAGGAGTCGTGGGAGTTACATGGCTGTGACGCGTTCCACATTGCGTCCGGTTTGCGCGGGATTAAAGGGATGAAATCGGGCGATTAACCCCCTGTGGGCCACACCCCTCACGCCCGCGCGATAACACACCCACCGCCCATACGTAACCCCACACGGCCATGCAATTTCGAATTTCTCTCGGTAAATTCAATTCGCATGACTGCCGCACAAGCAGACCTGCAAATCGACCGTCCGGCGGTGGCCGACGGGGCCGCGCTGTGGCGGATTGCCAGAGACTCCAAGGCCCTCGACCTCAACTCGTCGTACAGCTATCTGCTGTGGTGCCGCGACTTCGCCGGCACGTCGGCCGTCGCCCGCGACGAGCGCGGGGAGCCGGTCGGCTTCGTCACCGGATACGTACGACCGGAGCGCCCGCACGTGCTCCTCGTCTGGCAGGTGGCCGTGGACGACGCCCACCGCGGACGCGGCATCGCCGCCGCGCTGCTCGACGGGCTCGTCGCACGGGTCGCCGACGAGCACGGCGTCACGAACGTCGAGACCACCATCACACCCGGCAACATCGCCTCCGAGCGCCTGTTCGACGCCTTCGCCGAGCGGCACGGTGCCGCCCTGGAGCGCGAGGTGCTGTTCCCCACCAGCCTGTTCCCCGACGGGCCGCACGACCCCGAGGTCCTGTACCGCATCGGTCCCCTCTCCCGCTGACTTTCTCCCCCCACGTAACGAGGAGCGATTCGTCGTGACCATCACCCAGCCCGACCTCAGCGTCTTCGAGACCCTGGAGTCCGAGGTGCGCAGCTACTGCCGCGGCTGGCCCACCGTCTTCGACCGCGCGCGCGGCAGCCGTATGTACGACGAGGACGGCCACGAGTACCTGGACTTCTTCGCCGGCGCCGGTTCGCTGAACTACGGGCACAACAACCCGGTCCTGAAACGGGCGTTGATCGACTACCTGGAGCGGGACGGCGTCACGCACGGACTCGACATGTCCACCAGCGCCAAGCGGGCCTTCCTCCAGACCTTCCAGGACCTGGTACTGCGCCCGCGCGACCTGCCGTACAAGGTCATGTTCCCGGGGCCGACCGGGACGAACGCCGTCGAGTCGGCGCTCAAGCTGGCGCGGAAGGTGAAGGGGCGCGAGGCCATCGTCTCGTTCACCAACGCCTTCCACGGGATGTCCCTGGGCTCGCTCGCCGTCACCGGCAACGCCTTCAAGCGGGCCGGGGCGGGGATTCCGCTGGTGCACGGGACGCCGATGCCGTTCGACAACTACTTCGACGGAACGGTCGAGGACTTCCTGTGGTTCGAGCGGCTGCTCGAGGACCAGGGGTCCGGGCTCAACAAGCCCGCCGCCGTGATCGTCGAGACCGTGCAGGGCGAGGGCGGCATCAACGTCGCCCGCCCGGAGTGGCTGCGGGCGCTCGCCGAGCTGTGCGAGCGGCAGGACATGCTGCTCATCGTCGACGACATCCAGATGGGGTGCGGACGCACCGGTGCCTTCTTCTCCTTCGAGGAGGCGGGCATCACCCCGGACATCGTCACCGTGTCGAAGTCGATCAGCGGCTACGGACTGCCCATGTCCCTGTGCCTGTTCAAGCCCGAGCTGGACATCTGGGAGCCGGGCGAGCACAACGGCACCTTCCGCGGCAACAACCCGGCCTTCGTCACGGCCACCGCCGCCCTGGAGGCTTACTGGGCGGACGGGTCCGCGATGGAGAAGCAGACCCGCAAGCGCGGTGAGCAGATCGAGCAGGCGCTCATCTCCATCACGGAGGAGAACCTCGCCGACGTGAAGGAGTACCGCGGGCGTGGGCTCGTGTGGGGCCTGGAGTTCCACGACAAGGAGCGCGCCGGACGCGTCGCGCACCGTGCCTTCGAACTCGGCCTGCTCATCGAGACGTCGGGCCCCGAGAGCGAGGTCGTGAAGCTGCTTCCGGCGCTCACGATCACCCCGGAGGAACTGGACGAGGGACTCAGCGTCCTCGCCCGCTCCGTCCGGGAAACCATCTGAAACACCACCTAGGAGGCATCGCAGCACCGTGATCGTCCGTTCGTTCAAGGACATCGAAGGAACCGACCGCCATGTGAAATCGGCGTCCGGCACCTGGGAGAGCAAGCGCATCGTCCTCGCCAAGGAGAAGGTCGGCTTCTCCCTGCACGAGACGATCCTGTACGCGGGTACGGAGACGTCGATGTGGTACGCGAACCACATCGAGGCCGTCGTCTGCGTCGAGGGCGAGGCCGAGCTGACCGACCACGAGACCGGGCGGACGCACCTGATCACGCCCGGGACCATGTACCTCCTGGACGGGCACGAGAGGCACACGCTGCGGATCAAGGAGGACTTCCGCTGCCTGTGCGTCTTCAACCCGCCCGTGACCGGCCGGGAGGACCACGACGAGAACGGCGTGTACCCGCTGCTCACCGAGCCCGAGGAGGTGTGAGAACCCCATGACCACCGCCATGACCGCAAACGTCACCGATCTCTACCCCAGCCGCGGCGCCACCGAGGTGTCGACCCCGCGACAGGACCCTGTCGTGTGGGGCTCCCCCGACACCCCCGGCCCGATCGCGACCGGCGACCTGCAGTCCTTCGAGCGCGACGGCTTCCTCGCCATCGACCAGCTCATCACCGAGGACGAGGTCGCGGTCTACGCGCAGGAGCTGGAGCGGCTGGTCACCGACCCGGCGATCCGCGCGGACGAGCGCTCGATCATCGAGCCGAAGTCCAAGGAGATCCGGTCCGTCTTCGAAGTGCACAGGATCAGTGAGGTGTTCGCCTCCCTGGTGCGCGACGAGCGGGTCGTCGGACGGGCGCGGCAGATCCTCGGCTCGGACGTGTACGTCCACCAGTCGCGGATCAACGTCAAGCCGGGCTTCGGGGCCAGTGGCTTCTACTGGCACTCCGACTTCGAGACCTGGCACGCCGAGGACGGCCTGCCGAACATGCGGACGGTGTCCGTCTCGATCGCGCTGACCGAGAACTACGACACCAACGGCGGGCTCATGATCATGCCCGGCTCGCACCGTACGTTCCTCGGCTGCGCGGGTGCCACGCCCACGGACAACTACAAGAAGTCCCTCCAGATGCAGGACGCGGGCACACCGTCCGACGAGGCGCTGACCAAGATGGCCTCCGAGTACGGCATCAAGCTCTTCACGGGCAAGGCCGGTTCGGCGACCTGGTTCGACTGCAACTGCATGCACGGCTCCGGCGACAACATCACGCCGTTCCCGCGCAGCAACGTGTTCATCGTGTTCAACAGCGTGGAGAACACGGCGGTCGAGCCCTTCGCGGCTCCCGTACGGCGGCCGGAGTTCATCGGGGCGAGGGACTTCACGCCGGTGAAGTGACCGAGGCACCCCGCACAGCAACGCGGCGACGCGGCCCGCTCCAGTACGTTCCGTACGGCGGGCCGCGTTGTCGCTGCGTTGTCGCTGCGCTGGGCGGGGCGGGGCGCCCAAGAGCTCGGGGGGTGCGGCCTCGTGGCGAGTGCGGGTACGTCGTGGCTTGTCGCGCCGTTCCCCGCGCCCCTTGAGCGGCTGCGCCGCCCGGCGCCCAAGGGATCAGGGGGGTACGGCCTCGTGGCGAGTGCGGGTACGTCGTGGCTTGTCGCGCGCATGCGGCGGAGCCGCACATAGATACAGCCCCGCGCCCCTTAGGCGGCGGCGCCGCCCGGGGGCGCAGGCGGTTCAGGAGGACAGGACGTCCAGTAGGCGTTCGACGTCGGCCGGCGTGTTGTAGAGGTGGAAGGCCGCGCGGAGGTTGCCCGCGCGGTTGGAGACCTCGATTCCGGCGGCGCTCAACTCGGGCTGGCGGTGGCCGAGTCCGGGTACGGAGACGATCGCCGAGCCGGGCGAGGGGACCGGTTCGTGGCCGAGGGTCGCGAGTCCCGCGCGGAAGCGGTCGGCGAGGTCCAGGTCGTGGGCCTGGATGGCGGACACGCCGAGTTCCTCGATCAGCTCCAGGGACGCGCGGAGCCCGGCGTGGCTGAAGAGGCTGGGGCTGATGTCGAAGCGCCGTGCGGAGCGGGCGAGGTCCTCGACGGGGCCGTAGCAGCTGTCCCAGGGGGCCTCTCCGGCGACCCACCCGGCGAGCAGCGGCGTGAGCCCGCCGAAGTCCTCCGGGACGACGCAGAACGCCACGCCGTGCGGGCCGAGCAGCCACTTGAAGCCGACGGCGGCGACGAAGTCGTACGCCCCGGCGTCCAGCGGCAGCCATCCGGCCGACTGGGAGGCGTCGACGTAGGTGCGCGCCCCGTGCGCCCGTGCCGCCGCGCGCACGGCGGGCAGGTCGGCGATCCGGCCGTCGGCGGACTGCGCGGCGCTGACCGCGACGAGGGCGGTGTCCGGGCGGACGGACTCGGCGAGGCGGTCCAGCGGGACGGCGCGCACCTTGAGGTCGCCGCGCATGTGGAAGGGGTTCACCAGGGAGGAGAAGTCGGCCTCCGCGGTGAGGATTTCGGCTCCGGCGGGGAGCGAGGCGGCGATGAGTCCGCCGTACTCGGCGACCGAGGCCCCGGTCGCGACCCGCTCGACGGGCACGCCGGCCAGCCGGGCGAACGAGGCGCGGACGGCCTCCGCGTCCTCGTACAGGGGGCCGAGCGGCGTGCCCTCGGCCCGCATCCGCACGGCCCGGTGCAGGGCGGTGACGGTGCGGGCCGGCAGCAGGCCGTTGCTCGCGGTGTTGAGATAGACGTTCTTCGGGGCGAACTCGGCACGGACCAGGCTCTCGAAGGTCTCCATGGCTCCACTCTGAAGCCTCGGCACCTCTCGGTCCATTGCGATTCTTTACGTGGTTTCGCTAAGCAGTGCTTATAGATCGGCCCCGACCTGCGCGTTCGCTCGGCAGCTCAGCGCTGCGGCACCGCGCATCCGTCGGGACCGCACGCGTCCGCGTCACCCTGGTCGATGAGCGTCAGCGGCGACCGGTCGCCCCATGCCTGCGTCAGGGCCTGCTCGAAGACCTCGGCGGGCTGGGCGCCGGAGACGCCGAACTTGCGGTCGAGGACGAAGAACGGCACGCCGGTCGCGCCGAGCTGGGCGGCCTCCCGCTCGTCGGCGCGGACGTCGTCGGCGTAGGCGTCGGGGTCGGCGAGGACCTTGCGGACGTCGTCGGCGTCGAGCCCGGCGGCGACGGCCAGCTCCACGAGCCGCTCGTCGCCCTCGGCGAAGACGGACCGCTCCTCGGCGAAGTTCGCCCGGTAGAAGGCCTGGATCAGCGCGTCCTGCCTGCCCTGCTTCTTGGCGAGGTGCAGCAGTCGGTGCATGTCGAAGGTGTTGCCGTTGTCCCGGCCCCGGGTGCGGTACTCCAGGCCCTCGGCGGCGGCCTGCACGCCCAGGTTGTCCTCGGCGGCCTCGGCCTGCGCCTCGCTGATGCCGTACTTCTTGGCGATCATGGGGATGACGGGGCCGGTCTCGGCCTTGTCACGCCCCGGGTCCAGCTCGAACGAGCGGTGCACCACCTCGACCTGGTCGCGGTGCGGGAAGGCCCTGAGCGCCTTCTCGAAGCGGGCCTTGCCCACGTAGCACCAGGGGCAGGCGATGTCGCTCCAGATCTCGACGCGCATGTCTGTGGCTCTCTCCACTCGAACGGGTTCGGAGACTCCCTCCGCTTAGTGCATGAACATTCAATCAGCGGGGGTTCATTCCCCGGTCGCCGGGTTCGTTCCCCGGTCGCCTGGTTGGTTCCCGGTCACGGAGAAGCACAGGTTCACATGGTGATCCCCGTCGGCGGGCGGGTTCCGCGGGTCCGGACGCCAGCCCCGGCCCGCGTAGAAGGTCCGCGCACGCCGGTTGTCCACGTGCACGTCGAGCACGGCCGTGCGCTTCCCGTCGGCCCGCCACTCCTCCACACAGGCGGCGTGCAGGGCGGTGCCGACGCCGCGACCCCACCGGTCGGGGTCGACGTGGAACTGGAACAGCTTGACCGTGTCGGCGGGGGCGCCCTCCGGGGTGCGGAAGGACGCGAGACCGACGATCCGGCTCTGCTCGACGACGCACAGCACATGCCCGTCCGGCCGCGCGATGGCGCTCTGCCAGGCGGCGAGCCAGTCGGTGCCGTCCTGCGGGATCCCGTCGGGGTAGTACGTCGCCCGGGCGCGGGCGTGCAGCGCGACGACGTCCTCGGCCTCGGCGGGTACGACGGTGCGGATGACACGGCTCGCGGGCACTCGGTCATGGATCATGCAACGGAGGACGTGGCCCTGGCGGCGCCGGTTCCGAGCCTGCTGAACTGCGCCCGGTACGCACTCGGCGTCAGCCCCGTACGCCGGACCAGATGCCCCCGCAGCGAGTCGGCCGTCCCCAGACCGCTGGCGTGGGCCACCTGGTCCATGGGCAGGGCGGTGGTCTCCAGCAGTTCCTTGGCGCGCTCGATGCGCTGGTGGAGCAGCCACTGCAACGGGCTCACCCCGCTCTCGGCGTGGAAGCGGCGGGTGAGGGTGCGGACGCTGACGCCGGCGTGGCGGGCCAGGTCGGTGAGGGTGAGCGGCTTGTCGAGGTTGCGCATGGCCCAGCCGCGGGTGTCGGCGCAGGCGGTGCCGCGCTCGGGTGGCAGCGGGGTCTGGGTGAACTGGGTCTGGCCGCCCGGCCGTACGGGCGCGACGAGGGCACGCCGGGCGACGTCGTTGGCGACGGCGGCGCCGTAGTCGGTGCGGATGACGTGCAGGCACAGGTCGATGCCGGCGGCGTAGCCGGAGGAGGTGACGTAGGGCCCGTCCTGGACGTACAGCACGTCCCCGCAGAGCTGGACGTGCGGGTAGCGGCGGCGCAGTTCGTCGGCGTGCGCCCAGTACGTCGTGGCCCTGCGCCCGTGCAGCAGGCCCGCCTCGGCGAGCTGGAAGGCACCGGTGCACAGCGAGGCGATCCGCTTGCCGGCGTCGGCCGCCTCCCGCACGGCGGTCACGATCCTGGACTCCGGCTCGAAGGGTTCCCCGGTCCCGGCGACGAGCACCGTGTCCGCCTCGCGCACGGCGTCGAGTCCATGGCGTACGTACAGGTCGAGCCCGCCGCTGGTGGGCACCGGTCCCGGCTCGGCCGCGCAGATGACCACCTCGTAGCCGGGCCGCCCGTCGACGTCGACCTTGCCGAACAGCATCTCCGGGACGGCGATGTTGAACATCGAGACGGGCGAGGGCGCGACGACGACGATGCGGTGGGGGGCGCGGGAGCGGGGCATGGCCAGAACCTCCGGGTGCATGGCATTCCGGCCACTACTGTACGGCGGCCCGAAACCCCAGCATGGAAGGCATGTCAACGAACCGGATCCCCAAGGGCGACGAACTGGCCTTGCCGAAGAGCGGGTTGGAGCCCAAGAGGCCCTCCCCCGTCCTCACCCTCACCGCCGGCCTCCTCGGCTTCGCGCTGGTCTGCCTCGACGCGTCCATCGTGAACGTGGCCCTGCCCGCGATCGGTTCCTCCCTCGGGGGCGGCATGTCGGGTCTGCAGTGGGTGGTGGACGCCTACACCCTGGCCTTCGCCGCGTTGATGCTGTCCACCGGGGCGTTCTCGGACCGGGCGGGGGCGAGCCGGGCGTACGCGCTCGGTACCGCCGTCTTCACGCTCGCCTCGGCGGCGTGCGGTCTGGCGCCGAACCTGCCGGCCCTGATCGGCGCGCGGGTGGCGCAGGGCGTGGCGGCGGCCGTCGTACTGCCGGCCTCGCTGGCACTGGTGCGGCAGGCCTACGCGGATCCGGCGCGGCGGGCCCGCGCGGTGGCCGTGTGGGCGGCGGGCGGTTCGGTGGCGGTGGCGCTGGGTCCGGTGGCGGGCGGTGTGCTGACCACAGCCTGGGACTGGCGCGGGATCTTCTTCGTCAACCTTCCGGTGGGCGCGCTGATCCTGGCGCTGTTGGTCCGGGCCCCGCGCTCGCAGCCCCGCCCGGCACCGCTGGACCTGCCGGGGCAGGTGACGGCCGTGGTGGCGCTCACCGGGCTGACGTTCGCGGTGATCGAGGGCGGCACGGCGGGCTGGGCGGCGCTGGCGGTGGCCGTGGTGGCCGCTGTCGCGTTCTTCAGGGTCGAGGCGCGCCAACCGCACCCGGTCGTCCCCCTGGGCCTCTTCCGCAACCGGACCGTGGCGGTGACGGTGGCGGCGGGAGCGGCCGTGAGCGTGGCCTTCTACAGCATGGTGTTCGTCTTCTCGCTGTTCTTCCAGCAGATGCAGGGCCGCTCCGCGCTCCAGGCCGGGCTGATGTTCCTGCCGATGACGGGCCTGATCGGGGTGACGAACGTGATCGCGGGCAAGCTGGCAGGACGATACGGCGCCCGGCTGCCCATGCTGGTGGGGCAGGGCCTGGCCGTCGTGGGACTGCTCGTGATGCTGTACGTCGACGCCGGCACGCCCCCGGCTCTGGTCGCCCTGCTCCTCGTCCCCATGGCCCTGGGCTGCGCGCTGACGGTGCCGCCGCTGACCGCGGCGATGATGGACGCCGTACCCGCCGAACGGGCGGGCCTGGCGGCCGGTGTGCTCAACGCGGCGCGGCAGATGGCCGGGGCGCTGGGCATCGCCGTCTTCGGGACGCTGATCTCCGGCGGTTTCGTGACGGGGATGCGCCTGAGCCTGGTGATCAGCGCGGCCCTGCTCGCGGTGACCTGCCTGCTCAGCTTCCGTCTCGCAGGTCCTTCGGCCAGTCGGGCCTGAACTCGAGGTGGTCGTACGTCACGACACACCCCTCCCCCATCGGCGACTGTGTCATGAAGCCGACGAGGGCGGCGTCGGTCTCCTTCTCCTCCCCCAGCGTGAAGAGCCGGACGAAGGTCCAGCGCTCGCCGTCACGGGAGGCGTGGAAGGCGAAGGCCCGCCCGGTCCGGCTCACCCGCAGCCAGACCGAACTCCCCTCCACGGTGAAGGAGTTGGCGTCGTCGGAGTGTCCCCGGGTGACCACCGTGCAGACGGTGGGCACGTCCGGGGAGTACTCCAGGCAGAGCTTGGCCCAGGCCCGCTCCCCGACATGCACGTAGAGCACCCCGGCGTCGAACGCGGCGGCGAACCCGACGGTGACCCGCGCGATCAGCTGGAAGTCACCCTCGGGCGCACCGAGCAGACGCGGCGCGTCGGAGGCCGGGTCGAGCCCCTCCCCGGTGGGCGGCACGAACCGGTCCTGCCGGGGACCGGCCCATCCGGAGAGGATGCCGTCCTCGTAGGCCCAGTGACCGTCGGGTCCGTAGGTACGGAGGGGGAAAGGCAGTTCGGGAAGTTCCACGTCCATCGCCTCAGTGTCTCAGGTGCAGTGTGCCCACCAGGGGCGCGGGGAACTGCGCGACCAGCCACCGACGACCGGTAGCCCGCAGAACACCCGCACCCCTACGGCGAATCCCGCAATCTCTACCGCTCGAGACGCCCGTTGAACCGCCGCGGCAGCCCCAGCGGGTTGTCATCCCGCAGCTCCGGCGGCAGCAGCGCCTCAGGCGCCCCCTGGTACGCGACCGGCCGCATCCACCGCTCAATGGCCGTACCGCCCACCGACGTGGACGTCGACGTCGTCGCCGGGTAAGGCCCACCGTGGTGCTGGGCCGGCGCCACGGCAACCCCCGTCGGCCACCCGTTCACCAGCACCCGCCCGGCGAGCGGCGTCAGCTCCGCGAGGATCTCCGCGCCACGCCCCTCACCCGCGGCCTCCTCGGCCGACAGATGAACCGTCGCCGTGAGGTTGCCCGGCAGCCGGGACAGCACGGCCTGCGCCTGCGCGTCGTCGTCGTAGCGGACCACGACGGTCACCGGGCCGAAGCACTCCTCCAGGAGCAGGTCGTAGGACCCCTCGCTGGTCAGCTTGTCGGCGGCGACCGTCAGGAAGCCGGGGCTCACGGTGTGCTCACCGCCGGCGCCCGGCGTCACCGGGGTCTCCACGTCGGGGAGCTCGGCGCGCTCGGCGACCCCGGCGATGAAGTTGTCCCGCATACGGTGGTCGAGCAGGACACCGGCGTCGGTGTCGCTGACGGCGTCCGTGAGTGACTTGACCAGGCCGTCACCGGCGGCGCCGGACGGCACCAGCACCAGGCCCGGCTTCACACAGAACTGCCCGACGCCCAGCGTCATCGAGCCGGCCAGCCCGGTACCGATGGCCTCGGCGCGCTCGGCGGCGGCGGCCTCGGTGATCACCACGGGGTTCAGGGAGCCCAGCTCGCCGTGGAACGGGATCGGCACCGGCCGTGCGGCCGCCGCGTCGAAGAGGGCGCGGCCGCCCCGGATCGAACCGGTGAAGCCGGCCGCGGTGACCAGCGGGTGCTTGATCAGCTCGATGCCCGCCTCGAAACCGTGGACGAGCCCGATGACACCCTCGGGGATGCCGTGCTCGGCGGCGGCCCGCCGCAGGACGGCCGCGACCAGCTCGGACAGGCCCGGGTGGTCGGGGTGGGCCTTGACGACGACCGGGCAGCCCGCGCCGAGCGCGCTCGCGGTGTCGCCGCCGGCGACGGAGAAGGCGAAGGGGAAGTTGGACGCCGAGTAGACGGCGACGACGCCGAGGGACACCTTGTAGCGGCGCAGATCCGGGATCGGCGGGGTCGCGGTGTCGTCGGGGTGGTTGATCACGACGTCGAGGAAGGCGCCCTCGTCGACGATGTCCGCGAAGGACCGCAGCTGGAAGCAGGTGCGGGCGAGTTCGCCGGTGAGGCGGACCGGGCCGAGCGCGGTCTCGGCGTCGGCGGCCTCGACGAGATGGTCCTTGGCCGCCTGGAGCTTGTCGGCGGCGGTGCGCAGGAAGGCCGCGCGGACCGTGCGGTCGGCGAGGGCGCCGCGCGCGTCGTGCGCGGCGCGGACGGCGGCGTCCACCTCGTGGGCTGTGGCCTCCACCGCAACCTGTTCACGCTGCTTCCCGGTTCGGGGGTCGACACTCCAGACTGGTGCTGCTGCCACCGCGGGTCCCTCCACACATGTAATGCCGCAGTACGGGGTCATCCACCAGGTCGTTCGATATACTGAACGCTGTCTCTGATGATGAATATGCTGTCGGAGACTATTTCCCGTCGAACGAAGGGGTCAAGGGCGATGTCGGCTGGCGAGACGGGCGGCGGGGCGCAGGTCAAGTCCGCGGTACGGACGGTTGAACTGCTGGAATACTTCGCCGGACGTCCCGGCATGCACTCCCTCGCGTCGGTCCAGGAGGCCGTCGGATACCCCAAGTCCAGCCTCTACATGTTGCTGCGCACGCTCGTCGAGCTGGGCTGGGTGGAGACGGACGCGACGGGCACGCGCTACGGCATCGGCGTCCGGGCGCTGCTGGTCGGCACGTCGTACATCGACGGCGACGAGGTGGTCGCGGCGGCCCGTCCCACGCTGGACCGGCTGTCGGACGACACGACCGAGACCATCCACCTGGCGCGGCTCGACGGCACGAACGTCGTCTACCTGGCCACCCGCCAGTCCCAGCACTACCTGCGCCCCTTCACCCGGGTCGGCCGCCGCCTCCCGGCGCACTCGACCTCCCTCGGCAAGGCGCTGCTGAGCACCTACTCGGACGAACAGGTCCGCAAGCTGCTCCCGGAGACGCTCCCGGCGCTGACCGAGAACACGCTCACGGACCGCGAGAAGCTCATCGAGGAACTGCACCAGATCCGGGAGCAGGGCTTCGCCGTGGACCGCGAGGAGAACACGCTGGGGCTGCGCTGCTTCGGTGTCGCGATCCCGTACCGCACCCCGGCCCGCGACGCGATCAGCTGCTCGGTGCCGGTGGCCCGGCTGACGCCCGCGCACGAGCAGATGGTGAAGGACGCGCTGTTCGACGCGCGCGACCGGCTGACGCTTGCCACGCGACGGCTCTGACTCCCTCGTAGGCACCGGCTTCCCTCGTAGGCACCGGCTTCCCTCGTAGGCTCTGTCTCCATGGATGTGGAACTCCGCGAGGTGCACGACAGCGACCTGCCGGTCTTCTACCGGCAGTTGAACGACCCGGAAGCCCTGCGCATGGCGGCCTTCACCCCCAAGGACCCGGCCGACCGGGACGCCTTCGACGCGCACTGGAAACGGATCCGCTCCTCGCCGGACGTCCTGCGCACGATCCTGGCCGACGGTGATGTGGTGGGCAGCGCGGCCGTCTACGGGGAGCCGGGCGAGCGGGAGGTGACCTACTGGGTCGACCGCGCGTACTGGGGGCGCGGCGTCGCCACGGCGGCCCTGCGCGGGCTGCTCGCCGAGGTCCCCGAACGCCCGCTGTACGCACGTGCGGCGGCGGACAACGAGGGCTCGCTGCGGGTGCTGCGCAAGTGCGGGTTCCGGGTGACCGCGCAGGCCAGGGGCTTCGCGCACGCACGGGGTGAGGAGATCGACGAGGTCGTCCTCCACCTGGAGGGCTAAGGGCCTCTCCCCCGTCGGGCGGAGACGGATCATCGCCGTGCAGGAGGTGCCGACCGGCGACCTCACGGGAGCGTGGCCGTATGTCGCAGACACTCGTTCCCGCCCCGGAGACCGACCACGCCGTCGGGCTCGGCAGGGCCCGTCGCGCCCTGCGGGCCGTCGCCATCGGCTCCTGCGTGCCGTATCTCTCGCTCAAGGTCGCCTGGATCGCGGGGAGCCGGATCGGCATCCCGGACGGCAGCTCCCTGCTGGAGCACCGGGTGAGCATGGCCGTCGCCAACAGCGTCACCGTGCTCATGGACGCGGCCGTCATCGTGCTCGCGCTGGTGCTGACCCGGCCGTGGGGGCTGCGGGTCCCCGCGTGGCTGCTCGCCCTGCCCGCCTGGGCGGCCACCGGTCTGCTCGCGCCGATCATGGCCGGGTTCCCGCTCCAGGTCCTCGTCGACGCGCTCGGCGGGCCCCCGAACACCACCGCGGCCGGTGGTGAACCGTTCCTCGACGCCTGGGTCTTCGGGGTCGTCTACACCGGGTTCATCGTGCAGGGACTCACGCTCGGCGCCCTGCTCGTGCTGTACGCCCGCGACCGCTGGGGCCGGCTGTGGGAGGGGCGGGTCTGGGAGCTTCCGGTCGGCCTCATCGGAGCGGCCCAGCGTGCCGTCGCCGTAGCGGCGGCCGGGTGCGCGCTGCCGCCGCTGGCCGTCCACCTGCTGTGGGCGTGCGGCGGCACCGCCGGGCTGGACGAGACCCACCTCGCCGACCGGACCAGCGGTTTCTACGTCATGGAGGCCCTGTCCGCCGTGTTCCTCGCCATGGCCGTCACCGGCGGCCTCCTCCTCGCCTTCCGGCGCGGCCGGGCGCTGCCCGTCGCGCTGCCCCTCGCCCTCCTCTGGGTCGGCTCGGCGGCCGCGGTCTGCTGGGCGTGCTGGCTTTCGCTGGCCCCGCTCACGGACATCGCCGACGGCCCGACACCGGCGCTGAGCCTCACCTACGCTGGCCAGATGATCGTCGGCATCCTCGTCGCCTGCCTCGGCGTCCACTTCCTCGCGGAGCGCTCCGCAAGCCGGAAACGTCGTACGGCGTGAGCCGGTTCGGCCGGTTCCTGTTCGGGCGGCGGGCGCGCCGGCGCTGGGTCCACCTGATCCTCGGCGGCGCGCTCGCCATGCCGTACGTCTTCGTCGGCCAACTCGTCGTCGGTCCCGCCACCGACTCCCGGTACGTCTTCAACGACCTGCCCCTGCAACTGCTCTCCTTCAC
Source organism: Streptomyces viridochromogenes (assembly GCF_001270495.1). Classification (GTDB taxonomy): domain Bacteria; phylum Actinomycetota; class Actinomycetes; order Streptomycetales; family Streptomycetaceae; genus Streptomyces; species Streptomyces viridochromogenes_A. The sequence continues at coordinate 68,979 of NZ_LGUR01000184.1, forward strand.
CGTCGGGTTGCCCCTCGCCACCCTCACCGCCGTCCTGTTCCCGCTGACACGGTCCCTGGAGGCGGGTGCCGTGCGGTCGCTGTGCGGTGTCGACGCGAGTCTGCTCGCCTACGGCCCGGCCCGGACGCGGGCGGCCAAGGGGCGCACGGCGGCCTGGTTCACGCTGCACCTCGGGGTCGGCGGGATCATCTCGGGGATGTCGCTGGCGGTGCCGCCGTTCGCCGGCTTCCTCATCGCGCTGCCGCTGATCGTCTGGCTGGGCGGCGCCGGGACCGTCGAGCTGCCCGCCTCCCTCGACCAGCCCTGGGTGCCGGCGCTCGCGCCGGTCGCGGGCGTGGCGGCGCTGCTCGCGCTCGCCGGCTGCGCGGCCGTCTCCGGGCTGCTGCTGGCCCGCTGGGCGCCCGCGCTGCTCGGCCCGACGCCCGAGGACCGGCTCGCGGCGGCGGAGGCGCGTGCCGCCGACCTCGCGGTCCGCAACCGGCTCGCGCGCGAGCTGCACGACTCCGTCGGCCACGCTCTGAGCGCGGTCACCCTCCAGGCGAGCGCGGCCCGTCGGGTCCTGGACACCGACCCGGAGTTCGTCCGTGAGGCCCTGGCCGCGATCGAGGACACGACCCGGCGTACGGTCGGTGAACTCGACGCCGTCCTGGGCGTGTTGAGGGTCGACGACGCTCCCGGTACGGCGCCCGCGCCCACCCTCGCCGCCGACCTCGGCGGCCTGCTTCGCCGCACCCGCGCGGCCGGGCTGCGGGTGACCGCCCGGGTCGACACCGACCCCGAGGCCCTGCCGCCCGTCCTCTCCCGCGAGGCCTACCGCATCGTGCAGGAGGGGCTGAGCAACGCCCTCAAGCACGCCGGTGACCGGACGAGCGTGGCGCTGCGGATCGAGGCCGTCGACGAGCACCTGGAGATCACCGTCGAGAACCCCCTCTCCCACGCCTCCCCCTGCCGCCCGGGCGGTGGCCACGGCCTGCGCGGCATCGCCGACCGGGCGCGGCTGCTGGGCGGGACCACGCAGGCCGGTGCCGCCGGGGGGACCTGGCGGCTGGCCGTACGACTGCCCATGAACTGCCCCTGAAGGGACCCCTATGACGACCCGCCCGACCGTCCGCGTCGTCCTGGCCGACGACGAGCGCATGGTGCGCACCGCCCTGCGCGCCATCCTCTCCGTCGAGCCGGACCTGGAAGTGGTCGGCGAGGCGGCCACCGGGGCCGAGGCGGTGTCCGTCGTGCGGGAGCTGCGGCCCGACGTGGTCCTGATGGACGTCCGCATGCCGGAGATCGACGGCATCCGGGCCACCGAGCAGATCCTCGCCACGCTCGACGAGCCGCCCCGGATCGTCGTCGTCACCACCTTCGAGAACGACTCCTACGTGTACGACGCCCTGCGCGCCGGGGCCGCCGGGTTCCTGCTGAAGCGGGCGGACGCCGACGCGCTCGTGCAGGCCGTGCGGCTGGTCTCGCACACCGACACCCTGCTGTTCCCGTCGGCCGTGCGCACCCTCGCGGCCGAGCACGCGCGCGCGTACCCCGCGCCGCCGGCCTGGGTGGCGAGGCTCACATGCCGGGAGAGCGAGGTGCTGCGGCTGATGGCGGAGGGGCTGACCAACGCGGAGATCGCGCGGCGGATGGAGGTCGGCCCGGCCACCGTGAAGTCGCATGTGGCGGCGATCCTCGCGAAGACCGGCACCCGGGACCGCACACAGGCCGTGATCGCCGCGTACGAGGCGGGCTTCATGAACGCTCGATGAGAAAGCGGGGCGCAAGGGAACGATCGCCCCCATCCCGATCGTCCTTCGGAGTGGGATGAACAAGACGATCAGGCGGGCGTCCGTCTTCGCGCTGCTGCTGGTGTTCGCTCTGCTGGTCAGGGCGACCTGGGTGCAGTTCTACGAAGGCCAGGCGCTCGCGGACGACAAGGAAAACCGGCGGAACACGATCGCGCTGTACAGCGAGCCGCTCGGCAACATCATCGTGGGCGGCAAGGCCATCACCGGCTCGGCGCGGACGAAGAGCGGTGACCTCGCGTACAAGCGGACGTACACGGACGGCGCGCTGTACTCGGCGGTCACCGGCTACAGCTCGCAGGCGTTCGGGGCGACGCAGTTGGAGGGGGTCTACCAGGATCTGCTCGACGGGACGGACACCCGCCTGAAGAGCGTGCTGGACACCGTCACCAACAAGCGGTCCGACCCGGGCAACGTGATCACGACGATCGACCCGGACGTGCAGAAGGCGGCGTACGACGCGCTCGGCGACAACAAGGGCGCCGCGGTCGCGATCGACCCCACCACCGGGAAGATCCTGGCGGTCGCCTCCACTCCGTCGTACGACCCGTCGCGGATCACCACGGGCGACGGGGACGCCTGGAAGCAGTTGACCAAGGACGCCGACAAGCCGATGACGAACCGCGCGCTGCGCCAGCCGCTGCCGCCGGGTTCGACGTTCAAGCTGGTCGTGGCGGCGGCCGCGCTGGAGGACGGCCTGTACTCGTCGGTGGACGAGCGGACGGACAGCCCGAACCCGTACCCGCTGCCGCAGTCGAGCGACAAGCTGGATAACGAGAACCCGTCCGCCCCGTGCGAGAACGCCTCGATCCGGGTGGCGCTGCAGTACTCGTGCAACAACGTCTTCGGGAGCATGGCCGTCGCCCTGGGTCAGGACAAGGTCCGGGAGATGGCCGAGAAGTTCGGCTTCAACGACAAGGAGCAGGACGTGCCGGTGCGGGCGTACACCAGCGTGTACCCCTCCGACATGGACGACGCGTCGACCGCCCTGACCGGCATCGGCCAGTTCGACGTCACCGCCACCCCGCTCCAGATGGCCATGGTGTCGGCCGCCATAGCCAACGGCGGCAAGCTGGTCTCGCCGCACATGGTGTCCCAGATCACCGACGGCGGCGGCGACGTCCTGGAGAACTACGACGACGACGCCGACACCAAGGAGATCGTCAGCTCCGACACGGCCGAGCAGCTCCAGTCGGCGATGCAGACGGTCGTCGAGAAGGGCACGGGCACGAACGCCCAGATCTCGGGCGCGACGGTCGGCGGCAAGACGGGCACGGCCCAGCACGGCGAGAACAACAGCAAGACGCCGTACGCCTGGTTCACGTCCTACGGAAAGACCGACGGCAAGGAGGTCGCCGTGGCGGTGATCGTGGAGCAGTCGAACGCGGAGCGGTCGGAGGTCAGCGGTAACGGGCTGGCCGCCCCCGTGGCCAGGAAGATGATGGAGGCGGCACTCAAGAACTGACGGACCAGGGACCTACTTGACGCCCAGGATCTGCTCGATCGGGTTGATGGCGAAGTACACCAGGAACAGAACCGAGGTTCCCCACAGCAGCCAGTGGATCTCCTTCGCCTTCCCCAGCACGGTCTTGATCACCACGTAGGCGACGAAGCCCGCCCCGATGCCGTTGGTGATCGAGTACGTGAACGGCATGACCGCGATGGTGAGGAACGCCGGGATGGCGATCTCGTACTTGTCCCAGTCGATGTGCTTGACCTGGGTCATCATCAGGAAGCCGACGGCGACCAGGGCGGGCGCCGCCGCCTGGAGCGGGACGATCGTGAGCAGCGGGGTCAGGAAGAGGGCCAGGGCGAACATGCCGCCGGTGACCAGGTTGGAGAAGCCCGTGCGCGCGCCCTCGCCCACGCCCGCCGCCGACTCGATGTAGGAGGTCGCGGAGGACGACGAGGCCGCACCGCCGGCGGCCGCGGCGACGCCGTCGATCAGCAGCACCCGGCCGAGGTTGGGCACCTTGCCCTGCTCGTCGAGGAGACCGGCTTCGGCGCTGATGCCGACGACCGTGCCCATGGTGTCGAAGAAGTCGGACAGGACCAGCGTGAAGATCAGCAGGACGACGGTGATGGCGGTGGTCTCGCCGAACGCGCCGAACAGGCTGAAGTCGCCGATCAGTCCGAAGTCGGGGGTGTCGACCAGCTTGTCGGGCCAGGCGGGTGTGGTCAGGCCCCAGACCTTGATGTCTGCGATGGAGTTGATGATCATCGCGACGACCGTCATGGTCACGATGCTGATCAGGATGGCGCCCTTCACCTTGCGGGCGAGCAGCGCGATGGTCAGCAGAACTCCGAGGCAGAAGACGAGGATCGGCCACCCGGTGAGGGTGCCGGTGCCGCCGAGCTGAACCGGGACGGTGGTGTTCGCGGCGTCCGGGATGCGGGTGACGAATCCGGCGTCGACGAAGCCGATGAAGGCGATGAACAGCCCGATTCCGACGCTGATCGCCTGCTTGAGCGGTTGCGGGATGGCGTGCATGACGGCCTCGCGCAGACCGGTGAGCACGAGCACGCAGATCAGCAGGCCTTCGAGGACGACCAGGCCCATCGCGTCGTCCCAGGACATCAACGGCGCGATCTGGAAGGCGACCACGGCGTTCAGCCCGAGCCCGGCGGCGAGCGCGAGTGGGAGGTTGCCGCCGACACCCATGATGATCGTCATGACCGCGGCCACCAGGGCGGTGGCGGTGGTGAGTTGGACGGCGTCCAGCTGGTGGCCGAACTTGTCCTTCGCGCTGCCGAGGATGATGGGATTCAGGACAAGGATGTAGGCCATCGTGAAGAACGTGGCGAAGCCGCCGCGTATCTCACGGGCGAAGGTGGAGCCCCGATCGGAGATCTTGAAGTACCGGTCGACGCTGTTCACGCCTGGTGGCGGCGCGCTTGACCGGTCGGCCACCTTCTGGGTCTCGGACATGGCGTGTTGCTCCTTGCTGCCTGATGGATCGGTGTGCGGATGCTGGCTGGATTGTTCCCGCGTTGAACGTGATTCAGGTTTTCTCCGTGTTACGGAATCAGTGCGGTTAACGTGCGACGTATCACACGGCGTTCGAAGTCCCGTACGAACGGAGCATTCGATCACTGCTACGCTTCCGGACCTCGCCGGATGATCTCCAAATGATCACCCGAGGCGCACATGTCATTCACATGCCACTCTCAGGCAGGAGGAGAGTCGCCCGTGGGCACAGTCGTCGACGACGCCGCCTCCGTGGAGTTCCACGCCTTCTTCGAGCGCCACTATGCCGAACTCTCCCGCCTGGCCCATCTGTTGACGGGCGAGGCCGACGCCGCCGACGATCTGGCGGCGGACGCGCTCCTCGCGCTGTGGCACCGCTGGGACCGGGTCCGTGCGGCCGACCACCCGGTGGCGTACGCGCGCGGCGTCGTCGCCAACCTGGCCCGCACCAGGATCCGCAGTGCGGTCCGGGAGCGGCGGCGGGTCGCCCTGTTCTGGTCACAGGGTGAGGAGAAGGCCGAGAACCCGGACGTCGCGGGGGTCGTCGACGTCCAGGGGGCGTTGCGTAGACTTCCGTTCCGCAAACGCGCCTGTGTGGTCCTGCGGCATGCGTTCGACCTCTCCGAGAAGGACACCGCGCTCGCCCTGGGCATATCGGTCGGTACGGTGAAGAGCCAGACCTCGAAGGGGATGGCCGAACTGCAACGGCTGCTCGGGACGCAGGGCGCTCCGCTCAAGGTGCACGCGGCGGCGATGGCCCGCACCGGGGACGCCGGAGGAAGGAACCGATGATGCGGCGGGACGTGCACGACGAACTGCGCGCCCGGCTGCATGAGGCGGCCGAGGCGCACGAACCCCACCGCGAACGGATCCTGGCCCGGATCGAGCGCGGCATGGCCGATCCGTCCGGGCAGCGCCCCGACCACCGCGCGACCCGTCCGCCCGTATACGGCTGGGCCCGGGTGGTGACCGCCACGGCCGCGGTCGCCGGTGTGCTCGCGGTCGGCGGCTACGCGGTGGCGTCCGCCGTGAAGGGGGACACCCCGCAGCAGACGGTGGCCACGTCGCCGACGCCCGCCCCGTCCCCGGACGCCACGAGCCGTCCCCCGGCCCCGCCGGCGGACCCGGCCCCCGAGGACCCACCGGAGTCCCGCGAGACGGCCAAGGCGCCGACACGGCAGCCGACCGCCACCGCCGCGCCGCCCGCCGCCCGGGGCGAGAAGGACGGCCCGCTGTGGTCGGACGGGTCGGTCGACCCGCACAGCAACGACTTCTGGGCGCAGAGCAACCTGACCCTGAAGACGAGCGAGCACCTCACCGCGCTCACCGTCCAGCTGAAGGTCGCGCAGACCGGCGGGGTCACCTCGACCGGCGCCTGGCGCTCACTGCCCGAGGACGACTTCACCCTCACGGTCGAGGAGAAGGACGGCTTCCTCGTCTACACCTGGGTGCTCAAGGAGGGCCGTACGGTCCGCGAGGGCGAGTGGGTCTTCGCGGGGCAGTACGACCATGAGCGCGGCGGCCGGGACGCGAAGGACGACAGCTATGCGATGACGGCCACAGCGGGCGGCGAACAGCTGTCCGTGGCGGGCGACTTCGCGCCGCACGACGACAACGACTCGGCAGCCGACGGGGATTCGTAAAGAGGATCCGGAGGACCGGCAACCCTTTCCTCACGCGTGGCGACCAGGAGACGCAAGGATCCCCTCCACGCAAGGAACCGGTTCATGACAGCACAGACCGAACAGCGCGTCCGGCACCGCCGCAAGGTCACCAAGCGGCGGGCACTCGTCGCCGGAGTCTGCGCCCTCGGCGTCACCGGCGCGGCCATCGTCACGACCACGTCGTTACTGTCGTCGGCCAGCGCGGCCGCGTCCTGGCCGACGCCCACCGACAGCAAGCCGGTGTCGAAGACGATCCCGGTGTCGGGCACGTACGACGGCAAGCTCGCGAAGTTCTACGGCTCCGGCGACCTGGGCGGCAGCGGTCAGGAGGAGGGCCAGGACCCGATCTTCGAACTGGCCGACGGCGCGGTCCTCAAGAACGTCATCATCGGCACCCCGGCTGCCGACGGCGTCCACTGCAAGGGCTCCTGCACGCTCCAGAACGTGTGGTGGCTGGACGTCGGTGAGGACGCCGCGACCTTCAAGGGCAAGTCGTCGTCGGCCGTGTACACGGTGTACGGCGGCGGCGCGAGGAACGCCGACGACAAGGTGCTCCAGTTCAACGGCGCGGGGAAGCTGGTCGTCTCCAGGTTCCAGGCGGAGAAGTTCGGCAAGCTGGTGCGCAGTTGCGGCAACTGCTCCACGCAGTACAAGCGCTCGATCATCATCAACGACGTGGACGTCACCGCGCCCGGCAACTCGATCGTCGGCGTCAACTCCAACTACGGCGACACGGCCGCGCTGCGCAAGATCCGCGTCCACGGCGACAGCGGAAAGAAGATCAAGACCTGCACGCGCTTCGAGGGCAACAGCAACGGCAAGGAGCCGAAGGAGCTCGGCAGCGGCCCGGATGGAACCGCTTGCCGGTTCTCGTCATCTGACATCACGTACCAGTGATCGAGGTCCCGTACCAGGGATCGGGCCCCAGGGACCTGCTGATCTGAGCCCCCCTCGGTCAGCAGAACAGAACGCCCCGCCGGTGACGACCGGCGGGGCGTTCGCTCTTGTCCCCACGGTCAGTTCATCGTCGAGCCGATGGTCGTGGAGCCCGTCGTCAGGAAGGTCGTGGCGGGCAGCGAGCCGTCCGCCTTACGAGCCCCGTACGCGGTTGCCGCGTCCTTCGACCTGAAGGCCGGGGTCGGGACACCGGCGTCCCAGTTGTTCGCCGCGTTCACCGTGGACGCCCCGGCCTTGGACAGCCCCTTCTTGTTGCTCACGGCGAGGTTCCGGGCCAGTCGCGCCTTGCCGGTGGCGAAGTAGAAGCCGGTCTCGGCGTTGGCGTACGCGGTGTTGCGGTTCAGGGCGATCGCCCCGGTGTTGGAGTTCTCGGTGAAGCCGTGCAGGGTGTTGTCCCAGGCCGCGTTGTTGTTGACAGCGTGGGCCACCGAGGCGCCCCCGCCGCCGAGCTTGAACCCGTTCCCGTTGCCCTCGAAGGCAGAGTCGCTCCACCGGTTCTTGCCGTTGCCGAAGGCCCAGGTGTGCTCGATGGTGACCGGCGAGGAGAACTGCCACAGGTCGAGCCCGTCGTCCGAATTGTTGTACAGGCGCGCCCCGGTGATCCGGTTCCCCGTGCCGGAGCCGAACTTCACGGCGATCCCGTCGGCGTTCTGGCCATGGCCGGCCGGGTCGTAGTTGCCGTAACTGTCCAGGTTCTGCACGAGGTTGTTCGTGGTGCCGTCGCCGCGCAGGGTGAAGCCGGAGTCGCCGTTGTCCGCGGTGACGAGGTTCTTGAAGACGCCGCCGACGGAGGACGTGGCGACGAAGCCCTGGGCCGGGGAGTTGACGAAGGTGAGGTCCTGGACGGTCCAGTAGTCGCCGTAGATGCCGGCCAGCCAGGACCCGGCGGGCAGCTTGGACCCGTCGATCCGCACCTTCTCACCGCCGTACGCCCGCAGCGTGATCCGGGCCGAACCCGTGCCGTTCGCCGTGGACTTGAGGGTCGCGGACGGGGTGTACGTGCCGCCGCGGACCTGGATCGTCGTACCGGCGGCCGCGTTCTTGACGGCCGACTCCAGCTGGGCGGTGCTGGACACGGTGACCGTCGCGGCGGCGGCCTGGGCGCCGCCGTTGGAGAGGCCGAGGTAGACGCCGCCCGCTCCGGAGGCGACGGCGACCGCCGCGGCGATGGAGAGCGTACGAGCCCTGCGGTGACGGCCGGTGCTCAAGCGCACGGGTGGTTCCTTTCCTGGGCCAGTGGGGACGAAGCGGGCCGGAGGGGCCGCCCCGGCCCGCTTCTGAGATCCGGTCGCCGCCATGCCCGGGAAGGTTGCCGCGCCGCACCGAAAGCCACCGAAACTTTCGCCCGGCCCTCATCTCGCACGCACCGATTGACGTGCTGTTTCCCACTGGTGAGACTCCGAAGGCGCACACGACCAAACAGGAACCCCCACACCCACACAGGAGTGACATGCGCCCACGAATCCTCCTAGTCGCCTGTCTCTCGCTGCTTCTCGCCCTCCTCGCCGCCCCGCCCGGTACCGCCGGGACCGCGAACTCCGGAGCACCACCCGTGAAGAACCCCAAGTACGCCGGCTATCTCTTCGCCTACTTCACCGGCGAGGGCACCTCCGACGGCGAGCAGATCCGCTACGCCCTCAGCCGCGGCAACGACGCGCTGCACTGGCGGGAGCTCAACGCCGGGAAGCCGGTCCTCACCTCCACGATCGGCGAGAAGGGCCTGCGCGACCCGTTCGTGATCCGCTCCCCCGAGGGCGACAAGTTCTACATGATCGCCACCGATCTGCGGATGTACCAGAACAGCAGCGGCAGTTGGGACCAGGTCCAGCGGCACGGCAGCAAGTCGATCATGGTCTGGGAGTCCACCGACCTGGTCCACTGGACCGACCAGCGCCTGGTGAAGGTCTCCCCCGACAACGCGGGCAACACCTGGGCGCCGGAGGCCTACTGGGACGACAGCCTCGGTGAGTTCGTCGTGTTCTGGGCGTCGAAGCTGTACGCCGACGACGACCCCGACCACACCGGATCGACGTACAACAAGATGCTGTACGCGACCACGAAGGACTTCCGTACCTTCAGCGCGCCGAAGGTCTGGGACGACCCGGGCTACTCCGTCATCGACTCCACAGTCGTCAAGCACGACGGCACCTACTACCGCTACACCAAGGACGAGCGCGACCCGTCCTCCAGCTCGCCCTGCTCGAAGTTCATCACCGCCGAGAAGTCGACGACGCTGACCTCGACGAAGTACGACTTCGTGGCCGACTGCATCGGCAGCGGCGCGATGGAGCGCGGTGAGGGTCCCACGGTGTTCAAGTCGAACACCGAGGAGAAGTGGTACCTGTTCGTCGACGAGTACGGCGGGCGCGGCTACGTCCCCTTCGAGACCACCGACCTCGACTCGGGCAAGTGGACTCCCTCGCAGAACTACCAGCTGCCCGCGAGCCCCCGGCACGGCACGGTGATCCCGGTGACGCAGGCGGAGTACGACCGGCTGCTGGCCGCGTATCCGGCGAGCCCCGCCTCGGTCGTGGACGCGACGGCGAAGGACCAGAAGGGGTACGCGATCGTCACGGACAGCGCCGCGAAGGTCGTGCTCCCCATGCGGCCGGACGCGGACCTGTCCCGTCTCGCCCCGAAGCTGTGGACCGGCGAGGGCACCACGGTCAGCCCCCGCTCCGGCACCCGGCGTGACTTCCGCAAGCCGCAGAAGTACACGGTGACCGGCGCGGACGGCACGAAGCGCGTCTGGACGGTCGAGGCGGTGCGCGCCAACAGCCCCACGCTGCCCGGCCTCAACGCCGACCCGGACGTGCACTACCTCGACGGCGAGTACTGGATCTACCCGACGACCGACGGCTTCCAGGGCTGGAGCGGGACCAGGTTCAAGGCGTACTCCTCCAAGGACCTGGTCCACTGGAAGGACCACGGCGTCATCCTGGACCTCGGCCCGGACGTCTCCTGGGCCGACAAGTACGCCTGGGCACCGGCGATCGCCGAACGCGACGGCAAGTACTACTTCTACTTCTGCGCCGAGCAGCAGATCGGCGTGGCGGTGGCCGACTCCCCGGCGGGCCCGTTCAAGGACGCCCTGGGCAAGCCCCTGGTCGCCAAGGGCGGCTCGCTGAAGGGCCAGATGATCGACCCGGCCGTCTTCACGGACGACGACGGGACGTCGTATCTCTACTGGGGCAACGGGCACGGGTACGTGGTCCCGCTCAACGACGACATGGTGTCGTACGACGCCTCGAAGGTACGGGACATCACCCCGGACAACTTCCGCGAGGGCTCCTTCGTGATCAAGCGCAAGGGCACCTACTACTTCATGTGGTCCGAGGACGACACCCGCAGCGAGAACTACCACGTCGCCTACGCCACGGGACCGTCCCCGCTCGGCCCGTGGACCAAGAAGGGGACGATCCTGTCCAAGCGTCCCGAGTACGGCATCCTCGGCACGGGCCACCACTCCGTGGTGAACGCCCCCGGCACCGACGACTGGTACGCCGTCTACCACCGGTTCGCCCTGAACGGCCCCGGCAGGCCGGGCGGTGACGGCATGCACCGGGAGACGACCGTCGACCGCCTGAGGTTCGCGGCCGACGGCACGATCGAGCCGGTGGTCCCGACGCTGGAGGGCATCAAGCCCGTGCGGCGCTAGCTCAGTCCATCGTCGCGCCGATGGTGGTGCTGCCCGTGGTCAGGAACGTGGTCGCGGGCAGCGTGCCGCTCGAACTGCGGGCGTTGTACGTGCTCGACGCGTCCGTGGACCGGAACGCCGGGGTCGATATCCCGGAGTCCCAGTTGTTGCCGGCGGAGACCACCGAGGAGCCCTTGTTCACCGCGCCGCCGCTGTTACTCACGGCCAGGTTCCTGCCGAGGCGGGCGGCGCCGGTGGCGAAGTAGTAGCCCCACTTGGCGTTGGCGTACGCCGTCGTCCGGTTGATGACGATCGCGCCCTTGTTGCTGTTCTCGGTGAAGCCGTTGCCGGCGTTGTCCCAGGCGGCGGAGTTGTTGATGACGTGGGCCACGGTCTCGCCGTCGCCGCCCAGCTTGTAGCCGTTGCCGTCGCCCGCGAAGGCCGAGTCGGACCAGCGGTTCTTGCCGTTGCCCATGGCCCAGGTGTGCTCGACGGTGACGGGCGAGGAGAAGGACCAGAAGTCCAACCCGTCGTCCGAATTGTTGTAGAGGCGGGCGCCGGTGATCAGGTTGCCGGTGCCGGAGCCGAACTTCACGGCGATGCCGTCGGCGTTCTCGCCGTGGTTGGCGGCGTCGTAGTGGCCGTAGGAGTCGATGTTCCGGACGGTGTTGTTGACCGTGCCGTCGCCGGTGAGCGTGAAGCCGGAGTCGCCGCCGTTGATGGTCTTGATGTTGTTCCACTTGGTGCCGGTGCAGGACTGGCAGACGACCGCGCTGTCCGGGGAGTTCTGGAAGGTGATGTTGGAGACGTTCCAGTAGTCGGCGGTCAGCTTGAAGATCCAGTCGCCGTCGGGGAGGTTCGAGCCGTCGATCTTCACGCTCTCCGAGCCGTACGCGGTGAGCGTGACCGGCGACGACGAGGTGCCGTTGGCGGTGGACTGAAGAGTGGCCGTCGGGTAGTAGGTGCCGCCGCGGACCTGGATGACGGTGCCGGCGGTGGCGTTCTTGATGGCGTTGGCCAGGTCGGTGGAGTTGCCGACGACCACGGTGGCGGCCTGGGCCTGGGTGGGGAGGACGGCCAGGCCGGCGCCCAGGGTGAGGGCCGCCATGGTGGCGAGTGCGGTGCGACGAGACATGGAGAGCGGGTCCTTCCTCGTGCGGGTGGGGGGATGGATCACGTGCGCAGGACGGTGCCGAGCCATGTGAAGACCTCGTCCTGCATGCGGTCGACGAAGACATGGCCGAGGTCGGGCCAGGTCTTCAGGTGCAACCGCTCCTCGGCGTGGCGGGAGCGCCAGACGGCGCGCAGCTTGTCGTAGGCCACGCGGACGCCGTCGGCGGGGAACAGCGGGTCGAGCCCGCCGTCGAAGAAGAGCATCGGCCTGGGTGCGGCGATGCTCGCCACGTCGGGGAAGTCGAGGAACCGGGGAAGCCCCGGGTGGAGCATGTAGTACGACGACTGCCCGCGCAGGGTGTTGTTGCCGGGCACCATCATTTCCTTCAGGCCGGTCATCCAGCAGACGGAGGCGGCGGCCGCGATGTCGTCGGTCAGCGCGGCCGTCTGCCAGGCTCGGTAGGCACCCATGGAGAACCCGAGGGCCGCGACCCGGCGCGCGTCCACGCGGTCGAGGCCCGCCAGGAAGCCGGCGGCACGGGCGTCCTCACGGGCCATGAGGCCGGCGAGCGAGGAGCCGAGGTTGTAGAAGTTGGAGGCGAGGGCCTGCTGCTGGTCGTAGGTGAGCGGGCCCCGGTCGCCCCAGCCGGGCGCGTCCGCGCACAGTACGGCGTATCCGCGCCGGGCCAGCTCGTCGCCGACGAACCGCCCGCTGAAGTACTTGTCCGCCCAGCCCTGCGCGGAGGCGAGCCGCGCGTCGTCGTACCAGGGCCGGACGAGCTTCTCCTTGCCGATGTCGAACTTCGCCCCGTGGTCGTGGAGCAGCAGCACGGCGGGGAACGGTCCGGGCCCCCGCGGGGTGAGCAGGGCGGCGCGGACCCGTTCGTGGCGCGTGAGGGAGAAGGTGACCAACTCCCTGTCATAGGCGCCACCTTGGGGTCCTTCGAGGAATTCCGCGTCGTACGGCGTCCCGTCCTCGCAGTCGACGAGGAGGTGCTCCTCGACCTTGGCGCGGGCCGCGCGCCGCCAGGCCCGGAAGTCGCGGACCGGTGAAGTGCCCCAGGCGAGGGGGAAGTTCAGCCGTGCCTTGAGCGCCGGGTGGAAGTCGGGCAGCGGGCCGTCCACGACCCCGGCCGCCGCGGGGCTCACCGCTCCCCCGGCCAGCACGGCCGCGCCGGCGCCCACCACGAACGCCCTTCGCCCGAAGGCGTCATGGTCGCGCATACCGCCTCCCGGTGCCGGCGTGTGTCAGGACGTGGTGCTCGACCGCCGCGGCGGAGGTGAGCGGCCGGTAGTCGTAGACGTCGGCCGGGTCCCAGCCCACGTCGTCGGTGAGTCCGAGGCCGGCGGCGACCGTGTTCAGGCGGGCCGGACGGCCGTTGGCCCAGGAGCCGGTGTCGTGGAAGCGTTCGCCTCCGTAGGGGGCGACGGCGAGGCCCGGGTCGTCGTGGCGGGCGTCCGACCACTCGGCACCGTCCTGGCCGAAGCAGGACATGTACTTCGCCAGGTCGTAGCCGGGCGCGTAGTCCTGCTCACCGAACAGCGAACCGTCGGCCGCCTCATGCCCGTTGATGTCGCCGACGACCCGGATCACCTTCGGTGCGGTGGGGTCGCCGTGATGGGCGAGGGCCTCCTTGAGCTCGGCGCGGGTGCGCACCGTCCAGGTCGTGCCGCCCGCTCCCCCGGTGGTGCCGGGGCCGGTGGCGGCCCAGCCGACGGGTTCCCGCTCGACGCCGGAGGCGGCGGAGGCCGTGGGCGGCGCCGACAGGAGGGCGAGCACCCCGAGCACCGCGGCGGCCGCCGCCCTACGCACGGGGCCGCCAGTCGCCGAGATACGTCCGCTTCGTATGCAACTCGGCTTCCACGGAGGTCATTTGGGGCCGGTTCTCCAGCACCGTGATCTCCGCCCCCGGCCCAGAGTTCCGGTACTCCCGGAACCGCATGGTCTGCCAGGGATACGCCTCCCGCATGTTGGTGTACGGCGCCACCGGGTCGATCCCCGGCCCGATCCGGGTGTCGCGCACGACGAGGGAAGGCCAGGCGGTCGTCTCGTACGTCGGCACCCACGGCCGGGCCAGCTTGTACGCCCTGTCCTCGGCGCCGGAGGTGATGCGGGAGCGGACGGCGAGGATGCCGCGGGGGTTGGCGCGGGCGGTGGACGGGGCGAAGACCATGCCCTTGGGGGTGAAGTCCACGTCCCGCTGCAGCGTGTGGAAGTGGCACTCCTCGAAGACGGCGGTCGCCCGGCCGAAGACGAAGTCCACGTCGCCCTCGATGTAGCAACGGTGGAAGTACTGCCGGTCGAAGGCCGTCAGCGCGGTCGTCTCGACGAACAGCGTGTCCTGGTGGGCCAGCAGCCGGACGTTCTCGAAGTGGGTGCGGTCGCCGTACGTGTACGCCGCCACCGCCTGGGTGCCGGTGATGTCGGGATGTTCGGCGCGCAGCCAGTCGTTGGCCAGGGTCAGGTCGCGGACCGTGAGGCCGGGGGCCGCCGAGGTGAACGTTGCGGAGCCCGCGGTGCCGTGGGTGCCCGAACCGTCGGGTTTGGGGGTGCCGTTGGCGTTGTCGTACACGATCACGGCGTCCCGCGGATCGCGGGTGGCGCCGCAGACCGTCAACTCCTGTTTGTCCGCCGGGACTTGCACCACCTCGCGATACGTCCCCGGGTGCACGACGATCGTCCGGCCGGGCCCGTCCACCGCGTCCACGGCCGCCTGCACGGAGTCGCCGGGCCGCACGTGCAGCACCCGGCGGGAACCGGCGAAGGCCGGAGTGGCACCGGCTGTCACTCCGCCGGCGAGTCCGGCGACCCCGACGCTTCCGGCGATCCCGGCGATCCCGGCGATCCCGGCGAGGAGGGTGCGTCTGCGCATGTCAGCGGCCCTTCTTCCATGGCTTCCAGTCGCCGAGATACACCTCACGGGTCGCCGACCGGGCCTGAGCGGCGGTGAGTTGGGGCCGGTTCTCGTCGACGGTGACGACCGCGCCGGGGCCGGTGTTGCGGTACTCGGCGAAGCGTTGGTCCTGCCAGGGGTGGGTGTCGCGCATGTTGGCGTAGGGCGCGACGGCGTCGATGCCGGGGCCCAGCCAGGTCTCCCGGACGGTGAGCATCGGGCGGACGGTGGTGCTGGAGGTGGGCACCCAGGGACGGGCCACCTTGTAGTGGGCGTCGGGGGCCTCGCTGGTCACCCGGCCGCGCAGGACCAGGTAGCCGTACGGGTTGGTCCGTTCCGTCGAGGGGGCGAAGACGAAGCCGTACGGGGCCGAGGATACGTCCGTGCGGTTGAGCGTGCGGAAGTGGCAGTGCTCGTAGACGGCCGTGGCCCGGCCGAAGACGAAGTCGACGTCGCCCTCGACGTAGCAGTGGGAGAAGTACTGGCGGGCGAAGAGGGTGGCGGAGTTGGAGTCGGCGTACAGGGTGTCCTGGTGGCCGAGGAAGCGGCAGTGGTGGAAGGCCGAGCGGTCGCCCTGCACCTTGATGGCGACGGCTTGGGTGCCGCTGATCTCGGGGTGCTCCTCGCGCAGGAAGTCGTTGGCGAAGGTGATCCGGTGGGCGGTGAAGCCGTCTGCCCGGACGGTGGTGGTGGCCGAGCCGGTGGTGCCGTAGGTACCGGAGCCGTCCGGCTTCGGGGTGCCGGCCGCGTTGTCGTAGACGATGACGACATCGCGCGGGCCGTCGCCGGCGCCGAGCCAGGTCATCTCCGTGGCGGCGCGGTCGACGGAGACCGTCTCGCGGTACGTCCCCGGCGCGATCACCAGCGTCCAGCCGCTGCCGGTCGCGGCCGTCACGGCGGCCTGGACGGAGGTGAAGTCGCCCTGGCCGGCGGCGTCGACGTAGAGGGTCTGCGGGGTGAGGCGGGCGGCCGGTGAACCGTACCGGCCGAACGGGCAGGGCCCGGCGGCCCGTGCGGGGGCCGACGAGAGGGCGAGCGCGGCGCCGACGGCGGCGGTCGCGGTCAGCAGTCCCCTTCTGGACAGGGCAGGTCGGGGGTGGGACGAAGGCATGCGGGTGCTCCTTCGGGGTGCGGCTCGTGCGGGGTTCGGGGCCGGGGCGGGACGCACGCCCGGGTGACGGCGTGCGGTGCGGGCCGCCCCGGCCTGCTCGGGAGAAGGGTCAGCGCAGGCGGCCGGCGCCCGCGCAGTTGCCGACGATCCCCGGCACCGCCCTGGGATTGTCGACCTTCGTCCGCAGGGTCGGCTTCCAGCCGGCGCCGGACTGCAGGATCTCCTCCGGGACCTCGGCATTGTGGACCGCGATGAGATCGGTCAGCTTGCCGTTGACGTAGTTGTTCTCAGCGGTGAGCGGGGACTCCTTCCACTTCTTCAGCACCTTGCCGACGCGAGCGCCGGGCAGCAGTGTGAAGGCGTTGTCGGTGGCGTACAGCTGCGAGGAGATGCCGACGCCGAGGGCGTAGGACTCGCCCTTCGGGTCCTCGGCCACCACGTAGTGGTTGTTGTAGACGTCGACCTGCCCGAACCGCACACGCGGGGAGCGCTGGAGGATCCCCTCGAAGCGGTTGTGGTGCATGGTGACCTTGAGCTTGCCGGCGTCGACGGCGGCGAGGCTGTCGCCGTTCCCGATCAGCATGTTCTTGTCGTGGTTGTCGAACCGGTTCCAGGACACCGTCACGTAGTTGGAGCCGCGCACGATGTCCGCCAGCCCGTCGTGCTGCTGGAAGACCCTGTCGAAGTAGACCGGCGCCTCGCTGTCGAGGTAGCGCCCGTCGGTCAGCGTGTTGTGGTCGATCCACACGTGGTCGGAGCCGTGGACGACCACGGCGTCGTACCTGGAGTTCCAGGCGCCCAGATCGCCGTTGCCGTTGTCGTCGGTCGGGTCCCACATCGGGAAGCAGTCGAGCGGGGCCTCGATGGTGAGGTTGCGCACGATGACGTTCGAGGCGTCCCTGATCTGGAGGCTGCCGCCGAGGATGCCGGAGTTCCTGCCGACGCCGACGATGGTGGTGTTGCTGGGAACGCTGACCGTGATCTCCGCCCCCTGCTTGTCGGCGGACGCGCCCCGTGCCTCCTCCTGCGGACCACTGGCGGGCTTGTCGTTGCCCCAGACCGCCGGGTCGTAGTCCTTGAGGTACTGCTGGAAATCGAACCCGTCGGTGACGAAGGCCTCGCAGCCCTCGGAGACGGCGTCGATCATGCCCTTGACCTTGATGATCTTGGGTGCGTCACCGCTGTCGGCGAGCGCCCGCTTGAACTCCGCCCAGGTGGTGACGGTGTGGACGTGATCGGCGTCGGCGGCCGCGCCGCCGGTGGTCCCCGGCCCCTCCGAGCCCCAGCCGTCGCCCGCGGCGAGGACCTGGCGTCCGGGGTCCCGGGGGCCGGCCTGTGCACCGGTGCCGGTGGCGCCCACGACGAGCGCGGTGCAGCCGATCAGCACGGCAGCCCTCGCTGTGGCATGCCCATGCCATACGCGTGTGTTCATGGTGCGGTTCTCTTTCTGCGGTCGGGAGTTACGCGGCGGCCTGCGGCCAGGTGATCCAGGACTCCGGGATCGTCTCGTCGAGTCGGCGCAGGTCCTGCGATCCGAGCACACCCGTGCGCAGCAGCTCCCGCGCCACGAGACGCGCCACGGCGATCGCGCCCGGCGGATTGAAGTGCGTGTTGTCCTGCTCGGTGGCGGTCCAGTTGAAGTACTTCTTGGTCTCCTCGACCCCGAGCCGCTGCCAGAGCGCGATGGACAGGGCCTGGATGTCGAGCAGCGTGACGCGCTCCTCCTGAGCGAGCGCCCGCATCGCCGCCGGATATTCGCCGTGGGTCGGCACGGCCTTGCCGGCCGCGTCGAACTTCCGCCGCTCGACGGAGGTGGCGAGCACCGGTCGCGCACCCCGGGCGCGGGCGCCGTCGATGTACAGCCGCAGATAGTCCTGGTACGTCGTCCAGGGCTCGGTGTACCGAGTGGGGTCGGCGACCTTCTCGTCGTTGTGGCCGAACTGGATGAGAAGGAAGTCCCCCGGCCGAATGGCACGGAGGATGACGTCGAGCCGCCCTTCGTCGACGAAGCTCTTCGAACTACGCCCGTTCTGCGCGTGGTTGGAGACGGACCGGTCCTTGCGCAGAAAGAAGGGGAGCGCCATGCCCCACCCGGTCTCGGGGGCGACGTCGGAGTACTTCTGGGCGGCGGTGGAGTCACCGGCGATGTAGAGGGTGCGGGTGCGGTGGAGGGAGGTGGCCTGAGCGGTACCGGTGGCCGCGAACGTGAGCGGAGCGGCGGCGAGGGCCGCCATCGCGGCCTGTCTGCGGGTGAGCGACACGTGGATGTGCCTTTCTCGACAGTGCTGGTGAGGAGGTGGGTTCAGCGGTGCCTTTCAGCCTGGGGACGGCAACGGCACCGTCCCCAGGAGCGGGGGGTGGGCTGATCTGCGGCTGCCGCCGCGTGGGGCGCGGCCGGCCACGAACGAACTGGCGACCGGCCGCGCAGAGGAGCGACCGGGCTGTCAGCCGTTCCTTTCCTTCCACTCGGTCTGAGCCTCGTTGAGCTGGCCGGCCATCGTGTCCAGGAAGTCCTTGGCGCTCATGTCACCGTTCAGCACCTTCTGGAAGTTGGGCTCGTTGTCGGCCTTGGAGATCGTGTTCCAGTCCGGCAGGTAGTACGGCAGCTGGACGATCGTCGTGGAGCCGTCGGACAGCGCCTCGGCGGCCAGCTTGGTCGGCTCGGCCTTGGAGATCCAGGCGTCCTTGGCGGCATCCGAGTTCGCCGGCACCGCGCCCGCGGACTCGTTCCACTTGGAGTTCTCCGCGGCCGAGACGGCGAACTCGATGAACTTCCAGGCCGCTTCCTTGTTCTTGGAGCTCTTGAACACGCCCAGGCCGTCGACCGGGTTGGAGACCTGGACACGCTTGCCGCCGGGGCCGGTCGGCTGCGGGATACCCCGGAACTTGTCGACGCCGAGCGCCTTCACGTGGTCCTGGTAGGAGCCCAGGTTGTGGTTGAGCATGCCGATGGTGCCCGAGTCCCACTGGGCGACCATCTTGGTGAAGTCGTTGTTGAGGTCGGCGGCCGGGGTGACCTTCTTGTAGAGGCCCGCGTACTTCTCCAGCGCCGCCACGTTCTTCGGGTCGTTGACCGTGGTCTTCTCATTGCCGGAGTCCCAGAACGAGGTGATGCCGGACTGCCCGTACATCGCGTCCAGCGCCTGGGCGATGGAGCCGGCGCCACCACGGATGGTGTACCCGAACTCGTTCTTGCCCTTGTTCGTCAGCTTGTCCGCGGCCTCGTAGAACTTGTCCCACGTGGTCGGCTCGTCCAGGCCCGCCTTCTTGAACAGGTCGGTCCGGTAGTACAGGACGCCGTTGTTCGCGGAGGTCGGGATCGAGTACAGCTTGTCGTCACCGCCGCCGGCCGCCTTCATCGAAGCGACCAGGTCGTCGTTGAGCTTGCCGTTCAGGGAGGACTTGGCGAACCGGTCGTCCAGCGGCTCCAGCGCGTTCTGCGCGGCGAACCCTGCGAGCATCGCCGCGCCGACACCGCCGACGTCCGGCAGTCCGCCGCCCTGGAGGGCGGTGTCCACCTTGGACTGGTAGTCGGTGGACGGGATCCCGACGTACTCGACCTTGATGTCCGGGTTCGCCTTCTCGAAGTCGGCGATGATCTCCTTCCAGATGTCGGTGCGGACACCGCCGTTGTTGTCCCAGAAGACGACCTTTCCCGTGCCGCTGCCCTCGGCGCCCTTGTCGCCGCCCGTACCGCTCCCGTCGTCCCCGCAGGCGGTGGCGGTCAGGGCGAGCACTGCACTCAGGGCAACGGCGGCCGGCGTACGGCGCCCGCCTGCGCTGCTTCTGCGATTGCTGATCTTCATTGGTCGGCTCTCTTCTTCTGGATCAGACGGAGATATGCAGTTGTGGGGGCTTCGGGGGCGCTGAGCAGCCGTCAGTGCCGGACGTGCGGCGCCCAGCCGTCGGTGCCCTTCAGGTAGTCGGAGACGGTGTGGGACCGCGCCGCCTCGTCGCTCATCTGCGGCCGGTCCGCCGTGACGGCGGCTCCCGGCCCGTAGTTGCCGTACTCCGTGAACCGCGCGTCCTTCCAGGAGAACTCGCTCATGTCGGTCCACGGCGAGGCCTTGATCGCGGCGGGCAGCAGGGTGTCGCGGATCAGCACCTGCGCGACCGCCGCCGGTTCACCGCCCGGGTGCCAGGGCCGCCCGAGGTGGAAGCTCCCGGCAGGCGCGTCGCTCACGATCTTCGACCGCGTGATCAGGAAGCCGTACGGGTTGCCGGTCCAGGTCGAAGCCGCCGTGATCCAACCGTTGTTGGTGGTGGAGCCGCGGTTCAACGCCTTGATCAGCGAGTGCTCGATGACGGTGCTCGCCCGCCCGTAGATGAAGTCGACGTCGCCCTCGATGTAGCAGTCGCGGAGGTAGACCCGGCTGAGGGTGGTCAGCTTGGGGCTGTCGGTCATCAAGGTGTCCTGGTTGCCCAGGAAGCCGGTGTTCTCGAAGACGATCCGGTCACCGGTCGTCTTCATCGCCAGCGCCTGCTCGCCCTTGAGCTCGTGCGCGGCCTCGTCGAAGTCGTTGCTGAAGGTGAGGTTGCGGGCGGTGACGTCGTTCGCCGCGATCCTGACGGTGGCGCTCCCCGTCGACCCCCCGTACTCGGCGGGCGTGTCGAAGACGATCAGGGTGTCGGAGCGGTCGCGTCCAGTCCCCTGGAGCACGATGTTCGGCTTCTTCGCCGGGATGAGCACCTTCTCGCGGTACGTCCCCGGCGCGACAGCGATCGTCACCGCACTGGCGTTGCCCTCGGGCACCGCGTCCACCGCGGCCTGCACCGTCGGGTAGGCGGCCGGAACGTTCAGCACCACACCGATCCGCTCCTGCGGCCCGGAGAACCGCTTCACCAGCGCCGGCACGGCTGCCGCCGGGTCGAGCCGGTAGTCGTAGAAGTCCCGCGGTTCGAAGGCGGCGCCCCACTCGTCGTGCCGGCCGGTCGTGTTCTTCAGGATCGACCCGCGCTGCACCAGCTCCGCGGTCGCGTCGGCCTGGTACGGGTGCTGGACGTCCCGGTAGTAGCTGTTCTCGATGACCATCTTGGTCCTGCCCCGCGACCAGTTGCCGTACGTCCACACCGGGTCACCGGGATCCGCCTGCGCGGTCAGGTAGTTGTTGTACAGGTGCGCGTAGGCGGCGTTGTCGACGGACGGGTTGCGCTGCTTGGTGCCCGCGAACCAGTTGTGGTCGATCGTGATCTGCGTCTTGACGTTGGTGGTCCAGCCGAGGCCGAACGTCTTGTTGTTGTTCTCGAACCGGTTGTAGGAGACGGTCACGTACTCGCTGTCCTTGCGGACGTCGAGCTGACCGTCGCAGATGTTCGAGAAGCGGTTGTGGTCGACCCACACGTGGTGGACGGTGTCCATCTGGATACCGTCGAAGTCGGTGTCCTTGCAGTCCCAGTTGCCCGCGATCGCCGAGTCGCGGATCGTCATGTTGCGGATGATCACGTTGTGCGTGCCGGGCGCGAGATGGAACTCGCCCTGCACCAGCTCACCGCTCGTACCGACGCCGATGATCGTCTTGTCCGAGGCGACGTTGATGCTCGCGCCGAAGGGCTGCGCGGTGATGGCGCCCTGCACCCGGATGACGTAGGGCTCGGGCGCCGCCGCGTACCTGGCCAGCGAGGCCTGGTCCGTGACGGTGACGACCTTGCCGCCCGCACCGCCGGTCGTACCGCCGGCGACGGAGGCGAAGCCGTGAGGCTGGTCGCTCCAGCGGGCGGCCGGCGTCTTGGTGGTCGTGGCGGGGGCGGCGGCGTTCGCCTCGCCCAGTGTCCCCAGCCCCAGGGCGGCCACCAGGCCCACCACGGCGGTCAGGGTTCTACCGGATCCGGGACCAGATATCGGCAAGCGCTTGCTACGGAGGTGCGTCATTGCGACTCCAATGGCTCAACAGGCTTACATGCGAGATGAGTTACAGAGAACGGATCCTGAACTGCGTGAAGGTCGCCGCGCCCGCGTGCCCCTGCTCTGCGGGAGCGAGAGCGAACAACCCCAGCAGGGCGCCGACCCAGCGCCACGGCATGGCGGCGAAGACGGGCCCCGAGGCGCGCGGGCCGTCACCGGCGTCGGTGAAGAACCGGCAGCGCGCCCCCGCCCCGATCTCGATCCGCAGCCGCACTCGCCCGTCCGGGGCGAGCCGCGCGTGTTCGGCGTCCCGTTCCTTCTCCGCGACCGCTTCGGCGAACCGGTGCACCACGTGCGCCTCCCCGTCCGCGCCCCGCTGGAGCCCGATCCAGCCGAACGCGTCTCCGAGCACCGCGAGCCCCGCCCGCGCCCCCGGCTCCTCGCTGTCCAGCTGTAGCTCGACCTCGACCGCGCAGGGCGTGCCCGGCAGTCGCTGGGTGAGGATGTTCGGCAGTTTGCGCAGGTCGTGGGCGTCTGCCGAGCGGACGCAGGCCAGTTTCAGGCCGTCGCCCGAGTGGTGGGTGGCCCAGCCGTCCTGTGGGATGGCGGTCCAGGACCACTGGCGGCCGAAGCGTCCGCCGGGGAAGTCGTCGTCGGTGGCGGGTGCGGCGGGCGGCTGCGGCGGCAGGTCGGGCCTGCGGTGCACGGCGACGGGCGCGCCGTCGTCGCCCAGCACCGGCCAGCCGTCGGCGCCCCAGCGCATCGGCTGGAGGTGGACGACCCGGCCGTACGCGCCCCGCTGCTGGAAGTGCAGGAACCAGTCCTCACCGGAGGGGGTGCGCACCCAGCCGCCCTGGTGCGGTCCGTTGACGTCGGTGTCCTTCTGTTCGAGGACGATCTTCTCCTCGTAGGGCCCGAAGAACTCGCGCGAGCGGAAGGCACCCTGCCAGCCGGTCTCCACTCCCCCGGCGGGCGCCAGGATCCAGAACCAGCCGTCGTGCTGGTAGAGCTTCGGCCCTTCGAGGGTGAACCAGCCGGGGATCCGGTCGCCGTCGACGATCAGCTTGCCCTCGTCGAGGAGCTCGGTGCCGTCGGGGCGCATACGGTGGCCGGTGAGCCGGTTCTTCACTCCGGACCGGGACTTGGCCCAGGCGTGCACGAGGTAGGCCTCGCCGGTCTCGTCGTCCCAGAGGGGGCAGGGGTCGATGAGGCCCTTGCCCTGCTTCACCAGGTGCGGGCGCGTCCAGGGGCCGCGGATCTCAGGGGCGTTGACCTGGAAGATGCCCTGGTCGGGGTCGCCCCAGAAGATCCAGAAGCGGTCGTCGTGGTGGCGGAGGGAGGGCGCCCAGACCCCGCAGTCGTGGCGAGGGGTCGCGAACTCCTCGGCCGGTTCGAGGTGGTCGACGGCGTGGCCGACCAGGGTCCAGTTGACCAGGTCCCGGGAGTGCAGCAGCGGCAGGCCCGGGGCGCGGCTGAAGCTGGAGGCGGTGAGGTAGAAGTCGTCACCGACGCGGACGACGTCCGGGTCGGACCAGTCGGCGTTCAGGATCGGGTTCGTGTACGTCTCGGAGGTCACGGGCTCACCGCCTTGCGGACCAGGGACGCCGCTTCGAGCCGGCTGATCCGGCCGTCGGCGACGACGGTGACGATCCGGCGTACGGCGGTCTCACCGGGCGGGATCTGCAGCCGTTCCTCGGCGGCGAGGGAGGAGCCGACGCCGGGATACTCCTCGGCGCGCACGAACCAGGGGTCCCGGCGGGTCTGCTCGGTGGCCCCGGCGAAGATCAGGGTCCAGGTGGAGCCCATGAGCGCCACCCAGGGGGCGCGGGTGCCGTGGATCTCCTGCTCGCCCTCGCGGTCGGCGGTGAACACGTCCGGCGCCGACTCCTCCTTGCGGGCCCGCCAGAAGAAGCCGCCGTACGCCGCGCCGGGGCGCCCGTTGGTGGCGGGGCTGCCGATCGACAGCGGGCCGGAGGTGACGTTGGTCAGGGAGAAGGTGAAGTCCAACGCCCAGGCGAACTCGGTGAGTTCGGTTGCCGCGACCGTACGGCGCTCGCGCAGCAGCTCGGCGCCGGACGCCACCCAGCGCAGTTCCTCGACGAAGCCGTCGGGGTCGCGCAGCTGGAAGGAGGAGTGCCGCTGGGCGCCGTGGTTGTCCAGCTCGGTCGGTCCCTGGTCGCGGACGAAGGTGCGTCCGCCCCAGAAGTTGGACCCCTCGACGTCGGGAACGGCGACACCGACGCCGAGGTGGTGTATGTGGTCGGCGGGGCTGAGCTCGGTGACCGCCGTGCCGGCCAGGGTGGTGACGGGGTGCAGATAGGGGCGTGGGGAGAGCCGGGGCGGCAGTTCGGGCCGGGTGACGTACCGGCCGACGGGGCGGCCCGCGACGCGCAGCACCGCGGTGTCGTGGGGGGTCATCAGGTGCTCACCTCTTTCGTTCTCGCCGGCAGCGCCCAGGCGGCGCCCAGCTCGGAGTAGAGGGCGAGGTTGTCGGCGGCGGCCGCGACCAGGCCGTCGATGCCGGGCACGACCCGGCGCTGCTCGTCGGGGAGCAGCTGCCAGGTTCCGGTCGGCAGCTGGGCCGGGTCGGGAGCCAGCCGAATCGCTTCAACGACCTTCATGAAAGCGCCGGCCGTCTCGGGTGTGACCAGCAGGTCTGCGCCGTCGATGAGGTGCTCGACGAGGTTCTCCAGCAGGTCCGTGCGGTCGTACTCGGACTCCTCGGGGCCGTGACCCGCGCGCTGGAGCAGGACGCGGTCCTGCTTGTACCAGAAGGTGATCCGGCCGCGGTCGCCGTGGACGACGACGTACGGCTCGTCGGGGTCCTCGGCGCACAGGGTCGCGGCGACGACGACACGGTGGCCGGCCGTGGTGGTGACGCGGACGCAGGAGGTGTCGTCGGACTCGATGTCGTTGGCGCGCAGCAGTTCGGTCTCGATGGCGGTGACGTCCTCGGCCTGCACCGTGCCGCCCAGCGCGAGGGCGGTGGCGACGGCGTGCGCGAGCGGGTTGGTCAGCACCCCGTCGATGACGTCGACGCCGTTCAGCCGCCGCTTGCCCGCCCAGGGCGCACGCCGGTAGTACGCCTCGGCGCGGGCCCAGGCCCCGGCCCCGCCGATCCCGACGATCTCGCCGATCGCACCCTGCGCCATCAGCTCCCGGATCGCGGGCACGGCACGCGAGCCCAGTGACTGGAAGCCGATCTGACAGACGACCCCGGCCTCGGCGACCCCGTCGGCCATGCGCCGGAACTCGGCGTACGACGGCGCGGGCGGCTTCTCCAGCAGGACGTGGACACCCCGGCGGGCGGCCGTCAGGGCCAGGTCGGTGTGGGTCGGGATCGGTGTGCAGATCACCGCGACGCTCGCGCCGGTGGAGTCGAGGAGGGCGCCGAAGTCGGCGGACTGCTCCGGCGAGCCGAGGCCCTCGGGCAGTTCCTCCGCCGTCAGCGGGGTCAGCTCGCAGATCCCCGCCAGCCGGACGATTCCCTTGTCCTGGAGCCGGCGGATGTTGTCGAGGTGCCAGCGGCCGTGGCCGCGCGCGCCCGCGAGGACGACGGGTACGGCAGTGCTCATGGGATCCTCCCTGCGCCCGCGCCGCGTGCCACCTCACGGTCGGCCGTGGCGGCGCTGTCGATCTTTGTGTGCAGGGTAGGTGTCCAGCCGACGTCGGCCGTGAGATCACGCTCGCTGCCGGAGTTGTAGGCGTTGTAGATGGCCAGCAAGTCCACCGGATAGCCGTTGAAGAGGGTGCCGGACTGGTGGAGGGCGGTGCCGTTCCAGCTCTTCACCAGGTCGGCGGCCTCGACGTGCCCGGGAGTGGTGAAGGCGTTGTTCTGGGCGTAGACGGCGGACTCGGTCGACACTCCGACGGAGTACCGGTAGTCGTACGCGTCGGCCGGGACGACGTACCGGTTGTTGTAGAGGTGCACCTGCCCGAAGCGGACGCGCGGGGCGCGCTGGACGACGGACTCGAACTCGTTGTGGTGCAGGGTGACGCGGAGCTTTCCGCGATCGCCGGTCGCGGTGTCGCCGTTGCCGATGAGGATCGCCTTGTCGTGGTCGGTGAACCGGCTCCAGGAGACGGTGACCAGGTCGGAGGCGTTGGTGATGTCCAGCAGGCCGTCGTGGCGGAGGTAGTTGCGGCCGAAGTAGGCGGGTTCCCCATGGTCCGGATGCCCGTTGTCGCTCAGGGACACATGGTCGACCCACACATGGGTGGCGCCGCGCAGCCATATGTTGTCGTACGCGGTCTTCCAGTCACCGAGGCCGCCTGTGTTGGGCTGCCACACAGGGAAGCAGTCGTAGGCGTCGCGCAGTTCCAGGTTGCGGACGATGACGTTGTCCGCGGCCTTGACCTGGAGGCTCGCGCCCTTCAGCACGGCCTTGTCGCCGAGTCCGACGAGGGTGGTGTTGGAGCCGACGGTCAGCTCGATCCGCTCGGCCTGCCTGGCCGCCGACGCCTGGCGGGCCTCCTCCTGCGGGCCGCTGGGCTTGGCGGAGCCCCAGGTGCGGGGGTCGTAGGCGGCCAGGTACTTCCTGGTGCTGTAGCCGTCGGTGGCGTAGTCGGCGCAGTCCAGGTGGTCGCCGTCGTCGTCGGTGTTGGCGTCGATGGTGCCGGCGACCCTGATGATCTTCGGGGTGGCGCTGCCGCCGTCGAGGGCACGGACCAGCTCACTCCGGTTGCGTACGGTGAAGACATGGGCGTCGTCGGCGGCGGAACCCCCCGTGGTACCACCGCCGGCCGCCGCCCAGCCGTCGTTCGGGGCGAGGGTGTCGCGGCTGATGTCGCGGGCCTCGGCCCCGGCCGGGGCGCTGAACGCGAGGCCCAGCATCCCGGCGAGGACGACCAGTTGAATGCCCCTTCGGCGCCTCATCCCTTCACCGCCCCCGCGCTGAAGCCCGTGATCAGCCACTTCTGGATGAAGGCGAAGACGATCACGACGGGTACGGCCGCGATGATGCCGCCCGCGGCGAGCGCGCCCAGGTCGACGCTGTCCGCGCCCATCAGGGTGTTGAGGCCGACCGGGATGGTCTGCTTCTCCGGGTTGTTGAGGAACATCAGGGCGAACAGGAAGTGGTTCCAGGAGTGCACGAAGGCGAAGGAACCGACGGCGATCAGACCGGGGCGCAGAAGCGGCAGGACGACGATCCTGAAGGCCGTCATCCGGTTGCAGCCGTCGACCCAGGCCGCCTCCTCCAGGGAGTAGGGCACGTTCTTGATGAAGTTGCTGATCAGGATCATCGACAGCGGCAACTGGAAGACCGTCTCCGCGATGATGACGCTGCCCAGCGAGTTGATCATCTGCAGCTCGGCGAAGGTCTCGAACAGCGGCACCAGGAGCAGCGCGCCCGGCACGAACTGGGAGCACAGCAGGGCGAGCATGAAGGCGCGCTTGATCTTGAAGTTGAAGCGCGCGAGGGCGTAGCCGCCGGCCAGGGCGACGAGGGTCGTCATCAGCAGGGTGGCGATGCCGACCAGGACACTGTTCTGGAAGTACGTGCCGAAGCTCCGCTCCGTCCAGACCTTCTCGAAGTGGTCGAAGGTGATCGGCCAGGGCACGAGCGAGGTGGAGCCGGCCGGGCGCAGGGAGAAGAGCAGGATCCAGTAGAAGGGGATCAGGGTGAAGACCAGGTAGATCGACAGCGGCAGGTAGATCTGCCAGCGGGGGGCCTCGTCCCAGGACCGGTTCTTCTTCGTCGGGCGCGGCGGTTCGGGTGCGGCGCGCAGGGGCGCGGGCGCGGTCTTGGTGGCTTCCTTCACGCTCACTTGTCCTCACCTCCGAACTTGCTCAGCCGCAGATAGACCATCGAGCAGAAGAGCAGGATCACGAACGCGACCGTGGTCAGGGCGGACGCGTAACCGAAGTTGTGCGCGTCGACGCTGGTGTTGGCGATGTAGAGCGGCAGGGTCATGGTCTCCCCCGCCGGTCCGCCGCCGGTCAGTGTGTAGAGCAGGTCGACGTTGTTGAACTCCCACACCGCGCGCAGCAGCGTGGACAGGACGATGGCGTCCTTCAGATGGGGCAGCGTGATGTGCCAGAACTGCTTGATCCGGCTGGCCCCGTCGACCTCGGCGGCCTCGTACAGGTCCTTCGAGACGGACTGGAGGTCGGCGAGGATGAGGATCGCGAAGAAGGGCACCCCGCGCCACAGGTCGGCGACGATCGCCGCCGGGAACACGGTGGAGGTGTCCGACAGCCAGCTGGTGCCGTAGGAGCCGATGCCGACGTCGGCGAGGTAACGGGTGATACCGGTCTGGGAGTTGTAGAGCAGCACCCAGATCGCCGAGGTCAGCACGCCGGAGACGGCCCAGGGGGAGAAGACGAGAGCCCGGCCGAGCGCCCGTCCCGCGAACGTCTGGTTGACGATCAGCGCGAGCGCGAGCCCGAACAGCAGCTGGAGTCCTACCTCGACGAACACCCACTTGGCGCTGAAGACCAGCGTGTCCCAGAACAGCGGGTCGTCGGTGAAGGCGTGGACGAAGTTGTCGAGGCCCGCGAAGCCGTTCCGCCACGGTTTGGTGGGGTTGTACTCCTGCAGGCTGTAGTAGAAGACGCTGATCACCGGGTAGGCGATGAAGCCCAGCATGAGCAGTGCCGCCGGGGCGATCAGCAGATAAGGGAGCCTGCGCGGCGTGGCGGAGGCACGGCGTCGCCGGGGTGGCGCGGGCGGTTTCGCCACGGCTGCGGCTTGGGCCATGACAGGGTCTCCGATCTCGGTACGTCGTGCGAGGTCGTACAGGAAGCGCTTTCTCGATATGCGGAGGTCGGCCCCGGTCACGCGGAACGGGGTGCCTCTTGCTGTTGTGCGGCGGCTGCGGGTGCGTTGCGGTTTGTCGCGCCCCGCGACGGAGTCGCAGATTGGTACAGCCCCGCGCCCCTGGGTGGGGCCGGTCAACCGGCGTAGGGGTCTGGGGCCTTGCCTGGTCTTGCCAGGAACTCGAAGTCGCAGCCTGTGTCGGCCTGGGTGATCTGGTCGTTGTAGAGGGCGCCGTAGCCGCGCTCGTAGCGGGTGGACGGTGGGGTCCACTCCGCCCTTCTGCGCTCCAACTCGTCGTCGTCCACATTGAGTTGGAGGATGCGAGCTTCGACGTCCAGGGTGATCGTGTCCCCGGTGCGTACGAGGGCCAGCGGTCCGCCGACGTACGACTCGGGCGCGATGTGCAGCACGCACGCGCCGTAACTGGTGCCGCTCATCCGGGCGTCGGAGATCCGCACCATGTCCCGTACCCCCTGCTTCAGCAGATGGTCGGGGATCGGCAGCATGCCGTACTCGGGCATGCCCGGGCCGCCCTTGGGCCCGGCGTTGCGCAGCACGAGCACGCTGTCGGCGGTGATGCCGAGCGACGGGTCGTTGATGGTCCGCTGCATCGTCTTGTAGTCGTCGAAGACGACGGCGGAACCGGTGTGCTTGAGCAGGCGCCGCTCGGCCGAGATGTGCTTGATGACGGCGCCGTCGGGGCAGAGGTTGCCGCGCAGCACGGCGACCCCGCCCTCGTCGGCGACCGGGTTCTCGCGGGTGCGGATGACGTCGTCGTTGTGGACGACGGCGCCCTGGAGCTGCTCCCGCAGGGTGCCGTTGACGGTCGGCCGGTCCAGGTGGAGCAGGTCGGTGATCCGCGAGAGGAAGGCGGGCAGGCCGCCGGCGAAGTGGAAGTCCTCCATGAGGTACGTCCGTCCGCCGGGCCGCACGTTGGCCAGTACCGGGACCGTGCGGGCGATGCGGTCGAAGTCGTCGAGGGTGAGCGGCACTCGGCAGCGTCCCGCCATCGCGATCAGATGGATGACCGCGTTGGTGGAGCCGCCGAGCCCGAGCACCGTGGTGACGGCGTCCTCGAAGGCCGCCGGGGTGAGAATCCCGGACGGCTTGAGCCCGGTCCACGCGAGCTCGACGGCCCGGCGCCCGGAGGCGGCGGCCATGCGCTCGTGCCCGGAGTCGACGGCCGGGATCGAGGAGGCACCCGGCAGCGTCATGCCGAGGGCTTCCGCCGCCGCGGTCATCGTGGAGGCGGTACCCATGGTCATGCAGTGACCGGGCGACCGCGCCAAACCGCCCTGGAGTTCCCGGAGTTCGCAGTCCGTCAGGTTGCCCGCGCGGTGCTCGTCCCAGTACTTCCACATGTCGGTGCCGGACCCGAGGGTCTCACCGCGCCAGTGGCCCGGCAGCATCGGCCCCGCGGGCACGAAGACCGACGGTACGTCGGCCGAGGCCGCGCCCATGAGCAGCGCCGGCGTCGACTTGTCGCAGCCCCCGAGCAGCACCGCCGCGTCGATCGGGTACGACCGCAGCAGCTCCTCCGTCTCCATCGCGAGCAGGTTGCGGTAGAGCATCGGGGTCGGCTTCTGGTACGTCTCCGAGACCGTGGCGACCGGGAACTCGAGCGGGAAGCCCCCGGCCTGCCACACCCCCCGCTTGACCGCCTCGGCACGCTCGCGCAGATGGACGTGGCAGGGGTTGATGTCGGACCAGGTGTTGAGGACGGCGATCACCGGACGGCCCCGGTACTCCTCCGCCTCGTAACCGAGCTGGCGCATGCGGGCGTTGTGCGACCAGGTGCGCAGCTGCCCCTCGGTGCCGTACCACTGGTGGCTTCTGAGCTCTTCGGGACGCTTCCTTCCGGTGCTCTTCTCGCTGGTCATATCGACCACCCGGCGGCTATGGCGGCGACTTCGGCGCGCTCGTCCTCGGGCAGGTGCCGGCTCGGCGGGCGGACGTCGCGACGGCACAGGCCGAGGGAGGCGAGGGCCTCCTTGACGACGGTGACGTTGTTGGCGGAGCCGTTCGCGGCGCGCAGTTCCTCGAAGCGGCGGATCTGCTCCCAGACCTTCATGGCGGCCGGGTAGTCACCGGATCGAAGCGCTTCGATCATGTTCAGCGAAACGGACGGGGCGACGTTCACGAGTCCGGAGGTGAAGCCGGTGGCACCCGCGGAGAAGTACGAGGGGGCGTACGGCTCGGCGAGCCCGGCGACCCACACGAAGCGGTCGAACCCCGCGTCACGCGCGAAGGCGGCGAACTTGGCGGCGTCCGGGACGGCGTACTTCACGCCGATGACGTTCGGGCAGTCGTCGGCGAGTTCGGCCAGGCGCGCGCCGCCGAGCTGGGCGTTGCGGATGTAGGGGACGACGCCGAGCTCGGGCACGGCTTCGGCGATGGCGCGGTGGTAGTCGACCCAGCCGCTCTGGGAGACGTACGGATGGACGGGCTGGTGGACCATCACCATCTGGGCGCCGAGCTCGCGGGCGTGCCGGGCGGAGGCGATGGCGGTGGGCACGTCGTGGCCGACGCCGACGAGGATGGCGGCATCGCGGCCGCGGGTCTCGTCGATCGTCAGCTCGGTGACGAGACGGCGCTCTTCGGGGGTGAGGGCGTAGAACTCGCCGGTGTTGCCGTTGGGGGTGAGGGTGGTGATGCCCCCGTCGAGCAGCCGACGCAGCAGGGCCCGGTGGGCGTCCTGGTCGACGCGGCCGTCCTCGGCGAACGGGGTCACCGGGATCGCCACCACGTCGGCCAGGGCCGTCCGCTGGCTCTCGAACGACGTGGTCATGCCGGACCGTCCTCTCCCTGGGCCTCGACCTCCACGTCGGGGAAGGCCCGTTGCACGAACGACGCGATGTGGGCGTGCAGGGCGCGCGCGGCGCCGTCCGCGTCCCCCTCCAGCGCGAGCCGCAGGATCTCCCGGTGCTCGCCGGCCTCCCGTTCCCAGGAGGGCGAGGCGGCCCAGGCGACAGCCGAGACGAGGGCGGCCTGGTCGCGGACCTCGTCGAGCATCCGGCCGAGCAGCGGGTTGCCGCACGGCAGATAGAGGGCGCGGTGGAACTCCCGGTTGGCGAGGGAGCGTTCGGCGGTGTCGCCGGCCGCGTCGGCGCGGGTCAGCGCGTCACGGGCGGCGTCGAGGGAGGCGCCACGTCTGACGGCCCGCTTCAGCGCCTCGGGTTCGAGGAGCAGCCGCACGTCGTAGACCTCGCGCGCCATGTCCGCGTCCACCATGCGCACCGTGACGCCCTTGTACTGGCTCATCACGACCAGCCCGGTCCCGGCCAGCGTCTTGAGCGCCTCGCGGACGGGGGTCTTCGACACCCCGAACTGCGCGGCGAGCTCGGTCTCGACCAGGGCCTGACCGGGCGTCAACTGCCCGGTGAGGATGCGGCGTTTGATCTCCTCCAGCACGTACTGCGTGCGCGAGGGGATCGGCGTGGGCACAGAGGTCATGCGCGCCTCTCGGATCTTCGCGGGATGGCTCTCGCGTATGGGATCTCACGTATCGCGTCTCATATATGACGTACGAAGTACGACGCGATGAAGGTAAGAGGAGCCGCATGTTTCGTCAATGCTTCTTACAAAGGAAGTTGAGGTTGCCTCAGAGACTCAGCACCTGACCTTCCCGCGCGGTGAGGGTGGGCCCGCCGAAGGTCGCGGCGGCGCGTACGGTCGCCTCCTCCGGGGTGAGCGTGGGCCCGACGTGCGTGACGACGAGTTGCCGCGCACCCGCCCGGCGGGCGGCGATTCCGGCGTCCTCGGGCGTCAGGTGGACCTGTTCGCCATCGCGATGCGCGTCGATGTCGGCCTCGCACAGGAACAGGTCGGCGTCGCGGGCGAGTTCGGTGAGGGCGGGGCAGGGTCCGCTGTCCCCGGAGTACGCGAGAACGCGCCCGCCGCTCTCCACCCGCAACCCGTAGGCCTCGACGTCGTGCACGACGGCCCGCGAGGTGAGCAGCAGGTCACCGTGGCGGGCGGAGTGGCCGTCGTGGAGCGGCCGGAAGTCGAAGACGCCGCTCAGGAAGGAGGTGTCCGCGCGCCCGAAGAACCCGGCGAGTCGCTGTGCGCAGTCGCCCGGCGCATAGACCGGAATGGGTACGTCCGGAGTGAGCCCGCCATAGGCCAGGCCGTAGACGGCGGCGAGCAGATCGGCGTTGTGATCGGCGTGCAGGTGGGAGATCCAGACCGCGGAGAGCTCTGCCGGATTCGTATGCCGCTGCAACTCCGCGAAGGTCCCGGTCCCGGCGTCCACCCACACCTCGGCTCCTGCTCCGCGCACCAGATAGCCGGAGCAGGGGCGGCCGGGGCCGGGGTGCGGGGAGGCGGTTCCGAGGACAGTGACGGCGAGGGTGCGCGTGCTGGACATGCGGGGAGCGTACGACCCGCTTCCGGCAGGGGCCCCGGAATCACGGCGTCCAGCCAGGGTCCCGTCCGCTCAGCCCGACCGTCCGGTCGAGCAGTGGCGCGTCGGCGGTGACCGGCACCACGGGGCCGAAGATGTCGCCCCGGTCGGGGTCGTCGACGGCGGCGAGGAGGAAGTCGTGCGACGCCTGCAACGCGGCGGGGTCGGGGGTGTACTCCTGGCCGGTCG
The DNA here is from genome assembly GCF_001270495.1 of Streptomyces viridochromogenes. Lineage (GTDB taxonomy): Bacteria > Actinomycetota > Actinomycetes > Streptomycetales > Streptomycetaceae > Streptomyces > Streptomyces viridochromogenes_A. Next base: position 102,304 of record NZ_LGUR01000184.1, read on the forward strand.
CGCGGGCCAGGTCCCAGCCGTGGATCACCAGCTCGTCCACGGCCACGGCGACCGCCACCGGGCCCGGCAGGTCCACGCCGCCCGCGCGGGTCATGCCGGTCCGGGCGCCGGGGTCGCGCCACGCCTCGGCCAGTTCGTCGAGCACCTTGGGCAGCTCCTCGCGCCAGCCCGGCCCGATGTCCGGTACAGCGGCTCCGGGGCTGGTGTCGGTCGTGGCGCCGAGGTCCTTGCGGGCGGCGTCGCGGAAGGCGACGGTCAGTCCGAGCAGGTGCCCCAGCAGGTTGCGTACCGCCAGGTCCGGGCAGGGCGTGGACGCCGAGAGCTGGTCGTCGGTGACACCGTCGGCGAGGCGGGCGATGACGCGCGTCTGCGGTCCGAGGTCGGGGGTCGTGTCGGTCATGGGCCGGCTCCTCACAGGTCTGTTCCTGAAGGGTGGACCGACGGCGACGGCGAAACTCATCGGTGGCACGGGGGCGAGTGCCGATCCGGGGATCGCGTCCGCGCCTTCCCGCCCGCGAAGCCCCACGGCGCGATCACCGGGGCGCAGCCTTTCGGGAAGCCAAAACGGCCCGCCGGATAGTCCGACGAACCGTCACCGCACTTTCCGTACTCCCCGTCGGATGTCAGCCGACCGGCTCCGCCGCAATGGCGGCCGACGTCTCCGCGATCGTCGGCTCTTCGGACGCCACGCCCTCTACGCCGTCTTCCCGCTGCTTCTTCAACGCGAGTTCCTTGGCCGTCTTTTCCGAGAACAGCCTCATCTCGGCCTCGGTCCGGAGATCGAACACCATTGCCTCCTTCAAGCATTGTCGAGCCGCGGCTCCCTTGACCGCCGCGAGCGCCTCTTTGCCTGAACATTACCTTGAGACCCACTCCCGCGTCACGATCAAATTACGGTTGCACACAGGGAATTGGCGCACAGTTCACCTCGGACGCACGCCCCCGCACGCCCCGGGGTCGTCGCTGCGCACGACCGGCAGGCGCCATAGAACGCGCCGGCCGGTGAACGCGCGCTGCGGCCACGACTAGGGGGTGTTTCGAAAGTCCCGTGCGGTGCCCGCGGTGTCCGGTGCGTGCCCTGGGGGTCCCCCCGGCCGAAGGCTGGGGGAGTGCCGGACGAAGGGTACTGGACGTACTTGGGCCTTTGGCCGGTGCGGCGAGGGTGCGTGCCGGGCGCCGTGGGTGCTGTGCGGGACTTTCGAAACACCCCCTAGGGCACTTCCCTCATCCGGACACCCCCGCCTTAGACCCACGATGGCGTGGCATGACGACAACCGCCCCCTGGGCCCTCCCTCGCGTCCTGCGCGACCGCGACGCCGCCCTCTACCTCGCCGGAGTCGTGGTCTCCGGATTCGGCACCTCGGCGTTGTGGCTGGTGTCCGGCGTATGGGTCAAGGACCTCACCGGCTCCGACGGCCTGGCAGCGCTGTGCATGCTCGCCATGTGGGCGCCCACCCTGGCCGGCCCGCTCCTCGGCACGCTCGCCGACCGCACCCGCCGCAAACCCCTGCTGATCGGCGCGAACCTCCTTCTGGCCGGCCTCCTGCTCACCCTCTTCACCGTCGACTCCCCGGACCGTCTCTGGCTCCTCTTCGCGGTCCTGTTCGTCTACGGCGCCGCGGGCGTCGTCCACGACGCGGCCGAGTCCGCCCTCGTCGCCTCCGCCGTCCCCGCCCCGCTGCTCGGCGACTTCAACGGGCTGCGCATGACGGCATCGGAGGGCATGAAACTCCTCGCCCCGCTGGCCGGTGCCGGCGTCTACGCGGCGTACGGCGGCGCGAGCGTCGCCCTGCTCGACGCGGTGACGTTCGTGGTCGCGACCGGCCTGTACGCCTGCCTCCGCGTCCGCGAGAGCAGGCCCGAGCCGCCGAAGGGAGGGTGGCGGGCGCAGACCGCCGAGGGGGCCCGCTTCCTCTGGACGCACCCCCGGCTGCGCCCCCTCGTGCTGGCCGGCGGCACCACCATGCTCTGCGCCGGCCTCAACGGCGCGATGGTCTACGCCGTCATCGAGGGGCTCGGGCACGCCCCCGCGTACGCCGGTGTGCTGTACGCAGTCCAAGGCGCCGGGTCGGTGGCGATCGGGCTGCTCTCCGGCCCCGCGCTGCGCCGGCTCGGCGAGCGTCGTTTCGCCGCGTACGGCATCGCCCTGACGGCCCTCGCCGCGGGCCTGCGGGCGATCCCGTCCGACCCCGTGGCCCTGGCATGCAGCGCCGCGAACGGCGTGGGGCTGCCCTGTGTGCTGATCGCCGCGCTCACCGCCGTGCAGCGCGAGACGCCGGACGCCCTGCTCGGCCGTACCGCCGCCACGGCCAACACGCTCGTCTTCACACCGAACGTCATCGGGCTGGCGGCGGGAGCGGCGCTGGTCGAACTGCTCGACGTACGGCTGGTGTTGGTCGTCCTGGGCCTGGTGTGGCTGGCGACGGCCCTGCCGCTGCTTCAGAGCGCGGCGAGGCCCTCCCGTACCGACACCAAGTCACCGTCCGACGCCAACCCCGCGTGATAGAGCCGGATCTCCGTGGCGCCCAGCTCACGCGCGCGTGCCGTGTCCGACGCCAGCGTGCCCGGGCTGCCGCCCATCCCGGAGACCACTCCGAAGTTGGCGGCGATGACCGCGTCCCTACGGCCCTGCTCGGCGAAGGGTGCCAGCAGGCCGGGGCCACCCGCGCAGGGCACGACCACGCCGTCCGCGACGGAGAGGATGTGCTCGGGGTCGACGCCGGGGTTCGCGCCGACGTGGTACGTCACCGGGTCGGCGTGCAGCAGGATCTGGAAGCCGTCGGGGGCGGCCCGGCGTACCGCCCGCACCGCTGTCTCCTGGAGCGTACGGGCGGTTTCGTCGCGCCACGCGCGCGTGGCGGCCGCGTTCGACTCGCCGAGCAGTTTCTCGACCCCGGCCCAGCCCTCGTCGGCGACCGTGCCCTGCCACAGCGGTTCGAGGGCGGCGCGTACGGCGGCCGCCAGCTCGTCGGGGTCCAGGCCCTGGGCGCCGTAGCCCGCCCTGCACGTCGGGCAGAAGCAGAGCGCCATCAGGTACATCCCGGCGTCGCCGAGCGGCACTCCGCCGGTCTTGTCGTGCGCGTGCAGGTGCTGGAGGCCGTACCAGCCGAGGGACTCCAGCTCGGTGCCGCGCGCCCCCGGGCGTACGGCGGCCTCGGCGGCCAGGTCGACGAGGTACGCGCGCGTGGCGGGCTGTGCGATGCAGGGGGCCCAGGGGTAGCGGTCCCCGTAGGCGTTGACGACCGAGGTGTCGGGGTGCTCGGCGCCCAGGCGGGAGTTGTGCGCGAGGACCACCCAGGTGTGCACCTCCAGACCGGCGTCCGCGAGCGCGCCCGACGCCTCGCCGTACGCATCACCGGGCGCCCAGTCACCGGCCGGGTACGGGCGCAGCTCGCGGCCCTGCCACCGGTCGTCCGTCGGGTACAGCACGGCCGCGTGCTCGGCGGTGACGATGCGGTGGCGCGGGTGGCGGGGGGTGAGGGCGCGGGTGGAGTGGTAGGCGGCGGCAAGCGTCACCTGTCGCACGCCGAGCGCGGCGATCCTCCCGGGGGCTTCCGGGTCCCCGTTGACGTCCCAGGGGTAGACGAATGTCGACGCCTTCACTTGGTGTCCTCCGGCTCCTTCTCCAGCAGCGCGTATCCGCGCTCGATCACCTCGGCGAGCTGCTTCACATGATCCTCGCTCGGCTCGTGCAGCGGGGGCCGGACCTCCCCCACGGCCGGCCCGCGCAGCCGTACGCCGGCCTTGACGAGGGCGACGGCGTAGCCACGGCCCTGGGCACGCAGCTCGACGAACGGGCGGTAGAAGCCGTCCAGGAGGCGGTTCACCGTGGTGTCGTCGCCCGCCTCCAGTGCCCGGTAGAAGGCGAGGGCGATCTCGGGGGCGAAGCAGAACACGGCGGAGGAGTAGAGCGTGACGCCGATGGCCCGGTAGGCGAGCTGGGTCTGTTCGGCGGTCGGCAGGCCGTTGAAGTAGAGGAAGTCGCCGGGAACCTCGGTGCGTACGGCGCTGACGATCCGCTGCATGAGGTCCAGGTCGCCGAGGCCGTCCTTGAGGCCGATGACGCCGTCCGTGCGGGCGAGTTCGACGACGGTGGCCGGGGTGAACACGGCGTTGTCGCGCTGGTAGACGATGACGGGGAGCGCGGTCGCCGCGGCGACCTCCCGGTAGTGCCGCAGCAGCCCCTCCTGCCCGGCGACGACGAGATACGGCGGCATGGCGAGCAGCCCGTCCGCGCCGGCCGCCTCGGCGAGCCTCGCGTACCGCACGGCGAGGGCGGTGCCGTATCCGGCGCCCGCGACGACCGGCACGCGTCCGGCCGCCGCCTCGACGGCCGCCCGCACGCACGCCTCGTACTCCTCGGGGGTCAGCGCGTGGAACTCCCCGGTGCCGCAGCACGCGAACACGGCGGCGGCCCCGGCCTCGACGCCCCGGCGCACATGGGCGCGGTAGGTGTCGAGGTCGACCGAGCCGTCCGGGCCGTAGGCGGTGACGGGGAAGAACAGCGGCCCGCCGGGGATGCTGAGGCGTACGGCGAGGGGGGCAGGCGTCACGGTCTCTCCCTGGGGCGAATACGGAAACTGGCATGACGAGTGCAGGATGGTGATCAGAGTTTACGTTTATGAACGACGACTGCACCACCCTTGACTCGCACGGGTAGTGATCCTTAACTTGTCCACGAATGTGAATACCGTGCACGCACGCGGCCGATCACTCAAGGAGCCCCGAGGATGCCCGCACCCCGCACCGTTCTGCTCACCGGCGCCGCCGGCGGGCTCGGCACCCTGATGCGGGACCTGCTCCCGGCGTACGGCTACGAGCTGCGACTGCTCGACCTGCGCCCGATCGAGGGCGAGCCGGACGCGATCGTCGCCGACCTCGGCGACCGGGAGGCGCTGCGCGAGGCCGTGCGGGGCGTCGACGCGATCATCCATCTCGCGGGCATCTCCCTGGAAGCCCCGTTCGAGAAGATCCTCCGCGCCAACATCGAGGGCACCTACAACCTGTACGAGGCCGCCCACGAGGAGGGCGTCGGACGCATCGTCTTCGCCTCCTCCAACCACGCGGTGGGCTTCACGCCCCGCCCCCGGGGTGACGACCCCCTCATCCCCATCGACGCCCCGCGCCGCCCGGACACCTTCTACGGCCTGTCCAAGTGCTTCGGCGAGGACCTCGCGCAGCTCTACTGGGACAAGCACGGCCTGGAGACGGTGTCCGTCCGCATCGGCTCCTGCTTCCCCGAGCCGACCAGCGTGCGCATGCTCTCGGTGTGGATGAGCCCCGCCGACGGCGCCCGCCTCTTCCACGCGGCCCTCACCGCCGAGAACGTCGAGCACACCGTCGTCCACGGCTCCTCGGCGAACACGCGCCTGTGGTGGGACCTGACCACCGCCCGCTCCCTCGGCTACGACCCGCAGGACGACTCCGAGCCGTACGCCGAGAAGCTCATCGCCGAGCAGGGCGAGCTCGACCCGGAGAACATCGCGCACGCCTACCTGGGCGGCCACTTCGTGAGCGACCCGCCGATCTGGCCGTACTGACATCCGGCCGTACTGACCGAAAAAAGTCGTCGCACAAGGCGGGCGGGCACCGAACGGGCCCGCCCGCCGCCGTATTCGGGCGCCCGCTGCGCCCGATCTCACGCGCCCCACCACAACCACGCAGGTCCGAGACGGGCATGCCGCTCGGTGAACGGGCACATACGGGCAGCATCGGGCCTGCAACAGAGCTGGTCAGTGCCGGACACCCGCTGTAGAACTTCCCCCATGGGCCTCACCGGGCCCGAACGGGCAGCACAGCGGAAGGCAGGTGTCGGCATGAGCACGAGAACGGCGGAAGAACGCCAGCGCGAGATCGTGCTGACCGCCCGGCGCGACGGCTCGGTCGACGTCACCGCCCTCGCCACCGAGCTGGGCGTGGCCAAGGAGACCGTACGGCGGGATCTGCGCGTCCTGGAGGACCACGGCCTACTCCGCCGTACCCATGGCGGCGCCTACCCCGTGGAGAGCGCCGGCTTCGAGACGACGCTCGCCTTCCGCGCCACCAGCCACGTCCCCGAGAAGCGCCGGATCGCGGCCGCCGCGGCCGAGCTGCTCGGGGACGCCGAGACCGTCTTCGTCGACGAGGGCTTCACCCCGCAGCTCATCGCCGAGTCCCTGCCCACCGACCGGCCGCTGACCGTGGTCACCGCTTCCCTGCCGGTCGCCGGCGCCCTCGCCGAGTCCGAGCACGTCTCCGTGCTGCTGCTCGGCGGCCGGGTGCGGCGCGGCACCCTCGCCACCGTGGACCACTGGACGACGAAGATGCTGGCCGGCTTCGTCATCGACCTGGCCTTCATCGGCGCCAACGGCATCTCCCGGGAACACGGCCTGACCACCCCCGACCCGGCCGTCAGCGAGGTCAAGACACAGGCGATCCGGGCCGCGCGCCGCACGGTGTTCGCCGGCGTGCACACCAAGTTCGGAGCGGTCAGCTTCTGCCGGTTCGCCGACATCGGTGCGCTGGAGACGATCGTGACGAGCACCCTGCTTCCGGCCGCCGAGGCGCATCGGTACTCGCTGCTGGGCCCCCAGGTCATCCGCGTCTGACAACGTCCGAAAAACAAACCCACTCCCCCTGGGGGCACCCGCACACCCCCACATGCCCCTTATCTCCCCATACGCCCCATCTCCCATACGTCCAGGAGCGATCCATGCGAACCCAGAGCCGACGACGGCCGCCGCGAGCCACGCTCGCCATGGCCGCCGCAGGGACGCTGCTCGCCCCGCTGCTCTCCGGCTGCTGGGTCGGAGCCGGCGGGGCGGGGTCGGGCGGCAACTCGATCAACGTCCTGATGGTCAACAACCCCCAGATGACCGAGTTGCAGAAACTCGCCCCCCGCTTCACCGAAGAGACCGGCATCAAGGTCAACTTCACCGTCCTGCCCGAGAACGACGTCCGCGACAAGATCAGCCAGGACTTCGCCAACCAGGCCGGCCAGTACGACGTCGCCACCCTCTCCAACTACGAGATACCGATCTACGCCCGCAACGGCTGGCTGCACGAGATGAACTCGTACGTCGCCAAGGACCCCGCGTACGACGAGCAGGACGTCCTCAAGCCGATGCGCCAGTCCCTCACCGGCGACGACGGCAAGCTCTACGGCCAGCCCTTCTACGGCGAGTCGTCCTTCCTGATGTACCGCAAGGACGTGTTCGAGGAGAAGGGGCTCACCATGCCCGCGCACCCCACCTGGCAGCAGGTGGCGGACCTCGCGGCGAAGGCGGACGGCGCCGAGCCCGGCATGAAGGGCATCTGCCTGCGCGGACTGCCCGGCTGGGGCGAGGTGATGGCCCCGCTCACCACCGTCGTGAACACCTACGGCGGCACCTGGTTCGACAAGGACTGGAAGGCCCGGCTCGACTCCCCCGAGTGGGAGAAGGCGACGAAGTTCTATGTCGACCTGGTGCGCGAGCACGGTGAGTCGGGAGCCGCCCAGTCAGGTTTCGCCGAGTGCCTGAACAACATGACCCAGGGCAAGGTCGCCATGTGGTATGACGCCACCTCCGCGGCCGGATCCCTGGAGTCGGCGAACTCCCCCGTCAAGGGCAGGATCGGCTACGCACCGGCCCCCGTCGAGAAGACGGAGTCCTCCGGCTGGCTCTACACCTGGGCCTGGGGCATCCAGCAGGCGTCCCGGAACCCCGACAACGCCTGGAAGTTCGTGTCCTGGGCGTCGAGCAAGCAGTACGAGCAGCTGGTCGGCGACGAGATCGGCTGGTCCGACGTCCCGGCCGGCAAGCGTGCCTCCACCTACGCCAACCCGGCGTACCGCGAGGAGGCGGCCGCCTTCCAGGAGATGACGAAGGAGGCCATCGAGGGCGCCCGCCCGAACGACCCCGGCGTCCAGCCGCGCCCCGCGCCCGGCATCCAGTTCGTCGGCATCCCCGAGTTCACCGACCTCGGCACCAAGGTCTCCCAGGAGATCAGCGCGGCCATCGCCGGACGCCAGTCCGTCGACTCGGCCCTGAAGAAGTCCCAGCAGCTGGCCGAGAAGATCTCCGAGGAGTACGAGGGGCGATGACAGCGACGACCACGGCCCCCGTGGCCACGACACCCATGCGTACGACGCGCCGGCCCTCCGCCCGGCTGCGCGCCTGGGCGACCCGGGCACCCTTGCTCCCCGCCCTCATCTTCATGATCGTGGTGACCCAGCTGCCGTTCGTGGCCACGCTGGTGATCTCGTTCTTCGACTGGAACTCCCTCTACCCCGACGCCCGCCACTTCACCGGCGTCGACAACTACCAGGAAGTCCTCACCGACGCGGATCTGCGCCACTCGGTGTGGACGACCGTGCTCCTGACGGTCGCGGTGGTCCTGGCCAGCCTGGTCCTCGGCCTGATCCTGGCGCTGCTCCTGGACCGGAAGTTCAAGGGCCGCGGGGTGGTCCGCACCCTGCTGATCGCCCCGTTCCTGGTGGTGCCCGTAGCCGCGGCCCTCCTCTGGAAGCATGTGCTCTACAACCCCGAATACGGCCTGTTCAATGGGTTGTTGCACTATGTGGGCGGCCCACAGCCCGACTGGATCTCCAACACCCCGCTGCTCGCGGTCGAGGCCGCTCTGGTCTGGCAGTGGACCCCGTTCATGATGCTGATCCTGCTGGCCGGCCTCCAGAGCCGCGACCACGAGCAGATCGAGGCGGCGCGGGTCGACGGCGCCAGTGACTGGCAGATCTTCCGCCACCTGACGCTCCCGCACCTGCGCCGCTACCTCGAACTCGGCGCCCTGCTGGGCTCGATCTACATCGTCCAGAACTTCGACGCGGTCTTCACGATCACGTCCGGCGGCCTGGGCACCGCCAACCTCCCCTACACCGTCTACCAGAGCTTCTACCAGGCCCACGAGAACGGCCTCGCCTCGGCCGCGGGCGTCCTGGTGGTCATCGGCTCGATCATCATCGCGACCTTCGCGCTGCGCGTGGTGTCGTCCCTGTTCCGCGAGGAGGTGTCGCGCGCATGAGTGCAGTGGCCGTACGACTTCGCAGCCGCCGCAAGGGAGCTGGCCTCGGCCTGGTGGCCTGGCTGCTCGGGATCGTCTTCTTCCTGCCGATCGCGTGGATGGCTTTGACGTCCTTCCACTCCGAGGAGGACGCGGCGACCAACCCGCCGTCCTTCGCCGCGTCGCTGACGCTGGACGGCTACCGCGAGTTCTTCGGCGCGGGCGGCGGGGCCAGCCCCTGGCCGGCGCTGATCAATTCAACGGTGGCGTCGGTGGCGTCGACGCTCTTCGTCCTGGTCCTCGCCCTCCCGGCGGCCTACGCCCTGTCGATCCGCCCGGTGAAGAAGTGGACGGACGTCCTGTTCTTCTTCCTCTCCACGAAGATGCTGCCGGCTGTGGCGGGCCTGTTGCCGCTCTACCTGTTCGCGAAGAACACGGACATGCTCGACAACATCTGGCTCCTGGTCATCCTCTACACCTCCATGAACCTGCCGATCGCGGTGTGGATGATGCACTCCTTCCTGGCCGAGATCCCGGTGGCGATCATCGAGGCGGCGAGGGTGGACGGCGCGAAGCTCCCGACGATCCTCACACGCGTGGTAGCCCCCATCGCGTTGCCCGGCATCGCCGCGACAGCCCTGATCTGCTTCATCTTCAGCTGGAACGAGTTGTTGTTCGCCCGCGTACTGACCGGCGTGGTGGCGGAGACCGCCCCCGTCTTCCTGACCGGCTTCATCACCAGCCAGGGCCTGTTCCTGGCGAAGGTGTGCGCCGCGTCGCTCGTCATCTCCCTGCCGGTGCTCGCCGCGGGGTTCGCCGCCCAGGACAAACTGGTCCAGGGCCTGTCGTTGGGAGCCGTGAAATGAAGGCCGCTGTCATCGAGTCCGTGGGCAAGGCCGTCGTCGCCGAGGTCCCCGACCCGACACCCGGCCCGCGGGAGGTGGTGGTCGATGTGGCGGCCTGTGGCCTGTGCGGCACGGACCTGCACATCCTCCAGGGCGAGTTCGCGCCCAGGCTGCCGATCGTGCCCGGGCACGAGTTCGCGGGCGAGGTGGTCGGGATCGGCACCCAGGTCACGGAGCTGTCGGTGGGCGACCGGGTCGCGGTCGACCCGTCGCTGTACTGCTACGAGTGCCGCTACTGCCGCACGGGCCACAACAACCTCTGCGAACGCTGGGCGGCGATCGGCGTGACGACCGCGGGTGGCGCCGCGCAGTACGCGGTGGCCCCGGTCGCGAACTGCGTACGGCTCCCCGAGCACGTCCGCACCCAGGACGCGGCACTGGTCGAGCCGCTGTCCTGCGCGGTACGCGGCTACGACGTCCTCCAGTCCCGCCTCGGCGCCCACGTCCTGATCTACGGCTCCGGCACGATGGGCCTGATGATGCTGGAACTGGCCAAGCGGACGGGGGCCGCGAGCGTGGACGTCGTGGACGTGAACCCCGCCCGCCTGGAGACGGCACGCAGCCTCGGCGTCTCGGCCTCGGCCGCGAACCCGGACGAACTGGACCGCCCCCAGGGCTGGGACCTGGTCGTCGACGCCACGGGCAACGCGGCGGCCATCCAGGACGGCCTGGACCGGGTGGCCAAGGCGGGCACGTTCCTCCAGTTCGGGGTGGCGGACTACTCGACCCGGGTGACCATCGACCCCTACCGCATCTACAACCAGGAGATCACCATCACGGGTTCGATGGCGGTCCTGCACAGCTTCGAGCGCGCGGCGGAACTGTTCGCGAACGGGGTCCTCGACCCGGAGATCTTCATCAGCGACCGGATCCCGCTGGAGCGGTATCCGGAGGCGCTGGAGCAGTTCGCGTCGGGGGTGGGCAGGAAGATCGTGGTGGTTCCATAGGCTTCCAAATTCCGTCGGGGCAGCCCTGTTTGCTCTGCCTTTCAGCAGCACCCGTAGAAAGACCCTCTGCGCTGCCCCAATTGAGGAGCTGCACAGGGGGAACGGGCGCCTGGCGCCCAGGCTGATCGCCTGTTCGGCCCTTCCGGGTAGCGAGCCGGCGCGGGGTGACAAAAGTATGGAGACGCATGAGGCGATGTCAGTGGCACGGGCTGTCCGTTGCACCCACAAGACAAAGGAACGCTATAGCGCATGGAGGTCGTCGAAGAAACCCGTCTCGCCCTTGTCCTCAATGGTGGCGTGAGCCTCGCCGTGTGGATGGGGGGTGTCACACATGAACTGGACCTACTGCGGCGGGCGTCGCGCAGCTTGCACTCCGGAGTTCAAGAACGTGTGAAGGCGGAAGATCAGGCCAGCTTCGAGTTGTGGCAGCGGGTGATCCGTGATGCCCATACGCGGGTCGTGGTGGATGTCGTCGCCGGCACGTCCGCTGGCGGCTTGAACGGCTCGTTCCTCGCCGCCGCCATCGGTAGAGGAACGGATCTGCCCGATCTGCGCACCACCTGGCAGAAAGCGGCAGCACTCACGGGCGACCGTTTGCTGAAGGATCCTCCCTACAACAGTCTCCTTGACGGGCAATACTTCGAGGACGAGGTCGGCAGGATCCTCGGCGCCATGTGTGGCAGCGAGCGTGAGGCCGAACCGGTGACGCTCTTCGTGACAGCGACCGCGCTGGACGGCTTGCCTGAGTATCTGCAGGACAGCTTCGGTGGTCGATTTCAGGTTGCCGACCACCGTCGGGTCTACAGGTTTCAGCATGACCCGCACGCGGTGGCCTTTCGTAAGACCGGTGTCGATCGCGATCCGTGGAAGCCTCAGGCCGCCGGCCGCAAAGACTTCCTCGATGAGACGGTGCTGGGCCGGCTGCGCTTGGCTGCCCGCGCCTCCGCAGGCTTTCCCGTGGCCTTCGCGCCCGTGGACGAATCGCCACTGCTCCTCCAGCGCATCCGGCCCGCCCCAGAGATCCCCAGCAGGGGCCGGGACCGTGCTAGCTGGATCGTCGATGGCGGCGTACTGAACAACGCCCCCTTCGGCCCCGTACTGGACGCGATCAGTGATCGGAAGGTGGACGGTCCTGTCCGACGGGTCTTGGCCTACATCGTGCCCTCCAGTGGAGTCACCGACTCCCACGAGCAGAACAGGCCGCCATGTAAGGCAACGGAGTGGCCATCGGTACTCGGTACGGCCGTCACCTATCCACGGGAGGCGGACTTCCGTGCCGGGACCGCAGAGCTGCAAGAGCGAATGAACCGGGAGTCGTTCGACCGTCACCTGGAACTTTTTCGCTGCCAGATCGCCGATGTGGAGAGGGAGGGGGGTAGCCGGGTTCGGCACGGCTTGCGCCGATCGCTCCGCAGGCCAGCGGCTTTGCGTCGCGATGTCGAGGCGGGTACCGAAGGGCAAGGATGCGACTTGGTCAGTCTGGCCTCCTCGCTCTTCGATCACTACCGCAAAAGCCGGATCAGGGGGGCGCTCTGGAAAGTGCGGCAGGTGCGCGAGGAAGGACGCGGCGTACGATCCTTGGCGCGCATCAGGCACGAGGACGTCGATGCGCTCTTGAAGAGTCGCCCGAAGCTCCTATGGGTGCCCGAAAAGCGCGATGCCCTGCACTCCACCCCAGACGAAGAGTGGACATGGGGCGGCAGTGTCGCCGAACGCCTGATCTGGACCTTGGTCGGTGACATCGAGGAGCGACTCAGGGACAGCCTCACCGAACCACATGAGCAGGCCGGATCGCCCAGCCCGGAACAGGCGGCACTGACCCACAGTCTGGGCGAGCTGAGTTCGTGCGTCAGGATCGTCCGTACCGTCCAGGAGACCATCTTCAGTCAGATCCGGAATGCGTCCCAGTCCGGCGGCGACCCGGCTTACCGCCTTGACCCGGAACAAGGTCCCACAGAAATGTTGAACGCCGTCTACAGGAGACTCGGAGTTGCCGAGGTTCTGCGTGAACAGGTACGGCAAGCAATTGAGGAGTACAACAAGGCAGTCTATGGCGTCAACCCGACGGACCCGCACGCGCAGAAAACGAACGAAAGACTGGCTAAGCAGACACTTACCTTCTGCCTCGCAGCAGAAGTTGTCGCAGGTGCGGGAGCCTCTCCGGAAGAACTGGCAGAGCACACTCCACTATTCGAGTTCCTCCGTCTGGGACCGGACGAGTACAGCCCGCTCTTCCCTCATGACAAATTTGCCCCCCTCGGCGACCGCAAACTCTACGGTATCCGTCTCGGCCACTTCGGCGCATTCGTAAAACCCGAGTGGCGAGCCTCCGACTTCACGTGGGGACGACTGGATGCCTCACACCATCTACTGCGCCTTTTCATTCCCGATCACCAGGAGCGGAAGCACACCGAAACAGAGATGCACGAAGCGATCCTCCTCAGCGAGAAGATAAGCAAAGAGGAGATGGCCAAGAATCTCAAGGAATTGGCGGAGCCAGACGAATCCAGGCTGTTCAAGCACCACCTCGACAGCCCTGACGGACGGTACACCTTCGGCAGGCTGGTTGAAGGAGCCCTGAGCATGCTCACGGGCAAGGGATCCCCCACGCGAAGTGCCTACGCTGAGGCCGGGAAGGCCATGTTCTGGCGGAGTTTTGGCCGCCGGATGAAATTCCGAAGACCCAGGCGGAGGTCATCACTGAACCAAGTGATCGGAGTGTCACGGCTGATCTTTTCTCCGGCACGCTGGTGGTGGTGGCGGCGCGTCAGGAAGAATCCGAAGAGGGCCATGACCGCCACTTTGCAGTCTGTGCTCCTGGTCGTGGCCGCGTTCATCCTCATCCCGTTCGGCATTGCCGAGGTGGTCAGATACTTCACGGATACCGACTGGAGCTGGGAGCGCCTACTACTCTTGGCCCCCACCATTCTGGCCGGCGTGCTCGTTTTTGAATACGCGCTCACCGCTCTCTATTACCTCATCAGGTTCCGCGTCCGACGACGACGCGCGGACCTGAGCACCCCTGCATAAATGCCGTGTGCACGCTCGATCTACTCAATGGCGATCAGCAATTCGACGGCAATCTGACAGCAACGACTGCGCACAAGGTCCAGTAGTCACCTTCATCGGCGATGAATAAGGGTGAGAGCGAAACCTTCGCCTGACGAGCTGCCCAAGCCACCGAAGGGAACGGTCTCGAAAACCGTTGGGCCCGCCGCCCCGCCTCCGCCTACGATCCCGCGCATGCCCCGACCTCACGGATTCAGTTACCAGGAGCACGCGAGCGGCACCGTCCGCATCTCTCACCACGGCCGTCCCGCCACCACCCTGCACGGCCCCCGAGCCACCCAGTTCCTCGCCGAGGTCGAGTCGTCCGACCCTCAACTGGTCATGGCCCGCTGGACCGGCAACTACAAGCACGGCAACGAGCGCGCGGCCCGCAATCACCCCCGCAACCGCCGCTGACCCGAACGGTCCCGGGTAAGGGAACGGTAAAACGCCCCCGCTCGTTCACCCGGCATGACAGCTATGACCCCCGGCTCGAACATCCCTCTCTCCGCTGCGCGCGTGACGGTGGACGTCGCCGCCCCCGTGCGGCTCGACGTATCGGGCCTGCTGCTCACCGCCGACGGCAAGGTGCGCTCCGACGACGACTTCATCTTCTACAACCAACCCCAGGGCCCCGGCGTGACGTACCGCTCCGGCGGCGGCACCAGCCCCGACGCGATCATGGTCGATACGTCCGCCGTTCCCCCCGGCATCGAGAAGATCGTCGTCACCGCCAGCCCGGATGCCGCCGGACAGACCTTCCAGGGCATCGAACCGACGGCCACCATTCGCAACGCCGACGACAACAGCGTCCTGGCCACGTTCACGCCCCCGCAGCTCGGCACCGAGACGGCACTGGTGATCGTCGAGGTCTACCTGCGCAACGGCGCCTGGAAGGCCCGCGCGGTCGGCCAGGGCTACGCCAACGGTCTGGCCGGCATCGCCACCGACTTCGGCGTCACGGTCGAGGAACCGGCCCCCGCCCCGGCCGCCCCCGTGGCCCCGCCGCAGCCCACCATGCAG
>NZ_LGUR01000185.1 GCF_001270495.1 Streptomyces viridochromogenes
CGGCGTCTCCTATGGCACCGCGATCGGCCAGCAGTACGCCGAGCGCTACCCGCACCGCGTCCGCGCGATGACGCTCGACTCCAACATGGACCACAGCCTGGACACGTGGACCTACCAGAAGACCGAGACCATCGCGGTGGAGGAGTCGTACGGCCAGTTCGCCGACTGGTGCGCCCGTACGGCGTCCTGCGCGCTCCACGGCCGTGACGCCCG
>NZ_LGUR01000186.1 GCF_001270495.1 Streptomyces viridochromogenes
GTCGCCATCACCTCGGCCGGGATCACCGCGGCCGCCAACGTCCTGGACCGCCGCCGCACCTACGCCCTGCTGCACCTGGCCGGAACCCCACTGCGCGTCCTGGACAACGCCCGCAACCGCGAGACGCTCATCCCGGTCACCGTGCTGGCAGGCGGCGCTCTCGCGACCGGACTGCTGTGCGGGGGATCGATGATGCTGGCCGGCGGCGACTC
>NZ_LGUR01000187.1 GCF_001270495.1 Streptomyces viridochromogenes
CGTGAAGCTGTCCAAGAGCTGCAACGACCTGCGGTTGCTGTCGTCCGGGCCGCGTGCGGGCCTGGGCGAGATCAACCTGCCGCCGGTGCAGGCCGGTTCGTCGATCATGCCCGGCAAGGTCAACCCGGTGATCCCCGAGGTCGTCAACCAGGTCGCCTTCGAGGTGATCGGCAACGACGTCGCCATCACCATGGCCGCCGAGGCCGGACAG
>NZ_LGUR01000188.1 GCF_001270495.1 Streptomyces viridochromogenes
GGCCCCTCGCAACCGCGGGGGGCCTTCGCTTTTGACGCAGGCCCTCCCCGGCGCCTCCCGCGTTCTGCAGGAGCGGCTGGGGGTCCGGGGGTTACCCCCCGGGAAATGCAGCATCAGCGGGTCCGGGGTTCGAGTCCCTGGCGGCGCACGACACGAAGGCCCCTCGCAACCGCGGGGGGCCTTCGCTTTTGACGCAGGCCCTCCCCGGCGC
>NZ_LGUR01000189.1 GCF_001270495.1 Streptomyces viridochromogenes
GTCAGGCCACCGCGTTCAGCAGGTCGGCCAGCAGGTCGGGCCGTTCCAGGGCGATGAAGTGGCCGGTCCTGGGGACCTGCGTGAAATCGGCGGCCGGCAGCAGCTCCTTGTTGGCTTGCCGGTCCGAAGGACGGGACCAGTCCTCCTCGCCGTAGACGAGGTGGACGGGCGCCTTGACCTCGGGGTAGCGCGAGCGGGCGGCGATGAGG
>NZ_LGUR01000190.1 GCF_001270495.1 Streptomyces viridochromogenes
TGATGCTGGTTGCTCATGGGTGGAACGTTGATTATTCGGCACTCTCAGTCATCTCGGGCTGCCAGTACTGCTCTTCGGAGCGTGGAACGCTGATCACGAGTGGCGGGGGTGTCGGGCACGCTGTTGGGTGTCTGAGGGTACGGCCGAGAGGCTGCCTTCAGGTGCCGGCCCCAGTGCACTCGAACCGGTTGGTTCGGGGTGATGGGT
>NZ_LGUR01000191.1 GCF_001270495.1 Streptomyces viridochromogenes
ATGGCACAGACTCTCACCAGCACCTTCCCCGTCTTCCGCGACGCCTTCCACAACGCCTGCACCCATCTCGACGCGCACCTGACCGGGCACGCCCCACACTCGGTCGCCGACGTCGTCCTCGGCGAACACGGCGACCTGATCCACCAAACCCTCTACACCCAGCCCGCCCTCTTCGCCATCGAAACAGCCCTGTTCCGACTACTCGAA
>NZ_LGUR01000192.1 GCF_001270495.1 Streptomyces viridochromogenes
CCACAGCGTGACCACCACCGGCTCACGCTTCTTGATCGACCGGTCCAGCTCCGCCAGCATCGACGACGTACTCGACGACACCACCTTGTACTCGCCCTCGAGGCCGTACGCCTTCAGCACCGACTTGTTCAGCGTCCCCATCATCCCGGCACTCGCCTCGATACCGATGATCTTCCCGCCGAACTCCTTGCCCCGGCCCTTCAG
>NZ_LGUR01000193.1 GCF_001270495.1 Streptomyces viridochromogenes
GGATTCCGGCGGGGCGGGACGGGGTCGGTCCGTCGCCGTTGGCGGGTGTCAGCCCGCTGTGAGTCGTGCCGGTTCTATGCCTGCGACGAGGGTGGCGAGGGCTTGGTCGATGTCGGGGCCGAGGTACCAGTCGCCGGTGTGGTCGAGGCCGTAGACGCGGCCTTCGGTGTCGATGGCGAGGAGGGCCTGGGTGTCGGTTTCGGCGCCGAGGGGGCAGACCTCGGTGTCGAGGGCGCGGCCGAGGTCGCCCAGGGTGCGGGCCATGTGGAGGCCGTGGAGGGGGTCGAAGTGGAGCGCGGCGGGGGCGATCTGGCGGCCGGGGCCGCTGGGGGTGATGTGCAGGCCGCCGAATTCGGCCCAGGCTTCCACCGCGGCGGGGAAGACGGCGTGGGTGTGGCCGGCGGGTGAGGTGTGTTCGCGGAGGGTGTCGGCCCAGATCTCGGCTTGTTTGATGTCCCAGCGTCCGGGTTGCCAGCCGGCGGCGCGCAGGGCGGCGTCGACGGGGACGGGGAAGCGGGTGGTGGAGGTGCGGTCGGTGTGCATCTGCCCTTCGTTCGTCGGTGCCTACGGATGTGCCTACGGATGTGCCGGGGGAGTGACGGGTTAGCCGTCGGTCGTCGTCGGGTCGACGATGCGGACGCCGAAGTGGGCGCTGAGGGCGGTGCAGGCGCGGCAGGGTGCGGCGAAGCTGCCGTGCAGGGGGTCGCCGTCCTCGCGGATGCGGCGGGCGGTGAGTTTGGCCTGTTTGAGGGCTTTGCGGGCTTCGCCGTTGGTCATGGGTTTGCGGGCGGAGCGTTTGCTGCGGGTGGCGTCGGCTGCGGCGATGTGGCGTGAGATGAGGATGGTTTCGGCACAGCGGCCGGTGAAGCGGTCGCGTTCCGAGCTGGTGAGGGTGTCGAGGAAGTCCTGGACGAGGTGGTGCAGGGGTGGGGGTTGGTCGCCGCGGGCGGCGGTGCCGGTGAGGGTGGCGCCGCGGACGGAGAGGGCGGCGGCGACGGTGGGGAGTATGCCGTCGCGGCGGTGGAGGAGGGCGGGTGTGCGGGGGGCCTCGGTGGCGCTCCAGCCGATGCGAGGGTCGCCGGACTGGGCTGCGTGTGGGCCTGTCTGCGTCGCGTTCATGATCGTCATCCCCTCCCGAGCATCCCCCGGGCATGCTCTCGGACGTCACAGAGTGCCAAATGGCGTGGCGGGTGCGGAAGCTGGGGCGTCGCGACACGCCCGGGTTTGGGCGGGCTGTCACGGCGGGGTGACGGCTGGTCACGGAAGCGGAGGGGGGCGTGACCGGCGCCGGTGACCGGTGTCGTCGTACCGCATAGGCTGTCGGCACCGCTTTCCATGCGGTGACGCGTGGACGCAGACGAGACAGCCGATACGTGGCGTTGTGACCCGGAGTGGTCATGGTGGCGCGTATCAGAACGCCGCAGGGGGCAACCGCGATGACGACAGGTCGGCTCGGGCTGGGGGCACCTCCCGGCCGCCAGGCCGGGGGACAAGCCGCGCCGCCGAACGCTGCTTATGCCGGGCAGGTCGTGCATTTCCCGGATCCGGTCCGGGCGACCCGTCACCCGAGAGGAGTACGGGTGGACGAGCGTGGTTACCCCGATTTCTCGCCGTACGCGCGGGCGGCGGCGGAGATCGCGGAGCCGCCGCAGGGTTTTGGTGTCGATGAGTTGCGGCTGACGGACTATGTGTCGGCGAACGCGGCGCTGGCGGCGTCGGGGCATGAACTGTGGGACACGATCCCGGCGGTGGCGACGCCGCATGGCTGGACATGGCATCACGTGGTGGGTTCGCGGCGGCTGGAGTTGGTTCCGGTCGAGGTGAAGGCGCTGTTGCGGCATCACGGTGGGATCGCGACGTCGGCGGTGGATCACGACAAGCGGGGGACGCGGCCGTTGCAGGAGACGCGGCCCGCGCATTTCCGGCTGCCGAAGTCGGGTGTGGCGGTGACGGAGGCGCAGGCGCTGGGTGTCGAGGAGGATCTCGGGTATCGGCTGCCGGGTGCGTACCGGTCGTTCCTGAAGGCGGCGGGTGGGTGTGCGCCGGTGGGGACGGCGCTGGATCCGGGGTTGGGTCTGCTGGTCGACCAGCCGTTGTTCACGGTGCGGGACGAGGCGGCCGTCAACGACCTGGTGTATGTCAACAAGTGCTTGCGTGACCATCTGACCAAGGACTATCTGGGTGTCGGGTTCGTGCAGGGCGGGTTGCTGGCCGTGAAGGTGAAGGGCGAGCGGCTGGGGTCGGTGTGGTTCTGCGCGTACGACGACGCGCGGGATGTGGATCCTTCGTGGCCGCCGGCGGAGCGGGTGGAGCGGCTGCTGGTGCCGTGCGGTGAGGACTTCGATGCGTTTCTGTCCCGGCTGGCGGGTTCTCCGCCGGAGTTGGAGACGGTGGCGAATCTGATGGTGGACGGTGGGTTCGCGGGTGCGGTGCCCGTCGCCGCTGCGGCTGTGGGGGAGTGAGCTTCGCGATGGTGACGTTCGCGCAGGCGCAGGAGCGTGCGGAAGAGTGGATCAACGGTGATGTGCCGTCGTATCAGCATCGTGAGGTGCGGGTGCGGGAGTTCGGGCTCGGGTTCGTGGTGTGGGCCGAGGACCGTTCGGACGGGCCGAGTTCGGACGGGGGCGCGCAGCGGCTGGTGATCGCCCGGGACAGCGGGGAGGCCACGTTGTGGCCGTCGCTGCCGGTGGGTGAGGTGATTCGCCGGTACGAGGAGGAGTACGGCCGTGGGGACGCGGTCGCCGAGCCGGCGCCGGCTGCTCCGGCTCGGGTGGATCTGAATCAGACGTCGTTCTTGTTGACGCCGCCGGAGTGGTTGCAGGAGGCGGCGGACAAGCTGGGGATTCAGGGCCGGGACGGCGGGGACGGGGGCGCGGATTCGGCTTCGGCTTCGGCTTCTGGTTCGGGGTCGGGGTCGGTTTCGGGGTCCGACGGCGGTGGTGTGTCTGGTGCCGGGGCGCTTCCTGAGACGCAGGGCGGGGTTCCGGTGGGCGCGGCCGGGCCGCCGTCGACGCCTCCGCCTGCGGCGCCGGTGCCCGGTGTGCCCGAGGGGGCGACTCCCTGGGCCGGTACGGACACCAACGCCGATGCCGGTGAGGACCGTTCCGTGCCGTTGCCGGAGACCGTGTTCGCGCCGCCGTTGAGCGGTGACGACGCGACGCCGCCGGACGCCAAGACGGCGCTGATGTCGGGCGGCAGCCAGCTTCCCTCGACGGCGATCGAGCCGGCGCTGGACGAGCCGGACACGCCGGGTGCGCCGACACCGCCTCCGCCGCCGGGGGCGCCTTCGTACGGCTATCCGCAGGGTGCCGGTGTGCCGGGTACGCCTCCGCCGGGTGCCACGCCGCCGTCCGCGCCCTCCTACGGCTATCCGCAGGGCGGGCCGCAGGCGCCGGGTGGTCCCGAGACGCCGGGTCGGCCGCTCGCGCCGAACGCCGGGGACATCGCCGATGCCGCGACGAGCAAGGCGGCGCCTCCTCGTGCGCGGGGTGGGGCGACGCCGCCTCCGCCTCCTCAGCCCCCGGCGGCTCCGGGTACGCCGGCGGCTCCGGGTACGCCTGGTGCGCCGGGTACGCCGGCGGCTCCTGGTATGTCGGGTGCGCCGGGTGCTCCGGGGGGTGGGTACGTTCCGACGCAGCTGGTGTCGGCGCTGGGTCCCGATGGTCCCGAGGGTGCCGCCGGGCCGGGGATTCCGCAGCCGCCCGGTACGCCGGGGGCCCCTGGGATGCCCGGCGCGCCGAATCCTCCGGGCGCCCCCAACCCGCCCGGTACGCCCGGCGGTACGCCCCCCGGCGGGGTGCACCATGCCGCCACCGTGCTGGCCGACCCGAACCAGATGGGCGGCGCGCCGCAGCCACCGGGGCCTCCTGGTGTGCCGGGTGCTCCGGGTGCGCCGAATCCGCACGGCATCCCCAACCCGCCCGGTGCTCCGGGTGCACCGGGCATGCCGGGCGGCCCCGGCGCGCCGCAGCCTCCGGGTGCTCCGGGTATGCCGGGCGCTCCGGGTTCCTCGGATGGTGCTCGCGGTGCCGTGCACCACGCGGAGACCGTGCTGGCCGCGCCCCCGGTGGGCGGCCCCGGTGTGCCTCCGCCGCCACCGGCGCCGGGCGCGCCGCAGCCGCCCGGCGCTCCGGGGATGCCTCCGGGCGGTCCCGGCATGCCACCTGCCGGTCCCGGTATGCCGCCCGGTGGTGCCGGGATGGCGCCGCCCGGTGCCCCTCAGCCCCCCGTGCCTCCGGGGGCGGTTCCTCCGCAGCCCGGGCACCCTGGTCAGCCTGGGCAGCCCGGTCAGCCCGCGCCGGGGCAGCCCTCGGCGTACGGTTATCCCCAACAACCCGTCGGCCAGCCGACCGTCGGCCCCGGCTATCAGGCCGTTCTCCGCTACCGGGCGCAGGACGGGTCGGAGCAGCAGCTGATCCGGCGTTCGGCGCCGGGTACGCCGCATCCGGAGTGGCAGATCTTCCATGAGCTGCGGGGCATGAACGTGCCGCCGGACCAGGTGCTGGAGCTGCACACGGAGCTGGAGTCGTGTGAGCTGCCGGGTGCGTACTGTGCGCGGATGATCCGGGAGCAGTGGCCGCAGGCGCGGATCACGTCGATCGCGCCGTACGGCACGGATCACGCGAGCCGGCAGCAGGGCATGCAGCAACTGCTGGCGCACCAGGGCGAGTTGCACCAGGTGGCCGACGGGCCCGCCCGCCCGGCGCCGGTGCGTGCGCCGTTGCCGCAGGTGCAGCCGGTGCCGCCGGTTCCGCCGGAGGGTGTGGCGCAGGAGCTGGCGGGGGCGTTCGGGCCGGGGTTGTTCCGGTTCGAGCAGGCCGCCGTGTCGCGGCAGGGTGTGCCGCCGGTCGTGGCGCACAGCCTGATGGTGGGCGGTCTGCCGCTGGACATGGGTCCGTTCTTCTGGGCGCAGGCCCAGCCGGGACGGCCTGTTCCGACGCTGGCGGAGCTGGCGCAGGAGCGCGGGGTGCAGCCGGCGTCGGACGCGGGCTCGTATCTCGTCATGGGCAGCGACTTCGGCAAGGCGCTGTGTGTGCAGTACGGGACGGCGCACATCGTCGCCGTGCCGGTGGAGGCGGGGCCGGGTGGTGCGCCCGTACCGCCGCAGTTCGTGAACACGGGGCTGCCCGAGTTCCAGCGCTGCCTGGCGCTGCTGGGCCGGATGTGGCGTCTTCGCTTCGGCCTGAACCAGGAGCAGGCGGGCCGTTGGACCGTCGACTTCCAGGCTCAGCTCGCCGCCCTCGACCCGGCGGCGCTCGGGTCGCCGGAAAGCTGGTGGTCGGTGCTGCTGGAGCAGATGTGGGACGGGTTGTTGTGACGGCCGTTCGGCTGTTTGTCGTGAGGTGAGGGCAGCCGGGTGATGTCACCCGGCTGCCGCTGACCGCCGCCGCTGAGGCGTGCGGGGTGCGCAGGGGCCGGCTCCCGGTTGTACGACCGGGAGCCGGCCCTTTCGTATGCGCTCTTCGTCGTTTTGCGCGCCGTTCGTCCTTCCGCGCGCCGCTGGTCTTCGTGTGCGCCGCTCGGCGTGCCTCCGTGCCTCCGTGCCCCCGCGCGGTGCCTCCTGCGCGGAGTGTCGCGTTATGAACGCTTCCGCCCGATACATCAAGATGTGCGCTAAATCATCATTTCGCATCCGTTCGGCGGAGAGGGGTTCCAGGATGAGCAGCGCACCGGTCCCGCTCTACGACTTCGTGGTCGTAAGAGGGCGTGGCTACCGTCCCGAACAGGTCGACGCCTACATCGACGCCCTCTTCCGGGACCGTGACGCCGCCTGGGAGCGGGCCGCCCGGCTCACCGTGCTCGCCCGGGAGATGGACGAGGAGGCGGAGCGGCTGCGGGAGGTGGTGGCGGAGCTCGCCCCGCAGACGTACGAGGAGCTCGGGGGGCGTGCGCGGCGGCTTTTCGAGATGGTGGAGGAGGAGGCCGCGGCCGTGCGGGAGGGAGCGCGGCAGGAGACGCAGCGGCTGATGGAGGAGGCGCAGTCGTATGCGGACGAGGTGCGGGACGCGGCGCAGGCGCACGCCGACGCCGTGAGCGCCGAAGCCGAGGAGTGGGCCCGTCAGCGGTTGCTCGCGGCACGCGCGGAGGCGGGCGAGGCGCGTATCGCCGCCCGGCGTGATGTGAAGGAGGAGCGCGGGGAGGTGCTCGGCCCGTTGCGCCAGGCGCGGCAGCAGACCGCCGGCCTGGTGGCGCGGCAGGCCAAGGAGCACGCCGAGCGGTTGGCGGAGGCCGAGCGGGAGGCCGAGCGCCGGTTGGCCGCGCTGGAGAAATCGGAGAAGGAGGGCGTGGCGCGGGCCGAGGCGTCGTTGGCCGAGGCGGAGCAGGAGCTCGCCGACGCGCGGGCCTCCGCCGAGCGGTTGCAGGAGGAGGCGACGGCGCGGGCGGCGGAGCTGCTGGAGCAGGCCCGCGAGCGGACGGAGCGGATCGCCCGGGAGACCGAGCGGGTGCTGCGTGAGCACGGGGAGATGTGGGACGAGGTGCGGTTGCAGATGGACCAGATGCGCAACAGCCTGTCGACGCTGGAGCGGCAGGCGGCAATGGAGTGAGACCGGGGCGGGGGTCCGGCGAGGACCCCGCCCCCGGTCCTGCCTTGGTCCTGCCTTGGTCCTGCCCGGTCCCTGCCCGGTCCCGACTCCGGTCCCGACTCCGGCCCCGACCCGATGTCGAGAAGCGGGTGCCTAGTTCCCCCTCCGCACCGCCCCCGCCAGAATCCACCCCTCCACGGCCTCGTACTGCCGCCGCTGTTCCTCCGACTTCTCCCGCCCCGACAGGACCGTCCCCAGCCACCCGAGGAGGAAGCCGGCCGGGATCGACACGAGTCCGGGCGTGGTGAAGGGGAACCAGTTGAAGTCGGCGTCGGGGAACGCCGAGACCGGCGACCCGGAGACGAGATTGGTTCCCGGCATCAGCACCAGCACCACCACCGAGCCGCCGATCAGCGTCCACATCAGTCCGGCCCGGGTGTAGCGGCGCCAGAAGAGGCTGTAGACGAGGGCCGGGGCGATCGCCGAGGCGCCCAGCGTGAAGGACAGGGTCACCAGCGGCTGGAGGCTGCGGTGCTGGACCATCGTCGCCAGCACGATCGCCGGGACCCCCACGCCCAGCGCGGACAGCCGCGCCACCATCATCTCGCGGCGGCCGGACAGCTCCCGTAGCCGCACGGCGAACACGTCATGGGCGAGGGAGTTCGCGCAGGCCAGGATCATGCCGGCCACCGAGGCGAGCACGGTCAGGAAGATGGCCGTGGTGACCGCCGTGAAGAGCAGGGTCTCCGCGGTGGAGACCTCGGCGCCGAACGCGGCCCTGGAGCCCAGCAGATACGCCGTGTTGCCCTGCGGGTCCGCCCCGGCGATCACCTCCCGCCCGATCAGCGCCGTCGCGCCGAAGCCGACGACCGTGATCACCAGCACGAACAGCGCCACGATCGACACCGCCCACGACATCGAGCGGCGCACCTGACGCGCGCCGGTCGCCGTGTACATGCGCATGGTGATGTGCGGCAGCACCGCACCGCCGAGGACGACCGCGAGCTGGGAGCTGATCATGTCGAGGCGGGGGTGCGGGCCGCCCGCGAACTGCAGGCCCGACTCCAGGAACGCCGAGCCGACCCCGCTCTGCCGCGCCGCCGTGTCGAACAGTGCGCCGGGGTCCCAGTCGAACCGCGCCAGCAACAGGAGGGCGACCACCGCGCCCGACCCGAGCAGCATCACGATCTTCAGGATCTGGATGAGCGCGGTGCCCTTCATCCCGCCGATCGCCGCGTAGCTGATCATCAGCACGCCGAGGCCGACGATGCACCCCGTCTTCAGCGAGTCGCCCGAGAAGCCCAGGATGAACGCCAGCAACTGCCCGGTCCCCGCCAACTGCACCAGCATCAGCGGCACCAGCGCGGCCAGCGTCACCGCGCACGCGGCGATGCGCACGCTCCGGCCCGGCATCCGGCGGGCCAGCGCGTCGCCCATGGTGAACCGGCCCGCGTTGCGCAGGGGTTCGGCCAGCAGGAACATCAGCAGCATCAGCGACAGGGCGGTGCTCAGCGCCAGCACGATGCCGTCGTAGCCGCACAGCGCGACCACGCCGGTCGTGCCCAGCACGGTCGCCGCGCTGATGTAGTCGCCCGCGATCGCCAGGCCGTTGCGCACGGGGGACAGCGAGCTGTAACCCGTGTAGAACTCGTCGAGGTCGTCCCGGTCCGGGCCCGTCATCACGCACAGCAGCAGCGTGATGGTGGCCACGGCACAGAACGCGACCAGCGACATCGCCTGCGCGTCTCCGCTGAAGTCCGTCATCGTCCCGTCCCCCGGTTCCCCGACTCCCGCTTGGCGTCCACCTCGGCCAGCTTGCGGATGCGGTCCGCGAGCGGGTCGACGTAACGGCGGGCCGTGTGCTCGTACAGACCTATCGCCAGCCAGGTGACGGGCAGTTGGATCAGCGCGAGCAGCAGGCCGACGGGCAGCCCCTCGGTGACCGTGCCCGTCATGAACCCGGGCGCGAACGCGGACAGGATCAAAAAGAGGGTGAAGTAGCCGAGCGCGGTGAGCGTCGCCACGCGCCGCTGCCAGCGGTAGGCGCTGCGCAGGATCCGCAGGTCGCTGTGGTGCCCGAGGGGCGGGTGGTCGGAGGTCCGGTGGTGCGGGGGTGGCTGCGGTGGGGCCGGGGTCTGCCAGGGATAGGTGTCGTAGGCGTCGTAGGTGTTGTACGACGGTGATGACGTGTCGCCCGGGCCGTACTGGTACGGCGGTGACGGGTCGAAGGACGGGGACATCCCGTTGCTCCTTGCGCGGCTCGGGTCCGGTGCGACGGACCGCAGGGAGGTGGGGGGGCGGCCGAGCCACGCACGTTACTTCGGAGTACGGCCCTTGCGCGAGGGTTTCACCAAACTGAGCGGTCGGTATGCGCTTTCTCCACCGAACCGTGTCTGACCTGGTGTGTTACCGGCGTTAACTCAGACTTTTGAGCCCGCTGTACCCGGCTGCCCGAGGTGCGCGCGCCGATAACGGACTCCGGGCCGGCCAGCCACAGCGATGTCCTCCACGAAGGTGAAGGAGTTCCGCTCCAGGACGGCCCGGGAGGCCGGGTTGTCCAGCGTGGTGACGGCGACCAGGGACGTCAGCCCGTACGCCGTGCCGGCCACCCGGCACACCTCCGCCACCGCCGCCGTGGCGACACCCCTGCCCGCCGCCTGCTCCCCGACGCGGTACCCGAGCTCAGCCGAACCGTCCTCGACGTCGATCAGGTTGACCCGTCCGAGGATGGTCCCCTCGCCGTCCGTCACCAGGTGGAAGTGGCAGATCCCGTCGTCCTGTTCGGCCAGCCGGGCCTGGTGCAGGGCGTCGAACTCGGCGAAATACGCGTCCCCGCGATCGGGGATGGATCGGGCGAAGTACGCCCGGTTCTCCAGCTCGAAGGCCAGCAGAGCCTCCGCGTGATCGGCCCGCAGCCGCTCCAGCTTCACCATGTGCCACAGGATAGGGACCCGGAAACACGGGGCGCGGGGCGCGGGGCGAGGAAACTGATCCGCCCGGCAGATCGTCTTGGCAAGCGTGACGTCGAAGGTGCGGGCAGCGGCGACCCGGTGGGCGGCGCGGTGGGCGGCCCGGGGGCGGGTGCTCGCCGCGCTCGCCGTGCTCACGGCAGGGTTGCTGGCGGGCCACCGGGCCGTGCCCAACTCCGTGGGACGCGTGGGGAGTCTGCTGGAAGCCTTCCTGCCCTGGCTCGGCGCCGTGGTCGTGGTACTGCTCGGCCTCGCCCTGCTGCGTCGTTCCGCCGTCGCGCTGGTGGCCCTGCTCCTGCCGGTGGCGGCCTGGACGTACCTCTTCGGCGGGCTGCTGCTGCCCGCGCCGGAGCCGGGCGCGCGCGAGCTGGTCGTGGTGCAGCACAACGTCAGCGACGAGAACGGCGACCCGGCGGGCACGGCCCGCGCCCTGGCCGACGCCGAGCCCGATCTCGTCGCGCTGGAGGAGCTGGTGCCCCGGGCGCTGCCGGTCTATGAGGAGATGCTCGCCGCGGACTTCCCGTACCACGTGGTGCGGGGGACCGTCGGGCTCTGGTCGAAGCATCCGCTGACCGGCGCCGGGCTCGTCGACATCAAGCCCCGGGGGATCACGGAGGACTGGAGTCGCGGGCTGCGGGCCGTGGTTCACACGCCGTACGGCGATGTCGCGGCCTATGTCGCGCATCTGCCCTCGGTCCGCGTCGGGGCGGGCGGGCTGGCGTCCTCCCGGCGCGACGAGAGCGCCGGTCTGCTGGGTGAGGCCATCGCCGCCGAGCGGCTGCGAACCGTGATCCTGCTGGGCGACCTCAACGCCACGGTCGACGACCGCGGGCTGGCCCCGCTGACCTCACGGATGAACGTGGCGGAACGGGGCTTCGCCCTCAGCTTCCCCGCTGCCCTGCCGCTGGCCCGGATCGACCAGGTCATGGCCCGCTCGGCGGCGGTCGCTCACATCCGTACCCTGCCCGCCACCGGCAGCGACCATCTGCCGGTCGCCGCCCGCGTCACACTGGGGTGAGGCGCCAGGCAGCCCGGAACCCGGCCGGCGACCGGCCTCGCCGGCCGCCCCGGAGTACGCCCTCGCCGCCCCGGATTCGCCTTCGGGGCAGCGGCGTTCGCGTTGGCCGTACAAGGCCGCGTCCTGTCCGAGGATGTGCCCCGGCGGCCTCGCGCGCCTCGGCGGTCGGCGCCGTCGGCAAGGGCTGAGCTCGTCCTCGGTCGTCGCTGAAAGCCCACCCGCGGGCCGTTCTCCTCGATCGCCGGGCCATTCCCCCGTAGCGCCGCGACCCGCGCTCGGGAAGTGCTCGTACGGACGCCGGATCAGTTCTCCTCAAGTACCGGGAACCGTCTCGGCGCCAGCAGCAACAGCACCAGGAAAGCCAGCGCCGCCGCCGCGGCCGCCCCCAGATACACGGCGTGCACCGCGTCGGCGATGGCCCGCCTGGTGGCTTCCGGTGCCGTGCCGCCCGAATCCAGCGCGCGCGTCACCGAGTCCAGGTCGCCCGCGCCGCCGAGCCGCGAGGCCAGCACCCCGTTCGCGACCGCGCCGAAGAGCGCCGCGCCCATCGTCTGGCCCGTCTGCCGGCAGAACAGCACCGACGCGGTCGTCGTGCCGCGCTCCGACCAGCCCACCGTCGACTGCACGCCCACGATCAGCGGCAGTTGGAACAACCCCAGCGCCGCCCCCAGCAGCAGCATCAGCAGCGTCGGCTGCCACGCCTGCCCGGGATACGGCAGGAACGGAAACGCCAGCAGGATCAGCGACGCCGTCCCGATCCCCAGCATCGCCGTATTGCGGAAGCCGATCCTCCGGTACACGTGCTGACTGAACGCCGCCGACACCGGCCAGCTCAACGTCCAGACGGACAGCACGAATCCGGCCGCCACCGGGGCCAGGCCGAGGACCGACTGGGCGTACGTCGGCAGGAACACCGTCGGTGCCACCATCAGCAACCCCAGGGCGCCGAGGGCCAGGTTCACCGCCGCGATCGTCCGGCGCCGCCACACCCACCCGGGGATGATCGGGTCGGCCGCCCGGCGCTCCACGACCACCACGACCACCACCAGCGCGAGTCCCGTACCGAACAAGGCGATCGACGGCCCCGACAGCCACGGCCACGCCACCCCGCCCTGCACCAGTGCCGTCAGCAGCACGCCCCCGCACGCGAACACCGCCAGGGCGCCCGCCCAGTCGACACGCGCGCGCGTACCCGTCACTTCGCGCTCGGGCTCGTGCAGGTGCCGCACGATCAGCCACAACGCCACCGCCCCTATGGGCAGGTTGATGAGGAAGATCCAGCGCCAGTCCGCGTAGGCCGCCAGGACGCCGCCCACCCCCGGGCCAGCCACCGCCGACACGGCCCACACCGTGGACAACTTGGACTGGATCCTGGGGCGTTCCTCCAGCGGGTACAGGTCGGCGGCCAGCGTCTGCACCGTCCCCTGAAGGGCCCCGCCGCCCAGCCCCTGCACGATCCGGAACGCGATCAGCGCCGCCATGTTCCAGGCCGCCGCGCACAGCAGCGACCCCAGCAGGAACAGCGCCGCGCCCGCGACCAGCACCGGCTTGCGGCCGAAGGTGTCGGAGAGCTTGCCGTAGACCGGGAGGGTCACCGTCACGGCGAGCAGGTAGCCGGAGAAGAGCCAGGAGAAGACTGAGAACCCGCCCAGGTCGCCCACGATCTGCGGTACGGCCGTGGAGACGATGGTGGCGTCGAGCGCGGCCAGGGCCATCGCGAGCATCAGGGCCGCGACCACGGCTCCGCGCTTGTCGGTTCCGGTGCGCCGTGCGGTGTCGCGTATCGCGGGTCTCGTACTGCCCACCGGGTTCCTCTCCTGATGCATTCCCCTTGCAGCTATCTGCCGCCGGACAGCTTCCCACTTGACCCTGACGTCGCGGGAGGGTGGAGCCTGGATGGGCCGCAGGGTGGAGACAACCCCGAGGTGCGCTCCACCGAAGGGTGGACTGCCCCTAGGGGTACCTCCGTACTAGGTCTCGGGGAGGGTTGGTACCGCCGGAGGACGAGACACCAGGGGGCCGTCCTTAACCTGGCTTTATGCCGCTGGGGGGCGGCAGGCCGAACCGACGGGGGTGGGGTTTTCCCCCGTACAAGACGGGGCTCGGCACCAGCGCGCCGGACCCCTGTCCGGAGCCAGACTCAACGACGTACCCAGTCATCGACGTACCGGCACACGGCTTCGTACGTCCATCGACGACCGACTTAGGAGACATACCGTGACATCGGCTGTGACCATTCCCAGGCACGGGGGCACTGGAGGGCGTACGGCCGTTGCCGCGCGGGCGCGGCAGGTCGTCAAGGCGTACGGGTCGGGGGAGACCCGTGTCGTCGCTCTCGACCATGTCGACGTGGACATCGCGCGTGGCCAGTTCACCGCGATCATGGGCCCGTCGGGGTCCGGCAAGTCCACCCTGATGCACTGCCTCGCCGGACTCGACACCGTCAGCAGCGGCCAGATCCATCTCGACGAGACCGAGATCACCGGGCTGAAGGACAAGAAGCTCACGCAGCTGCGCCGGGACCGGATCGGCTTCATCTTCCAGGCGTTCAACCTGCTGCCGACGCTCAACGCCCTTGAGAACATCACGCTGCCCATGGACATCGCGGGCCGCAAGCCCGACAAGCAGTGGCTCGGGCGCGTGGTCGACACAGTCGGCCTTTCCGACCGGCTCAAGCACCGGCCCACCCAGCTCTCCGGCGGTCAGCAGCAGCGCGTCGCCGTCGCCCGCGCCCTGGCCGCGCGACCCGAGATCATCTTCGGCGACGAGCCGACCGGCAACCTCGACTCGCGCGCGGGCGCCGAGGTACTGGGCTTCCTGCGCCGCTCCGTCGACGAGCTCGGGCAGACCATCGTGATGGTCACCCACGACCCCGTCGCCGCCTCGTACGCGGACCGGGTGCTGTACCTCGCCGACGGGCG
The DNA here is from genome assembly GCF_001270495.1 of Streptomyces viridochromogenes. Taxonomy (GTDB): domain Bacteria; phylum Actinomycetota; class Actinomycetes; order Streptomycetales; family Streptomycetaceae; genus Streptomyces; species Streptomyces viridochromogenes_A. Next base: position 13,433 of record NZ_LGUR01000193.1, read on the forward strand.
CATCGTCGACGAGATGTACAAGCCCACCGCCGACGCCGTCCTGGACCGCATGAAGGACTTCGACGCCCGGGGGCGTACGTCATGACCGTCCTGAAGACCTCGATGCGCAACTTCTTCGCGCACAAGGGACGCATGGCCCTGTCGGCCGTGGCCGTCCTGCTGTCGGTGGCCTTCGTGAGCGGCACCCTCGTGTTCACCGACACGATGAACACCACCTTCGACAAGCTCTTCGCCGTCACCTCCTCCGACGTCACCGTCAGCCCCAGGACGGCGGAGGACGAGGACGACGGGGGCGGCACGGGCCGGCCGGTGTCGCTGCCCGCCTCCACCGTCGAGCAGGTCGCGGCCGTCGACGGCGTCAAGCAGGCGGAGGGCGCGGTCGGCTCGATGAGCGTGACCGTCGTCAACTCCGAGAACGAGAACATGGGTTCCTCCACCGGCGCGCCCACCATCGCCGGCAACTGGACCCGGAACGACCTGAAGTCCATGGACATCACCTCCGGGCACGCCCCGCGCGGGCCCACCGAGGTCATGGTCGACGCGGACACCGCCGACAAGCACGACCTGAAGCTCGGCGACGAACTGCGCACCATCGCCGCCACCGGTGACATCCGCGCGCGGATCGTCGGCATCGCCTCCTGGAAGGTGACCAACCCGGGCGCGGCCGTCGTCTACTTCGACACCGAGACCGCCCAGCGCACCCTGCTCGGCGCCACCGGACGCTTCACGCAGGTCTCCGTCACCGCGGCGGACGGCGTGAGCGACGCGAAGCTCAAGCAGGACATCGCGCGGGCCCTGGACGGCTCGTACAAGATCCAGACGGCCAAGGAGACCGCCGACGAGAACCGCAAGGACGTCGGCGAGTTCATGGACATCATCAAGTACGCCATGCTCGGCTTCGCCGGGATCGCGTTCCTGGTCGGCATCTTCCTGATCATCAACACCTTCTCGATGCTGGTCGCCCAGCGCACCCGCGAGATCGGCCTGATGCGGGCCATCGGCTCCTCGCGCCGGCAGGTCAACCGGTCCGTGCTGGTGGAGGCGCTGCTGCTCGGCTTCATCGGCTCCGTGCTGGGCGTGGGCGCGGGCGTCGGTATCGCCGTCGGCCTGATGAAGCTGATGTCGATGGCCGGCATGAACCTCTCCACCGACGACCTGACGGTGAAGGTGACGACCCCGGTCATCGGCCTGATCCTCGGCGTCGTCGTCACCGTCCTCGCCGCCTACCTCCCCGCCCGCCGCGCCGGCAAGGTCTCACCGATGGCCGCACTGCGCGACGCCGGTACCCCGGCCGACGGCAGGGCGAGCTGGATACGCGGCCTGATCGGCCTGGTCCTGACCGGCGCGGGCACCTTCGCCCTGTACGCCGCCGCCACGGCCGACAAGGCGAGCGACGGCGCGCTGCTGCTCGGCGGCGGCGTGGTGCTGACCCTGATCGGCTTCGTGGTCATCGGCCCGCTGCTCGCGGGCGGGGTGGTCCGGGTGATCAGCGCGGTCCTGCTGCGCGCCTTCGGACCCGTGGGCCGCATGGCCGAGCGCAACGCCCTGCGCAACCCGCGCCGTACCGGTGCCACGGGCGCCGCCCTGATGATCGGCCTCGCGCTGGTGGCCTGTCTGTCGGTGGTCGGCTCCTCGATGGTCGCCTCGGCGACGAGCGAGCTCGACAAGTCGGTGGGCGCCGACTACATCGTCATGACCCAGCAGCAGCGGATCGTGCCGCAGGCCGAGCAGGCCATGCGGCAGACGCCGGGCCTGGCCCACGTCACCCGCTACAAGGACATCGACGCCACCCTGACCTCGCCGGACGGCAAGACCGACGACACCGGGCTCACAGCCGCCGATCCGACGTACGCCCAGGACGTGCGCCGCACGACCACGCAGGGCACGCTCTCCGCCGCCTACGGCAAGGACGCCATGTCGGTCGGCACCGACTACGCCAAGGAGCACGGCGTGCGCGTCGGCGACACCATCACCGTCGCCTTCAAGGAAGGCGAGACGGCGAAGCTGAAGGTGGCGGCCATCACGGACGACGACACCTCCATCGACCAGGGCGCTCGCTACATCAGCATCGCCACGCTGGAGCGGTACGTCCCCGCCGACCGGATCCCGCAGAACGTGATCATGTTCGCCAAGGCGAAGGACGGCCAGGAGGAGGCGGCGTACGCGGCCCTGAAGAAGTCGCTGCACGACTACCCGCAGTACCAGGTCCGCGACCAGACCGACTACAAGCAGGAGCTGAAGGACCAGGTCGGCCAGCTCCTGAACATGGTCTACGGCCTGCTGGCCCTGGCGATCATCGTCGCGGTCCTGGGTGTGGTGAACACCCTGGCCCTGTCGGTGGTGGAACGCACCCGCGAGATCGGCCTGATGCGCGCCATCGGCCTCTCCCGCCGCCAGCTGCGCCGCATGATCCGCATGGAGTCGGTGGTGATCGCCCTGTTCGGCGCCCTGCTGGGCCTCGGACTCGGGATGGGCTGGGGTGCGACGGCCCAGCAGCTGCTCGCCCTGGAGGGCCTGAACGTCCTCGACATCCCGTGGCCGACGATCATCGGGGTCTTCATCGGCTCGGCCTTCGTGGGCCTGTTCGCGGCACTGGTGCCGGCGTTCAGGGCGGGCCGGATGAACGTACTGAACGCGATCGCGACCGAGTAGCCGAGTAGCCACCGCATACGGGGGTTGCGGGGGACGGGCCCGGCCCGCGGAGGTTTCCACCTTCTGCGGACCGGGCCCGAAGGCATGCGGTCCCCGAGTTCGTCGCCTATGTGCTCATCCGGCGGTCCGCCGCTCCAGGAGTACGACCCCGTAGGCGGTGCCCTTGACGGTGTACCGGGCGTCGGGGTGAAGGTCCCGGGCGTAGCCCTCGACGTCGCGATAGCGGTTGCGGGAGTTGTCGAGGGCGATGAAGTCCGGGTCGATGCCGCGCGTGGTGCTGATCCAGAAGACCCGGCAGCGTGAGGTGAGCCGGCTGATCGGAGCTATGTTCGCCTCGACGGAGGCGTTGTCGGGCACCTGGGCGAGGAGCCGCTCTATGGCGGTCACGCGCTCGGGCTTGCGATAGATCTCGCTCTCGGTCAGCGCGGCGAGCGGCAGTGAGGTGGTCAGCGCGACCGAGGCGGCCGCGACGGCGGCGGGCAGCTGCCGGACATACGACCGCACCCACTCGCGCGGGCTGTGCCGGGCGGTGTCGAGGGCGTCGACGAGGGCCAGGATGACGACGGGCATGAGGACGGCGCTGTAGTGCCAGTCCGTGCCCCAGTACTGCGAGTACGAGGAGGCGAACCGCCAGCCGAGGGTGGGCAGGGCGACCAGCAGCAGGGGCGAGCGGATCGCGAGCAGCCCGGTGGTGGGGATGAGCAGCCAGCCGAGCGTGCGGAGCTTGGTGTCGAGGCCGTCGAAGGGGCCACCGCCGCCCGAGTCGCTCACCTTGTTCCAGTAGTCGTAGGTTCCGCCGCTGTTGAAGCTCGGTATGACCAGCAGGAGGGTGACCGCGACGGCCACCACGCCGAAGACGGCGACGCCGATCGCGTACCGGGCCGCACGCACGGAGTCGTGGCGGGCCCGCAGGGCGACGACCAGCGCGATGGCGGCCAGCGTCATCCCCAGGTCTTCCTTCACGAGGACCAGGGGGAGCGCCCACAGCAGGGCCGCACGCCACCGCCGCGCGAGCAGCGCCTCCAGGCTGAACGCGATGAGCGGCACGGCGAAGCAGATCTCGTGGAAGTCGAAGTCGACGGCCTGCTGAAGCCCCCACGACAGCCCGTACGCCACCCCGATGGCCAGCCCAGGGCGCCGCCCCAGCAGCCGGGCCGCGGCACGGGTGACCGGCACGGCGGAGAGGGCGAACAGCGCGGCCTGCGCGACGAGGAGGGTGACCGGGGAGGGAAACACCCGGTAGAGCGGAGCGAGCAGGGCCGTCACCGGGCTGAAGTGATCGCCCAGGATGTTGAACCCCGGCCCCTTGAGATCGGCGACGGGCGCCTGGAGGTGCGCGTACGCCCGGATGACCTGCTCGAAAATCCCGAGGTCCCAGGACCGCTGCCCCAGATGCCGGTAGCGCCCGACGGAGACGATCGCGTAGCCGACGAAGAGCACGCCGGCGAGCAGCCATGGGTCCCGCCGGCCGGCGCCGGGCCGAGGGTGCGCTTCCGGGCGCGTGGCGGGCGCCGGTATGTGGGGGTCCGAGGACGTGTTCGGCGTCGCGGAGGTGGCAGGGGTGGGCATGGAGGGACCTTACGCGGTGCGGGGCTCGGGGCCGCTTTCCGGTGCCGGGTCAGGCGATTTCGACCGGTCCGGTGTTTGAGGTGGAGGCCTGCCACGTTCCGGCGCCGGCCCAGGCATTTTCAGCCCGTCCGGCGTTTGAGGACGAGGCCCCTTAAGGGCCGATAGCGGGGTCTGGGGCGGCAGCCCCAGCGGGGTCGAAGGGGCGGAGCCCCTTCACGACCACGTCAACGCCGGTCACCAGAGAACGCGCGTTATCCACAGGCCCGGCACCCGCCCGCGCAGCGACGTACGCTGGAAGCCCCCGGCCCGTCACACGCGTCGGGCCCTTCGTGTTGCCCACCCCGGACGGAAGCGCCCCCGAATGAGCCTGCACGGTCTGCTCGACGCCGTAGTCAAGGACACCGCCCTCGCGGAAGCGATCACGGCGGCCGCAGACGGCAACCGCATGCACGTCGACCTGGTCGGCCCCCCGGCGGCCCGCCCGTTCGCGATCGCCGCCCTCGCCCGCGAGACCGACCGGCCGGTCCTCGCGGTGACGGCGACGGGACGCGAGGCCGAGGACCTGGCGGCGGCCCTGCGCTCCCTCCTCCCCCCGGAGGGCGTCGCGGAGTACCCGTCCTGGGAGACCCTCCCGCACGAGCGCCTCAGCCCCCGCAGCGACACCGTGGGCCGCCGCCTCGCGGTCCTGCGCCGCCTCGCCCACCCCCGCCCCGACGACCCCGACACGGGCCCGGTCTCCGTCGTCGTGGCCCCTGTCCGCTCCGTCCTCCAGCCGCAGGTCAAGGGCCTCGGTGACCTGGAGCCGGTGGCCCTGCGGACTGGTCAGACCGCCGACCTGAACGAGATCGTCGAGGCCCTCGCCGCCGCCGCGTACGCGCGCGTGGAACTCGTCGAGAAGCGCGGCGAGTTCGCCGTACGAGGCGGCATCCTGGATGTCTTCCCGCCCACCGAAGAGCACCCCCTGCGCATCGAGTTCTGGGGCGACGACGTAGAGGAGATCCGCTACTTCAAGGTCGCCGACCAGCGCTCCCTCGAAGTCGCCGAGCACGGCCTGTGGGCCCCGCCCTGCCGCGAACTCCTCCTCACCGACGACGTCCGCGCACGCGCGCGTGCCCTCGCCGAACAGCACCCCGAGCTCGGTGAACTGCTCGGCAAGATCGCCGAGGGCATCGCCGTCGAGGGCATGGAGTCCCTCGCCCCCGTCCTCGTCGACGACATGGAGCTGCTGCTCGACGTCCTGCCCAAGGGCGCCATGGCCGTCGTATGCGACCCGGAGCGGGTACGCACGCGTGCCGCCGATCTCGTGGCCACCTCGCAGGAGTTCCTCCAGGCGTCCTGGGCCGCCACGGCCGGCGGCGGCGAGGCGCCCATCGACGTCGGCGCGGCCTCCCTGTGGTCCATCGCGGACGTCCGGGAGCGGGCGCGCGAGCTGGACATGATGTGGTGGTCGGTGTCCCCGTTCGCGGCCGACGAGACGCTCGACGCGGACACCCTCAAGCTCGGCATGCACGCCCCCGAGTCCTACCGCGGCGACACCGCGAAGGCCCTCGCCGACACCAAGGGCTGGCTCGCCGACGGCTGGCGCACGGTCTTCGTGACCGAGGCCCACGGCCCGGCGGCCCGCACGGTCGAGGTGCTCGGCGGGGAGGGCGTGGCGGCGCGCCTGGAGACCGACCTGGGGGAGATCTCCCCGGCGATCGTCCATGTCGCGTGCGGCTCGATCGACTACGGCTTCGTCGACCCCGCGCTGAGGCTGGCCGTCCTGACCGAGACGGACCTGTCCGGGCAGAAGGCGGCCGGCAAGGACGGCGCCCGGATGCCGGCCCGCCGCCGCAAGACCATCGACCCGCTCACCCTGGAGACGGGCGACTACATCGTCCACGAGCAGCACGGCGTCGGCCGCTACATCGAGATGGTGCAGCGCACCGTCCAGGGCGCCACGCGCGAGTACCTCGTCGTCGAGTACGCCCCCGCCAAGCGCGGCCAGCCCGGCGACCGCCTCTACATCCCCACCGACCAGCTGGAGCAGATCACCAAGTACGTCGGCGGCGAGGCCCCCACGCTGCACCGCCTGGGCGGCGCCGACTGGACGAAGACGAAGGCACGCGCGAAGAAGGCCGTCAAGGAGATCGCGGCCGACCTGATCAAGCTGTACAGCGCGCGCATGGCGGCCCCGGGGCACGCCTTCGGCTCGGACACCCCCTGGCAGCGCGAGCTGGAGGACGCCTTCCCGTACGCCGAGACCCCCGACCAGCTGACGACCATCGCCGAGGTCAAGGAGGACATGGAGAAGTCGGTCCCGATGGACCGCCTGATCTGCGGCGACGTCGGCTACGGCAAGACGGAGATCGCGGTACGGGCCGCCTTCAAGGCCGTCCAGGACGGCAAGCAGGTGGCTGTCCTGGTCCCCACGACCCTGCTGGTCCAACAGCACTTCGGGACGTTCTCGGAGCGCTACTCGCAGTTCCCGGTGAACACCCGGGCCCTGTCCCGCTTCCAGACCGACACCGAGGCGAAGGCGACCCTGGAGGGCCTGAAGGACGGTGCCGTGGACATCGTCATCGGCACGCACCGGCTGTTCTCGTCGGAGACCAAGTTCAAGGACCTGGGCCTGGTCATCGTCGACGAGGAACAGCGCTTCGGCGTCGAGCACAAGGAGCAGCTGAAGAAGCTGCGCGCGAACGTCGACGTCCTCACGATGTCCGCGACCCCGATCCCTCGAACCCTGGAGATGGCGGTCACCGGCATCCGGGAGATGTCGACGATCACGACTCCCCCCGAGGAGCGCCACCCGGTCCTGACCTTCGTCGGCCCGTACGAGGAGAAGCAGATCGGCGCCGCGATCCGCCGTGAACTGCTGCGCGAGGGTCAGGTCTTCTACATCCACAACCGGGTCGAGTCGATCGACCGCGCGGCCGCCCGCCTGCGTGAGATCGTCCCCGAGGCGCGCATCGCGACGGCCCACGGCCAGATGTCGGAACAGGCGCTGGAGCAGGTGGTCGTCGACTTCTGGGAGAAGAAGTTCGACGTCCTGGTGTCGACCACGATCGTCGAGTCCGGCATCGACATCTCCAACGCCAACACCCTGATCGTGGAGCGCGGCGACAACTTCGGCCTGTCCCAGCTGCACCAGCTGCGCGGCCGGGTCGGGCGAGGCAGGGAGCGCGGCTACGCCTACTTCCTCTACCCGCCGGAGAAGCCCCTGACGGAGACGGCCCACGAGCGCCTGGCGACCATCGCCCAGCACACGGAGATGGGCGCGGGTATGTACGTCGCCATGAAGGACCTGGAGATCCGAGGCGCCGGCAACCTGCTCGGCGGCGAACAGTCCGGCCATATCGCGGGCGTCGGCTTCGACCTGTACGTCCGGATGGTCGGTGAGGCGGTCGCCGACTACCGCGCCTCGCTGGAGGGCGGGGTGGAGGAGGAGCCGCCGCTGGAGGTCAAGATCGAGCTCCCGGTCGACGCCCACGTCCCGCACGACTACGCCCCCGGCGAGCGACTGCGCCTCCAGGCCTACCGTGCGATCGCCTCCGCCAACACGGAGGAGGACGTCAAGGCCGTACGAGAGGAACTCGTCGACCGCTACGGCAAGTTGCCCGAACCGGTCGAGAACCTCCTCCTGGTGGCGGGCCTGCGCATGCTGGCCCGCGCGTGCGGCGTCGGCGAGATCGTCCTCCAGGGCAACAACATCCGCTTCGCGCCGGTGGAGCTGCGCGAGTCGCAGGAGCTGAGGGTCAGGCGCCTGTACCCGGGGACCGTCATCAAGCCGGCGGTGCAGCAGCTGCTGGTGCCGCGCCCCAAGACCGCGAAGGTGGGCGGGAAGCCGCTGGTCGGGCGGGAGTTGCTGGGGTGGGTCGGGGAGTTCCTGGCGTCGATTCTGGGCTCGTGAGCGGGGCCGGTCCGAAGCAGCAGGGGTGCGAGGAGGTTCGTCGCGAGCCGCATCGCGCCCGGGTCAGGCTGCTTCCCGACCGTCGGCCTCGGAGTCCTGCTGAGGAAGGCGCGTTTGGGGCGGGATTTCCGTGCCGGGTCGCCGACGGCGCCGGGCACGTACCCGGCGGGCCACGTAGGCGCAGACGGCCAGCACGAGGGCTGCGGCGAGGCTTCCTACGAACTCGGGAAGGGCGTCCCTCAGTACGTCATTCATGAGTGGGTTCGGCGCGCTCTGAAGGGGCCCGATCGCGCACCGTTCTCCTTTGGCGCGTCGGCGTGCTGTGATGTTCGGAGTGTCCCGGACCCATGGACGATGGAGATCGTGACCTTGAAGGCCCGGCCTAGATGGGGCCCTCCAGCAGGCCGGCGGCCTTGGCGAGCCTGCGCTGGCGCTGCCCGTTCTTACGCGACCCGGCCGGCCCGTCGGGGTAGACGAGCATCACCTCCAGCCGGAACGGCCGCCGGACGTGGTGCCTCAGTGCGTTCTCCAGGGCCGGGTGCCATGTGCCGGGCAGCAGGGCGATGCCTGTCTGCTCGTCCGGCACGAAGACATGCACGTCCAGATGGCCCCGTTGGTGCCTGCTCTTCAGCAAGGTGGCGACACGCAGGGCCTCGGCCTCCTGGCGGCTGAGCTGGTCGGTGCGATCCTCAAGGAGGTCGGCCCACGCTTTGCGGACCCGTTCGTTGAGTTCGGGGCACTCCAGACAGGTGGCCTGTCCGAGGACGACGTCGGACAGTCTCACTCTGCGCTCGGCGGCGCAGCGATCGCACGCGACCGTCCACGGGGCCTGGAAGCCGCGATAGCGCTCCAGGGCGTCGAAGCCGGCCTTGCGCAGCAGTCGCAGTGCGGTCTCGTGGGTGACCGGGCTGGCCGGGCCGTCCGCCACCACCGCCTCCAGCAGATCGGCCTCGCGCACATGCTCCACACGTTGACTCTTGGCTTGCTGCTGCGCTCGCCACCAGGCCTCGAGCCATACGTCACGGCCACGCAGGGGCACCTCGCAACCGACCAGGAACGCCTCCAGGCACGCTGCCGATCCCGGTACTTGGCGGCGCCTGGATATCCGTTGTGCGGTGCTGCGGGAGAGCGCCAGGCCGGCTTGACGGGCCCGGTTCTGCATCACCCGGTAGGACGGTGCTCCGCTGACCAGTCGCAGGCCCTCCAGCGCGGCGCTGAGATCCGGGAAGTCCTTGATGAGGTTCGGCGACGGGCCTTCCGGCGCACCACCGCTGCCGCGGCGTTCGCGGCACGCGGCGAGCCACATACGGTCGATCGTGTCGAGATCGAGACTGCACGCGTGAGCGAAGGCGCGGGCCACTTCACGTTTCGGCACGCCGATCCCCGAAGCCGCTCGCTGCAATGTCGCCGCACTGTATTCACGTGTTCGCGCTGAGAGCTCGGCGTACGAGATCCCGAGGGATTTCCGCCCGTCGCGTAAGGCGCCGGCCAGTTTGCCCACGGAACTCAGCGGGTCCGGGATCGGCTTTTCTGGGCGTCCCACCGTTGTGCGCCCCGTCTCAACGGCCGTGCACGACCGCGGCCACACCGCGGTCCTGTTCCAGGCGGTCCCGCCACGATGGACGACTCAGCATGAAGATCTCCCAACTGCTTCGTACGGTCACGCGCGTGCGCGACCCGATATCGGCTCCAACCGGCTTACGCCCAGCGGTCGTTGGCGCGACCGGCGGGCGCACAGCATTTTGCCACTCGAACATCGGGCGCCCACCCTTCCGCAATGGAGAATGCAACTTCGTCCCATGCGAAAGAGCACGTCAACTGCGGCATGGGACGATTTGCATAAATCCCTGATCTGCCACTTCAGAAGTCCCCGTGGGCCCCGAGAGCCGATACGCCCTGACCCCATCTCATTTCGTCCCAGGTCAGGTTGCACACAGCCGCCTTCACTGACACCATCCCCGTCACCGCCGCTCAACGCGGTGGTGCCCCTGCCTGCTTGGCTCCAACCGCCGATGAACAGGGACTTCAAGCCGGACACGTTGGCGCGTGGGACGGCTCACGAAAGGGTCGGCCGGAACAAACAGGCCGACCCTTTCCGTATTTGCCCTTTCGGTGACGGCCATTCTGTCTTTTTGTGATCGCTCAAGGTGAAGAAGCGATCAGGTGTGTGAATCAGGTGGGCTGGCTGCTCCCCTGTCCCGCCCGGCCGCCGGCTGTCGCAGTCGTCGGGTGCCGGTTGAGCGGGCCGATCCTCCTGAGTGCCCGGGTCCCTGACGTGGCATCAATGTGATGTGAGACACCATTGACCAGCATGTTCGACCACCACATGATCAGCACAGTTTCTTTGTAATGAAAAGTTAAGGGTCAGGTGGGGCGTGGTTACGCGAAGACGGGGGCACGGCTGGCGTCAGGCTGTGCGGAGTGGGGCGATGGCCATCACGCTCCTGGGGAGCGCGGTTCCGGTGGTCGGGGTCAGCGCGACCGCGGCACTCGCCGATGACGGGGCGGTCTCGGTAGGGGCCGACAAAACCCCGGAGTCGGAGGCGAGTTCTCTTGCCGCGGAGACGGGGAAGCGGGTGGCCGTCGACACGGCGACCACCGAGGCATCCCAGGTCTTCGCCAACCCGGACGGCACTTTCACGCAGGAGATGAACGCGGCTCCGGTCCGCGCCCAGAAGGACAACGGCACCTGGGCCCCCATCGACACCACCCTCGCGCGCGCGGCCGACGGCTCGGTGCGGGCGAAGAACACGACGGCCGATCTCACCTTCTCGGGCGGCGGCAAAGGCGACGGACTGGTCACGCTGGAGGACGAGGGGCACGAGCTGCGACTCGGCTGGCCCACCGCGCTTCCCGAGCCCCGGCTCGACGGCGCCACGGCCACCTACCCCGGCGTCCTCCCGGACGTCGATCTGAAACTGACCGCGCTGAGCTCCGGCTACACCTCGGTACTCGTGGTCAAGACCGCGGCGGCGGCGAAGAATCCGGCGCTCGCGACGATCACGATGACCGTCTCCGGCGGCGGCCTGGACATCGCGCCGACGGCCGCCGGCGGTTTCGTCGCCCGCGACGGCGACGGCACCCCGGTCTTCGAGAGCCCGGCCGGGCGGATGTGGGACTCGGCCGGTGACACCCCGGCCACCGGCGCCGAAACGGCCGGCCTCACCACGCAACTCGCCCGCACCGCTTCAGCGGCACAGGCCGACACCGAGGGCGAACCGCAGCCGACGGACGTCCCGGTGCCCGCCGCCGAGGGCGAGCCCACCTCCACTGAGGGCCCCGACAGCGGCGACGCCGCCGCCGACCTCCCGCTCAAGGTCACCGGCACCACGCTGGAGATCACGCCCGATCCGGACCTGCTCCACGGTGAGGACACCGTCTTCCCGCTCTACATCGACCCGCCGACCAAGGGCATCTCGCTGGGCGACTGGACCGCCCTCGCCTCCAACGGCACCAAGTACTGGGAGTTCGACGGGGACAAGGGCGTGGGGCGCTGCTCCAACTACGCGGGCTACCTCTGCTCGAACAGCCCGTACACCCAGCGCATGTACTTCGAGTACGCGCTGTCGCCGATCCACGGCAAGAAGGTCCTGGACGCGACGATGGAGGTGTACCAGGAGTGGACGTTCACCTGCGACCCGCACTGGTACGACCTGAGCCGCGTGGACAAGGGCATCTCCTCCAGCACCGGCTGGTCCTCGCGGCCCACCGCGGTGGACCTGATGGGTGACCGGTACGTGGCCTACGGACGCGGCGGCCTGTGCGACCCGTCGCAGCCGGCGAACTGGGTGCGCTTCAGCGACAACGTGGACGAGGAGACCAACGAGAACCTGACGACCACGCTCGCGTCCTACGCCTCGAAGAAGGAACCGCAGATCACCTTCTCGCTGACGGCGCACGACGAGTCCGACGCCGCCGCCTGGGCGCGGTTCCGCAACGACGCCAAACTGTCGGTGACTTACGTGTCGTACCCGTCCAAGCCGACCTCGTACGGCGTCCAGGCGGGCACCATCGGGCGGGCCTGCAACGCCTCCACGCAGCCCTTCGCCACTAGTGACACGACGCCGAAGATGCTGGCGACGGTGCAGTCGGCCGACGGCTCCAGCTCCCAGCTGCGCGCGATGTTCGAGGTGTGGAAGGCCGACGGCTCCAGCCGTACCTGGTACGAGGCATCGCCGGACGGCGCCTGGGTGGCCGACAACGCCGCCCGCACCGCGACGACCAACGCGCTGCCGGCCCAGACCGACTACCGGATGCGGGTCAAGACGCAGGCGTACTACAAGACGGACCGGGGCGCGACCGGCGTGCTGGATTCGTCCTGGTCGTCCTGGTGCTACTTCCGCATCGACACCGACCGGCCGCCGCCGCCGGTGGTGACCAGCGCGGACGGCATCTACAAGCCGGCCGAGACCGACCCCGCCGCGGGCGGGGTGGGCATGCCGGGCAAGTTCACCTTCACCCCCGGGGATGCCAACCCCACGACGGCCGGTATCCAGTCGGACGTCGTCAGCTACAAGTACAAGCTGAACAGCGGCAAGGTCTCCGACCCGATCCCCGTCGCCAAGGGTGCGTCCCATACCAGGGCGATCACGCCGAACCAGCCTGGTGAGAACACCATCCAGGTCTGGGGCTACGACGCGGCCGGCCACAGCTCGTTCACCGGCTACTACAGCTTCCTGGTGAAGGGCGCCGAACAGCCCTCGGGGATCTGGCACCTGGACAACGCCCTCACCGACTCCACCACCGCGACCCAGCACCCGCTGACCTCCTCGGGGGCCACCTGGGACACCCTGGCCCGCAGCGGCCCGGGCGCGGCGAAGCTCAACGGCACGAGCGCGTACCTGTCCACCTCCGGCGCGGTGCTGGACACCACCAAGTCCTTCACCGTCTCGGCCTGGGCGCGGCTGGCGAAGAAGGACGTCAACTACACCGTGCTGTCCCAGGCGGGAACGAACGCCTCCGGGTTCCAGCTGTACTACTCCACCGCCTACAACGCGTGGATCTTCAACCGCCACCAGACGGACGTCACCGAGCCCGTGATCATCCGCTCGATCGGCACCAAGCCGCCCGTCCTGAACGCCTGGACGCACCTCGCGGGCGTCTACGACGCGGCGGCGGAGACCCTCCAGCTCTACGTCAACGGCGTCCCGCAGGGCGATCCGACGCCGTTCACGGCCACACCGTGGAAGGCTTCCGGGAACCTCCAGGTCGGACGGCTGTGGCACACCGCGACGGGCAAGGAGAACTTCGCCGGAACCATCGACGAGGTGAAGGTCTGGTCCCGTGCGCTCGCGGACACCGAAGTCGCCCACGACGCCTGGCTGGAGGACGAGGACCTCAGCGACGGCACGGCCGGTGACCCGGTACCCGCGCTCGTCGCCAGGTGGGACGCCACCGACATGGCCAACGCGACCGGCACCACGGTCAAGGACACCAGCGGTTTCGGCCGCAACCTCACCCTCAACGGTGCCGCGCTCACCCAGATCAGCGTCGGTGACCCGGAGATCGGCGAAGAGGTCACGACCAGTCAGACGATGACCCTGAACGGCACCAGCGCGTACGCCACCGCCACCGGCCCGGTCGTCGACGACTCCGGTTCGTTCACCGCGACCGCCTGGGTGACCCTGGACCCCGCCAAGCTCGCCGACACCAGCAAGTCGTACGCGGTGCAGGTGTTCGGCCAGTCGGGCACGAGCCAGTCCTCCTGGGGCGTCTGGTACGAGCAGCCGGCCGGCAGCACCCAGGGGCGGTGGACGTTCGGCCGTCCCGACAAGGACGGCACCGGGGCGGCATGGACCGAGAGCGAGTCCGGCGCACTGACCACGTCCCAGCAGGGTGTCCCGGTCATGCTGACGGTCGTCTACGACGCCCAGGCGGCGGCCGACCCCGAGGACACCTCCAGGCTCGGCGGGCTGAGGCTGTACGTCGACAGCGCCCTGATGGGCGAGGAGGAAGGCGTGAGTTACCCGGCCGCCTGGCAGGGTGGCGGAGCGTTCGAGATCGGCCGCGCGAAGATCAACGGCGCTCCCGCGCGTTACTTCCCCGGCAAGATCGACAGCGTTCGCGTCTGGGCCGGAGCCACCTCCACCGACACGATCGCCAACCGGCGCAACACCGAGCAGCAGTAGGAGCGGGGCGGGGCGAGGCGGGCGGGGCCGAGCCGGACTTTCGGGTCCGCCCTGTCTCGCCCTGCCTGCCCTCCCCTGCCCTCGCCCGCTCCCTTCCGTTTCCGCACGACCGCGCCGCGTGTCCGCGCGGCCGCGCCATCGAGATCCGGCGTTCCGGGCGCCGACGCCGCTGCCCGGGCGCCACCCGCCCATTTCCACTTTCCGAGAACCGGGGACATCACCTTGTCTTCAAGACCCTTCCGCAAACGGCTGCCAGGGGCGGTCGTACGCCGCTGGCTCGGCCGTGGCGCGGTCGTCGCCTCCCTAGCCCTCCTGCCGCAGGTCGTGGTCCCCGCGGGCTACGACTTCGCCGCGCTGGCCCAGACCCAGGCTGCCCGCAAGAAGCTGGAAGACCGGCCCGAGTCGAAGATCGACAAGGTGGGCGTGCTCAAGCCCGGCACCTCCAAGGCGCCGAAGGACAAGGCCGCGTCGGCGTCCCGCAAGACTCGTGAGCGGCTGAAGGACGCCGCCTGGCCCGAGGCCGGCAAGGCCACCGCCGAGGTCGCGGCGTCCCGCAAGGCCGACGTCACCGTCGGCGGGCTCGGCATATCCCTGGCTCAGGAGCCCGCCGGCTCGTCAGCCAAGCCGGCGAAGACCGGGACGAAGACCAAGACGAAGACCAAGAAGAAGGCGACCGGTCCGGCCGAGAAGGTGGCGCTCCGCGTCCACTCCCGGTCGGCCGCGAAGAAGGCGGGCGTCAACGGCGTCCTGCTCACCGTCGACCCGGCGAGAGCCGCGTCCAAGGCCCCGGCCGGTGACAGCGACAAGCTCCGCCTCTCCCTGGACTACTCCTCCTTCTCCGACGTCTACGGCGGCAACTTCGGGCCCCGACTGCGCCTGGTGAAGCTCCCGGCATGTGCGCTGACCACCCCGCAGAAGAAGTCCTGCCGCACCCAGAGCCCCGTGGCGGGCGCGGACAACGACGCCGGGTCGCAGACCGTCACGGGCACCGTCTCCGCCCCCGCCCTCAAGGCCGGCACCCCGATGCTGCTGGCCGCCGCGGCCGACAGCTCCGGCGGCGGAAGCGACTACAGCGCCACCCCGCTGTCCCCGACCGCGACCTGGGAGGCCGGCGGCAGCACGGGTGACTTCACCTGGAACTACCCGCTGCGCGTCCCGCCGGCCACGGCCGGCCCGTCCCCGAACCTGTCGATCTCCTACGACTCCGCCTCGGTGGACGGCCGCACGGCAGGGGAGAACAACCAGACTTCTGTGGTCGGCGAGGGCTTCTCGATCACCGAGTCCTACATCGAGCGCAAGTACGCCTCCTGCAAGGACGACGGCCACTCCAGCAAGGGCGACCTGTGCTGGAAGTACGCGAACGCCACCCTTGTCCTCAACGGCAAGGCCGTCGAGCTGGTCAACACGTGCGCGGACAAGGCGGCCTGCGACACCGCCGCCCAGTCCCAGGCCACCGGCGGTTCGTGGAAGGTGAAGAACGAGGACGGCACCCGTGTCGAGCACCTGACCGGCGCCACCGGCAACGGCGACGACAACACCGAGTACTGGAAGGTGACCGGCCCCGACGGCGTCCAGTACTTCTTCGGCAAGCACCGCCTGCCCGGCTGGAGCAACAAGGGCACCACGGACACCAGCGACGACGACCCGGTCACCAACTCCGTGTGGACCGTCCCGGTCTTCGGCGACGACTCCGGCGAGCCCTGCTACAAGTCCACCGGTTTCGGTGACTCCTTCTGCACCCAGGCCTGGCGCTGGAACCTGGACTACGTCGTGGACACCCACGACAACGCCTCCACCTACTGGTACGGCCGGGAGACGAACTACTACTCCAAGAACGCCGACACCGCGGTCAACGGCACCGGCTACACCCGCGGCGGCTACCTCAACCGCATCGACTACGGCCTGCGCGACGACCTGATCTACAGCAGGCCCGCCGCCCAGCAGGTCCGCTTCACCTACGCCGAACGCTGCGTCGTCTCGGGCGGCTGCTCCAGCCTGACCGAGAGCACCAAGGCCAACTGGCCCGATGTGCCCTTCGACATGATCTGCGCGGCCAGCACCAAATGCACCACCCAGATCGGCCCGTCCTTCTTCACCCGCAAGCGCCTCACCGACATCACCACCTCGGTGTGGACCGGCACCGGCACCACCCAGCGGGACGTGGACACCTGGCACCTGGACCAGAGCTTCCCCGACACCGGTGACGCCTCCTCGGCGAGCCTGTGGCTGAAGTCCATCCAGAACACCGGCAAGGCCAACTCCACCGCGGCCGCCATGCCCGCGATCGTCTTCGGCGGCACGCAGCTGTCCAACCACGTGGAGGGCAGCGGCCCGGACACCCTGCGCTACATCAAGTGGCGCGTGCGCACCATCAAGTCCGAGACCGGCTCGACCCTCACCGTCAACTACTCCGACCCCGACTGCGTCTGGGGTTCGAGCATGCCGGCGGCCGTCGACAAGAACACCCGCCGCTGCTTCCCGGTCAAGTGGTCCCAGTCCGGGGCCGAACCGGTCACCGACTGGTTCCACAAGTACGTGGTCACCTCCGTCCTCCAGGACGACCCCTACGGCCACGCCGACACCGGCGAGAAGTACTACGACTACCAGGACGGCGCCGGCTGGGCCTACGCCGACGACGAGGGCCTGACCAAGGCGTCCAACCGCACCTGGTCGCAGTGGCGCGGCTACGGCAAGGTCGTGGAGACCTCCGGCAACGCCGAGGGCCCGCGCAGCAAGAAGTCCACGCTCTACATGCGCGGCCTGAACGGCGAGAAGGAACTCGACGGCACCGCCCGGGTGGAGAAGGTCACCGACTCCACCGGCACGGCAGTCGACGACTCCCGCCAGTACGCCGGCTTCGTCCGCGAGACCATCGTCTACAACGGCGCCGAGGAAGTCAGCGGCACCATCAACACCCCCTGGTCCCACAAGACCGGCAGCCACACGTACGGCTGGGGCACCACCGAGGCGTGGATCGTGCAGGCCGGCGAGGTGACCACCCGCACCACGACCCCCACGGGCGCCCGCACGGTCAAGCGGAAGACGACGTACGACACCACGTACGGCATGCCGGTCACGCTGGAGGACAGCGGCGACACCGCCAAGACGGGCGACGAGACCTGTACGCGCAAGACCTATGCGCGCAACACCTCGGACTGGATCGTCTCCCTCACCTCCCGTGTCGGGACCTATGGCGTCTCCTGCGCGACGACCCCGGTGGTTCCCGGTGATGTGGTCTCCGACATCACCACGGCGTACGACGGCCAGGCGGTCGGGGCGGAGCCCACGAAGGGCGACGTCACCGCCTCCTACCGGGTGGCGAGCTACGACCCGGTGACCAAGGCGCCCGTCTACCAGAAGGTCTCCGGTTCGACCTACGACAAGCTGGGCCGCGCGGTCAGCGCGACCAACGCCCTCAACCGCACTATCACGACCGCCTACGTCCCCGACGACACCGGCTACGGCCCGCTGAAGTCCAGGACCACCACCTCTCCGTCCCCCCAGCTCCACACCACCACCACCGAGGTCGATCCGGCCTGGGGCACGGCCACCAAGACCACCGACGCCAACGGCAACATCACCGAGTGGTCCCTCGACGCGCTCGGCCGCCTGCGGTCGGTCTGGAAGCCGGACCGCTCCCGCGCACTCGGCGACGCCGCCAGCATCGTCTACGCCTACAGCGTCAACAACGACAAGGAGACCTGGGTCCGCACCGACGCCCTCAAGGCCGACGGACAGACCTACAACAGCTCGTACGAGATCTTCGACGGCCTGCTGCGGTCCCGCCAGAAGCAGGTTCCCGCGCCGAACGGTGGCCGGGTGATCTCCGAGACCCTCTACGACGACCGTGGCCTGGCCTACGTCAAGAACGAGCAGGTCCACGACAACCTCGCGCCGTCGGGCACGCTGGCGAACACCTTCCCCGGTTCCGTTCCGGCCTCCACCGAGACGGTCTTCGACGCCGCCGGCCGTGCCACCGAATCGATCTTCCGGGTCTACGACGAGGAGAAGTGGCGCACCAAGACGGCCGAGCAGGGCGACCGCACCGCCGTCACCGCCGCCGCGGGCGGCACCGGCACGCTGACGATCACCGACGCGCACGGCCGGGTCACCGAGCGCCGTGAGTACGGCGGCCCCGTCCCGACCGGCACCGACTACACCCGCACCCTGTACGAGTACACAGCCGGCGGGCAGATCGAGAAGATGACCGGCCCGGACGGCGCGGTGTGGACGTACGGCTACGACCTGCGCGGACGGCAGGAGTACGCCATCGACCCCGACAAGGGCCGCACCGACACCACCTACAACGACGCCGACCAGCCGACGTCGGTCACCAGCACCCTCAACGGCGCCTCGCGCACCCTCATCACCGACTATGACGAACTCGGCCGCAAGTCCGGCACCTGGGACGGGGTGAAGGACAGCGCCCACCAGCTGACCAAGTTCACGTACGACAGCCTGGCCAAGGGCCAGCCGACCGCCTCGATCCGCTACGTCGGCGGCACCACCGGCAAGATCTACTCACAGGTCGTCACCGGCTACGACAGCCTCGGCCGCCCCAAGGGCACCAAGACCGTCATAGCCGCCTCCGACCCCCTGGTTGCCGCCGGTGCACCGCAGACCTTCACCACGTCGACGACCTACAACATCGACGGCACCGTCCAGTCCACCTCGATGCCCGCGGCGGCCGGCCTGCCCGCCGAGACCGTCACCAACAGCTACAACGGCCTCGGCCTGCTCACCGGCACCGACGGCATGACCGACTACGTCCAGAACGTCGGCTACTCCCCGTACGGCGAGATCGAGGAGACCCGCCTGGGCACCTC
The DNA here is from genome assembly GCF_001270495.1 of Streptomyces viridochromogenes. Lineage (GTDB taxonomy): Bacteria > Actinomycetota > Actinomycetes > Streptomycetales > Streptomycetaceae > Streptomyces > Streptomyces viridochromogenes_A. The sequence continues at coordinate 32,500 of NZ_LGUR01000193.1, forward strand.
GACCGGGGCCAAGCAGCTCCAGATCCTCAACCGCTACGAGGACGGGACCCGCCGCCTGGCCAACACGCACACCGTCGACCAGACCAACGCCGGTTACACCAGCGACATCGACTACAGCTACGACGCCACCGGCAACGTCAAGTCGATCACCGACAAGGCAGGCGGCAAGGACACCCAGTGCTTCGCCTACGACGGCTACCGCCGTCTGACCGAGGCATGGACCCCGTCCTCCAACGACTGCGCCACCGCCCGGTCCGCGACCGCGCTCGGCGGCCCGGCCCCGTACTGGAACAGCTGGACCTACAAGCCCGGCGGCCTGCGCGACAAGCAGACCGAGCGCAAGGCCACCGGTGACACCACCACCACGGCCTACGGCTACCCCGCCGTCAACGCCAACGGAACCGGCCAGCCCCACACGATGACCTCGGTCACCGTGGGCGGCGGCACGGCGAAGTCGTACACCTACGACGAGCACGGCAACACCACCAAGCGCTACGGCCCCACCGGCACCGCGCAGAGCCTCGTCTGGGACGTCGAAGGAGAACTCAGCCGCCTCACCGAAGGCACCAAGACGACCGACTACCTCTACGACGCCAACGGCGACCTCCTGATCCGCCGGGGCCCCGACAAGACCGTCCTCTACCTGGCCGGCCAGGAACTGCACTACGACACGGCCGCCAAGAAGTTCACCGCCCAGCGTTACTACGCCTCCGGCGACGCCCTCGCCGTCCGCACCGAGACCGGCCTGTCCTGGATGGTCGACGACCACCACGGCACCGCCTCGATGACGGTCGACGCCACCACACAGGCCGTCACCCGTCGCTACACCAAGCCCTTCGGCGAGAGCCGTGGCACGACACCGCCGGCCTGGCCCGACGACAAGGGCTTCCTCGGCAAACCCGCCGACGACGCCACCGGCCTCACCCACGTCGGCGCCCGCGAGTACGACCCGGCCACCGGGCGCTTCCTCTCCGTCGACCCGGTCCTCGCCCCCGACGACCACGAGTCCCTCAACGGCTACGCCTACGCCAACAACACCCCTGTCACCAAGTCCGACCCCTCCGGCCTGAGGCCGATCACGGACTGCGAGAACGGGTGCAGCGACGGCAAGGGCGGCAGCTACCGGTCCTACATGACGATGGGCCCCAACGGGACCTGGGTCTACCACTCCACGCAGACCTACACGGTGCCCGTGTACGCCGGAGGGTACGGCGGAGTCTTCACCGTCACCGTCAAGAACGACGGAGGGAAGGTCTCGCACAAGGTCACCTTCAAGAAGGGCCCCCAGCCGAAGCCGGACCTGAAGGAGGGGGAGGAGCAGTTCGACGAGATGGAGGGCTACATGTTCGACGAACTGACGAAGAACGCCCGGTCCTCCGAGGTGAAGACGATGCAGGGGCTGCTGCGCCCGTGGGCCTGGTATGACGGGCTGGCCGGGCGGAATCAGGGAAGCGACATGACCGCCGCCATGACCATCTGGTTCGCCAAGGTCTGCCCCAAGGTGTGCGAATGGGACCACAAGCCGAAGCTCGAAAAGAAGTTCAACCTTCCCGAAAAGGGCTATTTCGTCGACGTTCCGGGGACTGACTACAAGGTCTTCTACGACATGTGGTCGAACATTCACTACGGCTATGTGGGCCGGGCTGCCGGTATCGATGCGAAGACGCTCATCGAAGGAGCCTCGGTCGGTGACTCCATCCTTGTCGGAGAGGACGACATCGGGGACCAGATGACGATGCAGGCCGGCATCGATCTGTTTGACCGTCAAGGGCTCGGACTGACCAGGGAACAGTTCCATTCCGCAGTGATCGACACCGTAGAGGATATGTACGAGAAGGGGGCGGACCAGGTGAAGAAGAAGTAGATCAGGCGGAAAAGTAGCGGAATGTCTCCCGCGGGGCCCCACTCGTTCTTCGCAGAGCGAGTCGGGCCCCTTCGGGGATTCCTGACGTATTTCTGTGTTCCGGGTGCGGGTACAGTTGCGAGTGGAGCTTCTCTGGTGATTTTTGATTCAGGCGATGAGCGGGGAGGGCCTGTGGACGGCCGACGGCTGCACGGATGTCTTGGTTCGGTCGTTGTGCTGGCCGTCGCCCTGCTGACGGCCCTGCTTCTGGGGAGGTCGTGGAGCGCCTGCGACGCGGGGGTGAACAGTTCGGCCAACGGGGGATTTCTGCTCGTTATCTTCATCCCCGTTCTCTGGTTTGTTCTGATGGCCGTTTGGCTGGGCGCTGGGGCTTTGCTGGGGCGGCATCCCGTCGTCCGCGCCTTTGTCATAGTGGCGCTGATCCTCATCGTTTCCTGGTGCGCCCTCTCCATTTTCTGGGAAGGCGAATCCTATTACTGCCCCAGCGGTGTTCCGCCGTGGTGGCCGGACTTCGTACCGGCTCCCGGATTCTGAAACTCCGACACCAATTCCGTGGTGATTCAGTGGTGGTCGCCGTGCCGGCCGAGGGTCTCCACGGGGGTCGCGCCGGGGCGGGTCCACTGCGGCACGGGGCGGCTGGTCGGGCCCCAGGTGGCGTTCCCGTCCGCGTCCGAGCGCCAGTACCAGCAGGCCTGGCGGCCCACGGCCGGGTGTCCCTCGCGGACATCGCCGATCACGGGGCAGCCCTCGGGGTTGTCCTCCCACGCCTCGCCGCGGCCGTAGGGCGTCATGTCGAGCAGTCCGAGGGACCCGTTGACCCGCTCGTTGCCGCGGCCCGTCGTGGAGTAGGTGAGGAACACCCGGTCACCGTCGCGCAGGAAGCAGGTGAGGTAACCCATCTCGCCGCCGACCGGCTCGGCCACGTCGCGCACCGAGTACCAGGGCTGGGTGTAGCCCATGAACTCGACGTAGGAGGCCACCTCGTCCCAGCGGCCCGTGGTCAGAACGGCGAACGACACGCCGCGGGCGTTGAGGTAGACGGCGTCCCTCACATGCCACGCCGTGGTGGTGCAGCCCTCGCACTGCCCCTGGTGCGGCGCGCCGTCGTACCACATGTGCTTGTAGACCACGAGCTCGTCGCGGCCCTGGAACAGATCGAGGAAGGGGACCGGGCCATCGGGTCCGACGACCTCGACCGTCCCGTCGAACTCCACCATCGGCAGCCGGCGGCGGGCCGCGGCGATGGCGTCCCCCTCACGGGTGTGGGCCTTCTCGCGCACCAGCAGCTCGTCTCGGGCGGTCTGCCAGGTGGCCAGGTCGACCACGGGCGGACGGCCGGGCAGCGCGGTGTTCGGGTCGGCCGGTGGGGTCGTCATGGGTGTCCTCCGTGAGGTCTCGTGCAGGGCGGCCGCGTACGACGCTGTGTCGTACGGCGCCCCGCGGCGGTCACGAGAACAGACTCCCGGCCCGGCCGGAACTCATCGCGATCCTCGGGGGAGAGGCGCAGGCGCCGGGGATGCGTCCCGGTAACCGTGAAGCCGCCCGCGGGAGATGAGTCTCCGCGGACGGCCCCTGTTCTCAGGGTGGTCCGGTTCCGGTGAAAGCAGCCGGCCGTGCCGCCCTGCCCGACGGTCGCGTGGTCCTCCGTGGGTCTTCGGCCTCTACTGCTGCTCGGGCGGCCTGTCGCGGTCCATGCCGAGTCCGCGCTCCATTCGCTGCTGCGCGTCGTCGACCTGGCTCTCGTACTTGTTGCCCGTCTTCTCGTTGGCCTGCCGTTCCGCGGCGTCGGACATGTCCCCGGCCTTGTCCTGCGCGTGGCGGTTCCTGAACCTGTCGAAGATGCCCATCCAGAGCTCCTTCCGGAGGTGACTCACCACCGACGATACGCCCGAGATGTGGGGTATGCCCGCTTAGCTCCCTGTGTGGTCTGGACCTCCTGAATGCCGCCATGCGCCGGGTCGCTACCGTATGCACGACGGCGTACCAGGGAAAGCCGCCTGTGCGGGGCGGAACCGGCAGCAAGGGGAGGGACGCATCGTGATGCGTCGAAGGGGCGGGGCGGCGAGCGCCGCGGCGATACTCGGCATGGTGCTGGTACTGGCGGGCTGCGAGGGCGTCGATCTGCCCGCGGCCGGGACCGAGCCCTCCGGTTCCGCCCCGGCCGCGGGCACCGGCCGCGCGGTGAACCCACTGGACAACCCCGACGGCACGAAGCCGGGCCTCGCGCCCCTCACCTCGGACGCCGACCGGGCCGAGGCGCGGGCCCTCATCCAGAAGGTGGCGACCAAGGGCCGCGGTCCGAAGACGGGTTACGAGCGGGACAAGTTCGGCTACGCCTGGATGGACTCGGCCCCGGGCGGCGTCCCGTTCGCCCGCAACGGCTGCGACACCCGCAACGACCTCCTCCAGCGCGACGGCGAGGACGTCCGTTTCCGCTCCGGTTCGGACTGTGTCGTGGCCTCGATGACCCTGCACGACCCGTACACGGGCCGGACGATCGACTGGGCCAAGTCCCGCGCCACGACCGTACAGATCGACCATGTCATGCCACTGTCGTACGACTGGCAGATGGGCGCCTCCCGTTGGCCCAAGGGCAAGCGCCAGGACATCGCCAACGACCCCCTCAACCTCATGCCGGTCGACGGCCCGACCAACGGCTCCAAGGGCGACTCCGGCCCCGCTTCCTGGCTGCCCCCGAGCAAGCCGATCCGCTGCTCGTACGCGGTGCGCTTCGCGCAGGTGTCGCTGAAGTACGAACTTCCCGTGACGACCGCCGACAAGGAGATGATGCTGCGCCAGTGCGGAGGCTGACGCGGTGGCGCGCGGCCGGGTGCCGAGCGGTGCGACGCCGAAATCCGCTTCCCGGTGCCGCCGCCCCGTGCCTACGGTGGCCGGCATGCAGCTGAAGATCTCAAGCCTCGCCGACCGTCCCGAGATGCTCGGCCGGGTCGCGGAAATGCCGGACAGCTGGCCGGAGTTCACGACCCAGGACCCCGTGGGCAACGCCCACTACGGCCGGATCCCCCGCGAACTCCCGCAGTACGCGCTGTTCGCCGAGGACGAGCGGGGCGAGGTCGTCGCCCACGCCTACAGCGTTCCGTTCGCCCTCGCCGCCGAGGGCCGGGGCCGGCTGCCCGCCCGGGGCTGGGACGAGGTGCTGGTGTGGGCCTTCGCCGACCTGCGCAACGGCACCCGCCCCGACACGGTCAGCGCCATCTCCGTCGTCATCGCCCCGCACGCCCAGGGCGCCGGACTGTCCGCCCGGATGCTCTCGGCGATGCGCGACAACGCCCGAGCCCTCGGCTTCCGCGAGGTCGTCGCCCCGGTCCGCCCCAGCGCCAAGCACCTCGAACCGCACACCCCCGTCGAGGAGTACGCCCACCGCGTACGCCCCGACGGCCTGCCCCACGACCCGTGGCTGCGGGTCCACGCCCGCGCCGGCGCCACCATCGACTCCATCGCCCCGGCATCCATGACCGTCGCCGGCTCGCTGGAACAGTGGCGTCGCTGGACCGGCCTCCCCTTCGACACGGCCGGCGACATCGAGGTGCCGGGCGCGCTGGTCCCGGTGCGCTGCGAGCCGGCGCGGGACCACGCGGTGTACGTCGAGCCCAACGTGTGGATGCGGCACCCGCTGTGAGCCGGCCGGCACACCAGACCGGAAGCCGAGCCTCCGCCTGACCTGCGCCGTCTTGCGAAGTGATCAGCACGACAACGGTTCGGTACAACCGGTGACCGTATGTCGGTGTCGACCTATACGCTCGAAGCGACAATCGCACGACCGTACTTCAGGCATCGATCGGGAGCAGCCATGCAAGGCCACGGCTACACGCAGCCGGTGAAGCAGCCGCCGCCCACCGGGTGGCTGGTCTTCCTGCGCGTGTTCTTCGTCGTGCTCTCCGTGCTGAGCTTCGGCCTGCTGATGTGGACGATGATGCTGCGCCTGGCCATCGTGACCCGCAAGGCCCTCGACTGGAGCCTGTTCGCGGCGTCGATCGTGGTGGAGTTCGGCGGCCTGATCCTGATGGGCATGGAGCCCGGCGACGAGATCCACACCCCGGGCGGCTGGACGGGCCTCGCGCTCGTCCTGGGCGGCATCGTGGCCGCGATCGCCTACTACCTCTCCGCGGACATACGCCACTTCCACCAGCTCCGCTTCCCCGGCTACGGCGCGCAGCAACCCCCGGTCGGGGCCCCGGCATACGGCTACCCGCAGCCCGGGTCGCCGTACAGCACCGGGACAGTGCCGCAGGCGACCCCGCTGCCCCGGACCGCGATACCGCACGCGCCGATACCGAACACCCCGGCACCCCGCGACGCCGCCTCCCACAGCCCCGTACCGCCGCCCCCGCAGCGCCCCGCGCCCGCGCGCATCGACCAGGTGCGCGCCGAGCTCGACGAGCTCAGTGACTACCTGCGCCAGCACGACGGCCGGCATGACGGCAACCGCGAGGGCGGAAGGTGAGCGTGGCGGCAGGACGTGTCGTCGCCGGCCGCTATGAACTGTCCACGCTCATCGGACAGGGCGGCATGGGGCAGGTGTGGACGGCCTACGACCAGCGGCTCGACCGGCGCGTGGCGGTGAAGCTGCTGCGCCCCGACAAGGTGGCCGGGCAGGAGGCGGACGAGCTGCGCCGCCGGTTCGTGCGCGAGTGCCGGGTGACGGCGCAGGTCGACCACCCTGGGCTGGTCACCGTGCACGACGCGGGCAGCGAGGGCGAGGAGCTGTTCCTCGTCATGCAGTACGTGGACGGCGCCGACCTCGCCGACCATCTCGCCGAGCACGACCCGTACCCCTGGCCGTGGGCGGTCGCGGTCGCCGCGCAACTGTGCGCCGTGCTCAGCGCGGTGCACGCCGTGCCGATCGTCCACCGCGACCTCAAGCCGCGCAACGTGATGGTGAAGCAGGACGGCACGGTCACCGTCCTCGACCTCGGCGTCGCCTCCGTCATCGACGCCGACACCACCCGCCTCACCCACACCGGCACCCCCATCGGCTCGCCCGCCTACATGGCCCCCGAGCAGGCGATGGGCGGCGCGGTCGGCCCGTACACCGACCTGTACGCACTCGGCATACTCCTCCACGAACTCCTCAGCGGTGACGTCCCGTTCTCGGGCTCGACGGCGCTCGGCGTGCTGCACCGGCACCTGTACGAGCCGCCGCTGCCCGTGCGCCGTCTCCGCCCCGAGGTCCCCGAGGCACTCGAAGCCCTGGTCCTGCGTCGGCTGACCAAGGACCCGCAGCACCGCCCCGCCTCGGCGCAGGAGGTGTACGAGGACCTGGAGCCGCTCCTGCCCGCGCGCGGGACGCCCACCGGATCGCCCCTCGACCCCACGCGCCCCTTCCTGCGCCCGCACGCGCCCTGGCCGGACCGCGCCCGCACCCCGGCGCCGCAGCCCGCCCCGGCCACACCGGTGCCACCCCCCGCCGAGAAGCCGGACGTCGCGCGCGCCGTCGACGAGGTCAAGCGCCTGCTCGGCGAGGGCCGCATCACCCAGGCCGTCGACATCCTCGGCGCGATCCTGCCCGCCGCGGCCGAACAGCACGGCGAGCACTCGCCGGTGGTCCGCACCCTGCGCAAGCAGTACGCGGCCACGCTCATGGATGACGGCCAGTACCGGCGTGCACTTCCCGAACTGCGCCGCCTCGCCGACGAACGCGCCGCCGAGGCCGGCCAGGCCGACCCGCAGTCCCTGCGCTTCCGCTTCGACGCCGCCCAGTGCCTGGAGCAGCTCGGCGAACCGGCGGCCGCGCTCGCCGAGTACCGCGCGCTGCTGCCGTACTACGAGAACCAGTACGTCTCCGGCGACCCCCAGCTCGCCCACGACGTCCGTCGCCGTATCGGCCACCTCCTGCTCGCCCTCGGCGACCGCCCCGCCGCCCACGACACGCTGGCCCGTCTGCTGCTCGACGTGGAGCGCCTGCACGGTCCCGGCCACCCGCTCGCGGGAGAGGTGCGGCGGACGCTCCAGTGGCTGGGGCAGGTGCGCGGCTAGGCCGCGTCCGCGAAGCCCCGCCGGACAGGCACCGGCGGGCCGAGTGGGCCGGGTGGGGGTGCTTCGGTGCCCGAAGTCCTGGTGAATCGTTGGTCGAATGGGTTGGCCAGAGCTTGCCCACTGCCTACCATCGATCACCGCAAGACTTTGTGCACCGTCGCACAAGCTCTTCCTCGGGAGGTCTCCTTGCACCGCCGCCGTCGCACCGCGCTCCTCCTCTCCGCCGCGATCGTCGCGGCGCCCCTGCTCACCGCCTGCGGAAGCGATGCGCGTCCCGGCGCGGCGGCCGTCGTCGGCGGCCAGCGGATCACCGTCGCGCAGCTGGAGAACCGGGTGGGCGAGGTACGCGCGGCCCAGCGCGCGGCCGTACCGGACGACGCCCAGTACGCGCAGGTCATCGCCAAGTCCGGCACCCTCCCGCGGGACGTCCTGCACACCATGGTCCTCGACCAGGTGCTGCACCGCGCCGCCCAGGACGCGGGCGTGACCGTCACCCGCAAGGAGCTCCAGCGGATGCGCAGCGGCCTGGAAGAGCAGGTCGGCGGCGCCAAGGCGCTGGAGGCGGCCTGGCTCCAGCAGTACGGCATCCCGCCGCAGCGCCTCGACGAGAACCTCCGCCTCCAGCTGGAGGCCCAGAAGCTCGCCACCTCGCTCGGCACCGACACCGGCAAGCCCGCCTTCTGGAACGCCCTCTCCGCGGCGTCCAAGAAGCTCGACATCGACCTCAACCCGCGCTACGGCACCTGGGACGTCCAGAAGAGCGGCCGGGCCGACGCGAAGACGCCGTGGGTGCGCGAGGTGACGGGGACGCGGCAGACGGCGTAGGCAGACGGCGGAACCGTTCTGCCTGTGGACGGGCGAGGGCGGAGCCACCCGGCCTGTGGATAACTCGGGGGGCTGTCGGCGACGTGGGTTACGTTCGGATCGTGAACGCAACCAGTCCCGAAGCCGCCCCCGGCCGCATCGTCCTGCTCACCACCAGCCACCGTGTCGCGCCCGGCCTGCTGTCCTGGCCCGCCTGGCAGGCGCTGCACGCGGCCGACCGCGTGCTGTGCGCGGACGGCGCGCATCCTCAGCTGCCGTATCTGCGCGAGGCCGGGATAGCGGTCGACGAGGCCGCCCCGACCGCCGAGCAGCTGATCGACGCGTGCGCCGGCGGCCGTACGGCCGTGGTCGTGGCCACGGGTGAGGGCGAGCCGGCCCTCACCGACGGCCTCGCCCGCCTCGCGGGCACCGGCCGCGTGCGCATGCCGGACCTGGAGCTGCTCCCCGCCTCCTATGACCTGCCCGGCGCCCGCCTCCTCGACCTCGTGCAGGTCATGGACCGGATCCGCGCCGAGTGTCCGTGGTCCTCCCAGCAGACCCACAAGGGCCTGGCGAAGTACGGCATCGAGGAGGCCTACGAACTCGTCGAGGCGATCGAGGAGGGCGACCGCGACGAACTTCGCGAGGAACTGGGCGACGTGTTGTTGCAGGTCGTCTTCCACGCCCGGATAGCGGAGGAGGACGCGGACGCCCCCTTCTCCATCGACGACGTGGCCGGCGGCATCGTCACCAAGCTCATCCACCGTCACCCGCATGTCTTCGGCGAGGAGACGGCGACGACCCCCGAGGAGGTCAAGGAGCACTGGCTGCGCACGAAGGCGGTGGAGAAGCAGCGGGAGTCGGTGACCCAGGGCATCCCCCTCGGCCAGCCGGGCCTCGCCCTCGCGGCCAAGCTGGCGTCGCGTGTCAGACAGGCGGGACTGGAGGTGCCCCTGCCGGCAGGGGAGGGCCTCGGGTACGAGCTGCTCGCGCTGGCGGTCCGCGCGGAGGCGGCCGGGGTCGATCCGGAAGCGGCTCTGCGGGTCGCGGCCCGGGCGTACCGCGATGCCGTGCGGGCTGCGGAGGGGCTGACGCCTCCGGATACCGTCAAGGAGTGACAGACCAGCCCGCCACCCCCAGCAGCACCACCCCCAGCACCACTCCAGGCAGGGCCACGCCCGCCGGCACCACCCCCGAACCCCCCGACCTCTTCACCTGGGAGTTCGCCACCGATCCCTACCCCGCCTACGCCTGGCTCCGCCACCACGCGCCCGTTCACAAGACCCGCCTCCCCAGCGGCGTGGAGGCCTGGCTGGTCACCCGTTACACCGACGCCAAGCAGACCCTCGCCGACAACCGGCTCTCCAAGAACCCGGCCCACCACGACGAGCCCGCGCACGCCAGGGGCAAGACCGGCATCCCGGGGGAGCGCAAGGCCGAGCTGATGACACACCTGCTCAACATCGACCCGCCGGACCACACCAGGCTGCGCAGGCTCGTCTCCAAGGCCTTCACGCCCCGCAGGGTCGCCGAGTTCGCCCCTCGGGTGCAGGAGCTCACCGACAGCCTCATCGACCGGTTCGCCGCCGAAGGGAGCGCCGACCTCATCCACGAGTTCGCCTTTCCCCTCCCCATCTACGCCATCTGCGACCTGCTCGGCGTTCCCCGCGAGGACCAGGACGACTTCCGTGACTGGGCGGGCATGATGATCCGGCACCAGGGCGGCCCCAGGGGCGGAGTCGCCCGGTCCGTGAAGAAGATGCGGGGCTATCTCGCCGAGCTCATCCACCGCAAGCGCGAGGCGCTTCCCGACACCCCCACCCCCGGCGAGGACCTCATCTCCGGCCTCATCCGAGCCTCCGACCACGGTGAGCACCTCACCGAGAACGAGGCCGCGGCCATGGCCTTCATCCTGCTGTTCGCCGGCTTCGAGACGACCGTCAACCTCATCGGCAACGGCACCTACGCCCTGCTCACCCACCCCGAGCAACGCGCCCGCCTCCAAACGGCGTTGGCCGCCAAGGAGACCGGCCTCCTCGAAACCGGCGTGGAGGAACTCCTCCGCTACGACGGCCCCGTGGAACTCGCCACCTGGCGCTTCGCCACCGAGCCGCTCACCCTCGGCGGACAGGACATCGCAGCCGGCGATCCCGTCCTCGTCGTCCTGGCCGCCGCCGACCGGGACCCGGCGCGGTTCGCCGACCCCGACGTCCTCGACCTCGCCCGCCGCGACAACCAGCACCTCGGGTACGGCCACGGCATCCACTACTGCCTCGGCGCCCCGCTCGCCCGACTGGAGGGCCAGGCCGCCCTCGGCACGCTCCTCACCCGACTCCCGGACCTCCGACTCGCCGTGGACCCGGGGGAGTTGAGATGGCGCGGCGGACTCATCATGCGCGGGCTGCGCACGCTTCCGGTGGAGTTCACCCCAGTTGGGTGAGTGCGTCCCCCTCGGCAAACGCGACACGCGCTCAAGTCTGTGATCTTCACGTGATCTGCGCGGCATTAACTTGTGACAAGTGATCGTCTGCCTATACCTTCACGCATCAACGACGGCGCCCAGGTTTCACGCGCCGCGGTCACCGCTGTCTCGCGAAAGGTCCCCGCATGCTCTCCGGGAACGGTCGTCACCGTCGCCCCCGTCAGGCCCCGGCCATCCTCGTCGCGGCCGGAGTGACCGGGTCGGCCATCGCCATCCCGCTGCTCGGCGCCACGGGCGCGAGCGCCGCCGACGGCACCGTGTGGGACAAGGTGGCCGAGTGCGAGAGCGGCGGCTCCTGGAGCGCCGACGAAGGCACCGGCCAGTACGGCGGGCTGCAACTGACCCAGGAGGACTGGGAGAAGTACGGCGGCCTCGACTACGCCTCCAGCCCCGACCTGGCGAGCCGTTCCCAGCAGATCGCCGTGGCCCAGGACATTCTCGCGGACCAGGGAACCAGCCCCTGGGGCACCTGCGCCGTGCTCAACGGGCTCACCAAGAAGTCCGGGGCCCTCGACCTCGACACCGGGGTGGCGGAAGACTCGCCCTCCGAGGTGTCCGGCTCATCCGGCTTGCTCGATTCTTCGGGTTCGTCCGACTCGTCCGACTCATCCGGCTCGGCCGATGACTCGAACCTGAACGACGACCCTTCTGGCGCGCCGAGTGAATCCTCGGACGCTTCGTCCGAATCCTCCCGGGATTCCGCTGCTTCACCCTCTTCATCCTCTTCGTCGCCCTCCGCGGATGACTCCGCCACGTCCGACACGTCACCCGACACCAAGGCATCGCAGTCGCCCGACAGCTCTCCCGTGGAGAACCCCAAGGCCGACAATCAGGACAACTTGGTGCAAGACGTAGGCTCCTGGAGCCTCGTGGACACCGGGGCGGTCGACGCCGGGGCGTCCGGCTCGGGGCGGCATCGAGGTCCCAGCGCCGACGAGAGCAAGGCCGCCGACGGTGCCGCCGACTCCGCCAAGTCCTCCGGCCGCCACGCCTCGTACGACGTCCGCGCCGGCGACACTCTGGCCTCCATCGCCGACTCCCTTGACGTCGAAGGCGGGTGGCGCGCGCTGTACGAGGCCAACAAGGACGCCATCGGTACTGACGCGAACCACATCTTCGCCGGTCAGACCCTGGACGTCCCCGGTGAATAACGGTCGAACGGGGCGAAAAACAGCGCAAGTTCGCGTCGGTATTCGCACCTGAATGTCCGTTTTGAATGCGGTGAGAGATAGATCTCAGAAGCCCTGATCGTCTTTGTAATTCCCGGAATCGCATGTCTACGGTCATGACCGCTCGCCACCAGTGCGAGCCCCGACAGCCGTCACGCCGAATCCTGCCGGCGGCCGTCCGGGAACAGTCGTCGCGTCAAGCGCCGTAGGCAGGAGCGGGGGACCCAAGGTAAGCGCCGGGTCCGGCAGTTGAAGCCCTTCGGGGCCGCACGGCCGGAGTCGGCTTGGGGTGGAGCCGCGCAACGCGAGCCGAAAGGCGGACGTGCGCGGCCGGGCAACTCAACCGGCCCGAACCCGACAGCTCACCTCGTAGGCGTCGGTGAGGGGATCTCTCCATGCTGTTTTCCAGCAAGGGCAAGCACCGTCGTCCGTCCAAGGCCGCTCGCGCCATAGCCGTCGTCGGCGTCACCGGCGCCGCCGCCGTCGCCGCCCCGCTGATGGCGGCCGGCAGCGCCTCCGCCGCCACCGCCTCCGAGTGGGACGCCGTCGCCCAGTGCGAGTCCGGCGGCAACTGGTCCATCAACACCGGCAACGGCTACTACGGCGGTCTGCAGTTCTCCGCCTCGACCTGGGCCGCGTACGGCGGCACGGCGTATGCCTCCACCGCCGACCAGGCCAGCAAGGCCCAGCAGATCGAGATCGCCGAGAAGGTCCTCGCGGGCCAGGGCAAGGGTGCCTGGCCGAACTGCGGCACCGGCCTGTCGAGCGCCGCGTACACCGGCTCCGGCTCCTCGTCGAGCACCGAGACCGCCCCGCGCGCCACCGAGGAGCAGCCGGCCTCCCGCTCCGCCGAGCGTCCCGCCGCCGAGAAGAAGTCGACCAAGACCGTCACCACCCCGACCGGCAAGAAGGTCAAGAAGGGCGACGGCGAGTACAAGGTCGTCAAGGGTGACACCCTCAGCTCGATCGCCGAGGCCAAGAAGGTCAAGGGCGGCTGGGAGAAGCTGTTCCAGCTGAACAAGGACATCGTCGAGGACGCCGACCTGATCTACCCGGGTCAGCAGCTGCACCTGAAGTAACACGCGGGCGACAGGTGAACCACGGCGCCTCCACATCCGTGGAACTCATAGTGAAGGCGTCGTGAGGGTCACCCCCGTCCCCACGAACTCCCCGCCTCGGTGCGTCTTCCCCCGTACGCACCGGGGCGGGGCTTTTTTGCGCCGGAGTCTTTGTTCCGTTCGGAAACAATTTACTCTCGGTTCTGTCCACGGGGCGGTCGACAGCTGGCCGAACGCCCGGAGCCGGTTAGGCTCGTCTCGCAGTACCCACCGCGGACTGCGTACCCGCGTCACATCCCAAGAAGGAGATGCTCGTGCCGTCCATCGACGTCGTCGTAGCCCGGGAAATCCTGGACTCCCGAGGCAATCCCACGGTCGAGGTCGAGGTCGGCCTCGACGACGGCAGCACGGGTCGTGCCGCCGTTCCGTCCGGCGCCTCGACGGGCGCCTTCGAGGCCATCGAGCTCCGCGACGGCGACCCGAACCGCTACCTCGGCAAGGGTGTGGAGAAGGCCGTCCTCGCCGTCATCGAGCAGATCGGCCCGGAGCTCGTCGGCTACGACGCCACCGAGCAGCGCCTGATCGACCAGGCCATGTTCGACCTGGACGCCACCGACAACAAGGGCTCCCTCGGCGCCAACGCCATCCTCGGCGTCTCCCTCGCCGTGGCCCATGCCGCCTCCGAGGCCAGCGACCTGCCGCTGTTCCGCTACCTGGGCGGCCCCAACGCGCACCTGCTGCCGGTGCCGATGATGAACATCCTGAACGGCGGCTCGCACGCCGACTCCAACGTGGACATCCAGGAGTTCATGATCGCCCCGATCGGCGCGGAGTCCTTCTCCGAGGCCCTGCGCTGGGGCGCCGAGGTCTACCACACCCTCAAGAAGGTGCTGAAGACCAAGGGCCTGTCCACCGGCCTGGGCGACGAGGGCGGCTTCGCCCCGAACCTGGAGTCCAACCGCGCCGCCCTCGACCTCATCGTCGAGGCCATCAAGCAGGCCGGTTACGTGCCCGGCGAGCAGATCGCGCTCGCTCTCGACGTCGCCGCGTCCGAGTTCTACAAGGACGGCAGTTACGAGTTCGAGGGCAAGTCCCGCTCGGCCGCCGAGATGACCGAGTACTACGAGGAGCTCGTCTCCGCGTACCCGCTGGTCTCCATCGAGGACCCGCTGTACGAGGACGACTGGGACGGCTGGAAGATCATCACCGAGAAGCTGGGCGACAAGGTCCAGATCGTCGGCGACGACCTCTTCGTCACCAACCCCGAGCGCCTGGCCCGCGGCATCGACGAGGGCGCCGCCAACGCCCTGCTCGTCAAGGTCAACCAGATCGGCTCGCTGACCGAGACCCTGGACGCCGTCGAGATGGCCCAGCGCAACGGCTTCAAGTGCATGATGTCCCACCGCTCCGGCGAGACCGAGGACGTCACCATCGCCGACCTCGCCGTCGCCGTGAACTGCGGCCAGATCAAGACCGGCGCCCCGGCCCGCTCGGACCGCGTCGCCAAGTACAACCAGCTGCTGCGCATCGAGGAGATCCTCGACGACGCCGCGGTGTACGCCGGCCGCAGCGCCTTCCCGCGCTTCAAGGGCTGACCAGGCTGGTCGGGCTGACCGGCTGACCCCCACCTGGGGTGAGCCTTAGCCAGTCGTACGTACGTCCCCGTACTCGGTCCCGTACCGTGTGCGGGGACGTACGCGTGTGAAACGGGAGGCGGGACATGGCCGTCAAGGACCGGGACCGGTTCTCCACCGCGACCAGGATCCGGCTGCTCGGCGAGCAGACGGCGGCCCGCGTCTACCGCTCCCAGACCAAGCGGCAGGCCCGGCGCTCCAGGCTCACCGGACGCGCCGCGCTGCTCGCGCTGGTCCTCTGCTCCATGGTCGTGGCGCTGGCCTACCCCATAAGGCAGTACGTCTCCCAGCGCGCCGAGATCGCCGACATGCAGCGGCAGAAGGAGGAGGCCGCCCAGCGCGTCGAGCAGCTGCGCGACCTCAAGGCACGCTGGCAGGACGACGCGTACGCGGAGCAGCAGATCCGGCTGCGGCTGCACTACGTGCTGCCCGGCGAGACCGGTTACATCGTGGTCGACCCGGACGCGGCCAAGCAGGCGCGGACCGACCAGAGCGCGGCCGACCGCCCCTGGTACGCGAACATCTGGGACGGGGTCGACAAGGCCGACGCCGCCGCCGACCACTGAGCCCAGCGAGAACCGATAGAAAGACAGGCATGCAAACGCCCCCGCCGCCCACTCCGCGCACCGAGCCCACCGACGCGGATGTCGAGGCCTTCAAGCAGCAGCTCGGGCGCCCCCCGCGCGGGCTGCGCGCGATCGCGCACCGGTGCCCGTGCGGGCAGCCGGACGTCGTCGAGACGGCCCCGCGCCTGCCCGACGGCACGCCCTTCCCGACGCTGTACTACCTGACGTGCCCGAAGGCGTCGTCGGCGATCGGCACGCTGGAGGCGAACGGCGTGATGAAGGAGATGACGGCGCGGCTGGAGAGCGACCCGGAACTGGCCGCGTCCTACCGGGCCGCGCACGAGGACTACATCCGGCGCCGCGACGAGATCGAGGAGCTGAAGGGCTTCCCGAGCGCGGGCGGCATGCCGGACCGGGTGAAGTGCCTGCACGTCCTGGTCGCGCACTCGCTGGCGGCCGGGCCCGGGGTCAACCCGCTGGGCGACGAGGCGATCGCCATGCTGCCGGAGTGGTGGGCCAAGGGCCCGTGCGTGCCTCCGTTCGCGACGCAGGAGGACGTCGTCAAGCTCGGCGCGAACGGCGGCGGCTTCTTCGGTACGGACGACACGGACGAGGGGGCCGAGAAGTGACCCGCGTCGCCGCCATCGATTGCGGTACGAACTCCATCCGGCTCCTCGTCGCCGACGTCACGGTGCCCGACAGCGCCTCCGGCGCGGGGGCCACCGGCAAACTCGTCGACCTGGACCGCCGTATGACCATCGTGCGCCTGGGCCAGGGCGTCGACCGTACGGGCCGGCTCGCCCCCGAGGCCCTGGAGCGCACCTTCGCCGCCTGCCGGGACTACGCGGCGATCATCAAGGAACACGGCGCCGAGCGGCTCCGCTTCGTCGCCACCTCCGCCTCCCGGGACGCCGAGAACCGGGACGAGTTCGTGCGCGGGGTCATGGACATCCTGGGCGTCGAGCCCGAGGTCGTCACCGGGGACCAGGAGGCCGAGTTCTCCTTCACCGGGGCGACGAAGGAGCTGGTGGGCCGCGAGGACCTGCACCGGCCCTACCTCGTCGTGGACATCGGCGGCGGGTCGACCGAGTTCGTCGTCGGCGAGGAGCACGTCCGCGCGGCACGTTCCGTGGACGTCGGCTGCGTGCGGATGACCGAGCGCCACCTGGTCAGCGACGGCGTCGTCTGCGACCCGCCCTCCGAGGAGCGGATCGCGGCGATGCGGGCCGACATCGAGGCCGCCCTCGATCTCGCCGAGCTGACGGTGCCGTTGCGCGAGGCGAAGACGCTGGTGGGGCTCGCCGGTTCGGTCACCACGATGTCGGCGATCGCCCAGGACCTGCCCGAGTACGACTCGGCCCGCATCCACCACTCCCGGATCAGCCACGACCGGGTCCGCCGGATCACCGACTGGCTGCTGCACTCCACCCACGCCGAGCGCGCGGCCGTACCCTCCATGCACCCGGGGCGAGTTGACGTCATCGCCGCGGGCGCGCTGGTGCTGCTCGCCATCATGGAACGGATCGGCGCCGAGGAGGTCGTCGTCAGCGAGCACGACATCCTCGACGGCATCGCCTTCCAGGTCGCGGAAGACGCCGAGGCGGGCAGGCGCAGGGACTGACCTGCCGCGACACGGAACGGCCCCGGTACCTCACGGAGGACCGGGGCCGTCGTGTGTCAGCCCGTGCGGGCTTGTCCGTCAGTTGCAGAGGAGGACGATGAGGCCGCTGCACCCTCCGTCGTCACCATGTCCGCCGTAGGCCGTGGACGCCTGTACGGCCGTGGCCTTCGTGGCGACGGGGTGGGCGGGCGTGGCGACGGCCGTGGCCGCCCCCGCTGCGAGGGCGATGCCGAGGGCAGCGCCGACCGTGACTATTCGGGAGGTGGCCCGCTGGAGGGCCTTCTGTGAGGTGATCATGGCTGCACGTTATGTGCCCTTCTGATCAATTTCGCGCGGAGTGTGGCCGACCGAGTGACGGCCATGAGGGGAGGGTGACCCGGGTCGCATCGGCGGGGTGGTCCGGGTCTCGGTTGCTACTGCTCGGTAGCCGTCGGTTGAGCAGGTCGGCTAGCGTATGAGCGCTCCTGAGGGGGCCTTTTGAGGCCGCCGGCGACCCCCTGAAGGCACCCGCTCAAGAACCTTCGTGAAGTTCTTCACAAGGAATTGGGCCCTGGAGAAGCACGGATGGGTGCCGGTTGACCCTTCCGAGGGGTGAACAGGCCCTTGAACATGTTCAGATGGCCGGTGTAAGGAAGGATCGGG
Organism: Streptomyces viridochromogenes; assembly: GCF_001270495.1. Classification (GTDB taxonomy): domain Bacteria; phylum Actinomycetota; class Actinomycetes; order Streptomycetales; family Streptomycetaceae; genus Streptomyces; species Streptomyces viridochromogenes_A. The sequence goes on from NZ_LGUR01000193.1 coordinate 50,337, forward strand.
AGGCCGCCGACGGACGGTGTTTCGGCCCGCTCACGGAGGCCCTGAAGAGCCAGAGAGGCAGCTCACGCGGCATTGACAACGGGGCGTAACGCTTCCGGGTTCCCGATTGTGACCATGACCTGGGTCACGCGGGCCGGGGAGTGTAGCACAGGGCATGGAAGAGCTTGTGAAGGGGCGCACGAGCGACCCCCCTGAGGCGGGTGGATACTCGATGGCATGAGCACCACGGAGCGTCCCAGGATCCTCGTAGTAGGCGGTGGGTACGTAGGCCTGTACGCAGCTCGGCGCATCCTCAAGAAGATGCGCTACGGCGAGGCGACCGTCACGGTCGTCGACCCCCGGTCGTACATGACCTACCAGCCCTTCCTCCCCGAAACCGCCGCCGGCAGCATCTCCCCGCGCCACGTCGTCGTCCCGCTGCGACGCGTGCTGCCCAAGGCGGAGGTCCTCACCGGCCGGGTCACCACCATCGATCAGGACCGCAAGGTCGCCACGATCGCCCCGCTGGTCGGCGAGGCGTACGAGCTGCCCTTCGACTACCTGGTCATCGCGATGGGCGCGGTCTCCCGCACCTTCCCGATCCCCGGCCTCGCCGAGCAGGGCATCGGCATGAAGGGCATTGAGGAGGCCATCGGCCTGCGCAACCACGTCCTCGAGCAGCTCGACAAGGCCGACTCCACGACCGACGAGGAGATCCGCCGCAAGGCGCTCACCTTCGTCTTCATCGGCGGTGGCTTCGCGGGCGCGGAGACCATCGGCGAGGTCGAGGACATGGCCCGCGACGCGGCGAAGTACTACACCAGCGTCTCCCGTGAGGACATGCGGTTCGTCCTCGTCGACGCCGCCGACAAGATCCTCCCCGAGGTCGGCCCCAAGCTCGGCCAGTACGGCAAGGAGCACCTGGAGAGCCGTGGCGTGGAGATCTACCTCTCCACCTCCATGGACTCCTGCGTCGACGGCCACGTCGTGCTGAAGAACGGCCTGGAGGTCGACTCCAACACGATCGTCTGGACGGCCGGTGTCAAGCCGAACCCGGCCCTGTCCCGCTTCGGCCTGCCCCTCGGCCCCCGCGGTCACGTCGACTGCGAGCCGAGCCTCCAGGTCAAGGGCACCGACTACATCTGGGCCGCCGGCGACAACGCCCAGGTCCCGGACATCGTCGGCCGCAAGGCGGGCAACGAGAACGCCTGGTGCCCGCCGAACGCACAGCACGCGCTGCGTCAGGCGCGCGTCCTCGGCGACAACGTGATCTCCGGTATGCGGGGCTTCCCGCAGAAGGACTACTCGCACGCCAACAAGGGCGCGGTGGCGGGCCTCGGCCTCCACAAGGGCGTCGCGATGATCGTCATGGGCAAGATGAAGATCAAGCTCAAGGGCCGTCTCGCCTGGTACATGCACCGTGGCTACCACGGCCTCGCGATGCCGACCTGGAACCGCAAGGTCCGCGTCTTCGCCGACTGGACCCTCGGCATGTTCCTCAAGCGCGAGGTCGTCTCCCTCGGCGCGATGGAGCACCCGCGCGAGGAGTTCTACGAGGCCGCCAAGCCGGCCCCGGTCGCTGCCGCGAGCAAGGCCGAGAAGGGCGAGAAGGCCAAGGCCTCCTGACCCTGTCCGGCTGACCTCCCGAGGTCGCTGAACCACCCGAAGGACCTCCCGCCATCCGTGGTGCGGGAGGTCCTTCGGCCTTCCCCGCCTCCGTCGCGGTTGTTTGCCCAGCCGTAACGCGCGTGGGGGACTGCGCACAGGGCTCCCAGGTGTTTACGTGGTGTTGGGACATTCCGGGATCCGATCACGGAGGTGTGCGCCATGGCAGACGCCGCGGTGCGGCTGAAGAGCCTTCTCGAACAGTTGCTGGGAGTTCCGCTCCCGGTGCGCATCCGCGCCTGGGACGGTTCGCAGGCGGGGCCGCCGGGCGCGCCGACCCTCGTCGTACGCAATCGCCGCGCCGTCCGGCGGCTGCTGTTCAAGCCCGGTGAACTGGGCCTGGCCCGGGCCTGGGTGGCCGGGGACCTCGACATCGAGGGGGATCTCTACACCGCCCTCGATCTGCTCTCCGGGCTCGTGTGGGAGCGGGGGGAGGACGCCCGAAGCCTGGCTCAGGCGCTCCGGGATCCCGAGGTGCGGGCCGCGGTCCGCGGGCTCGTCCGGCTCGGCGGGGTTCCGCTGCCGCCCGCGCCGCCCCCCGAGGAGGTGCGCCGGGCCCGCGGCCATCTGCACACCAAGCGCACCGACAGACGCGCCATCAGCCACCACTACGACGTCGGCAACGACTTCTACGAGATCGTCCTCGGGCCGTCCATGGTGTACTCCTGCGCCTACTGGGCGGCCTCGCCCCCGGCCGGCACCCTTGAGGACGCCCAGCGCGACAAGCTCGACCTCGTCTGCCGCAAGCTCGCCCTCGGGCCCGGCCAGCGGCTGCTCGACGTCGGCTGCGGCTGGGGCTCCATGGCCATGCACGCGGCCCGCGAGTACGGCGCGCGCGTCGTCGGCGTCACCCTCTCCCAGGAACAGGCGGTCTACGCCCGCAAGCGCGTCGCCGACGAGGGGCTCACCGACAGGGTGGAGATCCGCGTCCAGGACTACCGGGACGTCGACGACGGGCCGTACGACGCCGTCTCCTCCATCGGCATGGCCGAACACGTCGGCGCCGAGCGGTACCTGGAGTACGCCGACGTCCTGTACCGGCTGCTGAAGCCCGGGGGGCGGCTGCTCAACCACCAGATCGGGCGGCGGCCGCAGCGCGACGAATCCTCCTACCAGGTCGACGAGTTCATCGACTCCTATGTCTTCCCCGACGGTGAGCTGCAGCCCATCGGCGTCACCGTCACCCAGCTCGAACGGGCCGGTTTCGAGGTGCGCGACGTCGAGTCGATCCGGGAGCACTACGCCCTGACCCTGCGCCGCTGGGTCGACCGGCTGGAGGCCGACTGGGCGCGGGCGGTCAGGCTCACCGGCCCGGGGCGCGCCCGCGTCTGGCAGCTGTACATGGCCGCCTGCGCGCTCGCCTTCGAACGCAACCGCATCGGCGTCAACCAGGTGCTGGCGATCAGGACGTCCGACTCCGGTGACTCGGGGATGCCGCTGCGCTCCCGCACCTGGAACTGAAACCACACGGGCCCCGCTCCCTCCCGGGAACGGGGCCCATGTGCGCGTACGGCTGTCTCGTACGGCTATTCCGTCTTGATCGCGTTCAGCATGTTCAGCCGCGCGGCGTTGCGGGCCGGCCACAGCGCGGCCAGGACGCCCACCAGACCGGCCAGCACCAGGAAGATCCCGATCCGGTCCCAGGGCAGGACCAGCGTGTAGCCCGGGATCTGGTCCGCGAAGGTCTCGCCGATCGCCCAGCCGAGGAACGAGCCGAGGCCGATGCCGACCACCGCGCCGAACACCGAGATGACCACGGCCTCCAGCCGGACCATCCGCTTCACCCGGCGCCGGTCGAGACCGATCGCGCGCAGCATGCCGATCTCCTGCTGCCGTTCGAAGACCGACATCGCGAGGGTGTTGACGACCCCCAGCACGGCGATGATCAGGGCCATCGCCAGCAGGCCGTACATGATGTTCAGCAGGGTGTTGATGACGCCGCCGAACTCGTTGCGGATGTCCTGCCGGTCCATGATCGTGATCGCGGGGTTGTCGCCCAGCGCGTCGGTGAGGACCTTCTCGTTCGCCGCGGACTGGCCGCCGTCCACCTTCACGAAGATCTGCTGGATGGACGGCTGCACCTCGTGCGGGTTCACGACCTTCGTGTCGACGAGGACGGGGGAGAGGAACTCGCTGTCCTTGAAGACGGCGCCGACCGTCAGCGTGCCCTTCTTCTCGTCGTTGAAGGTGACGGGGACGCTGTCGCCGGGCTTCCAGCCCTTGCTCTTGGCCGTCTTCTCGGCGACCGCGATCCGGCCCTCGGCCAGCGTGCCGATGTTGCCGCTGACGACGTCGACGTTCAGTACCTGCTCGATGTCGCCCGGCGTGACCGCCGAAGCGGACACGTAGTCGTCGTCACCCGCCTGGAAGTAGACGCTCTGCTGCGGCGAGACCGCGGAGACGCCCTTGGCCTTCTCCAGCGCCGTCAGCGCGGACTCGTCGAGGGCCCCGCCGTTCGCCATCGAGACCATGTAGTCGGCCTTGATGTTGTCCGTGGTCATCTTGTCGATGGCCGCGCCGACCGTGGCCCCGAGCACCGACAGGCCGGTGACCAGCGTCAGTCCGATCGCCAGCGCCGAGGCGGTGGCGCCGGTACGGCGCGGATTGCGGACCGCGTTCTGGCCGGCCAGCTTGCCGGCCACCCCGAAGGGACCGGCGAGCAGCGGACGGACGAGCGCGATCACGGGCCGGGACAGCAGCGGGATCAGGATGATCACACCGACCAGCGCGAAGAACGCGCCCGCCGCGATGTACATCCGGCCGTCGTCGCCGCCGGACGAGGCACCCAGCACGATCCCGGCGGCGCCGAGGGCGGTGATGGCCGCGCCGATGGAGTTGCGCACCACCAGCGACTTGGTGGTCGCGACCGCGTGGACGCTGCTCATGGCCGCCACCGGCGGGATCTTCGCGGCGCGGCGGCCGGGCAGCCAGGCGGCGAACATCGTGATCAGCACACCGACGCTGACCGCGGCGATCACCGGCGTGGCGGACAGGACCAGCGGGCCGCCCGGAATCTTCATGCCGAACGCGGCCATGCCGGACCGCAGTCCGACCGCCAGCCCGATGCCGAGGACGAAGCCGATCACCGAGGCGACCAGGCCCACGACCGCGGCCTCGGCGAGCACCGAGCGGGTGATCTGCCTGCGCGACGCGCCGACGGCCCGCATCAGCGCGATCTCCTTCGTGCGCTGGGCGACCAGCATCGTGAAGGTGTTGGAGATCAGGAAGATCCCGACGAAGAGCGCGATGCCCGCGAAGCCGAGCAGGACCTGCTTGAGCGAGCCCAGGCCCTGTTCGATCTGCTCGGCCTGCTCGTCCGCGAGCGCCTGGCCGGTCTGGGCCTCGGCGGTGTCCGGCAGCAGCGGCTTGACCGCGTCCAGGATCTTCTTGTCGTCCGCGCCGGAGGCGGCGGTGATGGTGGCGCTCTCGAAGTAGCCCGGCTTGAGGTACTGCTTCTGGGCGACCGCGGTGTCGAAGAGGACGAGGCTGCCGCCGGCGTTCACGGCGCCGTCCTCGGTGGTGAACACGCCGCTGAGGGTGTACTCCTTCACCGGCCCGTTCGTGGCGACCCGGACCCGGTCGCCGACCTGGTACTCGCCCTTGGCCGCGGACTCCTTGTCCAGGGCGATCTGATCGTCCTTCACCGGGCCGGAGCCGTCGGTGAACGTGTAGGCGGGGTCCTTGCCGTCCTTGCCGGGGGCGAAGTTGGAGCCCTTGTTGGACCAGCCGACGCCGATCAGCTTCCCGTCGGGGTCGGCGACGCCGGCGAAGCCTTCGACGCGGCCGTACGCGGCGTCGACGCCGTCCACCGCGGCGATCTTGTCGAGGGTCTTCCGGGAGAGGCCGGGCTCCTCCTTGGCGTCGTCCGGGTTGGCGTAGGAGGTGATGGCGACGGCGACGTTGTCGTAGCTCTTCGCCGACTGGTTGCGGAAGGCGTTGGAGAGGGTGTCGGCGAAGACCAGGGTGCCGGAGACGAACGCGACGCCGAGCATCACGGCGAGCACGGTCATCAGGAGCCGGGCCTTGTGCGCGAGGACGTTGCGCAGGGCGGTGCGGAACATCAGCTGGTGCGGCCCTTCGCGTCGAACTGCTTCATGAAGTCGAGGACGTTGTCCGCGGTCGGCCGGTACATCTCGTCGACGATCCGGCCGTCGGCGAGGAAGACCACGCGGTCCGCGTACGCCGCGGCCACCGGGTCGTGGGTCACCATCACCACCGTCTGCCCCAATTCCCGTACGGAGTTGCGCAGGAAGCCCAGCACCTCGGCGCCCGAGCGCGAGTCGAGGTTTCCGGTCGGCTCGTCGCCGAAGATGATCTCGGGCTTGGAGGCCAGCGCGCGGGCCACGGCGACGCGCTGCTGCTGGCCGCCGGAGAGCTGGGCGGGGCGGTGGCTGAGGCGATCGGCCAGGCCCACCATCCGGATGACCGAATCCACCCACTGCTTGTCAGCCTTGCGGCCCGCGATGTCCATCGGGAGGGTGATGTTCTCCAGGGCCGTCAACGTCGGCAGCAGGTTGAACGCCTGGAAGATGAAGCCGATCTTGTCCCGGCGCAACTTCGTCAGCTGCTTGTCCTTCAGGGAGCCCAGTTCGGTGTCGCCGATGCGCACCGAACCGGAGGAGAAGGTGTCCAGGCCCGCCACGCAGTGCATCAGCGTGGACTTGCCGGAGCCGGAGGGTCCCATGATCGCGGTGAACTCGGCCTGCCGGAACTCGACGGTGACCCGGTCCAGGGCGACCACCTGGGTCTCGCCCTGTCCGTAGATCTTCGACAGATCCGTGGCACGCGCGGCCACGGTGGTGGCCCGGTCGGCGATGGATGCGGTGGTCACGAGTAGGCGCTCCTGAGGGACGACGGTGTTTTCGAAGGGACGTCATCCATCGTCCTGGCTGAAGAGCGCCATGTAGTCAGTCGCTGTTCCGGTTCCGAAGACAGACTGCGGATGGACGGGACACCGCCGCGTCATACCTGAGGATGACGGCGACCCCTGACGGGTGTTCGAGTCTGGAACAGGTGGAGCGTCCTTGTTTGGACGGTGAAATTCCGTCATTCCGCATGCGCCGCCGACGGGCGCACGAAAGGCTATTGGCAAGTGCGGATGGCGCGTTCCGTGGGCTGATGCACCCTCAGACGTCAATAAAATAAGACAACATCGGTCTGCTCGTCCGCTGTTCGGGGGACGTACCCCGATAGGCTCGGAACCTCGATGCGGAGCCCATGGCCTGCCCAGATGGTGGAATGCAGACACGGCGAGCTTAAACCTCGCTGCCCCTTCGCGGGCGTGCCGGTTCAAGTCCGGCTCTGGGCACTTCCGAGCCTCTCCTTCCCTTCAAGAGTTCACGCACAACCGTTGACAGCGGGCGTGCGCGGTCGGAGACTCCGTCAGTAAGTGGTGAATGAAAGTTCACTACACGAACTTCGGACGAACGACGAACAGTGAAGGGAAGCGACCGATGCGCACCACTGTCGGCATCATCGGAGCGGGCCCCGCGGGCCTCCTCCTCGCCCGGCTGCTCCACAACGCCGGCATCGACTCGGTCGTCCTGGAGAGCCGCGACCGCGCCTACGTCGAGCACCGCCAGCGCGCCGGAATCCTGGAGCAGGGCACGGTGGACGTGCTGCGCGCGGCCGGTGCGGCGGAGCGCATGGACCGCGAGGGTCTGCGACACGACGGCATCGAGCTCCGCTTCGACAGGCGGCGCCACCGCGTCGACTTCCCCGCCCTCACCGGCGGCCGGTCCGTGATGGTGTACGCCCAGACCGAGGTCTGCAAGGACCTCATCGCCCTCCAGCTGAAGGAGGGCGGCCCGCTGCTCTTCGAGGCGGAGGCCCTCGCCGTGGAGGGCGCGGACACCAACAGCCCGCGCGTGCGCTTCCGCCACGAGGGCGTCGAGGACGTCCTCGAATGCGGGAACGTCGTGGGCTGCGACGGCTTCTGGGGTGTGTCCCGCAAGGCCGTCCCCGCCGAGCTCACCCGGGTCTTCGAACGTACGTACCCCTTCGGTTGGCTCGGCATCCTCGCCGACGTCGCCCCCTCGCACGACGAGTTGGTCTACGCCCGCCACGAACGGGGCTTCGCCCTGCTCTCGATGCGCTCCCCGTCCGTCTCCCGCCTCTACCTCCAGGTCCCCGAAGGCACGGACGCCGACGCGTGGAGCGACGACGAGATCTGGGCGGAGTTGGAACGCCGCTTCGAGACCGCCGACGACTGGCGGCTGGAGCGCGGCCCCATCACCCAGAAGTCGGTCACACCCATGCGGTCGTACGTCCACGAGCCCATGCGCCACGGCCGCCTCTTCCTGGCCGGTGACGCGGCGCACATCGTGCCGCCGACGGGCGCCAAGGGGCTGAATCTGGCCGTCGGTGACGTCGTCACGTTCGCGCGCGCACTGACGTATGAAAGGGAGACGGGGTCGGCCGAGCTCCTCGACGCCTACTCCCGGAACTGTCTGCGCCGCGTGTGGCAGGCCGAGCGGTTCTCGTACGACATGACGACGATGCTGCACCGCGCCCCCGACGCCGACTCCTTCGAGGACCGGCTCCAGTTGGCGCGACTCGAGCGGCTCGCGTCGTCGCGCGCGGCCGAGACGGATCTGGCCGAGGGGTACACGGGCTTCCCGTTCGAGTGAGCGCGGGCGGGGGCGCGCGGGGTGCGGGCGCGTGGGTGCGGGCCAGGGGAGTGATCTCCGGCCGGTTCCGGCGAGGTCGCAGGTTGGTCATGAATGATCCCCTCCGTGGCCGGGAATCACTCGGCCGCGTAGCGTGTTGGCCAGCACGACGAGGGAAAGATCCTCCCCAAGCACTAGGGTCAATCCTTTGCCTACCTATTACTCTTGAGCCAAGGCCACGCACGGTGGCCATGGAGGAGTGAAATGAGGAGCAGCAACCCGGTCTTCTCGCGACGGGGGTTCAGCCGCGACAACGGCTACGCGGGCTTCAACGCCCAGCCGCAGGCCGGGGGCGCCGCTGTCGGCACGCAGGGCAACCCGTACGCCCAGCCGCAGGCCGGCAACCCGTACGCGCAGAACCCTTACGCCCAGCAGGACCTTCAGTACGGCGCGCCGCCGCAGGCCCCGGCCACCACCGGCCGGATGACGATGGACGACGTCATCCTGCGCACGGGCACCACGCTCGGCACCCTGATCGTCACGGCCGCCCTCGCCTGGGCGCTGCTGCCGGTCGACGACGCGAACATCAGCCGGTCTTACGGCATCGCCATCGTCGCCGGTCTGATCGGCATGGTCCTGGCGCTCGTCCAGTCCTTCAAGCGCAAGGCCTCGCCCGCGCTGATCCTGTCGTACGCCGCGCTCGAGGGTGTCTTCCTCGGCGTCGTCTCCAGCGTCGTTGACAACCGCATCGCGAGCGGTGCGGCCATGCAGGCGGTGCTCGGCACGATGGCGGTCTTCGCCGCGGTGCTGGTCGCGTACAAGGCGGGCTGGATCCGCGTCAACCGCCGCTTCGTCGGCTTCGTGATGGCGGCCGCGCTCGGCTTCATCCTGCTGATGGCGGTCAACCTGCTGTTCGCGGTCTTCGGCGGCGGTGACGGCCTCGGCTTCCGCAGCGGCCCGCTCGGCATCGTCTTCGGCATCGTCGGCATCCTGCTCGGCGCCTGCTTCCTCGCCCTGGACTTCAAGCAGGTCGAGGACGGTCTCGCCTACGGCGCGCCGCGCGAGGAGGCCTGGCTCGCGGCCTTCGGCCTCACCATGACGCTGGTGTGGATCTACATGGAGTTCCTGAGGCTCATCTCGATCCTCAACAGCAGCGACTAGTCTCCGACGGTTGTGCAGCGAAGGGCCCCGGGTTCGTCCCGGGGCCCTTCGTCGTCTGTGCGCGCGTCTAGAGGAACTTGCGCGCCGCCCTCCTCAGGTCGTACTCGTGGACGATCGCCTTCGCGTGGCCGTACGCGAGGTCGTATTCGTGGCGTAGCCAGCTGACCTTCTCCTCGAAGCGGACGAGGGCCGGGCCTTCTTCTACGGTGCGGAGCCAGTCGGAGACTTCACGACCGGTGCAGTGGGGGATGCGGGCGAGCATGTTGCGGTGGGTCTCCTCGGAGAGGACGTGGGACATCGGCGCCTCCGGACGCAAAGGGGATGTAAGCCGGTCCTTCAGGTCACCGTGCCTGAGCGTTCGCCCGTTGGCAACAGTCGTGGTGCGACGCGTAGGTTTGTGGGGTGGTTGATACGACGCGTCTGACTCGAGCCGTGGATCACTTTGCCGACCGGTTGCGGGCGGCGCCGCAGTCCCGCTTGCAGAGGGGCGCCGCGGGGGAGGCTTTGGGGTTGGCCAGGGAGTTGGCTTCGTGGGCGCAGGTTCTGGAGACGCCGGGAGCCGAGCCTCGGGTGATGCCCGATGCCGGGATGTTCGCTGCGGCTGACCAAATCACCGTTGCCGTGCATGACTTGGCGGTGGTTCTTGAGAACGACGACCAGGTCTCTGACGCGGTGCGGCTGGTGGAGGAGGCGCAGAAGAGGGCGGGGGTCTGAGGTCCCGGGGCCCGCAAACGCCGCCAGGGGCGCGGGGCAGAACCACCGCCCCGGAACTACAGGCTCGCTATGACCCTGTCCGCCAGGATGTAGACGTTCTCCTCGCCGCACGCGAACGTCAGGGTGTACGCCCCTGACACTCCCGAACCGCCCAGCAGTACCGGCGTCTCGCCCGCGCGCAGGGCCGCTGCCAGGCGCTCCGCCGTCTCGCGGTGGCCCGGGGTCATGCACAGGGTGGTGCCGTCGGCGAAGACGTAGACGTCGAGGGTGCCCAGCGGGCCGGGGCGGACGTCGGTCAGCTCGGTGGCGGAGGCGGCCAGTTCCTCAAGGGTGGACACCGTACGCTCATGGTCGTTCACGGCAGGTGAGGAGACCGGGACGAAGTCCGGGTGGGAGGGGTGACGGCGGCGGGCCGCGGCCAGTTCGGGGGACTCGCCCGCGAACTCGTCCGCGTCCGCGGTCGGCTCGGTCACCGGCTCCAGATGCTCCAGACCCGCGAAATCGGCCTGGCGGGGCAGGAACAGCTCGCTGTCGGACAAGCCGAGCAGGGTGGGCGCGTCGGAGCCGTCACGGGCCTCCTGGGCGGCCCAGAAGGCGCGCGCCTCGGCCAGCTCCCGCTCGCGTTCCTCGGCGAGCGCCTCGGCCACCGCCGCGCGTATCTCATCGGCGTCGGCGGAGACGCGGGCCGGCGGGACCAGGCCGCGGGTCGCGGCGGCGTTGTTCTTCGCCAGCTCGGTGTGCAGGGCCGCGACCTGTCGGCGCAGCACCATGAGGGTGCGCAGGACGGCGACGCCCACGGCGCCGGTGGCGGCCGTGGTGAGCAGCAAGGCGATCGGCATGGCGCTCACTGACGTACTCCCGGTTCAAAGTCGACCCCCGACTTCCTACATCAGCTTGAAGGGCGGACTATCCAGCTGTCAGTGCGTAACGTCACGAAACGGGCAGGACTTTGGGCCTGGGGTTTGGTGGTGCAACGGCTCTGAGCTGCGTAAATCCCTCCGCGGAGGGAGATAGGTCACATCCTGAGGGAGATTGGATCACAAATCGGCCCAGAACCAAGGAGTTTCCCGGGTTCCGGGCCGAAGGCTCACGCTGGGTCCCGAGCCGACTACTCAGGGGCTTTGGCGGAGGGGTTCGGGTTTCAGCTCAGGCGCTCGATGACCATCGCCATGCCCTGGCCGCCGCCGACGCACATCGTCTCCAGGCCGAACTGCTTGTCGTGGTGCTGGAGGGAGTTGATCAGTGTGGTGGTGATGCGGGCACCGGTCATGCCGAAGGGGTGGCCGACGGCGATGGCGCCGCCGTTGACGTTCAGCTTGTCGATGTCGATGCCCAGCTCGCGGTAGGAGGGGATCACCTGGGCGGCGAACGCCTCGTTGATCTCGACCAGGTCGATGTCGTCGATGGTGAGGCCGGCCCGGCGCAGGGCCTGCTGGCTCGCCTCGACCGGGCCGAGACCCATGATCTCGGGGGAGAGGCCGGAGACGCCGGTCGACACGATGCGGGCGAGCGGGGTGAGGCCGAGCTCGCGGGCCTTGGTGTCCGACATGATGACGAGGGCCGCCGCGCCGTCGTTCAGGGGGCAGCAGTTGGCGGCGGTGACGAGGCCGTCGGGGCGGAAGACGGGCTTGAGGCCCTGGACGCCCTCCAGGGTGACGCCGGGGCGGGGGCCGTCGTCCTTGGAGACGACGGTGCCGTCGGGGAGGGTGACCGGGGTGATCTCGCGCTCCCAGAAGCCGTTCTTGATGGCTTCCTCGGCGAGGTTCTGCGAACGGACGCCGAACTCGTCCATGTCCTGGCGGGTGATGCCCTTCGACCGGGCGAGGTTCTCGGCGGTCTGGCCCATGGCGATGTACGCGTCCGGGACGAGGCCGTCCTCGCGCGGGTCGTGCCAGGTCGTGCCCTCCTGCTGGGCGACGGCGGCGGTGCGGGCCTCGGCCTCGGCGAAGAAGGGGTTGTGGGTGTCGGGGAGGCTGTCGGAGTTGCCCTTGGCGAAGCGGGAGACCGTCTCGACGCCGGCCGAGATGAAGACGTCGCCCTCGCCGGCCTTGATGGCGTGCAGTGCCATGCGCGAGGTCTGGAGGGAGGAGGAGCAGTACCGGGTGACGGTGCAGCCCGGGAGGTGGTCCATGCCCATCTGTACGGCGACGATGCGGCCGAGGTTGTTGCCCTGCTCGCCGCCGGGGAGGCCGCAGCCGAGCATCAGGTCGTCGATGTCGCGCGGGTCCAGCTCGGGGACCTTGGCCAGGGCCGCCTGGATGATCGTGGCGGTGAGGTCGTCCGGGCGCAGGTCTTTCAGGGAGCCCTTGAAGGCGCGGCCGATGGGGGAGCGGGCGGTCGAGACGATCACGGCTTCGGGCATCACGGCTCCAGTTGAAAGGTGCGGCGCGCAGCGCCACGTTGAGGGGTGGTGGTCGGGCGACGGGTGGGCATACCGGGGGGTCGGGCAGGGCTGTGTGGGAAGTTACCCGTACGTATGGGTCAGGTCACGGGCAGGGCGGTGTGACCCTTACCGCAATTTTCTAAGCGCTTGCTTTCCTCGCCCCCGCCGCCCCTACCCGTCCCATCCTTCTGGGGCTCCGCCCCAGACCCCGCTCCTCAAACGCCGGAGGGGCTGGATTCGCCAGGCATTCTCAGCCCGTCCGGCGTTTGAGGACGAGGCCCGCAGGGCCGACAGCGGTGGTCTGGGGGCGCAGCCCCCAGGGACGGGACGGGTAGGGGCGGCGGGGGCGAGGAAAGCCCCGTGGTCAGGGGGACGGGGTTACCGGGGTGCGGTCCGGTTCCGGGACGCGGCGGCGGCGTCGGCGCTTGAGGAGGGCCCAGGGGCCCTTCGGGCCGGTCGGCATCGCGGCCGTGACCTCCGTGCCCGCCTCCGACGCGGCCTCGGCCGCGGCCCGGGCCACCGGGAGGAAGCCCTCGCGGCGGGTGACGTCGGGGCGCTCCTCCTCCGCCGGCCACAGGCCCAGCGCCGCGCAGACCGTCGGCAGGACCGCCATCGCCGCCGTGGCGTAACCCTCCGCCGAGGGGTGGTAGTTGTCGGGGCCGAAAAGCTCGCGCGGGTTGGCCGCGAACTCCGGGCCCAGCAGGTCGCCCAGCGACACCGTGCGGCCGCCCTGTTCGACGGCGCCGATCGTCTGGGCGGCCGCCAGCTGGCGTGAGGCGCGGCGGGCCAGCCACCGGAGCGGTTGCTGGACCGGTTCGATCGTGCCCAGGTCGGGGCAGGTCCCGACCACCACCTCCGCACCGGCCGTGCGCAGCCGTCGTACGGCCGCGGACAGGTGACGGACCGAGCGCGTCGCCGGCATGCGGTTCGTGACGTCGTTCGCGCCGATCATGATCACGCAGACGTCGGGTGCCAGGGCGGGGTCCGCGAGGACCAGGGCCACCTGGCGGTCCAGGTCGTCCGAGCGGGCGCCCGGCAGGGCCACGTTGCGGAACTCCACCTGCCGTTCCGCCACCGCCGCCAGCCCCGACGCCAGCAGTGCGCCGGGCGTCTGCCCCGCACGGTGCACGCCCTGGCCCGCGGCCGTCGAGTCACCCAGCAGCGTCAGGCGCAGCGGCGGTTCGCCGGGGGTGGCGTACAACCGGCCGTACCGGCCGTCGGCGTTCGGGACGTGGTTGTTCGTGCCGTTGCCGACATGGCGCCGGGCCAGGCGCACCTCGGCGAGGAGCAGACCGACGGCCGCCGCCCCGGCCAGGCCGATCCCGCCGCCGCCGTAGGCGGCGCCCGCCGCGATCCGCCGGGCCACCCTCGCCCTCGACATGCTCGTCATGCGTCGCCGTCACCTCCTCATAGCCGTACATCCACTGCTTGCCCCGCACGGACCGTGGCCCAATCCCAACGAGGAGTGAACGACCGTCATGGGCCCTGTGCAGGCCATAGGCTGGCGGAACCACTAAGACCACTTCTTTTGCAGCATCCGGAGACAACGGTGCATTTCCACGACTCGATGATCAGCCTCGTCGGCAACACCCCGCTGGTGAGGCTCAACAACGTGACCAAGGGCATCCGGGCGACCGTCCTGGCCAAGGTGGAGTACTTCAACCCGGGCGGCTCCGTGAAGGACCGCATCGCCCTGCGCATGATCGAGGCCGCGGAGGAGAGCGGCGCGCTCAAGCCCGGCGGGACCATTGTGGAGCCGACCAGCGGTAACACCGGTGTCGGCCTCGCCATCGTGGCCCAGCAGAAGGGGTACAAGTGCATCTTCGTGTGCCCCGACAAGGTCAGCACCGACAAGATCAACGTGCTGCGGGCCTACGGGGCCGAGGTCGTCGTCTGCCCGACCGCCGTCGATCCCGAGCACCCGGACTCCTACTACAACGTCTCCGACCGGCTGGTCCGGGAGACCCCGGGTGCGTGGAAGCCCGACCAGTACTCCAACCCCAACAACCCGCTCTCCCACTACCACTCCACCGGTCCCGAGCTGTGGGAGCAGACGGAGGGGAAGATCACCCACTTCGTGGCGGGCGTGGGGACCGGCGGGACCATCTCCGGTACCGGCCGCTACCTGAAGGACGCCAGCGACGGCAAGGTCCAGGTCGTCGGCGCCGACCCCGAGGGCTCCGTGTACTCCGGCGGGTCGGGTCGGCCGTATCTCGTCGAGGGCGTCGGTGAGGACTTCTGGCCGACCGCCTACGACCGGACCATCGCGGACGAGATCGTCGCCGTGTCCGACAAGGACTCCTTCCAGATGACCCGCCGCCTCGCCAAGGAGGAGGGACTGCTGGTCGGCGGCTCCTGCGGCATGGCCGTCGTGGCCGCGCTGGAGGTCGCCGAGCGGCTCGGTCCGGACGACGTCGTCGTCGTACTGCTGCCCGACAGCGGGCGCGGCTACCTCAGCAAGATCTTCAACGACGAGTGGATGGCCGACTACGGCTTCCTGGAGGACGAGGGCCCCAACGCGCGCGTCGGCGACGTCCTCAACGACAAGGAGCACGGCGCCATCCCCTCCCTCGTCCACATGCACCCGGACGAGACGGTCGGTCAGGCCATCGAGGTGCTGCGCGAGTACGGCGTCTCGCAGATGCCGATCGTGAAGCCGGGCGCCGGCCATCCGGACGTCATGGCGGCGGAGGTCGTCGGCTCCGTCGTCGAACGGGAGCTGCTCGACGCGCTGTTCACCAAGCGGGCCTCGCTCGACGACCCGCTGGAGAAGCACATGTCGGCCCCGCTGCCTCAGGTCGGCTCTGGTGAGCCGGTCGGCGACCTGATGTCCGTGCTGGGCACGGCGGACGCGGCGATCGTCCTCGTCGAGGGCAAGCCGACCGGTGTGGTCAGCCGGCAGGACCTGCTGGCCTTCCTCGCCAAGGGCGGGAAGTAGCGGCAAAGCTGCGGTGAACGGGGCGTGTCCGCGGCGAACTTGCGGTGACCGGGGCCGTTCTGAGCGTCGCGGAACTGGTACGCGCGCGTCACGTTCACGCAGCACCCGCTTAACACGGGTCCGGCACATTAGTGGGTGTCGGCAGGGCGGGAGCGGCTCCCCGCCCAGGCCGACAGCGAACGGCGCCAAGGACCTCCGGAGCGGCTCCCGGACCTCCATGGACGCCTAGGACGCGTAAGCCCGGTCCTGACCCGGCCCGCGTCCCTCGCGGGGACCGCCGTCGTCCCGCCCCCCGGCAACGGGGGTGCGGCGGTCCCCGCGCATATCTTTTCCGGTCTTTTCCGGCCGACGGCTGGCCGAGGTCCTGGCCGGCACCTCCCCCGCGGCTTCCGCAGCCTCAACTCCTGGCGGGCACCTGCCTCTCGGCCCCGTCAGGGCCGCCGCCTCAGTGCCTCCGTCAGTCCTGCCACTTGTCGTCGTCCTTGGCAGACTTGCGGCGCCATCCCCGGAAGAGGCCGGGGTTGGTGCGGGCCGCCTGGACGACGTTCACCCCGACGATGCCGATCCAGGTGACCAGCAGACCGGAGAGGCCGGCGACGCCGCCGCCGATGCCGGACAGCGGGATCGCCACGACCAGCGTGACGATGCCGAAGCCGAAGCGGTCGCCGAAGGAGTCCGTCGGCTTCGGCGACCGCGCGCCCCGGGCCGCCACCATCTGCTGCTCGGCCAGCTGCCGCCGCAGCCGGCGCTCGACCGCCCCGTCGATGCGCTGGTCGACCTTCTCCATGAACGAGTCGACCAGCGCGGACTCGTACTCGTCGCCCAGCTCCCTGCGGGCCTGCAAGGTGGCGTTGAGTTCCTTCTTGAGTTCGGTGTCCCGCGCGTCCATTCCGGTCATGCGATCCACGGTAAGGAAGCGGGGCGACCGCCGCACTGGGGTTAGCCCCCCTGTTCGGCTGGGGGTACACGGCAGACGGCGTCACTTCACCAGCCCGTGCTCCTGCGCGTACGCGCTCGCCACGTCCTCCGGGCCCTTCTTGTCCTTGTCGACCTGTCGGTCGAGCTCGGGTCAGCTGGGCGGTGGTCAGCGTGTTGCCGAGGCGGGCGGGGGCCTTGCGGACCGTGGAGTCGGCCTTGCGGTCGGCGATGAGGGGGACGACGTGCCGGCCGGGGACGAGGTTCCTGGGGTCCGACAACACCACCCAGTCGTTGGCCTGGATGACGTACCCGATGGAGCGGCGCAGCTCGGCTCCACCATCCGGTTGATCATCCGCAGGGTGGTCGTCTTGCCGCAACCGGAGGATCCGACCAGGACGGTCACGCCGCCCTCCGGCATGTCCAGGGAGAGATCGTGGACTGCTGTCGTGCCGTTGGGGAAGCGCTTGTGGGCCGTGTCGGACTGGATCATGAGATTCCCTTGCCCGGCTGTATAACCTCATGCAGAGTTCTTGTTAGCTGAATAGGCTGTCAACGGGTTGGTGTAAATCCGAAGTAACGGATGACCGAAGTGCAAGATCGCATGTCCGGGTTGAGGAGAGTTTGGGCTTGATGTCGTCTCGGATCGTGGACACGTCGGGTGTCGCGTCCTCTGGACACGGCGGCGGGCGCACCGGCCTGGTCGTCCTCGACGGGATCGGGCTCGGCGTCGAGGACGTCGTACGCCTCGCCGTGGGAACCGCGCGGCCGATCCCCGCGACCGACGCCATGAAGCGCGCCGAGGAGTCCTGGGACGCCGCCCGTCTCATCGCCGCGACCGGCCGCGTCTACGGCCGCTCCACCGGCGTGGGCGCCAACCGGAACGAGGGCGTGCCCACCGACGCCGCCGCCGAACACGGTCTGCGCCTGCTGCGCAGCCACGCGGGAGCCATCGGCGCGGAACTGCCCGCCCGGCAGGTCCGGGCCATGCTCGCCGTACGGGCCAATCAGCTGCTCGCGGGAGGGGCCGGCCTGCGGCCCACCGTCATCACGGCGATGTGCGAGGCGCTGGAGAGCGGCGCCCACCCGGTCGTGAACGAGTTCGGCTCGGTCGGCACCGGTGACCTCGCGGCGCTCGCGCAGACCGGCCTCGCGCTCGCCGGGGAACATCCCTGGCGCGGCTCCGGCGCCCCCGAGGCGCAGCCGCTCGACAACAACGACGCCCTCGCCTTCATCAGCAGCAACGCCCTCACCCTCGGCCAGGCGGCCCTGGCCCTGCACGAACTGCGCGGCCTCGTCGCCGCCACCCAGGTCGTCGCCGCCCTCTCCCTGCTCGCCGTCGACGGCTCCCACGAGGCGTACGCCGCCCCCGTGCACACCGCCCGACCGCACCGGGGCAGCACCGAGGTCGCCCGCCGGATGCGGGAGCTGATCGGCGCCGAGGACCGGCCGACCCCGCCGCTCGGCCGGATCCAGGACCCGTACGGCTTCCGCTGTCTGCCCCAGATCCACGGCCCGGCGCACGACGCGGCCGACGCCCTGGAGGAGGTACTGGCGGTGGAGATCAACGCCGCCGCCGAGAACCCCCTCATCTCCCCCGAGGACATGGCCGCCTACCATCACGGCGGCTTCTACCAGGCCCAACTCGCCCTCGCCCTGGACCACTTCCGGCTGGCGCTGACCCAGGTGGCCCGGCTGTCGACCTCCCGCCTGTCCACCCTGAACGAGCCCGCCTACACCCGTCTGAAGCCCTTCCTCGCCGACCCCGAGCCCGCCTCGTCCGGCGTGATGATCCTGGAGTACGCCGCCGGGGCCGCCCTCGGTGATCTGCGGGCCTTCTCCGCCCCCGCCTCGCTCGGCCACGCTGTACTCTCCCGGGGCGTGGAGGAGCAGGCCAGCTTCGCCTCGCTCGCCGCACGGCAGACACTGCGCGCGTGCGGCGCGTACCGTCTGGTCGTCGGCTGTGAACTCGTCGCCGCCGTACGGGCGTTGCGCCTGCGCGACCTCCGGCCCGACCCGGAGCTCCCGGTGGGCCGGGCGCTGGCGCTGGCCGAGTCGGTGCTCGACGACGACCTGGCCGACCGCCCGCTCACCGATGATGTGACGGCGGCGGCAGCACTGCTGGACCGGTTCACGGACATCTGGAGGGGGAGCGCGGCATGAGCGCGGACAGGAACACGAGCGGGGCGGCGCACGGAACGGACAGCCCCGCCGCGCGGCTCCAGGCGCTCTTCGAGGGGCACCGGCTCACCCCGACCCAGCGCCGCATCGCGCACAGTATGGTGCGGCGGGCCGCCGACGTGCCCTTCCTGTCCAGCGTGGAGCTGGCCGAACTGGCCGGGGTCAGCCAGCCGTCCGTGACCCGCTTCGCCGTCGCCCTCGGCTTCGACGGCTACCCGGCGCTGCGCAGGTACCTGCGTGAGGTCGCACCCGTGGAGCAGGCGGCCGACGCCGGCTCGTACAACGAGTACCAACAGGCCGTCGAGGCCGAGATCGAGAACCTCCGGCACCTGGCCGAGGTGCTCGCCGACCCGCGCCCGGTGCAGAAGGCCGGCCGTGTGCTGTCGGCCTCCCGCCCACTGCCGGTGCTGGGACTGCGCGCCGCCGCCTCCCAGGCGTACGGCTTCGCCTACTTCGCCGCCAAGGTCCACCCGGACGTACGGCTGCTCCACGAGGGCGGCACGATGATCCACGACCGTATCGACGCCGCCGTACGGGCCGGTGCGACGGCCCTGCTCTGCTTCGCGCTGCCCCGGCATCCGCGCGAGGTCGTGGACACCCTGGCGTACGCCAAGGAGGCCGGGCTGACGGTGGTGACCGTGGCCGACTCCGCCTTCGCGCCGGTCGCCAAGGTCTCCGACCTGCTGCTGCCGGCCGCCGTCGGCACGGGCCTCGCCTTCGACACCGCCTGCGCGCCGATGCTGCTGGGCCGGGTCCTGCTGGAGGCGATGTGCGACGACCTGCCGGACGCGCAGGCGCGGCTGGAGGAGTTCGACGCCCGGGCGGCGGCTCGGGGGTTGTTCGTCGAATGAGTTCTCCCAGGCGGGTGACTTCTTAAGGCTCGTCTCACGTTCGATGGCTAGCGTGCGCGCACAGCATCTGGACAGACGTGAGACGGGAGGCGGGACGTGGCACGCGGAGGTGGGCAGGGGCTGGCTCGGGTGGCCGTCGTCGTACGGGCCGGGGCAGCGCCGTTGTGGTGGCTCGGGGTGTTCGCGGCGGGCATCGGGGTGCTGGCGCCGGGGCTGACGGGACGCCGGATCGGGGTACTGGCCGGGGCGGCCCTCTTCATCGTCACGACGGCTGTGGTCGCGTACGTCGGCCGCAGGCGGTACACCGACCTGAGCCGTTCGGCCGCCCGCGCCGGCAAGCACGACGTGCTCCAGGACCGTGCGGTCGCCGTCCGCAACTGGCGCCGGGGTCACCGCTGGTGGCTGCTGCTCGCCTTCCTCGCCGCGCTGGGCAGCGCGTTCGCCGTGCCCGCGGCGGGCGGGATGCTGCTGGCGGGGTGCGGGACGGGGCTGCGGCTCAAGGCGGCGTGGCTCGGACGGTGGGAGCGGGCCGAGAAGGCCCTGCTGTGGGTACGGGTCGACTGGCTCGACGGACGGGGCGGGCGGCCCGCGGGCAAGGCGGTCAAGGCATATCGCAGTACGGGCATCGCCGCGGGCGACGCGGCCCCGGGCGGGACCCGCCGCCGCACCGCGGCGCTGGTGTAGCTCAGCCTCTGCACCGGGGCCCTGACAGCCGTGCCCTTGCGGCCGGCGTGGATCAGACCTCCAGGTCCTCCTCGATCTTCTTCAACTGGTGCCTGGCCATGGCCAGGTTGGCGCGCTTGGCGTCGAGGACCAGGTACAGGAAGAGGCCGTTGCCGCCACGCCCGGTGATCAGCCGGATCAGGTGGTACTGGTCGGTGAGGGTGATCAGGATGTCCTCGATGCCGCCCTTGAGGCCGAGGTGCTCCATCGTGCGCATCTTGGCGCGGACGACGTCGGTGTTGCCGGCGGCGGCGACATTGAGGTCGAAGGTCTTGCTGCCGCCCAGCGTGCCCAGGGCCATCCCGCTGGTGTAGTCGACGAGTGCGACCCCGGTCGCCCCCTCGATCGAGGCGAGGCATTCCTTCAGGGTGGTCTCGGTGTTGGCCATGACGTGTGTTCCTCTCAACTCTCGGTAGTGGTGCGCGTGTCGGCGGTGGTGGTGCGTGCGGAACGCGCGGTTCTGGTGCGGGTGGGCATGGGTTTGGCGGGCTCCTTGGAGGAGCTCTTGGCGGGGCTTTTGGCGGGGCTCCTCCTGGGAGGGGGCGCCGCCTTCGCGTCGACGAGTTCGCCGATGCGGGCACCGGCGCGGCGGCCCTCCAGATGCAGCCGGCCGACATTGGCGCCGTCCTTGGCGAGCAGCGTCAGTACGGCGGTGCGTCCGGCCGCGTACGTGGCGACATAGCCGTCGGCGCCTCGCACGAGCAGTTCGCGGAAGTCGCCCCGGCCGGTCGCGTCCGCCACCCGCACCGCGACGCCGAGTGCGGCGGCGGTGAGCGCGGCGAGGCCGTCCGGCTCGACGCCGGGGGTGTCGTGGGCGAGGACGAGGCCGTCCACGCCGGCCGCGAGTGCTCCGGTCAGCTGGGGTACGCGGGCTCTGAGCCGGCGGAACTCGTCGAGTATCGGGGCCTCGGCCGCCATCAGGATTCTCCTCTCGGCGCGGGACCGCTGCGGCGGGCGAGGCACCCCGTCCGGCTCACGGTCCTCGAACGGTTTGCGGTCAAAGGGCCTCCAGCGCATCCCTGACCCTCTTCAGCAGCGCGACATAGGGATCGGCCGCCTCGGGCGGAACGTCCAGGACGGGCGGCGGTGGCTGCGGGGACACCAGCCCCGCCGCGGCCAGCCGCCGTAGGTGCACCAGCGTGTGGAACGTCGGCCTGCCCAGCTCCCGCGCGATGTCCGCGGCCCGCCGCACGCCGTCCACCTGTTCCAGTACGGCGGCCTGCCGGGGCGGCACCGCGGGCGCCGCGACCGGGGCGGCGCGGATCAGGGGCGCGCCGTCCGTCGCCGGGTCGGGCCAGATGCGGCGCAGCAGCGCGCGGCGGCGCAGCGTCTCGCGCTCCAGGGCGGCGACCGGCACGGGATGCACGGAGGCGAGCCAGTGCGCGGTGCCGTAGCGGAAGCGGCCCGGCGTGCTGCTGGGGGCGAGGGCGAAGTACGCGGCGTCGTACAGGGCGCTCGCCTGCGCCAGCTCCAGCGCGCCCGGCGTGACACCGTGCCGCAGGAGCCGCCCTCCGTCGCCGCTGTCCTCGGCGTCCCGCCAGTCCTCGGCGGCGAGGGTGCCGTGGGCGGTGAGGAACTCGTCGAGGCCGGGGGCGAGCGGGCTCTCGGCGTGCACCACCCGGCCCTCGGCGAGATGGAGCGTGCCGTGCTCGCGGTCCAGGACACCGGTGGCCCGCTCCTCCGCGAGCCGGGTCAGCATGGGCGAGACACCGGCCCCCGCCCGCTGGTGTGCCGTCGCCCGGTCCCGGACCGGCAGACGCGGCGGAGGGCTGTCGACCACGGTCATCCCAGCACCAGCCGTTCGGCCATCTCGCCGAGCCGGATACGGGCCAGCGCGAGATTGCCGTCCGCGCGGGCCAGCCACAGGTACAGGAACACGCTGCTGTCGAAGGACGTCGGCACGAACCGCAGCACGTGGTAGCTGTCCCGGTTGCTGAGGATCACGTCCTCGACGGGCGGATCCCCGGTGTCCGTGCCGTCCGTGGGCCCGAACGCGTGCTGCTCGGCGGCCAGCCGCGCCAGCTCGGCCGCCTCGGCCGCCGCCGTCTCGTGGTCGCCGCCCGGAGGGTCGCCCACCGTGCCCAGGGCCAGTCCGCTCGTCCAGTCGACCAGCGCGGCGCCACGCGCACCGGGCAGCCGCATCGTCTCCAGCAAGCACTCGTCGATTCCGGGCACCGTCGCTTCCCTCCCGCCTCGGGGTCCGGCTGAGTGACGGCCAAACTACGCAACGTGTGTGCGGCGAGTGAGCGTTCGGGCATTTTCCAGTGGAACATGCGCCGAGTGACTAGGGTGGGTCAACTGACCCTGTTTTCAAGTGACTTGATCGCGTATGGCCTAGTGCTCCGTGCCGGCCTGCGTCAACGGCGCTTCGGTGCGGACAGGGTGGTGAGCGAGGCCGTGTGTGCCCCTCCCGATTCGGCCACGATCTCGTCGAGCGACTGCGCCTCGCGGACCGTCGCGAAGGCGATGCCCCCGGCCCCGTCCGGCGCGAAGCCGTGGATGCCGGGCCGGGCAAGGGAGTTGTACGCGTAGTGGTGCGCGAAGTAGTACGCCCCGGTGTCCAGTGCCGCCGCGTAGTCCCCCTGCTCCAGCAACGGCAGCGCGGCCCCCTCGGCCAGCAGGTCACCCGAGAAGCAGGCCGGTCCCGCCACGTCCTGCACCACGGCCGGCCCTTCCTTCGGGCGCGCCTTGCCGTCGTACGCGGCGATCCGCAGCGGCCAGCTCCCCGGCGCGTACACCGTCCGGGTGGCGACCTGCACGCCCGCGTGCGTGACCGCCACCGGGCGCCCGCCCGCGCTCTTGGCGTACTCGACCCGCGCCACCACCGTCCCGTGCTTGGCGAGCAGCGACCGGCCGAACTCGGTGACCAGCCCATAGCGCCCGTCGAACAGCCCCGGCACCGCCTCGCTCAGCAGTCGCGCGTACTGCGCGTACGTCGGCGTGGTCGCATCCGACGCGAAGTTCACCGGCAGCCCGCCGCCGATGTCGAGCGTGGTGATCTGCCGTCGGCCGATCCGCCGGTTGATCTCCTCCGCGAGCGCGTACGCCTCCGCGACACCCTGCGCCATCAGGGACAGCGGGATGCCCTGCGAGCCGGTGTGCGCATGCAGCCGGGTCAGCCACGGGCGGTCCTGGTACGCCCGTACGACCCACTCCCGCGCCCCCTCGTCGCGCAGCGCCACCCCGAACTTCGACGTCGCCGTGGCCGTGGACGTCGCCTCGATGGAACCCCCGCCGACCTGCGGATTCACCCGTATCCCGAGGGGAGAGCGGCTGGCGGCGGACTTCATCAGGCCGTCGATACGGTCCAGCTCCTGCGGGTTGTCCGCGTTGACCGCGATGTCCAGCGCCAGCGCCTCCCGCAGCTCGGCCGGCGTCTTGGCGGGCGAGTCCAGCACCGTCATCTCCGGGTGCAACCCCGCCGCCCGCGCCAACGCCAGCTCACCCGGGCTGGCCACCTCGGCGCCGATGCCCTCCTCACGCAGCAGCCGCAGCACCGGCACCAGCGGGGTCGCCTTCACCGCGAAGGCGTGCAGCACGGGCGTGCCCGGCGCCACCACCGCGTCGAACGCCGCTCGCAGCGCCGCCGCCGACTCCCGGATCCCGGTGACGTCGAGCAGGCCGACGATGGGGGAGCCGGGCCCGAGCAGCCCCTGCTCCACGGCCGCCCGCACCGCGTCGTCCCGCCGGGCCACCCGGTCGGCGTCATACGCCGGCATCCCGAATCCGTCGCCCACCGCGATGTCCGCTCGGCTGTCCGCTTCGTTGTCCACCGCATCCCCCGTCATGTCGTTCGTCATGTCGTTCTCCGAGCCCATGCATCCAGCCAAACATCCGGGACGTGCGCGCGCTGGCCCGCGAATGTATTGACTAGTTCTATTCATGAAGCCAGGATGTGAATATCAACCTCAACAGTTCGCAGTCACAGTCCGCTGGGAGGCAGACCATGTCAGGACCCCGCCCCGTCCGAGCGCCGCGCGGTACGGAACTGAGTGCCCTGGGATGGCAGCAGGAAGCCGCCCTGCGGATGCTGCAGAACAACCTCGACCCCGAGGTCGCCGAGCACCCCGAGAAGCTCGTCGTCTACGGCGGCACCGGCAAGGCCGCCCGCGACTGGCGCTCCTTCGACGCCATGGTGCGCACGCTGAAGGGCCTGAAGCAGGACGAGACGATGCTCGTCCAGTCCGGTCGCCCCGTCGGCGTCATGCAGACCCACGAATGGGCTCCGCGGGTCCTCATCGCCAACTCCAACCTCGTCGGCGACTGGGCCAACTGGGAGGAGTTCCGTCGCCTGGAGGCCCTCGGCCTCACCATGTACGGCCAGATGACGGCCGGCTCCTGGATCTACATCGGCACCCAGGGCATCCTCCAGGGCACCTACGAGACCTTCGCCGCCGTCGCCGCGAAGCTGCATTCGATCGGCAAAGGGGTCGACGGCACCCTCGCCGGGACGATCACCCTCACCGCCGGGCTCGGCGGCATGGGCGGTGCCCAGCCGCTCGCCGTCACCATGAACGACGGCGTCGCGATCTGCATCGACTGCGACCCCCGCGCCATCGAACGGCGCATCGAGCACCGCTACCTGGACGTGAAGGCCGACTCGCTCGACCACGCGTTGCAGCTGGCCGTAGAGGCCCGTGACGCCCGCCGTCCCCTCTCCATCGGCGTCCTCGGCAACGCGGCGGAACTGCTCCCGCAGCTCCTCGCCATGGGTGCCCCCATCGACATCGTCACCGACCAGACCTCGGCGCACGACCCGCTGGCGTACCTGCCGCTGGGCGTCGACTTCGACGACATGGCGGACGCCGCCGCCAAGGACCCGGCGGGCTTCACCACCAAGGCCCGCGAGTCGATGGCCCGGCACGTCGAGGCCATGGTCGGCTTCATGGACGCCGGCGCCGAGGTCTTCGACTACGGCAACTCGATCCGAGGTGAGGCCCAACTCGCCGGGTACGAGCGGGCGTTCGCCTTCCCCGGCTTCGTGCCGGCCTACATCCGCCCTCTGTTCTGCGAGGGCAAGGGCCCCTTCCGCTGGGCCGCCCTGTCCGGCGACCCCGCCGACATCGCCAAGACCGACAAGGCGATCCTCGACCTCTTCCCGGAGAACGAGTCCCTCGCGCGCTGGATCAAGATGGCCGGTGAGCGGGTGCACTTCCAGGGCCTGCCCGCGCGTATCTGCTGGCTCGGCTACGGCGAGCGGGACAAGGCCGGCGAGCGCTTCAACGACATGGTGGCGAGTGGTGAGCTGGCCGCGCCGCTGGCGATCGGCCGCGACCACCTGGACTGCGGGTCGGTGGCCTCGCCCTACCGTGAGACCGAGTCCATGCTGGACGGCTCGGACGCGATCGCCGACTGGCCGCTGCTGAACGCCATGGTGAACGTGGCTTCGGGTGCCTCCTGGGTCTCCCTGCACCACGGTGGTGGCGTCGGGATGGGGCGGTCCATCCACGCCGGGCAGGTGACGGTGGCCGACGGCACGAAGCTCGGCGGCGAGAAGATTCGCCGGGTGCTGACGAACGACCCCGGCATGGGCGTCATCCGGCACGTCGACGCCGGCTACGACATCGCGGAGTCCGTCGCCGACGAGCGGGGCGTGCGGGTGCCGATGCGCGAGGGTGACGACGCGTGACCCTTCCGGGAGATGAGCGGGGTGGCAACCGCCCGGTGGGGGCTGAGGTCCCGTCGCCGGGCGCGGGTCCGGCTGTGCCCACCCGTTCCGCCCTGCGGAACGACTGCCCACAGCCTGTCGCGGGCGGCGGCTCACAGCCTGGTGTGGGTGGTGGCTCCTTTCAGCAGATGTGGCGCGAGTTGCTGCCCGTCGGTCGGCACCCCGGCTCCCAGGGCTACCGTCGCTTCGCCTGGACCGGTGCCGATCTCGAATGCCGGGCCTGGTTCAAGGAGCAGGCCGAGGGGCGCGGGCTGGCCTACGAGGTCGACCGGAACGGGAACCAGTGGGCCTGGCTCGGGGACCCCGCCGCCGGGGACGCCGTCGTCACCGGGTCGCATCTGGACTCCGTGCCGGACGGGGGCGCCTTCGACGGCCCCTTGGGTGTCGTGTCGTCCTTTGCCGCGCTCGACGAACTGCGCGGCAGGGGCGTGGACTTCGCCAAGCCCCTCGCCATCGTCAACTTCGGCGACGAGGAGGGCGCCCGGTTCGGGCTCGCCTGTGTCGGGTCGCGGCTCACCGCGGGGCAGCTCACGGTCGAGGGCGCCCACAAGCTGACCGACGGGGACGGGGTCAGCCTGCCCCGGGCCATGGAAGCGGCCGGGTACGACCCCGACGCCATCGGCGCCGACCCGGAGCGGCTCGGCCGGATCGGCGCGTTCGTCGAGCTGCATGTCGAGCAGGGCCGGGCGCTGGACCTGTCCGGCGACCGGGTCGGCATCGCCAGCGCCATCTGGCCGCACGGCCGGTGGCGGTTCGACTTCCGGGGCGAGGCCAACCACGCGGGCACCACTCGGCTGGTGGACCGGCGTGACCCCATGCTGTCGTATGCCGAGACCGTGCTCGCCGCCCGCCGGGAGGCGCAGCTCGCCGGTGCCGTCGCCACCTTCGGCAAGATCGCCGTCGAGCCCAACGGCGTCAACGCCATCCCCTCCCTGGTGCGCGGCTGGCTCGACTCCCGTGCCGAGGACCAGGCGAGCCTCGACCGCGTCGTCGGCGGCATCGAGCAGGCGGCCCGGGAGTACGCGGCAGCACACGGCATCGACCTCGACATCGTCCGCGAGTCCTTCACGCCCGTCGTCGAGTTCGACCACGCCCTGCGCGACGAACTGGCCCGCATCCTCGGCAAGCACACCGACATCACCGTCCCCGTCCTGGGTACGGGTGCCGGACACGACGCCGGAATCCTGTCCGGGACCATCCCGACCGCCATGCTGTTCGTACGCAACCCCACGGGCGTCTCGCACTCCCCGGCCGAGTTCGCCGCCGAGGACGACTGCGTGGCCGGAGTGACCGCCCTCGCCGACGTACTGGAAGGACTGGCCTGCACGTGACGCCCACCCAGCGGACCCGTACGTACTGGCTGGAGCACGCCTGGCTCGGCACCCACGTCGAGCCGGGCGTGGCCCTGGACGTCCAGGACGGCCGTATCACCGCCGTCCGGACCGACGTCCCGACCCCGCCGCCCGGCGCCGAGGTCCTGCGCGGCCTGACGCTCCCCGGCCTGGCGAACGCGCACAGCCACGCCTTCCACCGCGCCCTGCGCTCCACCGTCCAGGTCGGCTCCGGCACCTTCTGGACCTGGCGCGAGGTCATGTACGCCACGGCCGACCGGCTGACCCCGGAGAACTACCGGGATCTGGCCCGCGCGGTGTACGCGGAGATGGCGCTGGCCGGCGTCACGAGCGTCGGTGAGTTCCACTACGTGCACCACGCCCCCGGCGGCACCCCCTACGCCGACCCCAACGCGATGGGCGAGGCCCTCATCGAGGCCGCCGCCGACGCCGGCATCCGTATCACCCTCCTCGACACCGCCTATCTCTCCTCCGGCTTCGGGCAGGCCCCCGACAAGCACCAGCTCCGCTTCTCCGACGGCAGCGCGGACGCCTGGGCCGAACGCTGTTCAGTTCTCAAGGACCGGGATCACGCACGGATCGGGGCGGCGATCCACTCCGTACGGGCCGTGCCCGCCGATCAGTTGGCGACCGTGGCGCGGTGGGCCGAGGAGCGGCGGGCCCCGCTCCATGTGCACCTGTCCGAGCAGACCGCCGAGAACGACGCCTGCCGGGAAGCCCACGGCTGCACGCCCACCCGGCTGCTCGCCGAGCACGGAGTCCTCGGGCGGCGCACCACCGGTGTCCACAACACCCACCTCACCGACGAGGACATCGCCCTCATCGGCGGCAGCGGCACCGGCACCTGCATGTGCCCGACGACCGAACGGGACCTGGCGGACGGCATCGGACCCGCCGTAGCCCTCCAGAAGGCCGGTTCCCCGCTCTCCCTCGGCTCCGACAGCCACGCCGTGATCGACCTGCTCGAAGAGGCACGCGCGATGGAGCTGAACGAGCGCCTGCGCAGCCGTACCCGAGGTCACTGGACGGCGGCGGCCCTCCTGCGGGCGGCCTCGGCCGACGGCCACGCGGCCCTCGGCTGGGACGGCGCGGGCACCCTGGAGCCCGGCGCGTTCGCCGACTTCACGACGATCGCGCTCGACTCGGTCAGGACGGCAGGGCCGCTTCCGCGGCTCGGGGCCGAGACGGCCGTATTCGCTGCGTCGGCAGCAGACGTGTCGCATACGGTCGTGGGTGGTCGGCACGTCGTACGGGACGGGGTCCACGCCCTCGTGCCGGATGTGCCGAAAGCCCTCGCGGACGCCGTCGAAGCCCTGCGCGGATGACCGCGGGCCGCCCACCCGCGCGGCCCGCCTCCGCCCCCGAACCCGACCCCACCGCCGACCAGGCCACCAAGGACGCCATGAGCAACGCGACGAACGTCAGCCCCGCCCACTCCGCGAGCACCGCAAGCACGCTCATCACCAACATCGCCGCCCTGGTCACCAACAACCCCTCCCTCGGTGACGGATCCCCCCTCGGACTGATCCAGGACGCGGCCGTCGTCATCGAGAGCGACCGCGTCGTGTGGACCGGTGATCAAAGCAAAGCACCCGCCACTGACAATCGGGTCGACGCGGGCGGCCGGGCGGTCATCCCGGGCTT
Organism: Streptomyces viridochromogenes; assembly: GCF_001270495.1. Taxonomy (GTDB): domain Bacteria; phylum Actinomycetota; class Actinomycetes; order Streptomycetales; family Streptomycetaceae; genus Streptomyces; species Streptomyces viridochromogenes_A. The sequence goes on from NZ_LGUR01000193.1 coordinate 79,119, forward strand.
CGTCGACTCCCACTCCCACCTCGTCTTCGCGGGCGACCGGACGCAGGAGTTCAACGCCCGTATGTCGGGGCGCCAGTACAGCGCGGGTGGCATCCGTACGACCGTCGCGGCCACACGGGCGGCGAGCGACGAGGAACTCGAGGCCAACCTCACCCGTTACCTCCGCGAGGCGCTGCACCAGGGCACCACCACCTTCGAGACCAAGTCCGGCTACGGCCTGACCGTCGAGGACGAGGCCAGGGCCCTGCGCATCGCCGCCGCCCACACCGACGAGGTCACCTACCTCGGCGCCCACATCGTCTCCCCGGACCACGCCGACGACCCGGCGTCGTACGTCGCCCTCGTTACCGGCGAGATGCTCGACGCCTGTGCCCCGTACGCCCGTTGGATCGACGTCTTCTGCGAGAAGGGCGCCTTCGACGGCGACCAGGCCCGCGCGATCCTCACCGCGGGCAAGGCCAGGGGCCTGCACCCCCGCATCCACGCCAACCAGCTCTCCTACGGCCCCGGCGTCCAGCTCGCCGTCGAACTCGACGCCGCCTCCGCCGACCACTGCACCCACCTGACGGACGACGACGTGGACGCGCTCGCGAACAGCGACACCGTCGCCACGCTCCTCCCCGGCGCCGAGTTCTCCACCCGCGCCGAGTGGCCGAACGCCCGCCGCCTCCTCGACGCGGGCGCCACCGTCGCCCTCTCCACCGACTGCAACCCGGGCTCGTCCTTCACCTCCTCCGTCCCCTTCTGCATCGCGCTCGCGGTACGGGACATGGGGATGACCCCGGACGAGGCGCTCTGGTCGGCCACGGCCGGCGGCGCGGCGGCCCTGCGCCGCGACGACATCGGCCGCCTCACCCCGGGCGCCCGCGCGGACCTGCTCCTCCTCGACGCACCGAGCCATGTACACCTGGCCTACCGGCCGGGGGTGCCGCTGGTCAGCGAGGTGTGGCGGCGGGGAGTGCGGGTCGTCTGATCAGGACGCCCCCGCCCGCCACCGCTGATCCCCCCGCCCCGCCTCCCTCACCAGGGACAGCGATCTGTCCCCGTTCGGGGTCACCGCGTGGTCCGGGGCGATCTCAGGGCGGATCACCCCGCTGGAGTCCACCGCGAACCTCAGGTTCCGGCCGTTGTACCCGTACACCGAGCCGCACTCCCAGATGCCGATGCCCCGGTCCACGGAGCCCCGGCTGTCCAGGCAGTAGTCGGGGTAGGCGTACGACTGCAGCACGCCGCGTTCGGAGTCGACCCGCCACCGTTGGTCGCGCGCGGACGTGCAGGTGGCCGTGACGACGTCGGTGCCGTTGTACGGGGCGCCGTCGATGTCCAGGCACAGCCCGGTGGCGACGCTCACGACCTGGGCGTAGGTGCCGTTCGGCGGGTGAACGGGGGAGGGGGTCGGCTTCGGGCGGGCAGTCTTCGGGGGTTGCGAACTCCTCGTAGGAGAAGGCGACTTGGATGTCAGCGACGGAGACGGTGAAGCTGAAGGTGAAGGCGAAGGCGAAGAGGCCGACGGCGTGACCGACACCGTGGCCGTCACCGTCACGGCCACCGGCGGCACGCTCACCGCGGTGCCGACCGAACCCACCGGATCCTGCGCCGGCGATCCGCCCCGCGCCACCAGGAACGCCACCAGCGGCAGCAACGCCACCCCGAGAGCCGCCGACACCAGCACGACCCGGCGGCCGTCCTGCAGCCGTCGTGGCCATCTCCGCTCCGGCCAACCCCCCTTCGCGGCAATGCCGGCGGCCACCCGCTCTCCCGAACCCTTGGCCGCATACGCCGTCCCGCCCCATGGCAGCAGCCCCTCCGCCAGCGCCGCGCGCGGGGCGTCGCGCAGCGCCGACAGCTCCTCGTACGCCGTCGCGCAGTGCGGGCAGCGCGCCATGTGGGCGCGCAGGTCGGCGCTGTCGCGGGGACTGTCCGGCCGTACGGACTCCTCGATGAGACGGCCGAAGTCCGAGCAGTCGGGGTCGTCGGAGGCGGCGAGGCGGGCGCGCAGGCAGGATCGGGCCAGCTGCTGGAGCGCCGGGTCCGTGCCGTAGGTGACGTCCTCGCGGGTGAGGCCGAGGAGAGCGGCCGTCCGGTCCACCGGCTCCCGCTCCACGACCCCGTACCAGATCAGGCCCTGGGGGCGGGAGGGCAGGGACTGGAACGCCGTGAGCATGGTCGGGACCGGACCGGAGGGCCCCGCGGTGTTCAGGACGAGCAGCAGCCCCGCGTCCAGGCCCGCCGCCCGCTCGTCCATGGCCCAGGTGCCGGCCGAGCGCGCGGTCAGCAGCAGGAGTTGGTGGCGCCAGGGGAGCCCGGGGTCGATGCCGCGTGCCGTCTGGCGGGCCGCGAGGGTGAACGCTTGGGCGGCCAACTGCCGTGCCATGGACTCGTTCGGGGTGCACAGGCGGGCGTAGGCGAGGACGGGCGTGTGATGGCGGGCGCGGAGCTCCTGGAGCGCCGGATACGCGGCGGCCGTGTCGGCGCGCAGCAGTTCGGTGAGCCGTGCGTCGGACGCACCCGTGTGGATCCCACGGTCCCGGTCTCCACCGTCGTCGGCCCGAGCCATCCGCCTGCCTCCTTGCAGCCGTGCGCCCGCCGGAGACCTGACCTACCGGCGGGTATGACGGCTCATAGTGGAGGAAGGGGGGCCATGGGGAAAGGGTTTCTGTGGGTAACCCGTGAGGCGCGGGTGATCCGCGTACGCGTCGCCGACCGGCTGTGGACCCACCCGTGGGTACCCCGTGTGTACCCCGGCCCGAACGCACCTGTGCCCGGTGTCCGGCCGACATGTTCGGCGGGGCACCGGGCACAGCGCAGGTCAGCGTGTGGGAGACGCCGATCCTCGGGTGGTCACTCCTCGACCGTCAGCCCCTTGCGGAGCCGGATCAACGTCCGCGACAACAGCCGGGACACATGCATCTGCGAGATGCCGAGCTCCTCGCCGATCTCCGACTGGGTCAGGCCCGCGACGAATCTCAGGGAGAGGATCTTCCGGTCCCGGGGCGGGAGTTCGGCGATGAGCGGCTTCAGGGACTCGACGTACTCGATGCCTTCGATCCCGTGGTCCTCGTAACCGATCCGGTCGGCCAGCGCGCCCTCGGCGTCGTCCTCCTCGGGCTGGGCGTCCAGCGACGAGGCGGTGTACGCGTTCGACGCCGCCATGCCCTCGACGACCTCGTCCTTGGTCAGCCCGAGACGCTCCGCCAGCTCGGCCACCGTCGGGGCGCGGTCCAGCTTCTGGGCCAGCTCGTCACCGGCCTTGGCCAGGTCGAGCCGGAGTTCCTGAAGTCGGCGCGGCACCCGTACCGACCACGACGTGTCGCGGAAGAAGCGCTTGATCTCGCCGATGATGGTCGGCATCGCGAAGGTGGGGAACTCGACTCCGCGGCTGAGCTCGAAGCGGTCGATCGCCTTGATCAGGCCGATGGTGCCGACCTGGATGATGTCCTCCATCGGCTCGCTGCGGGAGCGGAAGCGGGAGGCGGCGAACTTGACCAGCGCGAGGTTGAGTTCGACGAGCGTGTTGCGGACGTACGAGTATTCGTGGGTCCCTTCCTCCAGCGACTCCAGCCGCTCGAAGAGGGTCTTGGAAAGGGCCCGTGCGTCCACCGGCCCCACCTCGTCGTAAGGGGGGATGTCCGGAAGCCCGGCGAGCGCGTCGTCCTGACCGAACTCCTGGCCGAAGCCGGGTTCGGAACGTACGTCGCTGTTCAGCTCGATGGGATCCAGATGTTCCGGTGGGGGTGCCGACGTCGCGCCGTGGGTATGCGATGCGTCGAGCCGGGGTGACATGATGTCCTCCATCGTTCTCGGCATATGGCTGCCGAAGCCTGTGCGTGCACTGCGGTGTGCGGCGCCTCCAAAGCCGGCCGAGTTCGGTTACGTGTCTCTACTAGCCCTACCGGTTTTCGTGAGCCCACCGCAAGTGCGCTCTGGTCCGAAATGTCCGATTCTGGGTGGATGTTCGGGTGTTGGGGGGCGTGGGGAGGGCGTAGTGTTCGAGAGCGTCATTCAGCAGCCACGACGTCGGGAGTGAGACACGGCATGGACCGCGGGACGGTCGGCAGCGCACAGTCTGGCCGACTTCTGGTCGAGGTGCGGGAAGAGGGCTCCAGTGCCGTCGTGACCCCGGCGGGTGAGTTGGATCACCACACCGCCGATCTGTTGCGTGAGCCACTCGATGACTGCCTTGAGAAGGGCTTCAGTCGGCTGGTCGTCGACTGCTCGCGGCTTGAGTTCTGTGACTCCACGGGGCTGAACGTGCTGCTCGGGGCCCGGCTGAAGGCGGAGGCCGCCGGTGGCGGGGTGCATCTCGCGGGCATGCTGCCCGTGGTCGCGCGCGTGTTCGAGATCACGGGTGCCGAGGCGGTCTTCACCGTCCACGACTCGCTCGACGACGCCCTGGCCGACGAGGCCGACGGATCGGGTTGACCCCTCGCGTCCGGCACTGCATCAGACGTCACATCATTCGTGCCGAATACAGGGGTGTTCCCTCGGCCCGCTCGGGCAGGAGACATCCTGAAACCAGTCGGCTGTGATGTCGGCCACCGCGGGGCGGGGGCCTGTGACCGACGTATCGGGCAAGGATTGTGTACTGGCGTACTGACTCTGCGTACTGACTTCTGAATCGTGTGAACGTTGAACTGGTGAATCGGTGAGGTGAAGCGCTGATGAGCACCACCCGGCCTTTCTCGCCGGGCGACCGCGGCCCTGAGCCCAGCGGCGCTTCCGGGGTGCCCGAGGGGGACGCGCCGGCCACGGGGGGCTCCGACGAGGGCGCTCCGGCGGCGGGAACGCCCGACGGGGGCGCCGTGCCCTCCCTGCGGCCCGGGACGCCCGAGGCGTCCGAGGCGTCCGTCCAGGCGGCCGCGGGGCGTCAGGTCCGTCGGCTGGACTTCGGTGACCAGAGCGGGGTCGTCCCGCTCGCCCGTGACTTCGCCCGCCAGGCGCTGTACGCGTGGGGCTGGCTGCCCGCCGCCACCGCCGACCAGCGGGCCGCGGCCGAGGACGTGCTGCTCGTCGTCTCGGAGCTGGTCACCAACGCGTGTCTGCACGCCGAGGGGCCGGACGAGCTGTGGATCGCCTGCGACAACAAGGTGATCCGGATCGAGGTCTCCGACAAGGGCACGGGCCAGCCGGCCCCCCGCACCCCGCACCGCGCGGGCCGCCCCGGCGGCCACGGCATGTTCATCGTGCAGCGGCTCTGCCTGGACTGGGGCGTCATGCGGACGCCGGGCGTCGCGGGCAAGACGGTGTGGGCGGAGCTGGGCGCACCGGCGTAGGGCGCCCGTCCGGCCGTACGGGGAGAAAATTCGTTTCCGCGGCGCCGAGGTGCCGCTCTACGCTCCCTGCAACGCGCTGACGGAGACGAGTAGCCCGGGTCCGCGAGCCGAGAGAGCCGCCCCTCGCTGTGAAGGCGGCCTCGCGACCCTGGTGAATCCACTCCCGAGTGCGGGGAGGAAATGCCCCGCCGGCCGGCCCCCGTCATCGGGCCCGAACGAGTCCGTCGTACGGCCACGCAGTCGGCGTACGACGGTGAAGGCGTGGTGGCACCGCGAGCACCCTCTCGCCCACGCCCCGAGGGATCACCCCGGGGCGGCGCGTGCCGCACCGGCCGACCGGACGGAGCGTGCACCATGCTCGACGTCACCCTCATCCGAAACCGTCCCGACCAGGTCCGCGACGCCCTGCGCAAGCGCGCCGTCGACCCCGACATCCCCGGCTTCCTCACCCTCGACACCGCCTTCCGCGAGGCCCGCACGGCCGTGGAGCGGCTGCGCGGCGAGCGGCGGCGCATCTCGGCGGAGATCGCCGTACGGCGCCGGGAGGGCGCCGAGGCCGACGCACTCCAGGCCACCGCCAAGGCCCTGACCGGCGAACTCGCCGACGCGGAGGCCCGCCTCGCCGAACTGGCCGGTCGCCACCAGGAGTTCCTCGACGCCCTGCCCAACCTCCCGGACGACGACGTGGCGGCGGGTGGCAAGGAGAACAACGAGGTCGTACGGGCCGTAGGGGCCCCGCCCGCCTTCGGGTTCCCGGCCCGGGACCATGTGGAGCTCACCGAGGACCTCGGCCTCGTCGACCACAGGCGGGGCGCGGCCCTCGCCGGCAGCGGCTACTGGATCTACCGGGGCGAGGGCGCCGCGCTGGAGTGGGCGCTGCTCAACCACTTCCTCGACGCGCACCGCCGGGCGGGGTACGAGTTCGTGCTGCCGCCGCATCTGCTGACGTACGAGGCGGGATACACGGCCGGGCAGTTCCCCAAGTTCGCCGACGAGGTCTTCCGCGTCGACGGGCACTTCCTGCTGCCCACGGCCGAGACCGCCCTGGTCAACCTCCATCGTGGCGAGACGCTCGACGAGCGGGATCTGCCGCGCCGGTACGTCGCCTACACGCCCTGTTACCGCAGGGAGAGCGGCAGCCACCGGACGGCGGACCGCGGGACGCTGCGCGGCCACCAGTTCAACAAGGTCGAGCTGTTCCAGTTCGCCCGGCCCGGGGGCTCGGACGCCGCGCATCTCGAACTCCTCGCGCGGGCGGAGGAGTTGGTCGCCGGTCTCGGCCTGCACTACCGGGTCACCAAGCTGGCCGCCGGGGACATCAGCCCCGCCCAGGCCAAGACCTACGACGTGGAGGTGTGGCTGCCCAGCCTGGGCGGGTATGCCGAGGTCAGCTCGGTGTCGAACGCCCGGGAGTACCAGGCGCGGCGCGGTGGCATCCGGTACCGCCCGGCCGGCGGCGGCAGGTCGGCGTACGTGCACACCCTCAACGCCTCGGGCCTCGCCACCAGCCGGCTGCTGCCCGCGATCCTGGAGCAGCACCAGCGGGCCGACGGGACGGTGGCCGTGCCCGAGGTGCTGCGGCGCTGGGGGCTGCCCGAAGTGCTGCGCCCGCGGGCGACGTCGGCCTGATCCCGGGTTACCGAGGGTCACTCTCTCCACCCGAACCCCCTCACGCGCACGCCGGATCGCCACAACTCCGGCGTGCGCCGTGTCTTCCTTCCTCAAGGCCCCGGGCGTACCTTGACGGCCGATCTGATATGCCGTCAGGAATTCCGTGAGGAACGAGGGGACCGTGTCGAAGCAGAAGCGAACCGCCGCGCTCGCGACCGCCGCGGCCCTGGCCGGCTCGGCGGTGCTGATGGCCGCCCCCGCGGCCAGCGCCGAGGTCGTCGACGTCAACTACGCCTGCAAGACGCCGATCGGCGACAAGAGCGCCGTCTCGCCCATCGACATCAAGGGCGTCAAGAGCGGCAGCGGCTACAAGGTCACCATGTCGTGGCAGAAGGGCGTCTCGTCCAGCCCCGTCGAACTGGGCAAGGGCGCGATGAACCCGAGCGCCACCATCAAGCTGGGCGGCGCCGACAGCGGCACCCTGGCGGTGACCGGCCCGGCCAACCAGGAGGCGATCCCCGCCAACACCCCCATCAAGATCAACGACTTGACGGGCACGTACACCCCGAAGAAGACCGGCAAGGTCACCTTCACCGCGGGCGTGCTCACCATCAAGGCACTCGGTACGACGACCACCTGCACGCCCACCAACAGCCCCGGACCGTCCCTGACCCTCGACGTGACGGCGGCGGGCGGCGGCGGAGGCGGCAGCGGGGCCCAGGGCGGCTCCGGCTCCGGGTCCGAGCTCCCGCAGACCGGTCCCGAGGACTCGGCGATCGCCCTGGGCACTCTCGGCGGCACGGTGCTGCTCGCGGGAGCGGCGGGTGCGTTGTGGTTGACGCGACGGAATCAGGTCTGAGCGCTCCAGGTCCTCTTCCGTCTGCCCCACCGTTGGTTCGCTGGAGCCGCCCATGTCGTCAGCCGTCCGTGTCCTGTGTCTGTCCCTGCTCGTGCTGCTGGGCGCCGCCCCGGCCGCGAACGCCGCCGAAGGGTGGGCGCTCGCGCCTGCCGGTGGCGGGCGGCCGTCGTTCTACGGCGAGGGCGCGCCCGGGACGGTCCTTGAGGACGCGGTGTCCGTGACCAACCGGGGCGCCGTCCCGGTCACCGTTCGCCTGCGCGGTCCCGGCGTCACGCTCGCGGACGGCACCCTGCGTGTGCCCGGCCGCACTCGCGCCGACATCCCCTTCACGGTGACCGTGCCGGCCGCCGACCGCACCGTCGAGATCGTCGCCCGCGACGCGGACGACCGCGAGCGAAGCGTCCGGATCCGGCTCCGCGTCGTCCTCCCGGAGCTGTCCGCGCTGACCGTCGAGCACGTGGCGGTGCGCGGCGACCGTATCGCCTATGAGCTGGTCAACCGCGGTACGACGACCCTGGTGCCGAAACTGGCGGTCCGCGCCGACGGCCTCTTCGGCCGCCCTGTCCTCGACCGCGCCCCGCGCACCCTCCCCGTCGACCTGCCCCCGGGCAGCCGTACGAAGCTCACCGAGCCCTGGCCCGAGCGCCCCGCGCTCGACGCGGTCGATGTGCGGCTGACGGTGACGGCGGGTGGCGGGGCGAGCGACACGGCCCAGGTGTCGGTGCGGTTCGTGCCGTGGGGCGCGGTGGCGGGGGCCGCGGGGCTGCTCGCGGCGGTGGTCGCCGTCTTCGCCGTACGGCGTCGGAGGCGTCGTAGGCGTCGCAGGCCGTACGACGGAGAGGTGGCCGATGCCGAACGGCCCTTGGTGCAGGCCGAGTTGACGGGAGCGGGGACGTGAAGGGCTGGGTGCGGATTCCGGCGCTGGTGGCGGTACTGGCGATGCTGATGTCTCCGATGGCGTCGGCGGCCGACGCCCCGCCCACCGTCAAGCTGTCCAAGTCCCAAGCTGGCACCGGCGGTTCGATCACCGTGACCGGCGGTGGCTGGCGGGCGCGGGCCCTGCTGATGATCCTGATCTGCGGCCGGTCCGTGCCGTCGACCGGTGTGACCGGCGGCACCAACTCCTGTGCCAACGCGGACGGCAGGGCCGTGACGACGGACGCCGAGGGCCGCTTCAGCAGGAGGCTGCCGGTGGCCGAGCCGCCCGTGCCGTGTCCGTGTGTGGTGCATGTGGCGACGGTGACCGGGGCGAAGGCCGAGGCCGACGCGATCTTCCAGGTGGCCGGGCACGCGGTCGAGCCGCTGCCCGCGGAACCGGCGGGCGGACGCCTGTCGGTCCTCACGGACACCCGGCTGGACGGCTCCGGTGGCCTGCTCACCTGGTTCGGCGCCCCGCCGGCGCGGACGCTGGTCTTCACGGTCGGCAATGTCGGCACCTCGGCCGTGAAGAACCCGCTCTTCCAGGTCGGCACCTCCCACGGCGTGTTCGCGCCGCAGTGGCAGGAACAGCAGTGGCGCGGCACGATCCAGCCGGGCCGGAAGGCACGCATCGAGCTGCCGGTGGAACTCGCCGCCGGCGCGCACGGCGACTACACCGTCGCGCTGAAGTACGGCGGCAAGGTGATGGCCGAACAGCCCTGGGGCGTGGGCCGGCCCTGGGGCGTGACGCTGTTCTGGATCCTGGTCTGTCTGGTCGTACCGGCGGCGGTGTTCCGCGTCGGGATGGCGGTGGTGGACCGGGTACGGCCGCGGCAGTCGGCCCGCCGACGCGGTTTCCGGCTGCCCGAAGCGGCCCTGCGCCTCCCGGGGTTGAAGCCCCGGCAGGAGGCGAGGCACGCCCTCTCCTCCCCTCCCTCGACCCTGCCGTGGTTCACCCCGGACAACGACCCGGGCACGGCCGGTCGGCTCTCCGCACCGCACGACGACAGCCCTACGAGCCCTACCACCCCCACCAGGAAGGGACCCCCGTGAGCAAGCAAAGGAGAGTCACACCGGTACGCCCCCGGAGAGCGACCGCGGCGGGCGCCGCACTGATGCTGGGCGGCGCGGGTGTGCTGCTCGGCGTGGCCGCCGCTCCCGCGCAGGCGGCCGAGGTGGCGTACGCGACCGAGTGCATCCCGCCCGCCATCTCCGGGCTGCCGCCGGTCCAGGGCACGACCAAGGTGGAGATCACCGCGCCCGCGGAGGCGAAGGTCGGCGACGAGGTGGAGATCGTCTGGAAGTTCGTCCAGGCGGCGTCCAAGAACCCGAACATCCTCGACCTGGAGGCGAACACGGTCCAGCCGACGGGAACTCTGAAGGCGGCCGGCGCGCAGACGGCGGACATCGCCATGCAAGGGCCCCGGGAGAACCCGCCGATCCCCAAGAACACCGACATGAAGCTGTCCGACATGAAGGGCAAGCTGAAGCTGACGGCACCGGGCGAGGTGTCCCTGACGCCGGGCGCGTACAACATCAACGTCAACAAGCCGATCTCCACGGACACCAAGTGCTCGCCGAAGGAGACGGTCAAGCCGGCGGCGACGATCAAGGTGACGGACGGGAGCGGCAGCTCGGGCGGTACGACGGGTGGACAGCCGACGGTCGTCCCGACGCTGCCGACGAGCCTGCCCACGGGCGTGCCGACAAGCGTGCCGACGGGAACGGCCGGCCCGACGCCGAGTGAGAGCGAGACGGGCGGGGACGACGGCGGGACCAGCACCGGTGGCGGAACCGGGGGCGGGGACGGCGGCCAGACCGACTTCACGGGCAAGGAGGTCCAGGTCCCGTACGAGTGCAAGACACCCATCGGCGACAAGGAGGCGACCTCGCCGGTCCAGATCAACGCCAAGAAGGACGGCGGGAGCTTCGGCCTGACGGTCCAGTTCAAGAAGTCGGTGATGGACAGCCCCGCCGACATCCCCAAAGACTCGGTCAAGCCGTCGATGGAGGTAGCCCTGGGCGGCGCCGACAAGGGCACGGTCCATGTCGAGGGCCCGACCAACGCCGAGCCCATCAAATCGGGCGACCCCATCGAGATCCCGGACCTCAAGGGAACTTACAAGCCGGGCGCGAGCGGCGAGTCGACCCTCTCCCCGGGCGTCCTGACGATCGAGGCCCTGGGCACGACGACGACGTGCACGCCGGCGAAGACGGAGGTGTCCCTGACGCTGGACACGAGTGAGCAGGCCAGCGGGGCGTCCGGCGGCGGTTCGGCCGGCGGTTCGGCGGGAGGGTCCGCCGGCGGCTCGTCGACGGACGGCGGCCTGGCGGCGACGGGGGCGGAGGACCAGGGCTCGCTGAAGGCACTGGGCCTGGTCGCGGGAACGGCACTGCTGCTGGGCGGAGCGGTGTTCACGTTCATGCCTGGAAGGCGGGTCAGGTAACCCACCTCAGAGGCAGTCACAAAAGCGACGGGGCCGCTGAACCCCCTCGGATCCAGCGGCCCTGTCGGCTCAGGCACAGCGCTAGCGAACGTTGCCCATCAGCGCCCGGATCTTGCGGCCGGCCATCATGAAGGCCAGACCGGCGGCGACGGCGATGACGCCCCACATCGTGTAGTACACCGCGTCACCCAGCGGAGCGTTCAGCTTGGTGGTCCAGCCGTTGAGGGCGTTGCCCGTCGCGGTGGCCAGGAACCACAGACCCATGATCTGGCCCACGAACTGCTTCGGTGCCAGCTTCGTCGACAGGGACAGGCCCACCGGAGACAGGCACATCTCGCCGAGGGTCTGCGCCAGGTAGACGCTCAGCAGCCAGAAGACGGTGACCTTGCCCGTGTCGCTGTTCGCGGCGGCGGCGCCGGCCAGGCCCATGATGCCGAACGAGCCACCGATGAGAAGCATCGCCAGGGCGAACTTCATGGGCGTGCTGGGCTCACGGTTGCGCTGGGCCAGCCTCACCCACAGCGCGGCGAAGATCGGGGCGAGCACGATGACCATGGCCGGGTTCACCGACTGGTACCAGGACGCCGGGAACTCCCAGCCGCCGATCATGCGGTCGGTCTTGGTGTCCGCGAAGATCGTCAGCAGCGAACCGGACTGGTCGTAGATCATCCAGAACAGCACGGCGGTGGCGAAGAACCAGGCGAACGCCTGGATCTTCGGCTTGTCCTCCTTGGCGAGGGCCGGGTTCCGGTACATCGTCACGAAGTAGACGATCGGGACCACGATGCCGAGGACCGCGAGCACGTTGACGATGTGCTCTATGTCGTACGTGCCCAGCACGATGTCCAGGACCAGCGCGGCGACGGCGATGCCACCCCACAGCGCGACCTTGCGCAGCACGGCGCGCTTCTCCTCCGGGGAGGCCGGTGTGCCGGGCTGCTTGCCGATGTCGCCGAGGTGGCGGCCGCCGAGGACGTACTGGATCACGGCGAGGGTCATACCGACACCGGCGACACCGAAGCCGAGGTGCCAGTTGACGTTCTCGCCGAGGTAGCCGACGGCCAGCGGGGCGACCATGCCGCCGATGTTGATCGCCATGTAGAAGAGCGTGAAGCCGGCGTCGCGGCGGGCGCTGGGCAGGCCCTCGTAGAGACCGCCGACCATCGCGGAGATGTTCGGCTTCAGCAGACCGGTGCCGATCGCGATCAGGCCGAGACCGCAGAAGAAGGCGATGTCCGAGGGGATCGCCAGCGTGAAGTGGCCGGCGGCGATGACGATGCCGCCGACGAGCACGGCCTTGCGGGCACCCCAGAGGCGGTCGGCGACCCAGCCACCGGGCATGGCGGCCATGTACACGACCGCGTTGTAGACACCGTAGATCGAGGCGGCCAGGGCTTCCCGGTCCTCCAGGGGGCCGTCGAGGACGGCCGCGATCAGGTAGAGGGTGAGGATGGCGCGCATTCCGTACCAGGAGAAGCGCTCCCACATCTCGGTCATGAAGAGCGTGGCCATACCGCGGGGGTGGCCGAAGAAGGTCTTCTCGGAGCCGGGGGTGCCCGGGGAGGCCGAGTCCTTCGTCAGGCTGGACGCCATGGTCGATCCTTGCTGGTCGGGACGCGCATCGACGTAGAGCGGTCACGCGCCCGGTGGGGGGGAGCGGTCGGTTCCGGCGGGTTGGCCGCCCGGCCGCGTCTCATTCCTCGGATCCTCGATCCGCACACTGTCCGCACACAAAAGAGACCCTCGGCGTCAAGTGCGCCGAAGGTCCCCGCATTGCTACGGGCGTAGAGTCACCATACGTCAGGACACTGGTGGAAATGGAAGGACTTGAGACTCGGATCACAGGTGTCGAGGGAACCGCACACACCCTTTCCAAGGTCCTTTCCAGGATCGCACTTCGTAGGCATAGGTCTGTACCACAGGGCCGAAGGTAAGAGATCCGCCAACAGCTGGTAAGAATCAAGGCGCCCGATCACACCCCGGCTCTTGTCATGGGCGGACTACCATCAGGTCATGACCCGTGTACTGCTCGCCGAGGACGACGCGTCCATTTCGGAGCCGCTGGCCCGCGCACTGCGCCGGGAAGGGTACGAGGTCGAGGTGCGGGAGGACGGACCCACCGCACTCGACGCAGGAATGCAGGGCGGAATCGACCTGGTCGTGCTGGACCTCGGTCTCCCCGGCATGGACGGCCTGGAGGTGGCCCGCCGGCTGCGTGCCGAGGGCCACGCCGTGCCGGTCCTCATCCTGACCGCGCGCGCCGACGAGGTGGACACCGTCGTCGGACTGGACGCGGGCGCCGACGACTACGTCACCAAGCCCTTCCGGCTCGCCGAACTGCTCGCGCGGGTCCGGGCCCTGCTGCGGCGCGGTGCCGCCGAGCCCGCGCAGCCGCCCGCCACGCACGGCGTCCGGATCGACGTCGAGTCGCACCGTGCCTGGATGGGCGACGAGGAACTCCAGCTCACCGCCAAGGAGTTCGACCTGCTGCGGGTGCTCGTACGCGACGCCGGACGGGTCGTCACCCGGGACCAGCTGATGCGCGAGGTCTGGGACACGACCTGGTGGTCGTCGACCAAGACGCTCGACATGCACATCTCCTGGTTGCGCAAGAAGCTGGGCGACGACGCGGCGAACCCTCGCTACATCGCGACGGTGCGGGGTGTCGGCTTCCGCTTCGAGAAGAGCTGAGCGAAGAGCCGAGCGAACAGCCGAGCATCACGTCCGCACAGGTACGTGAGCCGTACAGACAGATAACAGGACATGCGCCGCCGACTGATTCAGTCCACCCTCGCCGTGGTTCTCGTCGTGATCGCCGTCTTCGGCGTGTCACTGGTGATCGTCGAAACACGGACGATCACCAGCACCGCCCAGGAGAGGGTGGACACCGAGGCGGTGCGGCTGGCCAGCATCGTGGACAGCCGCCTGCTCGGCGAGGAGACCGTGGACGCGGCGGTGCTGCGCGACCAGATCCAGGGGGATCGTTACGCCGAGATCCGGATCCCGGGCGAGCGGCTGATCGAGGTGGGCACCAAGCCCACCGGTGACGTCATCAGCGCCGAGGAGACGGGCGAGGAGGGCGAGACGGTCACCGTGCAGGAGCCGCGCTCGTCGGTCACGCGCGAGGTCGGCCGTACGTTGCTGATCATCGCGGCGGTGGCGTTGCTGGCGGTGATCGCGGCGGTCCTGCTGGCGGTGCGCCAGGCCAACCGGCTCGCCTCCCCGCTCACCGACCTGGCGGAGACGGCGGAACGCCTCGGCTCGGGCGACCCCCGCCCCCGGCACAAGCGGTACGGCGTCCACGAGCTGGACCGCGTCGCGGACGTCCTCGACTCCTCCGCCGAGCGCATCGCCCGCATGCTCACGGCGGAACGCCGCCTCGCCGCGGACGCCTCCCACCAGCTCCGCACCCCGCTCACGGCACTCTCCATGCGCCTGGAGGAGATCACCCTCACCGACGACCCCGAGACGGTGAAGGAAGAAGCGACGATCGCCCTGACCCAAGTGGAGCGCCTCACGGACGTGGTCGAACGCCTCCTCACCAACTCCCGCGACCCCCGCAACGGCTCCGCCGTCACCTTCGATCTCGACGAGGTCATCCAGCAGCAGCTGGCGGAGTGGCGCCCCGCGTACCGCAGCGCCGGACGCGCGATCGTCAGCTCGGGCAAGCGGCACCTGGAGGCCGTCGGCACCCCGGGCGCGGTCGCCCAGGTCCTCGCCGCCCTGATCGAGAACTCCCTCATGCACGGCGGCGGCACCGTGGCCCTGCGCACCCGCGTCACCGGCAACCAGGCGGTCATCGAGGTCACGGACGAGGGCCCCGGCATCCCGGCCGACCTGGGCGCCCGCATCTTCGAGCGAGCCATCAGCGGCCGCAACTCCACCGGCATCGGCCTCGCAGTCGCCCGCGACCTGGCGGAAGCGGACGGCGGCCGCCTGGAAATGCTCCAGACCAAGCCCCCGGTCCTGGCCCTGTTCCTCTCCCGCACACCCCCACCGAAACTGAGCCAGGAGTCGGGCCCGACGGTCAGGTAGCAGGACGGGCACGCGACCCAGGTCACTTCTCGACGCCGGTCCAGCATCTTCAGCCCGTCCGGCGTTTGAGGACGAGGCCCCTTAAGGGCCGATAGCGGGGTCTGGGGCGGCAGCCCCAGCGGGGTCGGAGGGGCGGGAGCCCCTTCAAGGGATGGGACGGGTAGGGGCGGCGGGGGCGAGAACCGCCCGGCTCAACCCACCCGCTGCCGAATCCGCGCCTTCTCAGCCTGCCCCCGCCGCTCCAGGAACGATTCCGCGTCGGCCACCGCCTCCTCGGCGGGCAGCGCACGGAACACCCACGTCCGGTACGACCAGAACCGGAACAGCGTCGCCACACCGATTCCGAGGAACTTGAAGACGTTGCTCTGCAACGGGCTGTCCCACCCGAAGCCGTACGTCGCCGCGTACAGCACACCGTTCTCGATCACGAGACCGACCACGCTGAACAGCAGGAACAGGCTCAGTTCCTTCGTACGGTGGCTCTTGTCGCGGTTCCGGTACGTGAAGTAGCGGTAGCCGACGTAGTTGGAGAAGGTCGCGACGACGGTCGCGATGACGCTCGCCCGTACCACCTGGAGATCGGTCACATGCCGTACCAGGTTGAACACGAGGAAGTTGACCAGGACCCCGGTCCCGCCCACCGCGCCGAACTTGGCCACCTCACGCATCAGCTGGTCGAAGCGCTGCCGGACGGCACTGCGAGATGCCGGAGGAGGCGCCGATTGAAGCCCCGAGGAACCACGTCCCATGGTCGTGAAGGCTCCTGTCGGTCGGTTTGTCGGTCGGTTTCGTCAACTCAGCCATGCTAACCACCCCCCTCGTCGATTGCCTGTGCGCAAGCTCATAGGCCGGAAAGAGACCGGGAAAACTCCGGTAAGAGGCCGGACGAAAAGCACGAAACCAGAGCCCGAAGGGCGCGAAACCAAAGCCCGAAGGGGCGCGGAACCAAGGCGGCGAAGGACGGAAAATCGGCCGCCGCGGCGTGGCCGATACGCTAGGGGCGTGACGTTCCCGGTAGTCGGCATGGTCGGCGGGGGCCAGCTCGCTCGTATGACACACGAGTCGGGCATCCCGTTGGGCATCAGGTTCAAGCTTCTCAGTGACACCCCTCAGGATTCCGCGGCGCAGGTCGTCAGCGATGTCGTCCTCGGCGACTATCGCGACCTCGACACGCTCCGCGAGTTCGCGAGGGGCTGCGATGTGATCACTTTCGATCACGAACATGTACCCACCGAGCACCTCAGGGCTCTGGAGGCGGACGGCATCCCCGTGCGCCCGGGCCCCGACGCGCTCGTGCACGCCCAGGACAAGGGGGTGATGCGAGCGAGGCTCGACGCGATCGGGGTGCCCTGCCCCCGGCACCGCATCGTGACCGATCCACAGGACGTGGCCGCCTTCGCGGCCGAGGGCCTTCCCGAAGGCGCCGAGGGCGACGGCTTCCCGGTCGTCCTCAAGACCGTCCGTGGCGGCTACGACGGCAAGGGCGTCTGGGTCGTCGACTCACCCGAGGAGGCCGAGGACCCGTTCCGCGCCGGCGTCCCGGTCCTCGCCGAGGAGAAGGTCGACTACGTCCGCGAACTCGCGGCGAACGTCGTCCGCTCCCCGCACGGCCAGGCCGTGGCCTACCCCGTGGTCGAGTCCCAGCAGGTCAACGGCGTCTGCGACACGGTCATCGCCCCCGCCCCCGACCTGGACGAGACCCTCGCGCTCAAGGCCGAGCAGCTCGCCCTGACGATCGCCAAGGAGCTGGACGTCGTCGGCCACCTCGCCGTGGAGCTGTTCCAGACCCGCGACGGCCGCATCCTCGTCAACGAGCTGGCGATGCGCCCGCACAACTCGGGCCACTGGACCCAGGACGGCGCCATAACCTCGCAGTTCGCCAACCACGTCCGGGCCGTCCTCGACCTCCCCCTCGGCGACCCGCGCCCGCGCGCCAAGTGGACGGTCATGGTCAACGTCCTCGGCGGCGACTACCCGGACATGTACTCCGCGTACCTGCACTGCATGGCCCGCGACCCGCAGCTCAAGATCCACATGTACGGCAAGGACGTGAAGCCCGGCCGCAAGGTGGGCCACGTCAACACCTACGGCGACGACCTGGACGACGTGCTGGAGCGCGCACGTCACGCAGCCGGCTACCTGAAGGGCACGATCACCGAATGAGTACCGCTGCCGGCCCCCTCGTGGGCATCGTCATGGGGTCGGACTCCGACTGGCCCGTCATGGAGGCCGCCGCGCAGGCCCTGGACGAGTTCGAGATCGCGTACGAGGTCGACGTCGTCTCCGCGCACCGTATGCCCCGCGAGATGGTCACGTACGGCGAGCAGGCGGCCGAGCGCGGCCTGAAGGTGATCATCGCCGGGGCCGGGGGCGCCGCCCACCTCCCCGGCATGCTCGCCTCGGTCACGCCGCTGCCGGTCATCGGCGTCCCGGTCCCGCTGAAGTACCTGGACGGCATGGACTCCCTGCTGTCCATCGTGCAGATGCCGGCCGGCGTCCCGGTCGCCACCGTCTCCGTCGCCGGCGCGCGCAACGCCGGTCTGCTCGCCGCCCGTATCCTCGCCGCCCACGACGAGGACCTGCTCCAGCGGATGCGCGACTTCCAGCAGGAGCTCAACGACCAGGCCACCGAGAAGGGCAAGCGGCTGCGCGCCAAGGTGGAGGGCGCGAGCGGCTTCGGCTTCGGCTCGGGGAAGTGACGACGATGACCTCCCTGGAGGAAGCCCGGGAACTCCTGCGCGAGTTCCCGGTCGTCGACGGTCACAACGACCTCCCGTGGGCCCTGCGCCAACAGGTCCGCTACGACCTCGACGCCCGCGACATCGCCACCGACCAGGTCGCCCACCTGCACACCGACATCCCGCGCCTGCGCGAGGGCGGCGTCGGCGCGCAGTACTGGTCGGTGTACGTCCGCTCGGACTACGCCGGCGACAAGGCGGTCAGCGCCACCCTCGAACAGATCGACTGCGTACGGCAGTTGCTGGCGCGCTACCCGGCCGACCTGCGCCCGGCGCTGACGGCGGCGGACATGGAGGCGGCGCGCGCGGAGGGCCGTATCGCCTCCCTGATCGGCGCGGAGGGCGGCCACTCCATCGCCGGCTCCCTCGCCACGTTGCGGGCGTTGTACGCGCTCGGGGTCCGCTACATGACGCTCACCCACAACGACAACATCGCGTGGGCCGACTCGGCGACGGACGAGCCCGGGGTGGGCGGCCTGTCCGCTTTCGGCCGCGAGGTCGTCCGGGAGATGAACCGCGTGGGCATGCTCGTCGACCTCTCGCACGTGGCGGCGACGACGATGCGCGACGCGCTGGACACCACGTCGGCCCCCGTGATCTTCTCCCACTCCTCCTCGCGCACGGTGTGCGACCACCCGCGCAACATCCCCGACGACGTCCTGGAACGCATTCCGGGCAACGGCGGCGTCGCGATGGTGACGTTCGTGCCGAAGTTCGTCCTGCGGGCGGCGGCCGACTGGACGGCCGAGGCCGACGCGAACATGCGTGCGCACGGCTTCCACCACCTCGACACGACCGCCGAGGCGATGAAGGTGCACCGCGCCTTCGAGGAGACCACCCCGCGCCCGGTCGCCACGGTGTCCACGGTCGCGGACCACCTGGACCACATGCGCGAGGTCGCCGGCATCGACCACCTCGGCATCGGCGGCGACTACGACGGCACGGCCTTCACCCCCGACGGCCTGAACGACGTCTCCGGCTACCCCAACCTGCTCGCCGAACTGCTGGACCGCGGCTGGTCCAAGCCCGACCTGGCCAAGCTGACCTGGAAGAACGCCGTGCGGGTGCTGGGGGCCGCCGAGGATGCGGCCCGCGACCTTCAGGCGACGCGCGGCCCGTCCAACGCGACGATCGAGGAGCTGGACGGGTAGCGGTCGGGGCAGGACTCAGGGCTGCCCGATGGGCTGCTCGATCCGGCAGAGGCAGAACGGATGCCCCGCCGGGTCGGCGTACACCCGGAAGTCCTCCTTGTCCTCCGCGTGCAGCAACCGCGCACCCAGCGCCAGCACCTTCTCCTGGGCGGCCTCGACCTCCTCCCAGGTGGCCCCGGCGTCGAAGTCGAGATGGAACTGCTGGGAGTTGCGGTCGGCCCGCGGCCACTCCGGCGGGGCGTGGCCGGGCGCCGGCTGGAAGGCGAGCCGCGGTCCGCCCGGCAGCCGGAGGACGACCCACGCGGGGTCGTCGTCCTCGGGCGTACCGCCGCCGACGCCGGCGTAGAAGCGGGCGAGGGCGCGCGGGTCGGGGCAGTCGATGACGACGGAACGCAGACGTGCCGCTGGAGCCATGGGTCCTCCCGGGATCAGGGCGTGATCGGCAGGCGCGGTCGGATCAGCCGGCGCACAGGCAGAACGGGTGCCCGGCCGGGTCCGCGTAAACCCTGAAGGTCCGCGAGCGGTCATCGGTCTCCAGCGGCTTCGCCCCGAGCGCCAGCACCTCCTTCTCGGCCGTGTCCAGGTCCTCGACGGTCAGGTCCAGATGGAACTGCTGCGAGTGCTCGGGCGAGGGCCACTGCGGCGGTACGTAACCGGGCGCGGCCTGGAACGCCAGCGCCGGCCCGCCGGGCACCTTCAGGTCCAGCCAGTCCCCCTCGTCCACGATGCTGCCGCCGAGCACGCGCGCGTAGAAGTCGGCGAGGGCGCGCGGGTCGGGACAGTCCAGGACGACGGCACCCACTGTGGCGATGGCCATGACTTCCTCCTCGAAGACTGGGTTTCCCGTTGCCGTTACTCATATATGCCAGCAACCGGTAACGCGGTTACCTCATGCTCTCGCATTGGGGGTAACCTCGCAAGGGGATTCGGTGAGCGAGGGATAGCGTTCAGCCATGAGTGAGAGATCGCCCGCACCCGGGGGCCTGGAGCTGGTCCAGTCCCTGGTCAACACGCTGGACATCGAGTCGGGCGCCGACTCGCTGGACACGGCGGAGGGCCGGGCGCGCTTCGGGCTGGCCGAGGAGGACATACCCGGCGCGCGGGAGCTGCGGGAGTCCCTGCGCGTGGCCCTCCTCGCCCACGCCGGCCATCCGCCGCACCGCACGGTGACCCCGCTCGGCGACCTGCTCGCGGCGAGCCCGCTGGTGGTGGCGGTCGACGCCGTCGACGGTTCGGCCACCCTCGCCCCCGCGGCGGCGGGCCCGCTCCTTTCCCGCGTGGCGACGGCCATCGCCCTGGCCCTCGTCGAGGGCACCTGGACCCGTCTCAAGGCCTGCGAGGCGGCCGACTGCCACTGGGCGTACTACGACCGCAGCCCGGCGGGGCGCGGCCGCTGGTGCTCGATGCAGGTGTGCGGGGCGCGCGCGAAGATGCGGCGCTATCGGGCCAAGTGAGCGGGCCGGCCGCCGACCGTCGCCGGGCGGGCCGCCGCCCAGGGGTTTCGAAAGCCCCGCACAGCACCCACGGCGTCCGGCACGCGCGGGCATCGCACGGGACTTTCGGAACACCCCCCTAGGGCCTGTATTGAGTTGCTCCGCGGCGTCGCGACGCCCGGCACGCACTCTCGGCGCACCGGCCAAATGCCCTAGTAGCTCCGCTACGAGGACATTCGTCCGGCACGCCGAGAGCACGCATCGAACGCCGCTCCTTCCTCCACGGAGCAACTCAATACAGGCCCTAGTCCCCCACCTCCTCGCGGGTCCGCGACGCCCGTGAGCCCACCAGCAGCAGGCACAGCACCGCGACGCCCGCGACGATCCCGGTCAGGACGAGCAAGGGGTCCAGCGGTCGGGCCGCCGCCGCGGTGACCTGGGTCTGTGGCATCGAGGCCGCCGTGGGCGTCGGTGACGGCGAGGCATGCCGCGCGGCCGCCGGGGCCGACGTGGAGGGCTTGGACGGGGCGGGCGAGGACGCCGGTGAGCGCGTCGCCGTCGTCGGGCTGGGGGCAGCCGCGTGATGACCCGCCGTATGGCTTCTGGAGGTCTGGTTCCCGGACGACTGGCTGCCGGAGTCCGCCCCGGCCCTCGAGTGGTCGTGCGTCGGCGCGGCCGCCGAGGTCGCCGGGGCTGCCGGCTGGACCATGATCCGGGCGGTCATGTTCGGGTGGACGGTGCAGTAGTAGGCGTACGCCCCCGGCGTGGTGAACGTGAAGCTCCAACTGCCGCCCTTGTTCAGCATGGGGGAGTGGAAGGCGGCCGGGCCGGAGCTGGTCTTCACGTCGTGCGGTGCGGTGTCCTGGTTGGTCCAGGTCACCGTGGAACCGGCGGTGACGGTCAGCGTCGCCGGGCTGAAGGCGTACCCGCTCATGGCCACCCGGTACGTCGCCGCAGCCGCCCGGCCGCCGGGCACCAGGAACAGCAGCCCGAGCAGGACGGACAGGGCGAGCACGGCCCCCTGGACCGGTCGCCGGGCCGCCCTCACGCGAACTCCCCGGCGACCAGCAGCCGCAGCCGGGTCGCCGGACGCAGCCGGCCGAACCTGAAGCCGGTCGCGCGCCGCAGCAGCCGGTACGGCAGCCGGGCCACACCCACGCCGAGCAGCCGGTCGTCGGCCCGCTCGACGACCCGCAGCCGCAGCAGCACGGGGAAGTCGATGCCGTCGATGTCGAGGTCGCCGGTCAGCTGGACGGTGCCGGCTGATGCGGGGGCGGGGGCGGGGGCGGGGGCGGGGG
>NZ_LGUR01000194.1 GCF_001270495.1 Streptomyces viridochromogenes
GGGAGGGGAGGGGAGGGGAGGGACGGATGCCGGCGAACGTGTTCACGGATGTGCTGTCGCGCTCTACTAGCGCGCTCTAGTCCGAGTACGATGACCCTGGTCCAAATGTCATGTCAATAGCTTGTTGCCGGGAGATTTCGAGGCCCCGTTAAGGTGAGCAGCGTCGAAGGGTGGGAGCCACAGGTGGATGCAGCAGGCAAGCAGCGGCCCACGATGGCGGACGTCGCCGAGAAGGCGGGTGTCTCCCGGGCGCTCGTCTCGATCATCTTCCGCGACCTGCCGGGCGCCGGCCGTGAGACCCGTGAGCGGGTGCTACGCATCGCGGACGAGATCGGCTACCGGCCCGACAACGCCGCCCGGCTGCTGGCCCGCGGCCGCAGTCGCACCCTCGGTGTGCTCTTCACCGTCCACCAGACCTTCCACACGGACCTCATCGCGGGCATCTACCCGGAGGCCGAGCGGCTCGGCTACGACGTCCTGCTCTCCGCCGCGACCCATGGCCGCAGTGAGGAGAAGGCGGTCGAGGCGCTGCTCGGACATCGCTGCGAGGCGGTGATCCTGCTCGGCCCCGACGCGGAGCCCGACTACCTCGACGCGCTCAGCCGCCGTACCGTCACCGTCTCGGTCAGCCGCCGGGTGCCCCACGCGCGCATGGACTTCGTGCACAGTGCCGAGGGCAAGGGCGTCCGGCAGGCCATGGACCACCTCGTGGAGCTGGGCCACCGCCGGATCGTGCACATCGACGGCGGGCGCGGCCCCGGTTCGGCCGAGCGGCGCCGCGCCTACCGGGCCGGGATGCGCCGGCACGGGCTGGCGGACGAGGCGCGCGTCATCCCCGGCTTCCACACCGAGGAGTCGGGCATCGAGACGGCGCACCTGCTGCTGGCGGAGCGCGAGCGGGGGCTGCCGCTTCCCACGGCGGTCCTCGCGGGCAACGACCGTTGCGCGATCGGCCTGTTGATGACACTGACGCAGGCGGGCGTCGAGGTCCCGCGCGATGTGTCGGTCGTCGGGTACGACGACAGCCACCTCTCCCATCTGATGTCGATCGGCCTGACCACCGTCCGCCAGGACGCGGTCCTCATGGCCGAGCACGCGGTCCGCTTCGCGGTGGACCGGCTGCAGGACCCCGAACGGGAGCCGCGCGAGGCGGTGTTGGACCCCAAGCTCGTCGTCCGGGGCACAAGCGGGCCGGTCCCGCGGGAGCCGGCCTGAGCAGCAACAGCGGCGGGATCGGCCGCGCCCCGTCGCGGCCACGGCCGACCCCGCCTGTCCATGGACGCGGCTAGCGCGTGCCCTTCGCGGCGAACTCGGCCACCGCGTCGACGTTGTCCTTGGTGATGAAGGCGGGCCCGGTCAGCACCGGAGCCGTGCCACCGCCGCTGAAGTTGCCGTTCGTCCTGTACAGCCACAGCGAGTCGACCGCCAGGTAGCCCTGGAGGTACGGCTGCTGGTCGACGGCGAACTCGACCTTGCCGTCCTGGACGGCCGTGACCAACTCCTTGTTCAGGTCGAACGTCGCGACCTTGGCCTTGCCGCCCGTGTCGGACACCGACTGCACGGCGGTCAGCGCGAACGGCGCGCCGAGGGTGACGACCTGGTCGACGGAGGAGTCCTGCTGGAGTTTGGCGGTGATCGTCGACTTCACGGACGGCATGTCGGTGCCGTTGACGTAGAGGATGTCCGTCTTGCCCTCGAACCCCTTCTTCAGGCCGGCGCAGCGGGCCTCCAGGGCGACATGGCCCTGTTCCTGTATGACGCAGAGGGCGTGCTGGGCACCGGTTTCGTTGAGCCGCTCACCGAAGGCCTCACCGGCGATGTTCTCGTCCTGCCCGAAGTACTCGAGCATGCCGAGGCCCTTCCAGTCGTCGAGGCCGGCGTTGAAGCCGACGACCGGGATGCCGGCCGCCGTGGCCTTGGCCACCACGGCCTTCATGGCGCTCGGCTTGGCCGCGGTGAGGGCGATGCCGTCGACCTTCTGGTCGATCGCGTTCTGCACCAGGTTCGCCTGGTTGCCGGCGCTCGGGTCGCTGGAGTAGACGAGCTTGATGTTGTCCTTGGCCGCGGCGGCCTCGGCGCCCTTGCGGATCAGGTCCCAGAAGGTGTCACCGGGAGCCGCGTGGGTGACCATGGCCACGGTCATCCGGGGTGTGGTCGCCTTGCCCGCCGAGGCGCCGGCGGAGCCCTCCTCGGCCTCCTTCCCGCCGGAGCTGCTGGAGCATCCCGCGGCGAACAGGGCGGCGGCCAGGGCGGCGGCGGTCAGTGTCGCGGCTCGGTGGTGTCTGCGCATGTCCCATGCACCTCGCTGTGCTGGTCGGGGCGGATCTCAGGTGGGGGAGGTTCACGGGTACCGCCCGCTGGATAACGGCTGGAGCGCTCCACTAGCGCGCTCTAGTGGCAGGTACTATGCGGCGGACGGCAGATGATGTCAATGGGTTTGTCAGGACGTATCGACAAAGCCGAGGTGGGCGAAGAAGAACCACCCCGCCTGAGAAGCTGTTTCAGATCCGCTGATCAGTGACGTTGAGTGACGCGCGTGTTCTTCCCACCCACCGACAGGCGTGCAGGACGTCCATCGCTACCCGATCGGATGGGACCCGCAGCACCTATTGCACGCCTTCAAGAACATTCCATGGCCCCTTTGGGCTCATCTCGGCGATACCCGAGATACGGGTCAATGGGGCAATGAGTTTCCTCCACGGGCGCAGGGCGGGGTCCATGCCTGATCGCCCGCAAGCTGGTCATCACCTCGGGCAAGAACCAGGGCAAGCGCCCTTCGGTCGCCACCGTTTACCGCATCCTCGCCGAGGACGCCGACGGCGCCGCCCGATCGTGTGGGTCAGTCTGTCTGCCGCAGCAGATCGTCGGGGTAATTCCCTGCCCATGGCCCGGTGATGTCGGTGGTGACATAACGGCGGACCGAGGCGTGCCAGGCGAGTTGTCCGCGGAGGTTCAAGGCGATGTTCTGACCGTAGTCGAGGGCGGCCGCGTGGGCGTCGGGGGGCAGATGCTGGTGCCGGAGTTCGGCGGCGAGGTCTGTTTCAAGGATGCGGCTGACCGTGCGAGCGTGTTCGGCGACCAGGCCTGCGACCTGGGCCACCGCTTCCTGCAAAGAGCATCCCTGTGCCCGCATGATGAGGGAGACCGCGTTGTAGGGGTAGCCGAGCATGCTTTCCCGCTCCACGGAGAACACGTCATTGACCAAGGCGATGTGCAGTGAGCCCGCCCGCCGGAGCGTGCTCATCGCCTCGCAGGTGCGCACGCTGTCGGGGAGGAACAGCGGCAGGCGCAGTTCGTCGAGGTCCCACAGCCAAGGCATGCCGACCGAGTACATCCGCCACCCGAGGTACTCGGGGAGTTCCGGTATCCGGCCGGCTGCCTTGAGTTCTGCCTCCAGGGTGTAAGACCGCAAGAACGCCTCGAAGCTGGCGACGAAGACGCGCCGCCAGCTCGCCGGCGTCCCCGTCCTCGTCTCTTCCCACAGTCCGTGCAGGGCATCGGCGACCGGGGACGGCTGGGCAGGAGCGCCGTGCAGGATCCCGCACAGCTCCTCAATTGCCTGGGAGCGAGAGCCCGGCTGCTCGTCCGAGTCGTCCTCGTCGAGCTGGTCATCGATCCGGAACGTCAACGCGAGCCACCTCAGACCCAGTGACAGCATGCCGGGTTCGGCTCGCGGCCAGACGTACGCACCCGACAGATCGGCCCCGGTGTTGAGCATGCGGGCACGGGCCTTGGTTGTCGCCGCCAGCCCGTGGGAGTCGATCCACTCCCACATGACCCTGGAGGCTTCCTGCATATGAGGGTTGCATTCCAGCGGGAACGGAGCATAGAAGTCCGGAATGCGCATACCTGTCATCGTCTGCTCCTGTTTTCTCTCGTAAGCCAAAGCGGGGCTTGTACCCGTATCTCGGTGATACCCCTATACCGGACGCAGTCGGGGGATCCCGCTCGTTAAGTTCGGAAACAGGCACAACGGCAACCGCATAGGGGATCCCATCCGTATGAGTTACGCGGCCGGAATGGAGGACTTCAGTGCAAGGCGGTGGGGGCGAGGCGGATGGTGTTCGGCTGCTGCATCCGGAGGCGTATGGGGTTGGGCTTGTTGATCGTCTTCACCGGTTCGACGGGGTGGGGCGCGGCGCGTGGTGGCCGGGGAGGGCGGGTGAGGCGGCGGACCATGAGGGTGATGAAGGTCCAGGTGATGTGGGCCTCGCTGTGGGAGATGAGCCGCTCGTAGTCGCGGACGTTTCTCCTGGCTCTCATGATCCACGAGATGGCCCGCTCGACCCTCCACCGCTTCGCCAGCACGGCGAATCCGTCCTGGTCCTTGCGGCGGGGTACCGTCTTGAGGGTGATGCCGAGGAAGGAGCGGGACCAGTCGACGAGGGTCCCGCCGTAGGCGGAGTCGGCCCAGGCGACGGTGAGTTCGGGATGAGTCAGGCGCAGGCGGAAGAGCTGGTCGCGGGCGGGGATGCTGTCGTGCGGCGAGGCCTTGGTGACCATGACGGCCAGGGGCATGCCGCGCATGTCCACGGCCAGGTGTCGCTTCCTGCCGTTGATCAGCTTGCCGCCGTCGAACCCGCGTGTGTCCTGGCCCACCGTCTCGGATCCCTTGACGGACTGGGAGTCCAGGATCACCGCTACGGTGCGGGGATTGATGCCGTCATGGACGCGGACTTGTTCGTGCAGCTCGGCATGGATGCGGGCCAGGTCCCCGCTGGCCCGCCAGCGCTGGAAATAGCCATACACCGTCCGCCAGGGGATGCCGAAGTCGACGGGAACGGACCTCCACTTGATCCCGTTGTCGTTGACATACCGTATGGCATCGACCACGTTACGGCGCGGATGCTTCTCCCGGCGCCCGCCCGTGGGCAGGGTGCAGGCCATCGGCGGCAGCAGGGGCTCCAGGACGGCCCATTCGGCGTCCGTCATGTCGCTGGGATAGTGCCGCTCACGCACGGCCGGCGCTCCGGTTTCGTTCGTGCAGGTCATCAGCGTTCCATGCGGGTGAGGACTTCGAGGGTTGCCTTGACCCCGCCGAGCTGTTCCAGGACCAGGCGGGCCCACTCGTCCTTCGGGGGTGCGCTTGGTGTGCGGGGCGACGATCCCGGCGATGAAGTTCGTGATCCGGTGCAACTCGGCCTCGAAGACGGCCCGTTCGTAAGCGATCCACACCTCGGGCTCCTCGGACAGCTGGAACCCGTCCCGTCTGCTGAAAGTCACCGGGGGTATTCCTTCCTTGACCGCGGTCTTGCGCAGGAACCGGAGCCCCGTCCAGACCTGCGCGGGGGTCCGTTTGGTGGCTTTGACCAGTTGCTTGAGGTGCAGCCCGGCTGGACGTGCTTCCTCCAGGGCCTTGCGTACGGCTTCACCATGAACATGAGCGGGGTGTCCCGCCCTCCGTTTCATGGCTACTGGCCCCGCAACAGCTCGGCCAGGGCCTCATCCAGGTCCACCCTGCCGGTGGACACCGCTGTCTCGATCCAGTCCGCCGTGGCCCTGATCTTCTCCACCTGGCGTGTGACCAGGGCGAGTTGGGACTCGGAGAACTCCCGGCCCCGCAGCTTCGGCACCAGTCGGCTTGCCCCGGCCACGAAGCCCTGGCAGACGCCGATCAAGTCGGTGAACTCCATCGACCGGTGGAACCCGCGCACGATTGCGACGGGATCGACGACGCTGTCCTCCTCTGCGTCGTTCCCCTCCCACCACTCCTCCTCGTCGCTTTCCTCGGCGAGGTCGGCCTGGTCGAACTGGGCCTGGTTGACCAGCTCACGGGCCTGCCGGTCCCGCATGGCCCGGAAGGCCACCTCCGGCCGGTGCAGCAGATCGCATGCGGCCTGGGCGGCCACCTGCTCGTCCTGCGCGAGGTCACGAATGGCCTCGACTTTCTCCTCCACCGTCACGGGTGTCGCGGTCGCCCAGCCCGCCGCCCGCTTCGCTGCGTCCCCGCTCCACTCGCAGCGGCCCGTCCGCTCGTTGGCCGGCGGGTGCTGGATCAGCTCGTACGCGTCCGGCGTCGATGCCAGGATCCGGTGCACCTCGAAGGAGACGCCCTCCTGGCGCTGGTCCTTCGGCCAGCGTGCGGCCACCCACCGATACGTGCGCACGGTATGGAAGGACAGCCCTGTCTGCTCGGCGAATAGGCGTAACGCGTCCTCCACCCCCAGCTCCTCGCCCTCGCCCAGCGCCATGTTCCCTCCGTGCGTGCGCAACGGGGCGATCTCCAGCGCGATGTCTCCCAGGGCGAATTGGCAGCCTGTCATCACGCGGACCAGCTCCACCGACCGGTCCACCAGATCATCGAAACGCTCGCATGGCACACTGCCGACCGTCTGGACCACGGGGCACACTCCCAGGGGCCGGAAGGACCAGCACTTCACCGGCCACCATCACTCCGGCCCGCATATGCCCGAGGCTCCACCGACCGCCCCAAGGTCACCACAAACGACCGGAAATACCCCACTTCGCGTGCGAGCTATCCCGTTCCTGCCCGAACACGGCTCGTATCTGGCATGCGGCTGAACGACTCCGTCATATGTGATAGAGCAGCACAGATCACCGGTTCTCAGGCACGTTGCTCCTGATCAGCATGCACCACGGAGGAACTCCACGGTCTCCAGATCCAACTCGCCGGCCAGTTCGCCCAGGTGCAACTTCTGGTCGAGGCTCAGCGCCAGCGTCTCGTTCTGAGCGACAGCCTCCAGTGCCGCAGCGGCGAAACCCCGAGAGACAGACGCCAGGCCAGCTTCCATTGCTTCGCGCGCGGCGTCCGGGTCGTCCCCCGCGTAGTGCATGTTGATCCCATAGGCCTCTGCCGCTCGGTCGACCAAGACCCCGAATGCCCTGGTACGGAGCGAATCGCCGGGGTCATAGCCCAGTGCAAAGTCTTTCGCCGACGCGCGGGCAGTCCGAACAGTGTCGTTGCTCATGACCCCCCAACGAGCGGGCACCGGCGGGGTTTCATGGAGAGTCACTGATCAGCAGATCTGAAACAGCTTCTGACGGGGACGGCGGGGTGGTGGAGTCCTGATCGTTGGCTGGTCGTGGCCCCGGTGATGGCTCAGGCGGGCCGTATCACGCTGTGGATCGCCGACTCCCCGGCGTAGTGGATGGACTCCTCGCGGATGGCCGCTCCCGGCCCCGGGGCGTGGATCATCATGCCGTTTCCGGAGTAGATGCCGACGTGGCCGACGTGGAAGAGGACCAGGTCGCCGGGTTCGACGTAGGTGAGCGCTATCCCTTGGCCTGCGGTGGCCTGCTCGGGCGCGGTCCGGGGGAGGGCGATACCGGCGGCCTTCCAGGCGGCCTGGGTGAGGCCGGGGCCGTCGTAGGCGTCCGGGCCGCTCGTGCCCCAGACGCAGGGCTTGCCGAGCTGGGCGCGGGCGAAGTCCAGGGCCCGCACGGCCCGGGTGTCCTGCGGCGCGGTCGCTGTGAGGGCGGTGCCCGTGGCGAGGACCTGGCCCGTCGCGTCCTGACTCGTGGCGAGGAGCTGCCCCGTGTCGTAGGCATGGCTCGTGCCGTAGGTCTGCTCGGTGGCGTAGGGCCGGGGTGCGGCGAGGGGGTCGGTGAGCGGGTCTGCCGTGGTGGGCCACGCCGACGTGCCGGGCGGGACCGTGGTGAGGTCGGCCGGTCCCTGGTTCCGCAGCGCCTCCCACCGTGTCTCGGCCGCGGACTGGACCTGGGCCGGCGTGGCACTCCAGGTGTCGGCGGCGGGCAGGGCCCCGACCGCCGCGAGCGACGTGCTCTGCCGCGCCACGTGCAGGGACAGCAACTCGCGGGCCTGGGACAGCTTCCGCTGGTTCTGCTCCTTGGACGTCCGCAGCGAGGACCGCTGTTGCGGGTCGGCCGTGGGTTCGGCGGACGGGGCGGGCAGGGCGAGAGCGGTCCGGGAGGTGTCCCGCGGCGCCTCCGGCGCGGCCGGCAGGGCGGCGAGGGGGCCGGCGGTCAGTTCGGCCGGTGGAGCCGTCGCGGTGGCCGGTCCGGCCGTCAACTCGGCCACAGGTGCGGCCGGCAGCTCCAGCGCGGCCCGGCCGGTCGCCTCCCGCCCGCGGTCGGTGAGGCCGTCTCCCGTACGCGCGGCCCGCCCTCCCGTGGGGCGGTCGGGCATCCTGTCGCCCGGCAGCACCGCCGGGACGGTCGGCCCCAGCTTCGAGCGCGCGACATCGAACCACTGCCGGGCGACGCTGTCGAGCGCGGGGCCGCCGCGCCCGCTGTCGTCGTTCCGGGACGTGGGGGCGGGCCTGCGTCCCGTGTCCGTCGGGCGGTCGGCGCGCTTGCGCGGGCCGGTCGCCGCCGCGCGGGTGGCGTTGAACGTGCCCGTGTCGGATTCGGCCTGGTCGTAGAGGGAGCTGACCCGTCGGCTGACCTCCTCGCGACTCGGTGTCTCGTCCGCGGCCGAGGGGGCGGCGTTGGCCGTCTGGGCGAGCAGGGCCACAGAGGTGAGTGCTGCCGACGCGAGTGCGGAATTGCGCATGCCAGGGAGGCTCAGAGCCCCCGGACGCGCGCTGCGTTCCGGCGCCATGGGCGACGTACTCCTTCCGTACTCCGCCTACCGGGTTAGCGTGGGGGTCCTCCAGGCCGTTCAGGCACTGGGGGAGGGTTCGGGCGGTCGGTTCCGGAAGGTGTGCCCTACGGCCCTTGCCCCGCAGGGCGGTTGGGCCGATTCACCCCAGGTTCGGTTGGGTCCCCGGCTCCAGTGGACCCTCGCGGGCGCACACCGGACTCGGCGGAGGCCGCGCGTCCCGGCGGGGTTCGCCGGAGGTCGTCGTGCGGTCCGAGGCGTAACTTAACCAACTTGTGAGCCTCGCGTGAAGGTTGACATGTGAAATGTCCGATACGTTTTTGTGACCTTCGACGCTTGGAGCGGTAGGGCACCCGAATTCACTGCGCGGCGCGCTGGCTTCGCCACGCTTCGTAGTGATCCAGGACCGTCTGCTCGATCGGGCGGTAGGTGATGCCCAGTTCGCTCACGCTGCGGCTGTTGTCCACCCGGAACCGGATGCCGAGGTGTTTGCGGATGTAGTCCTGGGTCAGTCCGAAGGCGGGGCCCAGGACACGTACCGGCCAGTGCGGGAGCGCGGTGCGCGGGAGGCGGAGGTCACGGGGATGGCGGGTCCGGATGATGCGGGACATCTCGTGGAAGGACGTCATGGTCCGGTCGGCGAGGATGTAACGGCCCTTCGCGTCCGGGTTCTCCGCCGCCGCTACATGCGCGTCGGCCACCTCGCGCACGTCCACCGTGGTGAAGCTGAAGTCCGGGGCGCCGTAGAAGAAGTAGCCCTTGAACAGCTCCTCCAGGAGGAAGAGGCTGCCCGACTCCGAGGCGGGCGTGAGGGAGGGGCCCAGGATCAGGCCGGGGTTGACCGCGACCATCCGCCAGCGGCCCTGGGCGGCCTCCGCGTCCCAGGCCGCGCGCTCCGCGACCGTCTTGGCGTAGTGGTAGGGGTTGTTCTCGACCGTGCTGGTGGTGTTGAAGTACCGCTCCGACAGCACCCCGTCGTCCATGGCCAGTACGTCCGCGTAGTCGCCGAAGATCGCGCCCACGGTGGAGGTGAGGACCAGCCGCTCGACCGTGGGCGTCCTCTCGATGGCCGCCAGCACGTTGCGCGTGCCGAGCAGAGCCGGGTCGACCATGTCCCGCCGGCCGTCCTTGATCTTCTCCGGCATGCGGAACGGCGACGCCACATGGAACACCACCCGGCAGCCGGTCATCGCCTCGTCGAAGGAGCCCTCCCTCAGCAAGTCGGCTTCGAACAACGAGAGTTGGCCGGGGTGCGCCTCCTGCATCTCGCGCAGCGGCCGTACCTTCGCCGCGTCGGCCGTGCCGCGCACGGTGGCGTGCACCCGGTACCCGCGCTCCAGAAGCCGCTTGACCAGGTGACTTCCGACGAAACCGCTGCCGCCGGTCACCAACGCCCTTGCTGAGCCGCCCTCACCCACGCCCTCACCCCTCCTGTCGTGTGGTCGCGGGTCACCCTATGGGGCCGCGGCCGTCGAGGCGGGCCACGAGGTGACTCGGACCGCGCCCGCCGCCGCGGCCCGAGTCACCAGCGCGGCAACCGCAGTTCGTACTCCGGCTGGATCCGCCGCATGTAGCCGGTGTCGTCCCGGCTGCGCACCCCGGAGTCCACATACAGCCGGTGGAGCCGGTCGAGGGCGTCGTGGTCGAGTTCGACGCCGAGGCCCGGGCCCGAGGGCACCTCCACCGCCCCGTCGCGCAGCTCCAGGGGACCGGGGACGATCACGTCGTCGGCCGAGTTCCACGGGTAGTGCGTGTCGCAGGAGTGGTCGAGGTTGGGGATGGCCGCCGCGACATGGGTCATGGCGGCGAGGCTGATGCCCAGGTGCGAGTTGGAGTGCATCGACAGGGCGAGGCCGAACGCCTCGCAGACCGCGGCCAGTTCACGGGTGCGGCGCAGTCCGCCCCAGTAGTGGTGGTCGGTGAGGAGCACCTGGATCGCGTTCTGCTCGATCGCCGGGCGCAGGTGCTCCCAGGCGATCACGCACATGTTGGTGGCGAGGGGGAGCGGCGAGTCCTCCGCCACCTCCGCCATGCCGGGGATGGTCGCCGTGGGATCCTCCAGGTACTCCAGTACGCCGTCCAGCTCGCGGGCGACGTACTGTGAAGTCTCCACCGTCCAGGCGGTGTTGGGGTCCAGGCGCAGCGGCCGGCCGGGGAAGGCGTCCGCCAGTGCCTTGATCGCGGCGATCTCCTCGTCGGGCGGGAAGACGCCACCCTTGAGCTTGAACGACTCGAACCCGTACCGCTGCTGCATCAGCCGTGCCTGCTCGACGATCCCGGCCGGGTCCAGCGCCTCGCCCCAGTCGTCGCCGACCGCCACGCGGCCGTCCAGGGCCGGGTGTTCGGCCCACTTGTAGAACAGATACGCCGCGAAGGGCACGGAGTCGCGGACCTTCCCGCCGAGCAGGTCGCTGACCGGGCGGTCCAGCAGCTTGCCCTGCGCGTCGAGGCAGGCGACCTCCACCGCCGAGGTGGTCCAGCCGCGCTCGTGCGAGCTGGGCACGGTGGGCAGCAGCGCGGCGTCGATCGCGGCCGTGACGGCCGTCGTGTCGAAGACGTCCATGCCGACGACCACTTGCGCCGCCGCGTGCAGTCGCTCCAGGCGGGCGACGCCGCCCGGGGACTCGCCGAGGCCCACCGTGCCGTCCTCCAGGACGAGTTGGAGGATGACGCGCAGGGCGAGCGGCTCGTGGACGCCGTTGGAGTTGAGCAGGGGCGGGTCGCGGAAGGCGATCGGGGTGACGATCAGCTCGCGGATGCGGGTGCCGATGGTGGTGCTCATGCGCGGACCGCCTCCAGACCGTGGTCGATCAGTTTCGCGAGCCGGGCGACATGCTCCGGCGTGGGGTCGACCAGCGGGGCGCGTACCCCGCCGACGTCCAGGCCGCGGAGGGCCACACCGGCCTTGACCAGGGCCACTGCATAGCCCGGGACCTCGTCGCGGAGCTCCACGAGGGGGCCGTAGAACTCGTCCAGGAGGGTCGTCACCAGCTCCCGGTCGTCGCGCGCCAGCGCCTGGTGGAAGGCCAGCGCGATCTCCGGGGCGAAGGCGAACACGGCCGAGGAGTACAGGTCGACGCCGATGCCCTGGTAGGCGGGCGCGGTCATCTCGGCGGTGGGCAGGCCGTTGAAGAACTGGAAGTCCGCGTCGCCGGGCACGGCGCGTACGGCCCGGACGACGCGGTGCATCCGCTCGATGTCGCCGAGGCCGTCCTTGAGGCCGACGACCTTCGGCAGGGCGGCGATCTCGGCCGCCGTGCTCTCGGTGAGACGGGCGTTGCCGCGCTGGTAGAAGATCACCGGCAGGTCGGTCGCGGCGGTGACCTCCTCGACGTACCGCACCAGGCCCCGCTGCGGTGCCGTCACCAGGTAGGGCGGCAGCAGCAGGATGCCGTCGGCGCCGGCGCGTGCGACGCGGGCGGCCTGGTCGCGGGCCACCGGGGGCGGGCCACCCGCCGCGGCCAGGACGGGCACGCGGCCGGCGGTCGTCTCGACGGCGATCCGCGTGGCGCGCTCGATCTCGTCGGGCGTCAGGGCGTGGAACTCGCCGGTGCCGCAGGCGACGAACACGCCGCCCGCGCCCGCCGCGACGCCCGCCTCGATGTGCTGAGCCAGCCGTTCCTCGTCCAGCGAGCCGTCCGCGCCGAACGGCGTGACCGGGAAGAACAGCACTCCTTGGAACTTCATGTCTCTCTCAAACGTGGGGGTAGAGGTCAGCCCTTGGTGGCACCGGCGGCGATGCCGGTGACCAGCGAGCGCTGGAGGAGCAGATAGACGATCAGGCTGGGGATCAGGGCGATGACCGCACCGGCCAGCACCACCCCGGAGCCGACCTCGGGGTCGGTGCGCAGGATGGACAGGGCGACGGTGACCGTGTAGTCGGTGGGGTCCTTGGCGGCGATCAGGGGCAGCAGATACTGGTCCCAGATCATGATGAAGCCGAGCACGCCGGCCACTCCGAGCGCGGGCTTGCACAGCGGCAGGACGACCTGCCAGAGCATCCTGAGCTCGCCCACGCCGTCCAGGCGGGCGGCCTCCTCGATCTCGGCGGGGATGTCCCGCATGAACTCGGTCAGCATCATCACCGAGAAGCCCCAGGCGCCCAGCGGCAGGATGACGCCCCAGACGGTTCCCTTGAGGTCCAGGTGGACCACGGGCACGTCACCGAGGACCAGCGACAGCGGGATCGCGATGACCTCCTCGGGGAGCATCAGCGTCATCATGAACAGCATCATGATCAGCGCCTGCCCGCGGAACCGGTGCCGGGCCAACGCGTACGCGGCGAGCGTGCACACCACGAGCTGGAGCAGCAGCCCGCCGCCCGCTATGACGAGCGAGTTGCCGAGGTAGTCCCAGATGCCGCGCTCGCCCGCCACCCTGAAGTTCAGCAGCGTGCTGTCGTGCGGCAGGAACGACAGCGAGGAGCCGCTGGGGTTGGTGGTGAAGGCGCCCGAGAAGATCGTCAGGAACGGCGCCGCGAAGATGCCGAGGGCGATCAGACAGAGCAGGATGCGCAGGGCCCAGGCGAGGGAGGGCTTGTCGTTCCAGCCGAGAGCGGTGTCGAAGCGGGCCGGGGTGGCCCGCTGTGCCTTGGCGCTCCGTCCGGCCGGGGTGCCGGGGGCCGCCGGCCGGACCGGGTCGATGACGGGGGCGCTCATCGCGCTTCTCCCCTCTTGCGGAGGTAGTTGATCGTGACGGTGAGCAGCAGCGTCACGCCGAGCAGGACGACCGAGGCCGCGGAGGCGCCGCCGATGTCGTTGCGGGTGAAGCCCAGGGTGTAGGCGCGGGTCATCCAGACGTCGGTGGACCCGGCCGGGCCGCCCCCGGTGAGGACGTAGACCTCCGTGAACACGCGCAGGCCGCGGATCGTGGCGAGCGTGAGCACGATCATGAGCGCCGGACGGATCGCGGGGAGCGTGATGTGACGCAGCCGCTGCCACAGCGAGACGCCGTCCATCGCCGCCGCCTCGTACAGCGAGCGGTCCACGCCCGCGAGACCGGCGAGGAGGATCACCATGTTGTACGGCGCCCAGATCCAGATGCCCATCGCCATCGTCGAGTACAGCGCGATGTTCGGGTTGTCGAGGAACTGGACCGGTCCGAGCCCGAGGAGGTGCAGGCCGCTGTTGAGGAGGCCGTCGGAGGTCGGGTAGTACATCAGCCGCCACAGCTCGCCGACGACCGCGGTGGCC
The DNA here is from genome assembly GCF_001270495.1 of Streptomyces viridochromogenes. GTDB lineage: Bacteria > Actinomycetota > Actinomycetes > Streptomycetales > Streptomycetaceae > Streptomyces > Streptomyces viridochromogenes_A. The sequence continues at coordinate 13,714 of NZ_LGUR01000194.1, forward strand.
GTGACGGCGGGCAGGAAGACGGCGGTGCGCAGGATCTTCAGCGAGCGGGCCTGGCCCTCCAGCAGCAGGGCGAGGACGAACCCGAGCAGGATCGCGCCGACCGACTGGCCGATGCCCAGGATCAGGGTGTGCCCGATGGCGTCCTGGAAGCGGTTGTCGGACAGGACCCTCGTGTAGTTGTCGAGGCCGATCCACCGGTCGCCGAGGAAGGGCCGTACGTCGAAGAAGCTGAGCCAGATGCCCTTGGCCATCGGCCAGAACTTGAAGACGAGGGCGAGCAGCAGCCCCGGAGCCAGGAAGAGCCAGGGGACTACGGCCTTCTTGTTGAACGCCTTCTTGTGCGAGCCCCTCTTGTCGAGGCCTCTGCGCGCCGCGGGGGCGGGGACGGTAGCGGTCATTTCAGCAGGTCCTGGTCCTTGAGGTCACCGGCGAGGGTCTCGTTGAGCTCCTTGAGCTGTGAGCGGACGTCACCGCCGCAGTACGTGAAGATCGAGTTCAGCGCGTCGGCGGTGTCCTGCTTGATCGGGGCGAAGTCCGGCGCGTTCGGAAACTGCTGGGAGGCCTGCTCGTAGGCCTTCTGTACGACACTCCAGCGGGCGTCGCCGCGGACCTTGGCCGCGTCCAGCGTGGAGTTCACGGGGATGCGGACGACGGGCTGGTGGCCGTCGGCGCTGGTCATGGCGATCTTCTGGCCCTCGGGCGAGACCAGGAACGCGGCCAGCGCCAGCTCCTGCCTGTCCTTGCCGGTCTTGGCGCCGAGGTAGACGTTCTCGCCGTCGGCCAGCACATCGCCGCCGGCCGGGCCCGCGGGGGCGGGGACGACCTCGTACTTGTCCTTGCCGAGCGTGCCGTCGAAGGTGGTGATGTTGTACGGGCCGGTCATGTACATCCCGGCGTTGCCGTCCTGGAAGTTCGTGGCCGTCGACGTCACGGCGGTGAGCGCGCCGGGCTGGACGACACCGTTGTCACCGCAGAAGAGGTTGTCCTTCATCCAGGTCACGGCGTTCACGGCGGCCGCCGAGTCCATGGCCGGGGTGTACGTGCCCTTGCCGTCCGGTTTGATGATCTCGGCGCCGCCCTGCCACAGGAAACTCGCGCCCCACCAGGCGGCGTAGCCGTTCTGGGCGCTGCCCGGCGCGACGATGCCGTAGGTGTCGGCCTTGCCGTCGCCGTCCGGGTCCCGGGTGGCGAACGCCTTGGCGACGGAGAGCATCTCCTGCCAGGTCCGGGGCGCCTTCAGCCCGAGCTTCTTCAGCCAGTCCGTGCGGATCATCAGGGTCTGGGCCTGGCGCGAGTACGGGATGCCGTAATGCTTCCCGTCGACGCCCACCGTGGAGGACCAGGACTTCCCGGTGATCTGGTCGCCGCCCTCGATCGAGGCGGGGTCGATCGGCTTGAGCAGGCCCTGGCTCTGGTAGCTGCCCATCAGCGCCGTGTCGTTGATCATGACGTCCGGCAGATCCTTGGTGGACGCCCGGCTCTGGAGCTGCTGGTCGAAGTTGATGACCGGCTGGTAGTCGATCTTGATGCCGGTCTTCTTGGTGAAGGCGGCGAAGACCCGGTCGTAGGTGGCGGCGGAGTCCGGATTGCTCCGGGTCCACACCTCCAGAGTGTTCGGGTCGTCGCTGCCCGCGCTGCTGGACCCGGAGCCGCACGCGGCCGCTCCGAACGCGAGCGCCGCGGCGACGAGCAGGGCGGCCGGGCGGCGGCGTTGTCGGTGATCCCGCATGGATACACTCCGTTGGATCTGGAGTTCATATGCATGAACTGACTTCACGCATCTAAATGATCGGCCAAGCTACGAATCATTTCAGCCGTATGTCAAGACATGACGGCGAGATTTCACCTGCCCTAGAGGGGTGGATGGCGGTTGGGGCGGACTCTCGGCGGTATCTGGTCACCCCGGGGAAAACCAGCCATGGCGCGTTGTGTGCGACTCGGGGAGGCCGTACGTCCGTGCGACCAGTCGAACGGTGTGAGGGGGGTGTCTTGGTGGCTCGCCGGGGGCGCTCCGGCGCTCCGGGGCGGCACCCCTGTGCGGGATCTGTGAACCACCTGGCCGGGGCGCGCAGGCGTGATGTGCTGATACGGGGAGCGGGCCTTCACCAAACCCCCTCGCCGGCTGGCCGGAAGGCGTCTTGTTCGGTCAACTTCGAACCCAGCAAGGTGTGTTGAGCACTTGAGCATCAGGAGTCACAAGCGCGTTGCTTGACCCGTGCGGCCGACCGTCCACGGGGTGATGACGGGGGAACTGGTGCGGTGCACGTGACTACGTCGCCCATGTGAGTGGCGTTTTCGTGCCCCGGGTCGGGAATGCCTCCCTCTGCCATCTCTTGGTGCCTTTGTCCGGTACCCGAGACAGGGATAAGGAGGGGGAATGCCGATGAGCGCGGTCAGCGCCGCAAAGCCGACGTATCCCGGCGTCTACGTCGAAGAGCTCCCCAGCAGCACCCGCACGATCTCGACCTTGACCACGTCCGTGACCGCCTTCGTGGGCCACACCCGGCGTGGTCCGCTCAACGAGCCGGTTCGCGTCACCAGCTTCACGGAGTTCGAGCGCCGCTTCGGGGGCCTGAGCGCCCAGAGCGCCGTCGGCTACGCGGTCCACCAGTTCTTCGGCAACGGCGGCACCGTCGCGGTGATCGTCCGCGTCGCCAAGGCCGGCAGCGGCAAGGCCGCCTGCGTCACCCTCAAGTCCACCGAGGGCCACAGCGAGGGCCCGGTCCTCGAAGTGCACGCCAAGGAACCCGGCCTCTGGGGCAACGGCCTGCGCGTCGCCGTCGACCACGACACACCGTGCCCCGACGAGACCTTCAACCTGCGTGTCTACGACGCCAAGGGCGACGCCCGCGAGAGCTTCACGGGCCTGTCCATGGACCCCGCGAACGGCCGCTACGCGCAGACCGTGATCAATTCGGGTTCGCGCCTCATCCGCGTCGAGGTCGTCGGCGAGGGCCGACCCGACCCGTCCGGCACCGTCTCCAAGCCCTTCGGCGACGAACTCCCGAACCTGGCCGTCGACCTGACCGTCAAGATCGGCGAGGTGGAGCGCGAGTTCACGCTCTACGACCCCGACTGCGACGGCGAAGCCCCGTGCGGCGTCGCCGAGTTGGCGCTGCTCCTGGAGCGCAAGCTGCGCGCCCTGCCCGACGCGCCCGGCAAGCACGCCTTCGCGGGCGCCGAGGTCACCGCCTTCGGCCGCCGTATCCAGGTCGTCGCCGGCTCCACCGACCCCGAGGACGTCGTCCGCTTCCTCGGCGAGTGCGCCAACGACCTCGGCCTGGAGGCTTCCGTCAACCCGCCGGTCTTCCCGCTGGAGGGCGGCGAGGACGGCGCGGCGCCCGGCCCGCGCGACCTCATCGGCAGCGAGGGCGACAAGACCGGCATCCAGGCGCTGCGCGGCGTCGCCGACGTCAACCTGCTGGCGCTGCCCGAGCTCGCGGCGTACGAGAAGACCGAGGACGCCCTCACCGTCATCTCGGCCGCCCAGCGGCTGTGCCAGGAGCGGCGGATCTTCCTGCTGGTCGACGCGCCCAGCACCTGGGTCGGCGTCGACTCCGCACGCGCCGGGCTCGCCGCCTTCGACGCCGTGCGCGGCAACCACGCCGGCCTGTACTTCCCGCACCTCCAGCTCACCGACCCGCTCACGGGCCGGCTGCGCTCCTTCCCGCCGTCCGGCGCGGTCGCCGGAGTCATCGCCCGCACCGACTCCGAGCGCGGCGTGTGGAAGGCCCCGGCCGGCACCGAGGCGCGGCTCGCGGGCGTGCACTCGCTGACCGTCAACCTGACGGACCGTGAGACGGGACTGCTGAACCCGCTCGGCGTCAACTGCCTGCGCACCTTCCCGGTGACCGGCCCGGTCGTCTGGGGCGCTCGCACGCTGGAGGGCTCCGACGCGCTCGACAGCGAGTGGAAGTACGTGCCGGTGCGGCGCCTCGCGCTGCACGTGGAGGAGAGCCTCCAGCGCGGCCTGCAGTGGGTGGTGTTCGAGCCCAACGACGAGAACCTGTGGCAGCAGATCCGGCTCGCCGCCTCCTCGTACCTGCACACGCTCTTCCGCCAGGGCGCCTTCAAGGGCGGCACCCCGCGTGAGGCGTACTTCGTCAAGTGCGACAGCGACACGACGACCACCGAGGACATCGAGAACGGCATCGTCAACGTCCTCGTCGGCATCGCACCGGTCCGGCCGGCCGAGTTCGTGATCGTCAAAATCCAGCAGACGTCCGGGCAGTTCGCGCTCTAGGCGCCGGGAATCGTGGAGAACTGAAGGAATCCGATGGCTGAGTTCACGGTCAACGCGCATCGCTTCGACCCCTACAAGAACTTCAAGTTCCTGGTCCTGTGGGACGGTCGCACGGTCGCCGGCATCAGCAAGATCAGTCCGCTGAAGCGGACGACGGAAGTCGTCAAGCACCGCCACGGCGGCGACCCCTCGTCGCCGCGCAAGTCGCCGGGCCGCTCCGAGTTCGAGGGCATCACCCTGGAGCGCGGAGTCACCCACGACCCCGAGTTCGACCGCTGGGCCAACAAGGTCTGGCAGGTCGGCGCGGGCCTCGGCTCCGAGGTGTCCCTCGCCGACTTCCGCAAGGACATAGTGATCCAGGTCCTCAACGAGGCCGGCCAGGTCGCCGTCTCGCACAAGCTCTACCGGACCTGGCCCAGCGAGTACCAGGTCCTCGGCGAGCTCGACGCCAACGCCAACGCGGTGGCCATCCAGTCGCTGAAGCTGGAATGCGAGGGCTGGGAGCGGGACTACGAGGTGCCCGAGCCGGAGGAGCCGTCCTTCCTCAACCCGGCCTGAGCAGCGGGTAGTCGAGGGGGGACGAGATGGCGATCACCGGGGCGGCCGAGCTGCTGGCCACCTGGGAGGCGGGCCTCGCCGAGGCACCGACGGGGCGCGCCTTGCTGCTGCACCGCACGGCGCGCCCGGACGTCGACACCGCGACCCTGCCGGTCCTGCCGGTGGGGGAGCGCGAGGCCGACCTGTTCGCGCTGCGCCGCGCCCTGTTCGGGGAGCGGATGCAGGTGCGGCTGGCGTGCTCGGCGTGCGGGGAGGACATGGAGTTCGACCTGGACGCCGGGGAGTTCGCGCGGTCACTGGCCGGGCAGGGCACCCCGGGCGACTCCGTGGTGCGCGTCCGGCAGGACGGGTGGGACGTGGAGTTCCGGCTGCCCGGCGTCGCCGACCTGACGGCGGCGGCCCGGGCTGCCGACCCGCGCACCGCCCTGCTCGCGCGGTGCCTGGTCTCGGCGGTACGCGACGGGACGCCGGTGGGCGCCGGTGATCTGCCGGTCCCGGTCCAGCGCCGGATCGCCGAGGCCGTCGAGGCCGCCGACCCGGGCGCCGACGTCACGCTCACCATCGCCTGCCCCGAGTGCGGCGATGCCACCAGGGCCGAGCTGGACATCGCCTCCTACCTGTGGACCGAACTCGACGCCTGGGCAAGGGACCTGCTGCTCGACGTCCATCTGCTCGCCACGTCGTACGGCTGGAGCGAGCCGGAGATCCTGGCGCTCAGCCCGCTGCGGCGCCGCTACTACCTGGAGCTGTGTGCGGATGTCTGACGCCGACGGGGCGCCGGTGCCCGACTTCCTCGACCGGCTGATCGCCCGGCACACCCCGGCCGCCGCCGGCCCGCGCCCGGGTGTGGTGCGGGTACGTCCTCGGCTGCCCGGCCCGTTCGAGCGGGTCGAGGCCGTACGGAGCACGGCACCGGACCCGGACGACGGCACCGACCTGCTGTGGCCCTCCACCACCCCCTCGGCCGTACCGCGGGGGGACGCGCCGGGCCCGGCGACACCGCCGGCCCGGCCGCACACGGAACGGGAGCGGACGGTCGTACGTACCGAACGCACCCCGGCCGACCCGGCACCGCGGCCCGCCCTCAGGGCCCTGCCCGAGGCACGTCTGCTGCGCCCCGTCGCGCCGCTCGCCGCGGAGCCGCGGCCGATGCCCGACGCCGCGCAACGGGCGACGGGCCGTGGGCGCCCGGAGCGGGGCGCACCTCCGACCGCGGCGGCCGTACCCAACCCCCCGGGTACGGACGCCGCTTCCCCCGCCGCTGTGTCCGCGGCGCTGCGCCCCAGCGCCGCGGACACAGCGGCAGCCAGGGACGCCGTACGGCAGGCCGCCGCGCGGCGCCCCTCGCGGACGCCGGAGCAGGTGGTGCAGGTACAGATCGGGCGGCTGGAGGTGACGGCCGGACCGTCACCGTCCGGCGGCACCCGGCAGCGCACGTCGTCCACGGAGCGACCGGGCCCGACCCTGAGCCTGGCCGACTATCTGGCGCGGGGGTGGGAGTGACATGACAGATCGAGGAACCGAGGAACCGACGCCATGAGCAACGCACTCGCCATCGCCCATGTCACCCAGGCCCTCGCCCTGCTGCTCGCGTCCAACATCGGCCCGGAGTTCGACGAGGCCGTGAAGGTGGAGCCGCACAGGCCGCCCACAGAGCCGCCGGACCACCCCACCCTCAACGTGTTCCTCTACCAGGTCACGCCCAACACCTCGATGCGCAACAACGACCTGCCGACCCGTGCCTCCGACGGCACGCTGGTGAAGCGTCCGGCCGCCGCGCTGGACCTGCACTACCTCATCAGCGCGTACGGCGACGAGACGACCCTGGTCGGGCAGCGGCTCATCGGCTCCGTGGTGCGCACCCTGCACGAGATCCCGATCCTGCCGAAGGACGTCATCGAGGAGACGGGCCAACTCCCGCACCTGGCGGGCAGCGACCTCGCGGAGGCGGCCCAGCGGGTGCGGTTCGTCCCCACGGTGATGGACATCGACGAGACGTCGAAGCTGTGGGGGATGCTCTACCAGACGCCGTACTCGCTGTCGGTGGTCTACCAGGCGACCCTGATCCTCATCGACGGACGCGAGAAGCCGGTACCGGCGAAGCCGGTGGAGCGGCCCGACGTACGGGTGCTGCCCTTCGGGGCGCCGGGGGCGCCGGCCCCTCCGGGGGCTGAGCCGAAGGCTGAGGGGACGTCAACCGACCGTTCGCCAGCGGGTGTTGTGAACGCGGCGGTCGTCGACGATCCCGGGCCGGGGAGCGGTGCCGCGAAGAAGACCGCGAAGGCACCGGCCAAGACCGTCACCAAGGCCGTCACCAAGGCTCCGGCACGCGCCCGCAAGGCCACCCGGGTGAGCAAGTCGGCGCAGCCGGAACCCCGGAAGGGCACGGAGGGCTGAGAGGGGATGGGGAGAACGACGGGGGTGGATGAGGGCATGGGTACGAACGGGCGGGGAGCGGCGGGTACTTCGGGTACGGCCGCCGGACACGAGGCCGGCGCGACGCTGACCGCGGAGGTCCGGCGTGTCCTGGCCCGCATCGACGCCCACGCCACCGGACCCGGCCGGCCGGCCGCCGGTCCGGAGTCCGACGCCGAGTCCGCCGCGCCGACCACCGCCGGCTCCGCGAGCCCGGCACCCCTGGCCGCCCCGGGCACCGCCCCCCTCGACGCCCTCGTCACCTGCTTCGGCCTCACCACCTTCGAACGCGACCTCATCCTCCTCGCCGCCGCCGACGAACTGGACCCCACGACCGCCGCCCGCTGCGCCGCGGCCTGCGGTGACCCCCAGCGGGCGTACCCGACGTTCTCGCTCGCCCTGGCCGCCCTCGCCGAACCGCACTGGAGCGCGCTCACGCCCGTCGCGCCGCTGCGGCGCTGGCGGATCGTCGAGCTCGACGACGATTCCCGGCTGACGACCTCCCGGCTACGGCTCGACGAGCGCATCCTGCACTTCCTGCTGGGCTCGCCCTACCTGGACGCCCGCCTGCACGGCCGCCTGCGCCGCACACCGGTGCCGGAGCAACTGCCGCCGTCGTACGACCTGGCCGCGAGCAGGGTCGCCGAGGGCTGGACGACGGGGGCGAGCCCCGACGCACCGCTGCTCGTCGAGGTGACCGGCGGCGACCTGCGCAGCCGTGCCGACATCGCCGCCGCGGCGGCCGCCAGGTCCGGGCTCGGGCTGTACGCGATGGGCGCCGAGGACATCCCGGCCGACCCCGCCGAACGCGACCGCCTGGCCCGCCTCTGGCAGCGCGAGGCCATCCTGCTGCCCGCCGCGCTGCTCGTCGACGTGGGCGACCTGGACCGCGACCAGCGGGCGGCGGCCGAGGCGTTCCTGGCCGGGGCGGCCGTACCGGTCGTCGTATCGAGCGAGGACCCGCTGCGCTCGGAGCGGCCGCACGGTGCACAGGTTGCCGTACCGCGCCTCGACGACGACGAGCAGGTCGAGCTGTGGGCCCAGGCGTTCCACCCGGTCGCCGATCTCGACGAGGGTGAACTGCGCTCCCTGGTCGCCCAGTTCCAGCTTCCCCCGCACGTCATCCGGTCCGCCGCCGCGACCGTGCGCCGCCGCCTGCCGCACGAGGACTCCCTGGACGCCGCCGAACTCGCCTGGAGCGCGGGCCTGGAGGAAGCCAGGATCGGGATGGACGAGCTGGGCCGCCGTATCGAACCAGAGGCGGGCTGGGGCGACCTGGTCCTGCACGACCGCCAGACCGGTGTGCTGCGCGAGATCGTCGCCCATGTACGGCAGCGGGCGACCGTCCACCAGGAGTGGGGATTCGCCGGCACCCTGCGCCGCGGCCTCGGCGTCACGGCCCTCTTCGCGGGCGGCTCCGGCACCGGCAAGACGCTGGCCGCCGAGGTCATGGCGAAGGAACTCGGCCTCGACCTGTTCATCGTCGACCTCTCCCAGGTCGTCAGCAAGTACATCGGCGAGACCGAGAAGAACCTCCGCCGGGTCTTCGACGCCGCCGAACGCGGCGGCGCGCTCCTGCTGTTCGACGAGGCCGACGCGCTGTTCGGCAAGCGCAGCGAGGTCAAGGACAGCCACGACCGGTACGCCAACCTGGAGGTCAGCTACCTGCTGATGCGGATGGAGGCCTACCGCGGACTCGCCATCCTCACCACCAACATGAAGAAGGCCCTCGACACCGCCTTCCTGCGCCGCATCCGCTTCGTCGTCGACTTCCCCTTCCCGGCCGAGCACGAGCGCGCCGAGATCTGGCGCCGCGTGCTGCCCTCGCAGGCTCCGGCCAAGGGCATCGACCCCGGCCTGCTCGCCCAACTCACCGTCGCGGGCGGCTCGATCCGCAACATCGCGCTGTCCGGGGCCTTCCTCGCGGCCGAGGAGGGCGACCGGCTCCAGATGCGGCACATGCTGGCGGCGGCCCGCACGGAGTACCAGAAGCTGGAGCGCTCCCTGACCCCGGGGGAGGTGCGGGGATGGGTGTGAACGGGGGGTTCCGTGACGCGCGTGAGAGCCGCGAGTCCCGTGAGTCCCGTCACGACCGGGAGCCTCGGGAGATCCGGGTGGAGATCGGCGAACTCGCCCTCCACGGCTTCCGGGTGGACCCGGAGCGGGTGTCGGCCGCCTTCGAACGCGAACTGACCCGCCTGGTCCGTGCCCACGGCGTCCCGCTCGCCGCGGACGGTGCCCTGGCCCTCGACGCCCTGTCCGGCCTGCCACCCCTGCCCGCCGGCCTGTCCGCCCGCCGCCTCGGCCAGGAACTGGCCCGGGCGGTGCACGAAGGACTCAGCGGCCACGGGGAGGTGACGCGATGAGCACCCACTCCCAGGACGCCCGTTCCGAGCAGGCGGCCGAACAACGCCGCCGCAAGCGCAAGGAGCGTGCCGCCAAGTCCCGTACACCCGAGCCCAAGGACATCGTCAGCGGCGCCGGCCAGCCCCTGGACCCGGGCGTGCGACGGGAGCTGGAGGAGCGACTCGGCCACGACCTCGGCCGCGTCCGCCTGCACACCGACCGGGACGCCGGTCAGCTGACCGAACTCCTCGGCGCCGACGCGGTCGCCGTCGGCCAGGACATCTTCTTCCGCGAGGGCGCCTTCAAGCCGGGCACCGACGATGGCCACCGCCTCCTCGCCCACGAGCTCCTGCACACCGTGCAGAACCCGCACGGCCTCGGCACGCTGCGTGCGGGCCGGGAGCTGGGGGCGGTGAGCCTGCCGCAGCAGGCGATCGAGCGGGAGGCGGAGTCGGCCGCCCGGGATCTCGTACGTCCGTCGGCGACCGGCCCGGAGCAGTCCTCGGCCGACGTGGCCGAGGACCAGGCCACCCCCGGCTGGCTGCGCTACGCCACCGTCGACGCCGACCGCAACCGCGCCGAGGCCATCGACCCCGCGACCCTCGTCGACCGCCTCGCGAACTCCCTCGTACGATCCCTGCGCGGCGACCCCGAGGACCTGTCCCAGCGCACCCGCAAGCAACTCGCCCGACTGCCCGAGGAGTTGCTCGACGGCGTCCTCGTCCGCCTGGAGAGCCGGCTGCTCGGCTCGGAGCACGACCGGGTGCTCGACCTCGTCGACGAGATCGAGGCGTACGACGACCACGCCGAGGACGGTCTGGAGCGGGACGCGCACGACGCTCCGGAGATCGAGCCGGACACGGCCGAGGAGGTGCGGACCGAGCGCGAGAACGCCGTGCGCTCCGCTGAGGAGCGGCGGGCGCAGGAGGAGCGGCCCCGGCTCGCGCCCGGCCCGGAGAAGGACCGGACCGCCGAGGAAGGCGCGGCCGGCAGTACTCCGCAGAACGGTGGGACGCAGGAGCAGGGGAGCACTCCGCAGGGCGGGGGTGCGCCCGGCGGGGCACAGGAGCAGGAGGCGTCGGCCGGGCAGGGATCCGGGACGGCGGGGGCCCCGGCATCCGGTGGGGGCGCGGCCGCGGCCCGTGAGGAGCAGTCCTCGTCCGCCTCGGAGGGAAGGTCCGGGGGCGCGGCCGGCCAGGAGGGCAAGGACGGCAACGACGGCAAGGAGAACGACAAGGGCGGCAAGGAGAGCGACAAGGGCGGTCAGGAGCGGACCGAGCGCGAGGACGCTGCCGCCGCGAGCAAAGAGGAGTCCGCGGCGAAGAACCGCCCGGGCGCGGCCGAGGCTGCCGTTGCCGGACGTCAGCTGAAGCAGCAGGACAAGCGGGGCCAGCAGAAGCCGACCGGTTCGCCGACGGCGTCCGGCAAGGACACCCAGCTGCCCGGCAGGCTCAGCACGCTCGACGGCAAGCGCAACCAGGATCTCGACGGCCGGGACCAGGAGACCGACGAGGACCCGTTCGGCTCCGGCAGCGAGTCCGAGGTCGAGGTCGGGGGCGAGGAGCCGAGCGCCTGGGACGTCAAGCTCCAGCCGGACGACTTCGTTCCGCAGCATGACATCGACGTGTCCGCCGTACCGACCGCCGACAAGCTGGACCCTTCCGCGCCCGCGGCCGCACAGACGGCCCCGTCGTTCGCGGCCCCGCCTCCGACGAGGGCCGAACAGGTGCAGGCCGAGCGGGAGGCGGAGGACGCCGAGGACGAGGCGGCGGAGCCCGAGGAGGAACCGGCCGAGTCCGTCGAGGAGCCGGAGTCGTCGGCGCCGGAGACCGAGGGCGGCCCGGACAGCCTCGCCGGTCCGGGCGGCCCGGCCCTGGAGCAGGCCGCGCGTCCGGCACCGGGGACCCGGGACCCCAAGAGCGGTGACGACCCCAAGGCCGGGCCGGTGGCCGCGCAGACCACGGTGCAGGAGGCGCCGGGCAAGCAGGAGGGGAAGTCCGAGGGCGGCACCGAGGCCAAGGAGTCGGCCGCCAAGGAGGAGAAGGGCACGGACGCGGCGGGCGACAAGGGTGCCACCGCTCCGGAGAAGGAGTCCCAGCAGGCGAAGGGCGGCCAGTCGGCGCAGAGCGACGCCGGGGCGAAGGAGGACGGCGGGGGCGGCGCGCGGGGCGAGCAGGGCGGCGGGTCCGTACAGGACGCGTCGTCCGGCGGCGGGGGTGAGGTTACGGCGCCCGGGGCGTCCGACGGAACGGGCGGTGCCGGTACGGCGAACTCGTCCGGCTCGGCCGGGACTTCGGGGTCGGCTGGTACTTCCGTGACTTCCGGGGCCGAGTCGGCTGGTGAGACACCGGCACAGGAGAGCCGTAAGGAGGCGCCTGCTCGTACGGAGACATCAGCGGCGCCCGCACGGTCGGCTTCGGCATCCGCGCCCGCCGCCGCGAAGTCGGAGCCGACGTCGGCCTCGGCGAAGGCCTCCCCGGAACCGAAGGCGGAACGGGAGAGCGCACCGGCGCCGAAGGCGGCGCGCGGTGGAGGCGGAGGTGGCGGCGGAGGAGGTGCCGGCGGTGGCGGTGGGGCCGCCCCGGCTGCCGGCAAGGGCAAGAAGGACTCCGCGCCGGTCCCCAACCTCTCCGGGGTCTCGCCGGAGGCCGGGCTCGCGACGGCGTCGAAGCTCAAGCCGCACAAGGCACTTCAGGCGATGGGCGGGGTCGGCGGCGCGGTGGACCGCACGGTCGGCGACGAACACAAGACGCTGGCCTCCGCGCCTCCCTCGATGCAGCGCCCTGCGGGTGCGCCGCAGACGTTGCAGGGCAAGCCGAAGTCGGACGCCCCGGCCGAGTACTCGCAGGACAAGCCTCAGGAGGCCGAGGCTCCCGAGCAGGAGAACGCCGAGGTCGAGGGCGCCAAGGAGCCCGAGGGCCAGATCGAGGCGGAGAAGGCCGAGGAGCCCGGCGGCTGGGACACCTTCAAGATGGCGCTCGGCTTCGGCATCGGCAAGGTGGCGAGCTGGCTCGGCTTCGAGGTGGATCCGCAGGAACTGGCCGCCAAGTTCGCCGGGCTGCCCACGAAGGACGAGGCGCTCAAGCAGGCCCAGGCGGGCAACGCGCCCGGCGTGGAGCTGAAGGGCTCGGCGGAGGACAGCGCCGGTCAGCAGGACGGTCATGTCGACGCCAAGGGCCAGGAGACCGTGGCCACGGCCCGCGACGACTCAGGCCGGGCGATGGGCGAGGACCAGGTCTACCCCAACGCCCCCAAGGAGGAGATGCGCGCATCGGTGCCGGGTGCGCAGGGCGGCGAGGGAGTCGCGGTCGACGGCGGCGGCGCGACCGGTGCCGTACCGCCCGAGGCGGCCTCCGAAGTGGCCGAGCACGAGCAGGGACCGCAGGTCCAGGCCGCGTTCAACGACGGTCAGAAGGGCGTGTCCGAGGGCCGGCAGGCCAAGGACCGGGACTTCCGGGACTCGCAGGCCAAGCACAAACAGCAGGTCGACGCCGAGATCGGGCGGAACACCGAGACACAGGCGGGCGAGCGCGAGAAGGCGATGGGCGAGGTCACCGCCCAGCGCGAGGGCTGGCGCACGGAGCAGGACAAGGAGCTCAAGAGCCTCGGCGACAAGAAGACCGACCGGCACGACAAGGTCCGCAAGGACGTCGAGGACAAGGAAAAGCAGACCGACGACAACGTCGACAAGGAGAAGGAGGGCAGCGACAAGAAGATCCAGGAGGAGAGCGACAAGGCGGAGCGCGACGCGGAGAAGCAGCGTGACGGCGCCGTCGAGGACTCGGGCAACTGGATCACCAAGGCCTTCGACTGGATCAAGCAGAAGGTCATCGAGATCAAGAACGCGATCGTCCGGGTCATCCGGGCGGCGCGCGACGCGGTCGTCGGCTTCATCAAGAACTTCAAGGACACCGTCGAGCGCTGGATCAACGAGGCCCGCAAGAACATCGTCGAAGCGATCAAGAACTTCATCAAGGAACTGATCGAGTTCGCGGTGGCGATGGTGCGGGCGGTCATCGAACTCGCGGCCCGCATCCGCAAGTTCATCACCGACCTGATCGCGGCGGCCATCGCCCTCGTCCAGCGGCTGGCCGAGGCGCTCAAGCAGGCGATCAGCGACCTCCTGGACGCCATCGGCAAGCTCCTGAGCAGCATCCTGGACGTCCTGAAGAAGGCGCTCCTTGATGTCGTCAAGGCGATCGTGGACGCGGTCAAGGCGGTCCTCCAGTTCGCCTCACGCATGCTCGGCGCACTGGGCGAGTTCATGCTCGTCGCGGTCGACTTCCTCTCCGACCCCGGTGGCTGGCTGAGCGGTGCCAAGGACTCCGCCGTGGACGGCGCGAAGAACCATCTGTTCCGCGAGGTCAAGGCGGCTGTCAAGGACTGGTTCCAGTCCAAGATCGAAGAGATCATCGGCGTCCCGAAGGCCATCCTGGACAAACTGATCAAGGGCGGCATCACCCTCGAACAGATCGTCAAGGAGACCTGGGACGCCATCGTCCCCCAACTCCCCCTGATCATCGGCGAGATCGTCATCACCAAGGTCATCGCCAAGCTCATCCCCGGCGCGGGCTGGGTGATGGCGGTGATCGACGCCATCCGCACGGCCATCGGCGCCCTCGGCGAGATCCTGCGCGCCATGGGAGCCGTCCTCGACTGGCTGAAGGCCGTCCGCCGCGGCGGCGCCGGCGTCCTCTTCGCGAAGGCGGTCGCCGCGGGCATCGTGGCCCTGCTCGAACTCGCTTACGAGGCCTTGCTGAGCGGCATCGGCAAGTACGTGGCGAAGGTGGGCCGACGCTTCAAGGACATCGCCGCGAAGCTGGGCGGCAAGGGCAAGGGGGAGAAACCGGGCGGGGGGAAGGGCGCGGGGGCTGACGGGACGGACGACAAGGGCGGGGACAAGAAGCCCCAGGCCGATCCGGCGAAGAAGCCGGGCACGGACCCGAAGACCCAGACAGCTACGGCGCCGAAGCCGGGCCAGGGCAAGGACGGCGCCCCGGGGAAGACGAAGCCGACGCAGGGTGACGCCAAGAAGCCCACGCCCGCAGCCAGCAAGGACAAGGACGGCAAGCCGAAGGACAGGGACGAGAAGCCGGACACCAAGCCGACGCCGACGGTCAAGCCGAAGCCGAAGGCGGAACCCCCGGCGACGCCGAAACGTGACCCGGACACGACGGCGAAGAGCGCGGATGACAGGGGGTCGGACAAGCCGAAGGACGACAAGGACGCTGGCGCCAAGCCGAAGGACGACAAGGACACCACAGGCAAGCCCAAGGACACCGACGGCGCGGCACCGGCCAAGCCGAAGGACCAGGACCCGGCCAAGCCGAAGAGTGGGGGGAAGGACTCTCCCGCCAAGTCCAAGGACGGGGATGACAGGAAGGCCCGGGATCGGGATCAGGACCCGAAGAAGCCCAAGCACCGCCAGGACCGGGACGGGAAGCGCGACGGTAAGAACAAGGAAAACAGGCGCAAGGACGCAGACCCAGCCAAGTCGAAGCAGAACAAGAAGGATCAGCGGAAGAAGGACGAGGAATCATCGGATTCCAAGGAGGACCGTCTCCGCAAGATCGTGGCCCGGCTGCGGCCCAAGCTGAACAGTGTCCTGCGCCGTGGGACAACGGCGAAGCTATTGGATGTCTTTCTCCGGTCGGCGAAAACCTGGTACCGATTGACCAGTCTGACCCGGGAAGATGATCGGCTGTTCGACATTACAGCCAGACTGAATCCCGAGGCGCGAGCGGCTGGTGGGTTCAAGCTGACGGGGGCTGATCTCCGTCAGATCATCCAGGGGGTCTCCGCCGACATGCTGAAGGATCCGAGAGTCCAGGCAGCGGCCACGAGCATGCTTCAGACGAAGAATGCGGTGGCAACCGACCCCGTGTCCGTGAACGCGGCAGCTGATTTCCCGGGCGCAGTCAACTACCTGCGGAACCGCGGAAGCGGTCTGCCGGTGTCGACACCGGGTGGGCAGCAGCGAACGATTCCGCCGCATCAGCCCGGGCCCGGAGTCATGGAGGACTACCATGTCGGCCAGAACCAGGAGTTGGTGCAGGAAGAAAACACGGCCGGCGAACTGAATGCGTATACGCAGATAGATCTCGGCAAGATGCGAAACGGCAAGCCGATCAAGTCGAGCTATCCGAACATCGCCAGGAAAATCGACGCGCTCGCTGCGGAAGGGCTCGATGGTCCGTCTCTCGCGGCCGCCATGCACAGCTTCACCGCGCACGGCGTCATGCCGGGAAACCTGACCACGGAACAGAGAAAGCTGATACGCGAACTGCACTGGCTCATGTTCGTGCGCGAATCTGTCCGTAACCCCGGCAACCTCGGATTCGCCGCCATGCTCACCACCTTGATTGCCGCGGGTGATGTCAATTGGGACGAAGCGTTCCGCGGTTATCAAGGAAATCGGAACCCCAAGACAGGAAAGTGGCGAGGCAAGAAGCCCTGGACCAGGTTGGGCGGGCGCGGGCTGTTCCCGATGTCCATGCAGGGAGCAGTGGCAGCAGCCCGGGATTTGGCAAAGGGGGTCGTCGGCCGCAAGAAGAAGAACAAGGACGGGACGGAAGAGGACAGCGTCGCACAGCAGGTACGGGATGAACTGGTCAGGCGTGAGATAGATTTGGCGGAACGCTGGGTTCGGACACATCTGCAGCGTGACGAGATAGTCGGCGACACCGAGCAGGATGCCATGGCTCAGGGTCGGCAACTCGTGAGGGACTACATGTGGAACTACTACAACCTGTAGGAGGAGCGGTGGCCGACTACGACGTTCGCCTTGCCTTGAAGGCGGAAAAGGCTGAAGCGGGTGTGGCAAGCTTCGCTATGCGGAACAGGTGGGAGATGCGCATCCTGGGGAACCGCAAAGCGGATATCTTCATGAATGTGTGGATCACTTCTGACCGGGTCGAGGTCCACTACATCGAGGATCCGCTCACCGGAATCCCGTTCGTCACCTTCCGCGGTGAAAATTCAGCCCGAACCGCCGAGATGCTCAAGGCGTCCTGCAATGTGTGGGAGTTTTCCGAGGCGTTGGAAGGAGCGCGCCGGGCAGCGGACCGGGACGCGAGGCTGACCGCGGTGTACGCGGCAGCATTTACGGCTCCGGAGCAGCCGGTTGACGAAATGATCGAACTGTTCCACTCGCTGGCCACAGATCCTGATGCCGGTGTGCGGCAGTCGATCGTCGTATCGACCGGCTATGTCCCCTGGCCGCAGCTCGTCGAAATCGTTCGGGAGCTGTCTCGGACCGACCCTGTGGACCATGTGAGGGAGAACGCTCGATTGCTGCTGGAGGGCCTGAGTATCCATGGCAACGAGAACTGACGAGGTACCGCGACAGTGACCCGCTACGCCGACATCCCCAAACCCATCCGCTCCGGAATAGTCGTAGTCAACCCCGACACCGGCACCCCCCAGCGGATCATCGTCCTCCAGTTCAACCCGGACACCCTGGAGCGCAGCGTCGCCCCCCAGTCCGCCGGCGACAGCGGTGACTCCGGGAGCGGTGGCACCGGCAGTGGCGACCGAAATGAAGCCCTCCGGCTCAAGGGCCCCGCCCAGGAGACCTGGAAGTTCACCGCCGAGATCGACGCGACCGACCAGTTCGAGGTCGCCGCGCCCGACGGTATTCACCCCCAGCTCGCGACCCTCGAAATGCTGGTGCAACCGACAACCGCCCAGCTCCGCGCCGCGATGAAGCTTTCCCAGAAGGGGGCCATCGAGATCAGTCCGATCGAGATGCCGCTCACCCTCTTCACCTGGGGGAGCAAGCGGGTGATGCCCGTGCGGCTCACCGAGCTCTCCGTCAACGAGTCCGCCTTCGACGTGAACCTCAACCCCATCCGCGCCTCGCTCAGCATCGGCATGAAGATCCTCACCGTCAGCGACCTCCCCGCCGGTCACCGGGGCGCCGACCTGTACATGGCCCACCTCGCCCAGAAGGAACGCCTCGCCGCGGCCGCCCGCGGCGGCAGCCTCGGCTCGCTCGGGCTCCGTGGAGGCATCGGCGGAGGCGGAATAGGCGGATTCGGAACCAACGCCGTGATCGGCAGGGGCTGAGGAGGACGACCATGGCTGAGATCGAGCCGTACGAGAATGCCCTGGACGCGATACCGGGTGCCCACCCCTACCCGCGCACCAGCCGGTACCACGACGCCGAGATCGGGATCCACCGGCGTCCCGACGGGACCGAGGTCCGTTACACCAAGCGGCGGTTGCTGCCCCCGGTCGACCAGACCGGGGACCCCGACCTCACCCAGCCGCACACCGTCGGCGCCGGCGAGCGCCCCGACCTCCTCGCGCAGCGGTACTTCGGCGACCCCGGCCAGTGGTGGCAGATCGCCGACGCCAACCCCGTAC
Organism: Streptomyces viridochromogenes; assembly: GCF_001270495.1. Taxonomy (GTDB): domain Bacteria; phylum Actinomycetota; class Actinomycetes; order Streptomycetales; family Streptomycetaceae; genus Streptomyces; species Streptomyces viridochromogenes_A. The sequence continues at coordinate 31,643 of NZ_LGUR01000194.1, forward strand.
TGGATCCACGGGAGTTGACCGACGAGGCCGGGCGCGTCATCGACATCCCGCTCGCCGGCGGGTTCCCCGGCGGCAGGGGAGACCGGCGTGTTTGATCTGCCCGTGGGGCAGGGCCCCGTCCACATCGCGCTCCAGATGGGGCCCAAGCTCGCCCGGCCCGTCCCGGCCGAGGTGACCGAGGCCCTGCTGTCCGCCCAGATCACCGCCACCGCGGGGGAGCGGAGCGGCTTCCAGCTCGCCTTCGACCTCACCAAGAACGGGATCATCAGCCGGCGGCTCCTGCCCGAGGGGTTCTTCGACCCCAAGACACGGCTCATCGTCACCGTCACCGTCCGCGGCACCTCCGCCGTCCTCTTCGACGGGCTCGTCGTCCGCCACGAGGTCGGCGCCAGCAACCAGCCCGGCCACTCCACCCTCACCGTCACCGGCGAGGACCTGACACTGCTCATGGATCTGGAGGAACGCACCGCCCGGTACCCGAACCTCCCGCCCTCCGAGCGCGCACTCGCCATCCTGCGCCGGTACTCCGACTACGGCATCCGGCCCGACGTCTACACCGAGCAGGTCGCCCAACCCCCGCACCAGGACCTCCGCGTGCACTACCAGACCGGCACCGACCTCCAGTACGTCACCGAGCTCGCCCGTGCCAACGGGTACACCTTCTACCTTGAGCCCGGGCCCAACCCCGGCCAGTCCTCCGCCCGTTGGGGACCGGAGATCCGCCTCGGCATCCGCCAGCACGCCCTGAACGTCAACATGGACGCCAACTCCACCGTCGACCAGCTGACGTTCGCCTACGACGGAACCGCACGCGAAGAGCCGCAGGCCCGCTGGCAGAACCCCGAGACCCGGCAGTCGGACCTGCTCCCGCAGCCGTCCATCAGCCCGCTGCGCCCACCCCTCGGCAAGCGGCCCACCCCGGCGCTGAAGCGCAGGACCCTCTCCGGAACCGCCAAGCACCAGCGCGAGCAGGCCGAGGCCGAACTCCTCGCCCGCGCCGCCGTGTCCGCCGACGTCGTCTCCGGCTCCGGCTCACTCGACGTCATCCGGCACGGCTACATCCTCCAGCCCCGCCAGCTCGTCGGCGTACGCGGCTCGGGACGGGCGTACGACGGCGACTACTTCGTCAAGTCCGTCACGCACAACCTGCGTCCGGGCTCGTACCAGCAGAACTTCACCCTCTCAAGGGAGGGCCTGGAAGCGCGTAGCGACTACGTCCGGCCCTGACCCGCGTAACCCCACGAACCATCGACCAGGAGCACCCCCACCATGGCGGCACCCAGCAATCGCTACCTCGGCAAGTTCCGCGGCCGGGTCGTCGACAACGACGACCCGCTGCGCATCGGCCGGATCACCGTCGAGGTCCCGGACGTCCTCGGCAACGAGCCGTCGACGTGGGCGCTGCCCTGCCTGCCGTTCACCGGACCCCAGTCGGGGCAGTTCGTGGTGCCGCCGCCGGGGGCGGGCGTATGGGTGGAGTTCGAGCAGGGGGATCCCAGCTTCCCGGTGTGGACCGGGTGCTGGTACGGGGCCGCCGAGGAGCTTCCGCCCGACGCGCGCCGCGAACTCCAGGCCAACTCGCCCAACAAGCCCGTCGTCGTACAGACGCCGCAGGCGCACAAGCTCGTCATGAACGACACGCCCGGCGCCGAGCAGGGGATTCTGCTCCAGGCCCAGGGCGGCGCATACATCCGTATCACCAGGGAGGCCGTGGTCATCTCGACCGGCGCGGGCGCCGAGATCCTGCTGCGCGGCAACGAAGTGACCATCAACGAGGGCCAGTTGACCGTGCTCTCCAAGCGATGAAGGAAGACGGGGGAGAGAAGAGAATGTCCGGGAGTCTGCTCGACGCCGGTGCCGTGATCGGCTGTCCGCACGGCGGCCGTGCCGCGCCCGCCACCACACCCTCCGGCGGCGTACGCCTCGCGGGCGCCGCCGTCGCCACAGCCGCGCACAGCTATGTGGTCACCGGCTGCCCGCACACCGTGAACGGCGTGCCCTCGCCGTGCGTGACGGTCCGCTGGACCGCCGCCGGCTCCGGTATCACCGTCGACGGCGCGCCCGTGCTGCTCGACACCTCCGCGGCCGAGTGCTTCACCGCGGCCTTCGTGCCGCAGGGACCGCCCGTCGTCCAGGCCGCGCAGCGAAAGGTCACCGTCCGATGAGTCCCACCAGCCGGGCAACCAGGCCCCGTTCCGACCTCGCCTTCCCCTTCCGGGCGGACCGCCGCGGCCGTACCGCGCACGCCAGGCACGGCGAACACGTCCACGACCTCATCGAGCAGCTGCTGTTCACCAGCCCCGGCGAGCGCGTGATGCGCCCCGACTTCGGCTGCGGGCTCCTCGACCTGGTCTTCGCCCCGACCAGCCCCGAGCTGATCAGCACCCTCGAACTCTCCGTGCAGGCCTCGCTCCAGCGCTGGCTCGGCGACCTCATCGACGTGGAGGCCCTCGACGTGGTCAGCGAGGACAACGTCGTCCGCGTGTACCTGTCGTACGTCGTACGCGCCGACGGCGCCCGGCGCGACGACGTCTTCGAAGGGAGGGCCACGGCATGACCGGCACCACCGCCACCTCCCGCCGGGCCAAGGTCCGCGCCGCCCAGCTGGGCGGCGTCGACGCCGTCGAGGTGAGTGACGACGGCCTGCTCCTCACCGTCACCTTCCTCGGCAAGGCCCCGCACGGCCTCGGCCCCGAGAACGTCCGCATCGACGGCGGCCGCCGCATCACCGGCATCACCGCCGTGGACGTCAGCGTGGAGCGCGAGGAGGACCCCGAGCTCGACGACCGGCTCTACGTCACCCTCGACAGAGCCGGCGACACCTCCCGCTACCGGCTCTCCCTCGTCGAGACCGACCCGTACGGCCGCCCCGGCACCGAGCCCTTCCGCGGCTTCGACCAGCGGTACCACCGGGCCACCTTCGCCTTCCGGCCCGACTGCCCTACTCCCTTCGACTGCGAGGAAGACGATCCGGAGCAGTCGGGCTTCCCCGCCGCGCCCGTCGTCGACTACACCGCCCGCGACTACGACACCATCCGCAAGCTGCTCCTGGACCGGCTCGCGCTCACCACCCCGGACTGGGTGGAACGCAACCCCGCCGACCTGGGCATGACCCTCGTCGAGCTGCTCGCGTACACCGGCGACCAGATCAGCTACCAGCAGGACGCCGTCGCCACCGAGGCCTACCTCGACACCGCCCGCCGCCGCGTCTCCGTACGGCGGCACGTCCGGCTCATCGACTACGCGATGCACGACGGGTGCGCGGCGCGCGCATACGTCGCCGTCGAGACCGCCGGTGACCACACGCTCGCGCCGGGCACCTACCGCTTCGCCTCCGTCGACGTCCGCGCCCTCGACCCGCACGACCGGCCCGAGCCCGGCACGGTCATCGACGAGGCCGACCTCGGCGACCTCGACGAGCGCGGCTCGGTGGAGGTCTTCGAACCGGTCGTCACCGCCGACCCGCTGGAGCTGCGCGTCGCCCACAACGCGATCCGGCTGTGGAGCTGGGGCGGCGAGGTGTGCACCCTGCCGAAGGGCGCCACCTCCGCCACCCTGCGCGACGCGTGGGTCGACCCGGAGACCTGCCGGGACCGCCGACTCGATCTGAAGCCCGGCGACGTGCTCGTCCTGGAGGAGGTCAAGGGCCCGCGCACCGGCACCCCCGGCGACGCCGCCCCGAGCCACCGCCAGGCCGTCCGGCTGACCTCCGTCACCCCGGCCGTGGACCGCATCGAGGACCAGCCGGTCCTGGAGGTCACCTGGGCCACCGAGGACGCCCTGCGCTTCCCGCTCTGCCTCACCACCCGCGGCGGCCGTGACTGCCTGCCCGTCGAGGACATCACCCTCGCCCGCGGCAACGTCGTCCTCGTCGACCACGGCCGCACCCTGCACGGGCTCCCCGAGACGTTCACCGTCCCGCAGGTCCCCGCCGAGGTCGCCCCCTGCGACCCTCCCTCCTTCGGCTGCCACGACCGCGACGAGGGCAACGCCCCCGCCCGGCTCATCAACTCCCTTACAGATCAGGCGGATTCCGGCGAGGCCCTCACCCCCGACGACATCCGCGAACTCTTCGAGGTCGTCGGCGAGTCGGCCACCAACCGCGCCGGACTCGGCCTGGAACGCGCCGGGCAACGCCACGAACGGGTCGTGCCGGGCACGGCGTACGCCCAGGCCGCCGCCCTGCGCACCCTGCTCGCCCAGTCCGTCTACCCGGGCGTCCAGCCCCGCTTCCGCCCCGTCCTCGGTCGCGCGCCGGTGGCGCAGACGGTGCCGTTCCCCGAGCCGGCCACCGTCGCAGCCGGGCAGGCCGAGCGGATCGCCGCGATCCCGGGGCGCGTCCGGCAACGGCTCGTCGAACTGTGGCGCAGCGCCCGCGATCGGGACGGCCTCTCCGAGCGGGAGATCGACGAACTCACCGTGATCTACGGCCTGAGGATCCTGGAGCACATCGAACTCCACCGCCACCCCGTCCGCGCCCTGCGCGAACTCCTGCACCGCAACGACGAGTTGCTCGGCGCCAAACTGCGCCGCGTCGAGGTCCTCACCGCGCGCGCCCGCGCCGGCACCGTGCTCGACGGGCACATCGCCTGGGAGATCGCGCACAGCTGGGGCCCCGCCTACGCCGCCGGACTGCACCCCGACGAGACGGTGCTGCGCGGCTCCGCGACCGACGCCCTCGCCCAGGACCCGCGGCACGCCCTGCCCGCCGTACGCGTCGACGAGGGCGAGACCTCGGTGTGGGAGCCGCGCCGCGACCTGCTCGAAAGCGGCCCCCGCGACCGGCACTTCGTCGGCGAACTGGAGGACGACGGCCGTCTCGCCCTGCGGTTCGGCGACGGACGCCACGGCGCGAAGCCGACCCCCGGATCCCGGCTCGCCCTGCACTACCGCCTCGGTGGCGGAACGGCCGGCAACGTAGGCGCGGAGGCCATCAACCACCTCGTCGTCCAGGCCGACTGCGAGCCCCCGCCCGCCGCCGTGGTCCGCAACCCGCTCCCGGCTGTCGGCGGCACGGCGCCCGAACCCGTCGAGCAGGTACGCCAGTTGGCCCCGCTCGACCTGCGCCGCACCCGGCTGCGCGCGGTCACCGCCGACGACTACGCGGCCCTCGCCTCCGCCCTGCCCGGCGTCCAGCGGGCGGCGGCGGAGCTGCGCTGGACGGGCAGCGTCCAGGAGGCGCACATCGCGATCGACGCCTACGGCACCGGCGCCCCGTCGGCCGAGCTGCTGGCCTCGGTCGCCCAGTCCCTGGAGTCGTACCGGCGCATCGGCCACGACCTCGTGGTCGGCGCGGCGCGTCTCGTCCCGTTGGACATCGCGCTGAGCGTGTGCGCCGAGCCGGGCCACCAGCACGGGCAGATCCTGGCCGAGCTGTACCGCGTCCTGGGCAACGGCCGCCTCGCGGACGGGCGCCTCGGCTTCTTCCACCCGGACGCGCTGACGTTCGGCGAACCGGTGCGGCTCAGCCGGCTCGTCGCCGTCGCGGCAGCCGTGCCCGGCGTGGCGAGCGTCCAAGTCACCCGACTGCAAAGGCTGTTCGAGCCGGACCGAGGAGAGAAGGAGGACGGCGTGCTGCGGCTCGGCCCGCTGGAGATCGCCACCTGCGACAACGACCCGGACCGGCCGGAGAACGGCCGGCTGGCGATTTCCCTGGGAGGTGCCCGATGAGCGAGACCATGACGACCGAGGGCACGATCACCGACGACTGCACCTGCGGCGGCGCCTGCCGCGGCGGCCACGACGAGCGCCTCGCCCCGGCTCCCGTGCACAACCCGCCCGGCCGCACGGCCCTCGACTACCGCGTCGGCGAGTACGGCTCCTTCCTGGCCGCCCTCCTCGACCGCCTCGCCTCACCGGCCTACCCGGCGCTGGGTGGCCTGACCGTGCGCACCCCCGACGACCCGGCGATCGGCCTCCTCGACGCCACCGCCGTCCTCGGTGACCTGCTCACCTTCCACTCCGAGCGCATCGCGGACGAGGCCTACATCCGCACGGCCAACGAGCACCGCTCCCTGGTCCTGCTCGGCCGCCTCGTCGGCCACCGCCCGCGCCCCGGCGTCGCCGCCGCCACGCATCTGGCGTACACGCTGGAACGCGACCCGCGCGCGGAGGCGCTGCCGGTCACCATCCCGCGCGGCGCCCGCAGCCACAGCGTGCCGGCCTCCGCCGACGAGCAGTCCCTCACCTTCGAGACCAGCCGTGACCTCACGGCCCGCTGGGACTGGAACGAGTTGAAGGTGCGCCGTCGGCGCCCCTCACTCGTCACCCCCGCGGACCTGGAGCGCCGCTCGGAGCTGTTCGTCGAGGGCACGGCGAACTCGCTCCAGACCGGGGACCAGTTGCTGTTCGTCTTCGGTGAACGGGCGGGTGGCGAACGGAAGTTGCTGCCTGTCGCGAAGGCGCGGGTCGACCGGGAGGACGAGATCACGGCGATCTCGCTGCCGCAGTCCGCGCCGCCGACGTTGAAGGAGCTGGTCGACGAGGTGCGGCGGTGGACTGCCGCGCCGGCCGCACCGGGGGAGCCGGGGGATGAGCCGCCTACGCCCGAGGTGCCGAACCCTCGGCCCGTCAGTCGGCTGATCGAGGACTTCGAGGACCAGGTGCTCGCTCCCCTGCGGGGTGACCTGGACGGCATCAAGAGTCCCGAACGGCTTGCGGCTCGTCTCGCGGAACCGGTCGCGCGTCTTGGTGAGGCTCAGGTGTTGGCCGAGGCGTATGACGACGTCGCCGCCTGGTTCGAGCAGTTGGAGGCGGTGCTGGCCGAGCTCACGCAACGTGCCCTGGAGTTGGCGCCGGCGCAATCGGAGGAGCCAGGTAGTCGGTCGTCCGCGGTGCCGTCGGGGCTGGTCGCGCCCCGCGGCGGAGCCGCACATCGACACAGCCCCGCGCCCCTGGAGGGCGACTCGCGCGCCGCGGCTCTGCAAGCCCTGGGCGCTGTCCTGCCCGCCCTGCGCGCCTCGACCCCCGCGCCGCGCGGCGGCAACGGTTCCCAGCGTCCGGGCAGCGACACCGCCCGCCTGCTCTCCGCCCTCAACCCCGGCCTCGGCACCCTCTACCCGGCCTGGCGCACAGCCGCCGCCCCCGGCACCCCGCCACTGCTCCGCGAACTCCTCGCCATGCGGGTCACCGCCGCCCCCTTCGGCGCCACGGCCCCGCTCAAGCCGGTCCAGGACGACCGCGGCCGGGTCATCCGTACCGCCGACTGGCCGCTGACCGGTGCCGTGCTGGCGAGCATGCGCGTCGTGTACGACACGTCGGGCAGGACGCCGGTCCGGGCCGAGTTCCAGTACGTCGAGGGCAGCAGCTCCGACCAGCGCGCCGAGAACCTGCCCGTCACCCAGCCGCTGACCTTCCCGCTCGGCACGGGCCGCATCGAGCTGTCGGTGCGCTCCGGCCAGGACCGCGACCTGAACTGGCTCAACCGGCGTCCCTCCGACTCCCAGGAGCCCGGCGTCACGGCCCGCCTCCTGTCGGGTCTGCCCGAGCGCACGCTCTTCGTGTCCCGGCCGGACGACGAGGGCCTGGTCCACGTCGGCGTCCACAACGGCACCTCCGAGCAGATCGCCCTGCGGCCGAACGCGAGCGAGCAGTTCACCCACGGCGAGTACGAGGTGAGCCTCAAGTACACGGTGGGCACCACCGAGCCCAACGTCGAGGTTGTCATTGCCAGCAAGCCCGAGCCGCTGAACCGCCGTGTCCTCCAGCTGGACACGGTCCACACCGGCATCACCGTCGGCAGCTGGGTCGCGATCCAGCGCCCCGCCAAGGGCGCCCAGGACGGTGTGCCCGGCGACGCCAAGCTCGCGTTCGTCACCACCCAGGTCGTGGCGGCGCGTACGGCGGCGTACACCAACTACGGCATCACCGGACGCGGCACCGAACTCACCCTCGCCGAACCGTGGTTGGACGAGTTCGACGTCCTGCTCTCGCACATCCGGGACACCACCGTCCACGCGGCCGGTGCACCCCTGCGCCCGGCCGACGAACCGCTCGGCGAGGACGTCCACGGCAACGAGATCGAACTCGCCCAGCTGTACGACGGGTTGCGCGCCGGCCGGACTCTCGTCGTCACCGGCGAGCGCAGCGACATCCCGGGGACCGCGGGCGTCCAGGCCACCGAAGTCGTCACCCTCGCCGCCGCCGACGCGGCCGTCGACCCGCGGCTGCCCGGCGACCACGTCCACACCAGGCTCACCCTGACCGCCGACCTCGCCCACCGCTACCGGCGCGAGACCGTCAGGATCCTCGGCAACGTGGTCGAGGCCAGCCACGGTGAGAGCCGCGAGGAGGCCATCGGCAGCGGTGACTCGGACCGTACGAACCAGACGTTCGCGCTCTGGCAGTCCCCGCTCACCTGGCTCGCCGACGACAACCCCCTCGGTGCCACGCCGGTGCTGGAGGTACGGGTCGACGGCGTCCGGTGGCACGAGGTCGACAGTCTCGCCGGACGCGGCCCGGGCGAGCGCGTCTACATCACCGGCTCCACCGCCGACGGCCGTACGACGGTGACCTTCGGCGACGGAGTCAACGGGGCCCGGCTCCCCTCCGGCCACGAGAACATCCGCGCCCGCTACCGCTTCGGCACCGGCAAGGCCGCCAACGTCGCCGCCGACCGCGTCACCCAGCCCCTCACCCGGCCCCTCGGCGTCACCCAGGTGACCAACCCGCGCCCGGCGAAGGGCGGCGCCGACGCGGACGGCCCCGGCCTGACCCGCCGTACGATCCCGCTCGCCGTGTCGGCGCTGGACCGGCTGGTCTCCGCGTCCGACTACGAGGACTTCGCCCGCTCCCGGGCCGGCATCGGCCGGGCCGCCGCGCGTGAACTCTTCGACGGGCTGCGACGTGTGCTGCACGTGACGGTCGCGGGAACGGACGACGTGCCGATCGACGGCGACTCGGACACCCTCAGGGCCCTGCGCGGGGCGCTGACCGAGTACGGGGACCTCAACCTCACGGTCCGGGTGGACGTGCGGGAGCTGGTCCTGCTGCTCGTCGCGGCCAAGGTGAAGGTGGCCAGGGACCATGCCTGGGAGATCGTCGAGCCCCGGCTGCGCCAGGCGCTGCTCCACCGACTCGGCTACGAGGGACGGGAGTTGGGCCGACCCGCCCGGCTCTCGGACGTCCTGGCCACGGCCCACTCCGTGCCCGGCGTCGACTACGTGGACGTCGACGTCTTCACCGGCGTCCCCGCGTCCGCCACGCCGGAGGAACTCACCGGGATCCTCACCGACCCCGGCCCGCCCAGGGCGTCGGTCCCGGCGCGTGAGGCGACGTACGACGAGAAGATCCACACGGTGCGCGCCGCCGACGGCGAGACACTGTCGGAGATCTGCGCGAAGTACGGCGTCCCGCTCGCCGAACTCCTGCGCCTCAACCCCGACATCACCGACACCCGGCGCCTGGCCAAGGGCCGTTCGGTGTTCGTCTTCCGCGGAATCCGCCCGGCGCAGCTCGCCATGCTGTCGCCGAGGGCCGCGGACACCCTGATTCTGACGGAGGTCAAGTGATGTCCCCGGACGTCCAGTTGGAGACCACGGCCCCGGCGAGCACGTCCAGGGAGCCGGACGGACTCGCCGCCCTGCTGCCTCGCTGGCATCTGCTGCGCGACGCCGAGGAGGGCGAACCGCTGCGCGCACTGCTCGCGGTGATCGCCGAGCAGCTCGACCGGGTCCGCGACGGCGTCCAGCAGGGCTACGAGGACCTGTTCGTGGAGACGGCGGCGCCCTGGGTGCTGCCGTACCTCGGCGACCTGGTCGGCTATCGCACCCTGCCCGGCTACGAGCGGGTCCTGACGGCCGGCCTGCACGAAGGCGGCCGCGCCGCCCTCGCCGAGGCCATCGCCCCGCGCGCCGACGTGGCCGCGACCGTCGCCAACCGCCGCCGCAAGGGCACCCTCCACCTCCTGGAGGAACTCGCCGACCAGGTCACCGGCTGGCCCGCCCGCGCCGTCGAGCTGTCCCGGCAGGTCTCCCACACCCAGCCCGTGAAGCTGTACGGCGACACCGGCGTCCACCGCGGCGAGCGCGGCCGTCTCGTCGACCTGCGCGACAACTCCGCCCTCGACCTCGCGGGCGGCGCTTTCGGCGCGACGGCGCGCACGGTCGACGTCCGCCGCGCCAACTCCCGGCACCGACAGGGTGGTTGGACTCCAGCGGGGGTCGCGCTCTTCGTCTGGCGGCTGAAGGCGCACTCGCTCACGCAGTCCCCGGCGTACTGCATCGACCGCGCCCGCAACCTCTACACCTTCTCGATCCTGGGCAACGACACCCCGCTGGTCACCAAGCCGTTCCCGGAGCCGTCGCCCACGCACATCGCGACCATCGACAACGTCCCGGCGTTCGTCACCCGCCGCCAGCTCCACGACCGGCTCGCCGACTACTACGGCCCCGGCAAGAGCCTGGTCATCCGGCGCGACGGCGAGGACCAGCCCGTACCGCCGTCGGACATCGTGGTCGCCGACCTGTCCGACTGGCGCTACCGGCCGGGGCGCGGCCAGGTCGCCGTCGACCCGGAGCTCGGGCGCATCGCGTTCGGGTCGCGGTCGGCGCCCCGGCAGGGCGTGTGGGTGGACTACCACTACGCGTCCGCCGCCGACACGGGCGGCGGCGAGTACGACCGGCTCGACCGCGAGCCGCGTCCCGACGCCGAGGTCTACCGGGTCGGGCCCGGGCAGCCGTACCGCCAGATCATGGACGCCTACCGGGCCTGGCAGCACGACCGCCGGGCCGACCGGACCGGCGCTTGCGGCATCATCGAGATCACGCACAGCGGCGCCTACCAGGAGCAGCTGGACTTCGACCTAGACCCCGGCGACCGCCTCGAAGTGCGGGCGGCCGAGGGCACCCGGCCGGTGATCCGCCTGCTCGACTGGTACAGCAACCGCCCCGACGCCCTCAACATCCGTGCGGTGTCCGAGGACTGCGCCCCGCACGAACGTCCGCGGATCGTCCTCGACGGCCTGCTGGTCGCCGGACGCGGCATCAACGTCACGGGCCCCATGGGCGCGGTCGTCGTGCGGCACTCCACGCTCGTCCCCGGCTGGTCGCTGGAGCCCGAGTGCGATCCGCACTCGCCGGAGGAGCCCAGCATCGTCCTGGACCGCACCACCGCGTGCCTCCAGATCGAGCACAGCATCCTCGGCACCATCGAGGTCATCGGCGACGAGGTGAGCGAGGACCCCCTCGACATCCACCTGCGCGACAGCATCCTCGACGCGACGGGCAGTGACCGCGAGGCCCTGTCCGCACCGGACTGCCGGCACGCGCACGCGGTGCTGCATCTGCACCGCACCACCGTCATCGGCGAGATCCACACGCACGCGGTGAAGATCGCCGAGAACTCGGTCTTCACCGGCCGGCTGCACGTGGCCCGGCGCGGCATCGGCTGCCTGCGGTACTCCTACGTTCCGGCCGGATCGCGCACCCCGCGCCGGTACCGCTGCCAGCCCGACCTGGCCGGGCCCGAACAGGCCGGTCGCGTACGGCCGTTGTTCACCTCCGAGCGCTACGGGACTCCCTGGTACGGGCTCCTCGCCGACCGGTGCGCCGAGGAGATCCGGCGCGGCTCGGACGACGGCGCCGAGATGGGCGCCTTCCACGACCTGTACCGGCCGCAGCGCGAGGACGGCCTCAGGGCACGGCTCGCGGAGTACACCCCGGCGGGCACGGACGCCGGGATCTTCTTCGTGACGTGAGGCGAGACATGAGCCATGACGTGCGCTTCGCCGTCGTAAGCCCTACCCGCACTTTCCTGAACCAGGGGGACCCCCTTCATGCACGCTGACCTCTCCCGCCTCACGTTCCGCCCGCAGCGGCGCTACTCGGCGGTCATCGCCCAGCAGGGGCGCGTTCAGCTCGACGCCGACATCAACGAGCAGACCGCGATCCAGCTCCACCAGGCCCGCACGCTCGCCGCCGACCTGATCGGCCGGCACGGGGGGCCGCGCGACGCCGCCGGCTTCAAGATCGACTATGTGGGCGGCAAGCACGACATCGACACGCTGCACATCCGCGGCGGCCGGTACTACGTCGACGGCATCCTGGTCGACGCGACCCGCCCGGCGCCCGGCGTGCCCGTCCCGGACGACGCCGGCGAGCAGGAGCAGGAGGCCGCCGCCCCGCCCGCGTACTGGACCTACTGGGACCAGCCCGACGGCTTCCGCGACCCGGAGAAGCCCGGCGACCGGCTGCCCTCGCCTGCCACGTCGCCGTTCGTGGTCTACCTGAACGTGTGGGAGCGCGCCGTCTCCGCCGCCGAGGACCCGGCCCTGCGGGAAGTCGCTCTCGGCGCCGCGATGCCCGACACGGCCGCCCGTGTGAAGGTCGTCTGGCAGGTGCTGCCGCTGTCGCTGGCCGCGCTGGACATCGAGGAGACCGACCCGTCCAAGGAGGTCGTCCGCGCCGCCTTCGACAAGTGGGCGCAGAAGCAGGCCGCGCCCACCGCACGCCTGGCCGCCCGCAGCGAGCGGCCCGACCACGCCGACGAGGACCCCTGCCTGGTCAAGCCGGACGCCCGCTACCGTGGCCCGGAGAACCAGCTGTACCGCGTCGAGGTGCACGCGGGCGGCGACGCGAAGGACGCCACCTTCAAGTGGTCCCGGGAGAACGGCTCCGTGGTCTTCCCGGTCGACGAACTCGACGGCACCTGGGTGCAGTTGGCGTCCCTCGGGCACGACGACAAGCTGGACCTGGACGTCGGCGACCACGTGGAGCTCACCGACACCGCGTACGCCTCCCGCCTCGAACCCCTGCCCCTGCTCCGGGTCGAGGAACTGGACCTGCCGGGCCGCCGCGTCCGCCTCAGCGCCGAGCCCGACCAGTCCGTCGGCCGGCTGCCCCACCTCAACCCGTTCCTGCGCCGCTGGGACCACCACGGCGGACCGAGGCGCAAGGGCCGTACGACCGCCCTGAAGGGCGGCGCGGTTCCCGTCGCCGAGGGGGAGTGGCTGCCGCTGGAGGACGGGGTCGAGGTGTACTTCGCCAAGGGCGCCGCCTACCGCACCGGCGACCACTGGATCATCCCCGCCCGCACCGCCACCGGACGCGTCGAGTGGCCCACGGACGCCGCGCGCCGCCCGCTGCTCCAGGGCCCCTCCGGCATCGTCCGCGCCTTCGCGCCGCTGGCCCTGGTCAAGGGTGAGGGTGGCACGGTCGATCTGCGCCTCGCCTTCAACCCCCTGGCCAGCAGCATCCCGGCCGCCGACGAGGCGACGCTCGCGGCTGAGGAGCAGGCGCGCCGCGAGGAGCAGCTGGCGGAGGACCCGTCGGGCGGGAGGTCGCAGACCACCGCGGACGCGGAGGCCGCGGCGGAAGGAGACAACTGATGGCCAAGCCCCTGAGCGCGTCCAAGATGGTGGAGATCCTCCGCGCGGAGGGTCTGACGGTCCACGAGGTGCGCAGCTGGCGCACCCACAACCGCAACAGCAAGGGCGCCTGGGGCCCGGTGAACGGCGTGATGATCCACCACACCGTCACCAAGGGCACCGAGGCCTCGGTGAACATCTGCTACAACGGCTACTCCGGCCTGCCCGGCCCGCTCTGCCACGGCGTCATAGACAAGAAGGGCGAGATCCACCTCGTCGGCAACGGCCGCGCCAACCACGCCGGTCTCGGTGACAGCGACGTCCTGCGCGCCGTGATCAACGAGTCGAGGTTGCCGCACGACAACGAGGCCGACACCGACGGCAACGCCCGCTTCTACGGCTTCGAGTGCATCAACCTCGGCGACGGCAAGGATCCCTGGCCCGAGGCGCAGAAGGAGGCCATCGAGAAGGTCTCGGCCGCGATCTGCCGCCACCACGGCTGGAGCGAGCGCTCGGTCATCGGCCACAAGGAGTGGCAGCCCGGCAAGCAGGACCCGCGCGGCTTCACCATGGACGGAATGCGCAAGCGCATCGCGCAACGGCTGAAGGGCGGCGGTGGCGGTGGGGGCGGCGACACCACCCCCGACCCGAAGCCCGTGCCCAAGCCGAAGCATGTGCCGTTCCCCGGCAGCGGCTTCTTCCACATCGGCCAGAAGTCCCCGATCATCACGGCCATGGGCCACCGCCTGGTCGCCGAGGGCTGCGGCCGCTACGAGGAGGGCCCGAGCCCGGAGTGGACCGAGGCCGACCGCCGCTCCTACGCCGCCTGGCAGCAGAAGCTCCACTTCAAGGGCAAGGACGCGGACGGCATCCCCGGCAAGGTCAGCTGGGACAAGCTGAAGGTGCCCGACGGGGGGAAGTGAGACGATCCCTTCCCCGGAGCCGCCCCGGATACCCCTCCCCGGTATCCGGGGCGGCTCTGACTTGCGTGACGGGTCTTGCTCGGCATCCGAAAACAAGTCACACTGGTACCGAACGAATGGTCGGTTGGGAAGCCGGAAGTCGGAAGCTGGTATCGATGACGGAGCAGCTGCAAGAGCACTTCGACGCGACGATCTCGCGCGACCAGCGGATCGAGCCGCGGGACTGGATGCCCGACGGCTACCGCAGGACCTTGATCCGCCAGATCGCGCAGCACGCCCACTCGGAGATCATCGGCATGCAGCCGGAGGGGGAGTGGATCACGAAGGCGCCCTCCCTGCGGCGCAAGGCGATCCTCTTCGCGAAGGTGCAGGACGAGGCCGGGCACGGGCTGTATCTGTACTCGGCGGCGGAGACCCTGGGGACCGACCGCGCGGAGCTGACGAACCGGCTCATCGAGGGCCGCCAGAAGTACTCGTCGATCTTCAACTACCCGACCGTGAGCTTCGCCGACGTCGGCGTGATCGGCTGGTTCGTGGACGGCGCGGCGATCTGCAACCAGGTCCCGCTGTGCCGCAGTTCCTACGGGCCGTACGCGCGCGCGATGGTGCGGATCTGCAAGGAGGAGTCGTTCCACCAGCGGCAGGGCTACGAGCTGCTGATGACGATGATGCGCGGCACCGAGGCCCAGCGGGAGATGGTGCAGGACGCCGTGAACCGCTGGTGGTGGCCGTCGTTGATGATGTTCGGTCCGCCCGACGACGCCTCGCCCAACTCCGCGCAGTCGATGGCCTGGAAGATCAAGCGGCACAGCAACGACGAGCTGCGTCAGCGCTTCGTCGACATGACCGTCCCGCAGGCCGAGAAGCTCGGCGTCACCCTGCCCGACCCGGAGCTGCGCTGGAACGCCGAGCGCGGCCACCACGACTTCGGCACCCCCGACTGGGACGAGCTGATGCGGGTCATCAAGGGCGACGGGCCGTGCAACGACCAGCGGATGCAGCGGCGCAGGAGCGCCCACGAGGAGGGCGCCTGGGTGCGGGAGGCGGCCACCGCCCACGCGGCCAAGCAGGCCGCCCGTGCCGAGAAGGGAGCGGCGGCATGAGCGCCGACAAGCAGGACTGGCCGCTGTACGAGGTGTTCGTACGGGGCAAGCGCGGGCTCAACCACGTCCACGTGGGCTCGCTGCACGCCGCCGACGACCGGATGGCGCTCACCCACGCGCGCGACCTGTACACGCGCCGCAACGAGGGCGTGTCCATCTGGGTGGTGCGCTCGGAGCACATCACCGCCTCGACCCGCGACGAGAAGGACCCGTTCTTCGAGCCGAGCGCCGACAAGGTCTACCGCCACCCGACCTTCTACGACATCCCCGACGACGTCCCGCACATCTGAAGGAGAGGGCATGAGTGACGACCACGTCTATCTGACCCTCGCCGAGGGACACGAGGACGACGCCCGCTGGGCCTACGGCACCGGCTTCGAGGACCCCCTGCACGGCGTGGACACCACGGTGCCCCAGGGCATCGACGCCGGTGAACTCGCCGCCCTCTGCGTCGCGTTGGCCGACGACGCCCTGGTCTCGGCCCAGCGTCTCGCCGAGTGGATCACCCGGGCTCCCGAGCTGGAGGAGGAGGTCGCGCTGGCCAACATCGGCCTCGATCTCCTCGGCCAGGCCCGCCTGCTCTACTCCCGCGCCGGCCAGGCCGACGGCACCGGACGCGACGAGGACGCCTACGCCTACTTCCGCGACGCCGCCGACTTCCGCAACGTACGCCTGGCCGAAGCACCCAACGGCGACTTCGCGTTCTCCATCGTGCGGCTCCTGCTGCTCTCCAGCTGGCGCCTCGCCCACTTCGAGCGGCTGGCGTCCCACCCGGACCCCGTGCTGGCGGCGATCGCCACGAAGGGCGTCAAGGAGCTGGCCTACCACCGGCAGTACGCGGCGGAGTGGACGGTGCGCCTGGGCGACGGCACGGAGGAGTCGCACCGCCGGACCCGCAAGGCCCTGGAACAAGTGGCCCCCTACCTGGGGGAGTTGTTCACGGCGTACGACGTACGCGACGAGGTCGTCGCCGTCCTGCGCCAGGTCACCCAGGCGGCCGGACTGCCCATGCCGGTGTACCGCCCGCTGCCCGGATCCGGCCGCGACGGCCAGCACACCGAGCATCTCGCCCCGCTGCTGGCCGAGTTGCAGGGCGTGGCCCGGGCCCACCCGGAGGCGACATGGTGACCACGCTGCCCGCCGCACGGCGCGCCCGGCACGTCGCCGAACAGGTGCCGGACCCCGAGCTGCCCATGCTCACCCTGGCCGACCTGGGCGTGCTGCGCGACGTCGAGCTGACCGAGGACGGCACGGTGGTCGCGAGCCTGACCCCGACCTACTCCGGCTGCCCGGCGATGGCGGAGATGCGCGCGGACGTGGCGGCGCGGCTGCGTGCGGCCGGGTACGCGCGCGTGGAGATCCGTACGGTCCTCGACCCGCCGTGGACCAGCGACTGGATCACCCCGGCCGGCCGCCGCAAGCTCACCGAGCACGGCATCGCCCCGCCCGGCCCCGCACCGCACGGCGGCCCCGTCAGGCTCGTCCTGTCCCCCACCCGGCACGCGGTGACCTGTCCGCGCTGCGGCTCGGCGAACACCGAGGAGACCTCCCGCTTCGCCGCCACGTCCTGCAAGGCCCTGTGGCGCTGCCGCGCCTGCCGCGAGCCGTTCGAGTACGTCAAGGAGATCTGAATGGAAGGCCTGAAGGAAGCACAGACGGCTGCGGCGGTACGCCCGCGCACCCGCCGCCGTCCGGCCTTCCACCCCCTGCGCGTCGCCGCCGTGACGCCCCTGTGCGCGGACGCGGTCGCCGTCGGCTTCGACATCCCGGAGGAGCTGGCCGAGGAGTTCGCCTTCGAGCCCGGACAGTCGCTGACCTTGCGGCGCGAGATCGACGGGCGGGACGAGCGGCGCTCGTACTCGATCTGTTCGCCGGTCGGGTCGAGCCCGCGGATCGGTGTCCGGGTCGTGCCCGGCGGCCTGTTCTCCTCGTGGCTCGTCAACGACGTCCACCCCGGCGACACCGTCGAGGTGATGGCCCCCACCGGCGCCTTCACGCCCGACCTCACCACGCCCGGCCATCACGTACTGATCGCGGCCGGTTCCGGCATCACGCCGATGATGTCCATCGCCGAGTCCGTCCTGGCCGCCGACTCCCGCTCGACGGTCACCCTCTTCTACGGCAACCGCCGTACCGGCACCGTGATGTTCGCCGACGAGCTCGCGGACCTGAAGGACCTCTACCCGACCCGGTTCCAGCTCGCCCACGTGCTCTCCCGCGAGCCCCGCGAGGCCGAGGTGCTCTCCGGCCGTATCGACGCCGACCGGCTCGCGACGCTCGTCGACGCGCTGGTCGACGTGACGACCGCCGACCACTGGTGGCTGTGCGGCCCGCACGGCATGGTCCGGGACGCACAGCGGGTACTGGAGGGGCTCGGGGTCCCCGCGGAGCGGGTCCACCAGGAGCTGTTCTTCGCCGACGACGAGCCCGTCCGGGAGGTGCACCACGAGGAAGCAGGCCCGCGCGGACCCGTCAGCCAGGTCACCGTCACCCTCGACGGCCGTTCCACCACCGCGGCCCTGCCGCGCGAACGAACCCTCCTCGACGGCGCCCAACGGACCCGCCCCGACCTGCCGTTCGCCTGCAAGGGCGGTGTCTGCGGCACCTGCCGTGCCCTGGTCACCGACGGCAAGGCGGACATGCGCCGCAACTTCGCCCTGGAACCGGCCGAAGTGGCCGCGGGTTACGTGCTGACCTGCCAGTCGTACCCCGTCTCGGAGACGGTGACGGTCGACTACGACAGCTGACGGCTGCCGCTTGAGTGGCCCCCCGCCGACCGAGCCGGTCGGCGGCAGGCGGGCCGGACGCGCGCGGCGACGGTCAGGTCAGGAGCCCTCTGCCGTGCGCTCCGCGTCCCGCTGCCTGAGGCGGGCCGCCTCCTTGCGGACCTCGGCCTGGGTCGCGCGCTCCTTCTGCAGCCACTCGGGCTGCTCCTGCTTCAGCGCCTCGATCTGCTCGGTGGTGAGGGCCTCCGCGACACCGCCGCGGGCCAGCCCGGCGATGGAGACCCCCAGCTTCTGCGCGACGACGGGACGGGGGTGCGGGCCGTCGCGTCGCAGGTCGCGCAGCCACTGCGGCGGGTCGGCCTGGAGCGCGTTCAGCTCCGCGCGCGTGACCACGCCCTCCCGGAACTCGGCGGGGGTGGCTTCGAGGTACACACCCAGCTTCTTCGCCGCGGTCGCGGGCTTCATGGTCTGGGTGCTTTGGTGCGACGTCATGGTCTCAAGGGTATCGACTGGGTGAACCGCCGCTGACCACGGCCGGTAACCTGGCCAGGTGACAGGCTCGGAAGTCCCCCCCTCGTTCAGGCTCGCGTACGTCCCGGGAGTGACCCCCTCGAAGTGGGTGCGGATCTGGAACGAGCGCTTCCCGGACGTCCCCCTCACCCTCCACCCGGTGACCGCCGCCGAGGCGCCGGGCGCGCTCCGTGACGGTGACGCGGACGCCGGTTTCGTACGGCTGCCCGTCGACCGTACGGTCCTCAGCGCGATCCCCCTCTACACCGAGGCCACGGTCGTCGTGGTCCCCAAGGACCACGTCATCGCGGCGGTCGACGAG
Organism: Streptomyces viridochromogenes; assembly: GCF_001270495.1. Classification (GTDB taxonomy): domain Bacteria; phylum Actinomycetota; class Actinomycetes; order Streptomycetales; family Streptomycetaceae; genus Streptomyces; species Streptomyces viridochromogenes_A. The sequence goes on from NZ_LGUR01000194.1 coordinate 50,530, forward strand.
GTGACCACCGAGGACCTGGCCGACGAGGTCGTCTTCCACCCCCTCGACGACGTCCTCGACTGGGAGCGGCCGCCGGGGCAGCCCGCCTTCGAGCGCCCCGCCACCACCGCGGACGCCGTCGAGCTCGTCGCGGCGAACGTCGGCCTGCTCGTCGTACCCCAGTCGCTGGCCCGTCTCCACCACCGCAAGGACCTCACCTACCGGCCACTCGTGGACGCCCCCCAGTCGAGTGTCGCGCTGTCCTGGCCGGAGGAGGCGACCACCGACCTGGTCGAGGACCTCATCGGCGTCGTCCGCGGCCGCACGCTCAACAGCACCCGGGGTCGTACGACGTCCCAGGCCCCGGCCGCCAAGGAGCAGCCCAGGCGCAAGCACCCCGACGGCGGCCGCGGCTCGGGGAAGCAGCCCGGAACCGGCCGGAGTCACCGTGGGGGCTCCGGGGGCTCCGGGGGCTCAGGCGGGGCCAAGGGCGCCAAGGGTGCCAAGGGCGCCCGGCGAGGCAAGCCCCGCCGCCGGTCCTAGCGGGCGGCGGGGCACGGCGGTTCAGGGGGCGTACGTCGCCTGCTCCGCCGTACGCACCACCGTCTGCCCGGCGGCCTGGCTCAGCCGACCCGCGGTGACCCACGCGTTCACGGTGGACCGCACGCGCGTGACCAGCGCGCCCTTGTTGCCGAACGGAGCCCCGGCCCAGATCTCGTCCAGCAGAGTGGTGCCGTCGGACTTCGCGGGGTTGGCGACGCCGGAGTCGGAGTTGCCGAAGACCACCCGGGGTTCGGAGCGACGGAAGTAGGCGTGGGTCGGGTCCTCGGTGCCCTCGAAGAAGGGGGCGAACTCCGTGCCCGCGAGGGTGTAGTGCAGCGGCTTGCCGCTCACCGGGGCGAGCGAGGGCAGCAGGTCGCCGGAGAGGCCGGCGTTGCGGTACAGGCCCAGCTGAAGGTGGCTCGTGGCGGCGTTGCGGCTGACGAGATTGACCGGGCCGTAGAACAGGGTCTGCAGCGACGGGTCGTCGATCGCCTTCTCCACGCGCAGCCGGAAGGGCATGGAGATGCGCACGGTGTCCCCACTCCGCCATGTCCGCGACACGGTGAAGTAGCTTCCCGGCGTCGGAGTCCCGCTCACCGCACTGCCGTTGACCGTCACCCGGAACCCGGCGGTCGCCCACGACGGCACCCGCAGCCGCAGGGCGAAGGCGGCGCTGCCCCCGCCGATGGTGAGGGTGGTGCCCTGCTCCCGGGGGAAGGCGGTCGTCTGAGTGACCGTCACGCCCTTTTCGGCCCAGGTCAGTCGGGAGGGGCTGTACAGGTTGACGTACAGCGCGCTGCCGTCGGCGGCCTTGAAGTACACCGAGTCCTGGTACTTGGTGGCGCTCTCCATGCCGGTGCCCTCGCAGCAGGTGGTGCCCTGCTTGGGCGTGTAGTCGCGCACATGGCCCGGCGTCAGCCCGATGAAGTACGTGACCAGGGGCTTCTCGGCGTCCGCCTTGTCCTGCTTGGAGCCGAGGACCTGGTTGTAGAGGGCCCGCTCGTAGTAGTCCATGTACTTCGGCTGCTGCTCGTGGAAGAACAGCGTCCGGCTCAGCTTCAGCATGTTGTACGCACAGCACGTCTCGGCGGTGGTGTCGCTGATCGTTCCCGCGATCGCGTCCCGCGCCTTCCAGAACTCGGCGGTGCTGGTGCCGCCGATGCCGTACATGCGGTGCGGCACGACCATGCCCCAGAAGTTCCGGGCGGCGTCCAGGTAGCGGGCCTCGCCGGTCGCGTCGTACAGCCGTAGGTACCCGGTGAAGATCGGTATGTGCTGGTTGGCGTGCAGCCCGTCGAGGATGTCGGTGTTCGCGGCGGAGTTGTCGATGAGCCGGTCCAGGTCGAACAGCTTGGCCAGCGCGAGGTGTTCGGCCTTGCCGGTGATCGCGTGCAGATCGCAGATCGCCTCGACGATGCCGCCGAACTCGCCGCTGGAGAACAGCCCCCACATCCGCTGCAAGGTGGCCTCGGGCAGTTTGGACAGCCGCGCGTACATCCAGTCGCACATGCCGGACGCGAGGTCGAGGGCCCGCGCGTCCTCCGTGGTGAGGTAGGCGTCCAGCACACCCCTGAGGATCTTGTGCGCGGTGTAGTACGGCGCCCAGACCTTCGTGTAGTCGCTGGCGGTCCTCGACTCCAGGTCGATGAACTGCGTCTCCGGGTACGCCGCCAGGAACCCGGGGTGACTGGGCCCGCCCCAGGTCCGGCGCAGGGTCGCGGTGAGGCCACGGCCGGAGGCGTCCGCGAAGGTGCCGCCGGAGGTCTCGTCGAAGGCGTACGACGCCAGGTTGCCGCGGCCGGCCGGGGCGTCGGCGGCCCGGCGGCTCTGCAGGTCCGTGATCTCGGCCGCGGTCAGGGCGCGCGACCAGACGTTGAACTCGTCGTAGGCGCCCGCGAAGACGGGGTCGGTGGCGAAGTTGGAACGGCCGAGCCAGTTGTTGGTGAGAGTGCCGAGGGCGGCCGGGGTGAGGGTCATCGCCGTGTTGCGGGCCACGGCGGTGCCGTTGACGTACAGCGTGCCGGTGCCGCCCGCGATCGTGACCGCGAGGTGGCTCCACTGGTTCAGCGGCAGCGCGGCGGTGCCGTCGATGCCCTGCTCGCCGCCCGGCCCGTTGGTCGTGAGGGCGAAGCGCGGCACGCCGGCGGCGTTGCGGGCGGCCAGATACATGTACCGGGTGTTGTTGTTCCCGAAGTCGAAGACCCGCGTCCAGTTGGCGTCGTGGGTGGGCTTCACCCAGGCGGACAGGGTGATCGCGGAGGCGCCGCCGAGGACGGCGGCGGGGAGGTCGACGTACTGGTAGGACCCGCGGACGTTCTCGGCTGCGGTACCGAACTTCCCGCTCACGCTCAGTACGGCGGGATCCTTGCGCAGGGCGGCGCGCACCTCGGTCAGCGCCCCGACCATGGTGCGGATCCTGTCGATGAACACCTGCTCGCCCGTGCCGGCGTACGCCTGCGACAGCATGGTCAGGAAGTGCCCGGTGTAGTGTCCGCGCAGATTGCCGTTCGCCTCACCGTCCAGGCCCTCCCAGCCGCCGGGCGCGACCGCACCGCCGGTGGAGAGCCCGGCGTTGGCGCGGAAGACCTGCAGCAGCCGGTTGACGTCGTAGCCGCGGGCGTGGTCGAGCATCAACTGCCGCTTGTCGGCGAAGAGCCCGGGCCTGAGGGCCACGTCGTCGAGGGCGAAGGGCTGGACGGTCCAGCGGGCGGGGGTGGCGGTCACGGCCTGCGCCTCCTGGACGGCGGCCGAGGCCCGGCCGGTTGCCGTGTAGCTGATCGCGGGGGCCGCCGCGGCGAGGGCGGCGGCCTGGAGGAGGGATCGTCTGGAGAGGGGCGGTGCCATGGGTGCCTCCACGTGGGGGGTCGCATGTTCGGTATAGCGAACGACGTACGGACAGTCGACCAGACGATAGGGAGGGGGCGGGCAGGGGTCAACGGGTCTGGAGGGTTTAAGTTCAGGCCGATTCCGGTGAGGGCTCCGGCCGTTCGGCCCGTCGACGGATCAGGGGCTAACTCGTCCGGCACAGCCAGTCGTAGGCCGCGCGGGCCGAGAACTCTCCCTGGCCGCCTCGCAGCAGCAGCCCGGCCGTCGCGAACTCCGGGGCATCGGCCTGTGCGGCCACGTACGGGATCGCTATGCAGCGCATGCCGGCCGCGTGCGCCGCGGCGGCGCCGGGGGCCGCGTCCTCCATGACCACGCAGTCGCCGGGTGCGACGCCCAGTCGGCGGGCCGCCTCCAGGAAGACGTCGGGGGCGGGCTTGCCGCGCTCGACCTCGTCGGCCGAGACGACCGTGCGCAGATGGGCGTCCAGGCCCGTGCCGGCCAGGATCTCCGTGATGGCCTCCAGCGACGACCCCGACGCCACGGCCATCGGAACGCCCTCGGCTGCCAGCAGCTCCACGAATCCGCGCATCTCGGGGTACGCGCGCGTGGCGGTGCGGGCGAGGTCCAGATAGCGGCGGTTCTTGGCGGCGAGCAACTCCTCGACGGAGGGCCGAAGGCCGTACTCCCGCTTCCAGAGCGTGACCGTCTCCAGTGTGCTGATGCCGACGTAGCGCTCGTGGTCGGACCAGGTGAAGTCGGGAACCCCGTGCTCGGCCAGGAGGTGACGCCCGGCCTCGTAGTAGGTGGGCTCGCTGTCCACGAGTGTTCCGTCGAGATCGAAGATGACCGAAGTGTTCCTGAGGCCGCTCATGACCTCAGCATGTCAAAGGTCATTTCGGGGCCGCAGCCCGCCCGATCGACTCCACGAGCGGCAGTAGTCGGTGCGGCACGCGCTCACGCAGGGCCACCTCGGTGCGGGTACGGACCACGCCGGGCAGGCTGATCAGCTTCTGGATCACGTCCTCCAGGTGGGCGTTGTCGCGTGCCACCACCCGGGTCAGCAGGTCCCCGCCGCCCGTGATCGAGAAGGCCTCGACGATCTCCGGTACGGCGGCGAGCTCGTCGCCCACGTCGTCCAGATGCCCCTGGGTGACCTCGATGTGCACGAACGCCAGCACCGGGTGGCCGAGGGCGGCGGGTGACAGCATCGGCCCCGTGCCGGTGATCACGCCGTCCCGCTCCAGCCGGTCCAGCCGGGCCTGCAACGTGCCGCGCGCCACGCCGAGGATGCGGGCGTACTCGCGCACGCTGGTACGGGGCTGCTCCAGCAGCAGCCGCAGGATGCGGGTGTCGAGCTCGTCCACGGCCATGGCGTCCACCTTCCCTCACCCCTCGTCCGTCATGGTCCGTTGGCCCGCCGATGGACGTAAAGGGGCTGCCATTTCTATACCAACGGCTCAGCATTCTAGGTGGCGCTTGAGCCAGGTTGCCTCTTGATGCTGCAATGAACCCGTCGATGGCGCTGCGGACCCCGCGGCGCCTTTTTCATGCCGGTGCGGAGGGGCGGAAACAGTGCTGAAGAGGGTGTTCGCGGCGTCGGACCCGGGGCGGGCGCGGTTGCGCTTCGCCGTGCGGGCCGTCCTCGGCATCGGGCTCGCGGTCGTGGTCTGCGCACTGGCCGGACACTCCCTCGTCGGTGCCGTCACCGGCGGGCTCGCCGCGCTGCTCGCCCTGTTCACCGTCACCGACGCCACCGTCCGCGGGCAGATGGTCACCACCGCGCTGCTGCCGCTCGTCGGCCTCCCCGTCCTCGCGGCGGCGGCCGAGCTGCACGACTACCCGGTCGCCCGCGACCTCACCTTCCTCGCCGTCGTCGGCGCCGGCGTGTACGCCCGCCGCTGGGGGCCGCGCGGGCACAGCCTCGGTGTGTTCGCGTTCATGACCTTCTTCGTGGCGCAGTTCCTCCGGGCGACCCCGGGGCAGCTGCCCGAGCTCTACGCCGCCGTACTGCTGTCCCTGCTCACCGCGGCCGCGGTGCGCTTCGGGCTGTGGTGCTACGAACGCCGCCTGCCCCCGGCGCCCGTGCCCGCACCGCCGGGCGGCAGCGGCCTGGCCCGCGTGACCACGCGCCAGGCCATTCAGGCCACCGCCGGCGCGGGCTTCGCCCTCGTCGTGGGCCAACTGGTGTCCGGACAGCGCTGGTACTGGGCCGTCGGCGCCACCTGGTGGATCTTCGTCAACACCACCTCGCGCGGGGAGACCCTGGTCCGCGGCTTCCGCCGGGTCCTCGGCACGGTGATCGGCATCGGCCTCGGCCTGCTCGTCGCCGTCCCGCTGCACGGCGCGGCGGTCCCCACGGCCGCGCTCCTCGCCGTCTGCGTCTTCGGCGTCTTCTACACGGCCGCCGTCTCCTACACCTGGATGATGCTCTGCGTCACGGTGCTCGCCGAGCTCCTCTACGGCCTCCTGGGCGTCCTCGATCCCGCCCTGCTGGCGCTGCGGCTCGCCGAGACCGGCGTCGGGGCGCTCGGCGCCGTGCTGGCCGTGCTGTTCGTGCTGCCCGTCACCACCCACGCCGTCACCGACGCCTGGATCCAGCGGGCCCTGCGCTGTGTCCACGCGGCCACCGCCGAGGCCGCCGCACGCCTCGCCGGTGACGAGAGCGCCGACCCGGCCTCGCGGGTGGCCGAACTGGAACAGCTGCTCGGCCGGGTACGGCTCGCGGTCGCCCCGCTGGTGCACCCGCTGAACCCGATGCCGGCCCGCAAGCGCCGCGCCCGCCACGTCCTGGCCCTGCTGGACGACTGCGCCCGCGAGACCCGCGGCCTGGTCGCCGTCGCCGCCGACCCGGTGGCCTCGCACGACGCCCGCCTGGCCGCCGCCTGCTGGCGCGTCGAGGCCGCGGTCGAGGCGCTCACCGGTGGCGCGGACGTCACCGCGCCCACCGTACGTCCGACGGAGTCCGACCCCGCGCTGGCCCATCTGCACGACCTGGAGCGGGCTCTCGCAGAACTCGCCCAGCCGCTGCGCGCACCGTCCGGGTCGCCGCTCGTCGGCGCCTGACCCCGCCGGTCGGAACGGCCCCTCGGGCCGTCCGGTCGCTTTTGTCGGCCACCTGGAGGGTGGATCAGGCCATCCGGCGGGTAATTCCGCCTCCATCGGCCCCACTCGCCCGCGAGCCGCGCGGGAGCGGCCCGCGGGCGGGCCCTCAGGGGCAGTACTGTCCGGGCGGCCGGGCTCCAGGGCCCCGCCCACGCTGAAGGACGGCCCGCGACTCCCCGTGCGGCACGACTGGCCGCCGTACACGCTCCGTCGCGCCGCCGCCGTGCGGCCGGGGCGGATCCTCGCGGATCGTGTCGCCGGTCTCGGGCGGCGCGCCACGCCCGTCGTCCGTCGCAGCCGCGAGACGGGGGAGCGGCGTCCCGCCGGCGCACGTCACCCCTAGGGCCTGTATTGAGTTGCTCCGTGGAGGAAGGAGCGGCGTTCGGTGCGTGCTCTCGGCGTGCCGGACGAATGTCCTCGTAGCGGAGCTACTAGGGCATTTGGCCGGTGCGGCGAGAGTGCGTGCCGGGCGTCGCGACGCCGCGGAGCAACTCAATACAGGCCCTAGGTCAGGGCGGCCCGCGCGAGGGCGGCACGCGACCCCACACGCCGACGACTCGGCACCCTTGGTCTAGACCGATCATGATCCGCTGCTACCGTCACCCCGAACGGCACCCGACCGAAAGGGGACAGCGGTGACAGACGGTGGCAGGCGGGCGGCACGGGCCTACATCGGGTCGTTCACGGCGGCCGGCGGACCCGGGATCGTGGCGGCGTCCGTGGCCGCGAACAGCGGCGCGCTGACCGTCCTCGGAGGCACGGGCGACGTGCCCGATCCCGCGTACCTGGCCCTGTCGCCCGGCGGCGACACGCTCTACGCGGTCAGTGAGACGGCCGAGGGCGCGGTGGCCGCGTACCGCGTGACCGGGGGCAAACCGGAGCTCATCGGATCACCGGTACCGGTGGGCGCCGGCGGACCCACGCACCTCAGCCTCTTCGCCGGGCACGTCCTGACCGCCAACTACGGCTCCGGCAGTGTCACCGCCGTGCCCGTCCGCCCCGACGGCAGCCTCGCGGGCGCTCCGTCCGCCGTCCTCCAGCACACCGGCTCGGGCCCGCACACGCCACGCCAGCAGGGCCCGCACGCCCACCAGGTGCAGCCCGCCCCGAGCGGCCGCTGGGCGGTCAGCGTCGACCTGGGTACCGACTCGCTGCGGGTGTGCACGCTGACCGACGGCACCCTCGACGTCCACCGGGAGATCGCCCTGCGGCCCGGCTCGGGACCCCGCCACCTGGCCTTCCACCCGCACCGCCCCTACGCGTACGTCGTCAACGAACTCACCCCCACCGTCACCGTCTGCCACTGGGACACCGACGACGGCACGCTGAAGCCGCTGGCGGAGGTGCCCGTACTGGCGGGTGCGCCGGCCGACGACGCCTATCCCTCGGGGATCGTCGCCTCGCCCGACGGCCGCTTCGTGTGGACCGCGACGCGCGGCGAGGACGTGCTGTCGACGTTCGCCGTCGAGGGCGAGGAACTGCGGCTGACCGGAACGGTCACCTGCGCCGGACACTGGCCGCGCGCGCTCACCGAGGCGGGCGGCTTCCTGTACGTCGCGAACGAGCGCTCCGGGGACGTCTCCTGGTTCGCCGTGGACCCGGACACGGGACTCCCGCGCTACGAGGGCTCGATCGAGGTGCCCGCGGCGTCCTGCGTGGTCATCGGCCCGGAGGCCGGCGGGGCCTGACCGCACGCCGAAGGGCCCGCTCCCGGCTGAGGAGGGGCCCTTCGGCGTTACGGCTGTGCGGTGCGCGTCAGCGGACCGGCGTGCCCTGCGGCTGCGGCGGGGCGATGCCCAGCGCCGTCGTGTACTTCGACAGGGCGAGCTTGCCGATCGCCGGGTACGGGCCGAGCGCCTCGGCAGCGGAACAGCCCGCCTCCTGAGCGGCCTCCGCGACCAGGCTCGGGTCGATCTCCGGCCCTATCAGATACGGCGCCAGCGCCAGCTGCTGGGAGCCCGAGGAACGCAGCTGGTCGGCCACGGCCGAGATCGAGCCCTCCTGGTCCAGGGCCGCCGCCATCACCGGCACGGCCAGGCGCGCGGCGAGCAGCATGCCGGTGATCCCGGCCGCCTGCACGGCCTCCTCGCCGCCCACAGAGGCGAGGATGATGCCGTCCGCGGCCGTGGCCACGGTGAACAGCCGGGCGCGGTCGGCGCGGGCCAGGCCGGCCTCCGACAGGCGCACGTGCAGCGCCTCGGCGAGCAGCGGGTGCGGGCCGAGCACATCGGTCAGATCGGCCGCGACACGGCTGTCCATCACGGCCTGGCGGATGACGCGCAGCAGCGCGTTGTCCGGGCCGGCGAGCAGCGGCACGACGACGGCGACGGGGCCCTCCGGCTCCTTGGCCTCCACACCGGCGGCGATCGCCTGCTCATAGCGGGCGGCGCGCTCCTCGGCCGCGTGCACCAGCACCGACTGGAGGGTGGGGAACTCCACGTCATCACCGTCGACGTACCCGATCCGGGCGTCGAGGCCGGGGAGCTCGGAGCGGGCGATGCTCACGACCTCCTCGGCGAGGCCGCGGGTGGCGGCGCTCGGAGTGCCCGGCACCGCGAGAACGAGCGCGGGCGCGCCCTCGGGAGCCGCCAGGGGCTCGGGTCGGCGGTGCCGCCCGGGCTGACGAGGTCGCGGCATTCGTACTGGCAGGCCGGACGCGGGCCCAGTGGGGGAGCTCATGGCGACGCATGTTACTGGCTTCTTGGGCTCCCCTGTTCGGGGAGGGTGCAGGTGAGCGGTATCCGTCCGCTTTTGTCTGATTGAGTTACCTACGGTCCGGAACCGGGTGGCGTCGGTGGATCAGTCCCTCTTTCCGCTCACCACACAGAGCATCACATCATCACTCGGCAGAGTGAGCCCGCCCGTCGCCAGACCGGTCGCGATGCGCACCGCTCCCTGGAGCGGATCCCCGGCGGCAGGCACATGCCGTGCGTGCGGCAGCCGCTTCGACAACTCCTCCTCCAGAGGTTCGAGAAGAGGCGCGCCCATCTGGAACAGGCCGCCGGTGAGCGCGACTTGGGGCTCCCCGGTCGCGGGGCAGACGGCGGCCGCGGAGTCGGCCATGTGCCGTGCGGCGGCCAGCAGGATGTCCGCGGCCACCGGGTCGCCGTCCGCGCAGGCGCCCACGTGCGGAGCGAAGGAGGCGAGGACGGCGGGACGGTCCGGGCGCGGATAGAGCTTCCCGGGCAGCCCCGGCATCGGGCCGAACAGCTCCTCGGCGGCGGCCAGCAGTCCGGCCGACCCGTCGGGCCGCCCGTCGTACGCCCGCAACGCCGCCTCCAGCCCGGCCCGCCCGATCCAGGCACCGCTGCCACAGTCTCCGAGCAGATGCCCCCAGCCGTCCGCGCGGGTCCAGCGCGCCAGGTCGGTGCCGATCGCGATCAGTCCTGTACCGGCGGCGAGCACGGCACCGGGCCGGGCCCCGAGGGCGCCGGCATAGGCGGTGACGGCATCGGCGGCGAGTGCGACGCGCTCGATGCCGAACTCCCGCTCCAGCGCACCCGGCAGTTCGGCGCGCAGGGCGTCCCCCAGGCTGGCCATCCCGGCCGCCCCGACCGCGGCCGCGCCCAGCCCGGTGACACCGGCCTCGGCCACCGACGCCCGCACCATGGGCACCAGTTGCGCCATCAGATGATCGGGGTCGATACCCCGGTCACCGGTTCGCACGGGCTCACGGGACTCCCGCCGGGCCAGACCACCACGGCCGACGGTTCCGACGACGACCCGCATACCGGACCCGCCGGAGTCGACGGCGAGAAACCCGGAGCCGCCGGTCACGGCAGTCGCCGGTCCACCGGCTGCCCACCCGGTCCGACGGGGGAGCGAAGGACGGAACGAGGACGACGGCCATGGCGACGCTGATGACCATGGCGGAGTGGCTCGACCGCTGGACGGAACAAGCTCCCCTCCTTCCCGGTGACCGGCTGCGGGACCGGCTCGACGGGTTCGAAGAATCGACGCCGAAGATCTCGACGACAAAGATCTCGATGAGGAGGAAGGGTAGCGCCTGAGGGGCCGCCCGCGGGGGGAGGCTTCCGTGTATATGCGGGGCCTCTGTGGGTGCCAGTAGAGTGACGCGCCGTGGCACCACGACCCTTGCATGAACTTGTTGAAGCCGGCTGGGCGAAAGCTCTGGAGCCCGTGGCCGAACGCATCGCCGCCATGGGGGACTTCCTCCGGGCCGAGATCGCGGCGGGCCGTACCTATCTTCCGTCCGGGGCGAACGTCCTGCGGGCCTTCCAGCAGCCCTTCGACGACGTCCGTGTCCTGATCGTGGGTCAGGACCCCTACCCCACGCCGGGGATGGCGATCGGGCTGAGTTTCGCGGTCTCGCCCGAGGTGCGTTCGCTGCCGGGCAGTCTGGAGAACATCTTCCGGGAGATGCACTCCGACCTCGGGCTGCCCAGGCCGTCGAACGGCGATCTGACGCCGTGGACGCAGCAGGGTGTGCTGCTGCTCAACAGGGCCCTGACGACGGCCCCGCGCAAGCCCGCCGCGCACCGGGGCCAGGGGTGGGAGGAGGTCACGGAGCAGGCCATCCGGGCGCTGGCCGCGCGCGGCAAGCCGCTCGTGTCGATCCTGTGGGGTCGTGACGCGCGAAATCTGCGGCCGTTGCTGGGGGATCTTCCGGCGATCGAGTCCGCGCACCCGTCACCGATGTCCGCCGACCGGGGCTTCTTCGGCTCGCGTCCCTTCAGCCGGGCCAACGACCTGCTGATCCGGCAGGGCGGACAGCCGGTGGAGTGGCGACTGCCGTAGGGCAGGGTGCGCCGGCCCGGCTGGCGGCCCGGCGACCGGAGTCGGTTCTGCCGTGGGGGCAGCGGCGATCAACCGGTCGCCGAGGCCGGCCCGTGAGCCGCGACGGCTCAACCGACCACCGCGGCCCTGACGCAGAGCACGTCCGGCAGATGCGATGCCAGTTGCCGCCAGCTGTCGCCGTCGTCGGCCGACGCGAACACCTCGCCGTTGCGGTTGCCGAAGTACACGCCCGCCGGGTCCGCGTCGTCGGTGCACATCGCGTCGCGCAGCACCGTGCCGTAGTGGTCCTCCTGGGGCAGCCCCGCGGACAGGGGCTCCCAGCTCTTGCCCGCGTCCGCCGTACGGAAGACGCGACAGCGGTGGTCGGCCGGGACGCGGTCCGAGTCGGCGTTGATCGGGAACACGTAGGCCGTCTCGGCTCGGTGGGGATGCGCCGCGGCCGCGAAGCCGAAGGTGGACGGCAGGCCCTCGCCGATGTCCGTCCAGTGCGCGCCCGCGTCGTCGCTGCGGTACACGCCCCAGTGGTTCTGGAGATAGAGGCGGTCCGCGGTCGTCGCGTCCTGCGCGATCTTGTGCACGCACTGGCCGAACTCCGGGTTCGGATCCGGCAGGAACACCGCGGAGACGCCGGAGTTGGACGGCGCCCAGCTCGCACCGCCGTCGGCCGTCCTGAACACGCCGGCGGTCGACACGGCGACCGTCACGGCCTGCGGGTCGCGCTTGTCGGTGATCACGGTGTGCAGCCCCTCACCGCCGCCGCCCGGCACCCACTTCGACCTGGTCGGGTGCTCCCACAGCGGGCGGACGAGGTCGAAGGTCTCGCCGCGGTCCTCGGAGCGGTACAGCGCGGCCGGTTCCGTGCCCGCGTACACCACGTCCGGCTCCGCGGCCGCCGGGTGCAGCTGCCACACCCGCTCCAGGGAAGCGCCCGTGTCCTTCGGGAACCTGACGGCCGGCCGGGCCGGTTCGGTCCAGGTGTGGCCCAGGTCGTCGGAGTGGAACACGGAGGGACCCCAGTGCGCGCTGTCGCCGCCGGCCAGCAGGCGCGGACGCTCGCCCCGGGTGTCGATGGCGACCGAGTACACGGCCTGGGCGTTGAAGTACGGGCTCTCGTCGAACTCCCAGGTGTCACCTCGCCTCCGCCCGATGAACAGGCCCTTGCGGGTTCCCACGGCGAGCAGTACCTCGGTCATGCCGGTCACCTCCGCGACGTCTTTGTCTCAGGTACCGGCCAGTCTGCACCTCGGCACTGACAGTCACCTCTGGAACGGCTTGCGTCGCAGGTCAGGGCGGCGAGGATAGCTCGCCGCCGCGGATTGCGGGGCGCTTTCGCGAGACACCCGCGGGCGTCGCGTGACCCGTGCCACGGTCGATCCCGGCAGGTGCCGTGAGCATCCGCCTGCCGTCTCCCGTATGGGAGGGCGGTGGGTCCGGCTTGTTCGTGCGCTCATGAGGAGGAAGCCTTCGATGGCGTTCCGTGGTCCGAAGGTCTGGCTGTGGCGGTGGCGGCGCAATCCGCTCAGGCGCCGGGCCGACGCGGTGGAGGGCTGGGTACTGCTCGCCGCCTGGGCGGTCACCGCCCTCGCCGGAGTACTCGCCGGCCTGGCGACGGCCGGCACGGTGGAGCAGGGCATGGCCCGTGAGCGCGTCGAGTGGCGGCCCGTGGTGGCCCTCCTCACCGAGCAGGCGCCGGGCACGCCCGACTCCCGCGTCGGCACGCCGAGCAGCGAGCAGGTGTGGGCGAAGGTCCGCTGGAGCGCGCGGGACGGTTCCCCGCACACCGGCCAGGCCCGCGTCCGGCCCGGCAGCGGCGTCGGCATGCCGGTCACCGTCTGGACCGACCCGCAGGGCCGCCTGGTGACCCGGCCCGCCACCCCCTCCGAGGCCCGCACCCGGGCCACCCTGGTCGGCGCGCTCGCGGGCGTCAGCGCGGCGTGCGTCCCCTTCGTCGCCGGCCGCGCCCTCCGCAGCCGTCTGGAGAGCCGGCGCGTCGACCAGTGGGGCTACGAGTGGGCACGGTTCGGACCGTTGTGGGGTGGGCGGACGACGGGGTGACGGCTGAACGGGGGGCGGGCAGGGCGCCCCGAGCCGGCCTCACCCCTCACCCGGCAGCGCCCGTCCCAGAATCCCGTCCACGTCGGCGGCGTCCGGCAGTGTCCCGAACGCGTGCCCCCAGTCACCGCCCAGTCGGGTCGCGCAGAAGGCGTCGGCGATCGCCGCGGGGGAGTGCCGGACCAGCAGAGAGGCCTGGAGGGTCAGGGCCATCAGCTCGACCAGGCGGCGGGCGCCGGCCTCGGAACCCGTCGCGAGCCGGCTCTTCAGACGGGTGACGGCCGCGTCCAGCCGGGCGTCCGCTCCCTGCGCGAGGGCGAGTTCCGCGAAGAGCGCCTCCGCGGTGCCCGGCTCCCTGCTCAGCGCCCGGAGGACGTCGAGGGCGTTGACGTTCCCCGAGCCCTCCCAGATCGAGAGCAGCGGAGCCTCCCGGTAGTGGCGGGGCATGCCCGACTCCTCGACGTAGCCGTTGCCGCCGAAGCACTCCAGGGCCTCCGCCGTGAAGGCCGGACCGCGTTTGGTGACCCAGTACTTGCCGACGGCGGTGGCGATACGGCGGAACGCCGTCTCCGCCCCGTCCGCGTCGGCTCCGCGCACCGCCCGGTCGGCCGCGCCGGCCAGCCGTAGCGTCAGCGTCGTGGCGGCCTCGGACTCCAGCGCCAGGTCGGCCAGGACGTTGCGCATCAGGGGCTGGTCGATCAGCCGGGCGCCGAACGCGCTGCGGTGGCGGACATGGTGCCCTGCCTCGACGAGCGTCTTGCGCATCAGCGTCGCCGACGACATCACGCAGTCCAGCCGGGTGCAGTTGACCATCTCGATGATCGTCTTGACGCCCCGCCCCTCGGGCCCCACCAGCCAGGCGACGGTCCCGTCGAACTCGGGCTCGGAGGAGGCGTTGGAACGGTTGCCCAGCTTGTCCTTCAGTCGCTGGATGCGGAAGGTGTTGCGGCTGCCGTCGGGCAGGACACGCGGCACGAGGAAGCAGGACAGACCGCCGGGAGCCTGCGCCAGCACCAGGAAGACGTCGCACATCGGCGCAGAGGTGAACCACTTGTGGCCCCGCAGCGTGTACACGCCGGGCTCGGCGGTCGGGGTCGCCACGGTGGTGTTCGTACGGACGTCGGAGCCGCCCTGCTTCTCGGTCATCCCCATGCCCGCCAGCAGACCCGGCTTCTCGGTCGGCACGCGCAGCTCCGGGTCGTACTCCCGGCTGGTCAGCAGGGGTTCGTAGACCTTCGCGAGCTCGGGTTGCCGACGCAGCACGGGGACGGCGGCGTACGTCATCGACGTCGGGCAGCCGTGGCCCGCCTCGGTGTGCCCCCACACCAGCCCGCCCGCGGTCCGGGCCACATGCGCGCCGGGCCGCTCGTCCGCCCAGGGCGCCCCCGCCAGCCCCTCGGCGACCGCGACCCGCATCAGGTGGTGCCAGCTCGGATGGAACTCGACCTCGTCGACGCGATGGCCGTACCGGTCGTGCGTACGCAGCTCGGGCTCGTGCCGGTTGGCCAGCTCGCCCCACTCCTGCGCCTCGACGCTCCCCGCCCGCGATCCGAGCCGCCGGATGTCCTCCTCCGCCCACCCGGCTCCCTCGCGCCGCAGCCCTTCGAGCAGCGCCGTGTCCTCGGACGCGTCGTACGGGGCCAGGGGAGGGGGCTGGTTGGTGACGTCGTGGGTGGCGTACTGCCCGGACAGCTCCTGTGCCGATGTCGAGACCATGTCGCCAGTGTTGCATCATCGCTGCGGTCGCAGCAATCCTGTAATACGTCGGGTCGGCACGTAAGGTACCTGGCCATGCGGAACAACGCGTCACTGACGGCCGACGAGGTGGAACTGCGCCCGCTGTCCGCCCGGTCGGTCGTCCTGAGTCTGCTGCTGGGGCTGCATCCCCCCGAGCTTCCGGTGAAGGACCTGGTGGGCGCCGTGGAGCCGTTCGGGATCGCGCCGTCCACGCTGCGGGCCGCGCTCAGCCGGATGGTGGCGGCCGGCGATCTGCGGCGCGCGGACACCGTGCACGGGCTCAGCGAGCGGCTCCTGGAACGCCAGCGGCGCCAGGACGACGCCGTCCACCCCGCCACCCGGCCCTGGGGCGGGGACTGGGAGATGGTCGTCGTCACGGCCACGGGCCGGGGCGCCGCCGAACGCGCCGAACTGCGCACCGAGCTGACCCGGCTCCGGCTCGCCGAACTCCGCGAGGGCGTCTGGCTGCGCCCGGCCAACCTCCGCCGCACCCTGCCGGACGACCTCGGTGAGGTGGCACAGTGCTACACGGCCCGCCCCGAGCGCGCGGCCCGGGAGCTGGCCGCGGACCTGTGGCCGCTGGACGCGTGGGCCGCCACAGGCCGCGCCCTGCTGACCCATGTCGAGGGCGCCCGGCGCCCGTCGGATCGTTTCACCGGTTTCGCCGCCGTCGTACGGCACCTGCTCGCCGACCCGGTGCTGCCGCCCCCGTTCCTCCCGGCCGACTGGCCGGGCGAGCGGCTGCGCGCCGCGTACGCGGACTACCGACGGGAGTTGGCGGAGGACGTACGCGCGCGTGGCCTTCAGGAGTGACGCGGGTGCGCAAGAACGACGAATGCTGCCGAACGACACGGCGGCCGTACGGAGCGCCGTGCGGGGACGCTCCGTACGGCCGCTTTCACCGTGGGGGGACTACATGTGCGCGGGACCTACCTGTAGGTGATGTCCGATGTGGAGTACAGGCAGTTCGTGCTGTCCGGCCCTGTACCCACCGCGGTGGTGTTGTTGTACTTCTGGCAGGGGACGACCTTGCGGCTGGAGTCGTTGAGGATCGTGATGCCGCGCAGGGTCGCCACGTCGCCCCGGTTGACGTTGATGCCGACGAGGCGCGCGGTCGACCCCGTGCCGGTCACCTCGATGTTGCTGAGGTTGACCTTGCGCGTGTACTGCGTGGAGCAGTCGCCGCACGAGCGGTACAGCGTCTTGAACTCGCTGACGGCGAAGTTGGAGATGTTCACCGTGCCGGGCCCGTTGTGCTGGAAGACCTTGTCGGCTGCCTTCTTCGCGCCGCCGCCGATCACGTTGTAGGTGGAGCCGCCCCGGAAGGTCGCCGCGTCCTCGCCGACGTCCTCCCACCACACGTTCTGCAGCGTGCAGTTGCCCTCGCAGTGGATGCCGTCGGCGCCGGGCGCACCGATGATGACGTTCTTCAGCGTCGCGCCGGCCGCGAGCTTGAAGATCGGGTCCTGGCCCTCCTCCTGGCCGTCACCGGCCAGGTCCCCGGTGCCGTAGAACTTCTTCATGCCGTAGTCCTTGGTGCCGGACACGGAGATGGTGGAGGAGGTCCCCTGGCTGCCGTTGGGCGTCGGCCAGGTGGCGGCGCTCGCCGGCGGTGCGGCGAGTGTCGTGATCATGACAGACGAGATTCCGAGTGCGGCCAGGCCGCCGGTCAGCGCGCGCCGGCGGGCGCGGGGCTTTGCGGTTGAAGTCATGTCCCGTATGCCTTCTTCCGGTTGGGGGGTGATCAGATCTTTCCGGCGCCCGCGCCGGACGTCACCGAGGCGACGACGGTGGACGCGGACTCCGCGGTGTAGCTGTAGGGCGGCGAGGTGAAGGTGCCGACCTGGGAGATCTCGGTCGCGGCCCCGCCGAGATCGTTGCCGCGCAGATTGGCGTGGCCGTCCACGTCGCTGCTGCGGTTCGTGGTGACGGCGATCTTCGTGTCGCGGAAGACGTTGTTCTCCACGAGCATCTGGGCGCCCATGCGCGAGTGGCAGGCGGTGTCCGCGCCGGCCACGTAGTTGTTGTAGAAGTGCCCGGTGCCGAAGCGCAGGCTGGGGATGCGCGAGTAGACGTTGCTGAACTGGTTGTGGTGGTACGTCACCTTCAGATGCCCGGTGTCCTCGCTCGCGTTGTTGTCGCTGTGACCCACGAGCGAGCCCTTGAAGTGGTCCTTGAAGGTGTTCCAGGACACCGTGACGTTGTCCGAGCCGTGGTTGATGTCCAGCAGGCCGTCGTAGTAGTCCTTGTCGTGATTCCGGTCGGCCGAGAAGGAGTTGTGGTCGATCCACACCTTCGTCGACGCCTGGACCGTGATGCCGTCGGCCGGCGCCACGGGCTTGCTGATGTTCAGGTTGCGGACGACGACGTTGGTGACGTTCTTCAGTCGCAGCCCGCCCCCGGTGAACCCGGACGACGAACCCACGCCCAGCACCGTGGTGTTGGAGCCGACGTCGACCTGACCGCTCAGCGGGATCAGGCCGTTGACCCGGACGACCTTGGCCGAGTTGCCGGTCACCGCCGTCCTGAAGGCGTCCAGGGTCGACACGGTGACGGCCGAGGCGCTGCCGCCGCCGGTCGTCCCGGCGCCGAATCCGATCGGCGAGGTCTCGGCCGCCCCGGCGGGCTGCGGCAGGACCATGACGGCCGCGGTGGCGAGGGCGGCTGCGGCGGCCGTCACCAGGGCGGTTCTCTGCGGCCGTGCACGTGGGGGGAGAGTGCGCATGCGGGTGTGTCCCTTCAGAAGGACGTGCGAACACGTACATGAACGATGTGCTTCATGCTGAACACCGCGAGCGGACGGGGTGGCCATGTGGGGGGTTTCGTCGTGCGGCTCGGTCACCCTGCTGAACGGAACGTAGGGGGCAAGCGCTTTCTGGTCAACGCTTTGCGCAGAAGAATCCGTCAGTCCTGGTGGGAGTAAGGGCTCTCTTCATGGTGGCGTGGGAGCGCTTCCATGATGAGCGTGTCCATGCCACGATGCCCTCGGGGCGCTTTCCCGCGAGAGGCGAGTCAATGCCGGTTCCACGGATGTGCGACCCGGACGAACAGTTCCTGCTGACCCCCATCGACAGCGCCAGAAGGGACAAGGACGTGCCCACCCCCACCGGCACCACCCCGAGAAGACCCCTCCACGCGTTACTCGTAGCTCTCCTCGGAGCGCTCCTGCCACTGCTCGCGGCCCTGCTCGTCACCGCCCCCGCCGCCTCCGCCCGCACCGAGGCCGCCGACGTCGTCCCCACCGCCGCCCTCGCCGAGGTCACCGACTTCGGCACCAACCCCAGCAACCTGCGCATGTACGTGTACGTGCCGGACAGCGTCACCGCCCACCCGGCCGTCCTGGTGGCCGTGCACTGGTGCACCGGCTCCGGCCCGGACATGTACAACGGCACCGAGTACGACACGCTCGCCGACCGGTACGGCTTCATCGTGCTCTACCCGTCCGTCACCCGCAGCAGCAAGTGCTTCGACGTTGCCTCCCCGCAGGCGCTCAAGCGCGGCGGCGGCAGCGACCCGGTCGGCATCAAGTCCATGGTCGACTGGGTCACCCGCACCTACGACGCCGACACCGGGCGGGTGTTCGCCACCGGCATCTCCTCCGGCGCGATGATGACGAACGTCCTGCTCGGCGACTACCCCGACGTGTTCGCCGCGGGTGCCGCCTTCTCCGGCGTCCCCTTCGGCTGCTTCGCCACCACCGACGGCTCCGAGTGGAACAGCGCCTGCGCGGGCGGCACCGTGACCCACACCCCGCAGGAGTGGGGCAACCTGGTCCGGGGCGCCTACCCGGGCTACTCCGGCCCGCGCCCCCGCATGCAGCTGTGGCACGGCACCGAGGACGACGTCCTGCGCTACCCCAACTTCGGGGAGATGATCAAGCAGTGGACGAACGTCCAGGGCATCGGCCAGACCCCCGCCGCCACGGACACGCCCCAGTCCGGCTGGACCCGCACCCGCTACGGCGGCACCGGTGACCGGGCACCCGTCGAGGCGATCAGCCTCCAGGGCGTCGGCCACAACCTGTACAGCTCCGGCATGGCCGCCCGGGTGCTCACCTTCTTCGGCCTCGACAGCGGCGGCCCCGCACCCCAGCCCCAGCCCGGCGCCTGCAAGGTGACCGCCACCACCAACGCCTGGAGCACGGGCCTGACCGCCTCCGTCACGATCACCAACACGAGCACGACGGCGATCAACGGCTGGCGGCTCGGCTTCACCCTGCCCGCCGGCCAGACGATCACCAACGGCTGGGGAGCCACCTACACACCGGCCTCCGGCGCGGTCACGGCGACGAACGTCGCGTACAACGCGGCGCTCGCACCAGGGGCGAGCGTCAGCATCGGCTACCAGGCGAACCACACCGGCAACAGCGCGGCGCCGGGCGCCTTCACGCTCGGCGGAACGGCCTGCACGGTCGGTTGACCTTCCCGGACCGCGCGGCGTGACCGGGCGCCGTACGCCGTGACCGGGCGCCCGTACACGGATGACATGCCGTTTTGCGGGAACCCGGGCCCCACCGAAGGCGACGTCGAACGAGGTGGAGCGAGGGCGAGCGATGGTTCTGGGACTGCTCACACGGCCGACAGCCGCCGCGGCCGGATTGGTCGCGGCCGGGCCCCGGCTACTCGCCCGATCAGCCGCCCCCGCGGTGGGAGCCGCCGCGGGGGCGGTGGCCGGGACGGCCCGGGCGGGGATACGGAGCGCCGACACCGCGGCACGTGTCGTGCGCGTCGCCCGCAACACGCTGCCCCTGCGGCCGCACCCCTGGCGGTCCGGCGCCCGGGCCCACCTCGCGCTGCGGCCCGAGGCACCGGAGCGGGTACGGCGGGAGGGCGGAACCGAGCGGGCCGCGCGCAAGGTCGCCGCGGCGCTGGCCGAGCACCCCGACGTGGCCCTCGCGTACTGGGACGGCGGACTGAGCCGCCTGGTGGTGACCGCCGTCGAGGAGTCCGCCGGCGACCGGGTGCTGGAGAGGGCGAGCGAGATCGCGGCCCGACACGGGCTGGCCCGGACGGACGAGGAGGTCGAGGAGATCCCCCACCCGGCCAACCGGGCCGGAGTACGGGACGCCGCCGTGACGCTCGCCGCCGACGGGATCGGCATCGCGGGCGCCTTCATCGGATACGGTCTGCGGCTGCCGGCCTCACCCCGGTCGGTGACCGCGCTGGTGACGCTGCTGCGGGAGAACCCCCGTTTCCGCGGGTGGCTGCGGGCCCGGGTCGGCCGCTCCCGCATGGACATGCTGCTGGCCCTGGCGAACGCGGCCGCCCACGGTGCCGGACGCACCCCGACCGCCCTGGTGCTCGACGGCGCGCTGCGCTCCCTCCAGCTCGCGGAGACGGTCGCCCGCGCGGCGGCGTTCGACATGGTCCACGACGACGTCTGCGCGCCGGAGCGAGGCAGCGTGGCCGGAGGACGGTGCCCGCGTCCGCCGCTGCGCACCTCCCCGGCCCAGGCGTACGCCGCGCACGCCGAGACCGGCAGCCTCGTGGGCGCGCTGGCCACGCTGCTGGTCAAGCACGACGGCACCGAGGCGGCGGAGGCGGTGCTCGCCGGATCCCCCAAGGCCGCCCGCTACGGTCCCGCCGCCTTCCACGCCGTACTGAGTTCCACGCTGTCCCGCACGGGAGTCCTGGTGCGCGACACCGAGCGGCTGCGCCAGCTGGAGATGGCCGACACGGTCGTCCTGCACCCGAGCGCGCTGCGGACGCCGGGAGCCGACGCGGACCCGTGGGCGGAGACGGTGCTCGACGCGGCGCGTCGGGCCGGCCTGCGGGTCGTGATGGTGGACGACCCCGCCCTGGCCGACTTCACCAGTCTCGCCGACCAAGTGGTACGCGACGAGCGGTCGTTGAGCGATGTCGTGAACGCGCTGCGGGCCGAGGACGACGGCGTGGTGGTGACGGTCGCCCGGCCGGTGGAGGACGACGAGGAGATCCTCGCCGGGTTGCTCGCCGGAGATGTGGCCGTCGCCCTCACCGACCGGGACGGGGCCGTGGTCTGGGGCGCGGACGTGCTGGCCCTGCACGGGCTGGCCGATGTGTGGCGGCTGCTGCGGGCGGTGCCGGCCGCGCGCGGGGTCGGCCGCAGGTCGCAGGTCCTGGCCCGGTCCGGCGCCGCCCTGTCCGGGCTTTTGGTGGCCATCGGCAAGTCCCGGCGCGGCCGCCCCACCCCGTGGCCGGGACTGCGACACACACCCGTCGACGCGAGCGCGGCATGGGCGCTGCTGACCGGCGTACGTGCGGCCCTCGGCGTGGCGGTGACCCGCGCACCGCGCCCCCGGCCGCGCGTGGCCTGGCACGAACTGGAACACACCGAGGTCCGCGAACGGCTGGAGCACCAGCAGGGCCCCCAGCCGACCCTGCCCGAGCAGGCGAGGAGCCGTGCGCGCGAGGCGGTCCAGGCGATGGGGCGGCAGCGGATGTTCGCGCCGCTGACCGGGCCGCTGCGACTGGCCCGGGCCGTGCGCGGAGAACTCGACGACCCCCTCACCCCGGTGCTGGCCGTCGGCTCGGCGGCCGAGGCGATCCTCGGCTCCGTCGTGGACGCGCTGCTGGTCGTCGGCGCACTCGACCTGAACGCGCTGGTCGGCGGCGTCCAGCGGATGCGGGCCGAGCGGGCGCTGTCCGGTCTGGTGGCGAAGCAGAAGCAGAAGGCGCGCGTCACGACCGAGGAGCCGGAGGCACGGCCGCACCTCGTGGACGCCACCAAGCTCGGTCCGGGCGATGTGATCGAGCTCCGCGCGGACGACGTGGTGCCCGCGGACGCCCGGCTGGTGTGGGAGGACGGTCTGGAGGTCGACGAGTCCGCGCTGACCGGGGAGTCCCTGGCGGCGGACAAGGGGGTCGACCCGACACCGGACGCCGCCGTGCCGGACCGCAGCTGCATGGTGTTCGAGGGCACGACCGTGGTGGCCGGACAAGCCCGGGCCGTAGTGGTGGACACGGGGGAGCGCACGGAGGCCTCCCGGGCCGTGGCCCTCGCCGCCCGTACGCCACCGTCCGCCGGAGTCCAGGCCAGGCTCCGGGAACTCACCGACAAGGCACTGCCGTGGACCCTCGCGGGCGGCGCCGGGGTGACCGCGCTGTCACTGCTGCGCGGCACACCGGTCCGCCGGGCGGTGAGCGGCGGGGTGGCGGTGGCCGTCGCCGCCGTCCCCGAAGGGCTGCCGCTGGCGGCGACCGTGGCACAGCTGGCCGCCGCCCGCCGGCTGAGCCACCGGGGAGTTCTCGTCCGGGCCCCGCGCACCCTTGAGGCGCTCGGCCGGATGGACACCATCTGCTTCGACAAGACCGGCACGCTCACCGAGAACCGGCTCCGACTCGTCCGCGTGTCGGACGCCGACGGCACGGTCCGCAAGCCGGACGAGGACCACCGCACGCTCCGGGCCGCGGCGCGCGCCTGCCCCCAGCTGAACGGCGGCGCGGACCGGCCCGTGCACGCCACCGACGAGGCCGTCCTGGACGCGGCCGGCCCCGACCCCGAGTGGTCCCAGACCGAGGGCCTGCCCTTCGAGGCCGGCCGTGGCTACGCCGCCGCCGTCGGCGAGGCGGAGGACGGCACCGCCGTACTCGTGGTGAAGGGCGCCCCGGAGACGGTCCTGCCCGCCTGCGCCGACCTGCCCTCCTCGGCAGCGGAGACGGCGCAGGAGCTGGCCGGCGGCGGACTGCGCGTGCTGGCGGTGGCCCAGCGCCGGCTGGACGCGGCGGCCGACGCGGCGGACGTTCTGGAACAGCCGCTGGAGGAGCTGGAGTTCACGGGCCTGCTCGCCCTCGCCGACGTGCCCCGCGACACCTCCACGGCCCTCGTCGAGGGCCTGCGCAAGGCAGGCGTACGCCCCGTCATGCTGACCGGCGACCATCCGCAGACCGCGCGCGCGATCGCCGCGGAACTGGGCTGGCCCGAGGACACCGGGGTGGTCACGGGCGACGAACTGGCGTCCGCGGGCCGGGAGGAACGCGCCCGGATGCTGAGGGACATGGGTGTGGTGGCCCGGGTGGCGCCGGAGCAGAAACTCCAGGTCGTCGAGGCGCTGCGGGACGCCGGGCGGGTGGTCGGCATGGTCGGCGACGGCGCGAACGACGCGGCGGCCATCCGTGCCGCCGACATCGGCGTCGGCATCAACGCCCGCGGCTCGGCGGCCGCCCGCAACGCGGCCGACCTCGTCCTCACCGACGACGACATGACGGTCCTCATCGAGGCGGTCACCGAGGGCCGGGCCCTGTGGCACAGCGTCGCCGACGCCATCGCCATCCTGATCGGCGGCAACGCCGGCGAGGTGGGCTTCGGCCTCCTCGGCACGCTCCTGTCCGGCGCGGCGCCCCTGTCCACCCGTCAGATGCTGCTGGTGAACCTGTTCACGGACCTGTTCCCGGCGATGGCGGTGGCGGTGACGCCGAAGGAACAGGAGGGAACGGAGAGGGCGGAGGGTGGGCCGCCCCCGGACACCGGACCGGCGTCCGGGGGCGGCCCCGAAGGCACCGAACCCCTGGGCACCTCACTCCTCGGCGCACCGCTGATCAGCAAGATCCGGCATCGCGCCCTGACCACCACGCTGGGCGCCACGTCCGCCTGGCTGTTCGGCCGCTTCACCCCGGGCACCGCCCGCCGCTCCACGACGATGGCCCTGTGCGCCGTGGTCGGCACCCAGCTCGCCCAGACCCTGGCGGACCGCCGGGGCAGCCCTCTGGTCCGCGTCACCGCCCTCGGCTCCGCAGCCGTCCTCTTCGTCCTCGTCGAGACACCCGGCCTCAGCAACCTCTTCGGCTGCACCCCACTCGGCCCGATCGCCTGGACGGGCGTCGCGGCGTCGATCGCGCTGGCGGTGGCGGGGCAGCGGGCTGTGCCGCATCTGGAGCGGATGGTTGAGCGACGTCTGCCGACTCGATGATCTCGAACCGTCCGTCGCACGAACACAGGAACCAGCCCCACGAGTAGGCGATCAAACGGACCGGTGGTACTGGTCCGGCACATGCACGTCCCCGCCCAGCTCCCGCGCGGCGTCCCGTGCCCACGACGGCCTGCGCAGCAACTCCCGGCCGAGCAGCACCGCGTCCGCCTCACCGTTCGCGATGATCTTCTCGGCCTGTTCGGCCTCGGTGATCAGCCCCACGGCGGCGACCGGCAGCCCGGTCTCGGCCTTCACCCGCGCGGCGAACGGCACCTGGTAGCCCGGTCCGACGGGGATGCGGGCGCCCGCGGCGTTGCCGCCGGTGGAGACGTCCAGGAGGTCGATGCCGTGGGCCCGCAGGTCGGCGGCGAAGCGGACCGTGTCGTCGGCGGTCCAGCCGTCCTCCTCCAGCCAGTCGGTCGCCGAGATGCGGAAGAACAGCGGCTTGTCGTCCGGCCACACCTCCCGTACGGCGTCCACGACCTGGAGGGCGAAGCGGGTGCGGTTCTCGTACGAGCCGCCGTACTCGTCGGTGCGGTGGTTGGAGTACGGCGAGAGGAACTCGTTGATCAGGTAGCCGTGGGCGCCGTGGATCTCGGCGATCTCGAAGCCGGCGGCGAGGGCGCGGCGCGCGGCGTCCGCGAACTGCCCCACGATCTCCTGGATCTCGGCGGCCGTCAGCTCGCTCGGCACCGGGTGACCGTCGGCGAACGCGACCGCGCTCGGCGCCACCGGCTGCCAGCCGTGCGCCTCCGCACCGACCGGCGCACCGCCCCGCCAGGGCTGGTCGGTCGAGGCCTTGCGGCCGGCATGGGCCAGCTGGATCGCGGGCACGGTGCCCTGCGACACCAGGAAGCGGGTGATCCGGCGGAACGCCTCGACCTGGGTGTCGTTCCAGATGCCCAGGTCGTACGGGGAGATCCGGCCCTCGGGGCTGACCCCCGTGGCCTCGACGATGATCAGGCCCGTGCCGCCGGCCGCGCGGGCCGCGTAGTGCGCGAAGTGCCAGTCGTCGGGGACGCCCGCGTCCGGGCCCTCCGGCGCGGCCGAGTACTGGCACATCGGGGGCATCCACACCCGGTTCGGGATCGTCACGTCGCGCAGGGTGTAGGTCTCGAAGAGCGCACTCACGGCAGACTCCATTCGTCACGGGGACCAGCGGTCGACTCGTACGATAGGCATCGTAGTACGGGAAGTGTCAAACTACGAGAGGTCTCGTACAATGAGGGAATCCGAGCCCGGGGAACCCCGAGCGAGGGAACCCGACGAAGTGGAGCCGCCGTGACCAGCCCCGCTGTCAGCAGCCGTGACCTCCCGCACCCGACGCGCGAGGAGATCCGTCTGGAGGGCGTGCTGCACGCGCTGTCCGACCCGATGCGGCTGCGGATCGTGCGAGAGCTCGCCGCCGTCGGCGACGAGCTCTCCTGTTCGCACTTCGACCTGCCCGTGACCAAGTCCACCACCACGCATCACTTCCGGGTGCTGCGCGAGAGCGGTGTGCTCCAGCAGGTCTACCGGGGCACGGCCAAGATGAACGGCCTGCGCAAGGACGACCTAGAGGGCCTCTTCCCGGGACTTCTCGACTGCCTTCTCGACGCCGCCGCCCGCCAGGCCGTCCGCCTCGACGGCGCCTGAACCACCCTTCGCGGGCAGGTGGTTGAAGAGCAGGTTCAGTACGATCGCCGTCAGGCAGCCCGCGCTGATGCCGCTGTTCATCACCGTCTGGAACCAGCCCGGGAACTTCTCGTAGATCGTCGGCACACCGACCGGCAGCATGCCCATGGCCACGGAAACGGCCACCACCGTCAGGTTGTTGTTGCCCTTGAAGTCCACCTGGGCGAGGGTCCTGAGGCCGCTCGCCGCCACCGTCCCGAACATCACCAGACCCGCGCCGCCCAGCACCGGCGCCGGTATCGCCGCCACCACCGCGCCCAGCTTGGGCAGCAGGCCGAGCAGGACGAGGATGCCGCCCGCGGTGGCCACCACCCAGCGGCTGCGCACGCGGGTCATGCCGACCAGGCCCACGTTCTGCGCGTACGCCGTGTAAGGGAAGGTGTTGAAGACGCCGCCCAGCACGGTGGACAGGCCGTCGGCGCGCAGGCCGTCCGAGAGGGAGCGCGGCGAGACCTTGCGGTCCGTCATCTCGCCGACCGCGATGAAGTCGCCGGTCGTCTCGGTCATGGTCACCAGAGCCACTACCAGCATCGAGAGGATCGCCGAGAACTCGAAGGTGGGCGCCCCGAAGTGGAACGGCGTACTGATCCCGACCCAGTCGGCGTCCCCGACCCCGCCGAAGTCCGTGAACCCGGACGGCACCGCCACCGCCAGCCCCACCACGATGCCGATCAGCACGGCGATCCGGCTCAGGAACGCCGGCGCGAACCGCTGCACACCGAGCACCACCGCTAGGACGAAGGCGGCCAGCGCCAGGTTCTTCGGCTCCCCGAAGTCCGCCGAACCGACGCCGCCCGCGGCCCAGTTGCCCGCGACCGGCAGCAGTGAGAGGCCGATGACGAGGATCACCGTGCCCGTCACGAGCGGTGGGAAGAACCGCAGCAGCCGCCCGAAGACCGGTGCCAGCAGCATGATCGCGAGCCCCGCGACGATCACCGAGCCGTAGATCGCGGGCAGTCCGCCGCCCGTCGTGCCGATCAGCACCATCGGCGACACGGCGGCGAACGTACAGCCCTGCATGATCGGCAGCCGCACACCGAACCGCCAGAACCCGATGCACTGGATGAGGGTCGCGATGCCGCACACCAGCAGGTCGGCGGTGATCAGATACGCCAGGTCGGCGGGCGGGAGTCGCATTGCGCCGCCGACGATCAGGGGGACGGCCACGGCGCCGGCGTACATCGCGAGGACGTGTTGGAGGCCGAAGGCGGCCAGTTGGCGTTTGGGCGGGATCTCGTCGACGGGGTGCACGGGCGCGGTTTCTGTCATGGGCGAGACCGTAGGCTCCTTGAACAGATTGTTGATTTCGGGGGCGTTGCCGGTTCGTTTCCCCCTCAGGGGGCGCTGTTGTGCGCGGCACCCAGCAACGACTCCCAGTCGGGTAGCTTCACCACGCCCCTGCCCAGCGAAGTCCCCAGCTCCGCCTCCGCCCGCTCGATGGCGCACCAACCCGTCCACTCGACCGGCTCGATCCCCTCGGCGCGCAGTGCCGGGAGCGGGTCGTCGGGCCGCTCCTCGCGTACGAGCACGGAGGCGTCCTCCAGGAGCGAGGTCACCGTCTCCTTGGCATCCGAACGGTTGGTGCCGATGACCCCCGTCGGGCCCCGCTTGATCCAGCCGGCCACGTACTCGCCCGGCGCGACGCTGCCCTCGCGAAGGACGCGTCCGGCGAGGTGCGGCACCGTGGCGGTCGCCGGGTCGAACGGGAGTCCCTCCAGCGGTACTCCGCGATAGCCCACGGAACGCAGCACCAACTGGGCCTCGACGTCCTCGTACCGGCCCGTGCCCGTCACGCCGCCCTGTCCGTCGGGTGCCGTCCGTTCGAAGCGCACCGCGCCCACGCGCCCCGCGTCGGCGAGGAGTTCGACGGGGCGCAGGAAGAAGCGCAGCCGGATGCGGTGGCCGGCGTTCCGTGGTGGGGTCTCGGCCCAGCCGCGCAGCACCTCGATGTTGCGGCGCTGCGGGGCGGGCAGTCCGGTGGGGTCGGTGTATGCCGGATCCAGCGCCAGCTCCGCCGGATCCACGGTCACCTCGGTGTCCGGCAGGGTGCCGAGCTCCCGCAGCTCCTTGGTGGTGAAACGAGCTTGCGACGGGCCGCGCCGCCCAACCATGCTGACGTCGGTCACCCGGCTCGCGGCGAGGGCGGTGAGCGCCCCCTGCGGCATGTCGGTGGGGCTCAGCTCGGCCGTGCCCCGCGACAGCATCCGCGTGACGTCGACAGCGACGTTCCCGACGCCGATGACGACCGCCGAGCGCGCGCCGAGTACGAATCCGTCGTCGGCGGCGTCCGGATGGGCGCTGTACCAGGACACGAATTCGGTCGCCGACCAGCTGCCGGGCAGTTCCTCGCCGGGAATCCCGAGGTGGCGGTCGGTGGCGGCGCCCACGCAGTACACGACGGCGTGGTACAGCTCCGGCAGCCGGGTGGCCGGCACCCCGCCCGGGCCGACCTGCACGCCGCCGAGGAACCGCACCCGCTCGTGCTCCAGGACGGCCCGCAGGTTGTTCTGCAGGGACTTGATCTTCTCGTGGTCCGGCGCCACCCCGTACCGCACCAGGCCGTACGGGCACGGCAGCCGGTCCAGGACGTCGACGACCACGTCGGGGTCCTGCTGTACGAGGCTCTGGGCGGTGTAACACCCGCTGGGTCCGGAGCCGACGACGGCGACACGCAGCACGGCGGAACTCCTTGTCCGGGGACCTTCAGGGATCTTCAGGAGTCGCTCTCGACTCCAGCATCGCACCGCTGCCGCTCCGCTGACAGGGTGCTGTGCGCCGCACGGGGCGCGTGTTCGTTCGTATGGAGTGTGATCATGCGGTTACGTTGCGTGTGTGCTGGAAGCATCCTTTCTTAATCTTTCCGATCGCCTTGCGACGGACGGCGCCGTGTCCGTGTGGCCCGCGTGGGAAGTGCGGGACGGCACCGGGGCCACGGCGTGGTTCGGTGTCCGGCTGGAGTTCGGTGACGGCGCCCATGTCGACGCGGTCGCCGTGCTGTCCGAGGGGTGCGTCTCCATCGAGGACGTACGCGCCGAGCCGGCGCTGTCCCTGGACGACCTGGCGGCGCTCGCCGACTGGATCGAGGATCCGCTGTCGCAGGCGTGCGGGATCGGGGTCGCACCGGACGGCGCCGGGCCGGACGACACCGATCCGGACGGCACCGGGCCCGACGGCGCCGACGCCGGGTCGTCTCTGGCCGGGTCGGGCTGGCCGCGGGGTGTCGAGGGGCAGTGGCTGGTGGCGCAGAAGTACCGCGCGGCTCAGGAGCAGGGGACCGACCCCGTCCTCGCGGTGATGACCGCCACGGGGTACGGCCGCCGGAAGTCCCTCAGGCTGATCGGCCAGGCTCGCGACGCTGGCTTCCTGACCCGACGCCGGGCCCGTCACTGAGCGTGGCCCGGGTGGAGAAACGGTCCGGCGCCGGTCAGAGCATCTCCCGCATCCGTGTGATCTCGCTGGTCTGCTGAGCGACCACCTCGTCGGCCATCTCCTCGATCCGGATGTTGTTGCCCTGTCCCTTCACGTCCGTGGCCATGGTGATCGCCCCGTTGTGATGAGTGATCATCAGGGTGAGGAAGAGCTGGTCGAAGGCCCTCCCGTGCGCGTTGCCCAGTTTCGTCAGCTGGGCCTCGGTCGCCATGCCGGGCATCGAGGCGTGCTCGTGGCCGTCGCCCTTCTCGGCCTTGCCGTTGTTCTTCAGCCAGCCCTTCATGGCGGTGATCTCCGGGCCCTGCGCGGCCGCGATCCGCTCGGCGAGTTTCCTGACCTTCGTCGACTCGGCCCGGTCCGGGGCGAGTTCGGTCATCCTCAGGGCCTGGGAGTGGTGCTCGATCATCATCCGCGCGTAGGCGACGTCCGCCGAGTTGGGGGAGTCGTCCTCGGCGCGCTGCCGTGCGGCCTCCTCGGCGGACAGCATCCGGTTCGACTCGCCGGGCTTGCCGGGCGCGATCACCGAAGGCCCGCCCTCCGCGGCCGACTTGGCATCGGAGCCGGAGTCGCAGCCGCCCAGCACGAGCGCGGTCAGGGCGGCCAGTGCGGCCGTAGCGAAGCGCGCCCGGCGGTATGGCGCGTTCGTTACATGTTCATCACCCACTCTTGAAATGTGCATGGCGAAGACGATACTCGGGCGTGCGTGAACCGCTCCAGTGCGAACAGCACAAGGGAGGAAAGACAGTGACCCTGTTCAGAAATCCCCGAACGCGGCGCAGACGCGTGGGAGTTGCCGCCGCGGCGGCCGGGCTCCTCGCCGCGTTGCTCACCGCGCAACCGGCCGCCGCGACCCCCGACCCGGGGGACGGCCCCGTCGCGGAGCAGGAGGTCTCCGAGCGCACCCGGGCCGAGGTGCACAAGGCCATCGCGGACGGCGAGATTCCCGGCCAGCACGAGATCGTCCACTCCGACAACATCCAGCACCTGGCCCACGTCCCCAAGGACGTGCTCAAGGGCACGAATTCGGACCTCGCCTTCCAGGGCAGGTACGCCTTCGCGGGCAACTACGACGGCTTCCGCATCTTCGACATCAGCAACCCGACGGCGCCGAAGACCATCGCCCAGGTCCTGTGCCCCGGCTCGCAGAACGACATCTCCGTCTCCGGTGACCTGCTGTTCCTGTCCACCGACTCCTCGCGCAGCGACAGCAGTTGCAACAGCACCACCCAGCCGGCGACCGAGAAGTCCTCGTGGGAGGGCATGAAGGTCTTCGACATCAGCGACAAGAGGAACCCCCGGTACGTCGCCGCCGTCGAGACCGCCTGCGGCTCGCACACCCACACCCTGGTACCCGAGCGCGGGAACGTGTACGTCTACGTCTCCTCGTACTCGCCGAACGCCGCCTACCCCGACTGCCGGCCCCCGCACGACGGCATCTCCGTCATCAAGGTGCCGCGAGGCGCCCCCGAGCGGGCGGCGGTCGTGGGCTTCCCGGTGCTCTTCCCCGGCGAGGGCCCGGACGGCGGTGGCAACCCCGGCGGGCCCACCAACCCGGGCGTCTCCAAGACCACCGGCTGCCACGACATCACGGTCCTTCCACAGAAGGACCTGGCCGCCGGCGCCTGCATGGGTGACGGCATCCTGTTCTCCGTCAAGGACCCGGAGCGCCCGAAGGTCATCGACCGGGTCCAGGACAACGTGAACTTCGCGTTCTGGCACTCGGCGACCTTCAACCAGCGAGCGGACAAGGTCGTCTTCGCCGACGAGCTGGGCGGCGGCGGCGCGGCCACCTGCAACGCGGAGATCGGCCCGAACCGCGGTGCCGACGGCATCTACGACATCGTCGGCAAGGGCGACAAGCGCAAGCTCGTCTTCCGCAGCTACTTCAAGATCCCCCGCCACCAGGCGGACACCGAGAACTGCGTCGCCCACAACGGCTCGCTGATCCCGGTCAGGGGCAAGGACATCATGGTCCAGGCCTGGTACCAGGGCGGCGTCTCCGTCTGGGACTTCACCGACTCGGCCGCCCCGAAGGAGATCGCCTACTTCGACCGCGGCCCGCTGACCACGGACACCATCAAGTCTGGCGGCTCGTGGTCGGCGTACTACTACAACGGCTACATCTACTCCAACGAGTACGCCCGAGGCTTCGACGTCCTGAAGATCGACGACCGGCGCACGGCCCCGGCCCGGTGGGTCCATCTGCGCGAACTCAACGTCCAGACGCAGCCGGACTACTTCGACTGACCGTCCGGGCAGCCGGGTGAGGACCCGGTCGCGAAGAACCGCGACAAATCCGTGTCGCACGTCCCGCCGGGCGCGGCCTCCGAGTCCGGCGGGACTCCCAGCTCCCAGTCGAGCCGGTAGCGCTTGAACAGCTCGGCCCGCAGCACCGGCACCGGCATCGGCACCCCGGGCACCAACGCCGCGTAGACCGCACCCATGAGCAGCGCGCGCAGCATCGGGTAGTCGTCGTCGACGTCCTGCGAGCCGTGCGCTACGCAGACCTCCCGCAGCAGTTCGGCCAGGCGCCGCTGCTCCGGGCACTGCACGAAGCCCTCGGCCTGGAGGAACCCCGCCATGTGCTGGCGCATCAGCACCGGCCGCTCCTGGGCGAGACCCAGGACCGCGTCGATGGCCCGGGCCATCCGCTCCCGGCCGTCCTCGGTCTTCGGCTCGCGCTCCAGCGCCTCCTCCAGCGTCCGGTGCATCAGCCGGTGCACGGCGGACTGCACGAGCCGGCGCTTGCCCGGGAAGTAGTACGACACCAGACCGCGTGCCGAGCCCGCCCGGTCCGCGATGTCCCCCAGCGTGGTCGCCTCGTAGCCCCGCTCGCCGACCAGCTCCACCGCCGCCTGCAGAAGCCGCTCCCGGGAACGGCGCCGCAGCTCTTCGTTGACCGAGGCGCTGCGCGGGGACATGCTGTAACTCCTGCGTTGACTGGCTGCCAGCCAACTATACTCAGCGCTTCCGGCCCGGCCTCGATACGGCCTGGCCGGGTTGCCGTCTGCCCTGGGCGACGCGGGGGATCGTCCAGGGCGGGCCCGACACCTCCGAATGGTGGCCGGAGGCTACTTGTCGAGCCGCGGGTCGGCACCGTTCGTCCGAGGGACGCCGCCCACCAGATCCAGTACCGGCAGCAGCCCCTCAGGTCGCTGTTCGGCCGGCAGATGGTCCACGAAGTGCACCGCGCAGCCCAGGGCCGCCGCACCGCCGTCGGCCCGCCGGTTGTCGCCGACCATGACCACGTCGCGCGGATCGGCGTCGAGTGCCGCGCAGGCGGCCGCGAACAGCCGGGGGTCGGGCTTCTGGACGCCGTGCTCGTAGGACAGGACGTAGGTGTCCACGTACGGATCGAGGCCGTGCTCCCGGAACACCGGGCGCAGATCCCAGCCGATGTTGCTGACCACCCCGACGCCGATGCCGCGCTCGCGCAGCGTCCGCAGCACCTCGGCGGTGTCGGGGTACGGCATCCACGCGGCCGGTGCCATGTGGCGGTCGTAGAGCAGGTCGTACAACCGCTCGTCCGGGAGCTGCACATGCCGGCTGAGCCCGGTGTACGCGGCCCGGTGCAGCTCCGCGCTCTTGTCCCGCACACCCCAGACACTCGCGACGTCCTCGGGCAGCCAGGAGGGATCGACCCCGCCCGGCAACGCTCCCATGGCCTCCAGCGCCTGCGCCGCCTCGACCAACTCGGCCTCACCGAACTCCACTTGGGCCTCGGTGAGGGCTCCGCGCAGCCAGGACTCGGTGGACTCGACGCGGAAAAGGGTTCCGGAAAAATCGAACAGAACTGCGGTCATGTCGCGGATCCTACGGTGGTCACGTCGCGCCGCGCGGGAAGATCACGCGGCTCGCACGCCGGTCCGACCGTGCGGGTCAGTCCGGCCGTCGCATGTGCGCGCCCACCGCCAGCACCACGACCAGGGCGCCCAGCAGCCAGCCGCCGACGACGTCCGTCGCCCAGTGGACGCCCAGCCACACCCGGGTCAGCCCGACGCCGGCCACGGAGACCACGGCCACGGCGACGGCCGTACGCCACAGGGCGCGCCCGGCGCCGTAGTGGTGCAGGAGCCACAGCAGGAGGCCGCAGACCACCGTGGCCGTCATGGCGTGGCCGGACGGGAAGGCCGAGTAGTGGGCGGAGTCGACGGGGTCGGGCCAGACGGGGCGGGGTCGGTCGACCACCGCCTTCAGGGTCTGCTGGGCCACCGTGGCGAGCAGGCAGGTGGCCACCAGCCATCCGGCCGTCCAGCGCGCCGCTCTCCGCCACACGAGCCAGATCGCGACCGCGAAGGTCAGGATGCGCATCGTCCACGGATCCCAGACCCAGTCCGTCAGGATGCGGAACGTGTGCGTCACGCCGGACGAGTCGACCGCCCAGCGGTGCGTGGTGTCCGCGAGGTCGCCGTCGAGGGTCATCAGGGGGTGCCACCGGACAGCGACGAGGGCGAGCAGCAACGCGGAGCCCAGAGCGAGGGCACCGGCCCAGTGGGCGGTCCTGCGCTCGGCCGGCGGGCGGGGCGGGGATTCGACGGACTGGGTGTGCATACTGCGATCCTCGCCGAAAGGTGGGGCGAGAGGCCAATGCCCGGGCGGGTTTTGCGACTCCCGCCACAGGAGAGCCGGCCGTTCCCGGGAGGGAACGCCGTACTCACAGGGTTTCAGAGGGCCAGCAGCATCGCCACCATGGCGATCCCCATGGACAGCCGACAGGCTCGCGCCAGCTCCGGACGGTCGCCCCATCCGATGCCCCCGCCGCCGCCCGCGACGGGCACCAGCCGGACGCCGGACAGCAGCACATAGCCCGTGAAGTACAGGAGCAGGGTGCCCGTCACGAGCGGGATGCCGGGATCGCCGTGTCCGCCGTGGCCGCCGGGCGGGTCGGCCATCGCGACCGCCATGTAGACCATGGCCGAGGCACCCACCAGGTGATGCAGATGGTGCGCGCCCTCTCGTGCCGCCCACAGGGCGTGCAGGGCGGCCGCGCCGAACACGGCCGCGTAGACGGGCCAGGCCCACACCGGCGGCGTGAACACCGCGGCGGGCACCGCCATGGCGGCCATCCCGAAGCCCATCAGTGCCTCGCCCCCCGCGGCCCGGCGCTGTTCCTCCACGTGACTGCGCATCCGCAGCAGGCAGTAGGCCCCGGTCGCCGCACACAGCGCGACCAGCAGCCAGCCGTGCGAAGCCGGTCCGTGCACGCGCACCCCCCCGCTCGACGGTCTCGGACAGTCCGTCGATGCCCCGCCGGTCGGGCGCGCACGCGAGCGCAAGGGTGTACACGGGGAGCATTCGCCGGAGCACGGCAGGTCACTGTTATCCTTTACGAGTAAAACACTTGCTAAGGTGATGGCCATGAAACTGGTGAAGGGCATCAGCGACCGCCTTCCGCCGGCCGGAGTGCTGCGCCTCGGCCGCCCCTCGGACATCTGGTTCAAGCCCGCACTGAGCGTGATCGTCGCCGTGGGCCCGCCCAACCTCGCCCTGCTGACGCTCGGCCGGCTGGACCTGGCGATGTACACGATGGCCGGATCCCTGTGCGCCCTCTACGCCCTACCGCCCCTACGCGGCCCGGGCCCGCACCCTGGCCTGGGTCGTGCTCGGCATGCTCGGCGGTCTCGCCATCGCGCTGGCCGTGGCCTCGCTCACCAGCGACGCCGTCGTACTGGTCACCGTGGGCGCGGTGCTGGCCGCCGTACAGAAGGCACTGTGCGACGCGACCCGCATCGGCCCGCCCGGCAACGTGGTGCTCACCTTCGTCAGCTCCGCCGCCCTGTTCACCCCGCAGACCCTCGACGGGATCCCCGGCCACCTCGCGCCGGCCGCCGCGGCCGCCGCCTGGGCCTGGCTCGTCGGCATGGCACCCGGCCTGCTGCGTCCGCACGGCCCGGAGCGCCGGGCCACCGCGGGCGCCCTGAACGCGGCCGCCGCGTACGTCGAAACGAACGGTACGGACGGCACGGGCGGGAGCGGCAGTGCCGTGCGGGCCGCCCGGCAGGCGCTGCGCACCGCCGGCCGCCCCTCCGCGACCCGCGCCGCCCTCGAACGCCTCGTCGACCGCGCCGAGGTCGCCCTGGCCGCCCCCGCCGACGCCGACCCCGCGCTGCTGCGCACCTGGGCCCGGCAGGTGCGCGGCAACCGCCCCGTGCCGGACGTCGACGACCTCACCGGCCTCGCCGGCATCGGCACCGAACCCGCCTCGCCCCCCGGCCCGTTGTGGCTCCGCCTCGGCCCCCTGGCCCCGCTCGCGGTACGCACCGCCCTCGGCTGCGCCCTCGCCGGATACGCCTCCCTCGCCCTGGGGATCGGCCGTCCCTACTGGGCCCTGGTCACCGCGGCCTCCCTGTACCAGGCCAACCTCACCCTCACCTGGGGCCGTGGCGTCCAGCGCGTCGTCGGCAACCTGCTCGGCGTCCTCCTCTTCGCCGCACTGGTTCCGCTCGCCCACACCGGCGAGGTCGCCCTGGTCCTGTGCTGCCTCGCGCTCAATTTCGGTGCCGAGGCGCTGATCGCCCGCAACTACTGGCTCGGCAGCGTCTGCGTGACCCCCATGGCGCTGCTCGTCACCGAGTTCGCCGGGTTCCAGGAACCAGGGCGGCTGATCACCGAGCGGGTCGTGGACACCTTGGTCGGCGCGCTGGTCGGTCTCGCCGCCGCCGTGGCCGTCCCCGACCGCCGATGGCAGCGGGTCGTGCGCGCCGAGCAGACCGCACCCCGTACGCTCGCGGCTACGGGGCGGAGCCGAGCGCCGTACCCGGACCAGCGCACGGGTAGCGACACGACGGAGGGCGTACGGCCATGACGGCGACCAACGGCGGGCCGACCGGGACGAGACGGGACACGGTGGCCGCCGTGGTCCGGCAGTGGCGGACCGTCCACCCCGACCTCGACACCGCCCCGATGGAGATCATCGGCCGCATCAACCGCTGTGCCGCCCTTCTCCAGCAGGCCGAGGACGCTCCGCTGCGCCGGGCGGGCCTGAGCCGCCCCGAGTTCGACCTGCTCGGCGCGCTGCGCCGCACCGGCCACGAGCTGACCCCGAGTGAACTCGCCCGCGAGACCTTCTCCTCGGGCGCCGCCGTCACCAAACGCCTCAAGCAGCTCAGCGAGCGCGGCCTGGTGGAACGCAGGGGCGACACCCGCGACCGCCGTGTCGCCCACGTCCGCCTCACGGACGCGGGCCGGGACCTGGTCGACGGCATCCTGCCCGAGCAACTCGCGTACGAGACGTCCGTACTGTCCGGCCTCGCCCCGCGGGCACAGGGCGAACTCGCGGCGCTGCTGGGCGAGTTGCTCGGCGAGCTGGAGGGCCGGCTCGGGGCGCTCCGCGGCTGATCCGACCGGCGTCGTCACGTCGCCCGGGGGCAGTCACTTCTCGTCGGCCGCGCGGTACACCCCGAACACCGCCCCCTGCGGGTCCCGCAGCACGGCGATGCGCGGCCCGTCGGGGACGGAGGTGGGCTCCATGAGGACGGTCCCGCCCGCCGCCGTGGCGTCCGCCGCCGTGGCGTCCACGTCCTCGACGGCGAAGTACGGCAGCCAGTGCGCCGGGACCTCGTGCGGGAACTTGTCGTCCATCGTGACCATGCCGCCGAAGTCGGCGCCGTCGACGCCCCACTGCGTGTAGTGCTCCGAGGCGTTGACGCTCCAGCCGAACACCGTCGTGTAGAACTCCACGGCCCGCTCGGGCGCCCGGGTCAGCAACTCCACCCAGCCCAGCGCGCCGGGCGCGCTGAGCAGCCCCGCACCCGGGAACGACCGCGCCTGCCACAGCTGGAAGACCGCACCCGTGGGGTCCACGGCCACCGCGAAGCGGCCCACGTCGAACACGTCCATCGGACCGACCAGCACCGTCCCGCCGGCCTCGGTGACCTGCGCGGCGGCCGCGTCCGCGTCCGGCACCGCGAACGACACGTTCCACGAGACCGGCTGTCCCTCCTGGTACAGCGGCGTCAGCGCGGCCACCGCCGCGTCCCCGAGGTGCGCGATCGAGTAGCCGCCGGCCTCGTTCCGCGGATCGGTCTCGGCCCGCCAGCCGAACAACCCCTCGTAGAACCGCTTCGCCGCGGCCAGATCGCTGGTGCCCAACTCCGTCCAGCAGGGCCCGCCGGTCACCGGCTTGTCGAGCTTCATGGCGTTCCTCCCGCAGGAAAACCCTCTCCAGCACGCTAAGCCCCGCCCACGGCCCCGGCCATCCGGCCGACGAAACCCACTGGAGCCCGGCGCCGCCACCGACGTACCCTCGACCCCGTACCGCATCGCATGGCGGCCTCCCGAGCACCGTTCTCCGACCGGAGGTCCCCGCATGCCCGCGCTTCAGGTGCGCCCCTTCCGCCGCGCCGACCGCGACCAGCTCACCGAACTGATCAACACGCATGTCGCCGCCGTCGTCCCCGGCGTCTCCGTCTCCGTGAACACGGTGCTCAGCGCCCTGGAGCGACAGCCGGACGAGTTCATCACCGACCCCTGGGTCGGCGAGCGCGTGACCCTCGTCGCCGAGCAGCGCGACCACGTCGTGGCCGCCGCGCATCTGCTGCGGTACCGGGCCGACGACGAGGTCGGCGCGGACTACCGGGACATCGGCGAGATCGACTGGTTCGTCTGCCGGCCCACGGCCTCCTTCCGGCCGGACTCCGACGAGGCCGCGGACCTGCTGATGAACGCCTGCCTGGCCCAGCTGGCCCGCTGGAACGTACGTGCCCGGTACGCGAGCGGCGAGCTCCCCGCCCCGGCCGTCTACGGCCTGCCCCGCAGCTGGCCGCACATCCGCGCCGGCTACGAGCGGGCGGGCTTCCGGCACACCGGGGACACCGAGGTGATCCTGATCGCGCGGGTGGCCGACCTGCCGCACCAGGAGCCCCGACCGGGCGTCACCGTCGACCGCACACTGGGGGAGTGCGGGACACGCTTCACGGCGTACGCAGCCGGACGCGCCCTCGGCTTCATCGAGGTCGACACCGCCCTGTCCCGCCCCGAACGCCACACGCGCGGGACGGGCCTCGCCGATGTCGGCAACCTGCACATCGAACCGTCGGCGTACGGCGACGGCCTGGAGCGCCGGCTGCTGGGCCAGGCCGCCGACTGGCTGCGGCTGTGCGGCGTGGACCGCGTCCTCGCCTACGAACCGGCCACCGGCAGCACGATGATGGATCACCTGACCTCGGCCGGCTTCCGGGAGCTGACCCGCACCGACCGGCGCTGGGAACACCGCCCGGGGTGACTCAGCTCCCCGGCCGGTACCGCAGCGGATGATCCGCCGGCACCTCCACCAGCACGATCCGCGTCCCGTCCGGATCGGCGATCCACATCTCGATCAGCCCCCACGGCTCCTTCACCGGCGGCCGCACGATCTCGACGCCCTTGCCCCGCAGTTCGTCGTGCGCCGCCGCCACGTCCTCGACCTGCATCCACAGCCGGACGGCCGGGGACGGTGGGGTCTCGGAGCGGCCGGAGACCTCCAGGAAGCCGCCGCCGAGGAAGTAGACGGTGCCGCGCTCCGGCCCCGTTCCGAACTCGCGGTAGACGGCCAGGCCCAGCTGCTCGCCGTAGAAGACACGGGAACGCTCGGGGTCGGCGGGATGCAGGAGGGTCCGTCCGCTCAGTACGTGCACCATGCAGCCGGATCCTAGCGGCGCGTTACCCTCAGCGGTGCACGAGTCATGCCCGAGAAGTGGAGAAGAACCGCATGGACACAGTCGCGACCACCGCCGCCGACGGTCTCACCTTCCGCGACGCCACGGACGCCGACGTGGACACGCTGGTCGCGCTGATCGAGTCCGCCTACCGCGGGGACTCCAGCCGGACCGGGTGGACCACCGAGGCGGACATCCTCGAAGGGCAGCGGACCGACCCGGAGGGCGTGCTGGAGGTCATCAAGTCGCCGGACAGCCGGATGCTCACCGTCGAGCGGGACGGGGCGGTCGTCGCCTGCTGCCAGCTGGCGCGGCGCGACGCGCACGCCTACTTCGGGATGTTCGCGGTCAGCCCCGCACTCCAGGGTGTCGGCCTCGGCAAGGTGATCATCGCGGAGGCGGAGCGGCACGCCCGGGAGGCCTGGGGCGCGACCGAGATGCACATGGTCGTGGTCTCGGTACGGAACGACCTGATCGCCTGGTACGAGCGGCGCGGCTACCGCCGTACGGGACGGATGACCCCGTTCCCGTACGGCGACGAGCGCTATGGCATTCCGCAGCGCGACGACCTGCGGTTCGAACTGCTGGTCAAGGAGCTGGCGTGACGGTCACGCCGTGAAGCGGCCGGTGCGCTTGATCTCCGGGTAGTCGGTCGTCGCGCCGTCCAGTTCCAGGGCCCGTACGAGACGCAGGTGGTCCTGGGTGTTGACCACCCAGCCGATGATCTTCAGGTCCGCCTTGCGGGCCCGCTCCACGACCTCCAGGGTGAGGCGGCGGATGTTCAGGCAGACGGTCGCGGCACCGACCGCGACGGCGCGGTCCACGATGTCGGTGCCGTAGCGGCTGGCGATCAGCGCGGTCCGCACCCCGGGCACGAGGCGGGCGATCTCGGCCACGGCGTCGTCGTGGAACGAGGACACCTCGACCCGGGAGACCAGGTCCCGTTCGGTCATCACCTCGGCGAGCGCCCGAGCCGCCGCGACGTCCTTGATCTCGGCCTGGAGCGGCGACTTCACGGCGTCCAGGACTTCCTCGAAGACGGGCACGCGCTCGCCGCGGCCCGCGTCCAGGGCGCGCAGCTCGGCGAGGGTCTTGTCGGCGATCGCGCCGACGCCGTCGGTCGTGCGGTCCACGTCGGTGTCGTGCATGACGACGAGGGCGCCGTCCTTGCTCAGGTGGAGATCGAGTTCGATCACGTCGAGCCCGGCCTGCTGGGCGGCGACGAAGGAACGGAGGGTGTTCTCGGGTTCGACACCCATGACTCCGCGATGACCGATGGTAAGGAAGTTCAAGGTTCAACTCGCTTCCGTCGACGGCGGCTCGGCGTGCGCGCAAACCGGAGCGGAGTGTTCGCGCGGCAGATCCGCAGCCTAGTGGCCCGGGCGCGTGATGAACCCCACGTGTACACAGGGTTTGCGCCAGTGGACATGGCGTATCTGGAGCGCGTGCCCCGAGGTGGTCACCCTGGCGTGGGCGAGTCCTGCGGGGATTGACCGCCCCGGGCGGGCGGCGGCGCGCCGTCCCGGGCCTTCCGTATGCCCAGGGGTGGCCGGAGTATGCGCCATCGGGATGACCAACAGGAAAAAGTGCGGTGACCATGGGGGTGTGCAGGATAATTTCCCGAGTCTCCTCTTGCTGGGAGGAACCTCGTGTGTATACGGTCTCCTTACGCGAGGTTCTCCTGTGGAGGATGGGACATGACGGAAATTCTTGTGCAGACGGCTTCGGGGGAGCAGGTTCCTCCCGCGACCAGGGTGGTGGAGCACCCGGCGTGGCCGGTGCTCAAGGATGCGGTGGAGCAGATCCGGCCATGGCAGTCCAAGGACGGGTCGATCGACTTCGAGGCCGAGGGCGCGCCCGAGCGCGCGGACGCCGAGGCCGCCGTACGGCGTGTCGTGGCGGCCGTCGAGGAGCTCTCCCCGCTGCTGCCGCACGACGCCGCCTACCACGAGGCCCTGGTGAAGGATCTGCGCCGCTGGGCCGAGAGCGGCTTCGAGGTGCCCGACTTCCTCGACTCGCTGCTGGCCTTCCAGCCCGCCGCGGGCCGCGCGGACGGCCTCCAGCACCTGGTCGTCTTCGCTATGTACACGCAGAACGGCAACCCCGACCGCAACCTCGAAGCGGTCGTGCTGCGCATGGTCTGGCCGCAGTGGCTGGCCGAGCTGGAGCGCACCCGCTACGACAACCCGCTGTTCTGCGGCATCAAGTTCGAGGACTTCACGGCCGGCTACGACACCAACTCCGCCGTCCTCTTCCCCGAGACGATCGCCGTGCGCGAGGCGCCCGAGCGCTTCAGCTGGGGCGGCATCTTCTGCGACCGCGAGGCCGCCCGCTTCCGCCGCGTCACCGACGCCGCCGTCGACATCCTGGGCCTCGACCTGCCCGAGGACATCGCCGCGATGGTCCACGACCAGAAGCGCTGCGAGGAGGCCTTCGTGCTGTGGGACATGGTCCACGACCGCACCCACAGCCACGGCGACCTGCCGTTCGACCCGTTCATGATCAAGCAGCGCCAGCCGTTCTGGATGTACGGCCTCGAAGAGCTGCGCTGCGACCTCACCGCCTTCAAGGAGGCCGTGAAGCTCCAGGCGGACGGCGTCCCGCAGGCCCGCGACGTGCAGTACGCGGTGCTGTTCGACCGCATGTTCCGCTTCCCGGTCACCGGTGAGCGCGTGCGCAACTACGACGGCCTCGGCGGCCAGCTCCTCTTCGCCTACCTGCACAAGCACGGCGTGATCCGCTGGACCGACAACAAGCTCCACATCGACTGGGAGCGCGCCCCGCAGGTCACCAACCAGCTGTGCGCCGACATCGAGAACCTCTACCGAGACGGCATCGACCGCCCCAAGCTCGTCCACTGGTTCGCGGGCTATGAGCTCGTCTCCACCTACCTCGCCCCGCACCCGGGCTCCCGCTGGGCCAAGGGCCCGGACGCCCTGGACCTGAACCAGCCGCCGCGCAAGCTCGTCGATGACGTGCTTCCGGACGAGTTTCCGCTGAGCATGTTCTATGAGGCCCTGTCCAAGAAGCTGAAGAACGTGATCGCCTCCACCCGGGGCATCACGGCGGACAGCGCCGAGC
The DNA here is from genome assembly GCF_001270495.1 of Streptomyces viridochromogenes. GTDB lineage: Bacteria > Actinomycetota > Actinomycetes > Streptomycetales > Streptomycetaceae > Streptomyces > Streptomyces viridochromogenes_A. Next base: position 92,233 of record NZ_LGUR01000194.1, read on the forward strand.
GGATCGCCGCGTGAGCGACCGCGGTACCCAGAACACTGCTCAGGAGGCGAAGAACATGGCGGGGAACGGAGCTCTCAGCGGTGCGGTGATCGCGGTGGCCGGCGCGGGCGGACCCGCGGGCCGGGCGGCCCTGCTGCGGCTGGCCGAGGCGGGGGCGACCGTCGCCGCCGCCGACAACGATCCCGAGCGGCTCGCGGAGGCCGTGGACGCGGCCCGCTACGCGTCGGGCGGCGCGACGGTCACCGGCGAACCCGTCGACCTGCTCGACCTGCAGTCCACCCGGGACTGGGCCGACCACATCGAGAAGGACTTCGGCCGCGTCGACGGCCTGGTCCACCTCGTCGGCGGCTGGCGCGGCAGCGAGACCTTCATCAAGACCAGCCTCGACGACTGGGACTTCCTGGAACTGCTGCTCATCCGCACCGTGCAGCACACCTCGCTCGCCTTCTTCGAGGGCCTCCAGCGCAGCGACCGCGGGCGCTACGTGCTGATCAGCGCCGCCGGCGCCTCGAAGCCGACCGCGGGCAACGCCTCGTACGCCGCCGCCAAGGCCGCCGCCGAGGCATGGACGCTCGCGCTGGCCGACGCCTTCCGCAAGGCCGGGGGCCCCGAGGGCCCGACGTCCGCGGCTGCCATCCTGGTGGTGAAGGCGCTGGTGCACGACGCGATGCGCGCCGAGCGACCCAACGCGAAGTTCGCGGGCTTCACGGACGTCAAGGACCTGGCCGACGCCGTCGTCGACGTCTGGGACAAGCCCGCCGCAGAAGTGAACGGAAACCGCCTGTGGCTGACCGAGAAGCCGTGAACCCTCCGAAGACCGACGCCCGGCGCCACCACGACCCGGACGTCCGCGGCTTCGCCAGTGACAACTACGCCGGCGCCCACCCGGAGGTGCTCGCCGCCCTGGCCCTGGCCAACGGCGGGCACCAGGCCGCCTACGGCGAGGACGACTACACCGAGAACCTCCAGCGGATCGTCCGCAGCCACTTCGGCGCCACGGCGGAGGCGTTCCCGGTCTTCAACGGCACCGGAGCCAACGTCGTCGCGCTCCAGGCGGTCACCGACCGCTGGGGCGCGGTGATCTGCGCCGAGAGCGCGCACATCCACGTCGACGAGGGCGGCGCCCCCGAGCGGATGGGCGGCCTGAAGCTGCTCACCGTGCCCACACCCGACGGCAAGCTCACCCCCGAGCTGATCGACCGGCAGGCGTACGGCTGGGAGGACGAGCACCGGGCGATGCCCCAGGTCGTCTCGATCACCCAGAGCACCGAACTCGGCACCCTCTACACCCCGGACGAGATCCGCGCGATCTGCGACCACGCCCACGCGCACGGCATGAAGGTGCACCTGGACGGCTCCCGGATAGCCAACGCGGCCGCCTCCCTGAACGTGCCCATGCGGACGTTCACCAACGCGGTCGGCGTCGACATCCTCTCCCTGGGCGGCACCAAGAACGGTGCCCTGTTCGGGGAGGCGGTCGTCGTCCTCAACCAGGACGCCGTCAGCCACATGAAGCACCTGCGCAAGCTGTCCATGCAGCTCGCCTCCAAGATGCGCTTCGTGTCGGTGCAGTTGGAGGCGCTGCTCGCCAAGGACCTGTGGCTGCGCAACGCCCGGCACGCCAACGAGATGGCCCAGCGCCTGGCGGAGGGCGTGCGCGCCGTGCACGGCGTGGAGATCCTCTACCCGGTGCAGGCCAACGGCGTCTTCGCCAAGCTCCCGCACGACGTGAGTGAGCGGCTGCAGAAGCGGTTCCGGTTCTACTTCTGGGACGAGGCGGCGGGCGTCGTGCGCTGGATGTGCGCCTTCGACACGACCGAGGACGACGTGGACGCCTTCGTGGCGGCGCTGAAGGAGGAGATGGCGCGCTAGCCGTCCCCTCCCCGCGGTCGCCCGCCCGGGTCAGCCGTTGACGACGATCCGCGCGCTGTTGTTGCGCAGGTTCGGGTCGAACTTCCTGATGGGCAGCTCCGGGTCGTCGTTGAGGGTCTCGACGGTGGTGCGTGCTCCGCGCACCACCTCGTCGATCCGCAACCGCACCTCGAACGCGTGGGACGCCCGGTCGTGCAGATAGACCGGCGTCCGGCAGAAGTAGGTCGTGACGGCCGGCCCCTCCTCGGACGGCAGCTCCTGCGCGCACTCCTCCTGCGGCCATCCGACGACCGTCGTGCCCGCCGGTGCCTGGAACCGCACCGTGGCCACGGCCGCGCCCGCGCCCAGCGACGCCACCCACGCCGGGCCCCGGTTGTGGACGGTGATGCGGGCGGTCACGGTGTCCCCGGCGTCCCCGCGCACCTTGCTGCCGGTGAGCTTCAGGTCGGCGGTGTTCCTGGCGTCGAGCATGACGGCCCGGTAGTTGTCCGACAGATCGAGGTCCTCGTCCCCGGCCGCCGCGATCCGCGCCGCCACGGGACGCAGATCCAGCTCGGGCCCCGTGCCCGGGGTCCAGGTCTCCCCGCCGCGAGCCTCTTCCAGCGCCGCGTCCGAATACGGCAGTACGGAGTGGTCGAACCGCTCGTACAGGGCCTTGCGCCCCACCCGCAGAGCGCTCGTCAGCTCGTACCGCTCACCCGGGGCCACCGCCTCGTCCAGCACGCACAGCGCGGACGTACCGGTGGCGTGGTCCCGGTACTCGCAGTTGGAGTTCCGCTCCTTGAACCGCAGCCCGTAGGACGCGTAGACCGACAGCAGCGTGCGTTCCACGGCGCGGTTGCCGTTGTTGCCGACCGTCGCCCGCACCTGGGTGTCCGTGCCGGGCTTGAGGTCACGCTGGTTCGGGGCCTGACTGAGCCCGAGGTCCGGACCGTCGCCCAGGGTGATCAGGGTCTCGACCGGGTAGGCCGTCAGCTCCCCGGCGGCGGCCGAATAGCGCACATGCCCGGACGCTTCGAGGTCCGCGTCCGGCAACGCCCGAAGCCCCAGCAGAGCGGCCCCCACGCTGTCCGCACCGGCCGGCATCCCGGCGAAGTCGCAGACCGCCTTGACCGCCGACTCGGGCACGCAGTTCGCGGGCCACGACACCTGCGCGAAGGCGGCGATCCCGCTCGCGTCCACGGTCAGCCGGCCGGCGGGCACCCCGTTCTCGGTGTTGTCGTGAGTGACCCGCACATCAAGGGTCCGCTGGGACGCGCCGCCGTCCGCACCCGGCGCGGGCAGTACCGTTTCGGACGGCGCGCTGATCCACAACTGGTCGGACGCGGCGTGTACGGGCCCGGCCCCGACCCCGGCCAGGGCACAGCAGGCGAGCGCGGCTCCGAGCAGGCGATGCTTCATGACTTCCCCCTTGTCGATGAGCGGTCGGTGGCCGAGACCCGCGGGACGGGGGAGGGGTTGTAGTCGGGGCGTCTGGTTGCGGCGATGTTCAGCCGTTCTTCCGGAGACGGGTGTCCACCGCAGTGCCCACGCGCCGTCAATGCATAGATATACGTTGGTCGGAAAGTTGATTGACTCGCGCCAAGGCTGCCGCCTACGCTCGGCTGCCATGCAGATGATCCAGGAAACCGCTGACCTCTCCGCCTACTTGGCAGCTGACGAAGTCATCGACCATCACCACCCGCTCGTCCGCGAGACGGCAGCCTGGCTCGCCGACGGGGTGGCGGACTCGTATGAATATGCGCGGGCGGCGTTCGAGTTCGTGCGCGACGCCATCCCGCACTCACAGGATTCCGGCGATCTCCGTGTCACCTGGCGCGCCTCTGACGTCCTGGAGCAGGGCACCGGCATCTGCTACGCCAAGGCCCACGCACTGGCCGCGCTGTTGCGGGCCGAGGACATCCCGACCGCGCTGTGCTACCAGAAGTTCGAGGAGGTGCACGGCCTGGTCGCCGTCCGGTTCAACGGTGCCTGGCACCGACAGGATCCACGGGGCAACAAGCCGGGCGTGGACGCCCAGTTCTCACTCGACGGCGAGCAGTTGGCCTTCACGCCCGATCCGGAGCTCGAAGAGCTGGACTATCCGGTTCTGTACGCCGCACCCCACCCCGCCGTACTCGACGTACTCAAGGCGGCCCCCGACCGACCGCATCTGTGGCAGACGCTGCCCCTCGCGCTCTGACCGCCGGGAACCGGTCCGGCAGTGCCCTTCAGGGGCGCGGGACCGCATCCATATGCGGCTCCGCCGCCCCTAGCCGGCGGAGCCCTCCGCCGCGCGCACCTGCTCCGGCGTAGGTGCCGTACCGCCGAGGTGGGCCGGCATCCACCAGGTGTCGCCGGCGTCCTTGGGGCGCACCGGATAGGCGCGCTGCGCGGCCTCCAGAAGCTCCTGGACGCGCTCGCGCAGCTGCCGGGTGATCGCACCGGCGTACTTGTCCTTGGATGCCTCGAGCGCCTCGCCGACCCGGATGGTGATCGGGGTGTGGCTGCGCTTGAAGTTGCGCGGGTGCCCCTTGGTCCACAGGCGCTGCGTGCCCCACACGGCCATCGGGATCAGCGGCACGCCGGCCTCCTGGGCCAGCCGGGCGGCGCCCGACTTGAAGCTCTTCAGCGTGAACGACTGCGAGATCGTGGCCTCAGGGAACACCCCGACGATCTCGCCGGAACGCAGCGAGTCCAGCGCGTGGGCGTACGCCGCCTCACCCTGCTTGCGGTCCACGGGGATGTGCTTCATGCCGCGCATCAGCGGACCGGAGATCTTGTGCCGGAACACGGACTCCTTCGCCATGAAGCGAACGAGGCGCTTCTGCGGGAGGGCAGCCAGGCCGTTGAAGACGAAGTCCAGGTAGCTGATGTGGTTGCTCACCAGCACAGCGCCGCCCGAGCGTGGAATGTTCTCCGACCCCTTGCAGTCGATCTTGAGGTCCCACGCCTTGAACAACGTCTGGGCGAAACCGACGACGGGACGGTAGACAAGCTCTGCCATGGACGGGGTGGACCCTTCCTTCTGTGCCTGGGAAGGAAGCTCCCAGTGGGAAGTTACGCAGCCGTAGGTTTACGGCATGTCGCAGATCGTGCCCCAAGAACGGCCGAGGGCCAAGCCCAAGTGCCGGGGAACGGCGAGATCCTCGTCACGTCGGCCCCTTGATCCACCTCGGTCTTTTGTGCCGCCTTTACCCGGCGCGCACCGTCAGCCGCCGCAGGAGCAGGTACATCTCGCAGCCCAGGCAGTACCCGAAGGTGGCGTTCAGGAAAGCGGCCGCGAGCGCGGCCCCGGTGGCGGCGAGCCCCAGCCAGTCCGGCCCGAGCGTGTAGCCGACCAGCCCGAGGCCCGCGAAGACCAGCCCCACCGCCTGCGCGAACCGCGGCGGTTCCGGCGCCTCGAACTCCGTCGGCGGCCCGAGCCGGGGTCGTACGGCCGTGCGGAACAGCCAGCCGTACGGCGACCGGCTTACCCCGCCCGCCGCGCCCAGCGCGAACGCCAGCGTCTGCCAGGCCAGCAGCCAGGCGCTACCGGTGACCAGTGCGACCGCCAGCACCACGGTCGTCACGGCCGCCCCGAAGCGCGGCCCCCTCATGTCGATGTCCATGAATCAAGCATTCCGCAAGGGAAAGACTTCAGGGGCTCGGGAATCTTTGCAGTCTTGTGAAGGGTTGAGCACGGTGATGACCGGACTCGTGGTGTGCGTGGTGGTGCTCGCGGTGGCGAGCGCCTATGGAGTGCTGCATCGGCGGCGGAGCGGGAGAGTGCGGGTGCGCGGGCGGGACGACGGAAAACGGCTCGTGGCGGCCGAGTTGGGCGGGGAACTGGGCGCACGCGCCACCCTCGTGCAGTTCTCCAGCGCCTTCTGCGCGCCCTGCCGGGCCACCCGGCGGGTGCTCGGCGAGGTGGCCGGCATGGTCCCGGGTGTGACCCACGTGGAGATCGACGCCGAGGACAACCTGGACCTCGTACGCCGGCTCGACATCCTCAAGACGCCGACCGTGCTGGTCCTCGACGCCGACGGAAACGTCGTACGGCGGGCCACCGGTCAGCCGCGCAGGGCGGATGTGATCGCGGCCCTGGGCGAAGCGGTCTGAGGGGCCGTGATGCCGAGGGTGAGTCATCTCCCACATTCAGGAAGCCACTTGACTGTCCGCACCACCTATCGTCAGCCTGACCTGATGCCTGAGGAACTCCTTCTCTTCGGACGGGCCCACGTCGATCTGGCCCGCACCGCGAGCGCGCGCTGTCCGGGCTGTTGAACAGCCGCGGGTCCGTACACCTCCCCTCGCAGAAGGACAGCTCCATGACGGCCACATCCGGCCTCGGTACCCCTCAGCTCGCCTCTCCCGACCTGCTGCGCTCCGTCTTCCGGCGCCATGCCGCGGGAGTGGCCGTGATCACCGCACGCGGTGAGGCGGGCCCGGTCGGCTTCACCGCCACCTCCCTCACCTCCGTCTCCGCCGAGCCCCCGATGCTCTCCTTCGGCATCGGTGTCGGCGCTTCCAGTTGGCCGGCGATAGCCGCGACGGACCATGTCGGTGTCCACATACTCGGCGAGCACCAACAGGACCTGGCCGCCACCTTCGCCCGCAGCGGCGCCGACCGCTTCGGTTCGCCCACGGCCTGGGGCGAGGGCCCCGAAGGGGTCCCCGTCCTCGACGACGTGCTCGCCTGGATGGTCTGCCGGGTCGTCGGGCGCGTCCCCGCCGGTGATCACCGCATCGTGCTGGCCGAGGTCGTCCTGGGTGACTCCACCGGCCCGGGCCGTCCGCTGGTGTATCACCAGGGCCGGTTCAACGGTCTGCGTGACTGAGCTCACCGGACGGATGTGACCGAACCGGCCTTCCGCTGTTCTGCGAAGCCGTCGGTTTCCGATTACGCTGCGTTGCAAAGGTCACAGTTCAAAGCGCTTGCTTAGCGGGAACGAACTGGGTGTACTGACGAGTAATATTTCGCTCGGAGCGCAGGTCGCCCCGATCGGGAGGCCGCTTGGGGCGCCTATGCTGCCTGCAAGTAGGCAGCAGAGAAATGTCGACGCAGTAGGAGAGCCGGCGTGAGCTTGAGGATCGTTGTCACCGTGAAGTACGTGCCCGACGCCACTGGCGACCGGCACTTCGCCGATGACCTGACCGTCGACCGGGACGACGTGGACGGTCTGCTCTCCGAGCTCGACGAGTACGCGGTCGAGCAGGCGCTGCAGATCTCCGAGAACTCCGACGACGACGTGGAGATCACCGTTCTGACGGTGGGCCCGGAGGACGCGAAGGACGCGCTGCGCAAGGCCCTGTCCATGGGTGCGGACAAGGCCGTCCACGTCGAGGACGACGACCTGCACGGCACCGACGCCCTGGGCACCTCGCTGGTGCTGGCCAAGGCGATCGAGAAGGCCGGTTACGACCTGGTGATCTCCGGCATGGCCTCCACCGACGGCACCATGGGTGTCGTACCGGCCCTGCTCGCCGAGCGCCTGGGCGTCCCGCAGGTCACCCTGCTGTCCGAGGTCTCGGTCGAGGACGGCACGGTCAAGGGCCGCCGGGACGGCGACGCCGCCTCCGAGCAGCTCGAGGCGTCCCTGCCGGCCGTCGTGTCGGTCACCGACCAGTCGGGCGAGGCGCGCTACCCGTCCTTCAAGGGCATCATGGCCGCCAAGAAGAAGCCGGTTCAGTCCTGGGACCTGTCCGACCTCGACATCGAGGCGGAGGAGGTCGGCCTGGAGGGTGCGTACACCGTCGTGGACGGCGCGGCCGAGCGTCCGGCCCGCACCGCCGGCACGATCGTCAAGGACGAGGGCGAGGGCGGCAAGCAGCTCGCCGAGTTCCTCGCGAGCCAGAAGTTCATCTAAGGGTCGCTGGCCCGCTGAGGCTCAACCCCCTTACCGCCCCTCAGACTTCGCAATCCGCAGGAGTGCATTCCCATGGCTGAAGTTCTCGTCTACGTCGACCACGTGGACGGTGCCGTCCGCAAGCCCACCCTGGAGCTGCTGACCCTGGCCCGCCGCGTCGGCGAGCCGGTCGCCGTCGCGCTGGGCAACGGCGCCGCCGACACCGCCGCCGCGCTCGCCGAGCACGGCGCGGTCAAGGTCCTCACCCACGACGCGTCGGAGTACGCCGACTACCTGGTCGTCCCGAAGGTCGACGCCCTCCAGGCCGCCGTCGAGGCCGTCTCCCCGGCCGCCGTCCTCGTTCCCTCCTCCGCCGAGGGCAAGGAGATCGCCGCGCGCCTGGCGCTGCGCATCGGCTCCGGCATCATCACCGACGCCGTCGACCTGGAGGCCGGCGACGAGGGTCCGGTGGCCACCCAGTCGGTGTTCGCCGCGTCGTTCACCACCAAGTCCCGTGTCTCCAAGGGCACCCCGGTCATCACGGTCAAGCCGAACTCGGCCGCCGTGGAGGCCGCCTCGGCCGCCGGCGCGGTCGAGGCCCTCGCGGTCACCTTCTCCGCCCAGGCCACCGGCACCAAGGTCACCGGCCGCACGCCGCGTGAGTCGACGGGCCGCCCGGAGCTGACCGAGGCCGCGATCGTGGTCTCCGGTGGCCGTGGCGTCAACGGCGCGGAGAACTTCGCGATCATCGAGGCCCTCGCCGACTCCCTCGGC
>NZ_LGUR01000195.1 GCF_001270495.1 Streptomyces viridochromogenes
GGGCGGGGGTGGGGTGTGCGTGGTGGCGCTGGCGTCGTGGGGGCGCCGGGCCGCTGCGGCTCGCGGAGACCGCGGCGATGTTGATGCTCTCGGCGTTCCTGGTCGCCAGGCCCTCGTACGACCACTATCTGCTGGTCGTCGTGCCGGTGGTGGTGGCCGGGGTGCCGTGTGCGGGGGCGGTCGCCCGGGGGCCGTGGTTCTGGCTGGCGCTGGTGCCGCAGCTGCCGGGGGTGAGCTGGCCCTATCTGGAGGCGGTTCAGCGGCGGGCCTTCAGGGACGCGGTGACGCTGTGTGGTGTGGCGGTGACGCTGGCCGTCCACTGCGGTCGGGGTGGCCGCGGATTCTCGCCCCCGCCGCCCCTACCCGTCCCGTCCTCCAGGGGCGCCGCCCCTTCGGTCCCGCCAGGGGCGCTGCGCCTGGACTCCGCCGAGGGCGCCGCCCCCGGACCCCCGGCCTCGCCCGCCGCCCACCACCCGACTCGGTCGGCCAAGAGGTCGGCCTCCGGGACGTCGGAGGGGCCCGGGGTGGGGGAGTGAGCGTCGCTGTCGCACTCGATTGCGCTGAACGTCACGCCGCGGGAACGAGGGCTGCGGCGGCAGCTGCCGGGCGGGGCGTTTACGCTGGTAAGCGGGCAGCAGGGGCCAGTCGCAGTCAGGTCATTTTGACCCGGCCGAGGCGGCGAAGGTATCCTGCCTGTTCGTTGTGTATTGGCTTGCTCATTCTCACGGGACGGGCCCTTACACCGGTCCACCGGGCCGATGACCAGCAACCCCACGTACGCGGTATGCGTCGCCGCAGTGGCTCAGGCTGTCGTGATCGTTTCGGTGACCTGTTCAGGACCATTCACTCGAAGCGAAGGCTACGAACCGTGCGTACGTACAGCCCCAAGCCCGGCGATGTGACGCGCCAGTGGCACGTCATTGACGCTCAGGACGTCGTCCTGGGCCGTCTCGCCAGCACCGCCGCCTCCATCCTGCGGGGCAAGCACAAGCCGATCTACGCGCCCCACGTCGACACCGGTGACTTCGTCATCATCATCAACGCCGACAAGGTGCACCTGTCCGGCAACAAGCGGACCCAGAAGATGGCGTACCGCCACTCCGGCTACCCGGGTGGTCTGCGCTCCGTCCGTTACGACGAGCTCCTCGACAAGAACCCTGAGAAGGCGATCGAGAAGGCCGTCAAGGGCATGCTCCCCAAGAACACTCTGGGCCGTCAGATGCTCTCGAAGCTGAAGGTCTACAAGGGTGACCAGCACCCGCACGGCGCGCAGCAGCCGCAGCCGTACGAGATCACCCAGGTCGCGCAGTAAGTCCGGCCACCCCCTAAGACTGAAGAGAATCTGAGGAGAATCGTGGCCGAGACCACCGTTGAGCAGCCGGTCGAAGAGACTGAGCTCGTCGACATTGACAGCTACACCACCGAGTCCGAGGTGCCCGTCGAGGGCGAGTACACCTCCGAGTCCCTCGCCTCGCGCTTCGGTGAGCCCCAGCCGGCCGCCGGCCTGGGCCGTCGCAAGAACGCCATCGCCCGCGTCCGGATCGTTCCGGGCACCGGCAAGTGGAAGATCAACGGTCGCACCCTTGAGGACTACTTCCCCAACAAGGTGCACCAGCAGGAAGTCAACGAGCCGTTCAAGGTTCTCGAGCTCGAGGGCCGTTACGACGTCGTCGCCCGCATCGCCGGTGGCGGTGTCTCCGGTCAGGCCGGTGCGCTCCGTCTCGGTGTCGCCCGCGCGCTGAACGAGGCCGACGTCGACAACAACCGCGGCCCGCTGAAGAAGGCCGGCTTCCTCAAGCGCGACGACCGTGCGGTCGAGCGCAAGAAGGCCGGTCTGAAGAAGGCCCGCAAGGCTCCGCAGTACAGCAAGCGTTAAGCTTCGCTGCCTGTACGTCCGAACGCCCCGGCGGCACGCCACAGTGCCGCCGGGGCGTTCGTTTTCTCACAGGCTTGGGCGTATAACGGCACAAGGTGTTCAAAGGCTGGTGTGCTCGTGTGCCTGTGCGCTCGCGCTCATGCGATCGGGAGATCGGACGATGGGACGATCGGGTGATCTCCGGAAACTGATGCTTCCTCAGGAGGACAAGTGGGACGACTCTTCGGCACGGACGGCGTGCGCGGCGTCGCCAACGCGGATCTGACGGCCGAGATGGCGCTCGGTCTGTCCGTGGCGGCGGCGCACGTACTGGCCGAGGCGGGCACCTTCGAGGGCCACCGGCCGAAAGCGGTGGTCGGACGGGACCCGCGTGCGTCCGGGGAGTTCCTGGAGGCCGCCGTGGTGGCCGGTCTGGCCAGTGCGGGTGTCGACGTGCTGCGGGTCGGCGTGCTGCCGACGCCGGCGGTGGCCTTTCTGACCGGCTCGCTCGGCGCGGACCTCGGTGTCATGCTCTCCGCCAGCCACAACGCCATGCCCGACAACGGCGTCAAGTTCTTCGCCCGCGGCGGCCACAAGCTCGCCGACGAGCTGGAGGACCGTATCGAGACCGTCTACGACGAGCACCGGCACGGTGAGCCGTGGGAGCGGCCGACGGGTGCCGCGGTCGGGCGCGTGCGGTCGTACGACGAGGGGTTCGAGGAGTACGTCGCCCACCTCCTCGGCGCCCTGCCGAACCGGCTGGACGGACTGAAGATCGTCCTCGACGAGGCGCACGGCGCCGCGGCGGGTGTCTCGCCGGAGACGTTCACGCGGGCCGGGGCCGAGGTCGTCACCATCGGTGCCGAGCCCGACGGGCTCAACATCAACGACGGCTGCGGATCCACTCATCTGGACAAGCTGAAGGCCGCCGTCATCGAGCACGGTGCCGCCCTCGGGATCGCGCACGACGGTGACGCCGACCGCTGCCTCGCCGTGGACCACACCGGCGAGGAGGTGGACGGCGACCAGATCCTGGCCGTGCTCGCTCTGGCCATGCGGGAACGCTCCGTGCTGCGCGCCGACACCGTGGTGGCGACCGTCATGTCCAACCTCGGCTTCAAGCTGGCGCTGGAGCGCGAGGGGCTGAAGCTGGTACAGACCGCCGTCGGTGACCGGTATGTGCTGGAGGAGATGAAGGAGCACGGCTACGCCCTCGGCGGTGAGCAGTCCGGGCATGTGATCATCCTCGATCACGCCACGACCGGTGACGGCACGCTGACCGGGCTGCTGCTGGCCGCTCGGGTCGCGCAGAGCGGGCGTACGCTGCGGGATCTCGCCGCTGTGATGAAGCGGCTGCCGCAGGTGCTGATCAATGTGCCGGACGTGGACCGGTCCCGGGTCGGGGAGTCGGGCGAGCTGGCTGCCGCCGTTGCGGAGGCGGAGCGGGAACTCGGCTCTACTGGGCGGGTGTTGTTGCGGCCGTCGGGCACCGAGCCGTTGGTGCGGGTGATGGTCGAGGCCGCGGATATCGAGCAGGCCCGGTCTGTGGCGGGGCGGCTGGCTGACGCCGTGAAGTCCGCGCTGGGCTAGTTCTTCGGGACGGGCGCCCCTGGGGGCGTCTTGTCACGTCGGGATGAAAAGCCGGCGCTGAGGACTCAACCTCCCCACACGTCCTCCTGAATCGCCCAGCACCCTGCTCTCGCGCTGCCATATTCGACAACCACTTCGGAGGTGGTTGTGACGAACGAGGTTGCGCATGTGGCCGGAGGTACCGCTGAGCGCATCACCGATCTGGGCCGGCGGGCGGAGCAGGCGGTGCTGGGGGGTGGGGCGCGCAGGCGCGGGGAGTTCGGGGCCCGGGAGCGGATCGAGCGGCTGGTGGACAAGGGGTCCTTCAGCGAGACCGGGCTGTTCGTCCGGGCCCGGCCCACCGGGGACGGCGGTCGGCGGCCCTACGGTGACGGTGTCGTCACCGGGTACGGCACCGTCGACGGGCGTCGGGTGTGCGTGTTCGCCCAGGACTCCGCCGTGTTCGGCGGGAGCATGGGCGAGGCGTTCGGCGAGAAGACCGTCGCGCTGATGGACCTCGCCCTGAAGACCGGCTGCCCGGTCGTCGGGCTCAACGACTCCGGCGGTGCGCGCATCCAGGAGGGCGTCGCCTCGCTCGCCCTCTACGCCGAGCTGGTGCGCCGCAATGTGCAGGCGTCCGGCGTCATTCCGCAGATCTCGGTGGTGCTGGGGCCCTGTGCCGGCGGGGCCGCCTACTCGCCCGCGATCACCGACTTCACGGTGATGGTCGACGGGGCCTCGCACATGTTCGTCACCGGCCCGGACGTCATCGAGGCGGTCACCGGTGAGCGCGCCACCGCCGAGGAGCTGGGCGGCGCCCGCACCAGCAACGCCGTCAACGGCAACGCGCACTTCCTCGCCGCCGACGAGGAGGACGCCCTGGACGTCGTACGCGATCTGCTGTCGTATCTGCCGGCCAACAATCTGGAGCGGCCTCCGGAGTACGCGCCCGGGGACGCCCCGGGCGGGGACCGGCTCGACTGTCTCGTGCCGGATCGGCTCGGGCAGGTCTACGACATGCGGGAGATCCTGCGGGCGGTCGTCGACGACGGTGAACTGCTCGAGGTGCAGGAGCTGTTCGCGCCGAACATCATCTGTGCCCTGGCCCGCGTCGAGGGGCAGTCGGTCGGTGTCGTCGCGAACCAGCCGCTGCGTGCCGCCGGTGTCCTCGACATCGACGCCTCCGAGAAGGCCGCGCGCTTCGTGCGATTCTGCGACGCGTTCGGGATCCCCCTGCTGACGTTCACCGATGTGCCGGGCTATCTGTCCGGCGTACGGCAGGAGCAGGGCGGCATCATCCGGCGCGGCGCCAAACTGCTGTACGCCTACGCCGAGGCGACCGTCCCCAAGGTCACGGTCGTGGTGCGCAAGGCGTACGGCGGGGGCTACGCCGTGATGGGCTCCAAGCATCTGGGGGCCGACATCAACCTCGCGTGGCCCACCGCGCGGATCGCCGTGATGGGTGCCGAGGGCGCGGTGGGCGTGCTGCACCGGCGTGAACTCGCCGCCGCCGACGATCCGGAGGCGTTGCGCGCCCGCCTGGTCGCCACCTACGAACGCACCCACGGCACGCCCTATCTCGCCGCCGAACGCGGCTACGTCGACGCCGTCATCGCCCCCCGCGACACCCGCGACCACATCTGCCGTGCCCTGCGCGCCCTGCGCGGCAAACGCGCGCCCCTGCCGCAGCGTCGGCACGGCAACATCCCGCTCTGACCAGCCCCCACTGCCCCTACTGCCCCCACAGCCCCACATCTGACCCGCCGGGACCGGCAGCCGCTCGCCGGCCGGTCCCGGACGTGAGGAGCCACGCCAGATGGACAGTCGCCGCCCCCCGCTCGCGCCCTCCTGCCCGTCCCTGCCGCAGTACGTGCGGCACTGGGCCGAGGCCACCCCGGACCGCCGGGCGTTCACCTTCGTCGATCACCCCGCGCCACACTCGCGCGGCGTCCACCGCACGCTGACCTGGCGGCGCCTGGACCTGCGGGTGCGCGCCCTCGCCGCCCGTCTCGCCGAGGAGGCGAAACCGGGGGCGCGGGTGGCGTTGCTGTGTCCGCAGGGAGTGGAGTACGTCACCGGGTTCCTCGGGGTGCTCGCCGCCGGGATGGTGGCCGTACCGCTGTATCCGCCGGGTCTGCCGGGGCACGCGGACCGGCTCGCGGGCGTTCTGGCGGACGCGCGCCCGGCGGTCGTGGTGACCACGAGCCGGGCACGGGAGGAGGTGCGGGAGTTCTGCGGACGGACGCCGGTCGTCTGCGTCGACGAGGTGGCCGACGACGAGGCCGGCGGGTGGCGGCCGGTCGACCCGGACGCCGAGGCCGTCGCGTATCTCCAGTACACCTCCGGTTCGACGCGCGCTCCGGCCGGTGTGGAGATCACCCACGCCAATGTCGTCGCCAACGCCCGCCAGGCGCTGACCGCTTACGGTGTCGACGTCCGTCCCGTGACGTGCGTGGGGTGGCTGCCGCTCTACCACGACATGGGGCTGGTGCTCAGCGTGGCCGCTCCCGTGGCGCGGGGGCTGCTGTCGGTGCTGATGGATCCGGCCGCGTTCCTGCACGAGCCCGTGCGGTGGCTGAGGCTGCTCGCCGCGCACCCGCGTGCCCTGAGCGCGGCGCCCAACTTCGCCTACGACTACTGCGCGTCCGCCGTCACCGACGCCCAGAAGGCGGACCTGCGGCTCGACTCGGTCGCCGCGCTGATCAACGGCAGCGAGCCGGTCCGCCCCGGCACGGCCGACCGCTTCCACGCAGCCTTCGCCGGCCAGGGGCTGGCGCCCACCACGCACTGCCCCTCGTACGGGCTCGCCGAGGCCACCGTCTTCGTCAGTGCCGCCCGGCCCGGTCAACCGCTCGGCCGGTTCGCCCTGGACCGAGACGCCCTCGCCGCCGGGAAGGCGCTGCCCGCGCGGCCCGACGACCCCCGGGCCGTGCTGCTGGCCGGCTGCGGGACTCCGGCCGGGCAGCGCGTCCGTATCGCCGACCCCGCCGGGCGGGTCGCCCTGCCCGAGGGGGAGGTCGGCGAGATATGGGTGCAGGGGCCCAACGTCGGCCGCGGCTACCGGAACCGGGACGAGGAGAGCGAGCGGGTCTTCGGGGCAGGGTTCGCGGACACCGCGGACGCGCCGGGCGGCCGCTGGCTGCGCACCGGTGACCTGGGCGCCGTGCTGGACGGACAGCTGATCGTCACCGGCCGGCTGAAGGACCTCGTCATCGTCGACGGCCGCAATCACTACCCGCAGGACATCGAGGCCACGGCCCAGGAGGCGCACGCGGCCGTACGACGGGACCGGCTCGCCGCGTTCGCCGTTCCCGGCGGGTCGGGGGAGCGGGCCGTGCTGGTGGCCGAGCACGTGCGGACCGCCGTCCTGGCCGACCTCGACGTGCCGGGCGTGGTGCGTGCCGTGCGCGGTGCCGTCTCCTCCCGGCACGGCCTGCGGCTCGACGACGTCGTGCTCGTTCCGCCCGGGACGGTCGCCCGTACCTCCAGCGGCAAGGTGTCACGGGCGCTGACTCGGGCGCGGTACCTGGAGGGGGCGTACCGGGAGGTCGCCGACGCGGGGGCGGGCGGCGCGTCACCGGTCCAGGCGGGGGCGGATGCGCCTGCGGGCGGCAGTGCGGTGGCGCAGGCGGTGGCCGGGCGCAGGGCGGCGGCTGACGCGGTGGCGGGCGGCACCGCATCCGTCGGCGTGACGGCCGGCCGCACGTCTCCGGCCGGCTCGGCGGTGGGCAGCGCGCCCGCGGCCGACATCCTGGCGCACGGCACGTCGGCCGTCGCCCCGGCCGTCGGCGACGCCGCGAGGGCCGTCGGATGAGGGCCGCCGACGCGAACGCGCTGCGGCGGGTGATCGCCGAGCGGGTGGCCTCGTGGCACGGTGGGGCGCCCGAGGAGGTGCCGATGGACCGGCAGCTGGCCGATCTCGGTATGTCGTCGCGGGACGCCGTCGCCCTGGCCGGGGAGCTGTCCCGGGTCACGGGCTGCGAGCTGTCGCCGACGCTGCTGTGGGAGGCGCCGACCGGGGAGGCGCTGGTGGCGCGGCTGTGCGGTACGGCTCCCGGGCCGGCGCCGCTCGTGATGGCGCCCTCCGCGCCCGGTGAGCCGATCGCGGTCATCGGCGTCGGCTGCCGGCTGCCCGGCGGGGTGCACGGGCCCGACGACTACTGGCGGCTGCTGTGCGAGGGCGGTGACGGGATCCGGCGTGTACCGGAGGACCGCTGGCGTGACTTCACCGCTTTCCCGCCCGCCGACGCGCATCCGTACGGCGGCTATCTCGACGACATCGCCGGGTTCGACGCGGACTTCTTCCGGATCACGCCGCGTGAGGCCGCGGTGATGGACCCCCAGCAGCGGATCCTGCTGGAGGTCGTCCACGAGGCGCTCGACCACGCCGCCGTTCCGGCCGCGTCCCTGGCGGGCACCGCCACGGGCGTCTTCGTCGGCGTCTCCGCCCCGGAGTACGGCCAGCTCACCGGCGCCGACCCGGCCGCCGTCGACCCCTGGGCACCGGCCGGGGCGGCACTCAGCGTCACCGCGGGCCGGCTGGCGTACGTCCTGGACACGCGCGGTCCCTGTCTGGCCGTGGACACCGCCTGCTCCTCCTCGCTGGTCGCCGTGCACCACGCCTGCGTCAGCCTGCGGGCCGGCGAGAGCGAGACGGCGATCGCGGCCGGGGTCAACCTGCTGCTGTCACCGGCCGTCACCGTCGCCTTCGAGCGGGCGGGCGTCCTCGCGCCGGACGGGCGCTGCAAGCCATTCTCGGCGGCGGCCGACGGCATCGGACGCGGCGAGGGCTGCGCGGCCGTGGTCCTGAAGCGGCTGTCGCACGCCGAGCGGGACGGCGACCGGGTGCTGGCCGTGATCCGGACGACGGCCGTCAACTCCGACGGCAGGTCGAACGGGCTGATGGCACCCAACCCCGCCGCCCAACGGGCCCTGCTGGAGACCGCGTACACGAGGGCCGGGCTCACCCCGGGGCAGGTCGACTTCGTCGAGGCGCACGGCACCGGCACCCCGCTCGGCGACCCCATCGAGGCGGGCGCGCTCGCCGCGGTGCTCGGCGTCGGCCGCGACCCCGACCAGCCGCTGCTGCTCGGCTCCGTCAAGGGCAACCTCGGCCACCTGGAGTCGGCCGCGGGCATCGCGGGCCTGGTCAAGACGGTCCTCGCCCTGCACCACGACGTCATCCCGCCCTCCCCGCACCACACCGACGGCAGCGCGCTCGGCGACGACCGGCTGCGCGTGGTGACCGAGCCCGAGCCATGGCCCCGCTACGGCGGCACGGCCGTCGCCGGTGTCTCCGGATTCGGCTTCGGCGGCACCAACGCCCATGCCGTACTGGAGGAATGGCGGCCCCTCGGCCCACCGCCGACGCCGGCCGTGGAGCCCGCCGTCCGGCTGCACCTCCTCTCCGACGCCGACATCGGGCGGGTGCGCGACACCGCGGCCCGGGTCGCCGACTGGCTGGACAGCAGTGCCGCGCACCCGGCCGACATCGCCCGTACCCTCGCCGGACGCACCCGGCGGGGGCCCGTACGCGCCGCCGTGGCCGCCCGTGACCGGGCCGACCTCGCCGAGGGGTTGCGCGCGTTGGCGGCGGGCCGCCCGGACGCACGCGTCGTCACCGGCGACCGTGACCTCGTCGGCGGCGACCCGGTGTGGGTCTTCTCCGGCTACGGCTGCCAGTGGCCCGGCATGGGGCGCCGGCTGCTGGAGGAGGAGCCCGCGTTCGCGGCGGCCGTGGAGAAGCTCGACCCGCAGCTCGCCGCGGAGTGCGGCGGCCTGTCCCTGTACGACCACCTGACGTCCGGCACCGGACTGGACCGGCTGGAGACGGCCCAACCTCTGCTGTTCGGCGTCCAGTTGGCGCTCGCGGAGCTGTGGCGTTCGTACGGCGTCGAACCCGCGGCCGTGATAGGCCACTCCATGGGCGAGGTGGCCGCCGCGGTGTGCGCGGGCGCGCTGGACGTGTCGGACGGCGCGCGGGTCATCGCCGTACGCGCCCGGCTGCTGAGCGGGCTGCGGGGCGGGGCGATGGCCGTCGTCGACCTCGACGACTGCGAACTCGACCGCCTGGCGGAGGACTTCCCGGGCGTCCATGTCGCCGTGCACTCCTCGCCTCGGCAGAAGGTCGTCACCGGTGAGGAGGCGGCGGTGGGACGGCTGGTGCGGCTGCTGGAGGGGGAGGGCCGGGCCGCCCGGTCGATGCGGGTCGTCGGCGCCGGGCACTCCCCGCAGGTCGACGGGCTGCTGCCGGAGCTGGCCGCCGGGCTGGCCGGTGTGACGGGACGCCGGCCGCGCCTGCCCGTGTACTCCACCGTCCTTGACGACGCGCGTGGCGCGAGCGCGTTCGACGCCGGCCACTGGGCCGCCAACCTGCGGCGGCCGGTTCGCCTGGACCGGGCCGTCGCGGCGGCAGCGGCCGACGGACACACCGCGTTCCTGGAGATCTCCCCCCACCCGGTCCTCACGGGCGCCGTCACCGACTCCGCGCCCGGCGCGCTCGCCCTGGCCACCCTGCGCCGTGACGCCGACGGCTCGGCCGGGTTCGCCGCACAACTGGGCGCCCTGTACGCGGCCGGGCAGCAACTGCCGCTCCCGCCCGGCCGGGTGGTCGACGTACCAGGGCCGCGCTGGCGTCATGTGCGGCACTGGTGGACGGACGGGAGGGCGGTCCCGGCCACACCCGCGGTGCCGGGACCGACGGGCGGACCCGCGGCCGGCGCGCCCCGGACCGGTGGGCCCGCGGGCGCGGCACAGCTTCCGGCGGGCACGCACGGGCCGCGCTACGGCACGACGAGCGAGCCGCCCGCCGAGGCCACCGCGCCCACGGCGGACCCCTCCCCGGTCCTGGCCCGCCTCAGTCACCACATCGCCGCCGTCAGCGGCCATCCCCCGACCCGGGTCACCGCGGCCACCGCCCTCGCCGACCTCGGCCTCGACTCGCTGATGGCCGTCCGCGTCCGTACGGCCCTGGAGCGCGAGTTCGGCATCGAGCTGCCCCTGCGTGACCTGCTCGGCGCGGCCACCGTCGGTGAGGCCGCCGCCCGCGTCGAGCGGGCCCTTCCCCAGCCGGCCGGTGGCGTGCGGCCGCGTCCCCTGCGCGCCACCGGCTCCCGTCCACCCCTCTTCCTCGTGCACGCGGCCGGGGGACCGACCACCGTGTACGGGCCGCTCACCGAACGGCTCGGCGACGACCAGCCGGTGCTCGGGCTCGACCGGATCGAGCAGGCCCGTACGGTCTCGGACAAAGCGCGGCTCTACGCCGAGGCGATCACCACCGCACACCCCGACGGGCCCGTGCTGCTGGGCGGTTGGTCCTTCGGCGGGTTCGTCGCCCAGGAGACCGCGCGGCAGCTGAGCGACGCGGGACGGGACGTACGGCTGCTGGTGCTCATCGACTCCGTACGCCCCCTCGTCCGCCCCGGACCGGCGCCGGCGGACCGGGTCCGGGCGCACTTCGAGGGCTTCGCCGCCCACGTCGCCGACGCCTACGGGGTCCGGCTGGAGCTGCCGTACGACGACCTTCTGGAGACGGACGACGAGGAGCAGCGCATCGACGCCGTGCTGAAGGCCCTGCGCTCGGCCACCGACGTGCCGTCCGCCGCGCTGGAGCACCAGCGGGCCTCCTACCTGGACCTGAGGATCGGCGAGGCACACCGTCCGGGCCCCTACGACGGCCGAGTGGTCCTCTACCGGGCGACCGACCCCGCCCCGCACACCGTGCGCGACCCTGCCTACGAGCGGGACGACGAGGCTCTGGGCTGGGACGAGGTGTGCCCGGACCTGGAGGTCGTCCGAGTGGCCGGACACCATCTGGCGCTGCTCGACCCGCCGTACGTCGACGAGATCGCCGCCCATCTGGGGCGGGCGCTCGACCGGCCTGCCCCGTCCCCCTGAACCGGAACCCGATTCGCACCGGAACCCGAGGAGCCACCATGTCCCACCACACCACCGGAGTGTCCCGGCGCACCGCCGCCAAGGCGACGGCCGCCGCCGGTCTGGCCGTCCTGTTCGGCGCCGCGACCGGCACCGGTCGTGCCCGGGCGGCGACCGGCCCGGGACCACGCACCCTGGACCTCACCGTGTCCTCCGCCGCACTGGGCCGCGGCGCGCCGGTGCGGCTGATCCTGCCGTCGGGCTTCGCCACGGACACCGGGAAGACGTACCCCGTGCTGTATCTGCTGCACGGCGCCCACGACGACTACACGTCCTGGACCCGGGAGACGGACATCGAGGCCTTCACGGAGGGCCGCGACCTGATCGTGGCCATGCCGGACGCGGGCCCCACGGGCATCCCCAGCGTCTGGCGCGACGGCCAGGACTACGAGACCTTCCAGGTCGAGGAGGTTCCGGCACTGCTCGCGCGGGACTACCGGGCCTCCGGTGTACGGGCCGTCGCCGGCGTGTCCACCGGCGGCTACGGGGCGATGGCGCACGCGGCCCGCCACCCGGGCGCCTTCACCGCCGCCGCCTCCTACAGCGGTGTCCTCGACACCACCGCACCCGGCGTGCCGACCATCGTGGACGCGATCGTCGCCCGCGAAGGCCTGTCGCCGGCCTCGCTGTGGGGCAACCCCCTTCTCAACCTCCTCACCTGGCGGGACTTCAACCCACGCGCCCGCGCCGGGGCGCTGCGTGGCACGGCCCTGTACGTCTCGCAGGGCAGCGGACTGGCCGGTGGCAGCGGCGATCTGCTGCCCGAGGCCCTGGAGAGCGCCTTGTGGCCCTCGGCCCGTGGCTTCACCGCCGGGCTCGCCAGACAAGGCATCCCCGTCACCACTCACCTCTACCCCGGAGGAGGGCACAGCTGGACGTACTGGAAAAGGGAGTTCACGGCGTCGTGGCCTATGCTCGCCGGTGCCCTGGGCGTGCCGGAGTGATGTCCGTGCCGTGGGGGCACGGAACGGAGCGGAAGGGACGTCCGTCATACACAGGACGTCCCACTCGTCCCACGGGCAACGGCCTGTCGGCGAGCCGTTTCCGGGCGAAAGGAGTGTCCGCCATGGCTGTCCCCACCCCGCACGAGGTGCCGGACGCTCGCAGGGCCGCGCCCATGCCGCCCGAGCTGGCGGTGCTGCTGCGGGCCCGGCTGGAGGGCGTGGCGGACGAGGTGGAGGAGGAGGTCCGCAGCCGGGTTCCCGAGTACGCGCGGCCCGGCGACGGTGTCTACCGCAAGCGGCTGCGCGACGGGGTGGTGCAGGCGCTCACCCTGTTCGTCGACCACATCGCCGACCCGCGCGACAACGGGGACGCGATCGCGGCGACGTACTACGCGCTCGGGCGCGGCGAGGCCCTGGAAGGGCGCGGACTGGACGCGTTGCAGTCCGCGCTGCGCATCGGCGGGATGCACGCCTGGCGGGCGCTGGGCCGCACGGCGGAGGAACTGGGGCTGGACTCGACGGTCGTGGCCGCGCTCGGAGAGATCGCCTTCCGGACGGTGCACGAGGTCGCGGAGGCGGCCGCCGCCGGTTACGCGGAGGCCCAGCTGCGCAGCACGGACGAGGTGGAGCGCCGCCGCAGGCGCCTGCTGGATCTGCTCCTGGGCGAGGGCCCGGTGGCCCCGGAGGCCGTGCAGGACCTGGCGCACCAGGCCCGTTGGCCGGTGCCGCGGCAGGTCGCCGTCGTCGCGCTCGCGGCCGCCCCCGAACGGCGCGAGGAGGACCGGCCGTTGGCCATGGCGGGCGCGCTCGTGGACATGGAGTCCCGCCCGCCCCGCATGCTGGTGCCCGACCCCGACGGCTCCGGGCGCTGGGCCGGGCGCGCGTTCGCGCTCGCGCTGCGCGGCCGGCCCGCGGCGATCGGCCCGACGGTGCCGCTCGTCGAAGCCGCGCAGTCGCTGCGCTGGGCCACCCGGGCCCTGGGGCTGATGGGGCGCGGGATCCTGCCCCGGCAGGGCGTGGTGCGGTGCGCCGACCATCTGTCGGCCCTCCTCCTGCACGCCGACGAACCACTCCTCGACACCCTCCGGGCCACCGCCCTCGCCCCGCTCGACGAGGTCTCGGCGGGGCAGCGCGCCCGGCTCGCCGAGACGCTGCTGGCCTGGCTGCTCAGCGGCAGCAACGTGCCCGACGTCGCCGCCCGGCTGCACATCCATCCGCAGACGGTCCGCTACCGCCTGCGCCAGCTGGAGAAGCTGTTCGGCGACTCCCTGCACGATCCGGGAACCCGCCTCGACCTCGTGCTCGCCCTGCGTGCCGAATCGCTGCGGGCACAACAGGACCAGTGCAACCAGGGCTAGTGCAACCAGGACCAGTCCGACTACTCATTCGGCGAAGAAAAAGCCGCCGCTTTTCTTGATTCCGGCAATAACACCCGGCACAGCCGGGCGAATACGTTCGGGGCCTCCTTTCTCGCAGGCGCGTTCACGCGCTCCCCACATGGAGGATGGCTCATGCGTATTCGTTTGTGTCTGGCCGCGCTCTCGCTGCTCGGCGGGGCCTCGGTCACCACCCTCGCGGCGCCCCCGGCAGCGGCCGCGGCCTGCTCGGACATCGACGTCGTCGCGGCTCGCGGCACCTTCGAGCCGGGCACGCTCGGCTTCATCGTCGGCGACCCGGTGTATTCCGCACTGCAGAAGAAGCTGACCGGTAAAAGCCTTTCCAGCTACAAGGTGAATTACCCGGCGGACCTTTCGCTCACCTCGGCCGCACAGGGAAACGCTGACCTGGTGAACCACGTCAAGCAGCAGGCGTCGGCGTGCCCGAACCAGCGGTTCGTTCTCGTGGGCTATTCACAGGGCGCGAACGTGGTCGACAACTCGATCGGCATCAGCAGCCAGGGCGCGGTGGTCGGCAGCCCCATCGTGGCCACCCTGCCGGCCGCGGTCGAGCCGAAGGTCGCCGCGGTGCTGCTGTTCGGCAACCCGATCCGGGCCCTCGGCAAGAGCGTTACCGGCACCTACCAGAGCCGGACGATCGACTTCTGCGCCAAGGGCGACCCCATCTGTGAGAACGGCGGGAACGACGTCGGGGCACACCTCGGCTACACGGCCGACGCGGACGCGGCTGCCACGTTCGCGGCGGGCAAGGTCTGAGCCGTACCCAAGAAGGGCCCGGGAAGCCAGGCTTCCCGGGCCCTTCCTCGCGTACGGCTACCGCGGGTCCGCGGCGAACCCGGCGAGGTGGGTGGAGACCGGCTCGGGCCGGCCGTCGTTCTGCGCCGGTGCCGCGGTCAGCACATCGAGGTGCTGGTAGCCGTCGGCCACCACGGGGTTCAGGTCGGACGGGACGCGGCCCGCCAGCAGCCCGTCTCCCGCGAGCACCGTCAGGGTCGGGTTGGCGGTGAGCCCGTCGGGGTGCACGACGAGCTTCTTCACCTGCGGCGAAGTGGCCAGCTGCAGATCGGTGACCAGCTTGGTCGGGAAGTACTGCTCGGTGAAGTCCAGCGGCTGCTCGGCCAGGCTCCGGGCCAGTTCCTGGATGTCGGTGACCTCCTTGCCGGCCTCGGTGAACGGTGTGCCGTCGGCCGACCGGTACCCGGGGTCGTCGGCGTCACCGACACGGTCGTAGTTGCGCCAGCTGTACAGCGGTCCCCGGGGCCGGTCCGGGATGGCCTTGTACTCGGTGCCGAACAGCGCTGGCTGCTCCTGACCGCCGTTGGCGGCGGGGAAGTCCTTGTCGGCGATCGGCCCGCCGTCGAAGAACCCGACGCTGCTCTGCAGGAACGCCAGCGGTACGGAGTTGTCGTCCATCAGGGCGCCCAGCACGGCCTCGTTGGTGAGCCGGAAGTCCTTCACGCCGGGGGAGCCGGTGAGGAAGGCGGCGGTGTCCTTGGAGAACAGGAACCTGTTGGTGGCCTCGATGTTGAGGCCGGAGGGCAGATAGCGGGGCAGGTCGGCCTCGGCTCCGGGAGCCTGTACGGCGCCGACACCGGCGATGGCGAGCAGCGTCATGGTCTCGGGGTTGAGCAGCACAGGCGCGGACAGCGAGCGCGGCAGCACGCCGCTGTCGAGACCGGCCTGTACGACGCCGTGACCGAGGCCGATGTCGGGCAGGTTGGTGTCGTCCGGGATGCTGCCGCTGAGGTCGGCGAGCGAGGTGGAGACGGTGGTGTCGAGGGCGAAGTAGCCCGCGCACTGGTTGTACCCGGCGTCGGCCGTGGTCGCCGGGTTCCCGTCGAAGTCGGCGGCGGCGAAGTACCCGGTGACGACGCCGCCCAGCGAGTGCCCGCCGCACAGCACCTTGCGCCCCCGCAGCGTCTGGTCGGGCAGTTCGGCGGCGAGCAGGTCGTACTGGTCGCGGACGGTCTGCTCGATGCCGAGCCGTGCCATCCACCCCAACTGGCCGTTCTCCGCGAACCCCTCGAAGGTCCGGCCGTCGACCTGCTTGCCGCGGTAGTAGTAGTCGACGGCCGTGTGCTGGTCGCCGGAGGCGATGCCGGTGCGGTCCTCCAGGCAGTTGGAGCGCCGGTCCAACGCCCAGAACTCGATGTGCCGCCCCTGCGCGGCGGCCGCCGCGACCGTGTTGCGGGCGACGCTGTCGAACGCCCCGGCGCCCTCCAGGATGCCCGGCTGGGCGACCAGGATCCGGTCCGCGTCGGCGGCGGCGTCCGGTCCGTCGGCGGCGCGGTAGCGCAGATACGACAGCCAGTCGCACGCGGCCGGGCGGGGCCCCGCCGACTCGGGCAACGGCACCTTCACCCGCACCACGGACTCCCGCACCCCGGCGACCGGTGACGGCGCCGCGACCGACGACGACACCGCGACCGGCGTCTCGGTCCGTGCGTCGTCCGCGCGGGCACCCGGGGCCGCCGCCGTGAGCGTCCCCGCGGTCAACAGCACCGCCAGCGCGGCGCCGCGCCATGTTCTTTCCCTGCCGCTAATCGTGTCCATGCCACGGACGCTAGGTTCCGGGGCCCGTCCGGCTCAGGAGGTGCTGACAGGAACTCAAGATTCCGCGGCGGCCTTGTCACCGGCGGACAGTGCCGTGCCCGTCACGGGCGACGCGTCGGCGGCGCTGGTTGGCCCACAGCCACTTCTGGGCCAGAAGTGTCAGAGTGCCGGCCAGGATGATGCCCAGGAGGTTCAGGAGCAGCTGGCCTGTCGAGAGCCAGGTCTGCTTTGCGTCGTCGTAGATCAGGGCCACGGCCGCGTTGGCGGCGGCGGGGACCGTCGTCACCGAGATGGCGACTCCGACGAGGGCACCGGACTTGGCGGACGTCAGGGAGAGGGTGCCGGCGGCGCCGGCGAGGACCGCCACGACGAAGGAGAACCAGTCGGGGGCGTAGATGAAGCCGGTGTTGGGCCGCTCGGCCTCCAGCTTGGCCTCGGTGAACAGGCCGACGGCGTCCATGAAGTAGCTGAAGCCGACCGTCACCGCCATCGCCACAGCGAAGCCCACCAGCAGGGCGATCAGCGAGCGCAGCGCCAGCCGCGGTGCCCGCTGGACGATCGCCGTGCAGATGCCCGCCAGTGGGCCGAACTCCGGGCCGACCGCCATCGCGCCCACGATCAGGATCGCGTTGTCGAGCACCACACCGCAGGCCGCGATCATCGTGGCGAGCGTGATGAAGGCGAGGTAGGTGATGGAGAGGGTCGACTCCTCGTGCGTCGCGTCCGTCAGGTGCTCCCACAACACCGCGTCCGCGCCCTCGCCGGGGGCCTCCGCCTCGGCCTTGTCGGCCCGCTTGGAGAGCGACAGGTCGATGTTCTCGACGGCGATGGAGCCGCACTCCTCGATGCCCAGCTGCTGGAGGCTGGTGAGGAGTTCGTCGCCCGCCTCACGTGCCACGTCGCACAGCACCAGGTCCCCGACGGGGTTGCGGGCGGCGCCCGGCACGACGGCGAGATGGGCCGTTCCCACCGTCCTCTCGATCAGGCGGACCACGTCGTCGGTCTTGTCGGACGGCGTGATCAGGCGGAGGTGAAGCATGGAGGCAGCGTAGCCGTCACAGCTTGCGCAGGCTCAGGCGCTGGACCTTGTGGTCCGGGCCCTTGCGGACGACCAGGGTGGCTCGGCCGCGGGTGGGGGCGATGTTCTCCACCAGGTTGGGCTTGTTGATGGTGCGCCACATCGTGCGGGCGTAGTCCAGGGCCTCCTCCTCGGACACCTGGGTGTACTTGCGGAAGTACGAGGAGGGGTTCTGGAAGGCGGTCTCGCGCAGCCGCTTGAAGCGGTTGAGGTACCAGTGCTCGATGTCCTCGGTGCGCGCGTCGACGTACACGCTGAAGTCGAAGTAGTCGGCGAGCCCGACCCGGGTGCGGCCGTCCTTGCCGGGCAGGGCGGGCTGCAGGACGTTCAGGCCCTCGACGATCAGGATGTCGGGGCGGCGGACCGTGAGCTTCTGGTCCGGGACGATGTCGTAGATCAGGTGGGAGTAGACGGGGGCCGTGACCTCGTCCTTGCCCGCCTTGATGTCGGCGACGAAGCGGGTGAGGGCGCGCCGGTCGAAGGACTCGGGGAAACCCTTCCGCGACATCAGACCGCGGGCCTGGAGCTCCTTGGTGGGGAGCAGGAAGCCGTCCGTCGTCACCAGCTCGACGCGCGGGTGCTCGGGCCAGCGGGAGAGCAGGGCCTGGAGGAGGCGGGCCACCGTGGACTTTCCTACGGCGACCGAGCCGGCGACCCCTATGACGAACGGCGTGCCGGACTGGGAGCCCTGTTCGCCGAGGAAGGTGTTCAGGGCGCCGCGCAGGCCGTCGGTGGCGCCCACGTAGAGGTTGAGGAGGCGGGAGAGCGGGAGGTAGATGTCACGGACCTCGTCGAGGTCGATGACGTCGCCCAGACCGCGCAGCTTCTCGACCTCCTCCGCGGTGAGCGGCAGCGGGGTCTTGTCGCGCAACGCGCTCCACTCCGAGCGGGTGAGGTCGACGTAGGGAGTCGCCTCCGGCCTGGGCCGGTGGGCGCTCCGGGGCATCGAGGAGACCGGAGAGATCACAGTCCATTGTTACGGGAGTACGAACGGACGGTGAGGTGGGATCCGTCACGCGGGTCCTCGTCTCGGTCATTTCTGGGAGAAGTGGGGCAAAAGGGGAATGTCAGTGCCGTGCGTCACAGTTGTGGGAGAGGTGGGCCCGGGCCGGGCCCGCTGAACCGAACCCCCGAGGGGTGACCCATGACGTATGCGATAGAGGCGGAAGGTCTGGTCAAACGGTTCAAGGAGACCGAGGCGCTGGCCGGTGTCGATCTCGGGGCCCGCAAAGGCAGCGTGCTCGGACTGCTGGGGCCCAACGGCGCCGGGAAGACGACCGCGGTGCGGATCTTCGCGACGCTGCTCCGGCCCGACGGGGGCCGCGCGCAGGTCGCCGGGCACGACGTGGTCCGGGAGGCCGGGGTCGTACGCGCCATGGTCGGGCTGACCGGGCAGTACGCCGCGGTGGACGAGAACCTGACCGGCACGGAGAACCTGCTGCTCATCGGCCGGCTGCTCGGTCTGTCACGGCGGGACGCCAGAGCGCGGGCGCGTGAGCTGCTGGAGCGCTTTCAGCTCACGGACGCGGCCGGGCGGGCCGTGAAGACCTTCTCCGGCGGCATGCGCAGGCGTCTGGACCTCGCGGCCAGCCTCGTGGGCCGGCCCAGCATCCTCTTCCTCGACGAGCCGACCACCGGCCTGGATCCGCACAGCCGCGGTGAGCTGTGGGACCTGCTGCGGGGGCTGGTCGCGGACGGTGCGACGGCCCTGCTGACCACGCAGTATCTGAACGAGGCCGATGTGCTCGCCGACGACATCGTGGTGATCGACAAGGGGCGGGTGATCGCCGAGGGCACCCCGGATCAGCTGAAGTCGCAGGTCGGAGGGCAGGTGCTGGAGCTGCGGCCGGTGCTGGGGCAGGACCTCGCGCGGGCGCATGTGCTGGTGGCCGGGGCCGCCGGACCGGAGGCCCGGATCGAGGGCGAGACGATCACCGCCCCGGTGAAGGACCCCGAGCTGATGCCGGCCGTCGTGCGCACGCTCGACCGTGAGGGGATCGCGGTGGGGGAGCTCGCCCTGCGCCGCTCCTCGCTCGACGAGGTCTTCCTGGCCCTGACCGGCCACCGCGCCGAACCCGGCGATCCCGAGGGCAACGGCGGCGCGGCAGTCCGGGACGAGGACGCCGACGCGGACGCCGAGCTGCGGAAGGCGGTGATGCGGCCATGACCGCCACCGCCACCACCATCACGGCACCGGTCACCAAGTCGGGCCGTGTACGACCGCTCGACGGACTCCGCCAGACCTTCACGATGGCCTGGCGCAGCCTCGTCGCGGTCAAGCACAACCCGCTGGAACTGGTCGACTACAGCATCACGCCCATCATGTTCGTGTTCCTCTTCACCTATGTGCTGGGCGGGCAGATGGCCGGGTCGCCGGAGGCGTACCTGAAGTACGCGCTGCCGGGGATCATCGTCCAGAACACCCTGTTCATGACGATGTACACGGCCATGGCCCTGAACACCGACCTCACCAAGGGCGTCTTCGACCGCCTGCGCAGCCTGCCGATCGCCCGCTCCGCCCCGCTCATCGGCCGCATCACCGCGGACCTCGCCAAGCACGTCTGGGCCATGCTGCTCATGATCGGCCTCGGCCTGCTGCTCGGCTTCCGGATCACCGGGGGACTGGACGGGCTGCTGCTCGGGATGCTCCTGGTGGTCGTCTTCGCCGCGGCGGTGTCCTGGAGCGCGGTCCTGATCGGGATGCTCGCGGGGGACGCGGAGAAGGTGCAGGCCTTCGCCTTCACGATCATCTTCCCGATCACTTTCACCAGCAGCGCCTTCGTCATGGTGGACACCATGCCGGGGTGGCTCCAGGCATGGAGCGACGTCAATCCGGTGACGCATCTGTCGGACGCGTTCCGGGGACTGCTGCTGGGTGGCCCGGTGGCGGAGCCGGTGCTGTGGTCGCTGGTGTGGGCTGCGGGGATCGCGGTGGTGTTCTATCCGGTGGCGATGCGGGCCTATCGGGCGAAGACGTGAGGGACTTGAGACTCGGGGCCCTCGTTCCCCGGTGGGAATTTCCGAATTCGGGCAGGCGGTGCTGTGTTCGGGGGCGAATGCGGTGAGGATCGGACCGTAGGCTGCCGCGCATGTGCGGAATCGTGGGATACGTGGGGTCGCAGTCGGCGCTGGAGATTGTCACGGCCGGACTGAAGCGGCTGGAGTACCGGGGGTACGACTCGGCGGGGGTCGCCGTCCTGGCGGACGGCGGGCTGGCGGCCGCGAAGAAGGCGGGCAAGCTGGTCAATCTGGAGAAGGAGCTGACGGAGCGGCCGCTGCCGACCGGGACGACGGGTATCGGGCACACACGCTGGGCCACGCACGGCGGGCCCACGGACGCGAACGCGCACCCGCATCTCGACAACGCCGGGCGCGTCGCCGTCGTGCACAACGGGATCATCGAGAACTTCGCCGGGCTGCGGGCCGAGTTGGAGGAGCGGGGGCACGAGCTGGGGTCGGAGACCGACACCGAGGTGGTCGCTCACCTGCTCGCCGAGGAGTTCTCGGTGACCGCTGACCTCGCCGAGGCCATGCGGCTCGTGTGCCGGCGGTTGGAGGGGGCCTTCACGCTGGTCGCGGTACATGCGGACGAGCCCGATGTGGTCGTGGGCGCGCGACGGAACTCGCCGCTCGTGGTGGGCGTCGGGGAGGGTGAGGCATTTCTCGCCTCGGACGTCGCCGCGTTCATCGCCCATACGCGGTCGGCGATCGAGCTGGGTCAGGACCAGGTCGTCGAGCTGCGGCGGGACGGGGTGACCGTCACCGGGTTCGACGGGCGGCCGGCGGACGTGCGGTCGTATCGCGTCGACTGGGACGCCGCCGCGGCGGAAAAGGGGGGCTATGACTACTTCATGCTCAAGGAGATCGCCGAGCAGCCCAAGGCTGTCGCCGACACCTTGCTGGGGCGCATCGACGCCGCAGGATCCCTGACGCTGGACGAGGTCCGGATCAGCGCCTCCGCGCTGCGGGAGGTCGACAAGGTCGTCATCGTGGCCTGCGGTACGGCCTTCCACGCCGGGCTGATCGCCAAGTACGCCATCGAGCACTGGACCCGCATTCCGTGCGAGGTCGAGTTGGCGAGTGAGTTCCGCTACCGGGATCCGATCCTCGACCAGCAGACGCTCGTCATCGCCATCTCCCAGTCCGGCGAGACCATGGACACACTCATGGCGCTGCGGCACGCCCGAGAGCAGGGGGCGCGGGTACTGGCGATCTGCAACACCAACGGGTCGACGATTCCGCGGGAGTCGGACGCGGTGCTGTACACGCATGCGGGGCCCGAGGTCGCGGTCGCCTCGACGAAGGCGTTCCTCACGCAGCTCGTGGCCTGCTACCTGGTTGCCCTGTACCTGGGGCAGGTTCGCGGCACCAAGTGGGGGGACGAGATCCACGCCGTGATCCGGGACCTGGCGCACATCGGGGGTGACGTCGAGCGGGTCCTGGAGACCATGGAGCCGGTACGGGAGCTGGCGCGGAGCCTCGCTCACAAGAACACGGTGCTCTTCCTCGGGCGGCATGTGGGGTATCCGGTGGCCCTGGAGGGGGCGCTCAAGCTCAAGGAACTCGCCTATATGCACGCCGAGGGGTTCGCGGCGGGGGAGTTGAAGCACGGGCCCATCGCCCTGATCGAGGACGACCTGCCCGTCGTCGTGGTCGTGCCTTCGCCTCGGGGCCGGTCCGTACTGCACGACAAGATCGTGTCCAACATGCAGGAGATCCGGGCCCGGGGCGCGCGGACGATCGTGATCGCGGAGGAGGGCGACGAGGCGGTCGTGCCGTACGCGGATCACCTGATCCGGATTCCGGCTACGCCGACGCTGCTTCAGCCGCTGGTGGCCACGGTGCCGCTCCAGGTCTTCGCGTGCGAGCTGGCCACCGCCCGGGGCAACGAGGTGGATCAGCCTCGGAACCTGGCGAAGTCGGTGACGGTGGAGTGAGTTGACTCCGCCACCTTCCCGGGCGGGTGCCGCGGCGTGGGTCAGGGCGTGGGGTCGAGAGAGAAGACGACCCGCTTGCCGTTGCTGGTGTTGACCCTCTCGTTCAGTCCCCACAGCCGCCCGGACGAGGGAGCGTAGGAGAGGTTCTGGGTGAGTGGCGGGGACTTCGTGAGTACACGCGGTTCGGCTCCCACCTCGGCCCGGTGGATGCAGTAGTAGCCGTCGTCGTTCTTGGGATCCGGAACCCAGCCCTTCGGACACTCGCCACTCATGTAGTAGTAGGTGCCGTCGGTCGCGACGCCCTGCATCCGCCACACGGGGCTCGAGTAGGCCGCGTCGGCGGTGGCACTGCCGACGCTCGCGCTGCCGTCCGCCTCGGGCAGAGCCGTAGCGGCATTCAGGTTCCAGCGGATGACGCGCCCACCGCCGCCGGCGTCGCGGTCGCGGTATTCACCGGAGACGAGCGCGTCCGGGGTCTTGCTGCGATCCAGGCTGAGGGAGCTCAGGCAGGGCTTGTCGCCCGTGGCGGGAGCGCACGCGCGCACGTTCGTGCCCTGGGGGACCGTCTGGTAGCGGGCCACCATGGGCAGGGCGTAGTCGTGCCAACGGGCGGACGACACCCCGTTCACGATGCCCGTACGCTCGCTGCGGCTGTCCATCTTCCACAGGTGGCGCATGTCGTAGACCTGCAGTTCGCCGCCGTTGGCGACGAAGAGCTTGTTGCCGTACCAGACGACACCGTCGGCGTGGACGTTCGTGACTGGCTTGAAGTTGGCACTCGCCCCTTGCCCGGTGGGCTGGACCAGCAGGACGTGGCCGTACGACACCGAACTTCCGGTCGATTCAGCGATGCTGACCCGGCCGAACTTGTTGAGGTTGCTCCCCCCGTTGCCCCAGTACCAGGAGGCCAGATAGAGGTGATGGCCGTCGACGGTCCCGGACGGAGACGCGTCGTGGGAACCCGTCAGACCCTGCGGGGTCCAACCGCCGTTGGTGCTCCAGCTGTTGGACGTGTCGTCGGCCTTGTCCCAGCAGAACCCGTCGTACTTGAGCGAGCCGTCCAGGCCGGTGTCGTGGCAGAGGCTGGCCTGACCGGTGTGCTGCCTGGACTGCGCGACGCTCAGCGCGCTCACCTTGCTCACCGCGCCGGACTGAGCCTCCACCCCCTGGACCGCCGCGCCGAGTTGGCGGAAGTCCTTCTCCGCGTCCAGGGACAGCTTGAGACCGCTGTAGGGCACCGCGGTCAGGCCACTCGCGGCGGCGGCCGGCTGGGCTGTCACGAGTCCGGCGGCCAGGGAGGCCAGGCCGACGGCCAGGGCTGCCAGACGTCGGGCGACCGTCCGGCCGCGGGTTCGCGGAGTCAACGATGGTGCGCTTATGTCATGCATCCGGGGAGGGTAGCCGACAAACCCCCTGTACTCGGCATCTTTCCCCGCTCATCGGCGCTTCGCCGGCGCCTCACCGGACTTCACCACGCCCTCGCCTGAGGCATGAACCCGTGCGCCGCCGCGTACGCCGCCATGCGGGCGTTCCGTGCCTCGGCCGCCGGTCCGTCCGGCAGGTGGAAGTCCTTGCCTGCCCGGGCCGATCCGGCCTGCGTGCTCGTGGCGCCCGCCAACCGTCGGCGGACGTAACGGTCCAGGGCGTCGGGCACCCCGGCCGGCGTCGCGCCCGCGAGGACGTCGCCCAGTACCGCCGCGTCCAGGATCGCCTGGGCCGCCCCCTGTGCCTGGAACGGGACCATCGCGTGGGCGCTGTCGCCGAGGAGGGTCACCCGGCCGATGTTCCAGCGGGTGAGCGGCGTGCGGGTGTAGATGCCGTAGCGGAAGACCTGGCCCGCGCGTTCGAGGACGCCCAGCACCCGGGGGTCCCAGCCCGCGAACTCGCGCAGTTGCTCGCCGGGATCCGCCCGCGCCGTCCACGACTCCTGGGCCAACTCCCCGGTGCTGAACACGGCCACGACGTTGAGCAGTTCACCGCGCCGCACCCAGTAGTGGACGAAGTGGCGGTGGGGGCCGAGCCAGGCGGCGAGCGGGGGGAGGCCGAGGTCGGCCACTTCCTCGGCCGGGAGCAGGGCCCGGTATGCCGCTGTTCCCGAGAACTTCGCCTCGTCCTTGCCGAAGAGCCACTGGCGGGCCGCGGACCGGATCCCGTCCGCGGCCACCACCAGGTCCGCGGTCAGACGCTCGCCCGTCGCCGTCATCACCTGGGCGTGGTCGTCGTCCTGGCCGATCGCGACGACCGTCGTGTTCAGGCGTACCGACTCCGGTGGCACCGCCGCGGCCAGGGCGCCGTGCAGATCCGCCCGGTGGACCACCAGATACGGCGCCCCGAACGCCTCCTCCGCCTTGCGGCCCAGCGCGTAGCGGCAGATCTCCGACCCGTCCGACCAGGTGTGGAAGCTCACGTGCGGGGGGCGGGCGGCCTGCGCGGCGACCGCGTCGAGCACGTCCAGCCGGCGCAGCACGCGGGTGGCGTTGGGGGCGAGCTGGATCCCGGCGCCCACCTCCGTGAAGCGCGCCGCCTGCTCGACCAGCGTCACCTCGACGCCCGCGCGACGCAGGCTCAGTGTCGCGGCCAGTCCTCCGATGCCGGCTCCGACCACGATCGCCCTCATGCGGCGCCGCCCGGTGAGACGGGCGGCCGCCGTGTCCTCGTCTCGTCAGCCCCGTACATCCCGCCAAGCCCCCGGAATCCCCTCGGCCACGTCATGCGCCCCGACCGGCGCCCCGTCCGCCGCGAATCTCGCCGAGAGGCCATGGAGATACGCCGCCACGCTCGCAGCGTCCACCGGCGTGAGCCCCGCCGCCAGCAGCGATCCCGCCAATCCGGACAGCACGTCACCGCTCCCGGCCGTGGCCAGCCAGCCGGTTCCGGTCGGGTTGACGCGTACCGGCCCGCGGTCCGGCCCCGCCACCAGAGTCGTCGACCCCTTCAGCAACACCGTCGCCGCGTACCGCCCCGCCAACTCCCGTACCGAAGCCAGCCGAGCCCCCTCGACCTCCTCCCGGGAGACCCCGAGCAGCGCCGCCGCCTCCCCGGCGTGCGGGGTCATCAGGGTCGGTGCCGCACGGCCCCGTACCGTCTCCGCGTCCGCCAGCCGCAGCCCGTCCGCGTCGAGCAGCACCGGTACGTCCGTCGCCAGCACCTCGGCCACCGCCGCCGCGTCGTCCCCGGCGCCCGGCCCGACGACCCACGCCTGCACGCGTCCGGCCTTCTTCGGCCCCCGGTCCGACACCAGCGTCTCGGGGAACCGGGCGATCACCGCGTCCCCGGCCGGGCCGACGTACCGTACGGCGCCCGCACCGCCCCGCAACGCCCCCGCGACCGCCAGTACGGCCGCGCCCGGATACCGCGCCGATCCCGCGGCGATGCCCACGACGCCGCGCCGGTACTTGTCCGTCTCCGCGGCCGGGAGCGGCAACAGCGCGGCCACGTCGTCGTGTTGCAGCGCCTCCAGCTCCACCGCGTCGTTCGGCAGCGCCAGACCGATGTCCACCAGGCGCACGACACCGGCGTACTCCCGCGCCGGATCGATCAGCAGACCCGGCTTGTGGGTGCCGAAGGTGACGGTGAGGTCGGCCCGCAGCGCCGTGCCGCGCACCTCGCCCGTCCCGACGTCCACGCCGCTCGGCAGGTCCACGGCGACCACGGCCGCCCTCGACCGCGCCACCGCGTCGGCCAGCGGTGCCGCCTCGGGGCGTAGCCCGCCCTTGCCGCCGATTCCGACGATGCCGTCGACGACCAGGTCCGCCCGCTCGATCAGGTCCTCGGCGCCGGCGGTCCCCGCCGCCCGGCCGCCCGCCCGCCGCAGCGCCGCGAGGCCCCCGGGGTGGGCCCGCTCGGGCGTCAGCAGGATCGCCGTGACTCCCGCCCCGCGCCTGGCCAGCCGGGCCCCGGCGTAGAGCGCGTCGCCGCCGTTGTCGCCGCTGCCGATCAGCAGGGCGACCCGGCTGCCGTACACCCGGCCCAGCAGATCCGCGCAGGCGGCGGCGAGTCCGGCCGCCGCCCGCTGCATCAGCGTCCCGTCCGGAAGCCGTGCCATCAGCTCCCGTTCGGCCGCCCTTACCGTCTCCACGCCGTACGCAGTCCGCATGCGTTCGAGTCTCCCGTACGCGGCGAAACTCGTCGCGTCCGTCAACGCTTTGTCGCATCCATTGACGCTTTGCCGTGCCTTTGCCAAACTCACCGGCCCCCACAGGATGAATCGATTCAGTCGAATGGGTTCGATGAGATCCGGTTCGGTGAGATCGGTTCGACGAGAGGACCCCCCATGGCACGCAGAGCCTCCCTCCTTGCCGCCGTCGGTGCCACCGCCCTCCTCACCGTCGTCGGCACCCTGACCGGTCCCGCGCCGCAGGCCGCGGCCGCCGCCTGCGGCGAAGGCTCCTACCAGGCCGAAGCCGTCCTGAGCGGCAGCACCTGGACCGCGCGGCGTGGCAGCAGCACCGTCTACACGGGTGGTGACATGCGGGCCGCGGTCCAGGCGGCCGTGAACAGTCTGACCGCCGGGCGTACCGCCAAGGAGCGGGTGGTGGTGCGGGGTTCGGGCGCCATGTCGGCCGGGTCGCGCGTCTCCCTGCCGAGTTACACCGCGCTCGACGTCTGCGGGACCATCAACGTCACCGGCAGCGGTTCCGGCGACCAGGCGCCCGTCTACTCGCGCGGCACCCGGGACGTCGAGGTCCAGCATCTGAACCTCACCGGCAGCCCGTTGTACGGGATCTTCCTGCGGAACGTGCAGAACGTCGTCCTCGGCCAGATCGACATGCGGCTGTCCGCGGGGCTGGGCGTGCGGATCGACAACCGGGGCGACACCAGCCAGTGGACGCGGAACGTCCGGATCGACAACGTCTACGTCTCCGGGGCCTCCAGCCACGCCGTGGAGACCTACGGCGTCGACGGCATCACCATCGGGACGGTGACCGCGCGCAACGTCGGCGAGTCGGGGCTGCTGCTCAACCAGACCATCAACGCCACCGTCACCAAGGTCGATGCCGAGAACGCGGGCACCGGCACCGGGTACGCCGCCTTCCGCATGGCCAACCGGAACGGCCGGGTGGGGAGTTCCTACCCGACCAACATCAGGGTGGGCGAGGTCATCGCGCGTGGGGGCGGGCGCGGGGTGTTCTGCGTGTCCGAGAGCGGTGGGGCCGTCATCGACCGGGTCACGCTCTCCAACACCGGCAACAACTCGGTCCTGATCGAGAACTGCTACAACGTCAGCCTCGCCGCCCAGAGCGGCACCGTCACGGGCGGCGGCGAGCTGCGGCTGGCGGCGCGGTCCGAGTTCCCGAACAACCGGGACATCACCGTCCAGAACCTGACGGTGACCAACTCGGCGATCAGGGAGAGCCCCTGCGGGGAGAACACGACCTTCCGGAACATCACCCGGGTGAACAGCAGCCAGTCGATCTGCTGACCGTCGAGTGCGTGGTGGCGGCGGCTCAGCCCTCCGCCACCACCACCGCCGACGCCACCCCGGCGTCATGGCTCAACGACACGTGCCAGGACCGTACGCCCAGTTCGGCCGCCCGTGCCGCCACCGTCCCCGTCACCCGCAGCCGTGGCCGGCCGCTGTCCTCGACGAAGACCTCGGCGTCCGTCCAGAGCAGACCGGCCGGGGCGCCCAGCGCCTTCGCGAGGGCCTCCTTCGCGGCGAAACGGGCGGCGAGCGAGGCGCTGCCCCGGCGTTCGCCGCTGGGCAGCAGCAACTCGCTCTCCAGGAACAGCCGTTCGGCCAGCCCAGGTGTGCGTTCCAGCGCCGCCTCGAACCTGTCGATCTCGGCCACGTCGATACCGACCCCGATGATGCTCATGCCGAGCACCCTATGGCTCTCTCGAAAACGCTCCTCTAAAGAGTGACCTCGCCGCGCGGCGCCTGCCGCACGGCAGGTCCTCACGCTTCCCTGTCCGCATGATCAGCGGACGTATCGCAAGCCGGAGCATCGCCTTGCTGCTCGCCGGCGCCGCCGTGCTGCCCATGGGCAGCGCCTCGGCCGACCCCGAACCCCCGGCTTCCGGACCGCAGGCCGAACTCGTACCCGGCGTCCCCCTGAGCACGCTTCCGCTCTGGGCCACCGACACGCCCGACCAGGCGCTGCCGCCGGAGGTGTACACACCCAGCGTCGAGGAGGACGCCGTCGAGCCGCCGGACGCTGAGGGCGAGACGAACGAACTCGTGGAGTACGTCGACCCCTGGGACGTCCTCGACGAGCCGAAGTGCAGTGAGCAGACGGGCCCCCATCAGCGGCAGGTCGAGGAGTGGCTGAAACGGGAGGCCGACGGGAAGCAGTCGGCCGCCGACTGCCGGGCCATCCGCGCTTTTCAGACCAAGCACAAGATCAAACCGGCCATCGGCTTCGCCGGGCCTGTGACTTGGGCCACCATGCAGCTCGTCGCGGCCGGGAAGAACCCCAACGCCGCCGGGAAATGCCCGGTGCGGGCGTACCGGATCGCCTGTGTCGACCTCGACCGGCAGCTGGCCTGGGTGCAGCAGGGGAAGAAGGTCGTGTACGGGCCCGCCCACATCCGCAGCGGACGCAAGGGATACGAGACGCGAACCGGATGGCACCGCGTCTACTGGCGGCACAAGAACCACGTGTCGTCGCTCTACAACAGCCCCATGCCCTACTCCCAGTTCTTCAGCGGCGGCCAGGCGTTCCACGGCGTCTACGCCAGCCTCTTCACCCCCGTCGGCTCCAGGGGCTGCGTCAACATGCGCCTGGACGACGCCCGGCAGCTGTGGGGCGTGCTGAAGAACAACGACCGGGTGTACGTGTGGGGGCGCCGGTCGGAGCCGTAAGGCCCACGGCCAGGGCACGGGGGGTCCCGGCTCTGCGGCGTTGTCGGTGCCCTCTGAGACACTGGGGACGCCATGACAGAAACAGCAGCCCTGCGGACCGCGCCCCTGCGCGCCCGCGCCGAGATCGACCTGGCCGCCCTGCGAGCCAACGTACGGACCCTGCGCGCCCACGCGCCGGGCGCGGCCCTGATGGCCGTCGTGAAGTCGGACGCGTACGGCCACGGGGCGGTGCGGTGTGCCCGCGCGGCGATCGAAGGGGGCGCCGGCTGGCTGGGTACGGCCACCCCCGAGGAGGCCCTCGTGCTCCGCGCCGCCGGGCTGGACGGCGTGCGCATCATGTGCTGGCTGTGGACACCGGGCGGGCCCTGGCGGGAGGCGATCGAGGCCGACCTGGACGTCTCGCTCAGCGCGATGTGGGCCCTGCGGGAGGTCACCGAGGCCGCCCGGCAGGCCGACGCCCCCGCGCGCGTGCAGCTCAAGGCCGACACCGGGCTGGGGCGCAACGGCTGCCAGCCGGGTGACGACTGGGCCGAACTGGTCCGGGAGGCCCTGCGGGCCGAGGCCGAGGGGCTGGTCCGCATCACCGGGCTCTGGTCGCACTTCGCCTGCGCCGACGAGCCCGGCCACCCGTCCATCGCCGCCCAGCTCTCCCGCTTCCGCGAGATGGTCGCGTACGCCGAATCGCAGGGCGTGCGGCCCGAGGTGCGGCACCTCGCCAACTCGCCCGCCACGCTCACCGTCCCGGACAGCCACTTCGACCTGGTGCGCACCGGAATCGCGACCTACGGCATCTCGCCCAGCCCCGAGCTGGGCAGCTCCGCCGACTTCGGGCTGCGGCCCGTGATGACCCTCTCGGCCTCCCTCGCCCTGGTGAAACACGTCCCGGGCGGCCACGGCGTCAGCTACGGCCATCACTACATCACCCCGGGTGAGACCACCCTCGGCCTCGTCCCCCTCGGCTACGCCGACGGCATCCCACGGCACGCCTCCGGCGCCGGGCCCGTCCTGGTGGGCGGCAAGTGGCGGACGGTCGCGGGCCGGATCGCGATGGACCAGTTCGTCGTCGACCTGGGCGGGGACGAGCCCGCGGCGGGCGCGGAGGCGGTGCTGTTCGGGCCCGGCGACCGCGGTGAACCCACCGCCGAGGACTGGGCGCAGGCCGCGGGCACCATCGCATACGAGATCGTCACCCGGATCGGAACGCGCGTTCCACGCGTCTACAAGAATGCGGCCATGTGACACGGCCATGTGATGACCATGTGATGCGTCCACGTGATTGTGGTCCTAGGAAAGCTTCCATGGGCATGCGTTCATGTGAATGAGGAACGAGACGGGTAACCAGAGGAGCGGTACGTGAGCGAGAGCAGCGCGGAGGCCGTCGCGGCCGTCGCCTCCGCCACGGGGGCGGCCGCGAACTGGCGCAGGGCGACCGGCTTCGCCGGTGCGGCGATAGGCGTGATCGCGGCCGGGGCGGCCGCCGGTGTCGCCATAGAGCGGATGACGGTCGGCCGGGGCATGCGGCAGAAGGCCCGCCTCGCCCTCGATTCGGCGGGACCGTACGGCTCGCTGCGCGGCATGCCCGGCAAGGCGTACGCCGACGACGGCACCGAGCTGTACTACGAGGTCGACGACATCGACCCCGAGGCCGCTCCCGCCCTCACCCCGCGTCGCCGGCGGCTCTTCGGGCGCAAGGCTCCCGCCCCCGTCACGGTCGTCTTCAGCCACGGCTACTGCCTCAGCCAGGACTCCTGGCACTTCCAGCGCGCCGCGCTGCGGGGCGTCGTGCGCACCGTGCACTGGGACCAGCGCAGCCACGGCCGGTCCGGGCGGGGCGTCGCCCAGATGGAGGAGGGCACGCACGTCGACATCGACCAGCTCGGACGCGACCTGAAGGCCGTCATCGACGCGGCCGCGCCCGAAGGCCCGCTCGTGCTGGTCGGGCACTCCATGGGCGGGATGACCGTCATGGCGCTGGCCGACCAGTATCCGGAGCTGATCCTCGACCGGGTCGTCGCCACCGCCTTCGTCGGTACGTCGTCCGGGAAGCTGGGCGAGGTCAACTTCGGGCTGCCCGTCGCGGGAGTGAACGCGGTGCGGCGGGTGCTGCCGGGTGTGCTCAGGGCGCTGGGGCAGCGGGCCGAGCTGGTGGAGAAGGGGCGCCGGGCCACCGCCGACCTGTTCGCCGGGATCATCAAGCGGTACTCGTTCTCGTCCCGGGACGTCGACCCGGCCGTCGCCCGGTTCGCCGAGCGGATGATCGAGGGGACGCCGATCGATGTGGTCGCGGAGTTCTACCCGGCCTTCGCCGACCACGACAAGACCGAGGCGCTCGCCCACTTCACGGACATGCCGGTGCTCGTCCTGGCCGGCGTCGGCGACCTCGTCACGCCCAGCGAGCACAGCGAGGCGATCGCCGATCTGCTGCCGGACGCCGAGCTGGTGCTCGTGCCGGACGCCGGGCACCTGGTGATGCTGGAACACCCGGAGGTCGTCACCGACCGTATGGCCGACCTGCTCACCCGCGCGGGTGCCGTGCCCGCAGGGGCTACCGTAAGTGGCTATGGAAGCACCAGCAGCACCGCACAACGCGGGTGATCTAGAGCTCACCGTCACTTCCCCCGACCAGATGCGGGAACTGGGCCGCCGGCTCGCCAAGCTGCTGCGCGCCGGCGACCTCGTGATGCTCAGCGGGGAGCTCGGCGCGGGCAAGACGACGCTGACGCGCGGGCTCGGCGAGGGGCTGGGGGTCCGGGGCGCGGTCACCTCGCCGACCTTCGTGATCGCCCGTGTGCACCCGTCCCTCGGCGACGGTCCGCCGCTCGTCCACGTCGACGCGTATCGCCTGTCCGGCGGGCTCGACGAGATGGAGGACCTCGACCTCGACGTCTCGCTGCCCGAGTCGGTGATCGTCGTGGAGTGGGGCGAGGGGAAGGTCGAGGAGCTGACCGAGGAGCGGTTGCAACTCGTGATCCACCGGGCCGTCGGTGACACCACCGACGAGGTGCGGCATGTGACGGTGACCGGGCTGGGGGAGCGGTGGGCGGCCGTGGATCTGAGCGTGCTCTCCGCCTGAGCCGGATGAACATTCCGACAAGACGTCGGCAAGATATTGCGTTTGCCGTCTTGTGCGTGGTCACATGGTATCCAGTCCGTAGTTAGGTGTACCTAACTACGTCCGCCCCCGGCCCCAGGAGGCGTCCATGTCGGCATCGGAGAACAAGGTCCAGCAGCGACCCCAGGCGGTCGCCGGGGTGTCGATGCGGGATCTGTTGGCGGCGGGGGCGGCAGCGAGGGCGATTTCCACGCCGCCACGGGTGGCTGAGCCGGAGGCGACTCGGCCTGCGGCCGATCAAGGGCATCCCAAAGCGGCTTAGCTCCGCCGGGGGTGCCGTGAGGCCGTCGGGTGTCCGCGGGTTCGGTGTGGCTGGTCGCGCCCGCGCGGTGGAGCCGCAGATCGACACAGCCCCGCGCCCCTTCCGGGGGCGCTGCTTCAGTGGATCACCACTACCGTGCGGCCGATGGTCGCGAAGTCCCACATGGCGTTGCCGTCCTCTCGGGATTCGCGGATGCCGCCCGTCTTCACCGTCGGGTTGACGGGCTGGGGGGCCGAGCCGTCGGCGGGGGCGCTGAACCCGACGGTGGTGTTCTCGATGGTGGCGAAGCGGACGACGTGTTCGACGGGGAGGCCGTCGGTGCCGGTGACCGCGTTGGAGCGGGACGTGACGGTGTAGGCGCCCGGAGGCGGGTCGACCGTTCCGGGGGTGACGCGGAACGTGCGCTTGACCTTCTCACCGGCGTCGACCAGCCACACCCGGTCGTCGTCCACCGAGTACACGACCCGTTGCCCCGCACCGGATCCGGAGGGCAGTGTGCCGGGAGCCTTCCTGTCGCGGGGTGCCTTGGACGTACTCACCTCGGGTGAGCGGGCGGCGTGCGGCTTGCGCAGGTCGGCCGGGACGTTCGCCGAGGCCTGGTAGGTGAGGAAGCCGACGGTCGCGAGGGCCGCCACGGTGAGCCCCGCCACGATTCCTGAGCTGCTGCCTGCCACCGTCACCACCTCAGCGTTCGTGTCGTACGTCGTGATCGAGCCGACCGTAGCAGTCGTCAAGCGGCCGACCGGGGCGGCGCTTCTGGGGGCGCGGGCGCCGTAGGCTGTTTGCGTGCTCTTGCTCGCTCTGGATACCGCCACCCCCGCCGTCACCGTCGCGCTGCACGACGGTACGGACGTCATCGCCTCGTCGAGCCAGGTGGACGCGCGCCGGCACGGCGAGCTGCTGCTGCCGGCCGTCGACCGGGTCCTCGCCGAGGCCGGACTCAAGCTCGACGCCGTCACCGGCATCGTCGTGGGCATCGGCCCCGGCCCGTACACCGGGCTGCGCGTCGGTCTGATGACCGCCGACACCTTCGGGCTCGCCCTCGGCGTCCCCGTGCACGGTGTGTGCACGCTCGACGGTCTCGCGTACGCCGCCGACATCGAGAAGGGCCCCTTCGTCGTGGCGACCGACGCCCGGCGCAAGGAGGTCTACTGGGCGCGCTACGCCGACTCCCGCACGCGGCTGAGCGACCCGGCCGTCGACCGGCCCGCCGACATCGCCGACCAGGTCGCCGGGCTGCCGGCCGTCGGCGCGGGCGCGCTGCTGTACCCCGACACCTTCCCCGGCGCCCACGAGCCCGAGCATGTGTCGGCGGCGGCCCTCGCGGCGCTGGCCGCCGAGAGGCTCGCGGCGGGCGAGGAACTTCCCGCGCCCAGACCGCTGTACCTGCGCCGGCCCGACGCCCAGGTCCCCAAGAACTACAAGGTGGTCACCCCCAAGTGACAGGACAGCCGACCGGACCGGAGACCGGGCCGCCCGTGACTCCTGTGCTGCGCGAGATGCGCTGGTGGGACATCGACGCCGTACTGGGACTTGAGAAGGTCCTCTTCCCCGAGGACGCATGGTCCCGGGGGATGTTCTGGTCCGAGCTGGCCCACTCGCGCGGGCCCGGGGCGACACGGCACTACGTCGTCGCCGAGGACGGCGAACGGATGGTCGGATACGCCGGCCTCGCCTCCTCCGGGGACCTGGCCGACGTCCAGACCATCGCCGTCGCCCGCGACCAGTGGGGGACGGGCCTGGGCGGCCGTCTCCTCACCGAACTGCTGCGCGCCGCCACCGCCTTCGAATGCGCCGAAGTGATGCTGGAGTGCCGCGTGGACAACATCCGCGCGCAGAAGCTGTACG
This sequence comes from Streptomyces viridochromogenes, assembly GCF_001270495.1. Taxonomy (GTDB): domain Bacteria; phylum Actinomycetota; class Actinomycetes; order Streptomycetales; family Streptomycetaceae; genus Streptomyces; species Streptomyces viridochromogenes_A. Next base: position 34,296 of record NZ_LGUR01000195.1, read on the forward strand.
AGCGCTTCGGCTTCGAGGCCATCGGCTTCCGGCGCGGCTACTACCAGCCGGGGAACGTGGACGCCCTGGTGATGCGACTGAACACGAAATCCAACGGCGGCTCCGCCGCGGGTTCACCTTCCGTACAAGGAACCGAGATCAATGGCTGACTCACGCGACGAGCCGCTCGTCCTGGGCATCGAGACCTCCTGCGACGAGACCGGCGTCGGCATCGTCCGCGGCACCACCCTGCTCGCCGACGCCATCGCCTCCAGCGTCGACGAGCACGCCCGCTTCGGCGGCGTCGTGCCGGAAGTCGCCTCCCGGGCACACCTGGAGGCGATGGTCCCGACGATCGACCGCGCGCTGAAGGAGGCGGGTGTCTCCGCCCGTGACCTGGACGGCATCGCGGTGACCGCGGGACCAGGGCTCGCGGGCGCGCTGCTGGTCGGCGTGTCGGCGGCCAAGGCGTACGCCTACGCGCTGGGCAAGCCGCTCTACGGCGTCAACCACCTCGCCTCCCACATCTGCGTGGACCAGCTGGAGCACGGCGCGCTGCCGGAGCCGACGATGGCGCTGCTGGTGTCCGGCGGGCACAGCTCGCTGCTGCTGTCGTCGGACATCACCTCGGACGTCCGCCCGATGGGCGCGACCATCGACGACGCGGCCGGCGAGGCCTTCGACAAGATCGCCCGGGTGCTGAACCTGGGCTTCCCGGGCGGTCCGGTCATCGACCGGTACGCGCGCGAGGGCGACCCGCAGGCGATCGCGTTCCCGCGCGGTCTGACCGGGCCGCGCGACCCGGCGTACGACTTCTCCTTCTCCGGTCTGAAGACGGCGGTCGCCCGCTGGATCGAGGCCAAGCGGGCGGCGGGCGAGGAGGTTCCGGTGCGGGACGTCTCCGCCTCCTTCCAGGAGGCCGTCGTGGACGTGCTGACCCGCAAGGCCGTCCGCGCCTGCAAGGACGAGGGCGTCGACCACCTGATGATCGGCGGCGGTGTCGCCGCGAACTCCCGCCTGCGTGCCCTCGCGCAGGAGCGCTGCGAGGCGGCAGGCATCCGGCTGCGCGTGCCCCGGCCCAAGCTGTGCACGGACAACGGGGCGATGGTGGCGGCACTCGGCGCGGAGATGGTTGCGCGGGGCCGGCCCGCGTCCAGCTGGGACCTGTCGGCGGACTCCTCGTTGCCGGTGACGGACCCTCATGTGCCGGGGCACGACCACGATCACGACCATGTGCACGAGGTCAGCAAGGAGAACCTGTACTCGTGACGGTCGCGTTGATGTGGGAGGCGCGGGCGGTTCCGGGACGGGGGGAGGAGCTGCTGGCCTGGGCCCGGGCGCAGGAGTTGGCCGTACGGCCGCTGCGCCGGGAGACCCTCCGGGCCGCGCAGGACCGGGTGCTCGTCATCACGTGGTGGGACGCGGATTTCGAGGACGACCTGCCTGAACTGCCGGAGCCGGACGGCGAGTTGGTCGCCAGGGCCGTGCACCGGTGGCGGTTCGAGTCCGTCGCGGTCGAGTCGCCGGGTGTGAAGTGACCATGGCCGGCACCAGAGTGACGTAAGTCCGCGTCAGGCCGGTGCCGACACCTCCACCTCGCACCGCAGCCGCCGGTCCGGCCCCAACTCCCGTACCGGGCCGGTGAGGTCGAGCCGCGCCGTATGGCGTACGTCCGCACTCGACGCCGCCAGCCGCAGCTCCAGCGCGCCCGGTTCGACCACTCTGCGCCCGGAGCGGTCCGTGAACGACGACAGGTCCGCGTGGAAGCGGAACCTCACGCGGCTCGCCCCACCGGGCGCCAGCTCCACCCGCTGATAGCCGATCAGCCGCACGTCCGGCCGCGTCACCGACGCCACGGGGTCGTGCAGATAGAGCTGGACCACCTCCGCGCCCTCGCGGTCACCCGTGTTGCGGACGGTCAGCGACACGTCGTACGACCCGTCCGTGCCGATCTCCGTCACACCCTCGCCGCCCGTGAAGTCCCCCCACGTGAACGACGTGTACGACCCTCCGTGCCCGAACGCGTACAGCGGCGTCGGGTCCAGGTTGCTGACCTCCCCCGCCAGCCCCAACGGCGGCTGGAGGTACGTCCACGGCTGGCCCCCGGGCACCCGGGGCACGCTCACCGGCAGCCGCCCCGACGGGTTGACGCGGCCCGACAGCACCCCCGCCACCGCCGGGCCGCCCTCCTCGCCCGGGAAGAACGCCTGGACGACCGCCGCCAGCCGTCCGTGCCAGCGGCCCAGCGCGTAGGGGCGGCCGGTGAGCAGGACCAGGACGACCGGGACGCCCGTGGCCACGAGGGCGTCCAGCAGCTCACCCTGAGCGCCCGGCAGCCGGAGGTCCGTCACGTCGCAGCCCTCGCCCGACGTGCCCCGTCCGAACAGCCCCGCCCGGTCGCCCAGCACCGCCAGGCACACGTCCGCCTCCGCGGCCCGGGCCACCGCCTCCTCGAAGCCCGCCGTGTCCGGGTCGGAGACGCCGCAGCCCTCCGCGAACGTCACCTTGGCGTCCGGGAGTTCGGCGCGCAACGCCTCCAGGACCGTCGGGATCTCGATGCCCAGCGGGACCTCGGGGTGGTGCGTGAGGACGTGGGACGGGAAGGAGTAGCAGCCCAGCATGGCCAGGGCGTCCGCCGCGCGTGGGCCGACGACCGCGACACGGGCGTCCGGCGGGAGCGGCAGCACCCCGTCCGGGTTGTCCAGCAGGACCACCGACTCCTCGGCCACGCGGCGGGCGAGGGCGCGGTTCGCGGGGGAGTCCAGGTCGATGCGTGTCGTCGCCGCCGGTTCCGGGGCCCAGTCCTCGTCCAGGAGGCCGAGCTCGCACTTCTGGAGGAGGACCCGCCGGGCCGCGCGGTCCACCAGCTCCTCAGGGATCTCGCCCGCCCGGACGGCCTCCACCAGCGGTTTTCCGTAGCACTTCAGGGTGGGGAGTTCTACGTCGACACCGGCCGCCAGCGCCGTGTGCGCCGCCTCGGCCGGGCTGCCCGCCACGCGGTGCAGGGTCTCCAGGAAGCCGATGCCGAAGTAGTCGGCGACCACCGTGCCCGTGAAACCCCATCGCTCGCGGAGGAGTTCCGTCAGCAGGCCCGCGTCCGCGGAGGCCGGCACGCCGTCCGTCTCGTTGTACGCCGCCATCACCGAACGCGCCCCGCCCTCGCGCAGCGCCATCTCGAACGGGGGCAGGGTGATGTCCGCGAACTCGCGGATGCCCGCGCGTACGGGCGCGAGATTGCGGGCGCCCGCCGAGGACGCGTACCCGGCGAAGTGCTTGAGCGTCGCGACGACGCCGGCCGACTCCAGGCCCCGGACGTACGCCGCGCCGACCGTGCCGACCAGGTACGGGTCCTCGCCGGCGGTCTCCTCGACCCGGCCCCAGCGTGGATCGCGTACGACGTCCAGGACGGGGGCCAGCCCCTGGTGGATGCCCACCGAGCGCAGGTCCTCGCCGATGCGGTGGGCCATCTCCTCGACGAGCGGGGGGTCGAAGGTGGCCCCCCACGCCAGCGGGACCGGGTAGGCCGTGGCCTGCCAGGCCGTGAAGCCCGCCAGGCACTCCTCGTGGGCCACCGCCGGGATGCCGAAGCGGCCCGCCGCGGCGATCCGGCGCTGGGCGCGGGCCAGTGCCTGCGCGCCCAGCGCCGGGTCCACGGGGGCCGTGCCGAAGGAGCGGGTGAGCTGGCCGAGGCCGAGGGCGATCAGCTCGTCCCATTCGTCGTCGGAGCGGTCGGCGGTCATGTCGTGCTGGTGAGGGGCGACGCCGTCGCCGTCCGTGGCGGCGCCCACCCACACGCCGTACAGCTGGGCGGTCTTCTCCTCCAGGGTCATCCGGGAGAGGAGGTCGTCGACGCGGGCGGCGGCGGGCAGGGCGGGGTCGCGCCAGGGGGCGGTGGTCATGAAACTCCTGTCGGGGCGATGGCCCACTCGCGAATGTTTCGTTATTCACCTCGAATGTTCCGGGAACCTAGGCGCGGTGAGAAGGGTTCGTCAAGAGGTCATGCAGGGATACGATCGCCGCCATGACTGCCCGTGAGCCCGCTGAAAGCCGGACGCCGCCGGGTGAAACCCGGAAGACACTGAGTGAAACCCGGACGACCTCACCGTCGGCCGGTCGGTCCACGCAGACCGCGACGCTCGCCGAGATCGCCCGCGAGGCCGGCGTGTCCGCGCCGACTGTTTCGAAGGTCCTCAACGGACGCGCCGACGTCGCCCCGGCCACCCGCACCCGGGTCGAGGAGCTGCTGCGCACCCACGGCTACCGCCGCCGACGCGCCGAGGCCAGCCGGTCCCCCCTGATCGACCTGGTCTTCCACGAGCTGGAGAGCGCGTGGGCGATGGAGGTCATCCGGGGGGTGGAGAACGTCGCCCGGGACGCCGGGCTGAGCGTCGTGCTCAGCGAGAGCGCCGGGCGGCTCACTCCCGGCCGTACCTGGGCCGACCAGGTCGCCGCCCGTCGCCCGCACGGCGTGATCCTCGTCCTGTCCGGCCTCGACGAGTCCCAGCGCGCCCTGCTGACCAGCCGCTCGGTCCCGTTCGTGGTGATGGACCCGGCGGGCGACCCGGGCGACGACGTGCCGTCCATCGGGGCGACCAACTGGCAGGGCGGGCTGGCCGCCACCCGGCATCTGGTCGATCTGGGGCACCGCAGGATCGGCGCGATCACCGGGCCGTCCCGGATGATGTGCAGCCGCGCCCGCATCGACGGCTACCGCGCCGCCCTGGAGACGGCCGGACTCCCGGTCGACCAGGACCTGATCCGACCCGGCGACTTCCACCACGAGACCGGCTACCGGCAGGGCCTGGAACTGCTGCGCCGCCCGGACCGGCCGACCGCCGTCTTCGCCGGCAACGACCTCCAGGCGCTCGGGCTGTACGAGGCCGCGCGCGAGCTGGGACTGCGGATTCCGGAGGACCTCAGCGTGGTCGGCTTCGACGATCTGCCGATCGCGCGCTGGGTAGGACCGCCGCTGACGACCGTACGGCAGCCGCTGACGGAGATGGCGGAGGCGGCGGCGAAGCTGGTCCTCGACCTCGCGCGGGAGGAGGGGACACCGGCGGCCACGCGGGTGGAGCTGGCGACCAGCTTGGTGGTGCGCAGCAGCACGGCGGCGCCCGACGGGACCTGAGTGGCCCAGGTGGCCGGAAGTTGACGTATTGACGGGTGGGGCGGTCGCCTCCACACTCCTCCGAAGTCAATCGGTTGCACGACCGAAACTTTCGGAGGCCCCGCCATGAGACCCTCCAGATCGTCACGTGCACGTCTTGCCGCGCTCCTCACCGGAGCCGCGGCTCTCCTGCTGACCCTGGGCGCCACCCCCGCCCAGGCTGCCGACCCGCCGCTGCGCGACCTCGCGGCCGCCAAGGGCAAGGTCATGGGCACGGCCGTCACCGGCTCCAAGCTCACCGGGACCTACGGCGACATCGCGGGCCGGGAGTTCAACGCGCTGACCCCCGGCAACGCCATGAAGTGGGGTTCCGTCGAGCCGACGCGTGGCACCTTCAACTGGGCCGAGGCCGACCAGATCGTGGCCTTCGCCGAGGCGCACGGCCAGCAGGTGCGCGGCCACACGCTGGTCTGGCACAGCCAGAACCCGAGCTGGCTGACGAACGGCAGCTGGACCCCGGCCCAGCTGGGCCAGCTGATGAACGACCACATCGCCACCGAAGTGGGCCGCTACAAGGGTCGGCTGGCGACCTGGGACGTGGTGAACGAGCCGTTCAACGAGGACGGCACCTACCGCCAGACCCTCTGGTACAACGGCCTCGGCGCCGACTACATCGCCCAGGCCCTGACCGCGGCCCGCGCCGCCGACCCGAGCGCCAAGCTCTACATCAACGACTACAACGTCGAGGGCGTCAACGCGAAGAGCACCGCCCTGTACAACCTGGTCAAGTCGCTGAAGGAGCGGGGCGTGCCGATCGACGGGGTAGGGCTCCAGGCCCACCTCATCCTCGGTCAGGTCCCGTCCACCCTGCAGCAGAACATCCAGCGGTTCGCCGATCTCGGCGTCGACGTGGCGATCACCGAGCTGGACATCCGTATGCAACTGCCGTCGGACAGCGCCAAGCTGACGCAGCAGGCCGCCGACTACAAGGCGGTCATGAACGCCTGCCTCGCGGTGTCCCGGTGCGTCGGCGTCACCGTCTGGGGCTTCACCGACTCCGACTCCTGGATCCCGAGCACCTTCCCCGGGCAGGGCGCGGCGACGCCGTACGACGAGAACTACGCGCCGAAACCGGCCTACCGGGCGATCGCCGAGTCGCTGGGCGGCGGCACGACGACACCGCCTCCCATGGACGAGTGCACGGCGACCTACAGCGTCACCAGCCAGTGGAACACCGGCTTCACCGGGCAGGTCCGGATCGCCTGCTCGGGGGCGGCGCTGTCGTCCTGGAAGGTGGGCTGGACGTACGGCGCGGGGCAGCAGCTCACGCAGGCGTGGAACGCGAGCTGTACGCAGTCGGGGGCGGCGGTCACCTGTTCCAACGCCTCGTACAACGCGACGGTTCCCGACGGTGGTTCGGTGACCTTCGGGTTCAACGGGTCGTGGAACGGGAGCAATCCGGTGCCGACGGTGACGCTGGGGTGAGGCAGCCCCGGGAAGTCTGAGAATTTCCGAAGAAAAGCCGCCCTGCCGTCCCTGCCCGTAATAATTCGGACGTACGTTCCTGCCTGTGACGGGACATGGCGCCAACGGGCGGGAAACGAACGGGGACCACGGCAGACGCGTGGGCCGGCGGTCCAGGGTGCTGAAGGCCGCCGGCCTCGTCCTCGCGGGCGGCCTGGTGCTGGGCGTGGGCACGGCAGGCTGGGCCTACTGGCACCTGAACGACAACATCAAGAGCGTCGACATCAACAGCGCGCTCGGCGACAACCGGCCGCCGAGGGGCGTGACGACGCCCTCACCGTCGTCCTCCGCCGCGGCCTCCCCGCTGCCGACCGGATCCCTGAACATCCTGGTCCTGGGCTCGGACTCGCGCAGCGGCGCGGAGAACCAGGAGTTGGGCGGCGGCAGCGGCACCGGAGCCCGCTCGGACACGGCGATGGTGGTCCACATCGACGCCGGCCGCACGGCGGCGACGGTCGTCAGCATCCCGCGCGACACCCTCGTCACCCGTCCGTCCTGCCCGCTGCCGTCGGGCGGCTCGACGGAGGTGGCCTACCGCACGATGTTCAACGGCGCGTACGCGGTCGGCGGCCCCGTGTGCGCGGTCAAGACGGTCGAGTCGCTCACGGACGTCCGCATGGACCACTACGTCGAGATCGACTTCTCGGGCTTCGCGAAGCTGGTGGACGCGCTGGGCGGCGTCACGGTCACGACCGACGAGGACATCGACGACGAGGACAGCCACCTGACCCTGGAGGCCGGCACCCACCGGCTGGACGGCACCACGGCCCTGGCCCTCGCCCGCACCCGGCACGGCATCGGCGACGGCAGCGACCTGGGCCGCATAGGCCTCCAGCAGAAGCTGGTGAAGGCCCTCCTGGACCAGATCTCCGCCACCGACCTGCTGACCGACCCGACCCGCCTCTACCGCGTCGCCGAAGCGGTGACGGACAGCCTGACGACGGACACGGGACTGGACTCCCTGAGCGAGCTGATGAGCCTGGGGGAGAGCCTGCGGGGCCTGTCGTCGGACACGGTGCGGACGGTGACGATGCCGGTGGCGCCGGCGCCGTCGGATCCCAACCGGGTGGTGGCGCGGGAGCCGGAGGCGGGGGATTTGTGGGAGTCGCTGCGGTGAGCGGAAAAGATCTTCGAAGAGAATCCGGGGAGCGTGTCGATCCGGGAGCCTCCCGTTCGACGCAGGAGTGAGAGGCCGGGAAGGACCCGGTCACCGCCCTTGAGTCCCTGAGGAGTCACCATGCCGCGTTACCTCTCCCTCGTCCGGATCGACGAGTCCACCGCGCCCGCCGAGGGCCCCAGCCCCGAGATGATGCAGCGCATGGGCGAACTGCTGGAAGAGATCACCAAGGCCGGCGTGATGCTCGACACCGCCGGGCTCACCCCGTCGGCGCAGGGCACCCGCGTGCACTGGGACGGTGCGAAGACCTCCGTCACCGACGGGCCCTTCACCGAGTCCAAGGAGGTCGTCGGCGGTTACGCGATCATGCAGTGCAAGGACAAGGCCGAGGCGCTGGAGTGGGCCTCGCGGTTCCTGAAGGTCCACGGCCCGGAATGGCAGGTCACCTGCGAGGTCCGGGAAATCGCCGAGGGCTGATCCGCCTTCCTTGGATCCACGGCCGTACGGGTGTTGCATGGTGGGCTGTGACCCCGCAGCCCACCGCAGACCCGCACGGCACCATCGAGACCGTCTTCCGTATCGAGTCCCCGCGCGTGATCGCCGCCGTCGCCCGGATGGTCCGCGACGTCGGCATCGCCGAGGAGCTCGCGCAGGACGCGCTGGTCGCCGCGTTGGAGCAGTGGCCCCGGGACGGGGTCCCCGACAACCCCGGCGCCTGGCTCATGGCCGCCGCCAAGCACCGCGCCGTGGACCTGATCCGCCGCCGGGAGAACTACGCCCGCAAGCTGGCCGAGATCGGCCGCGACCTGGAGACGACGGCGCCGCCCGAGGAACCGTCCGCCTCGTACGACCCTGACGACATCGACGACGACCTGCTCCGGCTGGTCTTCACCACCTGCCACCCGGTCCTGTCCGCCGAGGCCCGCATCGCCCTCACCCTGCGCCTCCTCGGCGGCCTGACGACACCCGAGATCGCCCGGGCGTTCCTGGTGCCGGAGGCCACGGTCGCCCAGCGCATCGTGCGGGCCAAGCGCACCCTCGCCACGAAGAACATCGCCTTCGAGGTGCCCTACGGCCCCGACCGCGAGGCCCGCCTCGACTCGGTCCTCGACGTCATCTACCTGATCTTCAACGAGGGTTACGCCGCCACGGCCGGTGACGACTGGCTGCGCCCGGCACTGTGCGAGGACGCGCTGCGCCTGGCCCGTCTGCTGGCCGGACTGATGCCGAAGGAGCCCGAGGTGCACGGCCTGGCCGCCCTCCTCGAATTCCAGTCGTCCCGCGCGGCGGCCCGCACCGGCCCGTCCGGCGAACCGATCCTCCTCAAGGACCAGAACCGCCGCCGCTGGAACCGCATGCTCCTCGCCCGCGGCATCACAGCACTGGACCGCGCGGGCGCCACGGCCACCGGCGCCCCCGGCCCGTACGCCCTCCAGGCCGCGATCGCCGCCTGCCACGCGCACGCGTACACGTACGAGGAGACCGACTGGCGGACCATCGCCACCCTGTACGGCCTGCTGGCCGCGCGATCCCCTTCCCCCGTCGTCGAGTTGAACCGCGCGGTCGCCGTGTCGATGGCGGAGGGGCCGGAGCCCGCGCTGGAGATCGTCGACGCGATCGCCTCCGCACCGGCCCTGCGGGAGTACCACCTGCTGCCGAGCGTGCGGGGTGACCTGCTCCTGCGTCTCGGCCGTACGGCGGAGGCCCGGGCGGAGTTCGAGCGGGCGGCGGGGCTTACGCGTAACGAGCCGGAGCGGGAGATGTTGTTGAGGCGGGCTGCGGAGTGCTGAGCGCTGCCGGGTTAGCAGTGATCACTCTCCGGCTCGGAAGTCCAGCCAGCTGGGGTCCGTCTGCCACAGTCGCAGGGTCCGGTCGGCGCTGACGGTGGCGAGCAGCTCGCCGCCCGGGCTGAAGGCCAGGGTATTGATCAAGCCCGTATGCCCCCTCAGAGTGGCGGTCCGGACCGGCTCGCCATAGGGGCAGTGCCAGATGTGCACTGTGTGTTCGTACCTGTCGACGGCGGCCAGGATCGGGGCTGTGGGACTGACGGCCACGACGTAGGCGGCTGGGCACCAGGGCGTTTCCCGCCAAGGCGCTTCCCGGCTGGAGCGCGTCCACAGCCCCGCACGGTACTCCCCGTCGGCGCCATCGCCCGTGTCGAAGGCGAGCAGGCCGTGCCGCCAGTTGGCGGAGAGGTCGTAGTACCTGTTGTCCTCGCCCTTTCGGCGTGTTTCGGCCAGCGGTTGTCCCTCCCGTTCCAGTGACGGCACGGAATGTCGCCAGACCCGGCCGGTGTCATCAAGGGTGACCGGCCTGCCTTCCGGGTCGAAAAGAAGTGATGCTGTACCGCCGGAATTATGAGCCACCTCGTGGGAGACAGGCGTGCCGGTGAATTCGTGATCGTTTCCCGTCTTCCAGAGCCGCAGCACCTTGCCCTCGCTGACAATCAGGAGTTCGCCCTGGTGAGAGAACTTCACATCAGGTGAGCCTTCTCTGTTCTTGAGGAGTCTCTTTGTGCGAACCCTGTTCTTCGTGTGCCAGACTTCCGTTGCGGCGTCGTCGCTGACGATGAGTTGTGGACGGAAAGGGTGATGAGCCAGGCCCCGCACCGCCGGCTCGTGTCGGGGTTTACCCCGAACCTGGTGTTTCCCGAGAGGCAGCGGGTGCTCCTCGTAATCCCACAGCCAGACCGATCCGTCCGCAGCGCCGACCGCGATACTCGTCTGCTGTCCCGGAATGAAGGCCAGCGCCGTAAGTTCCGTGTGTGCCGGAAAAACCCTGAAACTCTCGTCCCGAGTGCTGCTGCCGACGGCAGCCGTAATAGCGGTGGCCGCCCCGGCCGTGAGAACGACCCGGCGCCGGAGGATTCTGCCGCTCGTCGCGTCCGGGTGTCCGTCCGTGTACGTCGGCCGGCCCGCGAGCGTCTCCTGTAGCCGGACATGCCGAAACTGGTAGACGCCACCGGACTGACGCAGGAGTTCCCTGCGCCGGGCGTCGGCCAGAAACTCCATCAGCCGCAGCGGAAGTCGCCGCCGCGCCGCGAGGAAGAGCCGGACCAGAACAAAGCGGGGCCAGGCCCGGGTCAGCAGGAGCAGGAGCGCGAACACGGTCCCCGGAAGCGCGACGGTCAGCCCGACCCGCACGGAAGTGTGGTCGCCGAACGTCTCCATCACCGCGTGCCACTTGTCCGGGGCCAGGAGCGCGAGGTTCCGGATTCCGGGCCAGCCCACCCAGTCGTTGACCTCGCGATTGAGCCACGCGCCCGTGAACACCCCGGCGTACCAGCCCAGTAGCCCGGTGGCGGCTACGACGCTCCCCGCGACGGCCGCTCCGGTGAGGGCGGAAGCGCGGTCCTGGGTGACCGAGTTCGTGGGACTGACCTGCGTCGCATGGTGCGGGGGCGCGTTGAGCCAGTTGTGCGCGGCCAGCGCGAGGCCAATGATGATCAGCAGGCTCAGACCGGTCATGACCATCTCGTAGTAGAACTCCACGGCGCCGAAAGAACCGGCACCCCCCTCGCTGTCCAGCGCGACGAAACTGGTCACGCCGACGAGCACGGGAGCCACGGCGAACGCCGTGAGCATGGCCCCGTTGCGGAATCCGCGTCTGAGCCGGCCCATCGACCCCTGGACGGAGAACAAGAGACGTCCGGGCGGCCGCCCCGGGGCGGTGTACCACACGATCGTCGACAGCAGCGCGAAGCCGCCGGCGACGGAACCGGCGATCACGGGCAAGGCGCCGGTGGTGTTCTCCCCGAGCGCACGGGTGCCCATGATCCAGGCGACGGAGCCGATCCCGAGGACCAGACCGGCGACGACACCGAGAGCGGGCGCGAACCACGGTTTCAGCAACCGCTCGCTCATCCGCCACCAGGCGAGGTCGCGTTCCCGGTGGTCGTGCAGGTAGCAGGCGAGGAACGTCAGCCACCTGCGGGCCTGTTCGGCGGTCCAGCGACCGTCCCGCCCGGAGTCGGGGAGCCGGGGGTGGGGGGCGTACGCGGCGTCGACCAGGTGCTCGGTCAGATGCTGCTCGACGGCGTACTGGCAGTCGAACCGTGAACGGTCCAGCAACTCCGCCGGATCCAGCCCGAGCCGTTCGTGGACGAGGCGCGCCGAGGTCACCATCAGGGGCGTGGACAGCGCCGTGGCGACCGGGCTGCCGGGCTCGGAGCGCAGGTGGGCGTAGACCGGGGTCCAGTCGGTGCCCGCCGGCCAGTCCACGTCCCGCAGATAGGCGATCGCGTCACCGGGCGCGACGGGGCAGACCTCGATGACCGGCGCCTCGCGCAGGGTGGGGGCGCCGCCGCGGATCAGGTCCTCGTACTCGGCCGCCCGGCACGTGACCACGACGGGGCGCTCGGCTCCGATCGCCGCGTTGATTCCCCGGATGGCGCTGCGGCGGGCGGACTCCGGGATCTCGTCCAGACCGTCCAGTACGGGCACGAGCAGGCCGTGCGTGAGCAGTGCGCGGGGGATCTCCGGACGACCGCTGTAGTGGGGCTCCGCCAGTGTGGTGATGATCCAGTCGTCGAGAGGCTGGCGGACCGGGTCCCAGGAGGAGGCGGTCAGCAGGACGGGGACGGGGCCACCGGCCTCACGCGTGCCGAGCAGGCCGAGGGTGAGCAGGATCGCGAGCACGCTCTTGCCGGAGCCCGGTTCGCCGATGGCGACCAGCCGGCCGTTGGGCAACTGGGTGTATCCGTGGGCCAGTCGACTGGTCGTTTCGTCGAAGCGGCCGTCGAGCCTGCCGTTGAGGCGCATGCGCAGCGTGCGGGCGTTGGCGGTGCGCGGCAGGTGGGTGACCGCCCGCTCGGTGGCCTTCCACGCGAGCGGCAGGACGCGCGGGTCGCGCAGGCCCCGGGCGGTGGCCTCCTCCAGCCACTGCTCCTTGAGGACGAGGGCGAGGTCGTCTGCGAGTGCGGCCGGGTTCAGGGGAGCCGGCTCCTGGCGGAAGAAGTCGACCAGCGCGAGGAAGAGGGTGACGAGGCCGACGAACAGGCTTCCCACCGTGGCCACGAAAGCCGAGTCGTTCTCGTCGCTGAAGATCAGCATCCAGCCACCGAGTCCCGCGCAGGTGACCGCGGTGGACACGAGCAGAACACGGCGGATCAGCCGCCTGCGGGCGCGGTTGAGAGCACTCCAGGTCACGGCAGCATGGTGAGCCGCCCTGGTCGGAGGCGTCCGGGAGAGCCCGGGGCTGTCACCCCAACGGGTGGCCGACCAGCATCGTCGGCGCCCCCGCCACCCGAGTAAGGAACACCGTCGCCGAGTTGGGCCCCTGGGGCTTGACCTTCTTGCGCAGCTCCTCCGGCTCGACGGCCGACCCCCGCTTCTTCACGGTCAGGATCCCGACTTCGCGTTCCCGCAGCAGGGCCTTCAACTTCTTGACGTTGAAGGGGAGTTGGTCGGTGATCTCGTACGCCGTCGCATACGGTGTGGCGCGCGGCTCGTCCGCCGTGACGTACGCGATCGTCGCGTCGACGAGCCCGCCGTCCAGCTGCTGGGCGACCTCGGCCACGAGATGGGCGCGGATGACGGCGCCGTCGGGCTCGTACAAGTACCGCCCGACGGGCCGGACTTCGGGGTCGGGGAGACCGCTGGAAAGCAGCGAGCGCGGCCCTGGCAGCAGGGTGGCCCGCACGGCGCCCGGGGCGATGCCGGTGCCGAACCAGAGCACCGCCTCCTTCACGTCCCCGCTGTCCGAGATCCACTCGGCCTCGGCGTCCTCCGGGATCGCCTCGTGGGGGATGCCGGGCGCGATCTTCAGAGCGGCCCGCGGGGCCTTGCCGGCCGCCTCCACGGCCCAGGACAGCGGCGGCGAGTATGCCTCGGGGTCGAAGATCCGGCCGCGGCCGCCCCGCCGGGCCGGGTCGACGAACACGGCGTCGTAGCCGGTCGTGTCGACGCCCATGACATCCGCCTCGTGCACCTCGACGAGGCCGGCGAGTCCCAGAGCCTCCACATTCGCCCGCGCCACCGCCACCGTCACCGGATCCCGGTCCACCGCCAGCACCCGGATCCCGGCCCGCGCCAACGCGATCGCGTCGCCTCCGATCCCGCAGCACAGGTCGGCCACCGAGCCCACCCCCAGCTCCTTCATCCGGCCGGCCCGGTACGTCGCCACGCTCGCCCGGGTCGACTGCTCGACCCCGTTCGGCGTGAAGAACATCCGCCCCGCGTCCGCCGCCCCGAACTTCGCCACCGCCCGCTGCCGCAGCCGTGCCTGCCCGAGGGCCGCGGACACCAGCTCGGCGGGGTGCTCGCGGCGCAGGCGGGTGGCGACGGCGAGTTCCTCGGCGGGATCGGTGTCGCGTACGGCGTCGAGGAGGGCGCGGCCCTCGGGGGTGCGGAGGGAGGAGAGGGAGGCGAGGTCGTTCACCGGGCCATTGTCGGCCAGTCGGTGGATGGTCCGCCGCCGGCGGCGGTGTCGGCCGGGCTTCGGGACGACTGCCTGCGAAGATCCGGCACCATGCGACTAGTAGTACAAAATGACAAAAGTCACCCCAATGGGGCAGTCGTCAGGCGCCGTCGTGGGACACCCGGGCGTGCCCGGTTCCGTGGCGGAATCGCCGCGCTCGCCGTCGCGGCCATCGCCGCAGGGTGTGCACCGGCCGGCGACCCCGGGGGCCCGGGCGCCCCACACGGTGCCGGGACCGCACGCCCCACCCCGAGCCGGCAGCCCCTCAAGGCGCCGCCCCCGGCCGCCACCCCGGACCCGCACACCAAGAAGTTCCGGTCGGGGAAGTCCGCCCTCGCCGCCCGCGCCGCCGCGGCCAGACGCTGGGGCCTGGCGAGGATCCCGCTCACGCCCCCGCCGCCCCCCGCCGCCAAGCCGAAGATCACCACCCGTGAGGGCTTCGAGGTGGACGGACACGAGGAGCTCGGCCTCCCGCCGGTCTTCACCACCATCCCCACCAGGCAGCGGGTCGTCTTCCTCACGATCGACGACGGCGCCGAGAAGGACCCGGCCTTCCTGCGGATGATGAGCGACCTCCAGGTCCCGTACACCGCCTTCCTCAGCGACTACCTGATCAAGGACGACTACGGCTACTTCGGGCGGATGCAGCGTGCCGGCGTCGTCCTGAACAACCACACCCTCCACCACCCCTACCTCCCGGCGCTCTCCTACCGCCGCCAGCAGTACGAGATCTGCGCCATGCAGGACGTGATCGAGGAGCGCTACGGCAAGCGGCCGCTGCTCTTCCGCCCGCCCTTCGGGAACTACAACAGGAACAGCCTGCGCGCCGCGAAGTCGTGCGGCATCAAGTACGTCCCGCTGTGGAACGAGGAGGTCTTCGTCGACCGCTGGGACTACCGCGAGTGGGACCGGAAGATCCGACCGGGTGACATCGTCCTCACGCACTTCCGGGGCCGGGCCGACTGGAAGGGCACAATGCCCGACATGATCCGCCGGTTCCTGAACAAGGTCACGGCCGAGGGGTACGCGGTGGCCCGGCTGGAGGACTACCTGTGAGGCCGACGCCGGGGCCGGGACCGGGGCCGCGCGCTCCGCAGGCCGTGCTCGCGGCCGTGCTCGCGGCCGTGCTGGTCCTGGCGTCCGCCCTGCTCAGCGGCTGCGCCCGGCCGGCCGGTTCGGTCGCTCCCGGCGCAGGACCGGGCGAGGCGGCGGCGCAAAGCGCCCGCTCGGCGAAGGGCCAGACGCACACGGCACAGCCGTATCGCCACTGGGGCCTGACCGCCCCGCTCCCCGCGCCGCCGTCCCCGCCCGCCCGGCGGCTGCGGCTGCCCGGCGGCACCCCGCTGCCCGTCGTGCACCGCGTCCCCACCCGCGACAAGGTCGTCTTCCTCACCTACGACGACGGCGCCGAGAAGGATCCCCGCTTCGTCGACATGGTCCGTGAACTACGGCTGCCCGTCAGCATGTTCCTCACGGACAGCGTGGTAGGCCCGGGCTACGGCCACTTCGCGCGCCTGCGCTCGGTGGGCGCGTCCCTGCAGAACCACACCCTCGACCACGCCGCCCTGCGCGGCCTGCCGTACGGCGGCCAGCGCGCCGAGATCTGCGGCCAGCAGAACAAGCTCCGCGCCCGCTTCGGCATCCGCCCCCGCCTCTTCCGGCCGCCCTACGGCACGTACGACTCCACCACGCTCCGCGCGGCGGCGGACTGCGGGATCACGGCGGTGGTGCTGTGGCGGGCGGCGATGGAGGGCGACGGCGGGCTGACGTACGCGCACGGCCCCGGACGGCTGCGGGCCGGCGACATCGTCTCCGTCCCGTCGGGCGAGCCCGCCGGACTGACCCTGAAGGAGCGGACGACGAGGCTGCTGCGGGAGGTTCAGGGGCGGGGGCTGACGGTGGGCCGGTTGGAGGACTACATCTGACGGGACTTTTTGCCGAAGCGGAGGTCCGCAGGCGGCGGCCCCCGGGGACGCGACTGGCACTCCGCTTGACCGAGTGCTAATCGCGGTCATAGTCTCGGGTCTGGCACTCCCCCCTGGAGAGTGCCAACTACGCGACGGGCAGGTCCGGCACCCGCGACGACGGATCCACCTGGTCGCCACCTCAGACAGTTAACCCCGTGAGATCTCCGAAGGGGGAGGTCGGATCGTGACGACCACCAGCTCCAAGGTTGCCATCAAGCCGCTCGAGGACCGCATTGTGGTCCAGCCGCTCGACGCCGAGCAGACCACCGCCTCTGGCCTGGTCATCCCGGACACCGCCAAGGAGAAGCCCCAGGAGGGCGTCGTCCTGGCCGTGGGCCCGGGCCGCTTCGAGAACGGCGAGCGCCTGCCGCTCGACGTCAAGACCGGCGACATCGTGCTGTACAGCAAGTACGGCGGCACCGAGGTGAAGTACAACGGCGAGGAGTACCTCGTCCTCTCGGCTCGCGACGTGCTCGCGATCATCGAGAAGTAATTCATCTCAAGCAATTTGCTTGTGAGCTGCGCCCCGGGCCCCCGCGACCTTATGAAGCCGGGCGTCTGGGGCGCAGTTCGTTTCACCCACGTTTTCCGAGAGGGCTGAACCGCTCCCATGGCGAAGATCCTGAAGTTCGACGAGGACGCCCGTCGCGCCCTCGAGCGCGGCGTCAACAAGCTTGCCGACACGGTCAAGGTGACGATCGGCCCCAAGGGCCGCAACGTCGTCATCGACAAGAAGTTCGGCGCGCCCACCATCACCAACGACGGTGTCACCATCGCCCGTGAGGTCGAGGTCGAGGACCCGTACGAGAACCTCGGCGCCCAGCTGGTGAAGGAGGTGGCGACCAAGACCAACGACATCGCGGGCGACGGTACGACCACCGCCACCGTGCTGGCCCAGGCGCTGGTCCGCGAGGGCCTGAAGAACGTCGCCGCCGGTGCCTCCCCGGCCGCCCTGAAGAAGGGCATCGACGCGGCGGTCGCCGCGGTCTCCGAGGAGCTCCTCGCGACCGCCCGCCCGATCGACGAGAAGTCCGACATCGCCGCCGTCGCCGCGCTGTCCGCCCAGGACCAGCAGGTCGGCGAGCTCATCGCCGAGGCGATGGACAAGGTCGGCAAGGACGGTGTCATCACCGTCGAGGAGTCCAACACCTTCGGTCTGGAGCTGGACTTCACCGAGGGCATGGCCTTCGACAAGGGCTACCTGTCGCCGTACTTCGTGACGGACCAGGAGCGCATGGAGGCCGTCCTGGAGGACCCGTACATCCTCATCAACCAGGGCAAGATCTCCTCCATCCAGGACCTGCTGCCGCTGCTGGAGAAGGTCATCCAGGCCGGTGCCTCCAAGCCGCTGCTGATCATCGCCGAGGACGTCGAGGGCGAGGCCCTGTCGACCCTGGTCGTCAACAAGATCCGCGGCACCTTCAACGCGGTCGCCGTCAAGGCCCCCGGCTTCGGTGACCGCCGCAAGGCGATGCTCCAGGACATGGCGACGCTGACCGGCGCCGAGGTCATCTCCGAGGAGGTCGGCCTCAAGCTCGACCAGGTCGGCCTGGAGGTGCTGGGCTCCGCCCGCCGCATCACGGTCACCAAGGACGACACGACGATCGTCGACGGCGCCGGCAAGTCCGAGGCCGTCCAGGGCCGTGTCGCCCAGATCAAGGCCGAGATCGAGAACACCGACTCCGACTGGGACCGCGAGAAGCTCCAGGAGCGCCTCGCCAAGCTGGCCGGCGGCGTGTGCGTGATCAAGGTCGGCGCCGCCACCGAGGTGGAGCTGAAGGAGAAGAAGCACCGTCTGGAGGACGCCATCTCCGCGACCCGCGCCGCGGTCGAGGAGGGCATCGTCTCCGGTGGTGGCTCCGCGCTGGTCCACGCCGTCAAGGTCCTGGAGGGCAACCTCGGCAAGACCGGCGACGAGGCCACCGGTGTCGCGGTCGTCCGCAAGGCCGCCGTCGAGCCGCTGCGCTGGATCGCCGAGAACGCCGGCCTGGAGGGTTACGTCATCACCTCCAAGGTCGCCGAGCTCGACAAGGGCCAGGGCTTCAACGCCGCCACCGGCGAGTACGGCGACCTGGTCAAGTCCGGCGTCATCGACCCGGTCAAGGTCACCCGCTCCGCCCTGGAGAACGCCGCCTCCATCGCCTCCCTGCTCCTGACGACCGAGACCCTGGTCGTCGAGAAGAAGGAAGAGGAAGAGCCGGCCGCCGCGGGCCACGGCCACGGCCACGCCCACTGAGCCAAGCGCTCACAGCGTGCAGCGAGAAGGCCCCGCCTCCGCACTCAGGTGCGGGAGCGGGGCCTTCCCCTTCGCGGGCGTCACTGACCGAGTACCCCCAGCTGCTCCAGCAGTCCCGCCCGGTCGTACTGCCAGTGGCTCTCGCAGATCACGCCGTCCCGGAACCGCTGCCAGGTCATGCCCTGCATGCTCACGTCCTGTCCGGTCGCGGGAATCCCCAGGAACTCGCCCCTGTGGCGCGCGACCCAGGTCCACCGGGTGCACACCCGGTCGTCCTGGGCCATCTGGTCGTCGATCCGGAACACGAACTCGAAGGCGCCGTACCAGCCCGCGTACACCTCGCGCATCCCGTCGGCGCCCTGCACGGGCTGCGGGTGCGACGGATCGTGGTCGACGTAGTCGTCCGTGAGATGCTCACCGATCCGCTCCGGCGCCGTCTTGCCCAGGGCCTCGAAGAAGGACCGCGCCGCCAGGACGTTCAGCTGCTCGTCGCGCACCACGTCCAGATCGGTGAACGTGGGTTCCCCGTCACAGAGCGCCACCATCTCCTGGAAGATCCGGTCGGTCTCGGGCAGGTTGGAGTTCCGCATCGCCTCCTCGTACGAGGCGAACTCCACGATCTCGATGAAGTGCGCCGGGTCGGACCGGTCCTTGCCGATGATGTCGTGCGTCGCCGTCCGCTTGCCCTTGGTCTGTTCGACCCACCTGTCCATCAGCCGGTTCATCTCGTCGAAACGGCTGGTCCTGCAGTCGATGAGCTGTACGAAGGTCATGAGGTCGTCGCCTCCCGGCCCCCCTGGGTGCGGCTGGACAGCACCATTCTCCCCACCGCGACGGCCGTGCGCCTGTTCACCCGTGCCGTGCCGACCGGCGCCCGCCCGCTCGCCTACTGCGGCCCGTACTTCCGCCCCGTCTTCGAGCTGATCCCCCCGAGCATCCCCCGCGGCACCAGCTTCGCCGCCCCCATCAGCACCTTGTACCGCGGGTCCGGAATGGACAGCGACCTCCCCCGGGCCAGATCCTCCAGCGCCGTGGCCGCCACCTTGTCGGCGTCGAGCCACATCCACCCCGGGATGTTGTCCGTCCCCATCCCGGCCCGCTCATGGAACTCGGTCCGCACGAACCCCGGGCACAGCGCCATCAACCGCACCCCGCTCCCGGCCAGATCCCGCGCCGCACCCTGGGTGAACTGCACGACCCACGCCTTGGACGCGCCGTACGTGCCGCGCGGTACGAAGGCCGCGACCGACGCGACGTTGACGACGCCCCCGCGTCCCCGCTCCCGCATCGCCTCCGCCGCCGCCGACGTCAGACGCAGTACGGCCTCGCAGTGCACCTTGAGCATCTTCAGCTCGTCGGCCATGGAGACGTCGAGGTAACGGCCCTTGTTGCCGAAGCCGGCGTTGTTGATCAGCAGGTCGACGGGGTTGCGGCGGTCGCCGAGGCGGGCGGTGACCGTCTCGATGCCGGCGTCCTCCGCCAGGTCGGCCGTCAGCACCTTGGCCTCGATGCCGTGCCGGTCGTGCAGTTCGGTCGCCTGCTCGCGCAGCCGCTTGGTGTCCCGGGCCACCAGGACGAGGTCGTGCCCGTCAGCCGCCAGCCGCCGTGCGAACGCGGCGCCGATGCCCGCGGTCGATCCCGTAATCAATGCCGTTGTCATGGCGCAAGATTAGTGACCCGGACCGCGTGCATCCGTTTGCTGCACGGGCCCTCCCGATCAGTGAAGCCCGGGCGAAGGCCCCTGCGGTGAGCGTGCGTCAGCCCCCGTGCTGCGCCGCATACTTCCGTGCCGCGTCCAACGCCTCCGGATGCAGCGCCGCACCCGCCGCCAGCAGCCGCGGCAGCAGTGTCCGATCCGTGGTGACCGCCCGGAACTGGAGCGCCACCGTCACCTCGTGATCCGGACGGTGGATGATCTCCAGCGCGTCGCCCGCCCGTATCTCACCCGGCTCGATCACCCGCAGATACGCGCCCGGTGCCCCCTTCGCCGTGAACCGCTTCACCCACTGCTTCTCACCCAGATGGCCCTGGAAGGTGAGACAGGGAATCCGGCCGCACGTCACCTCCAGCACCACCTCGGACCCGATCCGCCAGCGCTCGCCGATCAGCGCGCCGGACACGTCCAGGCCGGACGTCGTCAGGTTCTCGCCGAACCCGCCGTTCGCCAGCGACCGCCCCAGCTCGCGCTCCCACGCGTCGAGGTCCTCGCGCGCCACCGCGTACACGGCCTGGTCGTCACCGCCGTGGTGCTCCCTCTTGCACACCGCGTCCCCGGCCAGCCCGCTCCCCCCGATGCCCTTGGGCCCGGGCGCCGCCACCCGCACCGGCCCCGCCACCGGCCGCTTGTCGATGCCGGTCACGGCATGGGGGTCATCAGTGTTCGGCACGGGCTTCGCCTGGCCCAGGTTCACTGAGAGAAGCTTCATGACGGGCACGGTAGGGGACGGGCCTCCAAAGTGTCGACGCATTATTCGGCGAGTGCCCCAAGGTTCGCTTATGCTCGGTTCCGTGCTCGAAGCCCGCCACCTCCGCGTCCTGCGCGCCGTCGCCGCCACCGGTTCCTTCTCCGCGGCCGGCCGCGAACTGGGCTGCACCCAGCCCGCCGTCAGCCAGCAGATGAAGGCCCTGGAAACCTCCGTCGGCACGCCCCTGCTGATCCGCAGCGGACGCGAGATGCGGCTCACCCAGGCCGGCGAGGCCCTGGTGCGGCACGCCGCCGGAATCCTGGCGGGACTCACCGCCGCCGAGGAGGAGGTCGCCGCCATCGCCGGGCTGCGCGCCGGGCGCGTCCGGCTCGTCTCCTTCCCCAGCGGCAGCTCCACCCTCGTCCCGACCGCCCTCGCCGCCCTGCGCGCCGCGCACCCCGGCACCCGGGTCTCCCTGGAGGAGGCCGAGCCGCCGAGATCCGTCGAGATGCTGCGCGAGGGCGACTGCGACGTGGCCCTCGCCTTCCGGTACGAGGGGGCCGCGGGCCCCGAGGAGTGGGACGACCTGGTCGTACGCCCCCTGCTGACGGACCGTCTCGTCGGCCTCGTCCCCGAACGGCACCGCCTCGCACGCACCGCGTCCGCCGGGCCCGTCGCCATCGGGGAACTCGCGGCCGAGCCGTGGATCGCCGGATGCCCACGCTGCCGGGGGCAGCTGGTCGAGGTGTGCGAGAGCGCCGGCTTCACGCCCCGTATCGACTTCGCCACCGACGACTATCCGGCGGTCGTGGGCCTGGTGGGCGCGGGCCTGGGCGTGGCCGTCCTGCCCCAGCTCGCCGTCGAGTCCGTACGGCCGCGAGGGGTGCGCATGGTGACGCTGGAACCGGCGGTCCGGCGGGAGATCGTGGCGCTCACGCTGCCCGACCTGGCGCAGGTGCCGGCCGTCGCGGCGACCCTCGACCAACTGGCCCGAGCCGCCGCCCGCTAGCGAAGAAGAAGGGCACGCGTGCGCGTGCCCTTACGTGCAGAAACGTTCCTTCAGGTATGCGAGCCGGCTTCTCCGCTGGTCGTCGACGCTGCCGACACCAGCCGGTTGCGTGCCCGCCCCATGAGCTCCTCGCGCTCGTCCTCGGTCAAGCCGCCCCAGACGCCGTACGGTTCGCGCACCGCCAGCGCATGTGCCGCGCACTGCGCGCGGACCGGGCACCTCATGCAGACCTCCTTGGCCGAGTTCTCTCGAGCGCTCCGAGCCGCACCGCGCTCGCCCTCCGGATGAAAGAAGAGCGAGCTGTCCACCCCGCGACAAGCAGCCAGCAGCTGCCAGTCCCACAGGTCCGCGTTCGGTCCGGGAAGGCGGGAGAAATCTGCCATTGCGTGACCCCTTGTAGCCGTTCTGGGCGGATACGGTGTCTACGACCGTACATCTACGATCTAAGAAGATGAAAATATGACTCATTGCGAATCTAGCCCCAAACGCCAGCAAACAGGAAGAAAAAGGGCTGAATGGGGCATGGGTTGTGATGAAAGGTTGAGGGTCCGTCGTGCATGTCTGCCCCGTGTCCGCCCCCTCACGTAGAGTGCCGAAGACGGCACATGCCCCCGTAACTCTTTCGAGTGACCGTCGTTGAGAGGGCGGAGGCGGTTGAAGGAACAAGGGCTCGGGCAGGCGTCCGAGACGGTCGACCGCACAGGTGACGATTTCGTACCAGCCTGGAGGCTCAAGGTGACGTGCATCAGCTGCGGAGGGCGGCCATGACATCCGTCCTCGTCTGCGACGACTCCCCGCTTGCCCGAGAGGCGCTTCGCCGCGCGGTCGCGACCGTGCCCGGCGTCGAGCGCGTGACGACGGCGGCCAACGGCGAGGAAGTCCTCCGCCGCTGGGGCGCCGACCGCTCGGACCTGATTCTGATGGACGTACGCATGCCCGGTCTGGGCGGCGTCGAGACCGTGCGGCGGCTGCTGTCCGCCGACCCCGGTGCGCGCATCATCATGCTCACCGTCGCCGAGGACCTGGACGGCGTGGCCCTCGCGGTCGCCGCCGGTGCCCGCGGCTATCTGCACAAGGACGCCTCGCGCGCGGAGTTGCGCGCCACGGTGACGCAGGCGCTGGCCGACCCGACCTGGCGCCTTGCCCCGCGGCGGCTGCGCTCCGCCGAGATGGGCGCCGCGCCGACGCTCACCGCGCGTGAGATCCAGGTGCTGGAAGGCATGAGCCACGGTCGCTCCAACGCCGAGATCGGTCGCGAGCTGTTCCTCTCCGAGGACACCGTGAAGACGCATGCTCGGCGGTTGTTCAAGAAGCTGGGTGCGTCGGATCGGGCGCATGCGGTGGCGCTCGGCTTCCGGTGGGGCTTGGTGCGCTAAGCGCTCCACCGGGGTGCCGCCTTGTGCCGTCCGGCGGCTGCGGGTTTGTTGTGGCTGGTCGCGCAGTTCCCCGCGCCCCTTTGGGGGCGCGGCTGCGAGGTCGGCCAATCGGTCCTGTCGGCGCCCGCTGCTCGTTTCGGCGCGGATGCCGCATCCTTGAGGTGTGGAGTCTCTCGGGGACGAGTCGGTCGAGCGGAAGGGGAGGGCGCAGGGGATGAGTGCCGGCGCACCTGCTCATAACGCTTCGGTGCACAACATCGGGCGCGGTGCCACGGATGAATCGGCCGCAAGGCACCATGGACCGATGCGCGAGGACAAGACGACGGTGATCGGTGGGCTCGTTCACCGCGCCGTCGACGGGGATGAGCAGGCCACGCACGACCTGCTCGCCCATGTCCACCCCTTGGCGCTGCGCTACTGCCGCACCAGGCTGTCGCGCCTGCCGGGCGACGCCCGGCACTTCGTCGAGGACCTCGCCCAGGAGGTCTGCGTCGCCGTGCTCCTCGCGCTGCCGCGCTACAAGGACACCGGCCGCCCCTTCGAGGCGTTCGTGTTCGCCATCGCCGCGCACAAGGTGGCGGACCTCCAGCGGGCGGCGATGCGCCATCCGGGTTCCACGGCGGTCCCCTCGGACGAGATGCCCGAGCGCCCGGACGACTCGCTGGGCCCGGAGGAGCGGGCGCTGCTGAGCAGCGACGCCGAGTGGGCCAAGAAACTGCTGGCCAACCTGCCCGAGAACCAGCGGGAGCTGTTGCTGCTGAGGATCGCGGTGGGCTTGACCGCGGAGGAGACGGGTCAGATGTTGGGAATGTCACCCGGCGCGGTCCGGGTGGCCCAGCACCGGGCCCTGAGCAGGCTGCGGGCGCTGGCCGAGCAGTAGGCCGCGTTTCCTGAACGGGCGCCGTGCCGATTCCGTACGAACATACGAAGCCTGGAGCGGCCCCGCACCGTGGAATTTGCCACCCCTGCTTCCCGTTAGCATGGACATCCGCACCGATCAAGGCCATTTGGGGAAGGTGTCATGACTGCAAACGTCGACGGAGTGCCCGGTAAATTCGCGACACTCGGGCTGACCTACGACGACGTGCTGCTGCTGCCGGGCGCATCCGAGGTGCTCCCCAACGCGGTCGACACCTCGTCCCGCATCTCCCGCAACGTCCGTGTGAACATCCCGCTGCTCTCGGCGGCCATGGACAAGGTGACCGAGTCCCGCATGGCGATCGCGATGGCCCGCCTGGGCGGCGTCGGCGTGCTGCACCGCAACCTGTCCGTCGAGGACCAGGTCAACCAGGTCGACCTGGTGAAGCGGTCCGAGTCCGGCATGGTCACCGACCCGATCACGGTGCACCCCGAGGCGACCCTCGCCGAGGCCGACGCCCTGTGCGCCAAGTTCCGCATCAGCGGCGTCCCGGTCACCGACCCGGCTGGCAAGCTCCTCGGCATCGTCACCAACCGCGACATGGCCTTCGAGTCGGACCGCAGCCGTCAGGTGCGCGAGGTCATGACGCCGATGCCGCTGGTCACCGGCCAGGTCGGCATCTCCGGCACCGACGCCATGGACCTGCTGCGCAAGCACAAGATCGAGAAGCTGCCGCTCGTCGACGACGCCGGTGTCCTCAAGGGCCTGATCACCGTCAAGG
The DNA here is from genome assembly GCF_001270495.1 of Streptomyces viridochromogenes. Lineage (GTDB taxonomy): Bacteria > Actinomycetota > Actinomycetes > Streptomycetales > Streptomycetaceae > Streptomyces > Streptomyces viridochromogenes_A. Next base: position 59,073 of record NZ_LGUR01000195.1, read on the forward strand.
ACTTCGTCAAGGCGGAGAAGTACCCCAACGCCGCCAAGGACGCCGAGGGCCGTCTCCTCGTCGGTGCCGCCGTCGGCGCCAGCCCCGAGGCCCTGGAGCGCGCCCAGGCACTCGCCGAGGCCGGCGTGGACTTCCTGGTCGTCGACACCTCGCACGGTCACAACAGCAACGCCCTCAGCTGGATGTCGAAGATCAAGTCCAGCGTCGGCGTCGATGTGATCGGCGGCAACGTCGCCACCCGCGACGGCGCCCAGGCGCTGATCGACGCCGGTGTCGACGGCATCAAGGTGGGCGTGGGCCCCGGCTCCATCTGTACGACCCGTGTGGTCGCCGGCATCGGCGTCCCGCAGGTCACCGCCATCTACGAGGCATCCCTCGCCGCCCGCCCCGCAGGCGTCCCGCTGATCGGCGACGGCGGCCTCCAGTACTCCGGCGACATCGGCAAGGCACTCGCCGCCGGCGCCGACACCGTGATGCTGGGCTCGCTGCTCGCGGGCTGTGAGGAGTCGCCGGGCGAGCTGCAGTTCATCAACGGCAAGCAGTTCAAGTCGTACCGTGGCATGGGCTCGCTCGGTGCCATGCAGTCCCGTGGCCAGGGCAAGTCGTACTCGAAGGACCGCTACTTCCAGGCCGAGGTCGCCGCCGACGACAAGCTCGTGCCCGAGGGCATCGAGGGCCAGGTGCCCTATCGCGGCCCGCTGTCCAGCGTCCTGCACCAGCTCGTCGGCGGGCTGCGTCAGACCATGGGCTACGTGGGCGCGGCCACCATCGACGAGATGGAGTCCAAGGGCCGCTTCGTGCGGATCACCTCCGCGGGCCTCAAGGAGAGCCACCCGCACGACATCCAGATGACGGTCGAGGCGCCGAACTACAGCCGTAAGTAGGCAGCGGTCCTCAGGCACCGGTCCTTCAGGGGCGGTCCCGGAAACATCCGGGGCCGCCCTTGTCGTGCCCGTCGGCGATACTGGTAGACGCTGAAACGCATCAGGGAAAGGCCACACATCGTGACTGAGATCGAGATCGGGCGCGGCAAGCGCGGCCGCCGGGCGTACGCCTTCGACGACATCGCCGTCGTCCCCAGCCGTCGTACGCGCGACCCGAAGGAGGTCTCGATCGCCTGGCAGATCGACGCCTACCGCTTCGAGCTGCCCTTCCTGGCCGCTCCCATGGACTCGGTCGTCTCCCCGGCCACCGCGATCCGCATCGGCGAGCTCGGCGGCCTCGGCGTGCTGAACCTCGAAGGTCTGTGGACGCGCTACGAGGACCCGCAGCCGCTGCTCGACGAGATCGCCGAGCTGCCCACCGAGGCCGCCACCCGCCGCCTCCAGGAGATCTACGCCGCCCCCATCAAGGAGGAGCTGATCGGGCAGCGCATCAAGGAGGTGCGCGACTCGGGCGTGGTCACGGCCGCCGCGCTCTCCCCGCAGCGCACGGCCCAGTTCTCCAAGGCGGTCGTCGACGCCGGCGTGGACATCTTCGTCATCCGGGGTACGACCGTCTCGGCGGAGCACGTCTCCGGTGCGGCCGAGCCGCTGAACCTGAAGCAGTTCATCTACGAGCTCGACGTCCCGGTGATCGTCGGCGGCTGCGCCACGTACACCGCGGCCCTGCACCTGATGCGGACGGGCGCCGCGGGCGTGCTCGTGGGCTTCGGCGGAGGCGCCGCGCACACCACGCGCAACGTGCTCGGCATCCGGGTGCCGATGGCCACGGCGGTCGCGGACGTCGCGGCGGCGCGCCGCGACTACATGGACGAGTCCGGCGGTCGCTATGTCCACGTGATCGCGGACGGTGGCGTGGGCTGGTCCGGTGACCTGCCCAAGGCCATCGCCTGCGGCGCCGACGCCGTGATGATGGGCTCCCCGCTGGCGCGTGCCACGGACGCGCCGGGCAAGGGCCACCACTGGGGCATGGAGGCCGTGAACGAGGAGCTGCCGCGAGGCAAGAAGGTGCACCTCGGGACGGTCGGCACGATCGAGGAGGTGCTGACGGGGCCGTCGCACACGCCGGACGGTTCGATGAACTTCTTCGGGGCGCTGCGGCGGGCCATGGCCACGACCGGGTACAGCGAGCTGAAGGAGTTCCAGCGGGTCGAGGTCGCGGTGGCGGATTCGCAGCACCAGCGGTAGCCGGTACGGCTACGGCCGATACGTCAGGGAAGGGCCGGTCACCCCGGATGGGGTGACCGGCCCTTTTGCGTGCCCTGGCGTGCTCAAGTGGGGCTGGGTGGGGGCGTGTTGTGGGGGAGGGGCGCGTGGTTGCGTTTGGGGCGGATGCGGGCTGAACGGGCGAAGGAAGTCGGTAGTGCCCGTGATCGGCGACCCAAGCTCTCTGGGGCGCCCCTTCCAAGGAGATGTTCCGGACCCCGGCCCTCGGGGCCCGGCCCGAACTCCGAACGGATCGCCTACCGGGGATATGGGCGGCATCGTGGAAGGGGGCGCGCCCATGGGCCGTCACCGCAAGCCCACCCGCTGGGATCGCACTTGGCTTCGGCTGGTGAAGTTCCGGAGGAGGTGCATCTTGTGGTATTTCGGGAAGTGAGCGGCCGCCCCCATGAGACGTAGGGGCGGACACCCGTAACTTCCCAGGAGCCTGTCGCAGTACCCGCTGCGGCAGGCTCCATCTCTTTTGTACGGTACCGGATCGCCCGCCTGGCGTCAGAGCGATGAGCGGCTGTCCCTTTGAGAGGTAGGGACGGACACCCGTTACCACTGGAGCCCGCCGCCGGGCCGACAGGCTCCGAGTCCGTACGCTACCGACGCCAGGGAATGGCGCGCCACCAGCCTCAGAAGCACAACCACCCACACGCGCCCCCCTCACAATCGATGCGCCGCCCCCGTAGGCGTAGCCCCCCGCGTGTCCAGCAGCAGCTGTGCCTTCACCGACAGCCCCTGAAGGTCGTACCGCCGGTGCTGCTGGAGCAGGATCGTCAGGTCGGCGTCGGCGGCGGACTCGTACAGGGAGTCCGCGCGCGGGACGGGGCGGTCGAGGACGTTCCAGGACGGGATGTGCGGGTCGTGGTAGCTGAGGGAGGCGCCCAGCCGCATCAGGCGGACCGCGACCTCCTCGGCGGGCGCGGACTGCTGGTCGGCGAGGTCGGGCTTGTAGGTGACGCCGAGGAGGAGGATGCGGGCGCCGCGCGCGGACTTGCCGTGCTCGTTGAGGAGGGCGGCGGCGCGCTGGACGACGTACTGGGGCATCTGGCTGTTGACCTGCTGGGCCAGTTCGACCATGCGCAGGGTGCGGCCGGCGTGGGCGGTGAGGTCCTGGGGGACGGCGTGGCCGCCGACGCCGGGGCCGGGACGGAAGGCCTGGAAGCCGAAGGGCTTGGTCTCCGCGCAGCGGATGACGTCCCACAGGTCGACGCCCATGTCGTGGCAGAGGACGGCCATTTCGTTGACGAGGGCGATGTTGACGTGCCGGAAGTTGGTCTCCAGGACCTGCACGGTCTCCGCCTCGCGCGGGCCACGCGCGCGTACCACCTTGTCGGTGAGGCGGCCGTAGAAGGCCGCGGCCGACTCGGTGCAGGCGGGTGTGAGGCCGCCGATCACCTTGGGGGTGTTGGCGGGGGTGAAGTCGCGGTTGCCGGGGTCGATGCGGCTGGGGGAGTAGGCCAGGTGGAAGTCGCGGCCGGCGACCATCCCCGAGCCCTCTTCGAGGAGGGGACGCAGGACGTTCTCGGTGGTGCCCGGGGGGACGGGCGACTCCAGGATGACGGTGGTGTGCGGGCGCAGCCGGGCGGCCAGGGTGCGGGCGGCCGCCTCCACCTGGCTCAGGTCGAGCCCGCCGTTCTCGCCGAGCGGGGTCGGCGCGCAGATGACTGCGGTGCGTACGCGGCCGAGCTCGGCGGGGCTGGTGGCATGCCGGAAGCCCCCCGAGAGCATCCGGCGCAGTTCCGCGGGACTGAGGGAGGCGGCCTCGGGCCCGGTCCGGTAACCGAGCGTGGGGATGCCGGCCGCGACGGCGGCCTTGGCCAGCGGCAGGCCGTACGGGCCGAGTCCGATGACGGCGAGATCTGCGGGCATGGCGTGGGCCGTCCTTCCCAGTAACCGAAGTGGAGCAGGTGCGCAAGCCCTGTGGACAGACCGAGGGAGCGCAATGTCAGACTAGGAGTAAATATGACCGATTTGCGGCATTGAATGATCGCGTTTCCGTGAGTGTTGTCCACAGGCTGGGGGCGCGTGGTGGCTGAACTCGGGCAACCCGGTCAGAATTTTGGGCATGGGGGGTACGAAGCGGGCTTCGCCCGACGGGTGCGGCCTACGCGACCGATGAGCGGGAGGCAGCGGTGAGGACAGCGACACTGGGGCCGGCGGAGCGCGCCGAGTCACTCGCAGCAATGGCCGAGCGTGAGCTGGACCTACTGGTCGTGGGCGGTGGCGTGGTGGGCGCGGGCACCGCCCTCGACGCCGCGACCCGCGGACTGTCCACCGGACTGGTCGAGGCCCGTGACTGGGCGTCGGGCACCTCCAGCAGGTCCAGCAAGCTGATCCACGGCGGCCTGCGCTATCTGGAGATGCTCGACTTCGCACTCGTACGAGAGGCACTGAAGGAACGCGGGCTGCTGGTATCGCGGCTGGCTCCGCATCTGGTGAAGCCGGTGCCGTTTCTGTATCCGCTTCAGTACAAGGGCTGGGAGCGGCTGTACGCCGGTTCCGGTGTCCTGCTCTACGACATCATGTCGATGGCCCGCGCCCACGGTCGGGGCATGCCCTTGCACCGCCATCTGAGCCGACGTCACGCCCTGCGCATCGCCCCCGCCCTGAAGAAGGACGCCCTGGTCGGCGCGCTCCAGTACTACGACGCCCAGATGGACGACGCCCGCTATGTGGCCACCCTCGTGCGCACGGCGGCGGCGTACGGCGCCCAAGTCGCCAACCGCGCGCGCGTGACCGGGTTTCTGCGCGAGGGCGAACGCGTCGTCGGGGCCCGGGTGCAGGACGTCGAGGGGGGCGGCGAGTACGAGATCCGCGCCAAGCAGATCGTCAACGCGACCGGTGTGTGGACCGACGACACCCAGTCGATGGTGGGGGAGCGCGGGCAGTTCCACGTGCGCGCCTCCAAGGGCATCCACCTGGTCGTGCCCAAGGACCGCATCCACTCCACCACGGGGCTCATCCTGCGCACCGAGAAGTCCGTGCTGTTCGTCATCCCCTGGGGCCGGCATTGGATCGTCGGCACCACCGACACCGACTGGGACCTCGACAAGGCGCACCCGGCCGCGTCCAGCGCGGACATCGACTACCTGCTGGAACACGTGAACGCCGTGCTCGCGGTGCCGCTGACGCGCGATGACGTGGAGGGCGTGTACGCGGGCCTGCGGCCGCTGCTCGCCGGCGAGTCGGACGCCACGAGCAAGCTGTCGCGCGAGCACACCGTGGCGCACCCGGTGCCCGGGCTCGTCGTCGTGGCGGGCGGCAAGTACACGACGTACCGGGTGATGGCCAAGGACGCGGTGGACGCGGCGGTGCACGGGCTCGACATGCGGGTCGCCGAGTGCGTCACGGAGGACATTCCGCTGCTGGGCGCGGAGGGGTACCGGGCGCTGTGGAACGCGCGTGCGCGGATCGCGGCGCGGACCGGTATCCATGTGGTGCGGGTGGAGCACCTGTTGAACCGGTACGGGTCGCTGGCGGAGGAGGTGCTCGAACTCATCGCCGCCGATCCCACGCTGGGCGAGCCCCTGCAGTCCGCCGACGACTATCTGCGCGCCGAGGTGGTGTACGCCGCCTCGCACGAGGGGGCGCGCCACCTGGACGACGTGCTGACGCGGCGTACGCGTATCTCGATCGAGACGTTCGACCGGGGGACGCGGTGCGCGCGCGAGGCGGCCGACCTGATGGCGCCGGTGCTGGGCTGGGACAAGGACCACACCGAGCGCGAGATCCAGCACTACGAGAAGCGGGTGGAGGCCGAACGGGAGTCGCAGCGGCAGCCCGACGATCTGACGGCGGACGCGGCGCGGCTGGGGGCGCCGGACATCGTGCCGTTGTAGTAAGTCCGGCGGAGCGTCACCCGAACGGGTGGCGGAAGTTGGGATCTCTGCTCGAACCTCGGCCGTTTTACCTGGTGCGAGGGCAGAACTCGGCAGCGAGCAGCCGGGGTTCGAGACCGGGATCCGCTATCGCCGTCGTGTTCACCCGGAAGGTCAGGACCCGACGACCGCCGACGGTGGCCGCGGAGCGCACGTAGCTGCCGGAGATGCGCCCGTTGTGCCCCCAGACGACGGTGCCGCACGGCAGTTTCACGGGAAAGAGCCCCATGCCGTACGAGCCGTGTGCGGCACGGGTGTCGAGCATCTCGCGCAGCCAGCGCGGGGGCAGCAGGCGGCCGCCGAGCAGCGCGGCGTAGAAGCGGTCGAGGTCGGCGAGCGTGGTCACCAGCTCGCCCGAGGCGCCGGCCACCCGTGGGTCGAGTTCGGTGACATCGGTCCCGTCGGTGGTGTAGGCGCGGCCGTGCGGAGAGGGCAGAGAGGTGCGGGATCCAGGGAAGGAGGTGCCGGTCAGACCCAGTGGAGTGATGACACGGTGCTCGGCCTCGGCGGCGTAGGAGCGGCCGGTGACATGCTCGATGACCAGGCCGAGCAGGACGTAGTTGGTGTTCGAGTAGGAGAAGCTGCCGGCGTCGGCAGGGGGGTGGGTGAGTGCGATGCGTACGGCCTGAAGCGGTGTGAGAGGGACGGTGCCTTCGGTCGCGGCGGCGAAGTCGTACAGGCCGCTGGTGTGGGTCAGCAGGGAACGAAGGGTCAGCGCGCGCCCGTCGTTGCCCGCCCCGCGCACCAGGCCCGGCAGGTACCGCTCCACCGGGGCGGACAGGGACAGCCGTCGCTCGGCGGCCAGTTGCAGGACGACCGTCGCGATGAAGGTCTTGGTGATGCTGCCGGCGCGGAAGTGGTCGGTGCGGGCGATGCCCTGGCCGGCCCGGACGTAGTGGGTGCCGGTCCTCTCGCGGGCCAGCAGGGCGGCGGCGGGGGCCTTGCCCCGGGTGACCAGCCGGGGCAGAAGGGAGTCCGTCGCCTGTGCGGTGGAGGACGACGAGGCGGTGCGTGCCGACGAGGAGGTGGAGGACTGGCCGAGGAGTGCCGGGGCCAGCAGGCCGAGGAGCGTCAGGGCCACCGGAAGGGCCACCAGTGTCCGGAGCAGGGGCGTCGCCGGTCGTGCCATGCGGGTTCCTTCCCTTGTCGCGGCTCATCATGCCGGGCAAGCGGAACGCGCGATTCACCGGGCTTCGGGTGCGCCGGGCGTGGAGACCCCGGGCCGTGCGGTCGGGTGGCGGGGCCAGAGGCACCCTGGGCGTCGGGCACTTGTCGGGTGAGAGACAATGGAGGCTCTGTCAGGGCGGGTTGTATGAGGGGACGCATGTCGGAGGCGGAGCGGGCGGGGACATCTCGTCAGGACACTCGGCAGGACGACCGCGAGCGTCTCCTCGCGGGGCGGTACCGGCTGGGCGGAGTGCTCGGCCGGGGCGGCATGGGCACGGTGTGGCGTGCGGTGGACGAGACTCTCGGACGGACCGTCGCCGTCAAGGAGCTGCGGTTCCCGTCGAACATCGACGAGGAGGAGAAGCGGCGGCTGATCACGCGCACCCTGCGTGAGGCCAAGGCGATCGCGCGCATCCGCAACAACAGCGCGGTGACGGTGTTCGACGTGGTCGAAGAGGACGACCGGCCGTGGATCGTGATGGAGCTCGTCGAGGGCAAGTCGCTCGCCGAGGTCATCCGGGAGGACGGTCTCCTGGAGCCCAAGCGGGCGGCAGAGGTCGGCCTGGCCGTGCTCGACGTGCTGCGGTCCGCGCACCGCGAGGGCATCCTGCACCGCGACGTGAAGCCGTCGAACGTCCTGCTGGAGTCCGACACCGACCGGGTCGTGCTCACCGACTTCGGTATCGCCCAGGTCGAGGGCGACCCCTCCATCACCTCGACGGGCATGCTCGTCGGCGCGCCCTCCTACATCTCCCCGGAGCGGGCCCGCGGCCACAAGCCGGGTCCCGCGGCCGACCTCTGGTCGCTGGGCGGGCTGTTGTACGCGTCGGTCGAGGGGGTGCCGCCGTACGACAAGGGCTCCGCGATCGCCACGCTCACGGCGGTGATGACCGAGCCGATGGAGGAGCCGAAGAACGCGGGACCGCTGAGGGACGTCATCTACGGCCTGCTCACCAAGGACCCCGAGAAGCGGCTCGACGACGCCGGCGCGCGGGCGATGCTCAACGCCGTCATCCACGCGCCCAAGGCCGAGCCGGAGCCGGTGGACGCGACGAAGGTCGTGCCGTTGCCGCCGCAGCCCGATGCGCCCGAGGGCAAGGGCCGTTCGGGGGCCGGGAGCAAGCGTGGTGAGGAGGCCGGGGAGCGGTTCCGCGGGGCACTGCGGTCCGTGCGGAAGGCCGCGGCGGGTGCGGGGGCGGCCGGGACGGCTGCCGCTCGTGCCAAGTCCGGCGGCGAGACGGCTGTTTCGCAGTCCGGTGGGGCAGCGGCCGCGGGCTCGTCCACGGGAGTGGGCGGGGCAGGGGCGTCGTCGAAGGGCGGGAGTACGGGGCGGCCTTCGGGCGCCGGGGCGAGCGGAGTTGCTGCTGCGTCCGGTGCCGGTGCCGGTGCCGGTGACCGTTCCGGTGCGGGTGAGCGGGGCGCGGAGTCGGCGAACGGGCAGAGCGGGGGCCGGAGTTCCGGGTGGCCCGTGATGACGCCGCCGGATCTGCCGCCGCGGCCGGTGCCGAGGGCGCCGCTCACCGATGTGGTGCCGAAGCGGACGCTGGTGATCATCGCGGTGGCCGTGGCGCTCGTCGTGCTCGGTGTGGTGCTGGCGCTCACGCTCGGCGACGACGGCGGCTCGAAGGCATCGGCGAATGGCGGCGGGGGCAAGGCTTCCGCCAAGGCCAGCGCCAGTGCCGACACCAAGACGGACGAGAACGACCGTACGCAGGCGGACGGCGAGAAGTCGGCGTCCGCGACGGCCGGGTCGGGCTCCGGCGAGGGTGCCGAGACCGGCAGCACGCCGAGTGCCGGGCCGAGCGCGACCGGCGGGAGCGGTGCCGAGGCGGGGTCCGGGAGCGACAGCAAGGTCGTGAAGACCCACAAGGGGAGCCAGGGGTACTCCATCGGGCTGCCCAAGGGGTGGAAGCTCCAGTCCACGGATTCGGCGGGCGACCGGTTCACCGGGCCCGACGGGCAGAAGCTGCTCGTCGCCTGGACGTCCACGCCCAAGGGTGATCCGGTGGCGGACTGGAAGAACCAGGAGCGGGGCATGGTGCGCTCGCAGTACAAGAGGATCCGTATAGAGGAGGTGGACTACCGCGGTTGGAACACGGCCGACTGGGAGTTCACCTATGTCGAGGGCGGTACGAAGTACCGGACGATCGACCGCGGGTTCGTCGTGAACGACCAACTCGGACATGCGCTGATGTACACCGCGAAGGATTCGAATTGGGACAGCGAGCTGCGCAAGGACACCTGGAAGACGTTGACGGATTCGTTCAAGCCGAAGTCGTGAAGTGCGCGGAATTCGGTTTGGGCTCGTGACGGCCGGGATTGAGGCGTGAGATCCGGCAACCCCGCTTTGCGAGTTGTCTCCGGCACGTATCGTGAGTGCTTGCGGACCGAACGCATTTGGTCGTGCGTCGGGAACGGGACGCAAGGCGAACGGAATTGACCAACCGGGCGGCCGGGGGAGGCAACGTGGACGACTATGCGGGTCGGGTGCTCGCCGACCGCTACCGCCTGCCGCTGCCGCCCTCCGACGAGTACGAACTTACCGAGACCCGCGCCTTCGACACCTACAGCGGGCAGGAAGTCCTCGTCCGGCAGGTGCCGTTGCCGGAGGTCGTCGAGGCGGAGGTGCTGGACGCCGAGGGGCTCCCCGACGGTTTCACGGCACGCGATACGCGCGAGCGCGGGGCGGGGCGGCGTTCCTCGTCCCGAACGAGTACGCGCAGGCCAAGCGACCCCGCTGTACGGCGGGCGGTCGAGGCGGCGCAGGCCGCGGCGCGGATCCCCGACCATCCACGGCTGGACCAGGTCTTCGACGTGTTCGCCGAGGGCGGTTCGTTGTGGATAGTGAGCGAGTTCGTGGCCGCGCGCCCGCTGGCCGCGCTGCTGGCCGAGAAGCCGTTGACGCCGTACCGGGCGGCCGAGGTCGCCTCCGACGTCCTCATGGCGCTGCGGGTGCTGCACGCGCACGGCTGGGTCCATCGCAACATCACCGCCCGTACGGTGCTCGTCTGCGACGACGGCCGGGTGATGCTCACCGGGCTCGCGGTCGGGGCCGCGGAGGAGGCGCTGTGCGGGTATGACCCGGTGCCGGTCGAGGACGGTGACGGTGACGGGGGTGGCGGATCCGGGACGTTCGGGGGCGGGCCGGCCGTCGGCGGTGGGTTCGGTGGGCCCGGCACGGGCGGCGCGGATCCCGAGGCCGCCCGGCGTGCCGCCATCGAGGCGCGGGCGGCCGGAGGGCTGCCGGTCCCCGGGGCCGACGCGGGCATCGGGACGGAGGCGTCGGGTACGGCCCCGCGCGGTGCCCTCGAAACCGGCGGGGACGTCAGGGCCGCGCGGGCCGGAGCGATCGCCGCGTACCGGGCGGGCGCCCGTGCCGCTGCCCGGGTGCAGGAGACCCAGCAGAACGGGCGGGCCGCGTTGCCCGGCGTCCGACCGGCGCCCGAGGACGGCCCCGCCGCCCGGGCCAACGGCGCGGCGCAGCAGCCGTACGGCTCCGGCGGCAACGGCGCCAGCACGCCCCCGGGCCGGATAGCCGACCCGTACGGCGTGCAGGCCCCGTCCTGGCACGGTGCCGTGCCCCGTAGCGGGGCCGTCGGCGCCCCCACGGACGAAGGGCACGCTCGCACGGCACTTCCCCCGGCGGGCCCGGGCGCCCACCCGGGTGGCCCAGGCATGCCCGCTGCCGGCCGCGAGGCGTTGCCCGTTGCGGGAGCCCCCGCTCCAGGTGCGGGTGGCTTTCCCCCGCGCGGCGTACCCGTTCCCGGCCCCGACGGCCATCCCGGGCCGGGTGCGCCCGGGCAGGATGCCGCCGGCTTTTCCGCGCAGGACGACGCTGCCGGGTCTCCCGCGCGCGGGGTGCCCGCTGCCGATGGCTCTTCCGCGCACCCTCCGGCCCGCTGGGACGACCTCGTGGCCGGCGCCCCCGCTCGCCGTGGACCCACCACCGCGCTCGCCGCCGAGCGGGCCCGGCAGGCGCGGATGGCCGTGGTGGGGCCCGTGACCGAGCGGTGGGCGCCTGAGCAGGCCGGTCCCGTGCACGAGAACTGGCAGCTTGCCGCGCCGATCGGGCCCGCGACCGACCTGTGGGCGCTGGGAGCGCTGCTCTTCCGGGCCGTACAGGGGCATGCGCCGTATCCGGAGGAGTCGACGGCCGAGCTCGTGCAGATGGTGTGCGCGGAGCCGCCCGCCTTCGCCGAGGAGTGCGGGCCGCTCCGGCCGGTCGTGGAGTCGTTGCTGCGGCAGGACCCCACCGAGCGCCTCGACTTCGAGGAGCTGCGGGGCTGGCTGCGCTCGCTCGTGCGGTCCGCGCCCGAGCCGGAGGCCGGTACGCATGTCGTCGCCACCCCGCCCGTCGACCCGAACCGGCTGCCGATCGTGCGGCGCCGGGGCGAGCTGGTGCGCAGGCGTCGGGCCGGGCTGCCCGCGCATCACGGGCGGCACAAGCGGGCCAAGCGGGAGGCGGAGCACTCGCCGCGCAGGCTCGGCCGGACGTTGCTGGTGCTCGTGCTGCTCGGCATGGCCGCGGCGATCGCGTACGCCATGCTGTTCATGCCCAAGGCCGATCAGGGCGACGGCGCCACGGCCGATGCCGGGCGCACCGGCGCCGCCGGTCAGACCGGTGGGGCGGCACCCGAGCAGTCCGCCGAAGCGAGCAGTGAGCCGCGGCCCGACCAGACCTCACCGGAGTCCGGCAACAGCCCGTCGGAGGAGTCCGGTTCCACCGAGACGCAGACCAGCGGCCCCGAGGTCCCGGACGGCTTCACCCTCCGCAAGGACAGCGCAGGCTTCCAGATCGCCGTCGCCAACGGCTGGAACCGCACGCCGGAGAACGGGCGCGGACAGGTCGTGTACTCGCACGGAGGCTTCGACCTCATCGTCGTACGCGGCCGGGACACCGCCGACGAGTACGGCAGCGACCCCATGGTCTACCAGCGGGAGCACGAGCGGGAGTTGCAGCCGTACCGCGACTCCAGCTGGGCCTCCTCCGGCGGGCTGAAGACCATTCAGGTCGGCGAGCGGACCATGGCCGAGGGGCAGTTCACCTGGACCGACGACCAGGGGCGCGAGCTTTTCGTACGCAACGTCGCGATCCTGATCGACGGGCGGTACCACGTGGTGCAGGTACGCGGCCCGGAGGCCGAGCGGGACGAGGTGACGCGGCTGTTCGAGCAGGCGTCTGCGACGTATCAGGTGACCGGCTGATTCCGACTGTGAACCCTGGGTGACGGTTGCTTCCGGGTGTCGAAAGCGACAAGCATCACAGTGCGGTCTCCTTGGCACCCCCGTGGTTCCGGTCGCGTCGGGCGGTCCTTAATCTGAGCCTGTCAAGAGCATTGCGGGGCAACGTGAATCAGATGCAGGGCCAGCTCGTTTCGGGCCGCTACCGGCTCGCCGACGCGATCGGCAGCGGCGGTATGGGGCGAGTGTGGCGTGCGCATGACGAGGTGCTGCACCGGGCCGTCGCGATCAAGGAACTGACCGCAGCGCTCTACGTCTCCGAGAGCGACCAGGAGCGACTGCTCGCACGCACCCGCGCCGAGGCGCGCGCCGCCGCGCGCATCAACCACTCGGCCGTGGTCACCGTGCACGACGTGCTGGAGCACGACGGCCGGCCGTGGATCGTGATGGAGCTGGTCGAGGGGTACTCCCTGGCCGACGCGGTCAAGGAGCACGGACGCATCGAGCCCGCCGAGGCCGCCCGCATCGGACTGTGGGTGCTGCGGGCGCTGCGCGCCGCCCACTCCGCCGGCGTCCTGCACCGTGACATCAAGCCCGGCAACGTCCTGCTCGCCGAGGACGGCCGTGTCCTCCTCACCGACTTCGGCATCGCCCAGATCGAGGGCGACACCACCATCACCCGTACCGGCGAGGTCGTCGGCTCGGTCGACTACCTCGCCCCCGAGCGGGTGCGCGGCCACGACCCGGGTCCCGCCTCCGACCTGTGGGCGCTCGGCGCGACGCTCTACACGGCCGTGGAGGGCCGCTCGCCCTTCCGCCGCACCTCCCCGCTGGGCACCATGCAGGCGGTCGTCGAGGAGGAGGCGACTCAGCCGCAGCACGCCGGCCCCCTCACGCCCGTGATCAGCGCCCTGCTGCGCAAGGATCCGGCCACCCGGCCCGGCGCCGCCGAGGCCGAGCAGATGCTGGCCGAGGCGGCGGAGGGACGGCGGCCGAGCGCGGCGCAGGTGTACGTGCCGACCCAGCACGCCCGGTACGAGCCGGAGGCGCGCACGGGGCCCACGCACGCCGAGGGAGCCGCGCCCACCGGGGCCGCGACGCCGGCGACCGGCACGCCGTACCCGCCGATGACCGGTTCGACGGGCTTCGGGTCGCCGTATGACACCGCGGGCACCGGCACCGGCCGTAATACCGGCGCAGGTGCAGGCACCGGTACCGGCGCCACTCCCGCCCGGCCGACCAGGCGCCGCCGGCTGCGCACGCTCGCCCTCGTCGTCGCGCTCGCCGCGATCGTCGGCGGAGGTACCGCCGTGGTGCTGCAGAAATGGGGGACGGAGGCGGGCGGCATGTCCGTCTCGACCGCTCCCGACCCCACGGCGAGCGAGTCGTCGAGCGAGTCGCCGCGCCCGGAGGCCGGTGTCCCCTCGTCCTGGGTCCGCTACAAGGACCCCCTGGGCTTCAGCCTCTACCTGCCCAAGGGCTGGCACCGGGAGGTGGTCGGCGAGGAGGTCGACGGCCTCCAGCAGGTCGACTACTCGCCCGACGGCGGCGAGCACTTCGTCCGCGTCGCCGTCGACACCTCGCCCGACTTCGCGAACGCCTACGACCACCAGCGCGACCTGGAACAGCAGGTGCGGCGGAAGCTGGTCGACTACGAGACCGTGTACCTGAAGAAGGACCTCTACCGCGACCGCGAGGGCTCCCTGTGGGAGTACACGTGGACCGCTCTCGCCAAGGACACGAAGTTCCCCGGGCCGCGCCGGGCCATCGACCAGGCGTACATCGACCGGGACGGCACGGAGTACGCGATCTACATGTCCTCGCCCGTGACCGACTGGGCGACCACGCGCAAGCAGTTCACGGCGGTGCTCCAGGGTTGGCGGGCGAGCGGATCCTGAGGGTCCGGCGGACCGTCGAGCGGCTTTTGAAACCCTTTGCTCCTTTGCAGAGTTGGCCGATCGGCGCCCCGGAGTGGATCCGTCCGTTGCTGCATGATGGGGCGCATGGGGACCGAGGGAGCCAACTTCCGTGTGATCGCGGGGCGTTACCGCCTTGAGGAGCAGCTCGGTCGCGGCGGCATGGGCGTCGTATGGCGGGCGACCGACCAGTTACTCGGGCGGCAGGTGGCCGTCAAGGAACTCCCCCTCGACGAGACCCTCTCCGCGGCCGAGGCCCGGCGCCAGCGCCAGCGCACGCTGCGTGAGGCACGGGCGGTGGCACAGCTGAGCCACCCGCACGTCATCGTCGTCCACGACATCCTGAAGGACGACGAACGCCCGTACATCGTCATGGAGCTGGTGGACGGGGACTCCCTCGCCGACCGGATCGCGGAGCACGGGCCCGTCGACGCACCCGAGGCCGCGCGCATCGGCGTCGACCTGCTCAGCGCGCTGCGTACGGCCCATGAGGCCGGGGTCCTGCACCGGGACATCACACCGGCCAACGTGCTGATCGAGAACGGCACCGACCGTGTCGTCCTCACCGACTTCGGTATCGCCCAGGTACCGGGCACGTCCACGCTCACCGAGTCCGGGTCCTTCGTCGGCTCGCCGGAGTACACCGCGCCCGAGCGGATGTCCGGGTCCAGGACCGGTCCCGCCGCCGACCTGTGGTCGGTGGGCGCGCTGTTGTGCGCGGCCCTGAGCGGTGAATCACCGTTCCGGCGCGACTCGTTGAGCGGCATCGTGCTCGCCGTGGTGTCCGACGACATACGTCCGCCCGTGCAGGCGGCGCCGATCCTGCCCGTCGTGCAGGGGCTGCTGGAGCGGGACCCCGGGCGGCGGCTGGACGCGGCGGGGGCGGAGCGGATGCTGCGGGACTTCCTGGAGACGGGGCACGTACTTGTGCCGAAACGGTTCAGCAGGGCCACCGCGCTGGTCTCGGCCGAGCGCCCGTACTCGACCCGCAGCATGCTGGCCACCGTCGTGCTGGTCGCCGCGATGGCGGTGGCCGGGGTGTCGGCGGCGGCGCTGCTGATGAACGGGGGCGGCGGCGACGGGGGTGTCGTGCCGACCAGTTCGGCGCCGGGGACCTCGGGCGGGCCGACCGCCACGTCGCCGTCGCCGTCGCCCTCGCCGAGCAGGTCGCCGTCGCCGTCACCAAGTAGGTCGCCGTCACCAAGTACGTCTCCTTCGCCGAGTGTGACCCCGTCACCGAGTGCGTCGGCCTCGCCCGGCGCGGACTCCTCGCCGAGCACTTCGGCCCTTGTGCCCACCAACTCTGAATAAAGGGGAGATAAGGAGCGATCTGAGTCACGGCTCTGTGACCGGAAAGCGTTCACGCTGGATGCCGAACCGCTTGCCGCGATATGGATGGAGCCATGAGCAGCAACGGGGGAGCCCCTTACCGGCCCGACGAGCCGACGAGTTTTGAACTGCAACCGCCGCAGCCGAATCCGCCCGGGCCCGTTCCCCACCCGAACAACCCGTACGCGGCGCCCACTCGGGCCGTACCGCAGTCGGCCGTACCGCAGCAGGCCGCCGCGCCCGCCCAGCCCGTCACCCCGCCGGCCCCGCCCACCCCGGACCCCGGTACCGGGCGGTTGATCGCGGGCCGCTACCGGCTGCTCGCCAAGCTCGGGCACGGTGGCATGGGCACCGTCTGGCGGGCCAAGGACGAGACCGTGGACCGCGAGGTCGCCGTCAAGGAGCCCCGCGTACCGGATCACCTTCCCGAACGCGAACGTGCCAATGCCTTCGAGCGCATGCGTCGCGAGGCGCGCGCCGCGGCCAGGCTCGATCATCCCGCGGTCGTGAACGTGCATGACGTGGCGGTCGTGGACGGCCAGCCGTGGATCGTGATGGAGCTGGTGCAGGGCCGTTCGCTGGGCGACGCGCTCCAGGAGGGCACCCTCGGGGCCCGGGATGCGGCGAGAATCGGCCTCGAAGTGCTCGGGGCGCTGGAGGCCGCGCACGCGGCGGGCATCCTGCACCGTGACGTCAAGCCGGACAACGTCATGCTCGGCCGCCACGACCGCGTCGTCCTCACCGACTTCGGCATCGCCCAGATCGAGGGCGAGACCAATCTGACCGACACCGGCGGCTTCGTCGGCTCGCCCGAGTACATCGCCCCGGAGCGGGTGCTGGGCCAGCGGCCGGGACCGGCGAGCGACCTGTGGTCCCTGGGCGTCGTCCTGTACGCGGCGACCGAGGGCGTCTCACCGTTCCGCCGCAGCAACACCGCGGCCACCCTCCAGTCGGTCCTCAACGCCACCCCCGCGCCGCCCGCCGCGGCCCAGGGCCCGCTCGCCGAGGCCATCAACGGCCTGCTCCAGAAGGACCCGGCGCGCCGTCCGAACGCCGCGCGCACACGTGCGCTGCTGGAGCAGACGGCCAATCCGCCGGCCCCGGCCGCCACTCAGGTGGTGCGGATCGCCGAGGGCGTCAAGGGCGGCGTCCGGTTGGGGCGCAAGGCGCTGCTCGGGATGGGCGCGGCGCTCGTCGCGGCGGCGGTGACGGCGTACCTGGTGGTCGCCGACCCGTTCGCGGGGCCGTTGCCGGACCACTGGGAGATCCGCGAGGAGAAGGCCCTCAACGCGTCGCTGGCCGTGCCCGACGGCTACCAGCGGACCGTGCCCGAGGACGCGGACGACGGTCACGAGGTCACGTACGCCGACGAGAGCGGCGCGATCTGGGTCGGCCTGAGGCTCGACAAGAAGGCCGAGGACACCAGCAACTCCATCGCCGGGTCAGCGGCCGCCGAGATGTACGAGGACGACGGCGACTACAAGGAGAACGGCTACTACGAGGCGAGCATGCCGGCGAACCCGAAGACGGACCCCAGGCAGACCACGTACCAAGGCCACAAGTCCGCCGAGAACACGATCGTCTACACCACCACCGACACCCAGAACCCGCGCCCGCGTGAGATGAGGATCTTCTACTACAGGACCTCGGCCGGGGACATGTACAAGCTCACCGTCAGCTACCCCGGCAAGGGCGACTTCACGGACCGCGGACGTGAGGTGGCGCGGACGACCATCGCGAACCTGGACATCGGCAAGCTCTGAACTGGCGGAGGGCCCACCCCGCAAGGTAGGCATGGGGCATGAGCGAAGACGGTGGCCCCACCGGGCCCAACGGGCGCGTGATCGGCGGGCGTTACCGGCTGATCGAGCGCATCGGCTCCGGCGGCATGGGCACCGTCTGGCGGGCGCTCGACGAACTCGTGGACCGCGAAGTCGCCGTCAAGCAGCCGAGGTTGCCCGGCGACCCGGAGGACGCGGCTCACCAGCGGGCCGCCCACCGGCTCTACCGTGAGGCCCGCGCCGCCGCCCGCGTCGAGCATCCGTCCGCCGTCGCCATCCATGACGTCGTCGTCGAGGACACGCTGCCCTGGATCGTCATGGAGCTGGTGCGCGGCGAGTCCCTGCACGAGCTCCTCCGGCGCGGCCCGGTGGAGGCGACCGAGGCCGCCCGCATCGGCCTCGCCGTCCTCGGCGCCCTGCGCGCCGCGCACGCCGTCGGCATCGTCCACCGCGACGTCAAGCCCGCCAACGTACTGCTCGGCCCGCATCGCCGCGTCGTCCTCACCGACTTCGGTATCGCCCACATCCAGGGCGAGGAGTCCCTCACCGTCAGCGGCGAGTTCGTCGGCTCCCTGGAGTTCATCGCCCCCGAGCGGATGTCAGGCCGCGGCGCCGGCCCCGCCTCCGACCTGTGGTCGCTGGGCGTGCTCCTGTACGCCGCCGTGGAGGGCTGGTCCCCCTTCCGCCGTACCACGCTGGAGTCCACGCTCGCCGCGATCCTCGCCGCCGACCCGCCCGAGCCCGAGCAGGCGGGACCGCTGGGGCCGCTGATCGTGCGGCTGCTGGTGAAGGACCCCGAGCGGCGGCCCGACGCGGCCGAGGTCGGGGCGGTGCTGGAGGCCGTGGCGGAAGGGTGGCCGGTGCCGGTCCCTTCCGGGGGTTCGGCAGGGGCGGGGCCACAGGACGCTTCGGGGCTGCGGGAGTTCGCGGAGGATTCGGGGACGGTACGGCTGAGGGGCCGGACGGCGTCCGCGGAGACGGGCGAGCCGAAGCCCGAGCCGAAATCAGGGGCGAGTTCGGAAGCCGCGCCCGAGCCGATATCCGAAGCCGTCGAGGGAACCTCTGACGCGGAGGTGACCGGACCTCCCACGACCTCCGGGTCCCGGCGCCGCTCCTGGACGCTGCGCCCCGTCCCGGTCGCCGTCCTCGGCGTCCTCCTGGTCGGCGGTACCTGGTTCACCACCTCCTCCTTCCTCGTCGACACCGACGACGGCAAGGCGATGAACCCCGTCTACACCGCCCCCCTCGCCCCGGCGTCCAGCCCCAGCCCCACCGCCCTCACCTGGACCAGACACCGGGAGGAGAAGCTGAGCGCCGTCCTCTCCGTGCCGAGCCGGTACGAGCTGTTCCACCGCCAGGGCAGCCCGACCGACCAACCCCGGCTCGTGATCTACGAGGGTGATCGCATCAGCGTCCGGCTCACCCGGTGGGACAAGGTCTCCGAGCCGCTCAAGAGCCAGGCGGGCCTGCACTCCAGCTACTGGAAACTGACGGACGACAAGGCATCCACCCAGTACAACGACACCAGCTTCAAGGGCTACGACGCCGTCCTCGCCGACACCACCTATGAGGACGGCGACGTCCCGACCCGGGTGATGGAGCTGTTCGTCATGACCGACGACGCGCGTCTGTACGCACTGCGCGTCAAGATGCCCAAGGGAACCGCGCGGGAGAAGGAAGGCACCGCCGTCTACAAGGGCGCCCGTGACCGACTCGAGATCGAGTGACTCGGCACCTCCTCGGCAACGCCCTGATCAGCGCGTTTGTTGCCAGTGGACACTGGCGGCATGTGAGCACTCGGTGAATCCGCGTTACCGACGGGTACACAAAGCCCCCGCTCCGGCATACCCTGCGCCTCATGACGGACGCGCAGGCCCCGGCCAAGACCGGCACGAACCCCCTCGCCCCCGCCCCGGAGGGCGCCCGCACCGCAGCCGACGTGGTCACCCCCGAGCTGGTGGCCCAGCTCACCAAGGGCGTGGTGGGCTCCGGTCGTACCGCCAACCACACGCCGTTCACCGGCGAGAAGCTGGCCGACCTGCCCGAATCCACGCCCGAGGACGTGCAGCGGGCCTTCGAGGCGGCCCGCACGGCCCAGGCGGTCTGGGCACAGGTTCCCGTACGGCAGCGCGCCGCCGTCCTGCTCCGCTTCCACGACCTGCTGCTCGAACGCCAGGCGGAGGTCCTCGACCTCATCCAGCTGGAGACCGGCAAGGCCCGTCTGCACGCCCACGAGGAGGTGCAGGCCGTAGCCGTCGCGGCCCGCCATTACGGCCGTAAGGCACCCGCCTACCTCAAGCCGAAGCGGCACGCGGGCGCCATGCCCACGCTGACGAAGGTCACCGAGCTGCGCCACCCGCGCGGCGTCGTCGGCCAGATCGCCCCCTGGAACTACCCGCTGGAGCTGTCCGTCGGCGACGCGCTGCCGGCCTTCGTCACGGGCAACGCGGTCGTCATGAAGCCGGACACGGAGACCTGCCTGACCGCCCTGTGGGCCCGTGACCTGCTCATAGAGGCCGGTCTGCCCGCCGACGTCTTCCAGGTCGTCCTCGGCGACGGCCCGGTCGTCGGCCCCGAGGTCGTCCGGCACGCCGACTACGTCTCCTTCACCGGCTCCACCCGCACCGGCCGCGAGGTCGCCAAGGGCGCCGCCGCCCGCCTGGTCGGCGTCTCGCTCGAACTCGGCGGCAAGAACGCGATGCTCGTCCTGGAGGACGCCGACGTGGAGAAGGCCGCCGCGGGCGCCGTCCGCGCCTGCTTCTCCTCCGCGGGCCAACTGTGCATCTCCATCGAGCGGCTGTACGTCCACGAGTCGATCGCGGACGCCTTCGTCGAGCGCTTCGCCGCCCGCACCAAGGCGATGCGGCTGGGCAAGTCCCTGGCGTACGGCGCCGACATGGGCTCCCTGGTCGGCGAGCGCCAGCTGGAGACGGTCACCCGGCATGTGGAGGAGGCCGTCGCCAAGGGCGCGAAGCTCGTCGCCGGCGGCACCGCCCGACCCGACATCGGCCCGTACTTCTTCGAGCCGACCATCCTCGACGGCGTCGACCCGGAGATGAGCGTCTGCGCCGAGGAGACGTTCGGCCCGGTCGTCTCCATCTACCGCTTCAAGACCGAGGACGAGGCGATCGAGCACGCCAACTCCACGCCGTACGGCCTCAACTCGTCCGTCTGGACGAAGGACGGCGGGCGCGGCCGCGCGGTCGCCGCCCGGCTGCGCACCGGAACGGTGAACGTCAACGAGGGGTACGCCCCCGCCTACGGCAGCGTCCAGTCGCCGATGGGCGGCATGAAGGACTCCGGCCTCGGCCGCCGCCACGGCTCCGAGGGCATCCTCAAGTACACGGAGGCCCAGACGGTCGCCCAGCAGCGGCTGCTTCCGATGGCGCCGTCGCTGGGGATGGACGACGAGAAGTACGCGCAGTTCATGAGCCGGAGCCTGCGGCTCATGAAGGCCTTCCGGTTCCGCTAAGGGCCTTTTGGGGCGCGGGGAACCGCGCGAGCAGCCACAACGCACCCGCACGGACACTCAACGAGGAGCACACGTGCCTCAAGACACCTACGATTACGACGTACTGGTCGTCGGCTCCGGCTTCGGCGGCTCGGTAACCGCCCTCCGCCTCACCGAGAAGGGCTACCGCGTAGGCGTCCTGGAGGCCGGCCGCCGCTGGACCCGCGAGAGCCTCCCGAAGAACTCCTGGGACCTGAAGAACTACCTCTGGGCCCCCAAGCTCGGCATGTACGGCATCCAGCGCATCCACCTGCTGGGCAACGTCATGGTCCTCGCGGGGGCGGGCGTCGGCGGCGGCTCCCTCAACTACGCCAACACCCTCTACGTACCGCCGAAGGCATTCTTCGACGACCCCCAGTGGCGGCACATCACCGACTGGCAGGAGGAGCTGAAGCCGTACTACGACCAGGCCCAGCGCATGCTCGGCGTACGGCTCAACCCGACGATGACCCCGTCCGACGTCCACCTCAAGGCGGCCGCCGAGCGGATGGGCGTGGGCGACAGCTTCCACATGGCGCCGGTCGGCGTCTTCTTCGGCGACGGCAAGGACGCCGAGGGGGAGTCGCGGGCCACGCCCGGCCAGGAGGTGTCCGACCCGTACTTCGGCGGGGCGGGCCCGGCGCGCAAGGCGTGCACGGAGTGCGGCGAGTGCATGACCGGCTGCCGCCACGGCGCGAAGAACACCCTCAACGAGAACTACCTCTACCTGGCCGAGAAGGCCGGCGCGGTGGTCCACCCCCTGACGACGGTCGTCTCGATCACGGACGACTCGCAGGGCGGCTACGCGGTGGCGACCCTGCCGACCGACCGCAGGAATCGCCCGAAGAACGGCGAGGGCAGGCTGTTCAAGGCCCGCCGGGTGGTGATCGCGGCGGGCACGTACGGCACCCAGACCCTGCTGCACCGCATGAAGGCGGGCGGCCAACTGCCGTACCTTTCGGCGAAGCTGGGTGAGCTGACCCGCACCAACTCGGAGGCCCTGGTCGGCGCGCAGACCGACAACCGGCGCTACCGCAAGGTGACGGGCGAGACGAAGGTCGACTTCACGCGCGGAGTCGCCATCACGTCGTCCATCCACCCCGACGCCAACACCCACATCGAGCCGGTCCGCTACGGCAAGGGCTCCAACTCGATGGGCGGCCTCTCGATCCTCCAGGTCCCGTACGCGGAGGGCCGATCGCGGGTCGGCGCCTGGCTGGTGAACGCGGCCCGCCACCCCCTGCTGGTCCTGCGCTCCCTCTCCAACCGCCGCTGGTCGGAGCGGACCATCATCGGCCTGGTGATGCAGTCGCTGGACAACTCCCTGACGACGTACCTGAAACCGGACGGCGTCGGCAAGGGCCTGCTGACGGCCCGCCAGGGCCACGGCGCCCCCAACCCCAAGCAGATCAGGGCGGCTTCGGAGGCCGCGTCGTCGATCGCCGCCGACATCAACGGCTTTGCCGGCTCCAACGTCGGCGAACTGATGGGAACCCCGCTCACCGCCCACTTCCTGGGCGGCTGCCCGATCGGCGACTCGCCCGAGACCGGTGTGATCGACCCGTACCACCGTCTGTACGGCCACCCCGGCATCTCGGTCGTCGACGGAGCGGCGGTCTCGGCCAACCTGGGGGTCAACCCGTCCCTGACGATCACCGCACAGGCCGAGCGGGCGATGTCGTACTGGCCCAACAAGGGCGAGGCGGATCCGCGCCCGGCGCAGGGGGCGGCGTACGAACGCCTGAAGCCGGTGGAGCCGCTGTCCCCGGCGGTGCCGGCGGAGGCCTTCGGGGCGTTGCGGCTGCCGTTCCTGGGGATGCCGGCGGTACCGCCGAAGAAGTAGCCGCGGCGGCGGACGGAAACAGAGAAGGACCTGCGCCCCCCTCCGAGCGCAGGTCCTTCTCTGTCTTGCGTGGAGCTTTACCGAGACTTACGCCGCGGCACCGATCCGACGACGCTTCATCGCGAACATGACGCCGGCACCGGCGACGATGGCGACGCCACCGACGGTGGCGATGATCGGGAGGCCGGAGCTGGAGCCGGTCTCGGCGAGCGAGCCGTCGACGTCGACCTCGCTGACGTTCGAGATCGGCTTCTGGCCACCGGTCTGCGGCTTGGCGTCGTCCGGGTCACCGGGGTCGGAGCCCGCGGCGAGGATGTCGAAGAAGTAGACCCAGCCGTTCGGGTCGTCGGCCAGCCAGCAGCCGTCCGCGTCCGAGTACTGCGCGAAGCCGCCGGTGATACCGATGGCGTCCGGCACCTTGCCGCTGACGCTCAGCCGCAGCTTGAACGAGGTCGACTGGCCGGCGTCGAGGGCGAACGCGGTGAAGGTCGCGCCCTCACCGGCGGCGTCCGCGAGCGTCTGCCAGCTGCCGGTCTCCTTGTTGAAGACCTGGACCTTGATCTGGCCGGAGTAGTCGACCTCGTCCCAGCCGACCGCGGCGACGCCGATCAGCGGCTTGATGTTCTTGATGTCCTGGTCACCGGAGTTGGAGACGTCGAACGAGAAGTTGGTCCAGCCGCTGCCGGCGACGATCGTCTCGGGCAGGCCCGACAGACCGCTGTGCAGGTCCTCGCTGAGGCCGACCGACTCGTCGTCGGCGTCCTCGCAGAAGTCGACCTCCTCTTCGGGGGCGCTCTCGCTGGCGCTCGGCGACGGGGAGGTGGAGGACGTGGGCTCCTCGGTGGGCGTCGGCTCTTCGGTGGCCGGCGCGGTCGGGTCCTCGGTGGACGTCGGCTCTTCGGTGGCCGGCGCGGTCGGGTCCTCGGTGGACGTCGGCTCATCGGTGGCCGGCGTGGTTTCCTCGTTGGTCGGGTCCGGCGTCTCGGGAGCGGAGGTGCTCTCCGAAACCGTCGGCGCCGGGGTCTCGTCGTCCGTGGCGAACGCGACCGGCGCGGACAGCAGCGCGATCGGCGCTATGACGGCCGTCGTGGCCGCGGCGGCCAGGGCACGGCGAAGCTTCATGAAGACCTCGAATGTCCGGAGTGCTGCGATGTCGCAACACGCGTATAAGGGAGGCCTCCGCGTGTGGGGCGCGGGTGTGGCCCTTGATTCGCAGGGTTTGATCAGTGACGGCTGTGAATGGTTGTGCCTCAACTAACAGGTTTCTTATGTGTCCTGCATCACATCCCCGGAAGCTCTGATCGGTGGGCCCGGGCTGACGTACGCTCAGCCGGCCGACAGCCCACCGAGAGGAAGCGCACACCGCCGTGACCGACAAGCCGTCCGACGACTCGTCCATTTCGGACGAGGACTGGGAGAAGTTCGTCCAGGACGCTGAGCAAGCCTCGACCTCCGCCCCGAAGGAACCGTCCGCCCGCGCCCGGATGGTCACCGAGCGGCTGCGGCAGCAGGAGGCGAAGGGAGAGCTGCCCGCCGGGTGGCGCACCGGGCCCGCCTGGCAGGAGATGAACGGGCGAGCCGCCCGCCGCCGTCGGCTGTGGGCGGTGCTCGGTGTGTCCCTCGCCGTCGCCGTGGCCGTCGTGGCGATACGGCCGTCGCTGATCCCCGGCGACCCGTTCGGTACGTCGGGGGAGGCGGAGGCCGTCGGTGCCTCGCCGCTCCCCGCGGAGAGCGCCGCCCCGACCGCCCCGCCCTCCGCCGCGGCGGACACCCCCACGCGGGCCCGGCCCTTCGCCGGCTCCCCGGCCCAGCGCTGGGCCGCCGGCGCCGACGCCATAGAGGTGCCCAAGGCCGAGGCGGTGGGCGGGGTTTCCGCCGCGCGGATCGAGACGGCCCTGCGGCTGACGAAGGAGTTCCTCGTCGCCTCCAACCTCGACCGCGACGTGCTGTACGGCACCGAGCCGAGGAAGGCGCTGGAAGTCGTCGATCCGCTGCAGAAGGAGTACCTCGCCGAACTGCGGGCGGGCCTGCGCAAGCCCACCGTCGAGAACGACCCCAAGTGGACCTTCACCCGCTTCGATCCCGATGAGGTCGAACTCGTGGGCGCCGAGGTGAAGGTGCGCGGCCGTACGACCGTCGAACCCGACAAGGGCGAGAAGGGACGGGCTCTGATCCGGGCCGACTACACCTTCGTGTACCCGCTGGCCAAGAAGGACGGCGGCCAGGAGGTCGCGCGCACGATCGTCCGCCGGGCCATCGAGGTGCATGTCATGGATCCCGTCAGGTTCCAGGTCACCGAGGGGCGCATCTGGGTGACCGACGTCGGCAGCGAGATCGGCAACGACGCCTGCCGCGCGGGTGACGGTTTCATCCGTCCGAAGTTCGAGGCCGACCTGTACGCCAGCCCCGAGCCCTCCGGCGCGGTGGTCGACCCCTACGACCGCAGCAGGAGCCTGGAGGGGGCCGACGAGGAGTGCGGCACCGTCTCGCGCACATGACGGCGTAGTAGCCCGGCAGACACGGGCGGGCATGAGAAGGGCCCCGCGGGACGGAGCCGCGGGGCCCTTCTTTCGTCAGCACCGACGTCAGGGCAGCGTCGGTGCCTGGGAAGCGGCGCCGGGGGGTTGCGCCGCTGGTGATGGTCTATGGGGGTGCGCCCGGCGGCGCGGTGGGACGAGGAGCTTTTACGCATCGTGCGGGACGGAAGCGGTCGCCGCAACCGTTCGACCCTGCCTTGTACTCCGTCTCGGGAGTCGTGCTCCTTTGCTCGGGAGTCGTACTCCTTCTTGCCCTTCCCGCCGGTCGGCCCCGGGCGTCCCCGGAGCCGACCTTCTCTTGGGTGACCGGGCTGCTGTCCCCTGCCGTCCGGTCACTTTCCTGGAGCGAGGTCCCACGGCGTACGGCACGATCCGCACACCTCATCGCTCCAGCGAGCCACGCGTGGTTCGTTCGGGCCCGCCCCTGGCTGGCGCGGACACCGGTACCAACGAAGGGGTCCGGGAGGCGTCACGCTCCGTCCGGGTGAGAGGCGATGCGTACGTCTGTCCCCGGAACGTGGATTCAGATCCTGCCCCGGCACAACTCCAGCAAAGTCATCGCCAGCGCGGTGCCCGGCTTGCCCAGCGCCTCGCTGTAGTGGTTGAGGATCTCCAGCTCACGGGAGAGGTTCACGCGCCGGCCGCCCGAGGTGATCCGTGCCTCCTGGATCACCGCCGAGACGGCCATGCGTTCCTGGATCAGGCCGATGATCCGGTCGTCCAGGGCGTCGATGCGTTCACGGGCGCCGGTGATCACGTCGGCGGCCTCGGGGGTGGCGACGCCCGCAGCTTCAGCTGCTGATGTCTGGGTCTGTGCTGCGGTGGCGGTCATCTCGGGGCTCCTCGCTGGGTGGGGCTGGATGGGTGCGGTGCCCCGGAGCGACAGGATCCGGAAAACGCCAGGCGCCCCGGACCTTGTCGGCCCGGGGCGCCTGGGAAGTCGCTTGTCAGTTGCTCAAGCAGCACGACCATGGCAGCCGGTGGGCCGGTTGCCATAGGTAAAGAGGAAGGTCGGGTGCGTGAGCATGGGGTCAGTATGCCGTGCCCGCGGAGGGTGTCCAAGAGGGTTCGTATCGTGAGACGGACTTCGGCCCCGGGGGGCCTGCGCCGAGCCCGGTAGACTCGGCCTCACACACACCTCGCTCACCGCCGGAAGGCAACCCGTGTCATCAGCGAACCCCGCCGCCGCCACCGACACCGTCCTGGTCGTCGACTTCGGTGCGCAGTACGCCCAGCTCATCGCCCGTCGCGTCCGCGAGGCCCGGGTCTACAGCGAGATCGTGCCGAGCACCATGCCGGTCGCCGAGATGCTCGCCAAGAACCCGGCGGCGATCATCCTCTCCGGCGGCCCCTCGTCCGTGTACGAGGAGGGCGCCCCCCGTATCGACCGCGCGCTCTTCGAGGCCGGCGTCCCCGTCTTCGGCATGTGCTACGGCTTCCAGCTGATGGCGCAGAGCCTGGGCGGGACCGTCGACAACACCGGTGCGCGCGAGTACGGCCGTACGGATCTCCACGTGTCGAAGTCGTCCTCCACCCTCTTCGAGGGCACCCCGGCCGAGCAGCATGTGTGGATGTCGCACGGCGACGCCTGTTCCGCCGCCCCCGAGGGCTTCTCCGTGACGGCCTCCACGGACGTCGTCCCGGTCGCCGCCTTCGAGAACGACGAGCAGAAGCTGTACGGCGTCCAGTACCACCCCGAGGTCATGCACTCCACGCACGGCCAGCAGGTGCTGGAGCACTTCCTCTACCGCGGTGCGGGCCTCAAGCCGGACTGGACGACCGGGAACGTCATCGACGAGCAGGTCGCCGCGATCCGTGAGCAGGTCGGCGACAAGCGTGCCATCTGCGGTCTGTCCGGCGGCGTGGATTCCGCCGTGGCGGCGGCGCTGGTCCAGAAGGCCATCGGCTCCCAGCTGACCTGCGTGTACGTCGACCACGGCCTGATGCGCAAGGGCGAGACCGAGCAGGTCGAGAAGGACTTCGTGGCCGCGACCGGCGTACAGCTGAAGGTCGTGGACGCGGAGGAGCGCTTCCTCAAGGCGCTCGCCGGGGTCAGCGACCCCGAGGAGAAGCGTAAGATCATCGGCCGGGAGTTCATCCGGGTCTTCGAGCAGGCGCAGGCCGAGATCATCGCGGACGAGGGCCCGGCCGTGGAGTTCCTCGTCCAGGGCACCCTGTACCCCGACGTGGTCGAGTCCGGTGGCGGCACCGGCACGGCGAACATCAAGTCCCACCACAACGTCGGCGGGCTCCCGGAAGACCTCGAGTTCCAGCTGATCGAGCCGCTGCGCAAGCTGTTCAAGGACGAGGTCCGGATGGTCGGCCAGGAGCTCGGCCTGCCGGATGAGATCGTCCAGCGTCAGCCCTTCCCGGGCCCCGGCCTGGGCATCCGGATCGTCGGCGAGGTGACGAAGGAGCGGCTCGACCTGCTGCGCGAGGCCGACGCCATCGCCCGCGAGGAGCTGACGGCGGCCGGCCTCGACCGCGAGATCTGGCAGTGCCCGGTGGTCCTGCTCGCGGACGTCCGCAGCGTGGGCGTGCAGGGTGACGGACGGACGTACGGCCACCCGATCGTCCTGCGGCCCGTCTCCTCCGAGGACGCGATGACCGCCGACTGGTCGCGGCTGCCGTACGACGTCCTGGCGAAGATCTCGACCCGGATCACCAACGAGGTGCGGGACGTCAACCGTGTCGTCCTCGACGTGACCTCGAAGCCGCCGGGGACCATCGAGTGGGAGTAGGCCCTGCGGGAGAGTGGGGCAGGCCCTAGGTGCGCTTGATCGTGCGTACGGGCTCGCCGGGCTGCCAGACCTGGACGACGAGGTACTTGTCGTCCTCGACGTAGGTCCTCACGACCTCGGTCAGCTCGGTACGGAAGAGGTGGAACGGCTCCGGCGGTTCCACCTCTTCGCCGTATGCGGCCTTCACCTGCGGATCCTCGACCTCGACCGCCCGCCCGGAGATCCGTACGTCACCGCCGCCCATGGACTGCCCCTCCCCGGGGTTCGCCTGGAGCGCGAAGCGCGGGTCGCGGCGCAGGTCGAGTGCCTTGAGCGAGTTCGGCATCATGCCGAGCCACAGCTCGCCGCCCAGGAAGCGGACCTCCAGGCCGGTGGTGCGGGGGGAGCCGTCCTTGCGGAGGGTGGCGAGGACGTGGTGGGTGAAAGCACCGAAGCGCTCCTCGGTGGTGCGGGCGAGGTCCGGTTCGGCCTCGGTGAAGGCTGCCCAGTTCACTGTCATACGGCGAGTGTCGCGCTGATACCCGACATCCGCTGTCTGGTTTCCACGCCCCGGGGGACGTGAGGGGACGTGGGGGACGTGGGGAGGCCGTGACCGAGGGCGGGATCTTTACAGAACATGTCTGTTCTCCTGCGCTGACCGACGGTAACTTCCGCCCCGTAAGCACCCGAGCGCGGGAGGACACATGCACGGGACGCCCCTCGGGCCCATTCCGCCCTCGCCGTTGCCGACCGACCGGTTGCAGTTCGCGATGCCGCCCATGCACGACTCGGTCGAGGACGAGCGCCGGCACCGCAAGGAGCGGCTCGCGGGCGCGTTGCGGATCTTCGGGCGGCTCGGGTTCGAGGACGGTGTCTCCGGACACATCACCGCGCGCGACCCCGAGTTCAGCGACTGCTTCTGGGTGAACCCGTTCGGGATGCCGTTCAAGCACGTCACCGTCAGCGACCTGGTCCTCGCCAACTCCGAGGGACAGGTGATCGAGGGCCGCTACCACGTCAACCAGGCGGCGTTCACCGTGCACTCCCAGGTCCACGCCACCCGCCCGGACGTCGTCGCCGTAGCCCACTGCCACTCGGTGCACGGGCGTGCGCTCGCGGCGCTGGGGGAGCTCCTGGATCCGATCACGCAGGAGAGCTGCGCCTTCTACGAGGACCACGCGCTCTACGACAGCTATTCGGGCGTGGCCGTCGACGCCGTGGAGGGCCGCCGGATCGCGACCGCGCTCGGCTCCCACAAGGCCCTCGTCCTGCGCAACCACGGGCTGCTCACAGTCGGCGACTCGGTGGACGCGGCGGCCTGGTGGTTCCTGTCGATGGAACGGTCCTGCCAGGTGCAGTTGACCGCCAAGGCGGCGGGGCGTCCGGTACTCATCGAGCATCGGCAGGCGGTGGCCACGCGGGAGCAGCTCGGCGGGGATCTGGTGGCGTGGATCAACTATCAGCCGCTGTGGCAGGACGTCAGCCGGAGTGAGCCGGATCTGCTCAGCTGACGGGTGCGGGGGCGGGTTGAGGGGGCTGGGCTGCGGGTCAGAAGCCTCGGAGGACGACCGCCTTCGTCATCGCGAACTCCTCGTCCGTGAGCACCCCGTCCCGGTGCAGCTCGCCCAACTCCCGCAGCCTGCGCAGGAGTACGTCGTGGTGGTCGGCCGGGCATGGGACGGACGCCGTCAGCCGGGCGCGGTCGGCGTGGTCGGCCTGGTCGACGCCGGGGCGGGTGGACGGGTGTGGCAGGCGGGCGGTGACCGCGGTGGCGACCAGGGCGGTGAGCAGGTCACGGCGGGCGCTGCCCCACAGGTCCAGGGCGTACGGGTCCTTCTCGGGCGGCAGTTCGGCGAACACCGTCTCGCGGGTCATGAAGCGCAGGAAGCCGTCCTCGTAGCCGGAGTTGGGCAGCCACTCGACCTGGACGAGGTCGCCGACGCTGATGATGCGCGGGCCGGTCGCCCGCTTGACCCGGTCGGAGGTGTCGGACCAGTCGATCCGCACCTGGGTGCCGTCGAAGGAGACCGTCCCGTCGGACGAACGGACGGAGACCGGGACCGCTGGACCGGGGAGGAGGTAGGTCTTGGTCGGTTCCTTGGGGACCTGGTCCAGGAGCAGCGCCCGGCGGATCTCCTCGGCGACGTACTCGGCGACCCCGGAACCGTCGATGTCCACCGTCAGCCGGTACGGATCCGCCATGTCGGGCAGCCGGCCACCGGTCGCCTGGAGCAGCGGGTCGGCGCCCTCACGCAGCCGCATGCGCAGCCGTCCGCGTTTGCGTTCGGGCTCGAAGGCGATGCTCGCGACCGCTTCGAGGGGTACGGCGATCTCCCCGTACGTCTGCCGGAACAGTGGCACGGAGCGGTGGAGTCCCGGCGTGATCCGGACCGTTGTGCCGTCGAAGGCCCAGGTCCCGTCGCGCTGGATGATCTCGGCCATAGGGGAATTCTCGCAGCCGGGTCAACAAGCGGGCCCCTCTCATCACCCGCGCCGGCCTGACCAGCGGGCCGAGGAGCGGGCGGAGTACGGAACAATTCGCTGGTGCCGTACGGGAGTTGTCGGTGGCGTGACCGGCGGTCGCAATCCGTGACGGCCGGTATGTGAGATCCGGGTGCCGGTCGTGGGGTCGTGCGGCTATAAGGCCATGAGGTCATCTGGTCGCTGGGGCACCAGGTCATGAGGGTTCTACGGAAGGCGGGCGTCGGGCGTGGCGGTGCAGGAGGCTGGGCAGGGCAGCGCGGCATGGGGCCCGCATGGGGGCGGCTGCACCTGTGGGGACTGTCCGCACGGGGCGCGTGCGGGGCATCGGCGCGCGGTCGCCGAGTTCCTGCTGAAGCGGGACGGGTTCGCGGCCGGGCAGGGGCTCCCGGCCGCGGTGGCCCACTCGGCCTCCGCCTCCCGGCAGTGGGTCTCCGAGGAGTTGACGCAGTCGGCGGAACTCGTCGCCGAGCGGGGCCGCGCCGAGGGGGAGGCGTGGCTGGCGCGGCTGTGGAGGCGCACCACGTGTGTCGTCTGGGGTCTGTTCGTGGCGCTGCTGCTGGTGCAGGCGTTCACGGCGATCGGCGCGGGGTGGACGTCGGCGCGTACGGCCGGGCTGCTGGCGGCGCTGGTCACGGCCGGGGCGCTCACGGCGGCGTCATGGTTCCACCGGGCGCGGGGCGGGGCGCTGGCGCCGGTCATCGGTGAGGACAATCGGCTGTCCACGTCGCGTGCGGTGGCCGGGGTGTGGGTGCTGTTCGTGGCCTACGCCGTGCTCGTGCTGGTGGGGCGGCTGGCGGCGGCGTCCGGGCAGCGCGAGCGCGATGCGCTGATCGCCGGTCTCGAACTCGGGCGGGGAGCCGGTGTGGTGACCGTGCTCGCCGTGGTCTGCGCGATCGCGGTGCTGGTGCGGCGGGTCGTCGGGGTGCGGGTGCTCGGGCAGCGCCTGCAGAAGGTGCGGGCTCATCGGCCCCGGGCGGCTGATCTGCTGACGGATGATGCGGGTCGGGGGACGTTCGCGGACATCCAGTACGTCGTGATCGGTGGGGTGGCGCTGCTGTTCGCGGCGGTGCGGCTGGCTCGGCGGCCGGATCAGTTGCCCGATCTGCCGTGGGGGCTGGCGGTGGTGGTGCTGATCTCGGCGGCCACGTATCTGGCCGGGAAGTATGCGGAGGGGGGCCGGCCGGTGATCCTCTCGGTGGTGCGGGCCCGGGAGGCCGGCGACCTGGACGCGCCGATCCGGACCGGGGACGACATCGAGATCCGGGGGGCCGGGTTCGTGCCGCCGGGGGCGCAGGGGGCGGACCGGCTGTCGCGGATGGTGGTGCGGATCGGGACGGTGCATGTGCATGTGCCGTTGGTGCCGGTGAGCGGGGGCTTCAGCAATCCGACGGACGCGGTGCTGACGGTGCCGGTGCCGGCTGATGTGGAGCCGGGGCGGGTGGAAGTGCAGGTGGTTACTGCGGCGGGGGCGGAGACCGGGCGGTATTCGATTGACGTGACGGAGTGACGGGGTGAGCGGCCCGTGGGGGGTCGCGGCTACGCCTGCGGCGCCTGTTCGGGTTCGGTTGGGGTGCGCGTAGCGCCTACGCGGCTGCAGGCCCGTGGGGGTACGCCTCGGCTGCCTGGTGTGACAGGGGTTTCCCTTTTGGCGGGGCTGGTCGGAGAATACGGGGCGGCAAGAGTTGAGCGGCGCAGCTACTGCGTACGTATCGTCTTTTGAGGGGTCACGGCACGGCGGGCGAGAGGCGGCTTCGGGCGATGACTCACGGTATGCATTCGAACACGCACACCCCTTATCTCGACGGCGACCGGAACTGGCGGGACACCGCTTCCCGGTACGCACTGCTTCCTCTTCGCGTCTTCCTCGGTGTCACCTTCATCTACGCCGGTCTGGACAAGCTCACCGACAGTGCCTTCATGAAGGACGCCGGGTCGGGGTCGGTCGGCGACATGATGCGGGCTGTGAAGGACTCGTCGGCCATTCCCGCCATGGTCGACATGGCGTTGGAGAGCCCGGTCGGGTTTGGCTACGCCATCGCGTTCGGTGAGCTGGCGGTGGGTATCGGGACGCTGATCGGGTTGCTCGCCCGTCTGGCGGCGCTGGGTGGGGCGCTTATCTCGCTGAGTCTGTGGCTGACGGTGAGCTGGGCCTCCGATCCTTACTACTACGGCAATGACCTCGCGTATCTGATGGCCTGGCTGCCCCTCGTGCTCGCGGGGGCACCCATGTTGTCCGTGGACGCGGCACTGCGCGCGCGGCGGCGGCAACGGGCGGGCGGTTTTCGGTAGTCAGTGGGTGTCGGGTTCCGGGGCTGTGGTCTTGCGGGGTGCTGCGCGGCGCCTGCGTATCCCTCGGGTCATGACTCCGACCGCGCCTGCCAGGCACAGGCCGCCGACGACCATGGGGATCACGACGAACCATGGCGTCTCCCAGGCGCCGCCCGCGTCCCCGGCGTAGACGATGCCCGCGAGGGTCAGGAAGGTGCCGGCGACCAGCCGGCCGGGCTGGAACTCATGACGTAGCACGGCTCACCTCCGCCTGTCCCACGCCGACGCTCAGGTCGAGGTCCAGTGTGCCTGCCGCCTTGGTTCCTGCGGGCGGTGTCAGAGTCAGCTCCTTGTGTTTGCCCGGTGCCACGTCCACGTCCTGCTTGTCGTCGCCCGGGAGCTGGATGTCTCCCACCCCCACGTCGATGCTCAGTTGCACGGTCATGTCCTTGGGGACGATCACTTTCAGTCGGCCCACGCCCACGTCGGCTCTCGTGGCCACCGTCTGGTCCTGGGTGACATTCAGCCGAGTCAGGTCCAGGGTGCCGACGCCGCTGCCGAGGTCGTACTGCTGCTGTACGTCCGCCACGGCCGCCGGGCGCCAGTTCCGCTCGATCCAGTGGGTGCTGATGTCCTTCGGTAGCGCGGCCGAGGCGGCCAGCAGGCCCGCGGTGATGATCGCCAGGAATATGGAGCCCGCTCCCGTGCGGCCCAGGAACGCGCTGACCGCTATGCCCAGGCCGAGAACGAGCAGCGCGCAGGCCAGGCCGGTCTGGAGGCTGGTGCCGAGCGCGTGGTCCTCCCAGGTCCCGCCGGTGCCGAGGGCGCCCGCGAGCAGGGCCAGCAGGAACACCCAACCGCCGATGGAGCGGGGACCGCGTGGCTTGGGTTGCCGGGGGTGCCGGGTGCGTATGTCGCCGCGGCTGCTCCAGGTGCCCAGGCCGATGTTGACGGCCGCCGCGATGTCGCGGTCGCGGGGGCCCCAGAGGTAGCCGGTGCCGCCCTCGTGGGTGCCGTCCTTGACGATGGGGTCGCGCCACCAGGAGGGGTAGGCGGTGGGGACCGGTGGGGCCTGGGCCTCCGGCGGGGCATCGGCGACGGTCTGGGCGGCGAGGGGGTCGGGGTCGGGGGTGCTGCGGTGCCGGGACCAGTAGCCGGCGCCTGCGAGGAGGAGGGAGAGGACGACGGCGAAGGTCAGCACACCCCCGTTCTTCAGCAGCGTCAGGAACACGCCGCAGCCGACCAGCGCGAACAGCACGGCTGTCAGGGCCTGGCCGTCGACGCGGCCGGTCAGCAGCTTGCGCACCTCGTTCTCGTCCTCGTCGTCGTACGGGACGAAGAGCCAGGCGAAGCCGTAGAAGAGGAGGCCGATGCCGCCGGTCGCGGAGAGCACGGCGAGGGTGATCCGGAAGATCACCGGGTCCATGTCGCACTGCCGCCCGAGCCCGGCGCACACTCCGGCCAGCATCTTGTGCCGCCGGTCGCGCCGGAACTTCTGCGGCGGGGCGAGCGCGCCGGCTTCCGCGCCCGCTTCTCCGTGCGTGTGCGCGCTCGGTTCCTCACCCGCGGCGCTCGCGGGTGCCGGGCCGGACGCATTGCCCGCGGTGGGCACGGCGTCCGGCCCGGGCACGGAGTCCGCGGCGTGCTGGTGATCTGTCATGTGTCCATGGTGACGGGCGGGTCGGCCTTGCGGGAGTCGGAATGACCCTGGTCGGACCCTGATATCGGCCCCTGAGGGGAGGCTGGGGAGGCGTTCGACCCAGCGATCCTCGAAGATCAGGGGAGTATCGGGGGTCGACCCTGATGCTCCGGTGCTCCGACCGTGTGAACATCGATGGCATGCCGGAAGCCGCAGCAGCGCCACTCGTCGAACCGCGGCCGCCGCGCAAGCTCTACCGCAGCAGCGACGGACGCTGGCTCGGGGGCGTGGCGCGGGGGCTCGCCGGGCATCTCGGTCTGCCCGTCATCTGGGTGCGGCTCGTCTTCGTCGGCCTGTTCATGGCGGACGGCCTCGGGGCACTGCTGTACGCCGCGTTCTGGTTCTTCGTGCCGCTCGGCGTCGGCGGCGTCGACGCGCAGCGGCCCTCTCCCTTCACCACCGAGACCGCGCCCGACGGCCGCCGCAGACTCGTCGCCCGCAAGCCGGACAAGGGGCAGATCGTCGCGCTGCTCCTCATGGTCGTGGTGGCGATGGTGTTCGTCGGCAGCGTCGACCTGGGTAGCGGAGCCAAGGCATACCTCCTGCCCGCGGTGCTCGTCGGTGCGGGCGTCGCCCTGGTCTGGCGTCAGGCGGACAACTCGCGGCGGGCCCGCTGGATGGAGGTCGGGCGGCGACGGCGCACGCTCACCCTGCTGCGTGCCGCGGGCGGTGTCGTCCTGGTCACCGCCGGCGTCTCCGGCATCTTCGTCCTTCAGGGCTCCGCCGCCCACCTCGGCTCCGTCCTGCAGGCGGCGCTGGCGGTCCTCGTCGGCATAACGCTCCTCGCGGGCCCGTATCTGGTCCGGATGACGCAGGACCTCTCCGAGGAGCGTCTGATGCGCATCCGCGCCCAGGAGCGCGCCGAGGTCGCCGCGCACGTCCACGACTCGGTGCTGCACACCCTGACCCTGATCCAGCGCAACGCGGAGAACGCGAACGAGGTCCGCCGCCTCGCCCGAGCCCAGGAGCGCGACCTGCGCACCTGGCTCTACAAACCCGAGGGCACCGGCAAGGACGAGGCCGACGAACCCACCAACCTCGCCGACGCGGTCCGGCGCAACGCCGCCGAGATCGAGGACAAACACGGCGTCCCCATAGAGGTCGTGGTCGTCGGCGACTGCCCGCTCGACGAGAGAATCGCAGCACAGATGCAGGCCGCGCGCGAGGCAATGGTGAACGCCGCGAAGTACGGTGGCGAGGGCGGCGCCGTGCAGGTCTACGCCGAGGTGGAGGGAAAGACCGTCTTCGTGTCCGTCCGGGACCGCGGTCCGGGCTTCGACCTCGACTCGATACCCGCCGACCGCATGGGCGTCAGAGAATCGATCATCGGCCGCATGGAGCGCAACGGCGGTACGGCCCGGCTTCGGGCGGTACCCGGCGGTGGTACGGAGGTCGAGCTGGAGATGGAGAGGGCGGAGAAGACGTCATGAGCGACCCGACCGAGGCGAACGAGCCTGTGGAGTCGACCGGCGGGAGCGCGGGCGAGCGGCACGTGCGCGTGGTCCTCGTCGACGACCACCGCATGTTCCGCACGGGAGTCCAGGCCGAGATCGGCCGGACCGAGCAGACCGGCGTCGAAGTCGTCGGGGAGGCCGATGACGTCGACCAGGCGGTCACGGTCATCACCGCGACACGGCCCGAGGTGGTACTTCTCGACGTGCACCTCCCGGGTGGCGGCGGGGTCGAAGTCCTGCGCCGCTGCGCCCCGTTGATGGCGGACGCCGAGCAGCCCGTCCGCTTCCTCGCCCTGTCCGTCTCGGACGCGGCAGAGGATGTCATCGGGGTGATCCGGGGAGGTGCCAGGGGGTACGTCACCAAGACCATCACCGGCACCGACCTGGTCGACTCGGTCTTCCGGGTCCAGGACGGCGACGCGGTGTTCTCGCCGCGGCTCGCGGGGTTCGTGCTGGACGCCTTCGCGTCGACGGACGCGCCGCCGGTCGACGAGGACCTCGACCGGCTGACTCAGCGCGAGCGGGAGGTGCTGCGGCTGATCGCCCGGGGGTACGCGTACAAGGAGATCGCCAAGCAGCTGTTCATCTCCGTCAAGACGGTCGAGTCCCATGTCTCGGCGGTGCTGAGGAAGCTCCAGCTGTCCAACCGGCACGAGCTGACGCGGTGGGCGACGGCACGGCGCCTGGTGTGAGACCGGGCCCCGGCGCGCGGGGGCACCGGCTCGGTCACGCGACCCGCGTGGCCCCTGCGAACGGCATCTCGTCGAGCGGGGCCACGCGTACCGGGGCCGAGGGGTTCGGGGCATGGATCATCTGGCCGTTGCCGATGTAGAGGCCCACGTGGCTGATGCCGGAGTAGAAGAACACCAGGTCGCCCGGGAGCAGTTCGGAGCGGGCGACGCGGCGTCCGGTGTCGATCTGGGCATAGGTCGTGCGGGGGAGGGACAGTCCGGCCGAGCGGTACGCGGCCTGGGTGAGGCCCGAGCAGTCGAAGGCGTCCGGACCGGTCGCGCCCCAGACATAGGGGCTGCCCAGCTTGGAGTAGGCGTACGAAATGGCGGTCGCGGCACGGGCGTTGGGTGCCTGGGCCGTGGCCGAGCCGGGAGCTCCCAGGGCATCGCGGGTGCCTGTCGAGGAGCGGGCGGCGCGGTCCGTGCCGTTCGTCTGGAGCCGGGCGCGCTCCTCGGCGGTCAGCCGGGCGAGCAGGTCGCGGGCGGTGTCCAGCTTGCCGGTGACCGTCCTGCTGTGCCGTCGCAGTTCCGACTGGCGGGACTTCAGTGATGTCAGCTCGATGTGCGCCGCCCCGCGCAACTGCTCGATCTCGCGCAGTTGCCCGCGGACGCTAGCGACGGACGCCGCCTGGCGGTTGCCGGTGCGTTCGGCGAACTCCGCTCCGTCGAGGTAGCGGTCGGGGTCGGCGGAGAGCGCTAGCCGGAGTGCCGGGTCGAGGCCGCCGTCGCGGTATTGCGCCGCTGCCATCGAACCGAGTTCCTCCCGCTCCGAGTTGAGCTTCTCCGTCCTGCGGGCGGCCTCGTCCTGCAGTCTCCTGATCCGCTGCTCGGCCTCGTCCGCCTGCTCCTTCGCGCCGTTGTACTTCTCGGTCGCGACCTCCGCCTCCTGGTACAGCTTGTCCACCTTCGCCTTGACCTGCGCCGGCGTCAGTTGCGGCTCCGCGTGTCCGGTCCCGTCGAAGCCCGTCGCCGTCGCCGCGCCCGCCAGGGCGATCGTCCATGCCGTGCGGGCCGTGTTGCCGCCGGCCGAGCGCTGACGGGGCTTTCGGTGCGCTGCCACGTGGACTGCACGTCCTTTCGTACGACCGCCTCGTCTCCCGTACGTCCGCCCAGCGGTGGCCCGTACGACCGTCCCCCGGAGGGAGCGGACCGCCCCGGGGGAGCGGCGGGCGTACGAGTGCCTGGGGGTGCGGACGTACGACCGCCCGGGGGCGGGTTACGCGTCCGGCGGCGGCCTGCACAGGGGGAGCTGGCCGCCGCCGGACTTTTCTCGGCGGTGGTGTCCGACTGCCGCCCCTGGCCCGGGCGGCGGTGGGGAGCCGGTCACCTGGTGGAGGACGCTAAACCTCACTGTGTCGGGGCGGTAACGCGTTGTGCGGAAGTGCCGGGAGCGGACCGCGGGATGACCGTAAGTGAGCGTGATCCCGGGTTGGGTGCGTCTTGTTCACGCTGTGTGCTGACCGATGTGACGGAATCGGGGGTGCGTGGGGGCGGCGGGGTGCTATGGCGCATATATGCAGGGTCGGGG
>NZ_LGUR01000196.1 GCF_001270495.1 Streptomyces viridochromogenes
GGGGTGGGGGGTGGGCACTGAACGGATTCCTTCCCACGCGCAAGACACAGAAGTTCCGATCACCGAAAAGGACCGGGCGACTACCTCTTCGGCACCAGCGCGGGGAGCACGAATTCACCAACGCCCATCCGCCCCGGTTTCCCCGGAACGCATGAGCCCCGGCCTTTTCCACCCCCCACGGGTAGTTCACCCTTGCACAGCAAACGGATGGCCAACAAGACACTCGGGCAACATCCGCACCTTTGAAAGAAAGTCAGATGCCGCGGCAACTCTCCACACCTGCGTGAGCTTTCACCATTCACTGCACCCCGTGTGAAACTCACGCACACGCCGGAGCACCACGCACGCTCCCCGGCGCGTCCGCGCGCGTAGTCCACTGGAACCGGCCCTCTCGGAAGGCCCCGCGCGGGAACGGCGGCTCTCCCGCGCGTCATGGGCCGCCGACCCCGTTCCTCCCGCCCTCGGTCGGCGGCCCCGGGGCGGGAGGAACGGGGACCGCCACGGGGGTGGCCGGACCCACCGGGCGGCAGGGCTCAGATCTGCCAGGAGCGCAGCCGGTCGGCCGCGCCGTACACGTCGGTCTTGCCGGAGATCAGGTCGCGCGCGAGGTCGACGAGGGCGCCGTACGGCGGGTCGATGCCGACGTCGCTGACGAACATGTAGGCCACCGCGGACGCGCAGGCGAACCGGGCGTTGGCCGAGGGAAGCGGCTTGAGCAGGGCGAGGGTGTGCAGCAGGGCGGCGGCCCGCCAGGCCGGGTCGGAGTCGACGCCCAGGCGGGGCGGATCCACGCGATGGCGGGCGACGGCGGCGACCAGCGCGGAGAAGTCGTTGATCGTGGGCTGGTCCGGCAGGACTTCTTCGTGACGCTGGAGCAGCCAGGGCACGTCGATATGGATGACGGGTGCCATCGGTCAGGCAGCCCGCCCCTCGCCCTTGGCCGACGGTTCGTCGTCGGGAAAGGCCGCCGCGAACTCGTCGGCATGCGACGCGAAGAACCGGCGGAACGCCTCGGCGCCCTCCTGCAACGCCCGGTGTCGCGCTATGTCGGCCGCTGCGGCCTCGCGCACGAGGGCCTTCATCGACGTACCGCGTTCCTTGGCGATCTGCCGCAGGTCCTCAAG
Source organism: Streptomyces viridochromogenes (assembly GCF_001270495.1). GTDB lineage: Bacteria > Actinomycetota > Actinomycetes > Streptomycetales > Streptomycetaceae > Streptomyces > Streptomyces viridochromogenes_A. The sequence goes on from NZ_LGUR01000196.1 coordinate 1,125, forward strand.
CTCGCGGTCGCTGAACTCCACGTTGAGAGCTGGCATGTCTCTCACGGTACCGCTCGGGTACTTGCTCGTAAATACGCGCAGGTCAAGTGTGACGTACGTCGGTACCAGGAGGCTAAGGAACGACCTGCGCGGCGTGCCGCCACCCGCTGCTGCTCGCTGCCGCACATGCGCTTCACCACCGAGACGTGGGTCACATTCACCCCAGGGATGTCACATTCCGGCCCTCGGCGGGCCTCGCAGTTATGAGCGCGCACTGGGAGGCCACCGCATGTCCGACACCCCCGTACCCGTCACCGACGACGCGACCGGCGTCTTCGTCGAGCATCGCGAGCTGATGTTCGGCGTCGTCTACAACATGCTCGGCAGCGTCGCCGACACCGAGGACGTCCTCCAGGAGACCTGGCTGTCGTGGACGGCCCACAACGCGGGCGCGCCGCTCGACGGGGTCGACAACCCGCGGGCGTATCTCGTGCGGATCGCCGTGAACCACGCGCTGACACGGCGGGCCGCGATCAGCCGCCGACGGGAGACGTACGTCGGCCCGTGGCTGCCGGAGCCGCTGGTCGCGGTCGACGAGGGCGACGGCGCCGAGGACCCCGCCCTGCGCACCGAGTCCGTGTCGCTGGCGATGCTGGTCGTCCTGGAGTCGCTGTCTCCGCTGGAACGCGCGGTGTTCGTGCTGCACGAGGTGTTCGGGTACGCGCACCCGGAGATCGCGGAGATCATCGACCGCAGCCCGGCTGCCGTACGGCAGCTGGCGCATCGCGCGCGGGGGCACGTGCACGCGCGGCGGCCGCTGTACGAGGCGCATCCGCGGGTACGGCGGGAGGCGACCGAGCGGTTCGTGCGGGCCGCGGTGGGCGGGGACATCGCCGCGCTGATGGAGGTCCTGGCACCCGACGTCACGGTGTGGACGGACGCCGGCGGCAAGCGGAAGCCGGCGGCACTGCGGCCCGTCCACGGCCGGGACAAGGCGCTCCGGTTCTTCGGGGCGTACGGGAAGAAGGGTGGTGCGGGCCAGCTGGAGCTGCGCTACCGGCGGGTCAACGGTGACGACGCGGTGGTGCTGTTCCAGGGCGGGGAGCCGTACGCCGTCCTGGTCCTGGATCTCACGCCGGACGGTGACCGGGTGTGCGGTGTCTATGTCGTCAGCAACCCCGACAAGCTGACGCACGTGCGCCGGGAGGAGGCGTGAGCGCCCGGGAGCTGCCCGGGCCCGGCCGGGGCGAGCGGGTCGCGGACTTCTTCGACGGGCGTCTCGGCATCCACTCCCTCGGCCGGAAGTACCTGCGCAAGGTCTTCCCGGACCACTGGTCTTTCCTGCTCGGCGAGATCTGCCTGTACAGCTTCGTCGTCCTGATCCTGACCGGCGTGTACCTCACCTTCTTCTTCCATCCGTCGATGAACGAGGTGACGTACCACGGCAGTTACCTCCCCCTCAACGGCGTCCGCATGTCCGAGGCGTACGCGTCCACGCTGGACATCAGCTTCGACGTGCGGGGCGGGCTGCTGATGCGGCAGCTGCACCACTGGGCGGCACTGGTCTTCGTCGCCGGGATGCTCACGCACATGATGCGGCACTTCTTCACGGGGTCGTTCCGCAAGCCTCGGGAGATCAACTGGCTGTTCGGCTGGTCCCTGCTGTTCCTCGGCCTGTTCGAGGGTCTCTTCGGCTATTCACTGCCGGACGACCTGCTGTCGGGCACGGGCCTGCGGTTCGTGAACGGCGCGCTGCTGTCGGTGCCGATCGTCGGGACGTATCTGTCGATGTTCCTGTTCGGCGGGGAGTTCCCGGGCCATGACATCGTGGCCCGCTTCTACTCCCTGCACATCCTGGTGATTCCCGGCATCATGGCGGCGCTGGTCGTGGCGCACGTCCTGCTGGTCGTCTACCACAAGCACACCCAGTTCGCGGGCCCCGGCCGCACCGAACGCAACGTCGTCGGCGCCCCGTTCATGCCGGTCTACCTGGCGAAGGCCGGCGGCTTCTTCTTCCTGGTCTTCGGCGCGCTCACGCTCATGGCGGCGGTGGCCTCGATCAACCCTGTCTGGTCGTACGGCCCTTACCGCGCCGACCAGGTCTCCACGGGCGCCCAGCCCGACTGGTACCTGGGCTTCGCCGAGGGACTGGTGCGCGTCATGCCGGGCTGGGAGATCACCCTGTGGGGCCACACGCTGGTCCTCGGGGTGCTGATCCCGGTCGTCATCTTCCCGCTGCTGCTGGTCTTCATCGGCGTGTATCCCTTCCTGGAGGCCCGGGTCACGGGCGACAAGAGCGAGCACCACCTCCTCGACCGCCCCCGCAACCGCCCCGTCCGCACGGGGATCGGCGCGGCCTGGATCAGCCTCTATCTGATCCTCCTGGCGGGCGGCGGCAACGACATCGTGGCGACCAGGCTCCATCTGTCGATCAACACGGTGACCTGGGCGATCCGCGTCGCGGCGCTCGTCGTCCCGCTGATCGTGTTCGACGTCACCCGCCGCGTCTGCCTCGGACTCCAGCTCCAGGACAGGGAGCGGGTGTTGCACGGCCGGGAGACCGGTCTGATCAAACGGCTTCCGCACGGCGAGTACGTCGAGGTGCACCAGCCGCTGGACCAGGCCGCGCTGCACACCCTGACCGCTCACGAGCGGCCGGGCCGACTCGTGGAGCACGAACCGCGGAGTGACCAGTAGGTGGCCTGTCACCGAACACCGGGTACACGGGCCGTGTATTCCTGACATGCCCTACAACCTCCGGTGATGTCCCGGGTGTCACACCCATGCCGGACCACCACCACGCGGTCCCGGCACGACAACGGACCTCTTCACCAACGGAGTTCACGTGCGCATGCGCTCACTGGCCGCTCGACCGACCGCCGTCGCCGTCCTCACCCTGCTCACCGGCGCGCTGGTCGCACCGTCCGCCCACGCGGCGGACCGCGACTACACCATGACCCTCACCAGCTCCACCGCCACCACCGACTTCGCCGACCGGACGGTCGACCTGGCCGGGACGCTGACCCGGCCGGACGGAACGCCCGCCGCGGACACCCCGGTCCAGCTCGAACAGTCCGTCCTGTTCGACACCTGGAACCCCTGGGGCGACCCCATCGACCCGACCGAATGGGAGACCCGCAGCCTGGGCACCGTCCGCACCGACGCCGAGGGACGGTTCACGCTCGACGACGTCCCGGCGGACCGCTGGGACGACCGGCCCAGCCCCTACCTCTCCCCCCGCCACGAGGTGCAGTTCCGCGCCATGTACGACACGGACCCCACCGACGGCCAGATGGCCTTCGCGGACACCGCCGTGAGCGTCGAGCCGGTCGCGAGCTCCCTGTCCTACCGGGTCAGCAGGGTCGTCGTGCACCCCGGCGCCGGCCTCACCGTCACCGGCAAGGTCACCTGGCCCGCCGGGCACGGCCCGGTCGCCGGGACCCGGGTCTACCTGCGGCAGTACTTCGAGAGCGAGTACAACGCGCAGACCACCACGGACGCCGACGGCAACTTCACCATCAACACCAGGATCCGGGCGTACGACCACGAGTTCGTGCTCTTCTCGGCCCCCAAGGACTACTACGTTGCGGGCGCGAGCAAGGTGCTCCCGGTGAAGAACATCACCCGGTAGCCGCGGCCGGCCACCGCCGACGAGCCCGCCACCGCTCTCCGCGCCGACGGGCTCGTCAGGGTCTGCCTATCCCTGGCCTGCCACGAAGGAGGCCATCCGGGTCAGCGCGGAGTTCCAGTTGACCGTGTGTTCGTTGGTCGACCAGGACTGGATGTCGTCGATGTAGCAGAACTGACCGACGCAGCCCTGGAGTTTGCTCTGTGCGTAGGGATCCTGAATGCTCGAGTTCGGCCCGCCGGCGAGCGTGCCGACCGGCGGGTTGGGCTGGCTCGGGTCGAGCTGGTGGGCGTACCAACGGGCATGCTGGTTACGGGAGTTGACCTCTCCGTAGCCGGTCACGTACGAGATGTTCAGCGCGTTGCGCCCGAGGAGGTAGTCCATGCTCTGCAACGCGCCGTCACGGTACTTCGAGGCACCCGAGATGTCGTACGCGGTGGCGATGACGACGGCGTTGTGCAGGATCTGGTGGTTGGAACCCCAGTCGTAGAGGTTGCCCTCGGGGGCGTACGGCATCCCGTACGGCTGTGACTTCAGGGTTGCCAGGTAGCGGTCCGCGCCCTTGATCACGGACTGGCGCACCTTGTCCCGGCCGGGCAGCCCGCTCGGCACGGTCGCCAGGTCGAGCCGGGCGGCGGCCGCCGTCCTGGCCCAGTCGTAGCCGAGGGCGCCGAAGATGTCGGCCGTGTGGACGGGCGAGTTGAGGACGTGGTCCGCGAACTCCTTCTCACCTGTGCTGAGATACAGCTCGGCCGCCGCCCAGTAGAACTCGTCGGTGACGTTGTTGTCGGCGTAGGTGCCGCCGCCGATGCCGTCGCTCTCGGAGGCGTAGCGGTCGGGGTGCGCGAGCGCCGCCGACCACGCCGTGCGGGCGGCCGCCAGCGTCTTCGCCGCGAATCCCTTGTCGTACGGCTTGTACAGGCGTGCCGCCTGCGCGGCCGTCGCCGCCAGGTTCAGGGTCGCCGCGGTGGACGGAGGGTGCAGTTCGCGCTTCTGCGGGTCGTCGCTGGGCAGCAGCGGCAAGCCCGTCCACTGCTCGTCGTGGATCTTGTGGTGCGCCATGCCGGCCAGCGGCTGCCCCGCCGGCACCTGCATCTTCAGCAGGAACTCCAGCTCCCAGCGGACCTCGTCCAGGATGTCCGGCACCTTGTTGCCGCTCTCCGGGATGGCGAGGGTGCCGTCGCCCAGCTTCCTCGGTTCCCCGGTGCGGGCGAGCGTCTCACGCTCGTACGTGCTCAGCAGTTCCCACACCGAGATGCCGCCGTTGACGACGTACTTGCCGTGGTCGCCGGCGTCGTACCAGCCGCCCGTCACATCGAGGGTGTAGTCGCACACGCCGGGCTGACACGGCACGTCGCCGTCACCCTGGTTGGGCGCGACGTCGACATGTCCGGCGGGGCGGGCGTAGCCCGGGCGCAGGTCGTCGCGGATCGCGATGCCGCTGCGCTGTGTGTAGTAGTACTTCACGGCGTCCAGGCGCAGCCGCTCATAGGCGGCCGTCCCGATGTCGAAGGGGCGGCTCGCCTCCCCGTCGGCGACCAGCGTGAAGTCCTTGCCCTGCTTGCGGTAGGCGCCGAAGTCGATGGCGTGGACGTTCTGCGCGGAGGACGCGTCGGTGCCGCGCGGCACGGTCCGGCCGTGGGCGACCACGGCGCCGGAGGCGTCCTTCAGCTGCCAGGGCAGCTTCTCGGTGGCGTCGGTGACCAGGGTGGCGTTCTTCGGCCCGGCGGGCAGATAGGCGACCTGGTTCACACGCACCCGCGGCCCGGTGTCGGGCTCGTACACCTCGGGCGGGACCCCGCCCAGCAGCGAGACGTCGTCCATGCAGAAGCGCCACGCGTCCGCGCTGCCGCCGAGCTGGAAGGCGACCTGCCCCTGCGGGGTGTCGACGGGCGAGGTGAAGGTGTACGCGTACGAGTTCCCGGAGACGCTCAGTTCCGGCGTCACCTCGAAGTAGGTGTCGTACGGCGCCGCCGACAGTCCGACGATCGCCCGCACGACGTGCCCTTCGGGCGTGCCGTCCGCGGTGAAGGAGAACCGGTACGACTCCCCCTTCACCAGGGCGATGTCGTTCTGGCCGACGGCGGCGTCCCAGCGGTTGGTGGTGCCGCCGGGCACGTCGGCACAGAGCTGCCCGCCGGACAGGCCCGCGGTGACGTTGCTGCTCGCCCACCACGGGTCGGTGGTGGTGTCGAAGGTGCCGTTCTTCAGCTGCTCGACTTCTTCGGCGCCGGCCGGTGTGGCCGGGAGCGCGGTGAGGCCCGCGGCCAGCAGGGCCGTCAGGGTCAGCAAGGTGGTTCTGCGTCGTTTCACGTCTGGGCTCCTCGGGGGAGGGGCGGGTTACGCTCGGGGTGGGAGCGCTCCCAGAGGCGGACGCAGCCATGGTTGTTGGCGACATGACACTACGTCAACGGTCCGGACGGTCGTGTTCGGCTGCGGCGCCGTTGTGGCTGGTCGCGCCCACGCGGCGGTAGCGCAATATCGAAACAGCCCCGCGCCCCTTCGAGGGCGCGGCCGGACCCGGCGTCCGGACCGTGACGTGGCTCAGGTGGCCGGTGCCTCCAGCTTGCTGATGCGTATCGCCCCTCGGGGCTCCCCCGGGTGGGCACTGGTCAGGGTCAGTCGCAGCCGGGAGCCTCGTACCGCGTCGAAGGTGATGATGGTCGGCGCGTCGGAGGCGGTGGCCCAGCCCACGGACGCGCCCTCTACCGGCACGTACCGTCGGCCGTCCCACACCTCGGCCACGACCGACGCGGGCAGCGTGTGCGTGGCGTCCACGGTGAAGGAGACCTCCGCCCGGTCGATGGTCCGCGCCCGCCCGAAGTCCACGCAGACCCAGTCCTCCACCCTGGCCCCGTCGAAGGCCGGCAGCAGGGCCGTGGCCGACTTGAGGAAGCCGTTCGACCAGCCGGTGGCCGGGTCGCCGTCGAGCATGGCGGCGGGGAGGGTGTCGGGGCGGCCGGAGTAACTGGCGTCCGCATAGGGGTAGTTGGTCGGCGCCGGGTGGTCCGGCTCGAACTCCGCGGCCGGGGTGAGCGCTGCCGAACGGGCGGGAGACGTCCGCACGGTCACGCTGCCCCTCCGCAGGCCCTCGGCCCGTGCGGTCACCTTCAGGGCACCCGCCTTCGTACCGGACCGTACGATCGCCAGTGCCTTGCCGCAGAAGGCCGTACGCGTACTGGCCTGGTAGCGCTCGGCGCTCTCCTCCCGTCCGTTGTCGAGCCCGGCGAGCGAGCCGCCCGTCACCTCGAAGGTGATCAGGTCCTCGGCGTCGGGCACCACCACACCCCGGGCGTCGACGACCTCGGCGGTCACGAAGACCAGTGAACGGCCGTCGGCGGCAAGGGACTCGCGGTCGGCGCTCAGCCGTACGGCCCTCGGCGCACCGGCCGTGCGCAGTACGTCGGTGGCGACCGCCTTGCCGCCCCTGCGGGCCACCGCCTTCAACTCACCTGCCCGGTACGGCACTTTCCAGGTCAGATGAAGCTTGCCCGCGCTGCCGTTCGGGCTGGTGTAGCTGCCGGGGTAGGGGCCGTCGGTGAAGGTCTTGTCGTCGCCGGTCGCCTCGGTCGTCTCCAGGTAGGCCCGGCCGTCGACGGTCTTCTTGGTGTCGAAGGTCCGGGTGCCGAGGGACCTTCCGTTGAGGAACAGCTCGACGGTGTCGACGTTGGAGTACGCCCACACCTCGACCGTGTCGCCCTCCCGGTGGTTCCAGGTCATCGGCAGCAGATGGACCATCGGCTCGCCGACCCACTGGCTCCGGAACAGGTGGTACATGTCCTTCGGGAAGCCGGCCGTGTCGACCGCGCCGAAGAAGGACGCCTTCACCGGGAAGACGTCGTACGGGGTGGGCTCGCCGATGTAGTCGATGCCGGACCACAGGAACTGCCCGGCGAACCACTTCCGGTCCCGGTCCTTCTTGTGCCCGTACTCGCCGCTCATGGTCCAGGAGGCGAGGTTGTTGTCGTACGACGAGGTCGCGCGCTTGCCCGGGGTGTGGTTCTCGCCGGTGTTGAGGCGCTCGGGCTCCTGGTAGGCGCCGCGGGTGGACGTCTCGGAGGACGACTCGGACTCGAAGAGGAACAGGTGGGGATAGCGGGCGTGCAGGGCGTCCACCGACTTGGCGGTGTTGTAGTTGAGGCCGAGGCCGTCGAGTTTGGCCAGGATCAGGTCGCCGGGCGAGCCCGGGGCGGGCACGCTGCGGTGGCGGTGGGAGCCGATGACGACCGGGCGGGTGTCGTCGGAGGCCTTGACGGCGGCGATGAGCCGGTCGGCCATGGCGAGTCCGGAGGTCGAGGTGAACTCGGAGACCTCGTTGCCGATCGACCACACGAGGACGGCGGGCGAGTTGCGGGCCGCCAGCACCATCTCGGTGATGTCCTTGTCGGCCCACTCGTCGAAGAAGCGCCCGTAGTCGTACCGCGTCTTGGGCGAACGCCAGCAGTCGAACGCCTCCACCAGCATCACGATGCCCATCTCCTCGCAGACCTGGATCATCTCCGGCGAGGGCGGGTTGTGGGAGGTGCGGAAGGCGTTGACGCCCATCGACTTCATGATGGCCATCTGCCGCCGGATCGCGTCGATGCTGACGGCGGCGCCGAGGGCACCCAGGTCGTGGTGGAGGTCGACGCCCTTGATCTTGCTGTAGGTGCCGTTGAGGTGGAAGCCGTCGTCCGGGTCGAAGCGGAAGGTGCGGAAGCCGAAGGCGGTGCGGTAGGTGTCGGTGGTCCGGCCGCCGACGCGCAGTTCGGTCTTCAGGGTGTAGCGGTGGTGCGGGGTCTCGAAGTCCCACAACCTGGGCCTCGGGACCGTGAGTTCATGGGTCTCGGTGGCCCGGTCGGTGACGGGGACCGTGGAGGACGTACGGGCGACCGTGCGGCCGTCGGGACCGACGATCCGCGAGACGACCTCGACGTCCGTGCCGCCGCCGGAGGTGTTCACCACCGAGGTCCGGACCCGGACGACGCCCCGCTCCTCGGTGATCTCCGGCGTCGTGACGTACGTACCCCAGCGCTGAACGTGCACCGGCTCGGTGACGACGAGGCGGGCCTCGCGGTAGATGCCGCTGCCCGAGTACCAGCGGCTGCTGGGCAGGCGGTTCTGCACCTTGACCGCGAGCACGTTCTCAGTGCTGCCGTCGGTGTGCACGAGGTCGGTGAGGTCGAGGGCGAAGCCGGTGTAGCCGTAGGGGTGGCGGCCGACCTCCCTGCCGTTGCAGTAGACGTAGGAGTCCATGTAGACGCCGTCGAACTCCACCGATATGCGCTTGCCCGCGAGGGCGGGCGGCAGGGTGAAGGCGAGGCGGTACCAGCCGAGGCCGCCGGGGAAGAAGCCGGTGCCGCTGGTGGTGCCGTGCTCGGTGGTCGGGGCGAACTCGATGCTCCAGTCGTGCGGCACCGCGACCTCGCGCCATCCGGAGTCGTCGTGGCCGGGGTCGGCGGCATCGGCGTACTGCCCGGTCGGGTCGGTGATGCCCCCCGGGTTCACCAGGGCGAAGCGCCAGCCGTCGCGCAACGCGACCGTGCGGCGGCCGGACGCGGCATCGGCCGCCCCGGCGACCTCCGCGGCCCGTGCCGTCGAGGTACTCAGCAGTGCTCCGGCCGCCGGGGCGGCCGTGGAGGCGAGCAGTAACGATCTTCGAGTGACTGTCATGGCGCCGGCTCTCCCTCATCAGGGCCCAGAAGTACTCACAACTGATCGTGAACAAACAGATTCTGACGGTGAGGGATGCGGAGCAGTCAAGAGTGCGCCCGAGAGTTCCGGTACGGATGGGTCGCCGAAGCACTAGGCTGGAGCCCGAGTGTCACGCTTGATCACCGTGAGTGTGCGCGTTGGAGTGGCGAGCATGAGCCCGGAGTATCCGTTCGACGAGGCCGCGACGGCCCGGGCGGTCATCGACGACAGCGGCGAACTCGTCGAGTGGAACGCCGGCGCCGAGCGGCTGCTGGGCCACCGGGCCGCCGAGGTCGTGGGGCGCCCGGCCGTGGATCTGCTGGCCGACGAGGAGGGACGCCCCGCCCCGCGGGGCGACCGCTGGCACGGCATCCTCACGCTGCGCCGCCGCGACGGGGGCACGGTCTCCGTATGGCTGCTCGCCCACCGTCTGCGGCCCCAGGGCGCAGGGCCCCACCACTGGCTCGTGGTCACACCGCTGGAGGGGGACGGCCCACGGCTGCCCGACGATCCGCTGGACAGCGTCGGGCTCCTCGCGTCGCCCTGCGCCATCGCGATCTACGACGAGCGGCTTCGACTGCACAGGATCAACCCGGTCATGGCGGAGGTCCTCCAGCTGTCCGAGGAGCATGTGCGGGGTCTACGGGCATCGGAGCTGACCGGCAGACGGCAGAGCGTCGACATCGAACGGCACCTGCTGCGCGTGCTCACCACGGGCCGCGGCACCGACGTACGGACCTACGTTCCGGTCGGCGGCGACAGAACGCACGCCTGGCTGGCCCGCCTGGCCCCGATCACCGACGCCAGGGGGCGGGTGCGCGGCGTGTCCGTCGCCGCGCACGACTTCACCGAGCAGTACCTCGCCCAGGAGCGGCTGCAACTGGTGAACGAGGCGAGCGTCCGCATCGGCACCACCCTCGATGTCACACGGACGGCACAGGAGCTGGCGGACATCTGTGTCCCCGCGCTCGCCGACTTCGTCAGCGTCGACCTGCTGGACCCCCTGGAGCACGACGGCGAGGCACTCACCGGCCGGCTCACCGCCCCGTTCGGCCTGCGCCAGACCGCCCACCGGTCGGTCAACACCGGCAGCCCCGAAGCCGTGGTCAAGCCGGGACATGTCGATGTGTATCCCACCCCCTCGCCGCAGGCGGACGCGCTGCTGGCCGGCCACACCCTCGTCGCGTCGACCGCGACCGGCGACCTCGCGCAGTGGCTCTCCTGGGATCCGGCACGGGCCGAGCGGATCCAGGAGTACGGCATCCACACCACCATGTCGGTGCCGATCCAGGCCCGCGGCACCACCCTCGGCGTCGCCGTACTCACCCGGTTCGAGAACCCCGAGCCGTTCACGCCCGACGACGTGCTGCTGGCCGAGGAGATCACGGCCCGCGCCGCCGTCTGTATCGACAACGCCCGCCGCTACTCCCGCGAACGCGAGACCGCCCTCGCCCTCCAGCGCAGCCTGCTGCCCCGGTCCCTGCCGCGCACCGCCGCGCTCGAAGCGGCCTCGCGCTATCTCCCGGCGGCGCGCTCCGATGTGGGCGGTGACTGGTTCGACGTGATCCCGCTGTCCGGGATGCGGGTGGCGATGGTCGTCGGGGACGTCGTCGGGCACGGCATCCAGGCCTCGGCCACCATGGGTCGGCTGCGCACCGCCGTGCGCACCCTGGCCGACATCGACCTCGCGCCCGACGAACTGCTCACCCACCTCGACGACCTGGTCGTCAGGCTGTCCGAGGAGGCGGGCACCGACGGCGTCTCGGGGGAGGTCGGCGCCACCTGTCTGTACGCGGTGTACGACCCGGTCTCCCGGCGCTGCACGATGGCCCGGGCCGGACACCCCTCGCCCGTCATGGTGCCGCCCGGCGGCGCCCCGCGGGAGATCGAGCTGCCGGCCGGACCGCCACTGGGCCTGGGCGGGCTGCCCTTCGAGTCGGCCGAGGTCGAGCTGCGCGAGGGCACGGTGCTCGCCCTCTACACCGACGGACTGGTCGAGACCCGCGAGCGGGACGTCGACGCCAGCCACGCGCTGCTGTGCGACGCGCTGTCGGCGTTCTCCGACTCGCTGGACGAGACGTGCGACCGCGTCCTGCACGCCCTGCTCCCGCCGTCCGGCGCCGCGGACGACGTGGCCCTGCTGCTGGCCCGCACCCAGGGGCTGCCGTCCTCCCGGGTGGCGACCTGGGACATCCCGGCGGACCCCGCGCTCGTCGCGCCCATCCGCAAACAGGTCCTGGAGCAGCTCGGCGTATGGAGTCTGACCGAGGCGTCGTTCACCGCCGAGCTGGTGGTCAGCGAGCTGGTCACCAACGCCATCCGCTACGGCATCCACCCCATCCGGCTCCGGCTGATCCATGACACGGCGACGCTGATCTGCGAGGTGTCCGACACCAGCCACACGGCACCGCACCTGCGCCGCGCCAAGACCTTCGACGAGGGTGGCCGCGGACTGCTGCTGGTCGCTCAGCTGACCCAGCGCTGGGGCAGCCGGCACACGGCGGACGGCAAGACGATCTGGGCGGAGATCGGGCTCCTCGACGAGGAGTGAGTACGCGGCGGAAAAGCGGTGAGTAGCCGGCGGAAAAGCGGGGAGTCGTGACAGACATGGGACGTGCACGGACCTTCCACTCCTTACACCGGGTGACTCCCCTCGTGACCGCCGTGGCGCTGCTGGGCCTGCTGGCCGCGTGCGACGGCGGTGCCGACTCCACGGGCGCCGCACGGACACCGGCCGCCACGAGCGGCCGTACGACCGGTTCGGCCACGGCGGACACCGGGAGCCCCACGACCGGGCCGGACACGACCGGACCGGGTACCGCTGACACCGTCGGCACCGAGAGCCCGGTGACCCAGTCGGGCGCCGCCGCCCCGCGCTGTCGTACGTCCGAGCTGCGCGCGTCGATCGGACGCCCCAGTCCGGGGGCCGGACAGCGGAACTTCCCGATCGTGCTGACCAATACGGCCGACCGCGTCTGCACCGTCCGCGGCTATCCGGGTGCCGCCTTCGTCGACGCGTCCGGCAAGCAGCTCGGACCGGATCCGAAGCGCTCCCCCGACACGCCCACGACCGTCACGCTGGCCCCGGGCCGCAGCGCCTGGGCCGGGCTGTCCTTCGCCAGCCCCGAGATCAGCGGTGCTCGTACCGCCCTGCCGACGGCGCTGCTCGTGACGCCGCCCGACGAGCGGGATCCGCTCAAGGTGACCTGGACGGCCGGTGAGGTGCCGGTGGCCGGGAACGAGTCCGCGGTGCGCCTGACGGTTGTCCAGCCCGGCACCGGCGGCTGATCGGTCCGGTCAGCCGCGGCCGCGACCGCCGTATCCGTAACCGCCGTAACCGCCGTAACCGCCGTAACCGTCACCCCCGTACCCGTACCCGCTCCCGTACCCGCCGTCGGACCCGTTCTGGCCGTCCCAGGAGCAGGAGTACGGGTTGGAGTAGCAGGACGCGTCGGTCGGGGACGGGCTCGTGGCCGTCGGCTGCGGCGCCGGGGTGGTGGACGGTGTCGGCGTGCGGGTCGGCGTCTTCGACGGTTCAGGGGTGGGGGTCGGGGTCGGCGTGTTCGCCGCCTCCGCCTTCGAGTCCCAGTTGACGACCTCCAGCTGGAGTTCCGTCTTCGACGTGTCGATAACCCAGTGCTGGGCCTCGGTGTCGTCCTCGCGGCTCTTGAGGACCAGGGCGCCCGAGCCGTCGGTGGCGGCGGGGCTCAGGGCCAGGTCCTGGTTGAAGCGCGGCACCAGGGTGCCCTGGAGGGTGAAGTCGTAGCGGACGTTCTTGGTCTCGGAATCGGCGGCACCCTTGCACGGGGCCAGCCGGACCGAGTACCCGAGGTGGGAGTCGAGGCAGAGATCGGGGTTCGCCGCGCTGCGCACCAGCCCGTCGGTCTCGTACGACCACTGCTGGCCGGGCGCCGAGGAGCACTTGGTGAGTTCGGTCTCGGCGTCCTTGACGGCCTTTGCGCCGACGATGCCGACGCACAGCCCGGACCCGATGTTGTGCAGCCGCCCCCGCAGCTCGCCCTTCGCGGCCTCGGCGGCGCCCGCCCAGGACGGGTTGCTGGTGGCGGATCCCGCGTCGGCGCCAGGGTCGGCGTCGGGTGCCTCGGTGGGGCGGTCGTTCGCGGTCGGAGCGGACCCCTCGTCGGATCCGCCCGCTGACCAGATGACCAGCGGCACCACGACCAGGGCGCTGACGGTCGCCACGGCCGCGGTGAGGTTGCGGCGCCGGGAGGCACGGCGGGCGGCCTTGAGGGCCGCGCGACCGGAGCAGGTGCGGTCGGCGCCGGTGGGTGGGGCCGTGGTGGCGTCGGTCTGCCGGGCGGACCGACGGGCGGCCCGGCGTCCGGCGCGGGGGCCCGTCCCCGCGGGGGAGCCGCCGGACGCCGCGGCGGCGAAGGACTCGCCTGCGGGGGCGAAAGGCGGACCGGCGGGCGCGGGTATCTCCCCGCTGGAGGCGAAGGCCGCCGCCCCAGGGGCGAAGCCATCACTCGCAGGAGCGGGGGCATGTGCCGGAGGGGGCGGGACATCCGCCGGAGGGACGAAGTCGGCGGCGTCGGAGAAGAACGACTCGCCCGCGATCGGCGCGGCGGATTCCGGGGCCGGCGGCGCCTCGGCCGGCGCCTCGGCCTGGCGCGCTCTCGCGTCCAGGTAGGGTCTCGCGCCCCAGCCCAGCACGGCCTCGGCCAGTGCGACGCCGAGCCCTTGGTTGAAGAAGGTCAGCTGGTCGGCGGTGTCACTGCAGTGCCCGCAGCGCTCCAGGTGCTCGCGCAGGTCGGGGTCCACGTCGACGCCGCCGCGGCGGTAGGTGACGTCCAGCATCCGCAGGTACTGCCGGCACTCGTGCTCGGGGGCGAGTTCGCGGTGGACCTGGAGGCACTCCTCGCGCAACCGCTCGCAGGCCCGGCCCAGTTCGACGCGGGCGGACTCCTCGTCGAGGCCGAGGAGCCCGGCCGGTACGGCCAGTGGTTCGGCCTCGACCTCGGTGTGCCACAGCAGACAGCGGGCCGCCTGGGGAAGCCGCTGGAAGGCTCCGGTCAGCAGCCGCCGGTTCGCCGGGGGCAGCAGTCGGGCGGCGACGCGTTCCGCGCCCTCCGTCTCGGACCGCAACTCGGGGTGGAGCAGCTCGCGCCTGTGGTCGGTGTCCCACTCGGCGGCGATCCGGCGCACGGTGACGAGCAGTTGGGGGCGCCACGCGGCCGTCGGACCGGTCTGCCGCAGGGTTTCGCCGAAGAGCCGGGTGAAGGCCGCGGTGGTGAGCATGCCCGCGGACCGGGCATCGGCGGTGCACAGCCGTGCGTAGGCGAAGCCCGCTTCCCAGTGCCGGTCGAGAAGTTCACCGACGGGGTGCAGCGCCGGTGTCACCCCCGTCCACTTCTTCAGTTCGGCGCTCAGTTGAGCGTCCGTCACATCGAAGAGGCGGGCGTCGTCAGGCGAATTCGACAGGCCTGCGTCAGGCACGACGGTATTCCTCCGGAGGGCATTCGGCATTGAAGGTCCATACCAAGGGGTATGCTCCGGGCGCGGCTCTTGTGAAGCCTGGGGCACTGGGGAGCGAGGCACACCTTTTCACAGGTCAGGGGCAGAGAACAAGCGATTCCGGTTTTTGTGCATTGCGTGCGCGACGCTCACCGTTTGACGAATGGTCAATAGCAGTCCGCGGCGATTACGGCATATCAGCGGGGGCAATTGGAAATGGTATCCACTCAGCTCCGCCAGAGCGCGAGCGAAAACCATTGAACGGCCGATCTCCGACTTTCATGCCTGGTCATACGGACGTACGGACCTTCACCCCGCCTTCACAAGTCATGCGCCAACCATTGGACCGCTCCCCCGGTACGCGCCCGGCGGCCTCCCGTACCGCTCACGGAACACACGGTTGAAGTGAAAAGGACTCACGAACCCCGAGGCCGCTGCCACGCGTTCCACGGACAGGTCGGTGCTCTCCAGCAACCGGGCGGCGTGCCGCAGACGTGCCTCGCGCAGCACGCGCATCGGTGACTGCCCGAGCTGCCGGGTGAAGAGGTGGGCGAACCGGGAGGGCGAGAGCGCGACATGCTCGGCGAGCGAGCGCACGGTGTGCGGTGCGGCCGGGTCGGCGGCCATCAGCGCCTCGGCCCGGCGCACCCGGGCGTCGATGCCGGGCCGGGGCGGCTGGGCCCGTGCGGTGCCGGCGGTGAGCAGGACGACCTCCTCCAGTGAGCACAGGGCGAGTTCACGGGCCGCGGTGCCATGGGCCACGGCGACCGCGTCGCCCCCCGGCGCCGTCGCGGGCGGCGCCTCGGTGCCCGTCCAGCGGGCGTCGGCGAGCATCCGGCGAAACGCCGCCTCGACGCGGCCGTGCACCGAGTCCGGCGTCGGCGTGACGACGTACATCCCCTCCCCGGCGTCGTACGGACGCAGCCAGGACCGCCACGAGGTCCGCGCCTGGCAGTGCGCCCACCAGAACCGCCAGTGCCGCGCTCCCGGATCCACTGCGTAGCCGTGCGGAACGCCCGGCGCGAGCACCACCAGGTCCCCCGCCCCGGCCGTCGCCTCGGCGCTCCCGTGCCACAGCCGGCCCCGCCCACCGGTCGTCCACGTGAACAGCCAGCTGTCGGCGCCCCGCGGCCGGCTGATCCCGTACGTCGGCGGCTGGTCGAAATGCCCGACCACGACCAGGCCGGGCGGTGGTGCGGGCACACCGGGCGCAGCAGTCCCGGGCAATCCGTCAGCGCTCACAGTCATCCTCCTGGGACGTGCGTCGGCCTAGCGTGGTCCGGAGAGGACACCTGACCGAGGAGTGGACACATGACAGCCGACATGACAGCCACGGGCATGGGCGCCACCGGCACTCCCATCCTGCCCGAGACCTGGCTCAGCCGGTTCCGCGAGGACGGGTTCACCGTCGCACGCGGGCTGTTCGGGGGCGACGAGATCGACCGGTTGTGCGATCGGTTCGCGGCGCTGCACGCGGCCGGGCCCGTGCCCGGGCACTTCGAGCCGCGCCCGTCGGACAGCGACCCGCTGCACGCGTACCCGAGGGTGATGCAGCCGCACGAGTTCGACGAGCTGTCACTGCGGGTGCTGCTGGACTCCCGGCTGCGCGGCGTGCTGGAGGCGCTGCTCGGGGAGGAGGTGCTGGCCGCGCAGAGCATGTTCTACTTCAAGCCGCCCGGTGCCCGGGGGCAGGCGCTGCACCAGGACAACTTCTATCTGCGGGTCGAGCCGGGCACGTGTGTGGCGGCGTGGATCGCCTGCGATGTGATCGACCGGGACAACGGCGGACTCGAAGTCGTCCCCGGCACCCATGAGATGGACCTGTTCTGCCCGGAACTGGCGGACGCCGAGGTGTCCTTCGCGCGGGAGTTCGTTCCGCCGCCGCCCGGTCTGGTGGCCGTACCCGTGGACATGGAACCGGGAGACGTTCTGTTCTTCAACGGGAGCCTGGTGCACGGGTCGCAGCCGAACCGTACGGTGGATCGTTTTCGGCGGTCGTTCATCGGGCACTACGTGGGGCGTTCGACCGAGCGGATCGGGGCGTACTACCGGACGGTGTCGATGAGCGGTGATCGTGTGCCGTTGGGCGAGAGCGAAGGGGCGGGGCCGTGCGGCAGCGAGTTCGCGCCCTACGGGCCCCACTGAGTTGTCGGCTGCGGGTGCGTCGTGGCCGGTCGCGTGAGGAAGGGGCGTTTCAGTGGCCGATGACCGGGTGGGGGCTGTATGGCTGCTGTAGCTCCTCCAACTCCTTGTCGGTGAGCCGGAGTTCGACCGCCGCCGTCGCGTCCTCGATGTGGTGCGGCTTGGCGGCGCCGATGATCGGGGCCGCCACCGTGTCCTGGTGGAGCAGCCAGGCGAGGGCGACCTGGGCGCGTGAGACGCCGCGTTCCTCGGCGACGCGGGTGACGGCCTCGACGACGACGCGGTCGTTGTCGGCGTAGAGACGGCTGCCGAAGTCGTCGCCGGCGCTGCGGTCGGTGACCGTGCCCCAGTCCCGGGTGAGCCGGCCGCGGGCGAGCGGGCTCCAGGGCAGCACGCCGACGCCCTGGTCGGCGCAGAGCGGGAGCATCTCGCGCTCCTCCTCGCGGTACAGGAGGTTGTAGTGGTTCTGCATCGAGACGAACCTGGTCCAGCCGTGCCGCTCGGCCGTGTACTGCATCTTGGAGAACTGCCAGGCGTACATCGAACTCGCCCCGAGATAGCGGACCTTGCCCGCCTTGACCAGGTCGTGGAGGGCCTCCATGGTCTCCTCGACCGGGGTGTGCGGGTCGAAGCGGTGGATCTGGTAGAGGTCGACGTAGTCGGTGCCGAGGCGGGCGAGGCTGTGGTCGATCTCCGTCATGATGGCCTTGCGGGAGAGTCCGGCGCCGTTGGGGCCGGGCCGCACCCGGCCGTGCACCTTCGTCGCGAGCACGATCTCGTCCCGGCGGGCGAAGTCGCGCAGCGCCTTGCCGACGATCTCCTCACTGGTGCCGTCGGAGTAGACGTTGGCGGTGTCGAAGAAGTTGATCCCGGCGTCCAGGGCCTGCCGGATCAGCGGTCGTGAGGCCTCCTCGTCGAGGGTCCACTCGTGCACGCCACGGTCGGGGAGCCCGTAGGTCATACAGCCCAGACAGATCCGCGACACGTCCAGGCCCGTCGAACCGAGCTTCACGTACTGCATCGTTGCTGCTCCTGCCTTCGGGGTGGGGTACCAGTGGAGCCTACGGCGCTCAGTGGCGGTCCAGCAGGTCGAGCGCGCGCTCCCAGCCGAAGTCCGGCCGGACACCGTCCTCCCCCGCCGCGCCGGTGTACGGCTCGCCGAAGCGCACGCCCATCCCGCGCAGCCGTATCAGGCTGTCCTGGTAGGCGGGATGGGCGGCCAGCGCGTCGGCCACGCAGGGCAGGACGGCGATGGGGACGCCGAGGCCGTACGCCTCGCACAGGGTGCCCAGGGCGAGGGTGTCGGCGATGCCGGCGGCCCACTTGTTGATCGTGTTGAAGGTGGCCGGTGCGACGACGACGGCGTCCGGCGGCGGGAAGGGGCGGGGATCGGCGGGCGTGCGCCAGGCCGAGCGGATCGGGCGGCCGGTGAGGGCCTCGACGGCGGCGGTGTCGAAGAAGCCGTTCATGGCGACCGGTGTCGCGATGACGCCGACCTCCAGGTCCCGCTCCTGCGCGGCCGTGATCAGCTTGCTGACGTCCGCGGCGATCCCGGCGGCGCAGACGACGACGTAGAGGAAGGACTTCCGGGCCTGTTGGGTCACCCGGGAACACTACTCAACGGCTTCAACCGGTCTGACTCAACGGGTTCGACCTGCCTAGCGCACCGGGAAGGACAGCCCGCGCTCGTTCTCCGGGCGCGGCCCGAAGATACGGCGCTCCTTCTCCTCGATCGGTACGTCGTTGATGCTCGCCTCGCGCCGGGTCATCAGCCCGTGCGCGTCGAACTCCCACAACTCGTTGCCGTACGACCGCCACCAACGCCCGTCGGTGTCCTGGCACTCGTACTGGAAGCGGACCGCGATGCGGTTGCCGTCGAAGGCCCACAGGTCCTTGCGCAGCGCGTACTCCTGCTCGCGCGCCCACTTGGCGGTGAGGAACGCGACGATCTCGGCGCGGCCGGTGACGAAGGTGTCGCGGTTGCGCCACACCGAGTCCTCCGAGTAGGCGAGCGCCACCTTGTGCGGGTCGCGGGTGTTCCAGGCGTCCTCGGCGGCCTGCACCTTCCGTGCGGCGCTCTCGCGGGTGAACGGCGGCAGGGGCGGGCGGTCGGTCATGTCATCCTCCGGGGCCGGAACGGCGGTGCGGGCGAGCGGAGAACGTGCGTTCTCCGCCTTGGCTGCTACCGTAGGAGAACGCTCGTTCTCGCGTCAAGGAGTGGTCGTACATGGACAGCGCAACCGCCCGGGAGCAGGCACTGGACGCCGCGGAGAAGCTGTTCTACGGGCGCGGCATCCAGTCCGTCGGCATGGACGACATCCGGGGCGCGTCCGGCGTCTCGCTGAAGCGGCTCTATCAGCTCTTCCCGGCGAAGGAGCAGCTCGTCGTGGCGTATCTGGAGCGGCGCGACGTGCGCTGGCGTGGGCAGCTCGCCGCGTACGCGGAGCGGCAGCCGGACCCCGGGCGGCGGATCCTCGCCGTCTTCGACTGGCTGGAGGAGTGGTTCGCCGAGGAGGACTTCCGCGGGTGCGCCTGGATCAACTCGTACGGCGAGCTCGGCGCCCGGTCGGAGCGGGTGGCCGACCAGGTCCGGGCGCACAAACAGGCGTTCCGCGACTACCTCGCCTCACTGGTGACCGCGGCAGGGCTCCCCGACGCGCTGACCGGGCCGCTGTTCCTGCTGGCCGAGGGCGCGATGGTGACGGCGGGCATAACCGGCGGTACGCGACCGGCGGCGGAGGCAAGGGAGGCGGCGCGGTCGCTGGTGGCGGCGCGCTGAGATCGGGCGGGCGGACCCGGCATCGGATGCGGGCCCGCCCGGCGCTGGGGTGAATCGAGCGAGGTGGTCGAGCGGGGTGTCCGGCGTCAACTCCCCGTTTCCGACACGGTGATGGCGCTGACCGGGCAGGCCCGGACGGCCTCCCGCACCATCGGGTCGCCGCCGCCGTCCTCGCGGCCGGGCAGCAGGGCGCTGAAGCCGTCGTCGTCCTGGGTGAAGACGGACGGGGCGACCAGAGCGCACTGGCCGGCGCCGACGCAGAGGTCGTGGTCGATGTCGATGTGCGTTTCGTGTGATTCGCGCGTTTCGTTGTGCATGACCGGAGCCTCTTACCAGGTCACGGGGAGTTCCAGCATCCCCTGGATCGTGTCGCCGGGTTTGAAGGGGATTTCCTCCGCAGGGACGGCAAGGCGCAGGGTGGGCAGGCGGTCGAAGAGGGTGCGCAGGGCGATCTCCATCTCGGCCCGGGCCAGGTTCTGGCCGAGGCACTGGTGGATGCCGAAGCCGAAGCCGACGTGGTGGCGGGCCGAGCGATGCCAGTCGAGGGTGTCGGGGTCGGGGTAGAGGGACTCGTCGCGGTTGATGACCGAGGTCGAGAAGACCACGCCCTCGCCCGCCCGGATCGTCCCGCCGTCCGTCTCGATGTCCTCGACGGCGACCCGCAGCAGGCCGTCGGCGATCGACAGCATCCGCATGAGCTCCTCGACCGCGGCGGGCAGCAGCGACGGGTCGGCGCGCAACTCGGCCAACCGGTCCGGGTGCTGGAGAAGGGTGTAGGTGCCCAGGGAGATCATGTTGGCGGTCGTCTCGTGGCCGGCGACCAGCAGGATGGTCGCGAGGGCGATGACCTCCTCCTGGTCCAGCTCACCCGCGCGCAGTTGCTGGTGGACGAGTTCGTCCAGGACGCCGTCGCCGGGCTCCGGCTGCTTCCGCTTGCGGTCGATCAACTCGGCGAAGTACGCCTCCAACCGGTCGCGGGCGGCCATGGTGTCGGCGGCCGTCGGGCCGCGCAGCAGGCGCCGCGACTGCTCCTCGAAGAAGTCGTGGTCGGCATAGGGGACGCCCAGCAGGGCGCAGATGACCATCGAGGGAACGGGCAGGGCGAAGTCGTTCACCAGCTCGGCGGGCGCTCCGTGGGCGATCATCGCGTCCAGCCGTTCGTCCACGATCCGCTGGATCTCGGGGCGCAGCTCGACGGCACGCCTCAGCGTGAAGCTGGGAACCATCATCCGGCGCTGGACCCGGTGTTCGGGGTCGTCGACGCTCAGCAGCGCGCCTTTGCGCATGCGGAGACCCGCGAACCGTGCGGTGGTCGCGGGGAAGTCGGGCCGGGTGCGGTCGGAGGACAGCCGTCCGTCGGCCAGCAGGGTGCGGGCGAGAGCATGTCCGGTGACCAGCCAGACCGGTCGGCCGTCGTAGAGGGAGATCCGGGCCAGCGGGCGCGCGTCACGCAGGCGGTCGTAGGCCGTGGGCGGGTGGTAGGGGCAGGTCCGGCTCTGGGGGAAGACGACGGTGTGCGGTTCCGTCATGTCCGTCATGGAAGACCTCGCAGACGAAGAGTGCGTCGTGCCGATCTTCATTAGATGCCTCAGGCATCTAGGGGGCGACGCCAAGTTCGGCCAGATCAGGCGCACGGACAATCTGGCCGGGGATCGTCGCACAGAGCTTCGGTCGCGGGGCGTGCGCCCGGCACTCCGGAGAAATTCCCTTGTCGGCACACCGCCGCCACCCGCAGAATCCGGCCATGTCTACGACCATCGCCTTCCTGCCGCTGACCGACACCGTTCGCCCGGTGGCGCGCCGGCAGCAGCCCGGCCGACCGTGGAGGCCCGCGCTTCCCACGTCGTGACCGCCGCGCTCGTCGCGGGGCTGCTCGCGGGCTACGGCATCGCCGTCCCGGTCGGCGCGGTCGCGACCTACCTCGTCTCCCTCACCGCCCGTACCTCCCTGCGGACGGGGGTCTGCGCCGCGCTGGGCGTCGCGACCGCCGACGGGCTCTACGCGCTGGTGGCCACCCTCGGCGGCTCCGCGCTGGCCACCGCGCTGCGCCCGGTGCTGGTGCCGCTGCGCTGGGCCTCCGCCCTGGTTCTGGCCGCCCTCGCGGTGCGGGGCGCGGTCATCGCCGTACGGCACTACCGCGACCACCGGCAGTCCACCCGCTCCGCTCCCGCCGCCCCTCCCCCGAGTCCGGCGCGCGCCTACCTGGCGCTGCTCGGCATCACTCTGCTCAACCCCACCACCGTGATCTACTTCGTGGCCCTCGTCCTCGGCACGCGCACGACGGACCCGGCAGCGCCCCCGGAACAGGGCGTTTTCGTCCTGGCCGCGTTCGCCGCGTCGGCGAGCTGGCAGGTGCTGCTCGCCGGGGGCGGGGCGCTGCTGGGACGCGTACTGACGGGGTACCGGGGGCGGTTGGTGACGGCGCTGGTGTCGAGCGGTGTGATCCTGGCGCTGGCCGTGGGGATGCTGGTGTAGCCGCGGCAGGATGATTTCCGTCCGTGCCGTTGTTGCAGTAGGGCGTCAGTCAGCATCAGGACACGACGATGGGACCGAGGCCATGCCTCTCGACGGCGAGTACGAGCCGAGCCCGACCAAGTGGGTACGCGACCAGGTGGAGTTGTACGAGAGCTCCGGCGGCACCCAGGGGACGACCCTGCAGAACACGGGGAGGCCGGTGATCCTGCTCACGACCCGGGGTGCCAGGAGCGGCAAGATCCGCAAGACGCCGCTCATGCGCGTCGAGCACGAGGGCCGGTATGCCGCGGTGGCCTCGCTGGGCGGGGCGCCCAAGCACCCGGTCTGGTACCACAACGTCAAGAGCGATCCCCATGTGGAACTCCAGGACGGGCCGGTGAAACGGGACATGCGGGCCCGCGAGATCACCGGCGCGGAGAAGGACGAGTGGTGGGAGCGGGCCGTGGCGGCGTATCCGCCGTACGCCGACTACCAAGAGAAGACCGATCGGGTGATACCGGTCTTCGTGCTGGAGCCGTTCGACGAGGACTGACCGGAGTCTCACCGGGGTCGGAGCCGGGCCCCGGCAGCAGCCGGTCGGCCTCCGGAAACTTTTTCTCTTTCAGGACGCATGAACCCCCGTGTGCCGGGCACACGTGCGTCAGGCCCCGCCGCGCTCCCCCGTCGCGGCGGGGCTTCCCTGTGCCTCGCGCGCGGAGCGTTCGGTCACGTCGAGGAAGATCTGGTCCGCCTCGGCCACGGTCCGGGCGATGGACCGCTTGATACGGACGGCGACCTCCTCCACCTGCTCGCTGTCGAAGCCGGGCATCAGATCGACACGGGCCGCCACCAGGGCCGTTTCGAGCCCGGTCTTCATCGTGAACAGGGCTTCCACACTGTCGATCTCGGGCTGGGCCTCCAGCAGCGCCCGGATCCTGGCGGCCGCCTCGGGGTGGGCGGCCTCTCCGATCAGCTGGTCGCGGGCCTCGCGGCCCAGCCGGTAGGCGACGTAGACGAGCAGCGCGCCGATCGCGAGCGACGCCGACGCCTCCCAGACGACCTGCCCGGTGACCATGTGCAGCGCCATGCCGGCGAAGGCCAGGGTCACGCCGAGCACCGCCGTGCCGTCCTCGGCGACGACCGTGCGCAGGGCCGGGTCACGCAGCCCCTTCGCGACACCGCCCTGCCCGCGCACCTGGTACAGCGCCCGCACCAGCGACAGACCCTCGGCGGCGAAGGCGACACCGAGCACGATCAGGCCGGCCACATAGCCGCCGAACTTCTCCTCGGAGCCGCCGCGCAGCGCCTCGACGCCCTGGAAGAAGGAGAAGCACCCGCCCATCACGAAGATCCCGACGGCCGCGAGCAGGGACCAGAAGAAGCGTTCCTTGCCGTAGCCGAAGGGATGGCGGGCGTCGGCGGGGCGTCGACTGCGGCGCAGGGCGGCCAGGAGGAAGACCTCGTTCACGCTGTCCGCCACGGAGTGCGCGGCTTCCGACAGCAGCGCGGGCGAGTGGGCGACGACTCCGCCGACCGCCTTGGCGATCGCGATGACGAGATTCGCGGTGAGAGCCACCAGGACGGTGACACGGGTCCTGTGGTCGGCCTGCGGCGCGTTGGGCGTACTGCTCATTTTCCCCCGGCTGCCCCGGCCGATCCGGCTCACACCGTGCGGTCGGCGGAAATCGGGGGACTCGGTGAGATCAGGAGACGTCTGGCAGAGAGGAGCCGGGTCATGAGCGGCGGGGGCAACACCGCCTACGGGAGGAAGTCCTTCCAACGGTCGAAGGCCCACTTCGCGGACCGGATCACCGTGGACGGCCGGGAGGGCTGGCCGGTGGCGGCCGGCCGGTACCGTCTGGTGGTCAGCCGCGCCTGTCCGTGGGCGAGCCGGGCGGTGATCTCCCGGCGGCTGCTCGGCCTGGAGGACGCCCTGTCCCTGGCGATCGCCGACCCCATCCAGGACGACCGCAGCTGGCGCTTCACGCTGGACCCCGACGACCGCGACCCGGTGCTCGGCATCCGCTTCCTCAGCGAGGCCTACGACCGGCGGGAGACCGACTACCCGGGCGGCGTCAGCGTGCCCGCGATCGTGGACGTGCCCAGCGGCAGGCTCGTCACCAACGACTACCAGCGGATCACGCTCGACCTCGCCACCGAGTGGGCGGCGCTGCACCGCGAGGGGGCACCCGACCTCTACCCCGAACCGCTGCGGGACGAGATCGACGCCGTGATGGCGGACGTCTTCGAGGACGTCAACAACGGGGTGTACCGGGCGGGCTTCGCCACCGGTCAGGAGGAGTACGAGACGGCCTGCGCGCGTCTCTTCCGGCGGCTGGAGCTGCTGGCCGAGCGGCTGGCCGAGCAGCGCTATCTGGTCGGCGACACGATCACCGAGGCGGACATCCGGCTGTTCACCACCCTGGTCCGCTTCGACGCCGTCTACCACGGCCACTTCAAGTGCAACCGCTGGAAGTTGACGGAGGATCAGGTCCTGTGGGCGTACGCCCGCGACCTCTACCAGACGCCCGGATTCGGTGACACCGTCGACTTCGACCACATCAAGCGGCACTACTACCAGGTACACAGCGGCATCAACCCGACCGGCATCGTGCCCCTCGGGCCGGATCTGCCGGGCTGGCTGACCCCGCACCACCGTGCGGAGCTGGGCGGCAGGCCGTTCGGCGACGGGACGCCGCCCGGGCCGGTTCCGGAGGCCGAGCGGGTCCCGGCGCACGGACGGCCCTGACCGACGAAGGAGGCACAGGCACATGGCCAAGAAGAGCAAGCAGAAGAAGGCGAAGCTCCCTCTCGCCTACAAGCCGCTGGGATTCGCCCTCGGTTGGGCGAGCGGCGCGCTGGCGGGGCTCGCCTTCCGCAAGACCTGGATGGCGATACGGCACGAGGAGGACGCCCCCGACGCCCTGGACCGGGACCGCGGCTGGGGGGAGATCCTGCTGGCGGCCGCGGTCCAGGGCGCCCTCTTCGCGATGGCGCGCAGCCTGGCGGACCGCACCGGCGCGAAGGCGATCGAGCGCTCGACGGGCGTGTGGCCGGTCAGCGAGAAGGGCGGCCGGGACTGAGCGGCCGCCGGGGCCGCCCCGGCGGCCCCGGCGGCCCTGGTGTGGCTCAGCCCTGCTTCGGCGCCGTGGAGGCCCTGCGGTGCAGGGTGAAGGAGTGGCCGGCCGGGTCGGCGTAGCCGCGTTCCTCGTAGGGGCCGGCCGCGTCCTTCGTCTCCACCGGACGGCCGCCCAGCCCGACGATCCTGCGCTCCGCCTCGTCCAGGTCCGCCACGACGAAGTCCAGGTGGGCCTGGAGGGAGTTCTCGGGGCGCGGCCAGCTCGGCGGGGTCGCGTTCATGTCGCGCCGGAATGCCAGCCGCGTGCCGTCGGCGCCCCTGATCTCCACGCGGTTGGCGGTCGCGTCCGTCTGTTCGCCGTCCAGCAGTTCCTTGTAGAACACGGCGAGCTTCTCGGGCTCGGCACAGTCGAGCACCACGAAACCCGCTGTCACCAGTGGCATGACTCCTCCGAAGGGTCAGGGGCGCGGGACGGTCCTGTCCCGCGCCCTGTCCCCCACGGGTGTCCCGGCCAGGGCGTTTCAGTCCGCCACCAGCCACTGCCCGTCCTTCATCAGCTCCCGCCCGGCGATCTCGTCGGCCTCACGCCAGGCCTGCACCCGCTGTGGACGGACACGGAAGTACAGGTAGGGCGTGGCGAGTCGGCGGGGGTCGAAGCCGGTCCTGGACGCGAAGCGGTCGGCCTCCTCCTCGGGGAGCTGAGAAGGGGCGATCGTGTCGGCCGTGCCCTCGATCATGACGACGTCACGGGTCGGCCCGACGCCGAGGCGCGCTCTGCCGGTCAGCCTCAGGTTCCGGCCCGTCGGGCTGTTGGCCGGCGTGGCCAGCAGCAGGGTCGAACCGTTCCAGAGGAAGGACAGCGGGACGAGATACGGCACGCCTCCGTCGACCTCGGCCGTGGCGACCCACACGTCCTCGTCGTGTTCCAGTCGGTTCAGGGTGTCCTGCTTGCGCTGCTTGGCGGGGCGTGCGGGCGGGCGGGTCATCTGCGGACTGCCTCCTGTCGCGGCAACTGTCGACGGACGTTTCCAGTGTGACTGCCCAACTCGCGGCCGGTCCCGGGTTTCCGCTCCTGGTGTTCCGCCAGCCGCACCGCCGCCGCGCTCAGCAGCAGGTCCAGGACCGCCGGATAGGAGCTGTGCGCCATGTCCGCCACGAGATGGCGGGCCGTCGCGGCGATGTGCGGGTGGGTGTCGGCGGACAGACGCGCGTACGTCGCCCGCCAGACGGCCGCCTCCGCCTCCCGCGCGGCCTTCGGCATCGCCGCGCTCGCCGAGTCGAGGGCGCCGTGGGCGAGTGCCTGGTCGACGAAGGCGTGGTAGATCCGCACGGCCTCGCCGTCGGGGAACCCGGCCTCGCGCAGCACGCCGAGGATCGTCTCGACCGCCTGGATCTCGTACGCCCGCCCGGTCACCCGGTACGAGCTGAGCACCGCCGCCCGGGGGTGTGCGAGCGCCCCGGCGTGCATGCGCAGGCCGAGATCCCACAGGTCGGCGCGCCAGTCGCCGGTGGGCCGCCAGGTGCGCAGCGTACGGCCGATGAGTTCGTCGGCGATGGCGAGCATCAGGTCGTCGGTGGTCCGGAAGTAGCGGTACAGCGAGCTGGGGTCGGCGCCGAGCGCCCGGCCGAGGCGGCGCACCGAGAGGGCGTCGGCGCCGTGTTCCTCGATGAGCCTCAGGGCCGTCTCGACGATCAGTCCCTCGGACAGCACGACGCCCTGCTTGGTGGGGCGCCTGCGCCGCCGGGCGGCGGGCGGGACGACACGCTCACTCATGGACTGCCTCCCATGGACTGCCTCCCTCGGTCCGGTGCCCGGCACCTTATGACAACACCGTTGACCTGTTAACCCTCCGGACAGTTTCATGTCCGCTCATCGGGGCCGCCCAGGCCCCCGGTGCGAGCGGAGAGGCCATGTCCGACCAGCCCCACAGCGTCGACCCAGCGGCGCAGCCCGCGCTGCGCAGATCCCTCGGTGTCCTGGACGGCATCGCCATCGCCGCCTCCAGTACGGCCGCGACCACCAGCATCGGCATCGGTCTCGGGGTCACGGCGGGGGTGGTCGGCCTGCATCTGCCGGCGATCATGCTGCTGGCGTTCCTGCCGGTCCTGGGCATCGCGGGCGCGTACTCCCGGCTCAACAAGGTCGAGCCCAACGCGGGCAACGGCTATGTGTGGGTGGGCCGTTCACTCACCCCGTGGCTGGGCTTCATGGTGGGCTGGGTGAACATCGTGGCCGTGGTGGCGTTCCTCGCGTACACCACGGCGGTCACCGGCTCGGCCCTGCTCCAACTGGCCGGGGACGCGGGACTGCACCGGGTGGGCGGCCTCGCGCTGGACCCGGGTTCGACCGCGCAGACGACGGCGGTCGGCATCCTGGTCCTGGTCGCGGTCACGCTGACCGCCGTGACCGGCATCCGCGCCGCCGCCCGTCTCCAGGCCGGGCTGCTGGTCTTCGAGTACGTCGTCCTGCTGGGCTTCTGCGGGTACGGCATCGTGACCGGACCGCACGACTTCAGCCTGAGCTGGTTCGACCCGTTCGCGATCCCCTCGGCGACGGCACTCGCGCAGGGCCTGCTGCTGTCGGTGTTCTGCTACTGGGGTTTCGAGTCGGCGTTCAGCGTCAACGAGGAGGTCCGCGACCCGCGCGACGCCTCCCGGGCCGGGATCACCACCCTGTGCACCATGCTGGGGCTGTTCCTGCTCGGCTCGATCGCCTTCCAACGCGTCCTGTCCGAGGAGGAGTTGGCCGGCCACGGCGCCGAGGGCCTGGCCTTCTTCGGCGAGCGGTTGGCGTCCCAGCCGTGGGCGGCGCTCCCGCTGATCGCCCTGATGTTCTCGGCGGTCGCCTCGCTGCAGGCCGGGGTGATCCCGACGGCCCGGGCGATGTTCGCGATGAGCCGCGACCGTACGCTCGGGCCGGTGTGGTCCAAGGTCAGCCCCCGGTACGGGACTCCGGCCGCCGGCACCGTGCTCATCGGCGTACTGGCGGCGCTGGTCGCGGCGCTCGCGCTGATCATCCCCCGCCTCGCCGACATGATCATGGCGACGGTGAGCGCCGTGGGCATCGTGGTCGCCCTGTCCTACGCCCTCACGGCCGTCGCGGCCGCCGTACGCTTCCGCTCGCTGCTGCGCGAGGACTGGCGGGAGGGCATACGGGCGGTGGTGTTCCCCGCGCTGAGCGCGGCGGCCCTGCTCGGCCTCGGTGGCTATCTGGGCTGGTCGTTCTACACGTCCGCCGACCACTTCGAGGTCAGCGCGGACAACGGATGGTTCCTGCTGTCCACCCCGCTGGCGATGATCGCGTCGGGCTTCGTGGCCGCCGCATGGGCCAAGTGGGTGCGCAGATCGCCGTACTTCCGCACCGGCAAGGGGACCGACGCCGACGCGCCCCGGCTCCTCGCCACGTCCCGATGAACCCCGACCAGGAAACGGAACATGCACGCAGATCTCCTCTTCACAGGCGGCCCCGTCCTCACTCCCGAGGGCCGCACAGCGACGGCCGTGGCCGTCACCGGCGACCGCGTCACGGCCGTAGGACGGGAGGAGGTGCACGATCTCGCCGGGCCGCGGACCGAGGTGGTGGACCTCGCCGGGCGGTTGCTGATGCCCGGGTTCCAGGACGCGCACGTACATCCGGTACCGGCCGGACTGGAGCTCTCCCGGTGCGATCTGACCGGGGCGAGGACGGCGGACGAGACGCTCACCGCGGTGCGCGCCTACGCCGACGCGCACCCCGGGCGGGAGTGGATCACGGGTGGCGGCTGGTCGATGGAGGCCTTCGAGGGCGGTACGCCGACGAAGGAGCTGCTGGACGCGGTGGTGCCGGACCGACCGGTCTATCTGCCCAACCGCGACCATCACGGCGCCTGGGTCAACAGCCGCGCCCTCGCGCTCGCCGGCATCACCCGCGACACGCCCGACCCGGCCGACGGGCGGATCGACCGGGACGTCTCGGGTGAGCCGAGCGGAACCTTGCAGGAGGGGGCGATGCAGCTGGTGGGGCGGCTCACCCCACCGGCGACACCGGCCGACCTGACGGCGGCCCTGCTGCACGCCCAGCGGCATCTGCACGCGCTCGGCATCACCGCCTGGCAGGACGCGCTGGTCGGGGACTTCCTCGGGATGGAGGACCCGGCGCAGGCGTATCTGGCCGCCGCGCGGGACGGCTCGCTCACCGCCCGCGTCGTCGGCGCGCTGTGGTGGGACCGCGAGCGGGGCGCCGAGCAGATTCCCGAACTGGTCGAGCGGCGGGCCGCGTTGAGCCACGGCAGGTTCCGCGCGGGCAGCGTCAAGCTGATGCTGGACGGCGTCGCCGAGACCGGAACGGCGGCGCTGCTGGACCCCTACCTCGACAAGTGCGGCTGCGCCACCGCCAACCGGGGCACCAGCTTCATCGACGCCGGGCAACTGCCCGAGTACGTCACCGAGTTGGACGCGCTCGGCTTCCAGTGCCACTTCCACGCCCTGGGCGACCGGGCCGTACGCGACGCGCTGGACGCGATCGAGGCCGCGCGCGCCGCGAGCGAAGCGCGATGGGGGTCCCCCCGGCCGAAGGCCGGCGGAGGGCCGAGCGACACGCGGCCCCACCTGGCCCATCTCCAGGTCGTCCAGCCCGCCGACGTGCCGCGCTTCGCCCGGCTCGGGGCGACCGCGAACATCCAGCCGCTGTGGGCCGCGCACGAACCGCAGATGGACGAGCTGACCATTCCGTTCCTCGGGCCCGAACGGGCCGCGTGGCAGTACCCGTTCGGCGCGCTGCTGCGCTCCGGCGCCCGGCTCGCGGCGGGCAGCGACTGGCCGGTGAGCAGCCCCGATCCGCTCCAGGGGATCCATGTGGCGGTCAACCGCGTGCCCCCGGACGGCGGCGGCACACCGGTGTTCCTGCCCGGCGAACGCATCGGACTCGCCGAGGCGTTGAGCGCCTACACGGCGGGCTCGGCGTATGTGAACCACCTCGACGACACGGGCGAGGTGCGCGCCGGAGCGCTCGCGGACCTCGTGGTCCTGGACCGCGATCCGTTCGACGGGCCGATGGAGGCGATCGCGGAGACGCGGGTGTCCCTCACTTACGTCGGGGGCACGCGCGTGTACGCCGCCCCAGGGGCGTGAGAAGTCACGCGGACCGCCGTCCGGCTACCGCGAAGCCGCCTGGAACGTACGGCGATACGCCTGCGGTGACACCCCGATGGCGGCGTGCAGATGCTGGCGCAGGGAGGCACCCGTGGCGAAGCCGACCTGGCCGGCGATCCGGTCCACCGACAGATCACTGGACTCCAGCAGATGCCGGGCGCGGGCGACGCGCTGCTGGATCAGCCAGCGGCCGGGGCTGAGGCCGACCTCGTCGTGGAAGCGGCGGGCGAAGGTGCGCAGGCTCATCCGGGCGTGGGCGGCGAGGTCGGTCAGCGTGAGGGGTTCGTCGAGGCGCTCCAGGACCCAGGCGCGGGTGGCGGCGGTGCTCGCGGCGCCGCTCTCCGGGACCGGCTGCTCGATGTACTGGGCCTGGCCGCCGTCCCGGAACGGGGGCACGACGCAGCGCCGGGCCACCGCGTTGGCCAGCTCGTGGCCGTGGTCGACGCGGACGATGTGCAGGCAGACGTCGATGCCGGAGGCGGCGCCGGCCGAGGTGAGGATCCGGCCGTCGTGGACGAAGAGGACGTCCGGGTCCAGGTCGACGTGCGGGTACCGGCGCCGGAACAGGTCGGTCACCTGCCAGTGCGTGGTGGCCCTGCGGCCGTCCAGAAGGCCGGCCGCGGCGAGGACGAAGGCTGCGGTGCAGATCGACACGATGCGTGCGTCCGGGCGGATCAGCGCGAGCGCGGCGGCGACCTCGGCGGACAGCTCCGTGGGGACGTACGGGGGCGCCATGGAGGCGACCACCACGGTGTCGGCCGTGGCGAGGATCTCCGGGCCGTACTGGACTCCGATCGTGAAGTCCGCGTTGCTGTGCACCGGCCGGCCGTCGACGCTGCAGGTCAGCACCTCGTACCGGCCGTCGGCCGCGCCGAAGATCCGGCTGGGGATGCCCAGCTCGAAGGGGTAGACGCCATCCAGGGCCAGCACCACCACCCGCTCGGCCCGTTCCACCTGTCGTTCACCACGCATGGCACGATCCTATCGAAGGTTGGCAATCGTGCCATTCTCCTGCGCTGCGGGCCCCGGCAGGCTGGTCGACCATGAGCACTGTGAACACGATGCGAGCCATCAGCCAGGACGTCCTCGGCGGTCCCGAGGTCCTGAAGGAAGTGGAACTGGAGCGCCCGACGCCGCGCCCGAACGAGGTACTGGTCCGCGTACGCGCCGCCGGCGTCAACCCGACCGACTGGAAGCACCGCGCGACCGGCGGTTTCCTGGGCGAGCCGCCCTTCGTCCTGGGCTGGGACGTCTCCGGCGTGGTCGAGGCGGTCGGCGTCGGCGTCGCCCGGTTCCAGCCCGGCGACGAGGTCTTCGGGATGCTGTCCTACCCGTTCGGCCACGGCTCGCACGCCGAGTACGTCACCGCCCCGGCCCGCGCCTTCGCGCACAAGCCGGCCTCGATCGACCACACGCAGGCGGGCGCTCTTCCGCTGGTGTCCCTCACCGCCTGGCAGGCCCTGGTGGAGTACGCCGACGTGCGTCCGGGGCAGCGGGTGCTGATCCACGCGGCCGCCGGCGGGGTCGGTCACGTGGCCGTGCAGATCGCCAAGGCACGGGGCGCGCATGTGATCGGCACGGCGAGCGCGGGCAAGCACGAGTTCCTGCGGAGCCTCGGCGCGGACGAGGTGGTCGACTACCGGGAGACGGACTTCGCCGAGGCCGTCAAGGACGTCGATGTCGTGCTGGACACGCTCGGCGGTGACACCAGCACGCGTTCACTGCGCGTACTGCGCCCGGGCGGCCTCGTCGTCTCGATCCTGCCGGGCGGTTCGGACGACCTCTACCAGGAGGCCGGGCGGCTGGGTGTGCGGGCGCTTCGGATGCTCGTGGACGCCTCCCACAGCGGCCTGACGGCGATCGCGGAGCTGGTGGAGGCGGGGAAGCTGCGCCCCGCGATCGCCGGCGCCTTCCCGTTGGCCGATGCCGCCGAGGCACACAGGCTCG
The DNA here is from genome assembly GCF_001270495.1 of Streptomyces viridochromogenes. Lineage (GTDB taxonomy): Bacteria > Actinomycetota > Actinomycetes > Streptomycetales > Streptomycetaceae > Streptomyces > Streptomyces viridochromogenes_A. The sequence goes on from NZ_LGUR01000196.1 coordinate 33,411, forward strand.
GCGACACCGGCCGGACCACGGGGAAGCTGGTCCTGGTGGTGGACTGACCTCGGTCAGAAGGTCAGCACGGGCTTGATCGCCTTGCCCGCGCCCATGTCCCGCACCGCCTGGTCGATCTCCGCGAAGGGATACGTGCTGATCAGGCGGTGCAGCGGGAGCCGCCCTTCCTTCACCAGCCGGACCAGGGCGGGGATGAAGGTCTGCGTCTCGGCGTCGCCGAGGGTGAGGCCGACGACCTGCTTGCCGCCGAGCAGACCGTTGACGTCCAGGGCAACTTCGGTACCGAAGGGCGGGGCTCCCACGACGACCAGGGTGCCGCGGGCGGCGAGCGCGTCGACGCCCTGGCGCAGGACGCCGACGTTGCCCGTGGTCTCGACGACGCCGTCGGCGCCCAGTCCGCCGGTGATCCCGGCGAGCGCCTCCCCGAGGTCGGCCTCGGCCGCGTTGACGGTGTGGGTGGCGCCCAACTCCTTTGCCAGGGACAGGCGTTCGCCGACTCGATCGACGGCGACGATGTTGGTGGCGGGGGTCAGGGCGGCGGCCATGACGGCCGACAGGCCGACGGCTCCGGCGCCGAGGACGACGACCGTGCTGCCGGTGAGGGGCTTGAGCACGTTCCAGACGGCGCCGACTCCGGTCTGCACGCCGCAGCCCAGCGGGGCGATCGAGGCGAGCGGCACCTCCGGGTCGACCCTCACCAGGCTGCGCTCGTCCACCAGCGCCCGCTCGGCGAACGAGGACTGCCCGAAGAAGTGACCGCCGAGGTCCTCGCCGCCCCGGCTGATCGTGCTGGTGCCGTCGGCCCGGCGGCCGCCGAGGAGGTTCAGCGGCAGCCAGGTCGCGCAGTACGCCGGGTGCCCGCCGCGGCAGTTGCGGCAGTCGCCGCAGGAGGTGAAGGACAGCACGACGTGGTCGCCCGGTGCGACGCCGGTCACGGCCGGGCCGACGGCCTCGACGACGCCCGCGCCCTCGTGGCCGAGGACGCCGGGCAGGGGGAAGGGCAGTCCGCCACTCGCCACTCCGAGGTCCGTGTGACACAGGCCGGTCGCCACCATGCGGACGACGGCCTCGTGCGGTCCGGGTTCGGCGAGCTCGACGTCGGAGAGGGTGAAGGGTGCTCCGCCGGACTCGACGACGGCGGCGCGGGTGGGGATGGACATCGTACGAACTCCTTGGCAGGGCGCTCAGTCGAGCGAGACGACGACGGACTTGGTGGTGGTGTAGGCGTCGAGCGCCTCGGGCCCGTACTCGCGGCCGAAGCCGGAGTCCTTGACGCCGCCGAAGGGGACCGCGGGGTCGAGCATCGCCCAGTCGTTGACCCAGACGATGCCTGCCTGGAGCCGGTCGGCGACCCGGTGGGCGCGGGCCAGGTTGCCCGTCTGGATGCCGGAGGCCAGGCCGTACGGCGTGGAGTTGGCGAGCTCGACGGCCTCGTCCTCGGAGTCGAAGGGCTGGACGGTGAGAACGGGGCCGAAGATCTCCTCCTGGATCACGCGGGAGTCGTTCGGCAGGTCGGCGATCACGGTGGGCTTGTAGTAGTAGCCGCCGTCGAGGTCGAGGCGCTCTCCGCCGCAGACGATGCGGCCGCCGTCCTTGCGGGCCAGGTCGACGTACTCCTCGACCTTGCGCAGATGCCGCTCCCCCGCCATCGGGCCGACGACGGTCTCGGGCTTGCGGGGGTCGCCGAGCGGAACGCCGGGCACGGCGTCGGCGAGGATGCCGAGCAGCGTGCTGTAGACCGGTCGCGCCACCAGCAGCCGCGGGCCGCCCATGCAGAACTGCCCGGTGTTGAAGACGAAGCCCTTGATGACCGCGCCGACGGCCTTCTCCAGGTAGGCGTCCTCGAAGACGACGTGGGCCGCGTTGCCGCCGAGCTCCATGGTGACCGGCTTGAGCGACTCCCCGGCGATGGCCGCGACCTTCCTGCCGACCCCGGTGGAGCCGGTGAAGGCGACCTTGTCCACCCCGGGGTTGCGCAGCAGCGCCTCGCCGGCCGCGGGGCCGCCGGTGACGACGTTGACCACGCCGTCGGGGACGCCGGCCCGCTTGAAGAGGTCGGCCATGAACAGGGCGCTGAGCGGGGTCTCCTCGGCCGGCTTGTGCACCACCGTGTTGCCCGCCGCGAGCGCCGGGGCGATCTTCGAACCGGCGAGGATCAGCGGGAAGTTGTACGGGGTGATCGCCGCGACCACGCCGAGCGGCCGCCGCCGGACGTAGGCGAGGGCGTTCATGGGGGTGTCGCGGACGGAGCCGTCCAGGGCGTGGGCGAGGGCGGCGAAGTGCTCGTAGTCGTTGGCCGCGTTGGTCATGTCGACGGCGTGGGCGAGCGTGATCGGCTTGCCGACGTCACGGCTCTCCAGTTCGGCGATGGTGTCGGCGTCCTCCCGGATCAGCTGGGCGACCCGGTGCAGCACCCGGCCCCGCTCGCGGCCGCTCAGCCCGGACCAGGCGCCGTCGTCGAAGGCGTCCCGAGCGGCGCGCACGGCCGCGTCCACGTCGGCGGCGCCGGCGTCCGCGACCGTGGTGAGGACCGCACCACGGGACGGGTCGACCACCTCGGTGCGGGCTCCGTCGGCGGCCTCGCGCCACTGGCCCCCGATGAACAACCGACCGGGTTCGATCTCGTAGGTGGTCATCGCCACTCCCCAGCTCCATCGCCAAGATTTCAACCAACAGGATTCCTGTTGGTCCGCAGTCTCATTACAGACAGGTTTCCTGTCAATGCTCTAGGCTGAACCCATGCTCGACACCCAGGTGACCAAGGCAGCTCCGTCGCTTCTCTACATGGTGAAGCAGGTGGAGCTGGTCGTGCGCTCCCACCTCGATGAGCTGGTCAGGCCGTCCGGGATCACCGCACTGCAGTACACGGCGCTCACCGTCCTGGAGCGGCACGACGGACTGTCGGCCGCGCAGCTGGCCCGCGACTCGTTCGTGACGGCCCAGTCGATCGCCGATCTCGTGCGGTCCCTGGAGAGCCGTGGGCTGGTGCGCCGTGAGCGCAATCCCCACAACCGCCGGGAACTGCTCATCCTGCTGACGGACGCCGCCCGTGAGCTACTGGCGCGGCACGCGGGGCCGGTGCGGGAGCTGGAGGAGCGGATGGTGCGGGACCTCACGGCCCACCAGGCCGAGCAGTTCCGCCAGGCGCTCTCCCGGGCCTGGCATGCGCTGTCGTAGCCACGGTCCGCACATCTCGCACATCTCCCGCGAAACCTCTGTCGCAATTCGAAGACATATGTCAATCGAACATGCTCAAATTCGGTCGTTCGAGGGTAACTTGCAGTGCGGGGACTGGATTTGGGCAGCCCGCCGTAAGTGAGCAGGTCGGAGGCGATGTCGTCGTGCAGCAGGATCCTGCGCCGTTCAGCCGGCATCTGCGCGTCCACCGGCACCGAGGGCACACGGTGCTGGAGTTCCGCGGTGAGATCGACATCTCGGCGGCGGTGGAGATAGCCCCGTACCTGGACCGGGTGACGGCCCGCCCCGACGCCAGGCTCGTGATCGACCTCAGGAACGTCGAGTTCTTCGACTGCTCCGGACTGCGACTGCTCTACCGGGCCCGCAGCCGGGTGCTCGACCACGGCGGGCAGTTACACCTGGTCTGCACCCACCCGCTCACCCTGCGCGTCCTGAGGATCACCGGCCTGTCCAGGCTGCTGCCGCCGCATCCGACGCCGGACGCGGCCCTGAACCAGCCGGAGGCCACGTCCGGCACGTTATGAGGCGGTTCCCCGCGCGTCGAACAGGGCGCTGACGGACTCCCCGTTGTGAATGCGGCGCACGGCCTCGGCGAGCGCGGGCGCGATGGACAGGACGCGCAGCTTCTCGGTGCGCTCCTCCGCGGGGACCGGCACGGTGTTGGTGCACACGATCTCCAGTACGTCCGGCTGCTCGCCGATCCGCTTCAGCGCGCCGGCCGCGAACAGCCCGTGCGTACAGGCGACGCGGATCGAGCGCGGCCCCATCTCCCTCAGCCGGTCGAGGAGTTCGAGGACGGTGCTGCCCTTGGCGATCTCGTCGTCCAGGACGATGACGTCCCGCCCGGTCACCTCCCCGATGACGGAGCTGATGCTGACCTGGTCGTCCGCGAACCGCTGTTTGGCCCCGGCGGCCACCTGGGCGCCGATCATCCGGGCGAACGCGGCGGCCTCCTTGGCGTTGCCGAGATCCGGCGAGACGACGGTCGTACGGGAGAGGTCGTACTGCCGGAAGTGCGCGGCGAGCTCCCGCAGCGCGTGCAGGTGGTCGACCGGCACCGTGAAGAAGCCGTGCACCTGCGGGGCGTGCAGGGTCATGGCGAGGACGCGGCTCGCGCCGGCCGCCACCATGAGGTCGGCGACGAGGCGGCCGCCGAGGGAGATGCGGGGCGCGTCCTTCTTGTCGGAGCGGGCGTAGGAGTAGTGCGGCATGACGACGGTGATCCGGCGGGCGGACGCCCCGCGGGCGGCGTCGCACATCAGCAGCAGTTCGACGAGATGCTCCTGGACGGGCCGGACCAGGGGCTGGATCAGGTAGACGTCCCGTTCGCGGCAGTTGGCCTGGAGCTGCACCTCCAGGCAGTCGTTGGCGAACCGGCTCACCCGGGTGGGGCTGAGCGGCACCCCCAGGTGAGCGCAGACCTCCGCCGCCAGTTCGGGATGGGCACTACCGCTGAACACGGCGATCTCTCGCACGAACCGCTCCTCGCATGATCATTCCGGGTGGCGGACCCATGCTACTGACGTCAGCAGAAACGTTGCGGCTCCCCCGCGGGCGAGCACCTGTGGCGATGGCCTCACCACGACACGGGCAACCGGAGCGGGCGATCGAACCGGGCAATCGGTCAACGGGCCGGTCTGGCAAGGGATTTGGGGGTACTTGGTTGAAGAGGGAAGGAGGAACGTCGCCATGACGACCCCCATCAAGCGCGTCAACAAGCGCATGCCCGGCTGGGCGAAGGCGGTGAGCGCCCTGATCCTGGTGCTCGTCGTCTTCTTCGCCGGGATCCGGCTGAGCGTGATCCCCGGCCTCAAGGACCTGTTCGGCACCGAGACCAACGACCGTTCGGGTCCCGCACTGCTCCAGTCCATCCAGGACATGAGCCGCTACGACGCCGCCTCCGGCAACTTCCAGATCGTCGTGGATCTGGAGAAGGACGCCAAGTTCCTGCCCGACGCGATCCGCGGCACCCGCACGCTGTACGTCGGCGCGGGCACCGTGGACGCCTATGTCGACCTCGGCAAGGTCGGCGAGGACGACGTCACGGTCAACGACGACCGTACGTCCGCCACGCTCCGCCTGCCGCACGCCGCCCTCGGCAAGCCGGCCCTCGACCCGGACCGCTCCTACGCCGTCTCCAAGGAGCGCGGCCTCCTCGACCGCCTCGGGGATCTCTTCTCGGACAACCCGAACAGCGAACAGGCCGTGCAGCAGCTGGCGGTCAAGCACATCGGCGACGCGGCCAAGGACAGCCGGCTGACGGCACGCGCCGAGACCAACACCACCGACATGCTCGAAGGGCTGCTGCACTCCCTCGGTTTCAAGGAGGTGGAGGTGACGTACGGGACCTGACTCCGGCGGCCCCGGGCCCGGCTACGACGGCAGGCCCGGCAGGGCCAGCGCGCCGAGCAGCGTGGCGCCCACCAGCACCCAGGCCACGTAGTCCCCGACGTGCCCGGACTGCAGGCGCCGCAGTGGACGTGCCCCCGCCGGGGCCGACAGGAGCCCCGGACGGGTGACGGCCGCGGCCGCGAGGCCCAGGGCCAGCGCGGTCGAGGCGAGATCGAGGAGCACACCGGCCGGGCTCCAGTGCGGTGCGGGCACCACGGCGCCGCCGGACCCGGCCTCGTTGACGGCGTGGGCCACGACCTCGCCGAAGCCGGGGGCCACGCCGACGGCGAGCGCGCCCGCGAGCAGCACGGCGGGGACAGCGGTCATGGTGTCGGGGACGCGGCTGAGCCGGTGCCGGGTCTCGGGACGCTCACCGGCGCCGGTCGTCTCGTAGTCGGTGTCGTCCTCGGGTGTGGGGCCGAGCCCGAGGAACACGCGGGCGGCCACTCGCAGTACGGCCCCGGCGGTGACCGCGCTCGCGGCGACGTACAGCACGACGAGCGGGCCGCCCACGGCCTCCTCCGTGACCGCCTTCCCGAACCCCGTGCCGAAGGGCGGGAGTCCGGCGAGTGCGAGGCCGGCCACGGCGAACAGCGCGGCGACGCCCCGCAGTTCGCGGGCCCGGCCGTGCAGCGCGTGTTCGTCGACGGTGCCGTACCGGTCGAGGAGGATGCCCGTGCAGGCGAACAGGGCGGCCTTCACACCGGCGTGCCCGAGGACGTACAGCGCGACCCCGTCGTCGGCCTCCGGGGTCAGTACGCCGATGCCGATCAGGAACAGCCCGGTGTGGGCGACCGTCGAGTACGCCAGCAGGCGTTTGATGTGCCGCTGGTACCAGCACATGACCGCGCCGAGCACCGCCGTCACCGCGCCGAGCACGAGGAGCACCCGCTCCAGGTCGGCGGCCGGGAGGCCGCCGGGCCCCGCGAAGACGGTGCCGTACACGCGCCAGACGCCGTACACGCCGAGTTCGACCATGACGCCGGACAGCAGCATGCAGACGGGCGTGGGCGCGACGGCATGGGCGTCCGGGAGCCAGAGGTGGAAGGGCACGGCGGCGGCCTTGACCAGCAGGCCGGTCAGCACGAGGACGAAGGCGGCGAGGACCAGAGCGTCCGGCGGCCCGTGCGCGTCGAGGCCGCGGCCGATCTGCGTCATGGCGAGTTCGCCGGTGCGGGCGTAGAGGAGCCCGATGCCCATCAGCATGGCGTACGCGCCGAGCGAGGTGACGACCCCGAAGGTCAGCGCGCCCTGCACGGCCTTGGCCTCCTCGACCCGGGTGCCCGTCAGCGCGTAGGCGACGACGCTCATCAGCTCGAACCAGACGAAGGCGTTGAACAGGTCGCCCGCGATCGCGAACCCGCACATGCCGGCCTGGAAGAGCAGCATCAGCGCGGGGAACGAACCGGCGTGCCGGCGCGGGGGTTCCTCGAAGTAGTGCCAGGAGTACGCCAGGGCCGCGAGGGTCAGCAGGGAGGCGAGGGCCGCCATGCCGAGCCCCGCGCCGTCCCCGACGAGGACGATGCCGACAGTGCGCCCGTCGACGGGCGTCCAGCCGCCCACCCATTCGGTCATCGGCGGCGAGGAGTTCAGCAGCAGCACGATCGCGAGCCCGGCCGTGCCCGCCGAGACGGCACAGCCCACCGACTCGGCCAGGACGCGGGGCACGCGGCGTCCACCGGCGACCAGGAGTGCGGCCCCGAGGAGCGGTACGGCGACGAGCAGCGGCAGCAGGTCGTTCATCAGCCGCGCAGCTCGGACAGTTCGTCGGGGTCGACCGTGCCGTGCCGCTTGGAGACCTGGATGACGAGCGCGAGCAGCAGGGCGGTGACGGTGGCGCCGACGACGACGTCCGTCAGGGCGAGGGCCTGGACGACCGGGTCGACGACGGGGCGTGCGCCGGGTTCGAGGTCGGAGAAGACGGGCGCGGTCGCGCCGTCGCGGTAACCGACGGCCAGCAGCAGGACGTACGTGGCGGACTGGCAGACGGACAGACAGCCGACGGCGTGGATCAGATTGCGGCTGGTGGCGAGGCCGTAGCAGCCGACAAGGAAGATCCATACGGCGACGAGGTACGGCAGGACGTCCGTCACGGCGCTCTCACTTCCCGCTCTCCTCCTCGATCTCGACGGCCTGGTCCAGGAAGCGGGCGAGCAGCACGACGACCGCGCAGGCGACCTCCATGCCGACGGCCGCGTTCAGCAGCGGCACGGTGCCGCCGGAGGACAGCGTGTTGAACGTGCCGTACGGCAGCAGGGTGTTGGCCAGGAAGGCCGTACCGCCGACGAGGCCCGCGAGGCCGGTGACGACGTAGGCGGAGGCCGAGACGGCGTCGCCGACCTCGTACAGGCCGACCGGGCGGATGCGTTCCAGGGCGCGGTAGTCGGCGCCTAGGGAGAGCAGGTGCAGGGCGGTCGCGGCGACGACGCCGCCCTGGAAGCCGCCGCCGGGGCTGAGCTGGCCGTGCGCGATGACGTACAGGCCGGTGGCCAGGGCGATCGGCAGGACGATCAGGGCGTAGCGGCGTACGGGCGGGGCCACGTCGGCGGGTTCGGGGCGGGCGCGGTGCTCGTCGCGGGTCTGCCGCAGCAGGACGACGCAGCCGACGACGGCCGCGAACAGGATGGTCATCTCGCCGAGGGTGTCGAAGGCGCGCTGGTCGAAGTTGACGGAGGCGATGGTGTTGGCGGTGTGCCGGGCGAGGGACTCGCGGACCGCGCGATCGCCGTACGGGTGGCTGTCGCCGCCGAAGTCCGGCAGCCGCAGACTCGCGGCGACGAGGAGCACGGCGAGGCCGGTGCCGCCGACGGCGACGAGCCCGAGCCGGGTGCGCGGGTTCATCGCTCACGCCCCTTGCGCCGCTTGACCTTGCGGACCGCGAGGAGCAGCAGCAGCGGGGTGAGGGCACCGCCGACGGCCAGTTGCGACAGGGCGACGTCCGGCGCCTGCACCGCGGTGAACAGTACGGCGAGGACGACGCCGAGGACGGCCAGTACGAGGGCCTGGCGCACGGGGTCGCGGACCAGTACGGCCACGGTGGCGGAGCCGGCGACCAGCAGCAGCGCGACGACGATGACCGCGTCAGCCACCGCGCACCCCCGCGATGCCGCCGGACAGCGCGCGGGAGGCGATGACGTTCCCGCCGATCAGCAGGGCGCCGACGAGGAGGAGCTTCGCCGTCGCCCGGCTCGGTCCGACCGCCACGCACAGGGCCAGCACCACGGCCGCGGCGAGTGCCGCGGCGGCCCAGGTGACGCCCCGGGCGCGGGGCGGGTCGTCGGCCAGTTCGTCGGTCAGCAGGCGGGCGAAGACCAGGGTGCCGACGGGGCCGAGCAGGGCGAGGACCAGGGCGAGATCGACGTACGCGGGGCGGTCGTATCCCTGGGCGAGCAGGATCAGTCCGGTGCAGGCCGGCGCGGTGGACAGGTTCTGGGCCACGACCCGGCGCCGCAACGGTCCGGTGGCGACGCCCCAGAGGGTGGCCCCCAGTCCCCCGCCGAGCACGACGGTCGCCGCGAGGAGCCAGCCGTTCATCGTCCGGCCACCACCCGGCGGGCGGCGACGGCGGCGAGCGCGGCCACGGCGGCGACGCCCGCGCCGACCACGAGTTCCAGCGTGTCCACGGCGGTGATGAGGACCAGCCACAGCAGGGCGAGCGCGGCCCACCAGGCCAGGAACTCGGCTGCGGCGAGCAGCGTTGTACGCCGGTCCATGCACGCCACCTCCGCGGGTCGAATGTCCGTTACTTCCGTTCCGCGTCATCCAAACACCGCCTCGGACGACAGGGGCGGCGGCGCGCGCGGGCCTCCGCCCGGAGTGCCCCGACAGCGTGAAGGAAAACCGTGGGCGGCCGTGACCGGGAGCCGCACGAGGGGCATCGTGGCGCCGGTCCGGGGTAATCCCCTTACTACGAAGGGAAGTTGAAGACTGGAGGATCGCATGGCCCGTGGAACCCCACGTTCGCGTGCCGCTTTGCACCCCGGCACTCCCAAGTCCGCAGGCGCCACCAAATCGGGGGGCGGTGCCAAGTCGGCGGGCACCAAGTCGGCCGGCAGCGCGAAGTCCCGAGGCACCGCCAAGGCCGCGGTCGGCGCCAAGTCCCGGCGCGCCACCCGGCGCGCCACCAAGTCCGAGCGCACCGCCAAGCCCACGCCGCCCGCGCGATCCGAGCGGCACCCGTTGCGCTTCCTCGCCCGTCTGCTGGCGATGGTGTGCGCCTTCGCGTTCATGGTCGCCTTCGCCGTGGTCCTGGCGAAGCTCACCTTGCAGCCCTCCCCGGCGTCGGAGGCCCTGACGCACACGAACCTGCGGCCGGGCCGCTCGCTGCGGGCGTATCTGGACCAGCCCGAACTGCGTGACGCAGTCCGGCAGATCGGGGGCAATCTGCTGCTGGGCGTTCCGTTCGGCATCCTGGTTCCCGTCGTCGCCCCGAGGACGCGCGGCGTCCTGCGGGTACTCCTGCTGACGGCGACCGTCATGCTCCTCGTCGAGTTCGCCCAGGGCGCCTTGGTCACGGGGCGCGCTTTCGACATCGACGACGTCATCCTCAACACCACCGGGGCCCTGATCGGATACCTCCTGCTGGGACGGCGACTGAGCCGCGCGGTGCACGCGCGGGGGCCGCGCGCCGAGAAGGCGTAGGGCCTGTCCGGCGGGCCCTACCGCAGGACCAACTGGACGATGGCCACCGTGCCGACCACCACGATGAACGTGCGCAGCACGGCAGGGCGCAGGCGGCGCCCTGCCGTGGCCCCGAGATGGCCGCCGGCCGCGGACCCGATCGCGAGGAGGGCCACGGCCGTCCAGTCGAAGTCCGCGACGACGAGGAAGAAGAGGGCGGCGACGGAGTTGACCACGGCGACGAGCACGTTCTTGACCGCGGTGAGGCGTTGCAGCCCGTCGTCGAGGAGCATGCCCATCAGGGCGACGTAGATGATGCCCTGGGCAGCGGAGAAGTAGCCGCCGTAGACGCTGGCCAGGGTCAGTCCGACGAGCAGCAGGGGGCCGCCGTCGGGGCGCGTGGACCTCCCCTTCCGTGCCCGGCGACCGCGCACCCTCTTGCTGATCAGCGGCTGGAGGGCGACCAGCACGAGTGCGAGCCCCACCAGAACCGGCACGATCCGTTCGAACGCCGAGGCGGGCAGGGCGAGGAGCAGCGCGGCCCCGGCGAGCCCGCCGAGTAGGGCGCCGGCGCTCCACTTCAGGACGCGGCGGCGCTGGCCGCGCAGTTCCGCGCGGTACCCGATGGCTCCGCTGATCGAGCCCGGGATCAGACCGAGCGCGTTGGAGACCGTGGCGGTGACCGGCGGCAGGCCCGTGGCGAGCAGGACGGGAAACGAGATCAGCGTCCCCGACCCGACGGCGGCGTTGACGGCTCCGGCGGCCATGCCCGCGCCCAGGATCGCGAGCAGTTCACCGATGTGTGCGGCGTTCATGGCGAGAAGCCTAGGAATTCGACGGTTCGGTGGTGGACGAAGGATGGTGGCGGGCGAGCACACCCGGCCCGATCAACTCCTGGTCCGCACCAAGGTATTGACGCCCTCTTATCTCACTCCTTAAATCAAGTGGCGACATCTTCACCCCCCACCTCGGTCGGCGCACCCGTGTATCGGGGCGCCGTACGGAAGGGAGCACGATGGCCTCCCCACGCCTGCTCCGCACGTGTCTGCTCGCCGCCCTGTCGGCCGTCCTGGTCGCGTCCGCCGAGATCGGGCCCGCGCAGGCGGATCCGCCGGAGGTCGCGGCCGCCGCCGTGACGTTCTCCGACTCCTTCGACGGGCCCGCGGGCGCCGCGGTCGACTCGACGAAGTGGCAGATCGAGACCGGCGACAACGTCAACAACCACGAGCGGCAGTACTACACCTCGGGCAACAAGAACGCGGCGCTGGACGGCCAGGGCCGTCTGGTGATCACGGCGCGCCGCGAGAACCCCGCCAACTACCAGTGCTGGTACGGCACTTGCCAGTACACCTCGGCCCGGCTGAACACCGCCGGGAAGTTCAACGCCCAGTACGGGCATGTCGAGGCGCGGCTGAAGGTGCCGCGCGGGCAGGGCATGTGGCCCGCGTTCTGGATGCTCGGCACACCGGTCGACTGGCCGGATTCGGGTGAGATCGACATCATGGAGAACGTCGGCTTCGAGCCCTCGACCGTGCACGGCACGATCCACGGCCCCGGCTACTCCGGGTCGGGCGGCATAGGGGCCGCCTACTCCCTCCCCAACGGGCAGGCCTTCGCCGACGCCTTCCACACCTTCGCCGTCGACTGGGCGCCCGACTCGATCACCTGGTCCGTGGACGGCAACGTCTACCAGCGCCGTACCCCCGCCGACCTGGGCGGCAGGCAGTGGGTCTTCAACAAGCCGTTCTTCCTGATCCTGAACCTCGCGGTCGGCGGCTACTGGCCCGGCGACCCGGACGGCTCCACGGTCTTTCCGCAGCAACTGGTGGTGGACCACGTCTCGGTGACCACCGGCGACAGCCCCGCCGGGGGCGCGATCCGGGGACTGGCCGGAAAGTGTGTGGACGTGGCCGGGGCGAACTCCGTCAATGGCACACCCGTCCAGCTCCACGACTGCAACGGCAGCGCCGCCCAGCGCTGGACCGTGGGCTCGGACGGCACGCTCCGCGCGCTCGGCAAGTGCCTGGACGCCACCGGCAACGGCACCGCGGACGGCACGCCCGTCCAGCTGTGGGACTGCACGGGCGGCCCCAACCAGAGATGGGCCGTCAGCTCGGCACGCGACATCGTCAACCCGCAAGCCGACAAGTGCCTCGACGTGACCGGCAACAACACGGCCAACGGCACCCGGCTGCAGATCTGGACCTGCACGGGCGGCGGCAACCAGAAATGGACGGTCGGCTGACCCGGCCGGCCGGCTACCGGTGGTGCCAGGTGAACTTGTCTCCGCCGACCCAGCGGACCACCTCCGGGTCGTCCAGGTCGTGCACCGTGATGCCGAAGGCGGCGGCGTACTCCAGGACGTCGGTGATGGTCCTCGCCTGACCGACGACCATGCCGTCGATCTCCATGATGCGGAACGGAGGCGTACCCGGCTGAACCCCGAGCACCATGATCCGCGGGTGTGACATGTGCGGGCTCGCGATTTCGGTCATGCATAGAGCGTAGAGCGCAACCCGCGTCAACGGTTCCTTCAGGCCACGCCCGCCGACGGGAGGGCCCACCCTCCGCCCGCCCGTCGTGCGGCGCCGGTGAGCCTGGGGAACTCTGGAGGAGGAGGTGGCGATGGACCCCGTCGAGGCCCTGGAGCGGATCGCCTTCCTGCTGGAGCGGGCCCTGGCGCCGACCTACCGCGTCCGCGCCTTCCGGACGGCGGCCCGCGTGCTGGCCGGACTGCCCGAGGGCGAGGTGCGCGAGCGGGCGGAGGCCGGGTCGCTGGAGTCGCTCAAGGGCGTCGGCCCGAAGACGGCCCAGGTGGTCCGGGAGGCACTGGCCGGCGCGACGCCGGGCTATCTGGAGAAGCTGGAGGGCGAGGCCGGGGAGTCCGGCGGGCCCGACGCCCGGGTCGGCGGGCGGCTGCGGGCGCTGCTGCGCGGGGACTGCCATCTGCACTCCGACTGGTCGGACGGCGGCAGCCCGATCGAGGAGATGGCCAGGACGGCGGCCGAACTCGGGCACGAGTGGGCGGCGCTGACCGATCACTCGCCGCGGCTGACCGTGGCCCGCGGGCTGTCTCCCGAGCGGCTGCGCGAGCAGCTGGACGTGGTGGCGGGGCTGAACGAGACCTGGGCGCCGTTCCGGCTGCTCACCGGCATCGAGTGCGACATCCTGGAGGACGGCTCGCTGGACCAGGAACCGGAGCTGCTGGACCGGCTGGACGTCGTGGTGGTGTCCGTGCACTCCAAGCTGCGCATGGACGCCCGCGCCATGACCCGGCGCATGGTGGCCGCCGTACGCGATCCGCACGCGGATGTGCTGGGGCACTGCACGGGCAGGCTGGTGACCGGGCGGGGGCGGCCCGAGTCGGAGTTCGACGCGGACGAGGTGTTCACCGCGTGCGCGCAGTCGGGCACGGCCGTGGAGATCAACAGCCGTCCGGAACGGCTGGACCCACCGCGCCGGCTGCTGCGCAGGGCCGTCGAGGCGGGCGTGCTGTTCTCGATCGACACCGACGCGCACGCACCGGGCCAGCTGGACTGGCAGATCCTCGGCTGTGCCCGCGCGGAGGAGTGCGGGGCGCCGGCCGAGCGGGTGGTGAACACCTGGGGCCTGGCGGAACTGCTGGCCTGGACCCACGAGGGCCGTACACCGGCCCGAGTGGCGGGCGTCTGACGTGGTACTCGTGCGGCAGGAGCGGGAACGAGACGCGCGAGGAAGGGGCGGCACATGGAACGGGCGGCCGTGTTCGACGTCGACGGCACCCTCGTCGACACCAACCACCTCCATGTGACGACCTGGTGGGAGGCGTTCCGGCAGGCGGGTCACCAGGTGCCCATGCACGCCGTCCACCGGGCCGTGGGCCTGGGCTCCACCGATCTGATCGCCCACCTCCTCGGAGACGACCGGGACAAGGACCGGGACGCCGAGTTGAGCGCCGCCCACAAGGCCCTGTACGGCCAGTTCTTCGACCGGCTGCCCCCGCTGCGCGACGCGGGCCGGCTGCTGCGGCGTCTCCAGCACCAGGGCTGGCGCGTCGTCCTCGCGACCTCGGCGGGGGGCGCGGAGCTGTCCGCGCTGCGCCGGGCGATCGCCGCGGACGACGCGATCACGGCCACGGCGAGCGCCGACGACGTCGAGGAGGGCAAGCCCGCACCGGAGCCCGTCGAGCACGCCCTGGAACTGGCCGGGGTGCCCGCCGAGCGCGCGGTCTTCGTCGGCGACACCGTGTGGGACATGCGGGCCGGCACCCTGGCCGGGGTGCGTTGTGTGGGCGTCCTGTGCGGCGGCATCCCCCGCGCCGACCTGCTGGACGCGGGCGCGCAGGCGGTCTACGAGGACCCGGCCCACCTGCTGGCGACCCTGGCGGACAGCCCCCTGGCCGACGTGCCCGGCGGCCCGGACACGCACACCGGACGACTCGTGTGACGGTGATACGACGGCGATCGGTACGACAGCCAGAGCCTCGGGGGTGCCCGCGTGATCGACACGCTACGGCGGGAAGGGAACTACGTCGGCCGGGCCGCGGGGGCGGCTTGGCGCGGGCCGGGCCGGGAGCGGGACCTGGTCGTACAGTCGCTCAAGGCGGCGGGCGCGGCACTGCTCGCCTGGCTCGTGGGGAGCGTGTGGCTGGGTGATCCGATGGCCCTGATGGCGTCCTGGGCCGCCCTGCTCCTGGTGCAGGCCACCGTGTACAGCTCACTGCTCCGGGCGGCGCAGCAGTTCGCGGCGATCTGTGCCGGGACCGTGCTGGCGTCGGCCGCGCTGGCGGTCACCGGGAGCACCCTGGGCGCGCTGGCCCTGTCGGTCCCCGTGCTGATGCTGCTGGCCAACTGGCCGCGCTTCGGCGACCAGGGCGTCTTCGGCGCGACCACCGCGCTGTTCACCCTGGCCACGGGGGCCGCCGGGGCGTCCGCCGTCGGGCACCGGGTCGGGCAGGCCGCTCTCGGCGCGGTGATCGGGGTGGCCGTCAACGCGCTCGTGCTGCCGCCGATCCATCTGCGGGACGTGTGGGAGAACCTCGCGGCGCTGGCCCGGGAGGCGGGGGACCTCCTGCACACCGTGGCCGCGGACCTGCGGGCCACCGAGTGGACCGCGCAGAGCGCGGCCGGCTGGTCGAGTGCGGCCGCGCGTCTGGAGCACCGGCTGGAGACACTGCACTGCGCACGGCGCTGGAGCCGGGAGAGCCTGCGGCTGACCTCCGGACCCCTGCGCGGGTTCCGGCGTCCCGCCGCGCCGGCGCCGCCGGAGGCGGAGGACGAACGCTGGAGCCGTGTCACCGGGCACCTCAGGGCGCTCACCCGGACCCTGGTCGTCGCGGCCGACGAGGACCGCACGCCGCTGCCACCCCACGGGCCGGCGCTGCACACGTACGCCCGGCTGCTGGAGCTGATCGGCGACGCGTGTCACGCGGAGAGCCGCCGTCTGCTGGGCACGGTCGATGCCGACGGAACGGACGACGAGGTCGAGGCCGCGATGGCTCGGCTGCACCAGGAGCTGCAGGACGGGCTGCGGGAGCACGCCGGGCAGGGGGCGGCCCGGACCACGGTCCTCGGGACCCTGCTGCTCCAGGCCGAGAACGTGTGGAGCGAGACCGTTCCGGCAGGTCAGCGGGGGTGACACAGATCACCTGGCCTCCGTCCCCCGCGCCGGAACACCACAAGGTCGTTGCCCGTTGAACCACACGTGGGTGCGGATGGGACAGTGTCCCCGGGCCTCACCTTTTGCCCACAGGGACGATCGTTCGGCTGAAGCCCTGTGGAGCCTTTCGCCGAGAGGCGACCGCCATCCGCACCCACCTCTGACCGCCCCGACCGTGATTCCCCCGTCCGGTCGGGGCTTTCTCCTGTCCGGGCGCGCGCTGCCGGGTCGCCTTGACTTCGAGAGCACTCCAATTCGTAGCGTTCCCGGCATGAGCACTGCACAGCACAAGATCGGCTCCGGCTTCGGGGCGACCAGCACCGCCGACGACGTCCTCCACGGCATCGACCTGACCGGGAAGCTCGCGCTCGTGACCGGCGGCTACTCGGGCCTCGGCCTGGAGACCACCCGGGCCCTCACCAAGGCGGGCGCCCGGGTCGTCGTCCCCGCCCGCCGCCGGGCCGCCGCCGAGGAGGCTCTGACCGGCTTCACCGGAGTCGAGGTGGACGAACTGGACCTCGGCGACCTGGAGAGCGTGCGCGGCTTCGCCGAGCGGTTCCTCGACTCGGCACGCACGATCGACATCGTGATCGACAACGCCGGGATCATGGCCTGCCCGGAGACCCGGGTGGGACCCGGCTGGGAGGCCCAGTTCGCGACCAACCACCTCGGTCACTTCGCCCTGGTCAACCGTCTGTGGCCGGCGATCGAGCCCGGGGGCGCCCGCGTCGTCTCGGTGTCCTCGCGCGCCCACCACTTCTCCGGCATGCGCTGGGACGACGTCCACTGGCGGGACGGCTACGACAAGTGGGAGGCGTACGGGCAGGCGAAGACGGCGAACGTCCTGTTCGCCGTCCACCTCGACAAGCTCGGCGCCGACCACGGCGTACGGGCCTTCTCACTCCACCCGGGCGGCATCCTCACCCCCTTGCAGCGCCACCTCCCCAAGGAGGAGATGGTGGAGCGCGGCTGGATCGACGAGCAGGGCAACCCGCTCAACCCCGAGGGCTTCAAGTCCCCGGCGCAGGGCGCCGCCACCCAGGTGTGGGCCGCGACCTCGCCGCAGCTGGACGGCATGGGCGGTGTCTACCTGGAGGACTGCGACATCGCCGAGTCCGCGGCCGACGGCGACGCGCGCGGCGGTGTCAAGGACTGGGCGGTCGACCCGGAGCAGGCGGCGCGGCTGTGGACGCTGTCGGCGGAGCTGAGCGGTGTGAACGCGTTCGCCGCGTAGCTCGCGGGCCCGGAGCGTGCGAGCGCCACGGAGCGGGGTACTCGGACGCTCCCGTCCCCGCTCTTCGGGAGGAGCCGCAGGTGAGCAGCGCAGCGGCCCGCAGGATCGTGGTCACCGGCGCCACGGGCAACGTCGGTACGAGTGTGGTGCGGCTTCTCTCGGCGGACCCGGAGGTCGGCTCCGTAGTGGGGCTGGCCCGCAGGATTCCCGACTGGTCGCCCCCGAAGACGGAGTGGGTGGCCGTCGACCTGGCGTCCGAGGAGGCGGACCCGAGGGCCCTGTTCGAGGGTGCGGACGCCGTCATCCATCTGGCCTGGGCGTTCCAGCCCACGCACGATCCGGCGAGGACCTGGCGGACCAACGTGCTGGGCGGCATTCGGGTCTTCGAGGCGGCGGCCGCGGCCAGGGTGCCGGCGCTGGTGCACGCGTCGTCGGTCGGCGCGTACTCACCGGGTCCCAAGGACCACGCCGTGGACGAGTCGTGGCCGACGCACGGCTGGCCCGACGCCGCGTACTGCCGCGAGAAGGCCTATCTGGAACGCACGCTGGACTCCTTCGACCGCGCCCACCCCCGGATGCGGGTGGTGCGGATGCGGCCCGCCTTCCTGTTCAAACGGGAGTCGGCGAGCGAGCAGCGCCGGATCTTCGGGGGACGCTTCCTGCCGGGGCCGCTGGCCCGACCCGAGCTGCTGCCGTTCCTGCCCGACATTCCGGGACTGCGGGTACAGGCCCTGCACACGGACGACGCGGCGACGGCGTATCAGCTCGCGGTGAAGTCGGATGTGCGCGGCGCGTTCAACCTCGCGGCCGAGCCCGCGGTCGACGCGGCCCTGCTGGGCCAGATGCTCGGTGCCCGCCCGGTCCGCCTCCCGCGCCCGGCGGCCCGCTCGGCGATCGCCGCCGCATGGGGGCTGCACCTGCTGCCCGCTTCGCCGCATCTCTTCGACGCGGTCCTCAGGCTGCCGCTGATGGACTGCACACGGGCCCGTACGGAACTGGGCTGGCGGCCGGAACGTACGGCGACCGAGGTGCTGGAGGAGTTCCTGAAGGGCCTCCAGCACGGTGCGGGCGCGCCGACCGAGCCGATGCGGGGCCGTAAGGTCGGCTGAGCCGCGGGCTCGGTGCGGCGGACCTGCCTCAGCCGGACGGCTCCTCGGGTGCCGGATGCTCCGGATGGACCGCGCCCGACTGGGGCGCACCCTTCCGGCCCGTGCCCGCCTCGTCCGTGTCGGGTACGTCGTCCGCCTCGCCGGTGTCGTCCGCGGGCTCGACCGGCACCTCCCAGGGGTCCTCCCCCTCGTTCGCCTGCTGGTCCGGCAGATCGCGCGGTACCGGCTCGCCGGTGTGTTCCGGCGTCTCGTGACGGTCATCGGCCATGGTGCACCTCCTTCGCGTCGTCCAAGGTCAGGGCCCCGCGAGTACCGCCCCCGCGACCGGCGAAACCTCAGTGCGGGACGCGCGCCGCAGGGGCCGTGTGCCATGCGGGCCGCGGCTGCTCGGACGCCGGCTCGGCGCGTCGGCCGCCGCGCGCGAAGAAGTCGGCGAGCGGCAGGATCGCGGCACCCACGGTGACCGCGTCCGGGCCGAGCCGGCCAACGTCGATGGTGACCTTCTGGGCCGGATGCCGCAGGGCGTACGCGGCCGCGTGCCGGCGTACGGCGGGCAGGAAGCGGGTGCCGAGCCGGAGACCCGCCCAGCCACCGATCAGGATGCGCTCGGGCTGGAAGAGGTTGATCAGGTCGGACAGGCCCGCGCCCACGTACTCGGCCGTCTCCTCCAGGACGGCGACCGCCACCGGGTCGGCCGCGCCGCCCTCGGCCGGATACGCGCCGGCCAGCATCGCCGCCAGCGCCATCTCCTCGTCGGCGCCCTCCGGGACGCTCCCGCCCTCCTCCTGCCAGCGCGCGAGCAGCGACTCGGCGCCCGCGTACGCCTCAAGGCAGCCGAGGGCACCGCAGCGGCAGCGGCGCCCCCTGACCCGTACCGTCAGATGCCCCCACTCGACGGCCCGCCCGTGCTCCACCTCGGGGGTGACGAGGCAGGCGCCGACGCCGGAGCCGAAGAGCACGACGAGCGCGTTGCGGGCGCCGCGTCCGCCGCCGAACCACATCTCGGCTTGGCCGAGGGTCCTGGCGCCGTTGTCGATGAAGTAGGGGACGGTGTCCGGCAGCGGGGAGCCCGCACGCAGAAGCTGTTCCAGCGGTACGGCGTCCCAGCCGATGGTCTGTCCGTGTACGACGGCGCCGAGCCCCGGCGTGTGTTCGACGATGCCGGGGACGCCGATGCCGACGCCTAGGAGCCGGTCCGGTCCGATGCCGGCGCCCGAGAGCACCTCGGCGACACCGTCGCGCACATGGCCGACGATGCCGTCGACCTCGTACCGGGCTTGCGTCAACGGCCGTTCCGCGCGGGCGAGTTCGGTGAGGGTCAGGTCGAAGAGCCCGATCCGCACCCGGGTCTCCCCCACGTCGACGCCGATCATGTGACCGCTGCCGGGGGCGACCCGCAACAGGATGCGGGGGCGGCCGCCGTCGGAGTCGACGCTGCCGGCCTCCTCGACCAGGCCGTCGGCGATCAGCTCGGCGACGACGTTGCTGACGGAGCCGGAGCTGAGCCCCGTCGCCGGGCCGAGTTCGAAGCGGCTGAGGGGACCGTCGAAGTAGAGGCGCTGGAGTACGGCCGTACGGTTGCCCCGCCTGAGGTCCCGTACCGTGCGCCCGTTCCGCCCCGCCATGCGGCTCCCTCCCGACCAGCCCTGTTCCCCACCTGCTCGAACGCTCCCCATTGTGGACCACGAGCCGGTCTACGAGGTCAGGTCCTCGATCTCGGCCAGTGCCGCCACGAGCTCCGGGGCGACCGTGTCCTGGACCCAGCGGTGCTGTGCGGCGTCGACGGCCCGGGGAACCGTCTCCGTGAGCATGATCAGGTAGAGGTAGGAGCGGTAGAGGGCCAGGCGGAGGCGGGCCGCGGCGTCGAAGTCGGCCCGGCCCGCGGCCTCCCGGTATCCGGCCAGGAATGCCTCGTCGCGCTTGATGTCGCCCAGCAGCGCCAGGGAGACGAAGTCGGCCAGCGGGTCGCCCCAGAACATGCGCTCCCCGTCGATAAGGCCGCCGATCCGGGCCTGTCCCGACGCCCGGTCCACCAGGATGTTGCCCGGCCACAGGTCGAAGTGGACCAGGCACGGGACGGTGACCTCGTCGAGCGCGTCGTAGCCGGCCCGGAGGGTGTCCGCGACGGCGTCGGCGGGGCGGGGCAGCCCGGCCCGGTAGCGGCGGGCGTCGTCGAGGACGGCGTCGAGCATGCCGGTGAACGCGGTGCGCCAGTCGGCCACGAGCGGACCGAGGGCACCGGACGGATAGCCGAAGGCCGGTCCGGTCACCCGGTGCAGACGGGCCACCTGACGGCCCAACTCCGTGCGCAGAGTGGTCCGTTCGGCGTCGGTGAGCTCGCCGTTCCAGGGCTCGCCCGGACAGGCCGTCATCAGCAGCTGCTCCCCACCGGCCACCACACGCGGTGCGGGCACGTCCGCCTTGGCGGCGCCCCGGTAGAACTCCGCCTCGGACACCAGCAGCCGCCTCTCGTGGCTCAGTCCCGGGGCGGTGGACGGGGGCGGCACCTTCAGCACATAGCGGCGGCCGTCGGTGAGGAGGAGTTCCTCGACCGTGTTGTAGGTGCCGCCGGACAGCGGGCGGAGGCGGGCGAGGTGTTCCGGCGGTATACCCGCCCCGTCCAGGACCTGCCGGGCCCGTTCCCAGGAGTCCACCACCGTGCGCCCACCCCTCCCCGTCGATTCCCGTTCGCCTCAGCCGGCCGCGTACACGTCCTCGACGTAACGGCCGTCCGCGATCAGTGTGTCGAGCCACTGCCCGGCCGCCGTGTCGTCGGCGCCCGGCGTGCGTTCCCGGTACAGCGTACGGAACGCCTCCCGTACGCCCGGTGCCATGCGCGAACCGTCGCCGCACACGTACACCCGGGCGCCCGCGCCGAGCAGGTCCCAGACCTCGGCGGCCTCGGCGGCGATACGGTGCTGTACGAAGGTCACACCGTCCTGCGGGGCGGCGCTGAAGGCCGGGCGGAGCGAGACGGCACCGGCGGCCTCGGCGGCGCGCAGTTCCTCGGCGTGCAGGAAGTCGGCGTCCGGGGCGTCACAGCCGAAGTAGCAGAGGGCGGGGGCGAGTTCGGCGCCGGTCTCGAGGGCCGCCGTACGGTCGGCGATCGTGCCCCGGAACGGGGCGAGCCCGGTGCCCGCGGCCACCATGACGACCGGGGCGCCGGCGTCGATCCGGAAGGCCTCCCGGCACGGCTGGACGCGGGCGTACACCGTGTCGCCGGGTTCGAGGTCGGTGAGGTGGCCGGAACCGGTGCCCCGGTAGCGGCCCTTGCCCGAGCGGGCGGGGGCTTCCAGCAGGGAGATCATCAGGTCCGCGTGACCGGGGTCGACGGCCGGCGAGGAGGAGATGGAGTAGTGACGGGGGCGCAGCGGGGTGAGGATCTCCAGGAGCCGCGGCCAGTCGAGGGCGCCGCGCAGGGCCGGGTGGTCCTCGATCACCTCGACCAGGGTGCGCGGATCGCCGGTCAGGTTCGCCAGGGCCGTGCGCTCCGGCGGGCACGGGTTGGCGGCGGCGAGGGCGGCGAGCTGGGCGGCGCTCGGGCGCTCCTGCAACTCGACGTGGAGAGTGAGGAGTTGGCGTACGGTCAGCGGCCGGTCGAGCGCGAGGCCGTCCCGGCGGGGGCGGATGGCCCGGATGTCCAGGACGGTGTCGAGGTCGACGCCGAGCGCGGCGGCGGCGCGGTCGACCAGGGCGGGGGCGTTGGCGGGCAGGACGGTGAGGTGGTCGGCGGTGCGGTAGGTGACACCGTCCGGCAGGGCGACGCGGACGAAGCGCTTGCGGCGGGCGTAGCCGGGGGCGGTGAGGTCGTGCGCCTCGGTGACCTGCATGGGGACCACGCCGTGCCGTTCCGCGAGGGCGTCCAGGGGGCCGCCGGTCAGCGTGCGGACCTCGTACGCCGTCGTCGGCTCGTCGTCGGCGGTGGCGGCGGTGGCGTCCGGGTCGCCGTACCGATCGAGCAGCGCCGTACGAAGCCGGGCCGTGAAGTCCCGTACCGCGCCGGTCAGATCGCCTGAGGCGTCGGCGGCGGCGCGGTCGACGAGGCGGGTGGCGCCGAGGTCGGAGAGTCGCTCGTCGAATCGGGTGGGGACGTGCTGGTAGGTGGCGGCCCAGTTGCGGTCGCCCACGCCCAGGACGGCGTACGTGACGTCCGTGGCGTCGGCGGCCTCGTCCAGCCAGGCGGTGAAGGCGGTGGCGTCGTCGGTGGGGCGGCCGTTGTAGGAGGCGGCGGTGATCACGACCGGGCGGTCGGTGGGCAGGCCGCCGGCGTAGTCGTCGAGGGGCGCGACCCGCGTCTCGCAGCCGATCGCGGCGGCCTCGTCGGCGAGCTGGGCGGCGAAGTCGCGGCAGGTGCCGTAGTTGCTGCCGTGCAGGAACAGGGCGCTGGTGCCGGGCCGGACGCGGGCGGTCAGCACGGCAGTGTCGGACACGGCCCGCGTGGCCGCGGGAGCGGCGCCCGGCAGCGGGGTGTGCACGCGGTCGGCGCCGGTGCGGGGAGTCAGGGTGAGGGTGAAGCCCTCCGGCTTGAGGGTGAGGGTCTCCTTGACCGTGAGGCGGTAGTCGGCGTGGTCGTGCAGCCGGTAGCGGTGCACCAGCATCGCCAGCAGCATGGTCGCCTCGTGCAGCGCGAACTGCCGTCCGATGCAGGCCCGTTCACCGGTGCCGAACGGCTTGAAGGCGTGCACCGACCGGGCCTCCTCGGCCTCCGGCGTGAAGCGCGAGGGGTCGAACAGCTCGGGGTTGTCGCCCCAGACCGGCTGCCGGTGCAGCATCGGCGTGAGGACCAGGGCGGCCTGTCCGGCGCGCAGCGCAACGCGGCCGCCGAGCAGGGTGTCCTCGCGGGCCTGCCGGGAGAACACGGCGGCCGTGGGCCACAGCCGGAGCGCCTCGTTGAGGACCTGGCGGGTGTACGCCAGCTTCCCGACCTCGTCGTACGTCGGCTCGGGGTCGGCCTGGTCGCCCCACAGCTCGTCGACCTCGCGCCGCACCAGCTGGAGCGCGGTCGGGTGCTTGGCGAGGTAGTACATGGCGAAGGACATCGCGCCGGAGGTGGTCTCGTGGCCGGCGATCAGGAAGGTGATGACCTGGTTGCGGATGTTCGCGGTGTCGAGGGTGGTGCCGTCCGCCGGGTGCTCGGCGGTGAGCATCAGGCCGAGCAGGTCCTGGGCGGCGCTCTGGTCGGTGCCGGTGCGGGCGGCGATGACGTCGTCGACGACCTGGGCGAGATAGGCGGAGTCGTCACGGAAGGCCGCGTCCGCCGCCGAGTAGTCCTGGCCCGGCACACGGGCGAGCCGGGTCATGCTCCACTCCAGGCAGCGGACCATCGACTCGACGAAGGGGTGCGGCTCGGGCCGCCCGAAGGAGCCGAAGTCGTAGCCGAATCCGGCGAGCCCGATGGTGTCCAGGGTCATCCGGGTCATGTCGTCGGGGACGTTCACCGGCCGCCCGGCGCGGGCGTCGCGGTCCCACGAGTCGATGAGCCGGCGCGCCACCTTCAGCATCACCGGGTGGTAGGTGCGCATCGAGCCGAGCGCGAAGGCGGGCATGAGGATGTCGTGCGCCTTGGCCCAGTTGGGCTCGTCGTTGTACGCGGTGAACAGGCCGTCGGCGGCGAATTCCCGGACGTTCTCCAGCCCGGGCCCGATGTGCTTGGCGAACCGCTGCTCGTCGGCGAGCTCGGCCACGAGGTCAAGGTCGCCCACGAACAGGGTGTCCCGCCCGTACAGCCGCCGCACGAACACGGGCCCGTGCTCGCGCATCAGGTCCATGGCCTGCTGGATCGGGGTGCCGCCGGGTCCGGTGGCGGTGATGTCGGCGACGGGGACACCGGGGAGGGTGCCGGCGGTCCGGGGGTGCAGCGCGGTGGGGGGCATGGCGCGACAACTGCCTTTCGCGGTACGGAGGTCCTGCGATCAAGCGTGATCGACGGGTCCCGGCCGGCCGCTCCCCGGCACTACATGATTGTGTAGTGCCGGGACGGACCTCGCCCTTGCGCCGAGCGATCGGAGGTGCTCGTGGACTGGCTTCACCCGGAGGCCGTGGTGTGGCGCAACCGCGCCCTGATGGTCTTCGACCGCGTCTCGGTGCCGATCGCGGTCTGCGATGTGTACGGCGCCGTCCTGCTGGCCAATCCTGCGATGGCGGCGGAGTGCGGTACGACGCCGGGGCGGCTGCGCGGCCGGGACGTGCTGGAGCTGTTCCGGCCGCAGGAGGCGACCCAGGTGGAGCGGATCGCCGAGGCACTGCGGCTGCGGCACCGCTCGCGGTACCAGGTGTCGGTGCGCTGGACGACTCCCGACGGCGCGGAGCGGTTCGGCGAGCTGACCGCGGACCCGGTGAGCGACACCGTGGAGGAGACTCCGACGCTGCTGGTGATGCTCCGCGTCCTGGGCGACCGCGAGGCATCCGAGCGCAGGCCCGTGCAGGTGGCGCCGGTGGAGGCCCGCATCCTGGCACTCCTCGCCGGGGGCGCCACGACCGCGCGGGCCGCGCGGGAGACCGGGCTCACGGTGGACGGCGTGAACTACCACCTGCGGCGCCTGTCGGCACGGTGGGACGCGGCGAACCGTACGGAGTTGGTGGCCCGGGCCTATGCGCTGGGCGTGCTCGCCTCGGGGGTCTGGCCGCCGACGCCGGCCTCCTCGGACGAGCCGGAGTAGGCCGTGCCTGCGCCCTCCGGGGCGCCGAAGCGGGCGAGGGTGTGCCACACCATCTTGAGGTCCTGGAGCTCGTGGCGGCCCGTGCGGGCGGCGTCCCCGATGACGCGCGGGTCGATGCGGCCGCCCTCGGCGATCCGGGCGCCCAGACG
The DNA here is from genome assembly GCF_001270495.1 of Streptomyces viridochromogenes. GTDB lineage: Bacteria > Actinomycetota > Actinomycetes > Streptomycetales > Streptomycetaceae > Streptomyces > Streptomyces viridochromogenes_A. The sequence continues at coordinate 58,408 of NZ_LGUR01000196.1, forward strand.
TGCGTACTCCTCGCCCCGGTAGTCCGCGTGGCGGCGCAGTTCCGGCACGGTGAGCCGGTAGCCGGGGTGCCACTCGACGGGGCAGGGCAGCAGGCGGGCACCGGCCTCGACGGGCGTGCCGCGGTAGCAGGCGTCCAGGACCACGGCCTCGATGTCGCGGGCGAGGACGACTCCGCCGTGGACCTGCGCCTCGATGTAGTCGTTGAGGGCGTCCTGCTCGTCGGCCTCGGCGAGCGCGACGAGGTGGGTGCCCGCGGCCACTCCGAAGTCGGTCGGTTCGGCGGCGCTGTCGGGGTAGCAGAAGGTGGCGCGGGCGAGGGCCCCGGCGGTCAGCCGGAAGTGCGAGGAGCCGAACCGCGGGGCGGCGCCCACCACTTGGCGCCGGAAGTTCAGGGCGCCGTAGACGGGCCGCTCGTGCGCGGTCGCGTCGTCGTACACCCCGCCGAAGATCCGGCTCTCCCAGCGCCACCGGTCGCCGCCGGGGTGGGCGGTGAGCCCGCCGTTGCTGGTGCCGGTGACGAACTGCGAGTGGTACGTACCGTCTTCGGCCAGCGCGCGAAGGATCGGCAACCCTCGCACCAGCCGGTCCGGATGGAAGTTGAGGGTGATGCGTACGTCGGGGTCGAGAGCCGGCCCGGTGGAGGCTGCCGCGACGTGCCGTAGCGCGGACCGGGCCCGAGGTGACGCGACATCGCCGTAATTCACTGGCTCCCCCTCATCCAGCCTGTCTAGCCTAGCCGCGAACCTAGAGGCCCTAGGTTTGGTTTCCGCGTCCGCATCGACTCCCACCCAGGAGGCTCCCATGAGGCCACTCACCGACCAGGACATCCGCACCTCTTTTATCAACTGCTCGAAGGGTGAGGCCAAGCGCCTGCCGCTCCCCCGCGATCTCGCCGAACGCCCGTGGGACGACCTGGACTTCCTGGGCTGGCGGGATCCGGGGGCGCCCGATCGCAGCTATCTGGTGACCGAGCGGGAGGGGCGGCCGGTGGGCGTCACCTTCCGCTTCCCGTCCTCGCAGCGCGGCTTTCTGCACCGCAGCATGTGCTCCCTCTGCCTCACGACCCATCCGGGCGGCGGCGTCTCGCTGATGACCGCACGCAAGGCGGGCACCGCCGGCCGCGAGGGCAACTCGGTCGGCGTGTACATGTGCACCGACCTCGCGTGTTCCCTCTACCTCCGTGGCAAGAAGGTCCCTGAGTCCGGGGCCCGCTTCGAGGAGAGTCTGACGCTGGAGGAGCAGATCGCCCGCACCACGGGCAACCTGTCCGCCTTCCTCGACAAGCTGCACGCCTGACGGTCCCTACCGGTCCCGCAGCCGCGCCGCCCCCACCTGGTGGAGGTGGATCAGTACGTCGTAGCTGCGGGCGAGCGCGATGTCGTGCGGGCCGTCCGGGTAGGCGGTGCCGATACTGCGCGTCGGCCGGGCCCGGCGCAGCCAGTCGTGGGCCGGCGCGCCGACGGACCGCAGGTCGAGCACGTAGTCGCGGTGCCGTACCCGGTCGAGGGTCCGCTCGTTGCCGTCGGGGCCCGCGGGTCCGAGCGTCCAGCGGCGGATCACGTCGTCGTCCCGGCCGGGTGGGCGCCGGCCGCGTACGCCTCGACGGCGTCGTACGACTCGGGGCCGCTCCAGGCGATGTCGTCGCCCATGAAGCGGACGGGGTCGCCGGGGTGGCGGACGTTGTACGCGCGCATCCATTCGAGGAGCCGCAGATAGTCCGTGTTGTTCCACCACAGGTAGTCCCGCTGGAACTCCTCGCGCATGATGCGCCGGGGGTCGCCCTTGCCGTGGAGCACGTAGTCGTCGAGGCGCAGGCCGGTGCTCCAGGGGGCCTCCACGGCGAAGGTGCGGAAGCCCTTCTCCACGACGAGATGGCGCAAGACACGGTCCTTGAGCGCGAGGAACTCGTGCGAGCTGTGTGTGGCCTCGCCGAGGCCGACGACCCGGGCGTCGCCGATCATGCGGTCCAGCGGGCGCAGATCGCCGGTGTCGCCGCCCGGTTCGACGGTGCGCAGCGGGTGGGCGGCGCGGTCGAGCGCCTCGACGACCGGTCCGGCAGGTCCGGCCGGAGGTGCCGCCGTGGCCGGGATGCCGGTCGTCAGGGCGGCGAGGATGATGAACAGGGTCAGCACTGATCCGGTCCGTTGCCGATTCATGATCCAAGGCTTGCGCTTCCGGGCGGGCCGGGACCATCCGGCGGTCCTCCGTCCCCGGGTGCGGACAACCACGGGGTGACGGCGGGGGTTTTCCCCAGTCCCGGAGCCGGCCGGGTGCCCGGCCTCGCGTCGTCCGGCCTCGCGTCGCGCGGGTGTCGACGATCACCAGCCCGGCCCCTTGCCCTGGGACGGCCGCTGCGATCAATCTGGGGGTCCTTGCGGACCGTTACGTTCCGCAAGCAGGGTGTGGGAAGCATCGGTGGAAAGGGAACAGCCCGAGGATGCGAGAGGAACGTGAGGGGACGCTGTCCCTGGAGCGGCTCGGGAAGCTGCGCCGGGACCCCGTGGTGGTCCAGACGCTGCGCTCGGCGGCAGCGGCGACGATCGCCTACGTCATCGCGCTGCGCCTGAGCCCCGAGGCCGCGCCGCTGACCGCGCCCCTGACCGCGCTGCTGGTCGTCCAGGTCACGCTGTACGCCACGCTCACCAACGGAATCCGCCGGGTGAACTCCGTAGTGGCCGGCGTCCTCGTCGCCATCGCCTTCAGCCTCCTGGTCGGCCTGACCTGGTGGAGCCTCGCCCTGTTGATCGTGGCCTCACTGGGGGTCGGGCATCTCGTCCGGGTCAACGAGTACGTGCCCGAAGTGGCGATCAGCGCGATGCTGGTCCTCGGGGTCACGACCGTCGGGGACACCGCGTGGGCGCGGATTCTGGAGACGCTGATCGGCGCGGTGGTCGGGCTCGGCTTCAATCTGCTCCTCGCACCGCCGGTGTGGGTGGACGAGGCCGGTGAGTCGCTGGAGGGACTGGCCCGTCGGCTGCGGCAGTTGATGCTGCGCATCGGCGAGGAGGCAGCCGGCCGTACACCGTTCGAGCAGGCCGCGGCCCGGCTGCACGAGGCGCGCCGGCTCGACCACGACATCGTCGAGGTGGACGCGGCACTGCAGCAGGCCGAGGACAGCCTGCGGCTCAATCCGCGCGTGCGCGACAGTCTGCTGCACCGCGTGGTGCTGCGCACCGGGCTGGACACGCTGGAGATCTGCACGGTCGTTCTGAGGGTGCTCGCCCGCACCCTGACGGACCTCGCGAAGGAGCGTGAGCCGGAGCCGCTGTTCGCGAAGGAGACGGGCACGGTCCTGGAGCAGTTGCTGTCCGAGATCGCCGACGCGGTGGTCAGCTTCTCGGTGCTGGTCACCACGCATGTCAGCAGCAACGCCGACGCGGCGGAGTCCCGCCTCGCCGCGGAGTTGCGCACGGCGGCGGGCACCCGCGACAAGCTCGCCCTGCTGCTGCGCGAGGAGGCCGAGCGCGAGGAGGGGCACTGGCAGTTGCTCGGCGCCGTGCTCACGGAGGTCAACCGCATCCTCGACGAGATGGACACCGAGCACCGCTCGCGTCGGCTGCTGGAGGAACTGGACCGCGTCTCGCAGGAGCAGCGGGCCCGGATGCCGCGTCTGACCCGGCTGCGCGAGCGCATGGGCGTGCAGGAGCAGCTGTGGCGGAACCGTACGGGGTTCGGCGGACGTTCTTCGTGAGGGAGTGCCGGGACGGGGCCGGCGCCTGACAGGACGTGGGGGCGGGGCGGATGGCGGACACCACCGTGCGGATCGACGGAAACACGCTGCGGCTGCCGGGCGGAGTGGCGGTGCGGTTCATCCGTACGCTGCGGCTGCCCGAGACCGGCACGCATCCGCTGCCGCCGGGGCTCGGCGAGTTCCCGGTGCGGCGGGTGGCGGACTACGCGGACACCGTTCCGGAGGCATGGCGGGCGCGCGGCGGTGTGATGCTGCCGGTGTATCTGCGCGAGGCGATGTGGCTGAGCTTCGGGGGGACGACGGAACCGGCCGCCCTCCAGGTCGGCGTGGGCAAGGTGTGCGCCGTCTCGGGGAAGCCGTGGAGCGACCGGCTCACCCGCGAACCGCAGAACTACGTCGTACTCCCCCGCCAGCCCTGGCTGGACGGCATCAACTCAGGGAAGGGCACGGTCCGCCAGTTCGTGGCGGTCCCGCTCGGGCTGGGCGCGACCGTCGAGGGCCAGGTCACCGGCGAGGAGGTCTGGGGCGGCGTACAGCTTCAGTCGTTCGCGCTGAAGGAGCCCCAGCTGGCCAGATGGCGTGCGGAGGAGCGGCGTCGGGCGGAGGCGGCACGGGCGATGCCGCAGTACGGCGGCTATGGCGCCGCCATGCCCATGTCGGCACCGCCCGCCCCGGGTGCGGTCCCGGCGCCCGCCGCCGCTCCGGCGGGCCGCCCGGCCAGGGCCGCCGCGGCGATGGGTCTGGGCGTCGGTGGTTCGATGCGCCAGGAGGTCTACGAGGACGACCGTCCGCTGTCGGACTGGGCCGAGCGTCCCGCCGGCCGGGTCTTCGTCCATCTGGTGACGCCTCCGGAGTGGCGCCGCATCACCGGAGAGGCTCCCCCGCCGTCACCGGTGGACCGGGCCGCGTACACCCGGGCGGGGCTGCCCTGGTTCGACTACTACGACCAGGACGCCGAGGATCTCGCCCCCACGGACACCCTGGAGGCGGTGAAGCCGGTCGGTGACTGGCTCGGCGACGACCACGAGCCCTGGCAGGCGCCCGCGCCGGGCCAGGTGACGCCACTCAAGGACGCACAGGGCAAGCCGGTGCAGGACGGTGACTGGTAGGCGGAGCGAGACGCCCCTCCCGTTGCACTCTGCGCAACACCCGTTGCCCCACTTGCGCTCGGCGGGTGATCCACGCCAGGGTGGCTGTCGCGACCACGACGACCGACGACCTGAGGTGTGGACATGGGCAGTGGTGGGCTGAGCAGGCGCCGATTCACCGGAACCCTCGCGGGATCGGCCGTCGGCGTGACACTCCCGGCGACCACGGCGTGCGACGACGCGCCCGCCCCGGCGGACACGGCCGACAGGGCGGCCGAGGCGACCACCCCCGAGAGCCGTCCGAGCGCCCAGACCGAGGGCCGTGAGCCGTCCGGCCCGCACCCGCTCTACCTCGGCACCTACACCTCCGCCGAGGGCGGCGGCAAGGGCATCGGCTACGCCACGTACGACGCCATGACGGGCCGTATCACCGACGGCGGAGTCCTGGCGGAGACCGGCGACCCCTCGTTCCTCGCCCCGCACCCGAACGGCCGGACGCTGTACACCGTCAACGAGCGGGAGGACGGCGGCGTGACCGCCGTGCGGCTCGCCGACCGGAAGGTCCTGGGCACCAGGAGTTCGGGGGGTGCGGGCCCCTGCCACCTCTCCGTGCATCCGAGCGGGCGCTGGCTGCTGAGCGCCAACTACAACTCCGGCAGCGTGTCCGTCCACCCCATCGCCGCCTCGGGCGCCCTCCGCGAGCACACCGACGTGATCAGGCACTCCAGCCCGCCCCCCGGCCCCGATCCCGAGCGCCAGGACGGTCCGCACGCGCACCAGATCGTCACAAGCCCCGACGGCGGCCACGTACTCGCCGTCGACCTGGGCACGGACACCGTCTACACCTACCGCCTCGACCAGGCCAAGGGCACCCTCACCGAGGTGTCCCGGGCGCGCTCCCGCCCAGGCGCCGGGCCGCGCCACCTCACCTTCCACCCGGGAGGGCGGTACGCCTATCTGGCCAACGAGCTCGACAACACCGTCACGGTGTGCGCCTACGACCCGGCCACCGGGCGCGTCACGATCGGCGACCCGCAGCCGACCGGCACGGGCGACGTCACCAGCTATCCGTCGCAGATCCTGGTGACCGCGGACGGCCGGTTCGCCTACTTCGCCAACCGTGGGCACAACAGCCTGACGCGGTACGCCATCGAGGGGAAGGGCGCCCGGCTCCGGTTCCTCGACACGGTGCCGGTGCACGGCGACTGGCCGCGGCACACCGCGTTCTCGCCGGACGGGAGGCTGCTGTTCGTGGCGAACCAGCGCTCCAGCTCGGTCACCGTCTTCCATGTCGACCGCGGGAACGGTGAACTGCGGCTCGCGGGTGAGCCGTTCGCGTCACCCGTCGCCGTCTGTGCGCTGCCGCTGTAGGGCGCGCGGGCAGGAGGCGGCACTGGCCTGGGCGAGCAGGACGTGCATGCGCTCGGTGAGCTGGGCGACGTCGTCGGCGGGCCGGTGGAACGGCAGCCGTACGTCGCCGTCGGTGCGGGCGCGCTCGATGCGCAGCGTCAGTCCGTGCCGGTCGACGGCGAGGGGCTGGACGCGGACGGCGCCGTGCAGGCTGTCGGTGTCGACGAGGCGGGTGAGCCGCTCGACGGCGTCCGGGTGGCAGTCGGCGAGGTGGGTGAGCAGCCGGGCCTCGGCGGTGGCCAGCGGGTCGGGCACGGCGGCGGCGAACTCGTCGAGGTCGACGACCACGGCACCGGACGGCTGCCGCAGCACCACGCGGGTCGCCCGGAAAGCGAGTGCGCCGTCCTCCGGGGTGAACCAGCCGGACATCCAGAGCCGTGTGCGGATCCGCTTACGCACGGGCACGGGGGCGACGTCGGCGAACTCCAGGACGGCGGACGGCTCCCCGCGGGGCGCGCAGATCGCCGCCGTGACGAGCACGCTGTCCTCCGGCACGTCCAGCAGGACACGGCCGTCGTCGGTCACCGTGTGCGCGCCGACGAGTTCCTCCCGGCAGCTCTCCGCGGTCACCCCGCAGGACCACGCACCGGCGAGTACCGACCGGGCTCGTTCCGCCGCGGAAGGTGCCGCCGTCCAGGCTTGGCTGTCACCCATCCCGTACCTCCTTAGGTAAGCCTTGCCTAACCTACCGAAGATCGAGCCGCACGCCAACCAGCCACGCGTTCCTGTGTGATCTCTTTGCGGGGGCTCAGGGTGTGATGACACCCAGCAGGGCGCGGGCGCACAGGTCGCGCACCTGGTCCCGGGAGAGGTCCGAGCCGCGCAGCCACTCCAGGCAGACGGCCGTGGTGAACGCCAGCCAGCCCCGCACGGCGAGCCGGACGTCGGGCCGCCCCTCGAAGACCGGCCCGAACTCGGGGTCCGCCGCCATCGCCGCCAGAATCTGCTTCTCCTGCGCGGCCAGCGCCCGTTGGTAGACCTTGCGTACGGCGCGGTCGCCGGCCGCGTCGGCGCGGTGGAAGGCGCGATAGCCGTGGGCGTGGGCTTCGACGTACTCCAGATACGTGTCGAGGCCCGCGGCGAGCTGCTCGCGGACCGGGACGCCGGGCACGGCGGCCGTCATCCGCAGCATGCGCTCGCTCTCCCGCTCGACGACCGCCGCGAAGAAGTCACGCTTGGTCGGGAAGTAGTGGTAGAGCAGCCCGCGCGAGACGCCGGCGATCTCGGCGACCTGCTCGATCCACACCTCGTCGTACGGGCTCTCCGAGAACAGCCGCGCCCCGACGGTCAGGAGCTGTTCACGGCGCTCCTGGGTGCTGAGCCGGCGGCGTGTGCGCTCGCCCTGGTTGGCGGCCATACCCGCACTTTACTTGACGTCGATTCAGCAGCGGGATGAGACTGAACACGCTATTGAACCCATGTACAACACGCTCAACCTGCCGATGCAGCAAGGGAGATCGCGTCATGACGGAGACGACGACGGCAGCCGGACTGCCGAAGGGATTCCGCAGCGCCGAGCAGGGCTGGCCGGAGCTGCGACGCATACCCCGGCCCCCGTACCGGCTCCCCCTGCTCGGCGACGTGCTCGGAGCCAGCCGGACCAAGCCCCTGCAGGACTCGCTGCGCCATGCCCGCCGACTCGGACCGATCTTCCGGCGCAGGGTCTTCAACAAGGAGATGGTGTTCGTGTGGGGCGCCGCGCTGGCGGCCGACATGGCGGACGAGTCGCGGTTCGCCAAGCACGTGGGGCTCGGCGTCGCCAACCTGCGACCGGTCGTCGGGGACGGACTGTTCACGGCGTACAACCACGAGCCCAACTGGCAGCTGGCCCACGACGTCCTGGCGCCGGGGTTCAGCCGGGAGGCGATGGCGGGCTACCACCCGATGATGCTCGCCGTGGCGGACCGGCTCATGGACCGCTGGGACCGCGAAATGGCTGCGGGCCGGGCAGTGGACGTGCCCGAGGACATGACCAAACTGACCCTGGAGACCATCGCGCGCACGGGATTCGGGCATGACTTCGGCTCCTTCGAGCGGACCCGGCCGCACCCCTTCGTCACGGCGATGGTGGGCACCCTCACCTACGCGCAGCGGCTCAACACCGTGCCGTCGCCGTTCCTGCTACGACGTGCCGCGCGCCGCAACGACGGGGACGTCGCGTACCTCAACCGAACGGTCGACGACCTGGTCCGCGCCCGTACGGCCGGCGGCGGGGCGGGCGACGGCGACCTGCTGGACCGGATGCTGGAGACGGCCCATCCGGAGACGGGCGAGCGGCTGTCGCCCGAGAACGTCCGCCGCCAGGTGATCACCTTCCTGGTCGCCGGGCACGAGACGACGTCGGGGGCACTCTCCTTCGCCCTGCACTACCTCTCCCGGCACCCCGACGTCGCCGCCCGCGCCCGTGCCGAGGTCGACCGGGTCTGGGGCGGCACGGCGGTGCCGGGCTACGACCAGGTGGCCAAGCTGCGCTATGTCCGCCGGGTCCTGGACGAGTCGCAGCGGCTGTGGCCGACGGTGCCGGCCTTCACCCGGGAGGCCCGCGAGGACACCGTGCTCGGCGGGGTCCATCCGATGCGGCGGGGCGGCTGGGCGCTGGTGCTCACGGCGATGCTGCACCGTGATCCCGAGGTGTGGGGCGCGGACGCCGACCGGTTCGATCCGGACCGCTTCGAACCGCAGGCCGTACGGACGCGTCCGCCGCACACCTTCAAGCCGTTCGGGACCGGGGCGCGGGCGTGCATCGGCCGCCAGTTCGCGTTGCACGAGGCCACGCTGGTGCTGGGCCTGCTGCTGCGCCGGTACGAGTTCAGGGACGACCCGGGCTACCGGCTGCGGGTGACGGAGCGGCTGACGCTGATGCCGGAGGGGCTGCGGCTGCGCCTGGAGCGGCGGGCGGGCGGCGCCGCGCACGCGGCCCCCGTCTCGTCCGGGCACACCGAGAGCGCGCCGTCAGACCTTCGCTGTCCAGTGCACCGGGTGGCCGACTGAGCCGGGCAGCCGGGTGCCCGTGCTGCCCCGGGCCGCGTTCAGCTGGGGCTGGGTCACGAAGAACGCGCCCGTCAGATCGGCGTCCGTGAGGTCGGTGTCGCGCAGGTCGGCACCGATGAGGTCGGCCCCGCGCAGATCGGCGCCGGTCAGGTCGGCGGCGATGAGGTAGGCACCGCGCAGGTTCGCGCCGCGCAGGTCGGCGCCCTTGAGCCGGGCACCCATCAGATCCGCGCCCCGGCGGTTCTTCTTACGGCCGCCGAATCCGGCCCGGGCCAGCTCGCTGGCCTTGAGCAGCAGCACGTTGACGTCCTCGCGGTGCGCGGCCACGTCCAGCGCGGCGAGTTCCTCCGGGGTCTGCCGGGTCAGCTCCTCGGTCCTGTCCAGGATCCGGCGCAGATCGGCGTGGAGGGGGCGGGCGGCGGGCAGGGTGAGCGCCTCGGTGAGGTACCAGAGCAGTTCGTGGAGCTGGCGGACGACCGGGAAGACGTCGGACATCTGCCGGGCGTGCGCAGGGGAGCCCGTCCGCCAGTCCTGACCCGCGAAGGTGACCTGCGAGACCTTCTGGCCGGCGCCGAAGCAGTCGTAGACGGTGCAGCCGGTGAAGCCGGTCTGCCGGAGCCGGTCGTGGATGCCGCACCGGTGGTCGTCGCGGAGGTTGTGGCAGGGCTTCCCGGCCGCCTTGTCGACCGCGAAGTCGGCGGAGGCGGCGAAGGGCAGGGCCACACAGCACAGCCCGAAGCAGCTGGCGCAGTCGCCGCGCAGGTCGGTCCGGTCGAACATCTGATCTTGCATACCGTTCAGCATACGGAACCAGGAGGTCACCGGTGAGTGTCATACGCACCTACCGACCCCCGTGCCGGGCTCAGCCGGCGAGGTCCGGCAGATCGAGGCCGGCCAGGCGCGCCGGGTCGGCCAGGATGTACATCTCGGTGATCCGGCCGTCGACGACGGTGACGCCCATGACCGACTGCGGCCGCCCCTCGGGGGCGTTGAGCACCCCGACCGTGCCGTTGACGGACACGAGCCGCATGTACCGTGCGAACTGCCGGAAGAGCATGGCCTGTTCGGCCACCGGCTTCGCACCGCGCACCACCTTGGACGCCGCGGCACCACCGACCAGCGGTCCGGAATCGACCCGCAGCACGATGCCGGGGTCGAGAACGGCGAGCAGCGCCTCGAAGTCCCCCGCGCGGGAGGCGGCCATGAAGGCGTCGAGGACCTGCCGCTGTCTGCCGGGATCGGTTTCGCCGGACGGTGCGGCGCCTTTCACCCGGCGCCGGGCGCGACTGGCGAGCTGCCGGGTGGCGGCCGACGAGCGCTCCACGATCGGCGCGATGTCGTCGAACGGCACCGCGAACATGTCGTGCAGCACGAACGCGATCCGCTCGGCGGGTTCCAGTGCCTCCAGCACCACGAGCAGGGCCAGCCCCACCGAGTCGGCCTGGAGCACCTCCTGCTCCGGGTCGATGGTCGACAGCGGCCTGATCACGGGGTCCGGGACGAAGGTGTCGTCGAGGGGCTCCTCGTGGCGCCGCGTGCGGGAGCGGAGCAGGTCCAGACAGACCCGGCCGACCACCGTGGTCAGCCAGCCACCGAGGTTCCCGATGTCGTCCGCGTCGCTCCGGCTCAGCTTCAGCCAGGCCTCCTGGACGGCGTCCTCCGCCTCGGCCAGGGAGCCCAGCATGCGGTAGGCGACCGCCTTGAGACGGCCACGGTGCTCCTCGAAGCGGTCCGCCAGCAGTTCCGTGTCGTTCACCATGCCCCCGTCACCATGCCCCCCCGTATCCATGCCCTGGCACCATGCCCCCCGTGCTCCTCTGGCCGCCGGTCAGAACTCTCGGCCGAACAGTTCGAACGCCACGGCCGGCTTCCCGCCGAACCGCTCCCCCGTCGCCTCTGCGTTGCCCGTGAGGAAACGGCGGGCGTACGCCTCCGGGTCCTCGTCCGTCAACACCTCGATGTAGGTGCGGTGTTCGAGCAGCGAGCGCACCCCGCGCTCCAGGCCCGCCGACGCGTCCACCGCGTGCGTGGGTGTGCTGGACCCGGCGACGGCGACCCAGCGGACGCCGTCCCAGGGCTCCAGGCCCTGCTCGACGAGCTCGGGGAAGATCCAGCGGTTGCCGGCGTCGCCGGCCGCGTCCAGCGTGGCACGGCCGACCGCCACATGGTCCGGGGTGTTCCAGGCGACGCCGCCCCAGGTGTCCCGGTGGTTGAGCGTGATCACCAGCTCGGGCCGGTGCCGACGGATCGCGGCGGCGATGTCGCGGCGCAGGGCGATGCCGTACTCGATCACGCCGTCCCTGTGGTCGAGGAACTCCACCGCCGACACGCCCACCACCGCGGCGCTCGCCCGCTGCTCGCGCTCCCGCAGCGGGCCGCACTTCTCGGGTTCGAGTGTGTCGATGCCGGCCTCGCCGCGGGTCGCGAGGACGTAGGTGACCTCGCGACCGCCGTCGGTCCAGGCGGCGATCGCCGCCGAGCAGCCGTACTCGAGGTCGTCCGGGTGCGCGACGACGGCGAGCGCACGCTGCCAGTCGTCCGGCATGGGCTTCAGCTGAGTGATCGTCGGCTCCGTCATGGGGGTCAGCCTAGGACACGCTCCGCGGTCTCCCCAGCGCGTTTTGGGCGCTCCCCGCTCTTGTCAAGACACGAATATCCGAGACATGACGTGCGGGCCTTCGATCATGCCTAGTTGATACCAGAACCGCACCACGACACGGACGGAGATCAGCGACAATGAATTCCGGGGACCATTTCGACGGAATCTCCATGGCCCGCGTGGTCACGGAACACGTACGGCAGACCGGGAAGCACTTCCTGTCGGAGCGCATGCTGACCGAGTTGAGCAGTATCCGAAGTCGGCACTCCATGCACTGCTCTTTTCTCGATGCATTTCTCGAATGCCTGCTGGACAAACACGAGGGACGCTACTGGAACCGGACCTATCTCGCGCTGCCACTCCTGGAGCTTCTCCTGGACGACCAGCAATCCGAGCTGAGCCCCGACCGGCTGTCCACCCTGCTCGTGTCCGACGCCATACGATTCGAGGTGGAGACGGCCGGCGGGTCCCCCGAGCCGCCTTCCCGCGGCCGTCCCGATCCGGTGACGCTGCGCAAGCGGCTGCGGCATGCCGTGCGCTTCGTGGGCGACGAGCTCAGCGGACCGGACGCCGCGGACCTGGCGGATCTCGTCGACCGGCTGCCCAGGCCGCCGACCACGGCTGCCTGCCGGTGGTTCGACGTCACCGTCCATCCCGTGTACGTGCTGCATGACGAATACTTCTTCATCCGCCTGCTCCAGACCCACGAAATGCTCTTCACGGCGATCTCGACCGATATACGGACAGCGATCGGGGCACTACGAGACGGGAAACTGGAAGCGGGCCTGGAGCGCATCCATCACGCGACCGCGGTTTTCGAGCGCGCCGCGATACTGTTCCGGATCATCGCAACGATGCGGGCCGATCAATTCTCCACGTTCCGGAAATTCACTCAAGGGGCCAGCGCCATTCAGTCCGAGCAGTACAAGAGGTTCGAGATTCTGTGCGGCCGTCCATCTGCCCCGCGTCTCCACTCGGCTGCCTTCACAAGTGTGCCCGCCGTGCGGGACGAGGTGGAAAAGGCCGCGCGGGACACTGTCACTCAGGCATATCTCGACCTGCGCGGCGCGGGCGCGTTCGGCCAGGCCGAGTGGGATCTGCTCGACGCGGCACTCAGCGGGCTGGAGGCCAGGCACCAGCGCTGGAAATCCACCCACCGCAGTATTGCCGTGCGCATGCTCGGCGATGCGCACGGCTCCGGTTACACCGACGGCGTTCCGTACCTGACCGAATGTGTGGAGAATCGGCTGTTCTGGCAGCTCAGCGCGCGATGAGCCAGGGCCGCGCGCTGATGCCCAGGTGTCCCGCCGTCCGGCCGTCCCGCCGTCCGCCCCCGTCAGGCCTCGTCGCGCGTCAGCGCCAGCAGCCGGTCCAGGACGCGGGGGCCGCCGGCGCGTACGCCGTCGTGCTCGAACTCGTCGGTGACCCAGGTGCGCAGACCGCGGATCGTGCGGGCGGTGGCGAGGGCGTGGGCGGTGTCGACGTACATGTCGTCGTGGTAGACGGCCGCCGCGACCGGCACCTCGTTGGCGGCGAGACGCGCGGGGTCGTACAAGGGCGTCCAGTCCGTGCGGGCGGCGAGGAGTTCGGCGGTCTCACGCAGCGGGCGCAGCGCCGGGTCGCAGTCGAACATCCAGGGGTGGATGGTCTCGCCGGTGAACAGCAGCGGCCCGTCCCCCGCGAGGGTCTTGGCCGCGTCGAACTGCGGGAACTCGGCGCGGACCCGCTCGGCGGACCAGGCGGTGGGGCGGGCGTCCTGACCGTAGATCGCCTCGTGGACGAGGGCGTACAGCGGGTGGGCCGCGTACGACAGCAGTCCCTGGACCTCTTCCTGGAAGGCGTCGGAGAGGGCCGGGCCCTGCGGGGTGCGCACGAAGGCGTCCTCCAGCAGGTAGTGCAGACGGTGGCTGCCCTCGCTGCCGCCGAGGACGATACCGAGGGACTGGAATGCCTCGGCGGTGAGGCGGTATCCGTTCGGCAGGACCACCTCGTTCGTGAGGAGGTGGTCGGCGATACGGCGGGCGCGCTCGACGTCCTGCGGGTAGCGGGCGTAGTGCGCGGCGACCTTGCGCTCGATGCGCGGGTAGGCAGCGCGGTAGACGTCGTCGGCGTGCGCGTCGAGGGAGGGCAGGCCGCCGGTGATGACGGCGGCGGTCAGGCCCTCGGGGGCGGTGGAGAGGTAGTTGACGGTGCAGAAGCCGCCGAAGCTCTGGCCGAGGACGGTCCAGGGGGCGCCGCCTGTCACGTCCCGGCGGATCGCCTCGCAGTCGCGGACGATCGAGTCGGCGCGGAAGTGCGTGAGGTAGTCGGCCTGTTCGGCGGGGCCGCCGCGCAGCGGGAGCGTCTGGCGGTTGGCGGGGGTGGAGTGCCCGGTGCCGCGCTGGTCGAGGAGCAGGACGCGGTAGTCCTTGAGGGCCCGGCCGAGCCAGGCGCCCTTGCCGACGAAGCGGTTCGCCCCGAAGCCGGGGCCGCCCTGGAGGTAGACCAGCCACGGCAGGTCCTGGTTCGCCTTGTCGGTGGCGACGACCTCACGGGCGTAGAGCTCGATCGTCTCGCCCTTCGGGGCGTCGTGGTCGAGAGGCACGGTGAAGTGGCGGTCGGTGAGGACGACGCCGGGCTGGCGGTAGCTGACGCTCAACAGGGCTCCCGGGACGGAGGGTTTTCGGGCCGCGTCCCAGTTGAGCACATGTTCGTCCGGTGACCGAGCCCCAGGATCATGAAATCGTACTGAACGGCGGATCAGTGGGCCGAGAGATCAGCGGGCCGACAGGCTGGACCGCCGTACCACCAGCTCCGGTTGCAGGACGACCCGCCGGTGCTCGTGCTTCTTCGCCCCGGTCTCCTCCTCGGTCTCCTCCAGCAGCATCTCCGCCGCGAGGGTGCCCATGGTGACCGCGGGCTGCCGTACGGAGGTGAGGGGCACGGCCGCGGCGGCCGCGAACTCGATGTCGTCGTAGCCGACGATCGCGAGGTCGTCGGGGACGCCGACGCCCGCGGCGTACATGGCCTGGAGGACGCCGAGGGCGAGCAGGTCGTTGGCGCAGAAGACGGCGGTGGGGCGGTCGGCGAGACCGAGCAGGCGGGCGCCGGCGTCCCGGCCGGCGGCGACGTCGAGCCGCTCGGTGGGCAGTTCACGCAGGGAGTCGGGGCCGAGGCCGGCCTCATCCAGTGCCTTCAGCGCGCCGGTGCGGCGGTCTCGGACCTGGTTGAGGCCGGGCGGACCGCTGACGTACGCGATGGAGCGGTGCCCGGCGTCGACGAGGTGACGCACGGCCAGCGCGCCGCCCGCGACGTCGTCGACGGAGACCGAGCACTCGGTGGTGCCCTCGGCGACGCGGTCGACGAGGACGAAGGGGATGTTGTGCCGCCGGAACGTCTCGATGTTGCGGCCGGTGGCGTCGGCCGGGGTCAGCAGGACGCCACGCACCCGCTGCTCGGCGAAGAGCGACAGATAGTCGGCCTCCTCACTCGCGCTCTGTGCGCTGTTGCAGACCATCACGCCGAGCCCGGCGTCGCGCGCGGTCCGCTCGGCGCCGCGCGCCACGTCGACGAAGAAGGGGTTGCCCATGTCGAGGACGAGCAGCCCCATGATCCTGCTGCGGCCCGCGCGCAGCTGGCGCGCGGACTCGCTGCGGACATATCCCAGCCGGTCTATCGCGGACTGCACCCGCGCCCGGGTCTCGGCCGCGACCGCGTCCGGGCGGTTGATGACGTTCGAGACCGTGCCGACGGACACTCCGGCGGCGCGGGCGACGTCCTTGATACCCACCGACTGGGTCATCGGGCAGGGACCTCCTGGGAGACGAGGGGCGGCGGGAAGGCACATTACCGTCATGCCGCCCACAACGGCTGTGGTCAGGCGGGCAGGCGGAAGTTGAGGTTGCGCAGCGCCGAGGGCGTCGTACCGCTGGACTTCTCCTGGTACATGATCGACAGGAAGTTGTCCTGCGCGATGCGCGTCTCGTCGATCACGACCTCGCCGAAGGCGTTGAGTCCCGCTGTGACGCCGTCGTACAACACCGTCCAGTCCGTGTATCCGGAGGACTTGGAGGCTCCGGCGACCCGGCAGAACGGGAAGATCGCGTACGCGTTGTCGTACTTGTCGAGGATCAGCTTGGTGCGCTGGCTGGAGTTCAGCGGGACCGGGATCTCGGTCTTCTGCCAGGTACCGGAGGCGTTCTTGCGGACGTGGAAGGCGCGGCCGTTGGCGGTGCGGTCGGCGACGTAGTTGGTGGTGCACTGGCCGAAACGGCCGGGGACGTAGCTGATGATCGCGTGCGGCAGGCCGGCGGAGTCGGTGAACTGGCTCTCCTGGTTCATCAGGGAGTGGTCCGCGTTGATCGCGTCGATCACCAGGCCGCTGTCGGTGACGGCGACCTTGTCGGAGCCGCCGGTGGTGCCGACGACGGTGCCGGCGTTGTTGCGCCAGGTGCGGCCGCGGTCGTCGGAGAAGACGTAGCCGGTGTCGTGGTTGCTGATCCCGCCGCCGTTGCACATCACGGCGCCGTTCTGCTCGCGCCAGGTGAAGAAGGCGTGCAGGCGGCCGTTGCGGTCGTAGTCGATGCCGTGCAGGTACATGTTGCGGGCGGTCGAGGAACCGTGCTCGCTGGTGTACGTGCCGGTGGAGCTGGACCACTCGCCGAGGTTGGTCCACCGCGAACCGTCGTACTCGGCCAGGGCGTTGCGGCCGTTGCCGGACACGGCGACGCGGTAGCTGAGCTGGAGCTTGCCGTCCGGCGTGGAGACGAACTGCGGGTAGGTGAACTGCGAGGTGAGCGCGAGGCCGTCCATCGTCGACTGGGGTGCGCCGAAGCGGCTCGCGGTCCAGCTCAGGCCGGCCGGGTTGTCCACGAGACCGGCGACCGACTTGACGTAGGTGAAGCCGTCGCTGTGCGAGTCCATGTTGAGGTGGAGGCGGCCGTCGACCTTCGAGATCCCCATCGAGATGACGTTGTGGGAGTCGTTGTAGCGGAGCGTGTGGCCGACCTTGACCGTGGACCAGGTGCTGGAGCCGAGCGCACGGCGGCCGACGACGGCGTTGCGGTCGGCGGTGTACCAGACCGCGTACTGGTAGCCCTTGTAGGACAGCAGGCCGTTCTTCTGGAAGGCGTTGTTGTTGACCAGGCCGTCGTACGACACGAAGAAGATGGCCTGGGTGTCGAGCGTGGTGGTGCCGGTCAGGGTGAGGGACGGGCCGGGGTCGGCGGCACGGGCGGTGCCCGAGGTCAGGACGGGGGTCATCACGGCTCCGGCGAGGGCGGCGCCCAGCAGCGTACGTCTTTTCATGGTTGCGGCTCCTGAGGGGGGGGGCGTTCAGGCGAGGTGGAACACTTCGGTGAGTGGCTTCATGGCCTCGTCGGGGCGGGCGCCGTCCAGCGACTCGAAGAACGGCGCCATCTCCTTCTGCCAGCGGGCGTTGACCTCCGTGGCCTCCATGCCGGCCTGGGCGGCGGCGAAGTCCTCGGTCTCCAGGTAGCCGACCAAGAGGCCGTCGTCCCGCAGGAAGAGCGAGTAGTTGTGCCAGCCGGTGGCGGAGAGCGCCTGGAGCATCTCCGGCCACACGGCGGCGTGCCGCTCGCGGTACTCGTCCAGGCGGTCCTGGCGGACTTTCAGCAGGAAGCACACGCGTTGCATCAACAACCCTCCAGATCCTAGAAGTTGAACTGGTCGATGTTCTTGGCGTCGAAGACGGTCGGCTTGCCGAGGCTGATCACGCCGTCCTTGCCGATGGTGTACTCGCCCATGTCACCGGCCTTGAAGGTCTCGCCCTCCTTGCCGGTGATCTGCCCGGACGACAGCGCGACGGCGGTACGGGCGGCCAGCTCGCCAAGCTTGGCCGGGTCCCACAGCTCGAACGCCTCGACGGTGCCGTTCTTGACGTACTTGCGCATGTCGTTGGGGGTGCCGAGACCGGTCAGCTTGACCTTGCCCTTGTACTTGGAGCCCGACAGGTACTGGGCGGCGGCCTTGATGCCGACGGTGGTCGGGGAGATGATCCCCTTCAGGTTCGGGTACTCCTGGAGCAGGCCCTGGGTCTGCTGGAAGGACTTCTGGGCGTCGTCGTCACCGTAGGCGACCTTGACGAGCTTGATGTCCTTGTACTTGGGGTCCTTCAGCTCCTCCTTCATGAAGTCGATCCAGACGTTCTGGTTCGTCGCGGTCTGTGCGGCGGACAGGACCGCGATCTCGCCCTTGTAGTCGATCTGCTCGGCGAGCAGCTGCACCTCGGTGCGGCCCAGGTCCTCGGCGGACGCCTGCGAGACGAAGGCGTTGCGGCAGTCGGGGGTGGTGTCGGAGTCGTAGGTGACGACCTTGATGCCGTTCTTCATGGCCTGCTTGAGCGCGGTGCACAGGGCGCCCGGGTCCTGCGCGGAGACGGCCATCGCGTCGACCTGCTGCTGGGTGAGCGTGTTGACGTAGGAGACCTGGCCGGCGGTGTCGGTCGCGCTGGACGGGCCGACCTCCTTGTAGCTGGAGCCCAACTCCTTCAGGGCCGCCTCGCCGCCCTTGTCGGCGGAGGTGAAGTAGGGGTTGTTGACCTGCTTGGGCAGGAAGCCGACGGTCAGGCCCTTCTTCAGCTCGGCGTTCGGGTCGGCCTTGCCGCCGGTGGCGGCCGAGGCGCCCTCGTTCTTGACGTCCTCCTTGGTGGTGCCGCCGCAGGCGGTGGCGGCCAGGGCGAGGGAGGTGACGGCGGCGAGGGCCGCGCAGGTACGGCGGATGGATGCCTTGCGCATGGTGGTTCCTCTTTTACGAAGGTGAGGTGGAGCGCCCCGTAAGGGGCGCGGGGAACTGCGCGACCAGCCACATACGGCCGGAAGAGGGAAGACGGTCTTGCTAGCGGAGCGCTTGCGCTCTGCGCCCGGCCCTGGCGACGGAGATCTGCCGAGCGACCCTGGGGCCGAGCACGGACAGGACCAGCAGTACGCCGGTGACGACGATCTGCGACTGGGCGGAGACGTCCTGGAGGCTCATGACGTTCTGGAGCGCGCCGAGCAGGAACACTCCCGCAATCGCACCGCCCAACGTGCCCTTGCCCCCGTCGAAGTCGATACCGCCGAGCAACACGGCTGCCACGACCGACAGTTCAAGCCCGGTGGCGTTGTCATAGCGAGCGCTCGCGTAATGCAGCGCCCAGAAGATCCCGGTGAGCGAAGCCATCAGCCCCGTCACCGTGAACAGGATCAGCTTCTGCCGCTTGACCCGGATCCCGGCGAACCGGGCGGCCTCCTCACTCGCGCCGGTCGCGAAGATCGACCGGCCGAACGGGGTGGCGTGCAGCGCGACCACGGCGATGGCGAGCAGGACCAGGAAGGGCAGGAAGGCGTACGGGATGAAGGTGTCGCCGATGCGTCCGGCCGCGAAGTCCAGGTACTGGGTGGGGAAGTCGGTCACCGCGTCGGAGCCGAGCACGATCTGCGCGATGCCGCGGTAGGCGGCGAGCGTACCGATGGTGACGGCGAGGGACGGCAGTCCCAGCCTGGTCACCAGCAGACCGTTGATCAGTCCGCAGACCACACCGAGCAGCAGGCAGATCGGGATGATCGTCTCGATCGTCATGCCCTGGTTCCACAGGGCGCCCATCACGGCGCCGGAGAGACCGGCGGTGGAGGCGACCGACAGATCGATCTCGCCCGAGACGACCAGGAGCGTCATCGGCAGGGCGATCATCGCGATCGGAAGGGTGTTTCCGATCAGGAACGACAGGTTGAGAGCGTTCCCGAAACCGTCGACCGTTCCGAAGGACAGCAGGAGCACGACGATCAGAAGAGCGCCGACGACCGTGTCCCACCGGATCGCTCGGCTCAGGGAGAAGTCAGCCATGGCGGGCGTTCCTCTTCTTCAGGGCGTTGGCCACGCGCAGCGCGACGATCCGGTCGACCGCGATGGCGAGGATGAGCAGGATGCCGTTGATGGCGAGGACCCAGACGGAGCTGACGCCGAGGGCGGGCAGCACGCTGTTGATGGAGGTCAGCAGCAGCGCGCCGAGCGCCGCGCCGTAGACGCTGCCGGAGCCGCCGGTGAAGACGACGCCGCCGACGACGACCGCGCTGACGACGGTGAGCTCGTAGCCGTTGCCGGTGCCGGAGTCGACGTTGCCGAACCGGGCCAGGTACATGGCGCCCGCGAGTCCTGCGAGCGCACCGCAGAAGGTGTACGCGGCGAGGATCCGCTTGCGGACGGGGATGCCGGCGAGGCGGGCGGCCTCGGGGTTGGAGCCGAGGGCGTACAGCTCGCGTCCACTGCCGTAGTGCTTGAGGTAGTACGCGGTCGCCACCAGGACGGCGACGGCGATCAGGGCCAGCCACGGCACCGCGGAGATACCGCCGGAGCCGAAGTCGACGAAGCCGTCCGGGAGGTCGGCCGCGGTGATCTGGCGGGAGCCGACCCAGATGGAGTCGATGCCGCGGATGATGTAGAGCGTGCCGAGGGTGACGACGAGCGCGGGCACCTGGCCGAGGCTGACGAGCAGGCCGTTCAGCAGGCCGAAGCCGACGCCCATCACGATCGCCAGCAGCACGGCGACCACCGGGTTGCCGCCACCCTGGAGGTACGTACCGGCGGCGAAGGCGCTGATGCCGAGCGTGGAGCCGACGGAGAGGTCGACGTTCCTCGTGATCACCACCAGGGACTGGCCGGTGGCGACGAGGACGAGGATCGTCGCGTTCAGGAGCAGGTCCTTGATGCCCTGTTCGGTGAGGAACTGGCTGTTGCCCAGCTGGGTGACGACGATCATCACCACGAAGACGGCCAGGATGGCGAGTTCGCGCATCTTGAAGACGCGGTCGACGAGGCGGGTGCCGCTGGACTTGGGTACGTCGGTGACAGGGGCCTCGTCGGGAGCGGTCACCGTCATGCGGCGGCCCTCCCCGTTGCTGCGGCCATCACGGTTTCCTCGGTGGCTTCGGAGCGGGGGATCTCGGCGGTCAGGCGGCCTTCGTGCATCACGAGCACGCGGTCGGCCATGCCGAGGATCTCGGGCAGGTCGGAGGAGATCATCAGGACGGCCACGCCGTCGGCGGCCAGCTCGCTGAGCAGCCGGTGCACCTCGGCCTTGGTGCCGACGTCGATACCGCGGGTGGGCTCGTCGACGATCAGCACCCTCGGGCCGGTGGCGAGCCACTTGGCGAGGACGACCTTCTGCTGGTTTCCGCCGGACAGGGTGTTCACGGTGTCGGCGATCCGCGCGTACTTGACCTGGAGCCTGACGGCCCAGTCGAGGGAGCGGCTGCGTTCGGCGCCCCGGTCCATGAGGCCGGCCTTCACGGTCGTACGAAGGCCCGTGAGGCCGATGTTGCGCTCGATGGACATGTCCATCACCAGGCCCTGGGCCCGCCGGTCCTCGGGGACCAGGGCGAGGCCGGAGGCCATGGCGGTGGACGGGGCGCCGTTGGTGAGCTTGCGACCGTCCACCTCGACCTCGCCGGCGTCCCAGCGGTCGATGCCGAAGACGGCCCGCGCGACTTCCGTACGGCCCGCGCCGACCAGACCGGCGAGGCCGACGATCTCGCCGCGCCGCACGTCGAAGGAGACGTCGGTGAAGACGCCCTCGCGGGTCAGCCGGCGCACACTCAGGGCGACCTCGCCCGGCTTCACGTCCTGCTTCGGGTACAGCTCGTCGAGGTCACGGCCGACCATCCGGCGTACGAGGTCGTCCTCGGTCATGCCGTCCAGCGGCTCGCTGGCGATCCAGGCGCCGTCCCGCAGGGTGGTCACCCGCCGGCAGATCTGGAAGATCTCCTCCAGCCGGTGGGAGATGAAGAGGACGGCGGCGCCCTGTTCACGCAGGGTGCGGACGACTCCGAAGAGCCGGGCGACCTCGCTGCCGGTGAGGGCGGCGGTCGGCTCGTCCATGATCAGGACGCGGGCGTCGAAGGACAGCGCCTTGGCGATCTCGACGATCTGCTGGTCGGCGATGGACAGGCCGCGCGCGGGGCGGTCGGGGTCGAGCTCGACGCCGAGACGCTGCATCAGCGCCAGGGTCGCGGCGTGGGTCGCCCTGTGGTCGATCCGGCCGAGGGCGCGCCGTGGCCGGCGGCCCATGAAGATGTTCTCGGCGATCGAGAGGTCGGGGAAGAGGGTCGGCTCCTGGTAGATCACGGCGATGCCGGCGTCGCGGGCGTCACCGGGGCCGTGGAAGACGACGGGCGCACCGTCGAGCAGCACCTGGCCCGCGTCGGGGCGGTGCACTCCGGCGAGCGTCTTGATCAGGGTCGACTTGCCCGCGCCGTTCTCTCCGGCGAGGGCGTGCACCTCCCCGGGAAACAGCTCCAGGGAGACGTCCCGCAGGGCGCGGACCGCGCCGAAGGACTTCGAGATGTCCCTGAGCGCCAGAACCGGGGCCGGACCCGTGGTGGACGGGTGGGTCATGGGGGCTCCTCGACGACGCCGGCGGGACGGCCCTCTCGGCGTCGTGAAAGGTTTCAACTTGGTTGCCGGGACGTTAGGCACGCAGCGCATGTCACGTCAATGGGTCCGTGTCGAAAAAGTTTCGATGAACAAAGGTCACGGCGAAGTCACGAGAAACAGCCTTGGCCGTGGGGGTTGACACCCCTTCGGGCGGCTCATACGTTCCCGTCTTGAATCGTTTCACAGCGAAGCGGTTCCGATGTCTACCGTCCGACTACCGTCCCGACGTCACAGGAGCCCTCAGTGACCGAGCTCGCCGCGGTGAAGGCCGCACTCAAGACCCAGGCAGTCGAAACGCCGTCGTGGGCGTACGGGAACTCGGGGACGCGGTTCAAGGTGTTCGCCCAGCAGGGCGTTCCGCGGACGCCGTGGGAGAAGCTGGACGACGCGGCTCAGGTGCACGCGTTCACCGGTGTGGCCCCGACCGTGGCGCTGCACATTCCCTGGGACAAGGTCGACGACTACGCGGCGCTGGCCAAGCACGCCGAAGAGCGTGGTGTGAAGCTGGGCGCGATCAACTCCAACACCTTCCAGGACGACGACTACAAGCTGGGCAGCATCTGCCATCCGGACGCGGTGGTGCGGCGCAAGGCCGTCGATCATCTGCTGGAGTGCGTCGACATCATGGATGCGACGGGCTCCGCCGATCTGAAGCTGTGGTTCGCGGACGGCACGAACTATCCGGGGCAGGACGACCTGCGGGCGCGGCAGGACCGGTTGGCCGAGGGCCTCGCCGAGGTGTACGAGCGGCTCGGGGACGGGCAGCGGATGCTGCTGGAGTACAAGTTCTTCGAGCCGGCCTTCTACTCGACGGATGTGCCGGACTGGGGGACGGCGTACGCGCACTGTCTCAAGCTCGGGCCGAAGGCGCAGGTCGTCGTGGACACCGGGCACCATGCGCCGGGGACCAACATCGAGTTCATCGTCGCGACGCTGCTCAGGGAGGGGAAGCTCGGGGGGTTCGACTTCAACTCGCGGTTCTATGCGGACGACGACCTGATGGTGGGGGCCGCGGACCCGTTCCAGTTGTTCCGGATCATGTACGAGGTCGTGCGTGGGGGTGGGTTCTCCCCCGAGGTCGCGTTCATGCTCGACCAGTGCCACAACATCGAGGCGAAGATCCCGGCGATCATCCGGTCGGTGATGAATGTGCAGGAGGCCACCGCGAAGGCGTTGCTGGTCGACCGGGCGGCGTTGGCCGCGGCGCAGACGTCTGGTGATGTGCTTGAGGCGAATGCCGTGCTGATGGATGCGTACAACACGGATGTGCGGCCGTTGCTGGCCGAGGTGCGGGGGGAGATGGGGCTCGATGGCGACCCCATTGCCGCGTACCGCCGGTCCGGGTGGGCCGAGAAGATCGTGGCCGAGCGGGTTGGTGGGGAGCAGGCCGGGTGGGGGGCCTGATTACCGGGTCTCGACTGCCAGGTTCGACCGGTTGCAGGCTGCGGGCCGTGTGTGGCTGGTCGCGCCCACGCGGCGGAGCCGCATATCGATACAGCGCCGCGCCCCTGAAAACAGCTCCCTTCACCCTCTTCTAGATAGGACTGAAAGTCATGGCACCCCATCCCGAAGCCGCCGCCCTTCTTTCCCGCTCTCACCGGCTCGGCTCCGACCCCCGTAACACCAACTACGCCGGCGGAAACGCGTCCGCCAAGGGCACCGATACCGACCCCGTCACCGGTGGTGACGTGGAGCTGATGTGGGTCAAGGGGTCCGGGGGTGATCTCGGGACGCTCACCGAGGGCGGGCTGGCCGTGTTGCGGCTGGACCGGATGCGGGCGCTTGTCGATGTCTATCCGGGCGTCGAGCGTGAGGACGAGATGGTCGCCGCCTTTGACTACTGCCTGCATGGGAAGGGTGGGGCGGCGCCGTCCATCGACACCGCCATGCACGGGCTCGTCGACGCGGCGCATGTCGATCATCTGCATCCCGACTCCGGTATCGCGCTCGCCTGTGCCGCCGACGGGGAGAAGCTGACCGCCGAGTGTTTCGGGGACAGCGTGGTGTGGGTGCCGTGGCGGCGGCCCGGGTTCCAGCTCGGGCTGGACATCGCCGCGGTCAAGGAGGCGAACCCGCAGGCCGTCGGGTGCATCCTCGGCGGGCACGGGATCACCGCGTGGGGTGACACCTCCGAGGAGTGCGAGCGGAACTCGCTGCACATCATCCGGACCGCGGAGGCGTTTCTCGCCGAGCGCGGGAAGCCGGAGCCCTTCGGGCCGGTGATCGAGGGGTACGCGGCGCTCGGCGCCGTCGAGCGGCGGGAACGGGCCGCGGCGCTGGCGCCGGTCATCCGCAGCATCGCTTCCCAGGACCGGCCGCAGGTGGGTCACTTCACCGACTCCGAGGTCGTCCTCGACTTCCTCGCGAGCGCCGAGCACCCGAGGCTGGCGGCCCTGGGCACCTCGTGCCCGGACCACTTCCTGCGGACCAAGGTGCGGCCGCTGGTCCTGGATCTGCCGCCCACCGCCCCCCTCAACGATGCCGTGGCCCGGCTCCGGGAGCTGCACGCCGAGTACCGCGAGGAGTACGCCGCCTACTACCGGCGGCACGCCCTGCCCGACTCCCCCGCCATGCGCGGCGCCGACCCGGCGATCGTGCTGATCCCCGGGGTCGGCATGTTCAGCTTCGGCAAGGACAAGCAGACCGCGCGGGTCGCGGGCGAGTTCTACGTCAACGCCATCAACGTGATGCGCGGGGCCGAGGCCGTCTCCACGTATGCGCCCATCGAGGAGTCCGAGAAGTTCCGGATCGAGTACTGGGCGCTGGAGGAGGCCAAGCTCCAGCGGATGCCGAAGCCCAAGCCGCTCGCGACGCGGGTCGCGCTGGTGACCGGTGCCGGCAGCGGGATCGGGAAGGCGATCGCGCAGCGGCTCGTCGCCGAGGGCGCGTGTGTGGTCGTCGCCGACCTCAACGCCGAGAACGCCCAGGCCGTCGCCGAGGAGCTCGGCGGGCCCGACAAGGCCGTCGCCGTGACGGTCGACGTCACGTCGGAGGAACAGATCACCGCAGCCTTCAAGGCCGCCCTGCTGGCCTTCGGCGGGGTCGATCTGGTGGTCAACAACGCCGGTATCTCCATCTCCAAGCCGCTGCTGGAGACCTCGGCCAAGGACTGGGACCTCCAGCACGACATCATGGCGCGCGGCTCGTTCCTCGTGTCGAGGGAAACGGCGCGGGTGATGATCGCTCAGAAGCTGGGCGGTGACATCGTCTACATCGCCTCCAAGAACGCCGTCTTCGCCGGACCGAACAACATCGCCTACTCGGCCACCAAGGCCGATCAGGCTCATCAAGTGCGGCTGCTGGCCGCCGAGTTGGGTGAGCACGGCATCCGCGTCAACGGGATCAACCCGGACGGCGTCGTGCGCGGGTCGGGCATCTTCGCCGGCGGGTGGGGGGCCAAGCGGGCCGCCGTGTACGGGGTCGAGGAGGAGAAGCTGGGTGAGTTCTACGCCCAGCGGACCATCCTCAAGCGGGAGGTGCTCCCGGACCACGTCGCCAACGCCGTCTTCGCCCTGACCGGCGGGGACCTGACCCACACCACCGGGCTGCACATCCCGGTCGACGCCGGCGTCGCGGCCGCCTTCCTGCGGTGAGCGCGGCCGTGAAGTCGTACGCCGCGGTCGACCTCGGGGCGTCCAGCGGGCGCGTCATGGTGGGCCGCGTCGGCCCGGACTCGCTGGAGCTGAGCGAGGCCCACCGTTTCCCCAACCGGCCGGTGCGCGTGCCGGAGGGGCTGCGCTGGGACGTGCTCGCGCTGTACGCGGGAGTGCTGGACGGGCTGCGGGCGGCCGGGCAGGTCGACTCCGTCGGCATCGACAGCTGGGCCGTGGACTACGGGCTGCTGGACGCCGACGGGGCGCTGCTCGGCAATCCCGTGCACTACCGGGACTCCCGGACGAAGGGGGTCGCGAAAAAGGTGTGGGCGACCGTCCCGGCGGCGGAGCTGTACGCCGCGACCGGGTTGCAGTACGCCCCGTTCAACACCCTGTACCAGCTGACCGCCGCCCGGGAGACCGCTCAACTGGCGTACGCCAAGCGGCTGTTGCTCGTCCCGGACCTGCTGTCGTACTGGCTCACCGGCCGGCAGGGCACCGAGCTCACCAACGCCTCCACGACCCAGCTGATCGATCCCCGGACGCGGGACTGGTCGTACGACGTCGCCTCGCGGCTGGGTGTCGACCTGGGCCTGTTCGCGCCGCTGCGGCAGCCCGGCGACTCCGCGGGGGTGCTGCGCGGGGAGGTGCTGGAGGAGACCGGGCTGAGTGGTCCGGTGCCGGTGACGGCGGTCGGGTCGCACGACACCGCGTCCGCCGTGGCCGCCGTTCCGGCCGACGGGGAGCGGTTCGCGTACATCTGCACCGGCACCTGGTCGCTGGCCGGGCTCGAGCTGGGCGCTCCCGTACTGACCGAGGAGAGCCGGGCCGCCAACTTCACCAATGAGCTGGGGCTGGACGGCACGGTCCGGTATCTGCGGAACATCATGGGGCTGTGGCTGCTCCAGGAGTGCGTACGGGCCTGGGGCGAGCCCGATCTGGGCGCGCTGCTGCTCGACGCGTCCAAGGTGCCGGCGCTGCGGTCGGTCGTGGACGCGGGGGACGCGGCGTTCCTGGCGCCGGGGCGGATGCCCGAGCGGATCGCCGAGGCGTGCCGCGCCTCGGGGCAGCCGGTGCCCGCCTCGCCCGCCGAGATCACGCGCTGCATCCTCGACTCGCTCGCCCTCGCCCACCGGCGGGCCATCAGGGACGCCGAGCGGCTGGCCGACCATCCCGTCGACGTCGTGCACGTCGTCGGGGGCGGCACCCGCAACGCCCTGCTGTGCCAGCTGACCGCCGACGCGTGCGGGCTGCCGGTGGTGGCGGGGCCGACCGAGGCCGCCGCCCTCGGGAACGTCCTGGTCCAGGCACGTACCCACGGGCTGGTCGGGGACCTCGGCGATGGCCGGCGCCTGCTCATCCGTACGCAGCCGCTGACCCGGTACGAGCCGCGGGGGGACGCGGCGCGCTGGAGCGAGGCGGAGGCCCGGCTCACCCGAGGGTGAACCTCATCCCACGGGTGAAACTCACCCGACGGTGAGCGGGGTCTCCCCCGGGCCGCGCGCCCGCACTACCCTGCACTCATCCGATGATCGATCACTAGGAGCCGCGATGCGTGTCGCCCTGTTCCTGACCTGTGTCAACGACACGCTCTATCCGGACACCGGGCGCGCCGTGGTGAAACTGCTGACCAGGCTGGGCGTCGACGTCGACTTCCCGATGGCCCAGACCTGCTGCGGGCAGGCGCACTACAACACCGGCTACCGCCATGAGGCCGAGCCCCTCGCCCGCCATTTCTCCGATGTCTTCGGGGAGTACGAGGCGATCGTCACCCCGTCCGGGTCGTGCGGGGCGATGGTGCGCGAGTTGTATCCGCGGATGGGTGCGCGGGCCCGTGCCGAGGGGCGCGGGGACACCCTCGCGACGACCCTGGCACCGGTGGTGCCGAAGACGTACGAGCTGACGGAGTTCCTGGTGGACGTGGTGGGGGTGACCGACGTGGGCGCCTACTACCCGCACAAGGTGACCTACCACCCGACCTGTCACGGCCTGCGCGGGCTGGGGCTCGCCGACCGGCCCCGGCGCCTCCTCCAGGCCGTCAAGGGACTGGAGTTGGTGGAACTCCCGGGTGCGCAGGAGTGCTGCGGGTTCGGCGGCACCTTCGCGGTGAAGAACTCCGATGTCTCGGCGGCGATGGGCGCGGACAAGGTGCGCAACGCCGAGTCGACGGGCGCCGACGTGCTGTGCGCGGCGGACAACTCCTGTCTGATGCACATCGGCGGGACGATGGCGCGGCTGCGGACGGGCATGCGGCCGGTGCACATCGCGGAGATCCTGGCGAGCACGGAGGAGGAGCCGGCCGTATGAGCGGGACGTTCGTAGGAATGCCGGCGTTTCCGAAGGCCGCGCACGAGGCCGTGCACGACACGACCCTGCGCGGCAATCTGCGCCACGCCACGCACACCATCCGCGGCAAGCGGGCCAAGGCCGTCGCGGAGGTGTCCGACTGGGCGGAGCTGCGGGAGGCCGGGAAGCGGATCAAGGACCATACGCTGCGTCATCTCGACCGCTATCTCGTGCAGTTGGAGGAGTCGGTCACGGCGGCGGGCGGTACGGTCCACTGGGCCGCGGACGCCGACGAGGCCAACCGGATCGTGGCGGACCTCGTCAAGGCGACCGGTGAGTCCGAGGTCGTCAAGGTCAAGTCGATGGCCACGCAGGAGATCGGGCTGAACGAGGCCCTGGAGGCGGAGGGCATCCGCGCCTACGAGACCGATCTCGCCGAGCTGATCGTGCAGTTGGGCAGGGACCGCCCCTCGCACATCCTCGTCCCGGCGATCCACCGCAACCGGGGCGAGATCCGCGACATCTTCCGCAAGGAGATGAGCGAGTGGGGCCGCCCGGCTCCGGACGGCCTGACCGACACGCCCGCCGAACTGGCCGAGGCCGCCCGCCTCCACCTCCGCGAGAAGTTCCTGCGCGCCAAGGTCGGTATCTCCGGCGCCAACTTCATGGTCGCCGAGACCGGCACGCTGGTGGTCGTGGAGTCCGAGGGCAACGGGCGGATGTGCCTGACGCTGCCGGAGACGCTGATCTCGGTGGTCGGCATCGAGAAGATCGTGCCGACCTGGCGGGACCTGGAGGTGTTCCTCCAGACCCTCCCCCGCTCCTCCACCGCCGAGCGCATGAACCCGTACACGTCCATGTGGACCGGTACGACGGACGGTGACGGGCCGAGGACCTTCCACCTGGTCCTCCTCGACAACGGCCGCACCGACACCCTCGCCGACGAGGTCGGCCGCCAGGCCCTGCGCTGCATCCGCTGCTCGGCCTGTCTCAACGTCTGCCCGGTGTACGAGCGGGCGGGCGGGCACGCCTACGGCTCGGTCTACCCGGGCCCGATCGGCGCCATCCTCAGCCCTCAACTCCGGGGCGTGTCCAGTGAGATCGACGCCTCGCTGCCGTACGCGTCGTCGCTGTGCGGCGCCTGCTACGAGGTGTGCCCCGTCGCCATCGACATCCCCGAGGTGCTGGTGCATCTGCGGGAGCGGGTCGTCGAGGGCGGCCAGGTGACCTCGAACGGCAACAAGGTGGTGCTGAAACCCGCGAAGGGCCATGCCGCCGAGCGGGCCGCGATGCGGGCGACACGCTGGGCGTTCAGCCACCCGGGCGCCCTGCGGACGGGACAGCGGCTCGCCTCACGCACCCGCCGGCTGCATCCGCGCACGCTGCCCGGCCCCGGCAAGGCATGGAGCGAGACCCGGGATCTGCCGACCGTGCCCGCGGAGCCGTTCCGGGACTGGTGGCAGCGGACGCAGGGCGGAAAGGACGGTGCCAAGTGAGCAGCAGGGAACGGATCCTGGGCCGGGTGCGGCGCGCGCTGGCCGACGTACCGGACGCGCCCCGGGACGAGCCGCCGTACGAGGAGGCGGTTCCACGGGACTATCTGCGTGAGCACGGGCAGCGCAGTGTCGCGGAGACGGTCGATCTGCTGGCCGAGAACCTGGCGGACTACCGGGCGATCGTGCACCGCTGTATCCCCGCCGATCTCGCGGCGACGATCGCCGGGATACTGGCGGCGCGGGGCGCGAAGACGGTACTCGTGCCGCCGGGGCTGGAGTCGGAGTGGCTCGCGGCGACCGACGCCGAGCGGATCGCGGACCGGGCGGAGAGCACGCCGGACGAACTGGACCGGGTCGACAGCGTGGTCACCGCATGTGCGGTGGCCGCCGCCGAGACCGGCACCATCGTCCTGGACGGCTCCCCCGACCAGGGCCGGCGCCGCATCACGCTCGTTCCCGACCACCACATCTGTGTCGTACGGGTCCCCGAGCAGGTCGTTTCGTCCGTCCCGCAGGCCCTCGAACGCCTCGATCCCGCCCGCCCGTTGACCTGGATCTCCGGCCCGTCGGCGACCAGCGACATCGAGCTGGACCGGGTCGAGGGGGTGCACGGCCCGCGCACCCTGGAGGTCGTGCTGGTCGGCGGCTGAGCGGCGCGGCTCAGATGTCGCGCCGCTCCAACGGCCGTACGGCGGGGCCCTGGACGACCCGGCCGTCCGGGTCGAAGCGGGAGCCGTGGCACGGGCATTCCCAGGCCCGCTCCGCGCGGTTGAACGCGACCAGGCAGCCCAGGTGGGTGCACTTCGCGGAGACGGCGTGGACGGTGCCGTCCTCGTCGCGGTGGACGGCGCAGCGCTTGCCGGAGACGTGGACGACGGCGCCGTCGCCGGGGGCGATGTCGTCCACCGAGCCGGCCGAGGGGCCCGGCAGGTGCTGGAGCCGGTCGCCGACGAAGTGGCGTGCCACGTCGGACTGGTGCTTGACGAAGTCCTTGCCCTCGCGGACGACGGACATCACCCGGCGGGGGTCGTACAGATCGCGCCACGGGTTCTCGCGGCCGGTGATCAGATCGCAGAGCAGACGGCCGGCCATGATGCCGCTGCTCAGGCCCCAGCCGCCGAAGCCGGTGGCCACGTAGCAGTGCCGGCTCGCGGGGTGCAGGGGGCCGACGAGCGGTACGGAGTCGGTGGAGTCGTTGTCCTGGGTGGCCCACCGGTGGGTGAAGGTGAGCTCCCCGAAGCGTTCCGTCGCCCAGTCGGACAGGCCCTTGAAGCGGGCCTCGACGTCGCCGCCCGTGCCCGGGGTGAAGTGCTCGCCGGTGACGATGAGCAGGCGTTTTCCGTCCGCGTAGGGTGCCGTGCGCACCGAGCGGGTGTTCTGCTCGGGGGTGATGTACATGCCGCTCGGGGCGGCGGCCGCGTCGATGGGGGCGGCGACCACCAGTTCCCGCCGCGTCGAGAGGCGGGTGAACAGCAGGGCCCGGTCGAAGATCGGGTAGTGGGTGGCGACCACGACGCTCCCGGCCCTCACCTTCACCCCGTCCTCGGTCGTCAGCACACAGGGTTCGCCCTCGGAGAGACCCACCACGCGCGTGTGCTCGTACACCTGGCCGCCGAGGCGCTTCAGGTCGGCGACCAGTGCCAGCAGGTACTTGCGGGGATGGAACTGGGCCTGCCCCTCGACGCGCACGGCGCCCGCCACCGGATACGGCAGCTCCGTGTCGGACACGTACTCGGCGGCCAGGCCCGCCTCCCGGGCCGCGTCGGCCTCCGCCCGCAGTTCGTCGGTACGGTCGCCGTCCTCGGCGTAGGTGTAGGCCGCCGTCTCCTCCCAGTCGCAGTCGATGCCGAGCTCGTCCGCGACCTCGGCGGCATGCCGGATGGCGTCCGTCTGGGAGGTCGCGTACAGGTGGGCGCCGTCCTTGCCGCGGGTGCGGCGCAGGCGATCGTAGATCAGGGTGTGCTGGGCGGTGAGCTTCGCGGTGGTGTGCCCGGTGACGCCGGTGGCGAGCCGGTCCGCCTCCAGCAGGGCGACGCCGTGTCCGCGCCGGGCCAGTTCCCAGGCGGCGGAGATTCCGGCGATGCCCGCACCCACGACGGCGACGTCGATCGTGAGGTCGCCGTCCGGTGGGGGTGCGGGGTCGCCGGGCGGTGCCGTCTCGATCCAGTACGACGCGTGGGTGCGGGTCGGCTCGTCCATGCCGGCCGAGTTCCCCCGCCCGGCCCCGTCACACGAGGTCACACGAGGGACCGCGGGCCAGGCGAAGGCCCGCAGGTCAGCCGATGGCGGCGGTCACCCGGTAACGGCCGGAAGGCAGCCGGTAGCTCGCGACCCCGCCCTCGAAGCCCAGGTCGTCGACGCCGGGCACCCGGGACAGCGGTGTCCGGGCCTCACGCACCGTGGCCGGGTCGGCCGTGGGGATGCGCAGAGTCGCCGTACTGTTCGCGGGGACCACGGCCCGGTAGGTCAGTTTCCCGCCGTCGGTCCGCCACTCGCTGACGATCTCGCCGTACGGCGAGAGATGCGAGCCGGCGACCCGGGTGACCCGCCCGGTCGGGTCGAGGTGCGGGCGCAGGAAGAAGTGCTGGAAGCCCGGGTGGGCCGGGTCCTTGGCGATGCCCGCCATGCTCTCGTACATCCACTCCATGATCGCGCCGTAGGAGTAGTGGTTGAACGAGTTCATGTCGACCGGGCCGAAGCCGTCCTCCTTGGAGTACGAGTTCCAGCGCTCCCAGACGGTGGTGGCGCCGTTGCGCACCGAGTACAGCCAGGACGGCATGGCGTCCTGGTGCAGCAGCCGGTACGCCAGGTCGACGCGGCCCTCGTCGGTGAGGACGGGGGCGAGGACGTTCACGCCGAGGAAGCCGACGGAGAGGGTGTTCTCGGCGTACTTCACTCGGGTGCTGTCCGGGTGGGCCTCCTTGTACGCCTCGTCGTTGCCGATGTTCTCGGCGAGCAGTTCGACGAGGCGGCGGCGCTGGGCCTCGGTGTCGTAGAGGCGCAGTTTGAGGACCCAGAGCAGGGCTGTCTGGCTGTTGTCCTCGGGCTTGCCGCCGATCCACGGGGGTGCCTCGCCCAGGCTGGAGCGGACGGTGACCTCGCCCGTGGTGGCGTCGGTGACGAGGTACTTGGCGACGAACGCCCGCTTGACGCGGGAGAAGAGCTCCTCGTACGTACGGGCTTCGGCGGTACGGCCGGTGGCGCGGGCCATGTCCGCCATCAGCCGGGCGCTGTGGCCGTAGTAGACGTCGCTGATGAGCTGGGTGCTGGTGTCCTGGAAGGCCAGCCAGTCGCCGAAGATGGCGCCCTGTCCGGCGTAGGCGTCGCCGGTGCGCTGCCGGATCCAGTCCAGGTACTTGGTCATCGCGGGCCAGCTGCGGTCGATGACGGTGGTGTCGCCGGACATCTGCCAGATCGTCCAGGGGACGACCACGCCGCAGTCGGCCCAACCGCTCGCCGGTATGGGCTGGTTGTAGCGGGCGCCGGGCGCGATCCACGTGAACTGGGCGCCGTCCGCGCCGTAGGTGCGCTGCGAGTCGATCAGGGTGTCCTGGAAGTGGCTCAGGAAATTGACCGCGTCGGCGTTGTAGAGGCCGGTGTTGGAGAAGAGCTGGGTGTCGCCGGTCCAGCCGCAGCGCTCGTCACGCTGGGGGCAGTCCGTGGGGACCCACAGGTAGTTGCCGCGCTGACCCCAACGGACGTTGCTGATCAGCTGGTTGACGTCCGTGTCGTCGGTCGTGATGGTGCCGATGTCGCGGAGGGCGGAGGTCGCGACCCGGCCGGTGAAGCGGGTGAGGGTGACGGTCTCGGTCGTGGTGACGGACACGTAGCGGAAGCCGTAGAAGGTCAGGGAGTCCTCGTGGCTCTCGCCGTCGGGGTCGCCCTTGAGGACGTAGGTGCTGGTCGCCTTGGCGGTGCGGAGGTTGGCGCGGTAGACCGAGCCGACCGGGCCGTCCGCGCCCGCGCTGTCGTCGTTGAGCATCTCGCCGGGTTTGAAGGCGACTTGGGCGCCGGCCGGGCCGCGCAGGGTGTAGCGGGGCACACCGACCATGTTCTGGCCGAGGTCGATCACGGCCGTGTCGCCGGGGTGCAGGGTCACGGCGGCGGTGGCCGCCGAGCCCGGGTCGGTGACGGTGCGGGCGGGGTCGACGACGATACGGCCCTTGCCGTTGGGGCTGCCGTCGTGGCCGGTGACGCCCGTGTAGACGGTGACGGAGTACGGCCTGCGATCCCATTGCGGCATGAGACGGGCGCTCTCACCGGGATAGGCGACCAGCTTCGCGTCGGGGAACCTGGTGCGGAGGTCGTGTTCGGTCACGCCTGCCCAGCCGGAGGCGTCGAAGCCGCCCGCCGTCCAGCCCGGGAGCTCCTTGCGGGCGTCGTAGGTCTGGCCGTCGTAGATGTCGTCGGCGCGGTAGGGGCCGGTGTCCGTGGCCTTCCAGTCGTCGCCGGGTGCGGTGACGATCGTCTGCTCGGATCCGTCGGCGTACCGGACGAGGAGCTTCGCCTTGAGGGCCAGGGGGTTGCCGTCGGCGGAGTAGTAGGCGCTGTTCTCGGAGATCCGGCCGTTGTACCAGCCGTTGCCGAGCACGGCGGCGAGGGTGACGTGCCCTGTGTGCCGCTCCCCCGCGACCAGGTCCGTGACGTCGTAGGTGAAGTAGTTGACGGTGCTGTCGTAGTTGGTCCAGCCGGGGGCCAGGAGTTCATGGGTGGTGCCGTCGCCCTGCGGTACGGCGACGCGGTGACCGTTGACATGGGCCTCGTACACGCCGAGGGCGGAGATGTAGAGCCGGGCGGCGCGTACTTGACGCCCGGTCAGGCGGGCCTGGTGGCGCAGGAGCGGTGCGCCGGGGGTGTGGGGCCGCTTGCCCGCCATGGTGATCCACCGGGCGCCGTCCCAGCCGGCGATGCCGTCGCTGCTGAGCAGGCCGGTCTCGAAGTGGGCGGTCGGGGCGGGGACGGCGCGGCCGGTCTCGTCCCAGACCGTCACCGTCCAGTGGTAGCGGGTGGAGGCGTGCAGGTCGGGGCCGTCGTAGCGCACGGCGACCGAGGCGGGTGAGGTGACGCGGCCGCTGTTCCAGACGTCCGCCCGGGCGGGGGTCAGGCGGTCGGGTGCGGTCGCGACGAGGATCCGGTACGCCGACTGGCGGCGACCGCGTACCGGGGACGCCGTGCGCCAGCCGAACCTCGGGTGGGTGGCGTCCACGCCGAGGGGGTTCGCTCTGTGCTCGACCGTCAGGCCCTCGACCGCGGTGCGGTGCGCGGTCGGTGCGGCCGACGCGGGGCCGCCGACGATCCCGCCCGCCATCACCACCGGTGCCGCGCCGAGTGCCGTGGTGAGCACCGTCCTTCGACGCACCCCTTCGCCCTTCGTGCTGTCGACTCCGTCGTTCATGCCGGTAGTCCCTTCGACTGCTCGGAGTTGGAACGATTCAGCTCGATCGACGGTTGAAGCTAGTGGCAGAAGTGACGGGAGTCCATGACGTAAGCAGGACAAGTTCTGTTGCAGATTCCACCAGAAGCACCCAGTCGTCGAGCGTGTGATTGAAACCGTTCAAAACATTGGGGCACTGGCTGCCGCCAACGACGACACGGCCGGGGGGGGTGTCGCCAAGTACACCTGGCGATACGGGTCCTGCGCCCAATGTGGTCAAGTCGCCGTCTCCGTAGCTTCTTCGGCAGGGCACAGGGGGTGCCGGACGGAGAGTGATGACGATGTTTCGGACAGGCTCGCGGCATACGCACGACAAGGGACCCGCCGCCGAGGCGCTCCGGTTGGTCAAGGTCACCAAGACCTTCGGTGCGCGGGACAGTGCCGTCACCGCGCTGGACGGGGTCACCCTCGGCCTGGGGCGGGGCACGTTCACCGCGGTGATGGGGCCGTCGGGTTCCGGCAAGACGACGCTGCTGCACTGCGCGGCGGGTCTCGACCGGCCGGACAGCGGCATCGTGCGCGTGGACGGTACCGAGCTGACCGCCGGCGGCGAGGCCGAGCTGACGAGGTTCCGGCGCGGTCGGATCGGGTTCGTGTTCCAGCAGTACAACCTGCTGGAGACACTGACGGTCGCGCAGAACACGGTGCTGCCGCTCAAGCTGGCCGGGCGGCGCGTCGATCGCGGGCGGGCCCAGGAGGTCCTGACGTCCGTCGGCCTGGGTGACCGGCTCGGGCACCGGCCCGGTCAGCTGTCCGGCGGTCAGCGGCAGCGCGTGGCCATCGCCCGCGCGCTGGTGACCGAACCTCGGGTGATCTTCGCGGACGAGCCGACGGGCGCCCTGGACACCCGCAGCGCCCGCGAAGTGCTGCGGCTGCTCCAGCAGGCGGTGCGGGTGCACGGCCGGACGGTGGTGATGGTGACCCACGACCCGGTCGCCGCCTCCTACGCGGACTCGGTGCTGTTCCTGGCGGACGGCCGGCTGGCGGGCCGGATGGACGCGCCGACGCCGGACGCGGTGGCCGAACGCCTCGCGCACCTGGGCGACAACGTCGCGACGGGGGTGTGAGCGATGTTCCTACTGGCCATGCGGTCGATACGGCACCGCCCCGGACGGTTCCTCGCGACGCTGCTGTCCGCGTTCCTGGGCGCGGCGATCATCATGACGTTCAACTCGATGCACGACACGGCGGCGCAGGACGGCGTCGACCCGACCAGCGCGGACACGCTGTCCACCGCGGCGGGCGTCGTCGGCGGTTACGGCACCCTGCTGGTTTTCTTCGCCGTCGCCTCGACCCTGACGGTCAACGTCCGTCAGCGCGCCGCCGAGTTGGAGCTGTTGCGCTGCTCGGGGGCGACCCCGGCACAGCTCAAGCGGATGCTGGTCGGCGAGGCGGTGGTCGTGGCCCTGGTGGGCGCGGCGCTGGCGATCGGACCGGCCGTGCTGGGCGGCCGGGCGCTGCTGGAGGTGTTCCAGGACAGCGGCCAGGTCGCCGGGTCCGTCGACCACTCCTTCGGCCCGATCGCGTTCATGACGGGCATCGACATCACCCTGCTCGCGTCGGCGGGCGCCACCTTCCTCGCCGTACGGCGGGCGACGCGCGGACGTGAACGGCGGGGCGGGGCACGGAAGTTCCTCGCGTACGCCGCGCTGCTCACCGGAGCGGCGTCGGTCTTCTCCACCTTCGTGTTCTCGGCGACGGACGCGACCCTGATGGCGCCGCCGGCCTATGGGGCGATCCTGCTGTCGGTGGGGTTCGCGCTGATGGCGCCGCGGCTGCTGGAGGCCGTTCTGGACCGGCTGCCGCTGAACGGGGCGAGTGGGTGGCTCGCGGTGCGGAACCTGCGGGAGCGGGCCGGTCAACTCGCCGGGATCCTGATGTCGCTGATCCTGTTCACGGCGGTGGCCACGGCCACGCTCACCATGCAGGCGGTGGAGAGCGACGCCGTGGCGGCCTCGGGTCTGACGAAGTCGATCGAGGCCAAGAACCTCGAGACGCTCAACTTCACGGTCGTCGGCATCATCGTGGTCTTCGTCTGCGTGATGCTGGTCAACTCGCTGTACGCGGCGACGAGTTACCGCGTCCGGGAGTTCGGTCAGCAGCGCCTGGCGGGGGCGACCCCGGGGCAGGTGCTCGGGACGGTGGGCACCGAGGGGATCGTCCTCACGGTCACGGGTGTCCTCTTCGGCACGCTGGCCGCGCTGGCGGGGATCATTCCCTTCACCGTGGTCCGCACCGAAGGGGCGCTGCCGGGCGAGGTCTACGGCATCGGGCTCGCGGTGGCCGTGATCGCGGCGGTGGTGACGCTGGGCACGATCCTGGCCACGACCCGGCGGACGCTGCGCACTCCGGCGGTCGGGGCGGTCGCGGTGGCGAGCTGAGAAACGACCGGGACGGCGGGGGCGGCTGCTGCGGCGGCCGCCCCCTTCCCTCGGCTCATGGGTGACAGATCTGGTGAACAAGCGCTTAGATAGGTACTCGGACAGGCCAGGAAAGACACCCGCCCGCCAAGCTGGAGGCCCCGTTGTTCACATCCGTCGACGATGTCTCCGCACGTCTGGCCGAGACCGGCTATCTCGCCTCGCCCGCGGTCGCCACGACCGTCTTCCTCGCCGACCGCCTCGGCAAGCCGCTCCTGGTGGAGGGCCCGGCCGGGGTCGGCAAGACGGAGCTGGCCAAGGCCGTGGCGGAGGTCGCCGGGGCGCGGCTCGTCCGGCTGCAGTGCTACGAGGGGGTCGACGAGTCCCGGGCGCTGTACGAGTGGAACCACGCCAAGCAGCTCCTGCGCATCAGCGCGGGCCGCGACGAGACATGGGACGAGACGCGCACGGACATCTTCAGCGAGGAGTTCCTGCTCACCCGGCCCCTGCTGACGGCCATCCGCGGGGACGACCCCAAGGTGCTGCTGATCGACGAGACCGACAAGGCGGACGTCGAGGTGGAGGGTCTGCTGCTGGAGGTGCTGAGCGACTTCCAGGTGACCGTTCCCGAGCTGGGCACCATCACCGCGACACGCCGCCCGTTCGTCGTCCTCACCTCCAATGCGAGCCGTGAGCTGTCGGAGGCGCTGCGCCGCCGCTGCCTCTTCCTCCACATCGACTTCCCGGACGAGGAGTTGGAGCGCCGGATCGTACGGCTGAAGGTGCCGGGCCTCGACGAGGCGCTGGCCCGCTCGGTCGTCCGGGTCGTGGGCGCGCTGCGGGCGATGGACCTGCGCAAGGCGCCGTCGGTCGCCGAGACCATCGACTGGGCGCGCACGCTGCTCGCGCTCGGCGCCGACACGCTGGACGAGACGGTCGTGCGGGCCAGCCTCGGCGTGCTCCTCAAGCACCAGGACGACGTCCTCAAGGCGTCGGCCAAGCTCGACCTGGACGCCCTGTGACCACGCCCCCGGGCGTGGGCGTCGGCGTTGGTGTGGCCGAGCGGTTGACGTCCTTCGTCGCGGCGCTGCGCGCGCACGGCGTCCGGATCGGCACCGGCGAGACGGTGGACGCGGCGCGGGCGGTCGAGGCGCTCGGCTTCGCGGACCGGGAGCGGCTGCGCGAAGGGCTGGCGGCGACGCTGCTGCACGGCACCGGTCAACGGCCGGTGTTCGATCCGGTCTTCGACCTCTACTTCCCTCGCGGTGTCGGCGGCCCGGAGCAGCGGACCGCGGGGCGGGAGGACCTGCGCGACCGGCTGGCGGCCGCCCTGACCGCCGACGACCGGGCGATGATGGCGCGGCTGGCGGTCGAGGCCGTCGACGGTTTCGGGGGGTACGGTTCCTCGCCGGAGTCGGACGGCTGGTCCTCGTACCAGACGCTCGAACGGCTGCGCCCGCAGACCCTGTTCGCCCGCGTCCGTGACAACGTCCGTGGGCAGGGCCGGAGTTCGGGGTTCACCGACCGGCTGCTGGAGGACGAGATCCGGCGGCGCATCGAGGCGTTCCGGGCGCTGGTGGCCGCGGAGGCGCGGCGCCGGGTGGCCGAGCGGCGGGGCCGGGACGAGATCGCCCGGCGGGCGGTGACGCCGACCGCCGACCGGGTCGACTTCCTGTTCGCCGGGAAGGCTCAGCTGGCCGAGCTGCGCAGGGCCGTATCGCCGCTCGCCCGCAAGCTCGCGACCCGGCTCGCCGCCCGGCGCCGCCGCGCCTCCCGGGGCTCGATCGACCTACGGCGGACCCTGCGCGGGTCGCTGTCGACCGGTGGGGTGCCGATGAAGCCGGTGCTGCGCAGACGGCGTCCCGTGCGTCCCGAACTGGTGCTGCTGTGCGATGTGTCGGGGTCGGTGTCCGGTTTCTCGGACTTCACGATGCTGCTGGTACAGGCGCTGCACGACCAGTTCAGCAAGGTGCGTGTGTTCGCCTTCGTCAACCGGATCGACGAGGTGACCGGGCTGCTCGAACGCGGCACCGCTGACCCGGAGGGGCTCAGTGCCCGCATCGACGCCGAGGCGAAGCTCACGGGCTATCACGGCAGCAGCGACTACGGCATGGCGCTGGGCGAGTTCGCCGAGCGCTACGGCGACACGGTCGGCCCGCGCGCGACCGTGTTCGTCCTCGGTGACGCCCGTACCAACAGAAGCGACCCGAACCTGCCGGCCGTACGGCAGATCACCGAACGGGCGCGCCGCGTCTACTGGTTGAACCCGGAGCAGCGTTCCCGCTGGGGCACGGGCGACTCCGCCGCCCCCGCCTACGCCGAGCTGGTCGAGATGCACGAGTGCCGCACCGCCCGGCAGCTCAGCGCGCTGGTGGCGCGGCTGCTGCCGGTGTGAACGCAGTGACCGAACCCGGGAAGCCGGTCGGCGTCCTCCGGGCAGGGCCAGGGTCACCCCCGGAGAAAATCAGGGTTCGTCCCCGATATCCGGTTCCGAGCACCTTCCGTAGGCTCGTCGCAGACGGAGGGGGATCCGATGAAGGCATTGATTCAGGACCGGTACGGCTCGGCGGACACACTGGAGTTCGGGGAGACCGACTCCCCGGTGCCGGCCGTCGACGAGGTGCTGGTCCGGGTGCACGCGGCCTCGGTCAACGCCTACGACTGGCACCTGATGCACGGCGACCCGAAGATCGCCCGTCTGGCGTTCGGCCTCGCGAAGCCCAAGGCGAGGATCCGGGGCCGGGACTTCGCCGGCCGCGTGGAAGCGGTGGGCAGCGGGGTCATGGGGTTCAAGCCCGGCGACGAGGTGTACGGCGAGGCCGACGGCGCGTTCGCGGAGTTCGTGTGCGCCAAGGACAGCATGGTGGGCCCGAAGCCGGCCAACCTGACCTTCGAGCAGGCCGCCGCGATACCCCTGGCGGGGAACACCGCCCTCATCGGACTGCGGGACGTGGCCCGACTGCGGCGCGGCCAGTCGGTCCTGGTCAACGGCGCGTCGGGGGGCGTGGGCACATTCGCCGTGCAGCTCGCCAAGGCCTACGGCGCGGAGGTGACCGCGGTGTGCAGCACACGGAACGTGGACCTGGTCCGCTCCCTCGGCGCGGACCACGTCATCGACTACAGGCTGGAGGACTTCACCCGGGGCGGCCGGCGGTACGACGTGGTGCTGGACCTGGTGGGCAACCACTCGCTGGCCGGATTCCGGCGTGCGCTCACTCCCACCGGCACGCTCGTACTGTCCGGCGGCGGCGTGTACGAGGGCGGCAGCGTCGTCGGACCGATGGGTCTCTTCTTCAAGCGGCGGCTGGCGGCGCTCTTCTCGCGCCAACGGCTGCTCGAACTCCCCGCCAGGCAGAGCAGGGCGAACCTCGCGGCGCTGTGCGAACTCGCCGAGTCAGGAAAGATCGCCCCGGTCGTCGAGCGGACGTATCCGCTCAGCGAGGCGGCCGAGGCGATCCGGTACGTGGTCGTGGAGCACGCGCGCGCGAAGGTCGTGGTCACCGTGTGAGGTGCCGGCGGCGCGGGCCGGCCGACGCTACTTCGACTTCGCGTACTCCCTCGCCGTCTGCCCCTGGAAGTCGTAGACCACGACCTGCTCGTCGCCCACGACCCAGGCGTCGTGACCGGGCGAGCAGACGAAGACGTCGCCGGGGCCGACCTCGGCCTCGCCGCCCTCGTCCATCTGGATGTGCATCCGGCCTTGCACCATGTAGCAGTTGTGGTGCATCTGGCAGCTGTCGGTGCCCGCGATCGAGGCCACGGACTCGGTCCAGCGCCAGCCGGGCTCGAAGGTCGCCACGGCGAAGTCGAGATCCGTCATGTGGACGGCTTCGAGGTGGCCGCGGGGGAAATCACGCCGCTCGTCCGGCTTGTCGAGGGGCTTCACTTCCAGCATGACGCGCTCCCTTCCGGCCACGGTCCACCGCGGCCGGGACCGGACTCCCCGGCGGCCCTGGGCACCGCTCGTCGGCGGCCGGCCCTGTACCACTCCATCGTCCGCCGGTCCACCCGGGGCCGCCATTCGGGGTACGCCCGCTCAGACCCTGTTCCCGCAGAGTTCGGCAAAGCGCTCGGCGTCCACGTTGCCACCGGAGATGATCACGCCGACCCGGCGCGGCAGCGGGCCCGCCCGGCCGTTGAGCAGGGCGGCCAGCGGGGTGGCACCGCTCGGCTCGACGACGATCTTCAGGCGTTCGAAGGCGAACCGCATCGCGTCCCGGATCTCGTCGTCGCTGACCAGCGCGATCTCGTCGACGAGCCGTCGGTTGACGGAGAAGGTGAGCTCACCGGGCGTGTGCAGGGCCTGTCCGTCGGCGATGGTGTGCGGCACCGGAATGCTGATGCGCCGCCCCGCCTCCAGGGATCGCTTGGTGTCGTCCCCGGCCTCCGGCTCGACGCCGATCATGCGGATGCCCGGGTGCAGGCCCTTGGCCACCGTGGCGCTCCCGGCGATGAGCCCGCCACCGCCGACCGGCGTCAGCATCGCCCCCAACTCCCCTGTCTCTTCGAGGAGTTCGAGAGCGGCCGTGCCCTGTCCGGCCATGATGTGCGGGTGCTCGTACGGCGGGATGACGGTGAGGCCGCGCTCGGCGGCCAGGGCCTGGGCGATCGCGACACGGTCGCCGGTGTAGCGGTCGTAGGTGACGATCTCGGCGCCGTAGCCGTAGGTGGCGGCCCGCTTGGACGGCGGGGCGTCCTCGGGCATGACGATGACCGCGGTGGTGCCGAGTTCGCGGGCGGCCAGGGCGACGGCCTGGGCGTGGTTCCCGGAGGAGTAGGCGGCGATACCGCGCGCGAGTTGCTCCGGTGTCAGCCGGGAGGCCGCGTTGTAGGCGCCGCGGAACTTGAAGGCGCCGACGCGCTGGAAGTTCTCGCACTTGAGGAAGACCTCGGCACCGACGAGGGCGTCGAGGGTCCGGGAGCGCAGCACCGGGGTGCGGTGCGCGACGCCCTTGAGCCGTGCGGCGGCGTCGCGGACGTCATCGAGGGTGACCGGTGGGGTGGTGGTCGTCACGCGTGTCCTCCAGGGGGTGTCGGGTCGGTCGCGGCCCGGTCCGTCGCCGTCCCGGCCTCGGCGCGCGCCTGCGACAGATAGCTGTAGGCGGACGCGCGGGAGATGCCGAGCCGTGCCGCGACCTGCTCGATGGCCCGCCGCACGGCGAACACGCCCCGCTCGTCCAGACCGCGGAACAGCTCCAGGCGCTGGGCCCGGTCGAGCCCGGCCCAGCTCCCGTTCTGCCGGAGCTGGTGGGCGTCGAGGATGGCGTCGACGACGGAGTCGATGTCGTTGCCGAAGGTGGTGACCGGCACGTCCGCCGAGGTGCGGCCGACGCCACCGGCACCGCCGACGCCGGCGAGGGCGCCGAGCAGCGCGTGGGCGTCGTTGACGGCGGTGACGTCCAGGTTCACGCAGAGGGCGCCGAACACGGTGCCCGTCGAGTCCCGCAGCACCATGGTGGACGCTTTGACCAGTCGGCCGTTCCTGGTCCGGGTGAGGTAGTTCAGCTCGTCGCCCGCCCTGTCACCGCGCGCGACGATCCGCATGCCGATCTCGCTCATCGCCCCGCCCACGGCCCGGCCGGTCACCGAACCGGCCACGGCCACCACGGACTCCTCCGGCCGCCGGTAGTCATGCAGGACCACCTCGCTCATCGGCCCGAACGTCGCCACCAGCCCGTCGACGACCGGCCTCAGTGCGGCGACGATCGCGTCCCGCTCGGCTTGCAGAGCCCGCTCGGCCTCCATCGCCCACTCCCGTCCACCCGGTCGCTTCACTTCTAGACTACACGTCCAGACACTGTACTGACAGTCCAACAAATCGGGGGGTGCACCGCTCGAAACCAGGGGGCGGGTGGGCGTGGGCCGGTCGCGCAGTTCCCCGCGCTCCTCGGGTGGGCCGCAGCGGACACACCTTCAAGAGCGACACGGATCTTGACGGGCTCGGGAATGTTACCGGTAACATTCCCGCCATGACAGTGACGTCGGCGCCGCCGCACCCCCGGGTCTTCAGCCCGGCCGCCGTGGTCGCCTCCTGCGTGGGCTTCATGCTCATCGGTGTCCTCCAGGCTCTGTACGGCCCCGCGATTCCCGCCTTCCGCGCGGAGTTCGGGCTGTCCCCGTCGGCCGCCGGTCTCGGGCTGAGCGCGCACTTCGTCGGCGGGGTGGCCGGCGTGCTCGTCTTCGACCGGCTCTACGGCCGGATCGGCAACCGGCGCATCCTCGGCGCCTCGTATCTGCTGATGGCCGTCGGTGCGGCCGGCTTCGCGCTCGCGCCGAACTGGCCGGCCGCGCTGGCCATGGCCCTGCTGGCCGGGCTCGGCTTCGGCGGTATCGACTACGGCCTCAACCAGCTGTTCGCCGTCGGCTTCGGCCACCGCTCGGCCGCGATGCTGAACATCCTCAACGCCCACTTCGGCATCGGCGCGATCCTCGGCCCGGCACTCATCGGCGTCGTCGGCTCCGTGCACTACCCCGCGGTCTTCCTCGGCTTCGCGCTGGCCAACCTGCCGCTCCTGCTCTGTCTGCGCGGCGTACGCGACCGGGCGCCGCAACCGCCGGAGACGGCCGGGGAGTCGTACGGCGGCCAGGTCCTCGCCCGCAGTCTCGGCTCCGTGCTCGCTGTGTTCGTCACCCTGTACGTCCTGCACGTCGGTATCGAGGCCGGCGTCGGCGGCTGGGAGCCGACCCACCTGGAGACCGTCGGCTACGGAGCCGGGTTCGCCGCCACGGCCACGTCCGTGTACTGGCTGATGATGACCGTCGGCCGCTTTCTGGTCGCCCCGGTCGCGCTGCGTTTCTCGGCCCAGGCCATCATCACGGTGTCGTGCGCGGGCATGACGGTCTGCCTGCTGCTCGCCACGGTCCCGGCGCTGGCCCCGTACGCGTACGCCGGTGTCGGCCTGTTCATCGCGCCGATCTTCCCGACCGGACTGCCCTGGCTCAACCGGGCGGCCCCGCGGGCGCGCAGAGCGGGAGCGGTGGTCATCGCCGCCTCCATGGTCGGCGGCGTGGTCGCGGGCCCGGCCCTGGGCAAGGCCATCGAGTGGTCGGGGATCCGCACGGTCCCGCTTCTGCTGTCCGGGGTTTCGGCTCTGTGCCTGGCCGCCACGCTCTGGCTGATCCGCAGTACCCGAACGCCCTGAATCCGCCGCGTACTTCCCAGCACCCCAAGCCCCCCGACACCTCCCAGCGAAGGGAAGCTTCCGCATGTCCGCTCTGACGACCTCCCCCGACGGTTTCCTGCTGCACGGCGAGCCGTTCCGGATCATCTCCGGCGCGATGCACTACTTCCGGATCCATCCCGACCAGTGGGCCGACCGGCTGCGCAAGGCCCG
Organism: Streptomyces viridochromogenes; assembly: GCF_001270495.1. GTDB lineage: Bacteria > Actinomycetota > Actinomycetes > Streptomycetales > Streptomycetaceae > Streptomyces > Streptomyces viridochromogenes_A. Next base: position 103,098 of record NZ_LGUR01000196.1, read on the forward strand.
CCTGATGGGGCTCAACACGGTGGAGACGTATGTGCCGTGGAACCTCCACCAGCCCGACCCCGACGGGCCGCTCGTCCTCGACGGGTTCCTCGACCTGCCCCGCTATCTGAGCCTCGCCCGCGACGAGGGCCTGCACGTCCTGCTGCGCCCGGGTCCGTTCATCTGCGCCGAGTGGGACGACGGCGGGCTGCCGTCCTGGCTCATCGCGGACACGGACATCCGGCTGCGCTCCAGCGACCCGCGCTTCACCGGGGTGATCGACCGCTACCTCGACATCCTGCTGCCCCCGCTGCTGCCGTACATGGCGGCGGCGGGCGGCCCGGTGATCGCCGTCCAGGTGGAGAACGAGTACGGCGCCTACGGTGACGACACCGCGTATCTGCTCCATCTCGAAGAGGCCTTCCGGGCCAGGGGCGTCGAGGAGCTGCTCTTCACCTGCGACCAGGCCAACGCCGAGCATCTGGCGGCCGGCGCCCTGCCCGGCGCTCTGGCGACGGCCACCTTCGGCAGCCGGGTGGACCAGCACCTGGCGGCACTGCGGGCGCACCAGCCCGAGGGCCCTCTGATGTGCATGGAGTTCTGGATCGGCTGGTTCGACCACTGGGGCGGCCCCCACCATGTGCGGGACGCCGCGGATGCCGCCGCCGACCTGGACCGTCTGCTGTCCGCGGGCGCCTCGGTCAACATCTACATGTTCCACGGCGGCACCAACTTCGGCTTCACCAACGGCGCCAACCACAGGCACACCTACGAGCCCACGGTCACGTCCTACGACTACGACGCCCCGCTCACCGAGTACGGCGACCCGGGGCCCAAGTACCACGCCTTCCGCGAGGTCATCGCCCGCCACGCCCCGGTCCCCGACGAGGCCGTGCCCGCCCCGGCGCCCAAACTCCCGGCCACCCCGGTCGAGCTGGGCCGCCGGGCCCCGCTCCTCCCGCACGCGGACACCCTTGCCAAGCCGGTCCGTACCGAGGACCCGGCGACGATGAACGACCTGGGCCTGCACGCCGGTTACGCGCTCTACCGCACGACAGTCGGGGCGGCGGGCGACGGACTGCTGCACTTCGTGGGCGGGGTCGGCGACCGCGCCCAGGTCTTCGTCGACGGCGCCCCCGTCGGCGTACTGGAACACGAACGCCGCGAAGAGACCCTGCCCGTCCGTGTCCCGCGGCCCGGCGCCACGCTGGACGTCCTCGTCGAGAACATGGGCGGCGTCAACTACGGCCCCCACATCGGCGCCCCCAAGGGCCTCCTCGGCCCCGTCACGTTCAACGGCACCCCGCTGCGCGGCTGGGACTGCCACCCCCTCTCCTTCGACACCCTGGACGCGGTGCCCTTCGAGGCGTCCGACGCGACCACGGCCGCCGAACCGGGCTTCCACCACGGCACCTTCGACGTCGAGACCCCGGCCGACGCCTTCCTCGCCCTGCCCGGCTGGACCAAGGGCCAGGCCTGGATCAACGGCTTCCACCTCGGCCGCTACTGGAACCGCGGCCCGCAGCACACGCTGTACGTCCCCGCGCCGATCCTGCGCCCCGGTACCAACGACCTCGTCCTGCTGGAACTGCACGCCACCACCGGCACCCGCGCGCAGCTCACCGACACGGCCGACCTCGGCCCGGAGAACGACTGATGGCCCGCCCGCACCGCCTGCGCGTCACCACGCGCCCCGCTCCCCCGGCGACCGGCCATCTGCCCTTCGCCGACGCCCCGAACGCCCCCGACCCGATCCGGGTGACCAGCCGCTGGCTCACCCGCGGGGGCCGCGCCTGGTTCCCGGTCTCCGGTGAGTTCCACTACTCCCGCTACCCGGCCGCGGAGTGGGAGGAGGAACTGCTGAAGATGAAGGCGGGCGGCGTGACCGCCGTCGCGAGCTATCTCATCTGGATCCACCACGAGGAGGCCGAGGGCCGCGTCCGCTTCGACGGCAACCGCGACCTGCGCCGCTTCGCCGAGCTGTGCGCCCGCCACGGCCTGGACTTCATCCCCCGCATCGGCCCCTGGTCCCACGCGGAGGTACGGGGCGGCGGCCTGCCCGACTGGCTCCTGGCCCGCGACTGCACGCCCCGCACCGACGACCCGGCCTACCTGGAGCCCGTGCGCGGCTGGTTCACGGCGATCGCCGAGCAGCTGCGCGGCCTCGACCGCGCCCACGGCGGCCCGGTCATCGCGATCCAGATCGAGAACGAGTTGTACGACCAGCCGGGCCATCTGCTGACGTTGAAGCGGATGGCCCAGGAGGCCGGACTGAGCGCGCCCCTGTGGACGTCGACCGCGTGGGGCGGCGTCCAGCTCCCGGGCGACGAACTGTTCCCGCTGTACGGCGGCTACCCCGAGGCGTTCTGGACCGAGGCGGACGGCGGCTGGCCCGACACCTGCCGCAAGCACTTCTTCTTCACCCACCAGCGCGACGACGAGGGCATCGGCGCCGACCTGCGCCCGACCACCGTCCGGGGCGGTGACCCGGACGCCTTCGCGGACCGGTTCCCCTGGGCCACCTGCGAGCTGGGCGGCGGCATGGCGGTCGCCTACCACCGGCGGCCGCGCCTGGACGCGGCCGATATCGGCGCGCTCGGCCTCACCAAGATCGGCTGCGGCTCGGTGTGGCAGGGCTACTACATGTTCCACGGCGGCACGAATCCGGCCGGGGAGCTGTCCACGCTCCAGGAGTCCCACGCCACCGGCTACCCCAACGACCTGCCCGTCCTGACGTACGACTTCCAGGCCCCGCTCGGCGAGTACGGCCAGTACCGGCCGTCCTATGACGAACTCCGCCTACAGCACCTGATGCTGGCGGACTTCGGCCATCTCCTCGCGCCGATGGAGTCCGTGCTGCCGGAGGTGGGCCCGCAGGGCCAGCACGATCGGGACACCCTGCGCTGGGCGGTCCGCACGGACGGCGCGTCGGGCTTCCTCTTCGTCAACAACCATCAGCCGCACGAGCCCCTGCCCGACCGTCCGGACACCGCCTTCACGGTCGAATTCCCGGGCGAGGCGGGGGCGTTGACGCTGCCCAGCTCTCCCGTGACGGTGCCCGCCGGAGCCTACTTCTGCTGGCCGCTGCGGCTGGACGTCGCGGGGATACGGCTGGAGTGGGCGACCGCGCAGCCGGTGTGCACGGTCGCCCTGGACGGACGTACGGTCCTGGTGCTCGCCGCCACCGACGGCATCGCGCCCGAGTTCGCCCTGGACGCGGGCACGGTGCGGTCCGTCAGCGCGCCGTCCGGGGAGGTCGCCGACGTCGACGGCCGGATCCTGGTGACCGGGCTGCGGCCCGGCACCGACGCGCTGGTCGAGGTGGACACGGCGGACGGCGGGCGGGTGGGTCTGCTGGTGCTGGACGCGGCGACGGCTCGTACCGTCTACCGGGGTGCGGCGTGGGGTGCCGAGCGGCTGGTGCTGTGTGCGGACGGGGTCGTGTTCGACGGCGGCGACGAGGTGCGGGTGCACAGCACGACCGCACGGTCGTCGTTCGCCGTACTGCCCGCGCCGGCGCGGGAGTTGGCGGTGGACGGTGAGCCGGTGTCAGGCGAGGCGGACGGGATCCTCACCCGCTACAGCGTCGTGAACGAGGTCAGCCAGGCTCTTGAGGCGTCCCTCACCCTCGTCCGGCCCGCCGGTCCGGCACCCGAGCCCTCGATCGGGGTGCTGGAGCGGGCGAGCGTGCCTGCCGACGAGTACTTCGACACGGTGGCCGCCGAGTACCGCGTCGACGTACCGGAGGACCTCCCCGAGGGGGCCGTGCTGCGGCTGCGCTGGACCGGGGACGTGGGGCGGGCGTATGTGGGAGACACGCTGGTCGCCGACCAGTTCTTCGCGGGGCGGGTCTGGGAGATCGGCCGGCTGCCGGCGGGGGCGGCGCTGCGCGTGCGGGTGCTGCCGCTGCACGCGGATGCCGAGGTCCATGTGCCGGGCGGGGCCGGTGACGCGGCGCGGACGGCGGCCGTGACGCATGCCGAGTGGGTCACCGGCCGTGCCTGGGCGGTGCGGTCGGGATGAGGCGGCGCTCGTGGGGGTTCCCGCTCCGTGGCGCTGCCTATGCTGGGGTCCTGCCGGGGAGGGACACCACCGCCGTTTCGATGCCGAGGAAACAGCCATCATGACCCGAAGCTCCGCCGACGACTCCGCTCCGAAGGGGCGCAGCAGACGGAACTTCGCGGGTGCGCGTCCGGTGATGGACGACGTGGCCCGGCTGGCCGGGGTGTCCAAGCAGACCGTCTCCCGCGTCCTCAACGATCACCCGTCGGTGCGGCCCGGTACCCGGGAGACGGTGCTGGCGGCCATGCGGACGCTGGGCTACCGCCCGAGCCGCAGTGCCCGGTCGCTGGCCAGCGGCAGGACCCGGATGCTCGGCGTGATCTCGTTCGACGCCGCGCGTTACGGGCCCGCCGCGATCCTCACCGCGATCAACACGGCGGCGCAGGAGGCGGGTTACCTGCTGAGCTCGATCGCGCTGGACACGGCCGAGCCCGACACGGTCGTGGAGGCGGTGAACCGGCTGTCCGCCGAGGGCGCGGACGGGGTGATCGCCATCGCCCCGCAGCTGTGGGTGGGCAAGGCGCTGGCGGACACCCGCCTCGACACCCCGCTGGTCGTGCTGGAGAACGGGCTCGACGCCGACACCCAGCAGGTCACCGGCGGCTCCCGGGCCGGGGCCCGCAAGGCCACCGAACATCTGCTGGCTCTGGGCCACCGCACCGTGTGGCACATCGCGGGCCCGACCGGCTGGACCTCGGCCGATCACCGGCTGGGCAGCTGGCAGGCCACTCTGGAGGCGGCGGGCGCCGAGGTGCCCGCCCCGCTGATCGGCGACTGGAGCGCCGACTCGGGCTATGAGCTGGGGCGGCAGCTGGCCCGCCGATCGGATGTCACGGCCGTGTTCGCCTCCAACGACCAGATGGCCCTCGGTGTGCTGCACGCGCTGCACGAAGCCGGCCGCTGCGTCCCCGACGAGGTGAGCGTCGTGGGCTACGACGACATCCCCGAGGCCGCGCACTTCCTGCCGCCGCTGACCACCGTACGCACGGACTTCGCCGAGATCGGCACCCGTTCGCTGCGCCTGCTGCTGGACCGGATCGACGGCCCCGCCGAGCCGCCTCCGGTCGACTCGCTGGTCCCGGTCGACCTGGTGGTGCGCCGCAGCAGCGGCCCCGCGTCACCGCTTGTATGACACTCCCAACTCGATGAGGTAGCGCTTGGTCACCCGGCCGCCGTACCGCCCGTCGATCAGGTCGGCGACGGAACCCAGCAGTCCGTTCCTGGCGGCGTCCGGAAGAGCTCGGTGGCCGGAGTAGGTCCGTAACAGCTCCAGGTACCCCGACGTGGTGTAGGTGAGATCCCGCTCGTAACGACGGAAGACCGTGGGGCCGAATCGACCGCTTCGCGCCACCTCCTCCGCATGCTCCGACCCGTCGATGTCGGCGGCCGCGGGAGGCCGCAGTCCCGGCGGCGTCTCCGGGTCGAAGCGCTCGTAGCAGCGCTGGACCTCGACGAAGAAGTCTTCGGTGCCGCCCCTCACATGCTGGGTGCGCACCACGGCGAGCGCCCCGCCCGGACGCACGGCGTCGGCGGCCTTGGGCACCCGCACCGCTGGGTCGATCCAGTGGAACGCGGTGGCCGAGACAACCGCGTCGAACGGCTCCGCCGGCAGCGGCCAGCTCTCGAACTCCGCCGTCACCACCTCCACGGCCGTGGCTGCGGCCAGGTTGCGACGGGCGACCGCGGCCATGCTCGGTCCCGCCTCGACGGCCGTGATCCGACAGCCTCGCGCAGCCAGGGGCACCGTCGCCTGGCCGGTCCCGCAGCCCACCTCCAGTACACGGCTGCCGGGGCCGGCGACCGCAAGCTCCACGAGGTCGTCGTACAGCTCGGAGGGATATCCGGGCCTGGCCCGGTCGTAGAGCTCCGCGTCTTCGTCGAATGTCCGGCTCAGGCGCACCCTCCGGGACTCCTGGGGTCTGTCGTCGCGCTGTGCTCGCGTGGTGTCGTCGGGCATGCGGAGCAGGCTAGGCACAGCGAGCCTCACCCGCGAGGGAATATGCGGGGGCGGCGAGCATCCTCCGCGCACGCTGGTCAACGACGCGGCAGTCAGCCCGTCCCGTCCGCCGCCGCCCGCTCCCACGCCGCGTCCCGCAGCAGCCGCAGCCCGTTCAGGCCGACCAGAACGGTGGAGCCCTCGTGGCCCGCGACGCCCAGCGGCAGCGGCAGTGTGCCCGCCAGGTCCCAGATGACGAGGCCGGTGATGAACACCCCGGCGATGACGAGGTTCTGCACGACCAGCCGCCGGGCGCGGCGGGAGAGGGCGACGGTGGTGGGGACGGCGGCGAGTTCGTCGCGGACGATCACCGCGTCGGCGGTCTCCAGGGCGAGGTCGGAGCCCGCCCGGCCCATGGCGACGCCGATGTGGGCGGCGGCCAGGGCGGGCGCGTCGTTGACGCCGTCCCCGACGACCATCACCTTGCGGCCCGCTGCCTCCCACTCCTTCACCGCGCCCATCTTGTCCTGCGGCAACAGCTCGGCGCGCACGTCCTCGATGCCCGCCTCGGCGGCCAGGCGGGCGGCGGCCCTGGGGTTGTCGCCGGTGAGCAGGGTCGGTGCGGTGCCGGTGAGCACGGTGAGGGCGGCCACGGTGGCTGCGGCGTCGGGACGCAGCCGGTCCGCGATGCCGAGCACGCCGGCCGGGTCGCCGTCGACGACCACGACGACGGCGGTACGGCCGGACTGCTCAAGCTCCTCGGCGAGCGCCACGATCTCGCCGTCAGGGTCGTCGAGCAGGCGGGCCGGGGCGCCCACGCCGACGGTGCGGCCGTCGATGACGGCCCGCACGCCGACCCCGGGCGCGGACGTGAATTCCTGCGCGGCGGGCAGGTCGATACGCCGGTCCCGTGCGGCGTCCACCACCGCGCGGGCCAGCGGATGTTCACTGGCGTGCTCGGCCGCCGCGGCGAGCCTCAGCAACTCGTCCTCGTCCAGGCCGCGGCCGGGCAGCGGCCGTACGTCGACCACGCGCGGTGTGCCCTCGGTGAGGGTGCCGGTCTTGTCCAGCGCCACGGCGTCGACCTGGCCGAGGCGTTCCATCACCACCGCCGACTTCACCAGCACGCCGTGCCGGCCTGCGTTGGCGATGGCCGACAGGAGGGGCGGCATGGTGGCCAGGACCACCGCGCAGGGCGAGGCCACGATCATGAAGGTCATGGCGCGCAGCAGCGCCGCGGAGAACTCCTCGCCGAAGGCGAGCGGGACGCCGAACACGGCGAGTGTCGCGGCCACCATGCCCAGCGAGTAGCGCTGTTCGACCTTCTCGATGAACAGCTGGGTGGGCGCCTTGGTCTCGGACGCCTCTTCCACCATCCGTACGATCCGGGCGATCACGGAGTCGGAGGCGTCGCGCTCGACGCGGACGCGCAGGGCGCCGGTGCCGTTGAGGGTGCCCGCGAACACCTCGTCGCCCGGCTCCTTCGCGGCGGGGAGCGGTTCGCCGGTGATGCTCGCCTGGTCCACCTCGCTGGCTCCGTCCAGGACCCGGCCGTCGGCTCCGACGCGCTCGCCGGGCCGTACGAGGACGGTGTCGCCGACCGTCAACTCCTCGACGGCGACGGTCTGTTCGGTGCCGTCGCGGGCGATGCGGGTGGCCGTGGCGGGGGCCAGGTCGAGCAGGCCGCGCACGGAGTCGGCGGTGCGGGCGGTGGCGAGCGCCTCCAGGGCGCCCGAGGTCGCGAAGATGACGATCAGCAGGGCGCCGTCCATCACCTGCCCGATCGAGGCGGCGCCGAGCGCGGCCACGACCATCAGCAGATCGACGTCGAGGGTCCTGTCCTTGAGCGCCTTGAGCCCTTCCCAGCCGGGCTCCCAGCCACCCGTGGCGTAGGCCAGGGCGTACAGCGGGCCCCATGTCCACGCGGGCGCTCCGGCGAGCTGGAGGGGCAGCGCGAGCAGGAACAGCGCGGTGGCCGCGGCGGCCCAGCGGACCTCCGGGAGCGCGAGCAGCCGGGTGCGCCGCCGGGGCGCGGCCGCGGTCCGCGCGGACGGGGAGGCGTCGACCGACGACGGGGTGAGCGTGGAAGTCATGCCCCCACGATAGAGGAACAAATGAAGACTCATTCATGTCTTCATGTCAGGAGGTGGCTCGCGCGGCACCCCACTTCCGCGTCCGGCGGGTACCGAGCGCCCGGCACACGAGGTAGATCGCGAACGAGATCGTGGTGACGTACGGGCTGATGGGAAGCGAGCCGCCCAGGGCCAGCAGGATGCCGCCCTCGATCGAGACGACCGCGAACACCACGCTCAGGACGGGCAGCAGCACCGGCGAGGCCGTGATCCGGGCCGCGGCGGCCGCAGGTGTGACGACGAGGGTGAGGACCAGCAGCGCGCCGACGATCTGCACGGACAGGGCGACCGCGAGGCCCAGCACGATCATGAAGGCGAACGACAGGCCGCGCACCGGCACGCCCCGCGCCTCGGCCACCTCCGGGTCGGCGCTGGCGAAGGCGAGCGGCCGCCACATGACGGCCAGCGCCACGAGCACCACGGCCGACGTGCCGAGCAGCCAGGACATCTGCGGGGTGTCGACGGCGACGATCTGCCCGGTCAGGATGCCGAACTTGTTCGCCGCCCGGCCCTTGTAGAGGGCGAGGAACAGCACGCCGAGCCCGAGGCCGAACGGCATGATGGTGCCGATCACCGAGTTGCGGTCCCGGGCGCGGGAGCCGAGCAGCCCGATCGTCCCGGCGGCGACGAGCGAGCCGACGATCGAGCCGGCCACGATGTTCACGCCCATCAGCAGCGCGGCCGAGGCGCCGGCGAACGACAGCTCGCTGATCCCGTGCACCGCGAACGGCAGGTCCCGCATGATCACGAACACGCCCACCAGGCCGCCGACCAGACCGAGCGCGGCGCCGGCGATCAGGGAATTGCGGACCAGGGCGAGCAGTTCGCCGTAGTGGTCGAAGGTGAAGATCTGCTGCCAGATCCCGTCGGCGAGGGTCATGGCCGTACTCCGTGCGGCAGTTCGGGGTGGTGCGGCTCCTGTGCCGCCTCGTCGGGTACGGCGACGACCGTCACGCGGTCCCGGACGCGGATGACGTCGACCTGGGTGCCGTACAGCTGCGACAGCGCCTCGGAGGTCAGGACCTCGTCGGGGGTGCCGACCCGGTAGCCGCCGCGGGCGAGGTACAGGACACGGTCCACCAGTCCCAGCACGGGGTTGATCTCGTGGGTCACGAACACCACCGCCGTGCCGTGGGAGCGGCGCCGGGCGTCGACCAGTTCCGTGACGGCCCGCTGGTGGTGCAGGTCGAGGGAGAGCAGCGGTTCGTCACAGAGCAGGATGCGGGGGTCGGTCACCAGGGCCTGTCCGATGCGTACGCGCTGCCGTTCGCCGCCGGAGAGCAGGCCGACGGGGACGTCCGCGTACGCCGTGGCCCCGACCGAGGCCAGGACCTCGTCCACGCGGCGGCGTACGGCGCCCGTGCGCGGCCGGGGTCCGAAGCGGTGCCCGTCGATGCCGAAGCGGACCAGGTCGCGGGCGCGCAGCATCGCCTGCGCGGACAGCGTCGCCTGCTGCGGGACGTAGCCGACATGCCGGCTGCCCTTGCGGGGCGGACGGCCGAGGACCTTCAACGTACCGGCGGACAGCTGCCGTTGGCCCAGCAGGGCGCGCACGAAGCTGGTCTTGCCCGCCCCGTTGGGGCCGAGCACGGCCAGGAACTCGCCCGGCCGCACATCGAGGTCCAGGCCCTGCCACAGCACGCGCTCGCCGTAGGACAGGGCCGCTCCGCGCAGGCTGATCAGCGCGGTGTCGTCGTCGGCCACGGTGTCGTCGGCCACGGTGGACGCCTTCACTTGGCCAGCGCGCTCGCGAGCGCGTCGACGTTGGCGGTCATCCAGCCGAGGTAGTCCTTGCCGTGCGGGAGGGTCTCGGTCACGGGGACCACGGGAATCCCGGCGGCCTTGGCCGCCCGCTCGGCCTTCTCGGTCTGCGGTCCGGACGTCTGCTCGTTGTAGACCAGCGCCTTGACCTTCTTGCCGGAGAACAGCGCCAGGGTTTCCCGCAGGGTCCGGGCCGAGACGTCGTCGCCTTCCTCGATGGCCTCGCTGAACTCCTCGGGTGTCGCGTTCTCAAGCCCGGCGGCCTGAAGCATGTACAGGGGCACGGGCTCGGTGATGGCCACGCGTTCGCCGCCGTGGCCGGCCTTGATCCGGGCTTCCTTCTGCTCCAGCGGCTTGAGCTTCCCCTCGAAGTCCTTGGCGTTCTCGGTGAACGTGGCGGCGTCGGCCGGGTCCGCCTCGGCCAGGGCTGCGGCGATGCGGTCGGCGAGTCTGGCGACCGTGGGGAAGTCGTACCAGACGTGCTCGTTGAGCTCCCCGCCCGCCGGGGCCGTCTTCCCGGAGACCTTGACCGCGTTGATCACGTCGGCGGACGAGTCGCCGCTCTTCAGCATGCGGTCGATGAAGTCGTCGTAACCGCCGCCGTTCTCGATGACGACCTTGGCCTTGGACAGCGCCAACCGGTTCTGCGTACTGGCCTCGTAGGAGTGCGGGTCCTGGTCGGGGTCGCTGATGATCGAGGTGACCTGGACCTTTCCGCCGCCTATCTGCTCGGCCAGGTCGCCGTAGACGTTCGTCGAGGCGACGACCGGGATGACGGACCCCGCGGCGGGACTCTTGGCGGCATCGTTGTCATCGGTTCCGGAACCGGACGAACCGCCGCAGCCCGCAAGGCAGATGAGGCAGGCGCCGGCTATCAGGGGGGCGAGAAGTCGGGTCGAGGGCGCGGGCATGGGTTCCTCCGGGGCAGGGGGAAGGGCGAATGGTCCGCCGAGGTCCGTTCGGCCCGGCGTCGCGCCCACGCTAGATGAAAACGGATGTCAAAAGTGCCTTTCGGTCCTCCGTCGGGGCAACCCTTACCGAGAACTCACCTTCCGCCAGGTCAGGGGGCGGGCACCGCGTCCAGCAGCTGCGGGCCGTTGTTGCGGACGCTGTTCACGGCCGGGGAGACCGGGCGCGCGTCCAATTGGCCGTCCGCCGGTGGCGTGAGCAGGGCGCGCAGGTCGTCGGTCGACCGGTGGTCGGGGTCGAGCCAGGCGTCGTAGTGCTCGGGGGTGAGGGCGAGCGGCATGCGGGGGTGGATGCGGCCGGCGGCGTCGGTGGCCTCGGTGGTAATGATGGTGCAGGTCAGCAGCCAGGCGGCGGGGTCGTCGGCATCCTTGATCTCGGGATCGCGCCAGAACTCGTACAGCCCGGCGAGGGCGAGGACCTGCCCGTCCTGCGGGTGGATGAAGTACGGCTGCTTGCGGACCTTGCCCGACTTGCGGTCCTTGACCTCGTCCCACTCGTAGAAGCCGTCGGCCGGCAGCAGACAGCGGCGTTTGACGAACGCCCGGCGGAACGCGGGTTTCTCGTGCACGGTCTCCACCCGCGCGTTGATCAACCGCGCGCCGATTTTCGCGTCCTTCGCCCACGAGGGCACCAGGCCCCAGCGCAGGGGCCGCAGCCGACGCCGGGCCGGCTCGTTCTCGTCGGCGCCGCGCGGTGTGCGTTCCAGGACGGCCCAGACCTCGTCGGTCGGCGCCACGTTCCAGCTCGGCGCCAGGGTTTCCTCCGGATGCCACTCGGCAACCTGGAACAGCTGGGCGAGGTCCTGGGGGCTGCGGGTGGAGGCGTAGCGGCCGCACATAGGGCCACTGTGCCACGGCGCGGTGGGCCCGTCCTCACAGGCTGGTCAGGATCTGGGGCGAGAGATTCTTGATCATGCTGTTGGTCCAGCGTATCTGCCGCAGTGTCCGCGGATGGCACTCGGAGGCCAGGGCGAGCAGCTTGTCGTCCCTGGGCAGCCTGGGCGAGCATCTCCCAGTCCCTCGTCGGGCTCCTCGTGCGGCGGCAGATACTCAGCCGCCCTGATCACGGCCTTGCCGTCGGGGTTGAGCGAGCGGTACTCGACGACGTCGTCCGTCGCGCCGGTCCCCAGGTCCTTGCCGCAGGACTCGCAGACGTCGGGGTGGGCCCAGCCGATGCCGTCGGTGTAGAGGCGTTGCGTTCCGTGGGGGGCATCCTCGTCGCACGGCCGCTGGATACCGGTCCCGCCGCGCAGTCGGGCGTGGGCGAGGCCGGTGCAGTCGCAGGGCCGGCCGGCGCCGCACCGTTTCCACGCCTCGAACGCGGACTCCGGGACGTGCCAGGTGATCAGCGGGGCGCCGTCCTTGTCGCGGAAGTCCATGCGGGCGGCGTGGTCGAGGAGGATGTCCTTCGGCCGACCGGCTTGTGAGGATGCTCCCCACACAACAGATCCTTTGCCGCTTCCTCTCGGGCCCAGAGGGGTGCACCACTGTTCCAGCCCGGACCGCCTGCCCATGTCGCGTGGGCCCGGCTGCCGTACGGTTTACGCGCGGTCAGTGCTGTGACGGGACGCCGAGGTCGTCGAGGAGCCTGCGCACGCGGCGCTCGTCTTCGTCGCGCATGGGGCGGATGCCATGACGATCTTGTCCGCGGAGTCGTCCAGGATCCAGTCGAGGTACCGCGCCGCGTAGTGGAGTGTGGTCGCGTCGGCACTTCACAGCTTGGTCCTACGACGTGCAGGACGGTGCCCTTGACTGGTGGCAGCTTGGGACGGACAGGGCGTCAGCAGGCCGACCAGCGCCCCTCCGGCTGCTCCCGCACCGAGGCACCAGGCTCCGAGGACGGTGCGCCGGTGCCGCTGTTGCTAAGTCCCGTTGCTGCGCATACGTGCGGATGGTGGAACGGTGCTCGCTGGGATCGCACCTGCCACCGGGCCGCATAAGCTGCCCGGCCTCCTCCTCGTCCGGCCCGATGTTGAGGTAGGGGCACGTCACTTCCTCTACCAGGCCCTGGTTTCTCACCCCTTCAAGCAGCTGGAACGACCCCCACAGCCCCAGAGCCAGAAAGGCGCACACCAGAACACCACGTACCGTCACCCGCATAGGCGTTCCCCCGTCCGATCCTCCGTGCGGTGGCGTCCGCAGCCGGGCCTAGGCGCAGGCGTCAGAGCTTTCGGCCCGCCGTCCGGAAGTCAGTCGGAGCCTTCCTGCTCGCTGTGGGATGCGGGCGGCGCGGCCGTGGTTCCTCGCGGGATCAGGTGGGTGGGCAGGACGATGTGCCGGCCGCGGTCCGACTCGGAGTCGTTGATGAGCTCCAGGGCCAGTTCGGCGGCGACGCGGCCCATGTCGGAGGGGGACTGGGCCACCGTGGACAGGTCGAGCCATTCGGCCATCAGTTGGTCGTCGAAGCCGAGGACGGAGATGCGCTGGGGGACCTCGATCTGCACGGTGCGCAGGGTGGAGATGATGGAGGCCGCCAGTTCATCCTGCTCGGCGAAGATGGCGGTGGGCGGTTCGCGCAGGCTCAGCAGGTTTCCCACCGCCTGGGTGGTGCCGCGTTTGTCGCGGGGCGGGGTGGTGACGATCAGGTCGTCGTCCAGGGGGATGCCCGCCTCGGCGAGTGCCTGCTGGTAGCCGACGAGGCGCTCGCGTGAGCTGAAGGTGAAACCGCGGGCGTTGACGGTGTGCGCGAAGGCGATCCGACGGTGCCCGAGGTTGATCAGGTGGCGGGTCGCCTTGCAGGCACCGGCGACATCGTCGACGTAGATGCTCGGGCGGCCCTCGACATGCTGGCTGATGTAGATGACCGGCATGCCGAGCTCGTCCAGCCGGGCGGTCTCCTCCTTGCTGAGGTCGAAGCTGAACACCAGCAGCGCGTCCGCGTTGCGCCGGGCCGGCAGACGCTCGAAGAATGCGGCCCGTTCGGCAAGGTCGGGCACCACGTAGACGGTCAGTTCCATGCCCGCGCCGCGCAGCAGCGGGCCCAGGCTGGACAGCGCCGCTCCCATGAACCACGAGTCGAGTGTGGGCACGAGCACCGCCATGACGCCGGTGCGGCCGGTGACCAGGCTCGATGCCTGCCGCGAGATCGCGAAGTTGAGCTCGCGGGCAGCCTCCTCGACCCGGGCACGGACCTTCGGTGAGACCGACGTCAGGCCGCGCAGGGTGCGCGAGACGGTCGACGGGGAGACCCCCGCCCGTTCGGCGACGTCGGCCAACGTGGGGTGCCGCTGAGCTGGTGACATGAGCGGAAGTTAACACAGATTGCCCCTCAGGCGGGACCCTTCGTGACAGCGCTGTCACGATCCTTTGCCAGGGAGGCGCCCATGTCGAAGACGGGCATGGAGGGCACCGATCTCCTAAAACATCCGCGCTACTACGAAGTTACGCATTGACTTCCGTCTGGTGCACTCCTACGGTGCAAGCGTTGTCACAACGGAGTCGAAGTCGTCGCCGTGAGTCCACCCTTCACGGCCGTGACCTGCTCTTTTGATCTAGAAGACGCTGTGACAGCACGGTCTCGTATCAGAGCCGTCTCAGAGTCATCTCGGTAGCTGTTCCCTACAGGGCGACCCCGCCGAGACTTCGGTTCCGCACGTCCAGGAGAGACAGTGAACGCCAGAACCAGCAGAGCCCTTCAGTGCTCGGCCGTGCTCGCCGCCGCCGGGCTCGTCCTCACCGCCTGCGGCTCCTCCGACAGCGACAGCTCGTCGGGGCAGTCCAAAAGCCCGTCGTTCTCGGGCCGTGGCCCGATCACGTTCGCGGCCGCCAAGGACAGCTCCGGCGTCGTCCAGAAGGTGATCGACGGCTGGAACGAGCAGCACCCGAAGGAGAAGGTCACCTTCGTCCAACTGCCGTCGGACGTGAACCAGCAGCGCCAGCAGATGATCCAGAACGCCGAGACGAAGTCCGACGCCTACACGGTGCTCTCCCTGGACGCGGTGTGGACCTCGGAGTTCGCCGCCCACCAGTGGATCGACCAACTGCCCGCCGCGCAGTTCCCGCTGGACAAGATGCTCAAGCCCGTGGTGGAGACGACCAAGTACCGCGACAACCTGTACGCGGTCCCGCAGTCCTCCGACGGCGGCCTGCTGTACTACCGCTCCGACCTGCTGAAGAAGGCCGGCGTCAGTGCCGCGCCGACGACGTGGGCGCAGATGCGGGCCGCCTGCGCCAAGGTCGTAAAGCTGCCCGAGGCCAAGGGCATGGACTGCTACGCGGGCCAGTTCCAGAAGTACGAGGGCCTCACCGTCAACTTCTCCGAGGCCGTGAACTCCGCCGGCGGAGTCGTCACCGACGCCGACGGTAAGCCGGACGTCGACACCCCTGCGGCTGAGAAGGGCCTGGACTTCCTGGTCGACTCCTTCAAGGACGGCACCATCCCGAAGGAGGCCATCACCTACCAGGAGGAAGAAGGCCGCCAGGCGTTCCAGTCCGGCAAGCTGATCTTCCTGCGCAACTGGCCCTACGTGTATTCGCTGGCCGAGAAGAGCAAGGTCGCGGGCAAGTTCGCGGTCGCGCCACTGCCCGGCCTGACCGGAGCCGGCTCGTCCACCCTGGGCGGCCACAACGTGGCCGTGTCCTCCTTCGCCAAGAACAAGGCCACGGCGCTGGACTTCATCAAGTACTTCACCAACCACGACAGCGCGACCACGTTCCTCAAGGAGGGCTCGGCCGCCCCGCCGTACGCGGAACTGTACGACGACCAGGCGCTGGTCAAGCAGTACCCGTACCTGCCGGTGCTGAAGAAGTCGATCCTCAACGCCGTGCCCCGCCCCCGGGTGGTCCAGTACGGCGACGTGTCCTCAGCGATCCAGCAGGAGACGTACGCGGCCCTGAACGGCGACAAGTCCAGCACGCAGGCGCTGAAGGACCTGCAGGAAGCCCTGCAGAAGCTCTCGGCGCAGTGAGAAGGAGGCTCGTGGTGGCCACTCGGACCCCACCTGAGACGGCCGCGGACCGGCCGCCCGGCACGGCAACAGGCCGGGCCGGGCGGCCGCCCGCGCCGGAGAAAGCCCGGCGCGGCCGGAAGTCGGCCACGGCGGGTACCGGCCGGATGGCCGCCCTGCTGGTGTCCCCGACCCTGCTGGTGCTGACCGTCGTCGTGCTCTACCCGACGATCATGGCGCTGAGGGAATCGCTGTACGGAACCAAGGGACTGGACCCGAAGACCGGCTTCATCAGCGACACCGAGCCGTTCGTCGGGCTGCAGAACTACACCGACATCTTCGGCGAGGCCGGAGAGCGCTTCTGGAACGCCTTCTGGAACACCACCTTCTTCACCGTGGTCACGGTGGGTCTGGAGACGGTGATCGGTGTCGCGATGGCGCTGATCATGCACAAGGCGTTCAGCGGGCGGGCCCTGATCCGCGCGAGCATCCTTATCCCCTGGGCCGTGCCCACGGCCATCTCCGGCCTGTTGTGGCGGTGGATCTTCAACAGCGACGGCATCGCCAACGCCATGATCGGCCGCCAGATCCTGTGGACCACTGAGGGCTTCCACGCCAAGGTCGCCGTCATCATCGCCGAGGTGTGGAAGACCGCCCCCTTCATCGGGCTACTGGTCCTGGCCGGCCTGCAGGTCATCGGCAAGGAGGTCTACGAGGCGGCCCGCATGGACGGGGCGAGCCCCCAGCGCCAGTTCTGGCACATCACGTTGCCGCTGGTGAAGCCAGCTCTGCTGGTGGCTGTGCTGTTCCGCTGTCTGGACGCGCTGCGGATGTTCGACCTGCCCTACCTCCTCGTCGGTGCGCAGAAGAGCTCGGTGGAGACCCTGTCGATGCTGGCGCAGAACGAGGCGTCCAACGTCCGCTTCGGGCCGGCCGCCGCGTACGCGGTGGTGCTCTTCGTCTACGTCCTTCTCATCGCGCTGGGCTTCGTTCGGCTCCTGGGCGCGGACGTCGTCGGCGAAGCGGGCGGCTCGGGCAGGAAGAAGCGCCGACGGGCCTCGAAGCACAACCGTGTGGAGGTGCCGGCATGACCGCGACCGTGAAATGGCGAACCGGGCTCCTGTATCTGGGAGTTGCCGGGGTGGTGGCCTACTGCCTGGCCCCCTTCTACTGGATGCTGGTCTCCAGCCTGCGCCGCACCTCGGACATCTTCGACACCTCGCTCCTGCCCTCCCCGGTGTCGTTCGAGAACTACGAAGCGGTCTTCGACCCCTCCCAGGGAATCGGCCGCGCCCTGCTCAACAGCCTGATCGTCTCCGGCATCACGACCGTCCTGGCACTGCTGCTGGCCACGTTCACCGCCTACGCCATGGCCCGGCTGGAGTTCCGCTTCAAGCGGCTGATCCTCACCCTGATCATCGCCACCTCGATGTTCCCGGTGGTGTCGATCGTGGTCCCGCTGCTGAAGCTGTTCACGGACATCGGCTGGATCAACACCTACCAGGCGATGATCGTGCCGAGCATGTCCTTCGCCCTGCCCCTGGCGGTGTGGAACCTGACCACGTTCTTCCGGCAGATGCCCGACGAACTGGAGCAGGCCGCGATGATCGACGGCTGCACCAGGGGTCAGGCGTTCCGCAAGGTCATCATCCCGATCGCCGCGCCGGGCATCTTCACCACGGCGATCATCACCTTCATCGCCGCCTGGAACGAGTTCCTCATCGCCCTGTCGATGACGAACCGGCCCAGCATCCAGACCGCGCCGGTCGCCATCTCCAAGTTCGCCGGCGCCACGCAGTTCGACACCCCGTTCGGCAGCCAGATGGCCGCGGGCGTCCTGGTCACCGTCCCACTGGTGATCATGGTGCTGCTCTTCCAGCGCCGCATCGTCGCCGGACTCACCGCGGGCGCAGCCAAGTAGCCGTCCCTTCCAGTGGCGGGTTCCCCCACAGTCCCCTTCTCAAAGGACCCATCAGCACCATGTCCCCCACCACGCCCTGGTGGCGCAGCGCCGTCATCTACCAGGTCTACATCCGCAGCTTCGCCGACGGGAACGGCGACGGCGTCGGCGACATCGCCGGCCTGCGCTCCCGCCTCCCGTACCTCAAGTCGCTCGGCGTGGACGCCCTGTGGATCAACCCCTGGTACAAGTCCCCCATGGCGGACGGCGGCTACGACGTGGCCGACTTCCGCGCCGTCGACCCGCTGTTCGGCACCCTCGCCGACGCCGAGCAACTCATCGCCGAAGCCCACCAGCACGGCATCCGCATCATCCCCGACATCGTCCCGAACCACACGTCCGACGAGCACGCCTGGTTCCAGGAGGCACTGGACGCAGGCCCCGGCAGCCCGGAACGCGAGCGTTACATCTTCCGGCCCGGCCGCGGCCCCGACGGTACCCGACCGCCCAACAACTGGATCTCCGAATTCGGCGGCCCCGCCTGGACCCGCATTCCCGATGGCGAGTGGTACCTCCACCTGTACGCCCCCCAACAGCCCGACCTCAACTGGCAACACCCCGACGTGCACGCCGAATTCGAGTCCATCCTGCGGTTCTGGTTCGACCGGGGCGTCGACGGCTTCCGCATCGACGTCGCCCACGGCCTCGCCAAGGACCCCGAACTGCCCGACCTGACACGCGAACAGATCGTGCACCCGCACTGGGACCGCGACGAGGTCCACGACATCTACCGCACCTGGCGTGCGGTCGCCGACGAGTTCCCCGGTGAGCGGGCCTTCGTCGCCGAAGCCTGGGCGGACACTCCCGAACGCCTCGCCGCCTACGTCCGCCCCGGCGGCCTGCACACCGCGTTCAACTTCGACTTCCTCATGGCCAGCTGGGACGCCAAGGACCTCCGCACGGTCATCGACGACTCCCTCGCCATGCTCAGCGGCGTCGGCGCCCCGGCCACCTGGGTGCTCTCCAACCACGACGTCATGCGCCACACCAGCCGCTACGCCCGCCAGACCGTCGCACGCTGGGTGCCCAACGAGCGTTACCAGCCCCAAGGCCCCGTGGACCTCGAATTGGGCACCCGTCGTGCCCGCGCCGCCGCCCTGCTGATGCTCGCTCTGCCCGGCGGTGCCTACATCTACCAGGGCGACGAACTCGGCCTGCCCGAAGTCGAGGACCTCCCGGTGGACGTCCTTGAGGACCCCATCTGGGAACGCTCCGGCCACACCGACCGCGGCCGCGACGGCTGCCGCGTGCCGATCCCCTGGTCCGGACAGGCGGAGGCGTTCGGCTTCAGCCCCGACGATGCCTACGCCGGTCCCTGGCTGCCCCAGCCCGCCAGCTGGGGTGAGCGCAGTGTGGAGGCACAGACCGGGGATGAGACCTCGATGCTGGAGCTGTACCGCACCGCCCTCGTCATACGCCGCGACCACCCCGCCCTCGGCGACGGCACCATGAGCTGGCTCGACGCCCCCGCAGGCATCCTCGCCTTCCACCGCGAACCCGGCTTCCTCTGCGTCGTCAACCTCTCGGATGAGGCGCACCAGCTGCCCGACCACACCGCGATCCTGCTGGCCAGCGGCCCGGTCACGCACGGGCAGCTGGAACCCGACCGCGCGGTCTGGCTCAAGGTGTAGCAGCCCGCACCAGGGGCCGCGGCCCCCTCGATCTGCCAGGGCCTGTCCGGTGTCACTCCCCGCCGATCGGACAGGCCCTGGCCCCACCCTCGGCACGGCGGGCGCCGGCCGGCCAGTACCACCGCGAGAGGCTCCGCTCCTTTGGACATCACCATCACGTCCCAGACCTCCGACGCTGCAGCCGTGACGCCCGGCCCAATCGTGCAGGGCCTGCAGCCCTTCTCGCACGACGCCGTCGTCTCGGTGTGCACACCGAGCCACGAGCCGACGAATGGGAGACATGGGCCGAGCGACTCGCGGACCGCTTCCGTGACCACTTCTGGGTGACGGACGAACACGGCCCCTACCCGGCCGTCGCACTCGACGGCGACGGCAAGCCCGTCGAATCGGCCACCTCCGGCTTCGGCCACCTCCTCGGCACCGGCCTGCTCAACGCCGAGGAGAGCGCCCTGCTCGCGGCCCGCCTCGCCGGACCCGACCTCGACGCAGGCCACGGCCTGCGCACCCTGAGCAGCAACGCGGTGGGCTTCAACCCCTACGGCTACCACGTCGGCTCGATCTGGCCGCACGACACGGCGATCGCCGTACACGGCCTGGCCAAGGCCGGATTCCCGGACGCCGCCGTCTCACTGGCAGCCGGCCTGCTGACCGCGTCGACGGCCTTCGAGGCCCGCCTCCCCGAGCTCTTCGCCGGCCACGGCAGCCAGCAGAGCCCGTACCCCGCCCCCTACCCGGCGTCCTGCCGACCACAGGCATGGGCGGCCGCCTCCGCGATCCTCGCACTCCAGGCAGCCCTGGGCCTGAACGCGGACGTCCCCGGCGGCACGGTCACCGTCCGCCCAACTTCGCCTCGGCGTACGCACCGCTCACGGTGAAGGGCCTCCAAGTCGGCGGAGGCCAGGTGGACGTCACGGTCGCAGGGGACGGAACGGTAGACATGACCGCTCCGGAAGAGCTGACCGTGATCAGACCCTGATGCCGAGCCACCGGGCCACCCCTCAGCGCCCAATCACGCTGCGAGACGGCCACTGCCAGCGGAAGCCGCGGACAGGATCAAAGGCAAGCTCTGTCCACCCACGACCTGCCTGACGCCGCCCCCTCGTCAGCCCTCCGCCATCAGCCCTCCACGCCCGTCGCGGTGTGGGCGGCGCCGACCGGCTTGGATTCCGGGGAGCCGCGTTGGCGCAGGTAGATCGACAGGACGACCATCGAGGCCACGGCCAGCAACTCGGACTGCCAGTTCTGGAAGGTGCGGTTCCAGAAGTCGGCGGCGGTGATGTACTGGGTCCAGCCGACCGGCGCCTGGAGGTCGCGCAGTTGCTGTTCGTTGTAGGCGGCGGTGCCGGTGACGGACTGGGCCAGCCAGGACAGCAGGAAGATGCCTCCCATCACCAGGGCAAGAGACCTGGAGTACACCGCCTGACGCCAGCCGCCGACGCGTGCCCAGCGGGGGGCGTCGGCCGGGGCGTGCTCCCCGACGAGCTGGTCCTCGTCGGATTCCGGGCCCGCCTTGTCCAGCTCCTTGGACTCCGGTGAGCCGCGCTGGAGCAGCCAGACGGTGACGAAGATGTAGAGGAAGAACTGCAGGTACTCGGACTGCCAGTTCTCCGTCACATCGACGGCGAAGTCCGACGAGGTCAGGTAGGCGCCCAGGCCGATCGGCTCCATTCCGTCGCTGACCAGCGCGTTGTTGAAGTCCGCGTGCCCCGCGATCGCCTGTCCGCACAGGGCCAGCAGGAAGCCGGTCCCGAACGCCAGGCTCAGGCCGTTCTCGCGCAGGAAACGAGGCGTCATCGGTGCATCAGCCCCAGCGTCGTGAAATAGGCGAGGCCGCCGATCACGAGAAGCAGGCACAGGGTGAACATGGTCCGCACGGATCCCTCACCCGCCCTTGATCGTGCAGTCGTACGGCTGCTCCGGACGGGGCGTGCACCCGGCGGCGGTCACCTTCCAGCCGGACGGGAAGTGGGCCAGGAACAGCGTGTCGCCGGTGAGGACCACCCGGGCCTGACCGCCGTACACGTCCACCCTGCGGACCGCGCCCCCGGCGGGCAGCCGCTCCTCGGTCACCGCCTGAGCGCAGGGGGTCTGCTCGGGCTTCTCCAGTTCGTCGAGTGTTCTAGGAGCCAGGAGAGCGCATGCCTGCCTGCCGTCGGCCCGCTGCAAGGCGTACGTGAATCCGGTCGCGGCGGCGGCTGCGGCGTCGCCGCGCTCGCCCGCCGCGGCACCGCAGCCGGTCGTCACGGCGAGCGCGGTCACCAGAAGGCCGCGGCACCCCCTACTGATCGACATCGCGCATCGCATCCGCTCACGTCAGGACCTCTGTGGCGTGGAGGACCAGCATCGGCGAGGGGCCGACCGGCCGCACGGTGAGAGGGGCCCACCGGGTCACGTGGGAGGCGGTCGTTCGACGGGTACTCGGTGGTCGCACGGCGGTGAGAGGCACCGCCCGACGCCACGGAGGGACGTATCCCATGACTCAGCATGTCCGCGACGTCATGACGTCCGACCCGATGACCGTCGAACCGCTGACCTCGGTGCAGACGGTGGCCAGGATGATGCGCGACGAGAACATCGGTGCCGTACTGGTCACCGAGGGCGAGCAGTTGCGCGGGCTGGTCAGCGACCGCGACCTGGTGATCCGCGCGATGGCCGAGGGCGGCGATCCCGGCAGCACGACCGTGGCCGAGGCGTGCAGCGAGGACCTGGTCACGGTAGGGCCCGACGACGACCTGGGGCTCGCGGTGACGGTGATGCGTGAGCATTCCGTCCGGCGTGTACCGGTCGTCGACCAGGAACATCACGCGGTGGGCATCGTCTCCATCGGTGATCTGGCCATCGAGCGCGATCCCGAGTCGGCTCTCGGCGACATCAGCGCTGCGCGCCCCAACAGGTGAAACGGGCTTCGCAGCAACCCATCCCGGAGAGGAGGGGTACGCCATGACGAACCCCGATCCCGAGCCGACACGAACTCCGCATCTCGAACCCGGGAGCCGTGTGCCACCCGGTGAGACCCCACCCGCCGAGGAGAGCAGTACGGCCGGCATCTCCTATCCGCAGTCCGACCTGCGCAGGGGCTGGGGGCCGGGGCCGCTCGTCCTGATCATGCTGGTGGTGGTGCTGGTGGCGATCGGGCTGATCGCCATGGCGGTGGCTTTGTAGCCGGTTCACAGGTGGAGGTGCCGTTCCAGCCAGTCCGCGGCGGCCCGGCGGAACAGGCGCCGGTTCTCGGCGCGCAGGAAGTCGTGGCCCTCGTCGCGCAGGGTCAGCAGTTCGGCGTCGATGCCCCGCTCACGCGCGGCGCGTACGAACTGCTGGGACTCCCCCGGCGGCACGTTGGTGTCGTGTTCGCCGTGGACGGCGAGCAGTGGGACACGCAGCGCGTCGATGCGGCCCATCGGTGACAGGGCGTGCAGGAGTTCACGGTCGCGTTCCGGGTGGCCGTACTTGTGAGCCGCCGATTCCGCGATCCAGGGCTCGGTACCGGCGAAGAAGGTGAGAAAGTCCGACATGCCGCAGACGGCGACCGCGGTACGGAAGAGATCCGGGTGCCAGACGACGGAGGCGAAGGTCAGATAGCCGCCGTAGGAGCGGCCCATGACCGCGAGCCGTGTCGGGTCGGCGGGGCCCGCCATGACCGCGTGGCCCGCGCAGTCGGCGACGTCGTCGAACGCAGCGAAGCGGCCCGCGCCCAGGTCGGCGTCGACGAAGGAGCGGCCGTGCCCCAGGGAGCCCCGGACGTCGGGGGCGAAGACGTCCAGGCCGCGCCCGACCAGCTCGTGGTAGAGCGGGTGGAACACCGGACGTTCCTGTTCCTCGGGACCGCCGTGCAGGTGGATCACGCAGGGCGCCGGGTCGTCCCGGGCCCGCCCCGGCGCCCTGTAGTACCAACCGCTCAGTGGCAGCCCGTCCCTCGCGGTGAGGCGCAAGGGGACGGGGCGTACCGGTGGGCGGCCCGGCGGGACGGCGTCCTCGTCCTGGGAGGACCAGGGGGTGCGCAGCATGGACACGCCCTCGTGGGCCCACCAGACACCCGGCCGGCGTTGCGACCCGGACAAGGCGAGGAGCAGTCGTCCGGTGCCGGCGGCCGTCATGCGTGTGACGACCTCGTGGGGCAGGGGGACGGGCCGTGCCGGACCCGTGGCGTCCGGGCCCTTGAAGGTCGGGAAGGTCTCGACGAGTTCCAGCTCGCTCGCCCCCTGGACGTTCCACGCCAGCGCGGCCGTGCGGCCGTCGTGCGCCAGCACCAGGAGTTCGAGGTCGCTGCCCTCGCGCTCCGCCACGAGGGATACGCCGCGGGAGGCGCCGTCGGCGTCCAGAGCGACCGCGAGGAGCGCCGCGTACTCCCGGGCGGCGTTGCTGCGCAGCCACAGGGTCCGCCCGTCCGGGGAGAAGCGGCCGATCCACGGGTCGCCGTCGGCGACCGGCATGGCGAAGGTGGTCCCCGAGTCGGCGGTGCGCCGGACGACCGCCTCGCGCCGTCCGCGCGGGCCTCGGCGCAGCAGCGCGAGGCGACCGTCGCGGCTGAGGTCGCAGACCCGCAGCGAGGCGGCGTGCGTTTCCGTGGTGAGCAGGACGGGGGAAGCCAGGCCGTCGGGATCGATCAAGTAGACCGACAGGCCGCCGTCGGGCCGGACCGCGGGTGCCGCCGGGGCGTCGATGCCGGTGGGCGTTCCGATGGGTTCCTTCCCCCGCGCCGCGTCGTAGGCGGCCGGCCCGAGGAGCCTCGCGTGCCCGTCCCGGTCCGCCCAGTCGGCGGCCAGGCGGGTGCCGTCGAAGTGGCCGTCAGCCGGGTCCTGGTCCGTGGCGGCGTGCCCGGCGAGGCCCTCGTACCGCGGGGCGGCGGGTGCCGCGAAGGTGACGGCGACGGAGGAGCTGTCGTGCGCCCAGCACCCCAGATAGGCGGAGCTGGCCGGGTCGGACCCCGCCAGGAGGCGCCGTCCGGTGCCGTCGGGCCGCACGCACAGCACCCGGGAGTGCTCACCGCCGCCCGGCGCGGTGGTGTACGCGATCCAGCGGCCGTCGGGTGACCAGAGCACCTCTTTGACGGGGTCCGGTGAGGAGTCGAGGAGCCGCACCTCGTCGCTGTCGACGGAGCCGGCCCACAGTTGCGGCACGCCGCCCCGGTCGCAGATGAAGGCCGTCTCGGTGCCGTCGGCGTTGGCCGAGGGGTACCAGCAGCCGTGCGCGCGCAGCCGGGTCACGGCGTCGCGCGGGCCGCCTGCCTCGGGCAGCGGCACCGGCTCCGGGGCGGGGGTGCGGGCACTCGCGTGCAGGTCCCCCGTCCGGCCCTCCGGGGGCCGGCCTGAGGCCGAGGTGACCGCCCCGGGGCGCGCGTACACGGGCGCCGGGCCTTGCGCCAACCGCGTGCCCCCGTCGTCGGTCACTTGATTCCGTGGGTCTGCAGCCATATCTCCAGCAAAGCTATCTGCCACAGGGCGTTCGCACCGCGCTTGGTCCGGTGCTCGTCGGGTGCCGCGAGGAGCTCGGCCACGTACGACTCCTGGAACAGGCCGCGTCGTTTCGCCTCCGGCGCCTCGAATGCCGCACGCACGCGTTGCAGGACGGGGCCTGCCATGTGCCGGATGGCCGGCACCGGGAAATAGCCCTTGGGGCGGTCGACGACCTCACGGGGCAGGAGCTTGCGGCCCGCCTCCTTCAGCACGCCCTTGCCGCCGTCGGCCAGTTTCAGTTCCGGCGGGCAGGCCGCCGCCAGCTCCACCAGTTCGTGGTCGAGGAAGGGCACGCGGGCCTCCAGGCCCCAGGCCATGGTCATGTTGTCGACCCGCTTGACGGGGTCGTCGACGAGCATGACGTGGGTGTCCAGCCGGAGAGCCGCGTCCAGGGCGGTCTCCGCGCCCGGTGCCGCCATGTGCCTGCGGACGAAGCGGTCCGAGACGTCGTCGCGGGGCACCATGTCCGGCCGCAGGACCCGGGCGAGGTCGGCGTGCGGCCGGTCGAAGTACGTCGCGGCGTACCGCTCCGGTTCGTCCTCCCGGGGGACCTCCGCCAGCTGCGGGTACCAGTGGTATCCGGCGAAGACCTCGTCGGCGCCCTGGCCGCTCTGCACGACCTTCACCTCCTTGGACACCTGCTCGGACAGCAGGTAGAAGGCGACCACGTCGTGGCTGGTCATCGGCTCGCTCATGGCCGCGATCGCCCCGTCCAGGGCAGTCGAGACGCGGTCGGAGGGAACCATCAGCTGCTGGTGGTCGGTGCCGAACTCGCGGGCGACCAGGTCCGAGTACGGGAACTCGTCGCCCTTCTCGCCGCCCTCCGTCTCGAACCCGACGCTGAACGTCCGCAGGTCACGCTGGCCCTCGTCGGCGAGCAGCGCGACGATCAGGCTGGAGTCGAGGCCGCCGGAGAGCAGGACACCGACCTCCACGTCGGACACCATCCTGCGGCGTACGGCCGTGCGCAGCCCGTCCAGCACCGCGTCACGCCATTCGTCCGCGCCCATGTCGGCACACTCGGCACGGCGCGTGTAGGACGGCTGCCAGTAGCGGTGGTCCCGGTGGGCACCGTCCGGCTCGATGACCCGCACGGTGGCGGGCGGGAGCTTGCGCACCCCGTTGAGCATGGTGTGCGGTGCCGGGACGGTGGCGTGCCAGCTCAGGTAGTGGTGGAGGGCCACCGGGTCGAGAGAGGTGTCCACGTCCCCGGCCGCGAGGAGGGCGGGCAGCGTCGAGGCGAACCGCAGCCGGCCGGGGGTCTCCGCCAGGTACAGGGGCTTGATTCCGAGCCGGTCCCGGGCGAGGACGACCCGGCCGGTCCGGTGCTCGACGATCGCGAAGGCGAACATGCCGAGGAAGTGCTCGACGCAGGCCGTGCCCCACTGCTGGTAGGCCTTGAGCACCACTTCCGTGTCCGACGTCGACGCGAAGACGTGCCCGAGGCCGCGCAGCTCCGCGCGCAGCTCCGGATGGTTGTACACACAGCCGTTGAAGACGCCGGTGACTTCGCCCCGGGCGTCGGTCATCGGCTGGGCGCCGCGGTCAGAGAGGTCGATGATCTTCAGCCGCCGGTGTCCCAGCGCGACCGGGCCCCGCGTCCAGGTGCCCTGGCCGTCGGGCCCACGGGCGGCAAGTCTCTCACTCATACGTTCGACTGCGGCCGGGTCGGCTCGCCGGCCGTCGAAGCGGATCTCCCCGGTCAGACCGCACATGACGGCCCGCCTCCCTTCCGCGGCCCGGCATCGACGCCTTGAAGCGGGACTGCCGGCATGCGCCCGTCGGTCGGGATCTGGGAGGTGGTGCGAGACATCACGAAACCCCTTCTGCACACGGAGAAGACCTTCGTCGTACGGCTGCGCGGCCTGCCGAGGGGCTGCTGCCCCTGTCGGCACGATGCTCCGGCGGCCGAGGACCCATGGGCGGCCCGGCGACGTTCACCGGCACGTCAGCGCCCGATGCCGTCTATGCAACCGCGACCGGCGGAGGTGCGCGAATCGCGCGCGACGACGGCCGGGGCGGGCCTGCGGTCGAGCGGTCGCCGCAGCGGCGTGCGGCGTCCGCGTTCGCCGCGGGTCTCGGCGATCAGCATGTCGACACAGCCCAGCAGGTCCTCTTCCTGGGCCGCACGGCGGATGCGCTGGGCGGCGCTTCCGTCCGCGAGGGCCGCCTCGGTCAGCTCACGGACGGTGTGCCAGTCTCCCTGGGCCTCCAGCGCGGGCCGCAGCCGGCCGAGCAGGTTCCGCACGACCTGGTGCGCGGGGGCCTCCTGATGGGTCTCGGGGTCGACCAGTGTGCCTTCGAGCCCGGACCGGGCGGCCCGCCATGACGCACCCCGCAGCCACTCGTGCCGGCCGGCGCAGCCGGGGGCGTCGCGCCGGCTGAGCCGTTCGAGAGCCTCGGTCACCAGGGCGCGGAAGAGTCCGGCGATGAGGACGACGGTCTCCGGATGCGGGCAGGCGTCGCAGATGCGCAGTTCCAGCGTGGGCAGATGGGCGGAGGGGCGGACGTCGTAGTAGATCATCCCCTCGTCGCTGATGATCCCGGCCCGCACGAGGTCCTTCACCGTGGCGTCGTACTCGGCGGCGCCCGGGAAGCAGCCGACCGGCCCCGCGGTGGGCCAGCGCTGCCACAGCAGAGTCCGCCAGCTCGCGTATCCCGTGTCGGCCCCCTGCCAGAGCGGTGAACTGGCGGAGAGGGCCAGAAGGACCGGCAACGAGGGCGAGACCTCGCACATGGCCCGCACGGCGGCGTCGCGGTCGGGCACGTCCACATGGACCTGGGCACCGCAGATGAGCTGCTCGTCGGCGACCCTGCGGTACTCCTCGGCCATGTGGCGGTAGCGCGCCTCCGCGGTGGGGGGCATCAGGCCCGCGGGTTCCAGGGGGGCGGTACCGGCGGCGACGACGGCCAGTCCCAACGAGGAGGCGGCCGTGTCGAGCTGTTGTCGCGTCCTGGCGAGGTCGGCGTACAGGTCGTGCAGGGACGTGTGCACTGCGCTGTTGGACTCCACCGTGCACTGATGCAGTTCGGTCGTGAAAGTTCGTCTGGAAAGCCGCCGCAGAATCGCGTCGGCACGCGAAACGAGCCTGCCGCTCTCCACCTCCAGGACGTGGAACTCCTCCTCCACACCGATGCACATGGTCACGGTCGCTCCTCGGGATCCGAGCGCCTGCCCGCGGGGAGGGGGTGACCCGCCCTGGGCGGATGCGGCGATTGCGGCGTTTTGTGGTGTGCTCTGAGTTCCCCTCTTACGGACGGGTAACCACGGCGCTGTGCTCTGCTCAGCTCTCCAAGGCGATCAGTCCGTCCCGCGACCCGATGACGAGCAAGTTGTCCATGGTCAGGAGCGCATTGATCGGAGCACCGACGGGGAGCGCGTGCACAAGCCCGCCCGTCTCTGGCTCCCAGAGGCGAAGCACGCCATCGTGGCCGCCGGTCCGCGGCCGCCAGCTCCCGCGTGCCTTCGCGTCGAACGCCTCGGGCGCACCGCGATCGGCTCCCGGCGGGCAGGCCGCCGTCAGGGCCTCGCCAAGCCGCTTGAAGCGCCGTCTCTCGCCCCGGCGGCCCAGCGGATGCCGGGGCGGCGCGTTGGTTGGAGTATCAGCGGTCGCGGCCCTCAGCCCCGAAACCTAGCGTCGTGAGCAAAGACCAACCGGCATGAAAGGAGGGCTGACGGATGCCCATCCTTGCGTATCACCACAGCCCTGACTGGACCAAGGAGCTCTACCAGGCGACCATCGACCAGGTCATTCCCGACCCGAACAACCTGCCGAACGGGATGATCGCCCACTACGCCGCGCCGCTGGAGGGAGGCGGTTGGCAGGTCGTCGATGTCTGGGAGTCCGCGGAACATCACGACCGCTTCCTTCGCGAACGGGTGATCCCGGCCGCCCAGGAACTCAACGCACCTCTCTTCGAGACCGAAATGACCGAGCTCTACAACTCGCTGCTCGCTTAGCAGCGCTCGCCGCACTGCGTGGAGCTTCCACTTTGGTCCGGGGCACTACTGGTGCCCCGGAGTACCAGCACCTCGATCACGCAGCGTTCACCGCGGCCCCGCCCCTCGGCCGGAAGCGCCGTCGCCACTGATACGGACCTGCACCCCCGCTCCCAGCCCTGCGCCCGTGCCCAAGTGGCGCCCATACGGGGAGCCGGGCCGTGTGCGGTCGCGGGTGGCGATCATCACCCGGCCCGAGGTCAGGGTTTCCGGGTGCGGAGGAAGGAAGCGATCCGCGTGGCAGTGCAGCGCGAGCTGCTCAGCTCGTGGGCGAGTGCGTTTCAGCTGTTCGCGGGTAGGGCTGACCGGAATTTTCCTGGCCCTGAGATACACGACGGTGACGGCGCAGGCGACGGTGAGGTCGGAGCGCCCCAGCCAGCGGCAGCGGCAGCGGCAGCGGCAGCGGCAGCGGCCCAGGCTGCGTATCAGGGCGGCGGCTCGGGCGTAGGCGCCGTCGTAGACGGGTGTGTCGAGGAGTTCGCCGCGGTGGCGGGCGACGGCGGCGACGGGGACGCCGTAGTCGTCGGCGGCCGGGTCCGCGCCGCCTACACCGCCAGCCGGTCGAGCAGCGCTCCCACGGACCGGCACTCCAGGACGTCCTCCTCGGTCACCGGGCGCCCCAGCTCCCGGCACAGCCGGGTCGCCAGGCGGATCGCCGTCATGGAGGTCGCACCCCCGTCGAACAGGTCCTCGTCCGGGTGGACCGGACGGCCGAGCAGTGCTTCGGCGACGGACAGCGCCGTGTGCAGCGGACCGGCCTGGCCGTCGCCACCACCGCCATGCGCCGGGCCCGCGCCGGTGCCGGGCACGGCCACCGGGGCCGCGGCGGCGGGCAGCAGGGCCCGTACGGCGTCGTAGTCCACCTTGTCGTTGGGCAGTCGGGGAATCCGGTCGACGACCAGCACGTGCCGGGGGACGAAGGCCGGTGGGAAAGTGTGCGCGACCGTCTTGGTCACCGTCTCCGCCGAGGGCCGGGTGCCCCCCTCGGCGCTGACGACGGCGCCCAGACCGGTGGCTCTCCCCGTGGCGTCGGTCAGCGCCACGACGGCCGCCCGGCGCACGCCCTCCATCCGCTCGATCGCCGCCTCGATCTCCGCCGGTTCGATCCGGACTCCGCGGATCTTGACCTGCCGATCGCGGCGGCCGACGAAGACGAGCCGGCCGTGCGCGTCACGTCGGGCCAGGTCCCCGGTCAGGTAGACCCGGCGCGGCCGCTCGTCCAGCCGCAGGACCGGGAAGCACCGTTCGGTCTCCGCGGGCATGCCCAGATAGCCGAGGGCGAGGCCGGCGCCGCCGATCACGATCTCCCCGGTCGCGCCGTCCGGGACGGGCCCGTGTTGCTCGTCGAGCAGCCAGACATCGGTTCCCGCCACCGGGCGGCCGATCGGGATCTCCGCGCCGTCCTCGGCGGTGACCCGGTGCATGGTGGTGTACGTGGAGTTCTCCGCGGGCCCGTATCCATGCTGGAGCCGTATCCCCGGATGGCGCTCGCGGCACCGCGTCAGATGGCTCACGGAGTGCCTTTCCCCGCCGGTGACGAGGAGTTCGACCCCTGCGAAGCAGTCGATGTCGTCGTCGACCAGGGCGTTGAAGACCACGGTGTTGAGGATCATCGCGTTGGCCCCCCGCGCGACCGCCGCCCGCACCCGGGGCCCGGTCGGGCGCGCCCCGCCCGACAGCACACAGGCGCCGCCGCGGACCAACGGCGTCCACAGCTCCCAGGCGAAGGCGTCCCACGCGCTGGAGGCGGCCTGGTAGGTCACCATGCGGCCCGGCACCGTGCAGGCGTCGTCGCCGGCCAGCCGCAGGATGCCCCGGTGCGGCGCCACGACGCCCTTGGGCGTACCGGTACTGCCCGAGGTGAAGAAGACACACAGGGCGTCCGAGCCGTCGGCCTCCTCCCCGACCGGGCGCACGTCGTCCTTGCGCGTCGGCGGCGCGGACCGCCCCAGCGCCTCGTCGAGAGTGATCGTTTCCAGCCCTGGGACGGCGGGCAGGTCCCGGTCGGCGACGCACAGACGCAGGGCGTCCAGTCCGGCGATCCGCTCGAAGCGGCCGGGCGGCCAGTCGGGCGGCACCATCGCGTACGCGGCCCCGCACCAGAGAACGCCCAGCAGCAGCCGCACCGTGTCCGGGACGCAGTCGGCCCGCACCGCGACGACGTCTCCGCGCCGCACGCCGCGGCCTGCCAGGAACCGCGCACTGCGACGGGCCCCGTCGACCAGATCGCCGTAACTGGTGTCGGTGCCCTCGAAGCGCAGCGCCACCGCGTCGGGGGCGCGCCGGGCGTGCACCGCGACCCTTTCATGCACCAGTTCGGGCATCTCCCGTCGTGGTCCGGACCTCACGGGCTCCTGCTTTCGCTGGGGCGGTTGCTGCCTCACCACACTGACCTCCCGGGTGACGGTTCCACAGACGGTGCAGCCTGGCCCGGCCGGTTCGAGCACCCGTCGAGTCGACTCCGGCTGGACCGGGCCTCGAAGGCGGAGCACCACGCTCGTCGGGCCGGAGCGGCAGCGCAGCAACGCCGCTCCACCGTCGTGGGGAGGACCGCAATGGACTTGGGACTGACCGACCGCACCGTGCTGGTGACCGGGGCCACCCGTGGCATCGGCCGCGCGGTCGCACACGCCATGGCCGCCGAGGGCGCGCGCGTGGTGGTCACCTATCGCCGGGCCAAGGAAGCCGCGGACCTTCTGGTCGCCGACCTCGGCGGCCCCGACCGGGCACTGGCCGTGCGGTACGCGCTCGACGAGCCGGACTCCCTCGACGAGGCCGTCAGCGAGGCGGCCCGGTGGCGGGGATCCGTGGACGTTCTGGTCGCCAACGCCCACCAGCGGGCGGCCCGCAGGCCACCCGGCACACGGTTCGAGGATGTCCCGTCCGCCGAGTGGGGCGCGTCCCTGAGCCACAATCTGGCCGGCACGGTACGCACGGCACAGCAGGTGCTGCGCGGCATGCGGGAACGCGGCTGGGGCCGGATCGTCCTGCTGTCCTCCCACCTCGCCACCCACGGACGATCCGGTCAGGAGGTGTACGGCGCGGGCAAGGCCGCCCTGCACGGGCTGGCCCGAAGCCTCGCCTGGGAGACGGGCCCGGACGGCGTGCTCGTGAACGTGGTCGCGCCCGGCCTCACCCTCACCGAGGGCGTGTTGGAGGCGCTGCCCGGGGCGGTGCGCGAGCAAGAGCGGGAGCGGACACCCACGGGTCGGCTGTCGGCGCCCGACGCCGTCGCCGCGGCCGTGGTGTTCCTGGCCTCGGGCGCCAACGCCAACATCAGCGGCCAGGTGCTGCACGTCGACGGCGGGCGCTGAGACCCGCGGACCGGACCGAGCGATCAGGAGAGGGCCATGCAGGTACAAGACATCTACCTCGACTCGGTGGGCATGTACGTGCCCGAGACCGTCAGCGCCGCAGACGCTGTGGCGCAGGGTCTCTACGACCCCGGGATGCACGCCGAGACGGGGCTCACCGGTGTGGCCGTGTCACCGGGCGTCTCAGGGCCCGACATGGCGGTCATCGCCGCCGAGCGTGCCCTGGAGCGGGGCGTGCTCGGGAAGGCCGACATCGACGCCGTGTTCCACGCCTCCTGCTTCCACCAAGGTCCGGACGGGTGGTGTGCCCAGACCTATGTGCAGCTGAAGGCCGTCGGCCGCGGGGTGCCCGCGTTCGAGGTGAGGCACGGCTGCAACGGCATGTTCGACGCCTTCGAACTGGCCGTCTGCTATCTGCGGGCGGACGTGGGCCGGGACACCGCGCTGGTCACCATCGGGGACAACCTGGACTCCCCCTTCATCGACCGGTGGCGGTCGGCGCCGTTCCAGCTCATCGGGGACGCGGGCGCGGCCGCCGTGCTCTCCGCGCGGGGCGGGTTCGCGCGCCTGCGGTCGGTGGGATCGCTGCTGGTCCAGGAACTGGAGGAGCTGCACCGGGGCACCGACCCGCTGTTCCCGCCGCCCGCCACCACCGGACGGGCCCTCGACCTCGGCGCCCGGTCGGCGGACTTCTTCGCCACGTACGACCTCGGCGAGTTCAACCGGCTCAGCATCGGCGGGCTGCGCACCCTCGTGGACCGGCTCGTGGCCGAGGCCGGGGCCGACCTCGGCGACATCGCCCGGGTCTCCTACATGAGCGTGTCACGGGACTTCACCGAGCAGCGGCTGATGGCGCCGCTCGGGCTGCCGATGGAGCGGTCCTGCTGGGAGTACGCCGGGCACGTCGGCCACCTGGGTGCCGCCGACCATCTGGCCGCTCTGGACCACCTTCTGGACACCGGGGATCTGGCCCCGGGCGATCTGATGCTCATGGTCGGTCTGGCTCCCGGCCTGTCGATCGGCGGCGCGGTGATCGAGATCGTCGACGCCCCTGCGTGGCGGCGCTGAGCGGCGCACGAAACGGCGCGCGGGCGTTCGTCACCCGGCCGCATCCGCCGGGACCACCACGCATCTCGTATTCGGGGCGCCGCGATCCGCCGTCCCGGGAAAGGACCCCCATGCCGTACTCCAGGCCGCAAGACAGCACGGCGACGCAGCGCGAACCGTTCCACCGCTGGTTCGGCGAACACGCCGGCGCCACCGCCTACCGGGTCAAGGAGGTGCCGCTGGACCAGCTCGACGGCTGGCTGACGGACCCCGCCACGGGCAACCTGGTCCACCACACGGGCCGCTTCTACCGGGTGGAGGGCCTCACGGTGACCGTCCGGGACGACGACGCTCCGGGGCACACTGCCGACGGGCTGCCGGCCGAGCGCAGCTGGGCGCAGCCCATCATCGTGCAGCCGGAGATCGGCATCCTGGGCATTCTCGTCAAACGGTTCGACGGGGTCCCGCATCTGCTGATGCAGGCCAAGATGGAGCCGGGCAACATCAACACGCTCCAGCTGTCGCCGACGGTGCAGGCCACCCGCAGCAACTACACACGGGTGCACCGTGGCAAGGCGGTGCCGTACCTGGAGTACTTCACCGAGCCCGGGCGCGGGCTGCCGCTCGCCGACGCTCTCCAGTCCGAGCAGGGGTCGTGGTTCCTCGGCAAGCGCAACCGCAACGTCGTCGTCGAGACGCAGGAGGACGTTCCGGTCCGCGAGGGTTTCCGCTGGTTCTCACCGGAGGAAATGCGTTCGCTGCTGCGGCTGGACAACGTCGTCAACATGGACTCGCGCACCGTCCTGGCCGCTTGCTTCCCCGCACCCGCGGACGGGCCCGAGGCCGGTGAGGACTCCTTCCGCGGAGCCCTCGCCCGGTCGCTCGCGGAGCCGGACCGCACCACCGCGCTGCTCAGCCGGCTCACCCGCATCAAGTCGGCCCGCTCCATGACCCGCCGTCGCATACCGCTCGCCGAGGTTCCCGACTGGACCCGCGAACGGGACCGCATCGACCGGCTGGACGGCCGCTATTTCTCGGTCCTCGGGGTCCAGGTCGAGGCGGGCGACCGCGAGGTGCCGCACTGGTCGCAGCCCCTGTTGAAGCCGGCCGGCCGCGGCGTCATCGCCGTGGTGACCCGCCGGGTCGACGGCGTGCTGTGGCTGCTGATGAGGGCGTGCACCCAGGCCGGCACCTTCGACGTGGCCGAGGTCGGTCCCACCGTGCAGTGCCTGCCCCGCAACCACACCGACGCTTCGCCCCCGTTCCTCGACCTCGTGCTGTCCGCCCCGCCGGAACGGATCCGGTTCGACACCGTGCACTCGGAGGAGGGCGGCCGTTTCTACCACGCCGAGAACCGCTACCTCGTCGTGGAGGCCGGGGACGACGTCCCGCTGGAGGCTCCCGACGGTTACCTGTGGGCCACCGCGCGGGACCTGACCGAACTGGTGCGGCACAGCCACTACCTCAACGTCGAGGCCCGGTGCCTGCTCACCTGCCTGCTCAGCCTGCGGTGACGGCGCACGGCCGCGCAGCCACCGGGAGACGACGACGCATGCGTCACAGCCGTACGAGTGACGACCCGACAGCCCGCCACACGCCCAGGAGGAACCAGTGACGACGACCGACACGGCTGCCCGGGAGGAGATTCTGGGCGACGTGCACCAGTGGCTGCTGCGCGAGCACGGCGAGACGGTCGACCCCGACCGGCTGCACCACGTCCGCGCGGAAATCGAGCGGATCGTCCGGGAGGGCGTTCCCGGCGCCCTCGTGGAACTCGGCTGCTTCCGCGGAGCGATGACCCTGTGGATCCGCGTGCTCCTGGACACCCTGGGCGACGACCGCCCGGTGCATGTCTTCGACTCCTTCCAAGGTCTGCCGGACACCACCGAGGAGGACGAGATCGTGATGCCGCTGGGCGCCATGGCCGCGGGCATGGCGGAAGTGGAGGCCACCTTCGCGACCTGGGGGCGCACTCCCCCGCTGATGTGTCCGGGCTGGTTCGAGGACACCCTGGCCGAAGGACTGCCCGAGAGCATCGCGTTCGGATACCTCGACGGCGACCTCTACACGTCCACCCAGGTGTCGCTCGTCGAGTGCGTGCCCCGGCTCGCCCCCGGTGGCGCCCTCATCCTCGACGACTACGCGGATCCCGAGGCCAACCCGAGGACGATCGTCAAGTTCCCGGGCGTGAAACGGGCTTGTGACGAGTACTTCGGCGTGCCCTCGCCGGTCGAGGCGCTGCCGGGCAAGGGCGACCTCGCCTACGGACGGTACGTCAGGCCGCTGCGCTGAATGGACATCATCGGCAACGGATTCCTGGCCCGGCACCTGAGGTCCATCGCGCACGGACACCGCGGAGTCGTGGTCGCGGCGGCCGGTGTCTCGGCCGCCCTGCACACCGCGCCGGAGGCGTTCCGGCGGGAGGCGGACCTCGTCCGCGATCTGGTCCACCGCTGCCGGCGCACCGGCGAGAGACTGGTCTTCTTCTCCACGGCGTCCAGCGGCATCTACTCCACGCCCGGGCGGCCCGGCACCGAGGACGGCGAGGTCCGCCCGGCCACCGCCTACGGGCGGCACAAGCACGCCCTGGAGCAGGAGCTGTCGGCGTCACCGGTGGACTGTCTCGTTCTGCGGCTGGCCCACGTGGTGGGTCCCGCCCAGCCGGCTCACCAGCTGCTGCCCGCGCTGGCCGCGCAGATCCGCTCCGGCAGCGTGCGCATCTTCCCCGGTGCCCGCCGCGACCTGATCGACGTCGCCGACGTGGTCAGCGTCGTCGACGCCCTGCTGACCGCGGGCGTCGGCCGGACGATCGTCAACGTGGCGTCGGGGTGCGCCGAGCCCATCGAGCACATCGTGGATCACATCCAGCTCCGGCTGGGCAGGACGGCACGATGGACCTACGGCACCCCGGTCGTCACCCAGGACATCGACATCACCCGGCTGCGCACCCTGGTGCCGGCCGTGGACGCCATGGGCTTCGCCCCTGGCTACTTCCGGGCGGTTCTCGACGCATACCTGCCGTCCCCGCAGCTTTCTGCGTGACTGACCAGTTGGAGAAAGAATGGTTGATGTGATCGTCGCGGGCGGTGGCCCGGTCGGCGTGTTGCTCGCCTGCGAGCTGCGGCTGCACGGCGTCGACGTGGTGGTGCTGGAGAAGGAGCCCGAACCCAGCCCTCACTCGCGGGCGTTCCGGCTACAGCCGCGCACCATGGAACTACTGGACTACCGGGGCCTCGCCGAGAGGTTCCGGCAGGGGCGCACGCAGTGGCCGAAGGCTCACTTCGCCGGCCTGCGGCCGCTTCTGGACCTCGGCGCTCTGCCCGGGGAACACCCCTACTCGCTCCTGATACCGCAGGCCGACACCGAGCGGCTGCTGGCCGGCCGGGCCGCCGAACTGGGCACCGACCTACGGCGCGGCCACCGGCTGACCGGGCTGGCCGAGGCAGCGGACTCGGTCGTGGCGGAGGTGACCGGCCCCGACGGCCCGTACACCCTGACCGCCTCCTTCCTCGTCGGCTGCGACGGCGGCCGGTCCACCGTGCGCCGCCTGGCCGGCTTCGACTTCCCCGGTACGGCGGCGAGCGTCACCGCGCTGCTCGGCGACGTGCTCCTGGACGATCCGGAGCAGTTGCCGACGGGCGTTCCCGGCACCCTGCGCACCCCCAGCGGTCTGCTGATGGCGGTGGCGCTCGAGGATCCCGTGGTGCGGGTCCTCACCACCGAGTTCACCGCGCCCCGCGGCGACACGTCCGCCCCGGTCACCGAGGACGAACTGCGCGCCGCCGTCGAGCGGGTCACCGGGCACACCGTCGACATCAAGGAGAGCCGCTGGCTGTCACGGTTCAGCGACGCCACCCGGCTGGTGACCGAGTACCGCAGGGGGCGGGTCCTGCTCGCGGGGGACGCCGCGCACATCCACTTCCCGATCGGGGCGCAAGGCCTCAACCTCGGCCTGCAGGAGGCCGTCAACCTCGGCTGGAAACTGGCGGCGACGGTACGGGGCGCGGCACCGAGCGGACTGCTGGACACCTACCACCGGGAACGCCATCCGGTGGCACGCCGCGTGCTGCGGGAGACGAGCGCCCAGCTCGCCCTGATGAACCCCGACCCGCGCACCGACCCGCTGCGCGAGATCGTCGGTGAGCTCCTGGCCCTGCCGGCGGCCAACCTTCATCTGGCGGCCCTGGTCTCCGGGACCGACGTCATCTGCGGGGCACAGGACGGCGCACACCCTTGGGTCGGCCGCCCCGCACCGGCGCTGGCCCTCATGTCGGCGGACGGCCGCACCCGGATCGCCGAGTTGCTGCACGAGGGCCGGGCGGTGCTGGTCGATCTCGCCGGAGACCTCTCGTCCCCGGCGTACGCCGCGGAGCTGCGTGACCGGGGCGTCGACGTGGTGCGCGCCGAGGCGGTGGGCGGAGCCGGCGTAGCGGGGCTGCTGGTGCGGCCCGACGGCCATGTCGCGTGGGCGGGGCCGGTCGGCGATCCGCTGCTGCGGCAGGCGTTGGAGACCTGGTTCGCACCCGCTCCGGACGCAACCACTCGCTCCCGGTTCGAAGACCGAGCAGTAACCGACGACAAGAAAGGAACCATCATGGCGGCATTCACGCTTGACGACGCGCGCCGGGTGATGAAGGCGTCCGCCGGCGAGGACGGGACGACGGCCGTCGAGGGCGACGTCCGCGACGCGTCCTTCTCCGACCTCGGCTACGACTCCCTCGCCCTGTTGGAGGCGGCCTCCCTCATCGAGCGCGAATACGGGGTGAGCCTTCCGGACGAGGGCCTGGCGGAACTCGGAACCCTGGGACGGCTCGTCGAGTTCGTCAACGAGCGCCTGGCGCCGAAGGTATGACGTGCGCCGACGCCCCCGCGCCGTTCCCGGGCGCGGGGGCGTCGGCGGGGCGGCCCGCGGGGACGGTGGCGTCAGGCAGTGGCCGACCGCAGGTCCGCGGCCGTGAGCGCACCGGCGCGGGCGAGCCGCTCCAGCAGCGGCACCAGTCGGGCCAGCGTGGGGCGCGTCTCGCCCTCGGCCCGGATGCGCCCGGCGGCGTCGCGCAGCCGGGCGTCCGTGAGCAGGCGGGCGACGGCCTGCCGGATCTGCGGCTCGGTGGCGGTCAGACCGGGCAGGGAGATCGCCGACCCGCCGAGGGCGAACCGCCGGCCCATCTCCACCTGGTCGTCGGCGAGACCGAGGACGAGCTGCGGCAACCCGGCGGCGGTCATCATCGGATTGACGCTGCCCTGGTGGATCACCGCCTCGCTGGTCGCCAGGAGCAGGCGGAGCGGGAAGTCCGCCAGCACCCGTACCGACGCCGGCAGATCACCTAGCGCACGCACCTGGTCGGGTGCGGCGGTCAGCACCAGCTCCGCACCGTGCGCGGCGACGGCATCGACGGTGTGGCGCAGCGCGGGCACCCCCGTACCGAAGATGCCGGAGGCGGAGTTGCCCCAGATCAGCACGGCGCGGGGACGGGCGGGCGGCTCCAGCAGCCAGAGCGGCACCTCGCCCGGTCCGTTGTAGGGGACGTAGCGGACCGGCAGGCGCAGCGCCCGGCCCGCGTCGGGGGCCACCACGGCCGGTGTGGGGTCGATCATGTAGTCGATCTGCGAGCGGTCCCACTCCGGCAGACCGTGCCGGGCGAAGGCGCCCGTGGGGTCGTGCAGTCCGGTCTCCCGGGCCCCGAACATGCCGGGTGAGTGGTAGACCGAGGGGACCCCGCACGCGCGGGCGGCGACGATGCCCTCCAGTGTCATCAGGTCGTGGACGACCAGGTCCGGTGTCCAGCGGCGGACGAACGCGACGGCCGCGTCGCAGTTGGCGCCCATGGTCCTGTCGTACCGGGCGCGGAACGCCCGCTCGTCGGCCTCCACGTCGTAGTCGCCGCCCAGGTGGTCCACCGGAACGCCGGTGACCGGGTGTACGGCGGGCACCGGACCCGCGTGGACGGGGTCGCGCAGCGCGGCGGCGAACCGCGCCATGCGCTCCACGCTCATCATCTCGAAGCCTTCGAGCACCGGCACGGGCGTCAGCCCCGCCTGACTGATCGCCGTCGTCTGGTCGGGAGCGCACAGAACGCGCACCTCGTGGCCGGCGGCCTGGAGCGCCCAGCCCAGCGGCACCATGCAGAAGTAGATGCCCTTCCAGTTGGTCGCAGTGACCAGCACACGCATCTCGGTCTCCTCGTCTCGGGGCCGGGGCGTCAGGCGATGGCGGCGAGCAGCCCGGCGACGGCCGCAGGCGGCTCGCCCGCGTCCGCCGGGACCACGCGGCAGACGATTCCGTGCGCCGCGTGGCGCCGGCCCAGCTCCGTGACGGCCGCCTCGATGACCGGCCGGGCCAGGGCGTGGACGAAGGCGTCGGGGCCGGCCTCGTCCGGCACATAGACCAGCAGGCCGCCACCACGCTCCGTCATGGCCGGCACGGCCGCCTGGAGTGGACCGAGGACACCGAGCAGCCGGGCGCGGACCGCGTCCGCCAGTGCCTCCGCGTCTTCCGGATCGACCGGTGTGGGCACCGCGTCGGTGGCGACCACCAGGTCCACGTCACCGAACGCGCCGCCGGCCTTCAGATGCAGCAACTCGGTCTGCCCCCGGTCGAGTGGGTCGGCCCTGACGGCGATCGCCGCCCCACCGGCCTCCTCGATGCCCCGCACCACCGCTTTGCCCCGCGCGAAGGAGGCGAGGTACTGCACGGCGACCGCCGCACCCTGCCCCGCCAGCTCCGCGGCCACCGCGGCACCCGTCCCGGTCTCGGCGCCCGTGACGACCGCGACCCTGCCCTGCAACGCCATCTCCGTCATGGCGGCGACCGTAGGGTCGTGTCTTCGAGCGCCGTTGGAGGTCCGAGGGAAGTCCGGACGACAGGACGGCCCCCGGGGATTCGACGTGCTCTCGACGCCCGGTCTAGGAGGCCCACCCACGCTGGGAGCCGATCAGGCCCGACCACGGGGAGGCCCGTATGCGCGTGCTGTTCACGACGTCCGACTGGGGCGGCCACTACTTCTGCATGGTGCCGCTGGGCTGGGCGCTCCAGGCCGCCGGCCATGAGGTGCGGGTCGCCTGCCCGCCGCCGCAGGCCGCTGCCGTCGGCCGTGCCGGGCTGACCGCCGTGCCGGTTCTGGACGGACCGGATCTGACCTACTATTCCCGCCTGGTCCGCTATCAGGAGGCGGTGGACGGCGAGAGCAAGGTGCCCGGCCCGCCGGTCCATCCCGTCACCGGGCAACTGGTGTCGGACCTGGCGGAGTTCGACTGCGCGGCGGCCATGGAGCGCTTCTGGCAGGACACGGGCCGCGCTCTGACGGGCAGTTACGACCGCGCGGTGCGGTTCGGCCGGTCGTTCGCACCGGACATCGTCGTCTACGACCTGATGGCACCGGAGGGCGCGCTGGTGGCCCGGCTGGCGGGTGTGCCGTCGGTCTACCACTCCGCGGGGCTGTTCGGCGTGGCCGAGACCGAGCACGTGCTGGAGGCCGGGCTGGAGGATCCCACCGGCTCCTTCGCCCGGCACGGAGCGAAGCCGTTCCACCGGGACCAGATCGAGTACGTCCTCGACCCGTCGCCGGTGCAGGCGCTCCCGCCGCACGGGCGGGCGCGGCGGGTACCGGTGCGCCCGATCCCGTACAACGGCGTCGGCATCGTGCCGGACTGGCTGCTGGAGCCGCCCGCGGGCCGACGTGTCTGCGTCCTGTGGGGGGTGTCCGCGACCGCGATGTACGGCCCGTACGTCCCCGCGCTGCGGCACGCGGTGGAGGCGGCCGTGGACACCGGCTCCGAGGTGCTGCTGGCCGCGACGCAGGAGCAGGTGGCCGCCCTGGGGCCGGTCTCATCACGGGTACGCGTGCTGACCGGGTTCCCGGTGGACCTGCTGCTGCCCTCCTGCGACGCGTTGATCCACCACGGCGGCGCCAACACGGTGATGAACGGCTTCGTGGCGGGGGCACCGCAGTTGTGCCTGGACCTGTCGATCAACAGCCCCGTGTGGCGCGAGCGTGTCGCCGGCAGCGGCGCCGTCGTGGCGCTGCCCGCCCTCGCCGCCACCCGGGAGGAGATCCGGGCGGGTCTCGCGGCGGTCCTGGAGGACGACACCTGCCACCGTGCGGCCGGCACCGTACGGGCGGGACTGGCCGCCCAGCCGGCACCGGCCGAACTCGTCGGCGGACTCGTCGAGTTGGCGCGCACGGGACGGTTCCCGGACTGACCCGCCGCCCGCCGGAGCGGAACCCACCCGCGCTACGCGGCAGCCGCGAACTCCCGGATGGACGCGGCGACATAGTCGATCATCTCTGTGGTCAGCGAGGGATGGACCCCGACCCAGAACGTGCGCTCGGTGATGATGTCCGAGTTGGCCAGGTCGCCGACGACTCGGTGCGGCTGGTCGAGATAGGCGGGCTGGCGGGTGAGGTTGCCGCCGAAGAAGCGCCGGGTGGAAATGTGCCGGGACTCCAGGAAGTCCGTCAGCCCGCGGCGGGTGAACGACGCCTCGGGCCGTACGGTGATGACGAACCCGAACCAGCTCGGGTCGCTGCCGGGCGTGGGAGAGGGCAGCAGGAGTCCGGGCACCCCGTCCAGCCCCTCACGCAGCCGTTGCCAGTTGCGCCTGCGCTTCTCGCCGAACCCCGCCAGCTTGCGCAACTGGCTCAGCCCCAGGGCGGCCTGAAGGTCCGTCGACTTCAGGTTGTAGCCGACGTGGGAGAAGATGTACTTGTGGTCATAGCCCCTGGGCAGCTTGCCCAGCTGGTAGTCGAACCGCTTGAAGCAGGTGTTGTCGTCGCCCGGCTCGCACCAGCAGTCACGGCCCCAGTCGCGCAGTTGCTCCACGATGCGGGCGAGTGCGAGATTCCCGGTCAGCACGCAACCGCCCTCACCGGTGGTGATGTGATGTGCCGGGTAGAAGCTCGTGGTGGAGATGTCGCCGAAGCTCCCGGTGAGCCGGCCGCGGTAGGTGGATCCGACGGCGTCGCAGTTGTCCTCGACGAGGAAGAGACCGTGCTCCTTGGCGAGCGCGGCGATCTCCTCGGCAGGGTACGGGTTGCCCAGGGGGTGCGCGATCATGACGGCCCTGGTCCTGGGCGTGATCGCCTCGGCGATCCGCTCGGGCGTCGTGTTGTACGTGCCCAGCTCGACGTCGACGAAGACCGGGAGCAGGCCGTTCTGAAGGATCGGGTTGACCGTCGTGGGGAAGCCGGCCGCGACCGTGATCACCTCGTCACCGGGGCGGAGTCGGCGGTCGCCCAGGTCCCGTGAGGTCAGCGCGGTCAGCGCGAGCAGGTTGGCCGACGAGCCGGAGTTGGTCAGGTGCGCCTTGCGCAGCCCGAAGAACCGGGCGAACTCACGCTCGAACTTCACGGAACTCGGGCCGGCGGCGATGCGCATCTCCAGCGCCGCCTCGACCAGTGCCATCCGGTCCTCCTCGTCGAGGGACGCGCCCGACGCCCAGATCTCGGTGACACCGGGGACGAACTCCGGCCGCGTGGCCTCCACGTCCTGGTGGTACTTGCGGACCAGTTCGAGGATCCGCGTTTTGCCCTCACCCATGAAACTTCTCTTCTCTGTGATGGGGGACGGCTTCAGGCTTTTGAGCCGCACACGGCCACCCTGGCCCGTCCCGTTCGAGACCGGGTCGACACCAGGGCGAGGCGGCGGCCGCAGTGCACCGACCGAGCGGAAGCTCAGCCGACCGATGCCTGCCACATGGCCGTCAGTGATTCGTGCAGCGTGTACCGCGGCCGCCAGTTCAGCGACAGGCACGCCGCGGTGGTGGCGACGTCGTCGTATTCGCCGGCCTGTGCGTGCCCGGCAGTGCCGGCGCCGGAGGCGACGCGGGGCACGACGCGTGTGGGCACCCCGCTCACCCTGATGAGCTCGGCCACCAGGTCGGCGACCCGCACCAGTTCGCCGCGCCCGATGTCGAGGATCTCCCCCACCACCTGCGCGGTGGCGGTACGGACGACAGCGGCGGCGACGTCCCGGGCGTCGACGAAGTCCCGCCGTGTCCGCAGGGGCGGCAGCTCCAGCACGCACTCCTCGCCCCGGCGCGCCGCGGCGGCCAGCCTGGCGGTCACGTTCCCGAGCAGACTGCTCGGCGGCGCACCGGGGCCCAGGACGTTGGCCACCCGGGTGATCACCCCGGCGACGGCGGCCTCGGCGGCCGCCGCCGCGACGGCCCGGGTGGCCAGGCTCTTGGTCCGCGCGTACAGCGTGACCCCGGGCCCGGCGCCCTCGTGGGGCGACCCGCCCGGCGGCAGCCCGCGCAGCGCGTGTTCGTGGACCGAGCCGAGGTGGACCAGCCGCACCCCGGTCCCGACCGCCCTGAGCGCGTCCAGCAGTTCCTCCACCAGCGCGACGTTGGACGCGGTCATCTCCGGCTCACTGCCACGCCAGACCGCCCCGGCCGCGTTGACGACCACGTCGGGGCGCCGGCTGCGCAGCACTTGTGCCAGTCCCACCGCCGGGCCGCAGGGAGGACGCAGAGCCAGCGACCGTGTCCCCGGGGGCGCCGAACCTCGCCGGGAGACGGCGAGCACGTCCCAGCCGTCCTCGGCGAACGCGCAGCAGATGTGGCGGCCGAGGAAGCCACCGCCGCCCAGGACGACGACGCGTCGCGGCGCGGTCACCGGCTTCTCCCGGCAGCAGCGCCACGGCCGGGCGACGACGGATTCCGCGGAGGACGCGGTCGGCGTGCCCGAGCGGCCCGGCCGCCCGTTGCGCCGTGGCGGGTGCCCGGGGCGCGGTACTCGCGCGAACGGCGGGCCGCCGCACACTCCTGAGGCCCGGTCAGCTCGACGGACACGGCAGTTCTCCTGTGATGAGGGCGCCCGGCCGGCTCAGCGCACGCCGGAGCCCGGCCGCCACGTCCGCGGGTGAGGGCTGCCGCCGGATCTCGGCGCGGACCGCCGCCAACGCCGCGCGGTGGTCACCGTCACCGAGCATCCGCTCCAGTGC
The DNA here is from genome assembly GCF_001270495.1 of Streptomyces viridochromogenes. Lineage (GTDB taxonomy): Bacteria > Actinomycetota > Actinomycetes > Streptomycetales > Streptomycetaceae > Streptomyces > Streptomyces viridochromogenes_A. The sequence goes on from NZ_LGUR01000196.1 coordinate 147,171, forward strand.
GTCGCGGACGGCGGCGGCTCCGTCGCCGGGATCCACCGTCACTCCGGCGCCCGAGCGCCGGATCCTGTCGGCGATCTCCGCATACGGCGGTGCCTGCGGCACCACGACCTGGGGTACTCCGCTGACCACCGCGGTCAGGGCCGTACCGGCTCCCCCGTGGTGGACGACCGCGTCGCACGCGGGGAGCAGTACGTGGAACGGGACCCCGGTGGCGACCCGGGTGCCCGTCGGCAGCCCGTCCAGCCGGGCCGCCAGATCGGGGCCCGCGGCCACCACCAGGTCCACGCCGGGCAGTGCCACGGATCGCACGAACGAGCGCGTCACCTCCACCGCGGTCGCCGCGTCGTACCGCCCCAGCGCGATGCCGCTGGTCACCACCACACGCGGCCTGCGCGGCCGTTCCGCGAGCCAGGCCGGCCGCCGTCCCGCTCCGTTGTACGGGACGAAGCGCATCGGGATGCGGCGCACCGGCGTCGACTCGGCCACCCGCGTGCTCGGCGGACTGACGTCGACGAGGTCCTCGCACAGGGCACGCGGCTCTAGTCCGTACCGCTCGAAGAGCTCGGCGTAGCCGGGCAGCCACTCCTCCCCGCGGTCGAGCCGCTCCGCCCGCAGCAGGGTCGCCAGCTCCCAGCCCTGAGCCAGGTGAGGGACCCCCACCGCGGCCGCGGCGACCGGGCCGGCGAAGCACAGGGTGTCGCACACGACCAGATCGGGGCGGAACCGCCCGGCCAGCCGTACGAGGTCGTCGGCCATCGCCTGCCCGATCCGCACCTGCTTGGCCGCGGCGAAGGAGAGCGCGGCGGTCTGCTCGGCGTCGAGCAGTTCGGGCCGCACGGTCCACCCCGCGGGCCAGGGCCGCGGGCTCCCCCACGATCTGATCTGCTCGGCGGACGCCTTGGGCGGAGCCGCCGCGTCCTCGCCGACGACCGCGACCGGCAGGCCCGTGGCACCGGTGACGGCCTCGCAGGCGGGCGGCACCGCGACCAGCACGTCCGCTCCGGCGGCGCGGAAGGCCCAGGCCAGCGGCACCATCGGATAGAGGTGCCCCGGTGCGGCCCAGGTGGTGAACAGCACGCGCGGCGGCGTCACCCCCGGCCTCCCACACGGTGAGGGACGCCGTGGTGGCTCGCGGCCATCACGCGGTCGGAAGACTCCAGGTTCACAGTGATCCTCCAGGTACGGGCCGGCCGTCCTCGGGACGCGGATTACCCGGCGGCGCGGCAGCGGGTGCGGGGGGTCGCGGACCGTCCGGGCCTGGACGGCCAACGAGTGAGCGGGGCCGCCTGGGCTCCGTCCGGCGGCGACTCCTCGAAGCAGTCGCGGATGCCGAGCCGGTCGGCGACAGCCAGCGCCCAGGTGATGCCGAGATCACGGGCGAGGAGAGAGAACCGCGTGGGCGCAGCCGGCGCCCCGTCCGCCGTCCGGGTCATGACTGCCGCTCCCCGAGCACATGGCGGGCGTACAACGCGGCATTGGAGTCGAACTGGAGGGCCGCGTGCGAGGCCGCGGCGTGCACGTCCCGCCAGGCCCGCTCCACCGGGCTGCCCTCGGCCTGACCCCGGGCGCCACAGGCCCGCATCAGGGACTCGACCGCCGTGGCCAGCAGGTCGGCGGCGATCGCGTGGTCGCGGTGACTGCGCGGCACGAGGTCCTGTGCGCCGGCCCCCTCGCTGTCCGCCGCTCGGGCGACGCGTTCCAGCAGCAGACCGGCGCTGTCGATCGCGGCGGAGGCGCGAGCCAGTGCCGACTGGACGGTGGGGCGCTCCGCCGCGCGCACCACCGAACCCATCGACACCTCGGTCTTCCGGGCGATCCACCGCGTCCAGGCGGCGAGCGCGCCGCGCGCCGCCCCGAGCGCGGGAGCCACCATGGTGAGCCCGTTGACCAGCCGGAAGGGGACGGCGTGGCAGGGTTCCGACAGGGCGGGATCGGCGCGGCCCGCCAGCAGATCGGCCTGGGCGAAGGTGAGGTGCCCCGGCACGAAGACCGCGTCGACGTGCACGGTCCGGCTTCCCGTGCCCCGCAGGCCCACCGTGTACCACGTGTCCTCCACCGCCCAGGCGTCACGGGGCACGGCGAAGAACCGGATCGCGCCTGTCTCCGGCTCCCGGCACGCCAGCAGCGCCCAGTCGGCGAAGTCCACTCCGCTGACGAACTGCCAGGTGCCGCTGAGCGACCAGCCGTCGCCGGTCCGGGCCGCCTCCCCGGAGGGAACCACGACCGCCGCGATGCGCGCGTCCGGCCCGTCCCGCCACACCCGCGCCTGGCCCTCGGCCGGCAGGAAGCCGGCCATCCGGGCGTGCGCGGCGAACAGCGAGGCGCACCAGCCGGCCGCGGCGCACCCCTCGGAGAGCTCCGCGACCCGCTCCAGGCAGTCGGTGAAGCCGCCCGCCGCGCCGCCGAACGCCCGCGGTACGAAGTGCCGGGGAAACCCGGCTTCGGTGAGGGCCCGTACGGTCGGCGCAGCCAGGCAACGGTCCAGGTCGGCCCGGTGGGCGCCGGCCTCGGCGATCCGGCGGGCTTCGGACACCGGCGGCGCGCAGGCCGTGGCGGCGCTCATGGCCGGTCGGCGATGAAGAGCCGGTGCATCGCCTTTTCACCGGAGTGGGTCTGTACGCCGACGAAGCCGGCGTCCGTCAGCATGCGCCGGTACGTCGGCACCGAGTGGGTCTCGCCGTCGTGCGTCTGGACCAGCATGATCACCGAGAACATGAACGGCAGCGGGTTGGCCGACGGGCTGTCGCCCTCCTCGTAGGTGTGGCCGACCACCGCGATCCGTCCGCCCGGCTTCACCGCCCGCGCCACCCTCCGCAGCAGCGCGGTGGCCTGAGCTTCGGAGAAGTGGTGCAGCACGTTGGTGAGCATCACGACGTCGTACGGCCCGCCCAGGTCCACGCTGAACATGTCGCCGGGAAGTCGGCGGAAGCGGTCGGCCAGCCCGAGCCGTTCGGCGTTGCGGGCGGTGACGTCGAGGATGGTGGGCCAGTCGAGCCCGGTGACGGTGGCGCGCGGCTCGCGCTGGGCGAAGGTCAGTCCGTAGCCGCCGTGGCTGCACGCGATGTCGAGCACGTCCACCGAGTCGCGTTGCGCGGCCCACGGCACCAGATGGTCGGCCATGAGCTCCACGGCGCCGTTGTTGAACCAGGACGTGTGCTGGGCGAAGTCCTCCCAGTAGTCGAACTCCGGTGTCAGGGCGTGGGTCTCGGCGACGGTTCCGCCGTGCCGGACCGCGTCGACGAGCCGCTTCTGGGCGTCCCACTCCCAGTCGCTCGCGCTGAGCCGCATGGCGTTGCCGAAGTACTGGGCGCCACCGGTGACCAGGAGGTCGTGTCCGCCGGGGAGGAGCGCGTAGCCCTCGTCATCGGAGTGCAGCAGGCCGATCGCCGTGAGCGCGTCGAGCAGGATGCGCGCCCCCCGGGGGTGGACGCCCACCCGGTCGGCGATGTCCCGGGCGCCCACCGGGCCGTGGGCGAGCAGGTCGAAGACGCGCAGCTCGAAGGCGGTGCGCAGCAGCGCGGTCTTCACATAGCCACGCGCGATGTCGTGCACCTGTGCGGTGGTGATCATCGGAAGTGCTGTTTCGGTCATGGATACCTTCCGTAGCTCGGTGGCGTCGCCATGCTCACGGCGCGGCCTCGAAGAGGAGTCCAGCCGGAGACGAGGCGCCGCTGACACGTTGGGGCCGGGCCGCACGGCGGCGCTGTCAGTCCCGTGTCAACGGCTGTCAGTCCGATGTCAGGCGTGCGGCTCAGTCTGGTCGCATCCCAACCCCCACGTGCAGAGGTGACGCCATGGCACAAGCACTGCTCGCCGAAGGGCTCGCGAAGCGCTTCGGTTCTGTGACGGCACTCGCCGGCATCGGTCTGGAGGTCGCCGAGGGCGAGGTGCTCGGTCTCCTCGGCCCCAACGGCGCCGGAAAGACCACCACGGTCCGGCTGTTGTCCACCCTGCTGCGTCCGGACGAGGGCCGGGCCGTCGTCTTCGGCTACGACGTGGTGCGCGAGGCAGCGCGGGTGCGCGAGCTGATCGCCCTCACCGGTCAGTACGTCGCGGTCGACGAGGACCTCACCGGCTTCGAGAACCTCCTCCTCATCGCCCGGCTGCTGGAACTGGGCCGGGCCGAGGCCCGCGGCCGGGCCCGCTCGCTGCTGGAGGAGTTCGGCCTGGCCGACGCGGCAGGGCGCACCGTCAGGACGTACTCCGGCGGTATGCGCCGCCGGCTCGACCTGGCGGCGAGCATGGTCAACCGGCCCCGGGTGCTCTTCCTGGACGAACCCACCACGGGCCTCGATCCCAAGAGCCGCCTGGAGTTGTGGGCGGCCGTGCGCCGTCTGGTGGACGGGGGCATGTCCGTGCTGCTCACCACCCAGTACATGGAGGAGGCCGATCACCTCGCCGACAACCTGGTCGTGGTGGACCGCGGAACGGTGGTGGCCCGCGGCACCGCCGACGCGCTCAAGGCGAAGGTCGGCGATCGCACGCTCGTCGTCCGCCCCGAGGCCCCCCACGACCTGGACGTGATCCACGCCGCGACGCGGCAGGTCGCGCCGCACGCCCTGGTCGAGAAGGACGGCACGGTCACCGTGCCCTCGGCCGACGGCGCGTTGATGTCGGCGGTCCTGGAGGTGCTGCGGGAGCGCGCTCTGCCCGTCGACGAGGTCGCGCTGCGCAAGCCCAGCCTCGACGAGGTGTTCCTGGCCATCGTCGGCACCAGCGCCCCGGCGGCACCCCTCACCACGAGCGAAGGAGGCAGCGCATGACACAGACCGTGCCACGCGAGACCTCGGAGACGCGGCACGCACCGCGCGCACAGACCCGGCGGATGGGCCCGCTGCGCATGCTGCGGCACACGGCCACCCTCACCTGGCGCATCCTCACCCAGGTCAGGCACAACCCGGAACCGCTGTTCCTGCTCGGTGCCCAGCCCATCCTCTTCCTGGTGCTGACCACGTACATCTACGGCGGTCAGATGGCCGGATCCACCCATTCCTACCTTCAGTACGTGGTGCCCGGCATCATGGCCTACAACGCGGTCTTCGCCTGCATGAGCAGCGCGCCGGTGCTCTTCACCGACCTCCAGCGGGGCATCTTCGACCGGTTCCGCAGCATGCCGGTCTCCCGGATCGCCCCGCTGTACGCCCGGATCGTCGGCGACATCGTGCTCCAGCTGTGGTCCCTGTTCCTGCTGCTGGCCCTCGCCTTCGCCCTGGGCTTCAGGGTGCACACCCACTGGTGGCACCTGGCGTACGCGGTGGTGCTGCTCGCCGGCTTCTCGCTGGGCATGGCCTGGCTGGGCGTGGCCATCGGCCTGTCGGTGCGGTCCGCGCAGGCCGTGCAGATGCTGTCGTATCTGTTCACCATCCCGCTGACGTTCATCAGCGGTGCCTTCGCCAGACCGGAGACCATGCCCGGCTGGCTCCAGGCGTTCGTCAAGGTCAACCCGGTCACCTGGCTGGCGGCGGCGGAGCGCGGCCTGCTGCTCGGCGGGGCGACGGCCCGGCCGACGTGCTACGCGCTGCTGGCCGCGCTGGCGGTCGCCCTGCTGTCCGCTCCCCTGGCGCTGCGCGGTCTGCGCCGCCGGGGCTGAGTCACCGTGTCCGGCATCGGGGGCCGTCCGGCCTCCGGCCGGGATCTTCTCTGGAGGTGTTGTCGATGCGCGTCCTGTTCACGACGTCCAACTGGGCGGGCCACTACTTCTGCATGATCCCCTTGGGCTGGGCCCTGCAGGCCGCCGGACACGAGGTCCGGGTGGCGTGCCTGCCGACGCAGACGGACACCATCAGCTCGGCCGGGCTGGTGCCGGTTCCGGTGATGGACGGTCCGGACATGATGTACACGGCGCGCCTCAGCCTGTACGCGCGGTACCGCGGCAAGGAGATCGATCTGCCCTCGCTGCCGCTGCACCCGGCCACCGGGGAACGCGTCGGCCATATCGACGAGTTCGACGTCGAGGAGGCACAGGCCCGCTTCCTGCCGGCGTACAACGAGACCGTGCGGCGCAGCTGGGAGGCCGTGCGGCGACTGGCCCGGGCGTGGCGACCCGATCTGGTCTGCCACGATGTGCTCGCCGAGGAAGGGGCACTGGCGGCCCGGGAACTGGGCGTGCCGGGCGTGTTCTGCGCCCCGGGGCTGTTCGGAACCGTCGACGAGGAACTCGACCTCGATCTGTCCACGCGCGACCTGCTCAACTCGGCCGCCCGCGACACCACCGAACCGTGGAACCGCGAGGACATCGAGCACGTCGTCGACCCGTCCCCGCCCTCCGCGGTGCCGCCGCTGAACGGCGCCGACCGGATCCCCATGCAGTACGTGCCCTACAACGGCCCCGGCGCCATGCCGCTGTGGACGCTGGAGTCCGCGGGCCGGCCCAGGATCTGCGTGGTGTGGGGGCGTTCGGCGACCGGGATCTTCGGCCCAGAGGTGCCCGCGCTGCGTGCGGCGGTCGTGGCGGCGGCCGAACACGGCGCCGAGGTGGTGGTCACCGCGAGCGCCGAGCAGGTGGCGGCGCTGGGGGAGCTTCCCGCGCGCGTCCGCACCTTGTGCGATTTCCCGCTGCATCTGCTGCTGGAGGCCAGCGACGCGGTCATCCACCACGGCAGCGACAACTGCCTGATGAACGCGGCCCTCGCGGGCGTGCCCCAGCTCGCGCTAGCCATGGCCGGGGACCAGGTCGTCTTCAGCAGGCGGCTGGCGGCCACCGGCGCGGTCGTCGCGCTGCGCGGGCTGACCGCCGAACCGGAGCAGGTGCGTACGGCCGTGTCGCACCTGCTGGACGAGAGGTACCGCTCGGCTGCGGCGCAACTGCGCGAGGAGATGCTCGCCAACCCCTCCCCCGGCCTGCTCGTCGGCACACTGGAGCAGCTGGCGGTGGCCGGCTGAAGGACTGTCAGGGAAGGTCAGGGGCTGTCTCCCTGACCATCCCGCCGACCGTGGGGCGGGCGGCGCGGCCCCACGGTCGTGGCTGGCGTCAGCGGCGAGCGTGGACGCGGTCGGCGACGGCCCGCTTGGCGTCCCGCAGCGCGCGCAGCCGCTGGTCACCGTAGCCGCCGCCTGCCGGACGCCCGGGCATCTCCAGGGCCTCCAGCAGCCGCCACGACGATCCTCCCTCGATCAGGGACCGGTGTTTGGTGCCGTAGTAGTCGGGGCGGATGTCAACCGCGATCCCTGAGGCGCCGCCCGCGGCGGCCACCAGATGGGGATGGAAACGGGTGCTGATCCAGCACTGGTCCGGTCGCACCGGCAGGCCCCGGGTCAGTACCTCCTCGAGCGAGTACCGCCGGGCGGACGGGAACGTTCGTTCCAGCAGCTCCAGCACCTTGCGGTCCTGGTCGGGCGCGCACTCCAGCAGGCCCACCCGCTCGGCACCCCAGGAGCGCAGCGTGTCGGCAACCGATCCCACCAGCTCATCCGGTTCGGCGCCGGTGAGAAAGCTCTGCACGCTGACCATGGCCTCGGGAACGTCGTCACCCCCGTCCAGCAGATGCGGGCCGAAACCGAGGAACACGTCGTCGCAGGAGTGCCCGGCGGCCCCCGTACCGGCGAACTCCGCGGAACGGGCGTCCCGGAGGTCCACCACGTCGAACCTCTCCACGAGTGAGCGGGTGAGGGCCTCGGCGTGCTGCGCCGGTGGCCACAGCCCCTGCCCGGTCATGGCGGCCAGGCCCCCGGAGTGCGCGCACGCCTCGACGATCCCGGCCAGCAGACCCACGAAGGGCGGCCAGATCGCGTTGATGAATCCGCCGCCGACCAGATGAACCCGGCCCGCCCGGCGCAACTCCTCGATGCCGGCGGCCAGTTCACCGGTACCGGAGGGATCGCGGACCGCCGCCGCGACCGCCTCACAGGTCCGGGACGCCTGACGCGACCAGCCCCGGGTGCATAGCTCCCACAGCGTGTTGGTGAAGCGGACACGCGGATGCAGCTGCGCCATGCGGCGGGCGGCCGCCCCGGGCCGGTGGCAGTCGACGACCACGTCGTCGTCCGGCGCCACCTCGCGCAGATAGCGCAGCCACGTCATGGCGATGAGTTCGTCGCCGTAGTTCGGAATACCGGCCGGCGAGACCAGGTAGCGGAGGGGACGCTCGGCAGTGTTCATGGCCGCATGGTGGTCACAGCCCGGTCGAGCCCGCCTCGAAGTGACGTGCCCGGGCCGCCTTTTCGAGTGGGCGTCGAGAAGCCCCGCGCATACTCGTCGGACGGTCCGCCCCAGGGGGTGGACCGTCCCCTTGGGGCCCGATGTCCCCGACCCGTCCGAGGAGGCCGTATGCGGGTGCTGTTCATGTCGACGCCCTCGCCGAGCCATTTCACGCCGATGATCCCGCTCGCGTGGGCCCTGCGCACCGCGGGCCACGACGTGCTGGTCGCGGGTCAGCCGGACGTCGTCGGTCCCGCGCTCGATGCCGGACTGCCCGCCGCGGAGATCGGCGACACGTACGACGCCCTGGAGGCGATCACCGCCAGGCTGCCCGAGGGCAAGCGGCCCAATCAGGCCGGCCGGGCGCAGGTGACCGACCCCGGTGCGCTCACCCTGGTCATGCCGTGGCTGATGCACACCCGGTACCTGATGAAGGAGTACCTGGCCCTGGCCCGCGAGTGGGGGCCGCATCTCGTGGTCAGCGATCCCATGGAGTTCAGCGCCCTGTTCATCGGCGGCATGCTGGGCGTGCCCGTGGTTCACCAGCGCTGGGACATCGACCGGAGCGGCGACGAGCCGATACGAACGGCCCGCGCACTGCTGGGTGCCCGGTTCGCCCGGCTGGGTCTGCGAGGGGAGCTGCCCGGCCCGTCCCTGGTGCTCGACTGCTGTCCGCCCAGCGTGCGGCGGGCCGGGCCGGAGGGCTCGGGCCCACCCGTGAAGTCGCTGCGGTACGTGCCGTACAACGGCGTCGGCACCGTGCCGGGCGTCCTCGCCGAACCCGCACCGGGCCGGGTCGCGGTCTCCCTGGGCGGGCTGACGGCGGACCTCAACGGTGTGCCCCTGTTCCGTACGGTCGTCGACGCGCTGGAAGGGCTGGAGGACGTCCGACCCGTCGTCACGCTCCCGGCACGCCACCACGCAGCGCTGGGGCCGGTCGGCGCCGCCACCCATGTCACCGGGCCGGTGCCGCTCAGCCTCTTCCTGGACTCCTGCGCGGCGGTCGTCCATCACGGCGGTACGGGCACCACGCTCACCTCGTGCCTGTACGGCCTGCCCCAGCTCGTGCTGCCGCAGCTCGGCAACGAGTCGGTGTGGGGTGCCTGCCTGGTGGACGCCGGTCTCGCTCTGATGCTCGCGGACCCGGCGGAACAGGACGACCCGGCTGTGGTGCGGGCGGCGGCACGCCGGCTGCTCGACGACGAGCGCTTCGCCGTCAGCGCCCGGAAGGTCGCCCAGGAGATGGCGTCGCTGCCGTCCCCCGCCGCCCTCGTCCCGGAACTGGAGGCGCTGTGCGCGTCCTGATCACCGCGCTCGCGCCCAGCCACCTGTTGTGCATGGTCCCGCTCGCCTGGGCGGCCCGGGCAGCGGGCCATGACGTGCTGGTGGCGGGCCGCGTCGAGGTGTGCGCCGTCGCCCGGCAGGCCGGACTGCACACGGCCGACGTCGCGGTCCTGCCGGTCGAGTCGCTCCGCCCGCGTGGCGCACGGCCCTTCCCCGCCCACGGCTGGCGGCACCCGTGGGAGCTGCGCGTGGACCAGGTGCTCGACGGCTGTCTGGCCGCGGCCCTGTCCTTCCGCCCCGATCTGGTGGTGTGCGACCCGATCGAGTTCGCGGGCCTGGTCGTCGCCGGCCTGCTCGGAGTGCCGGCGGTCGTCCAGCGCTGGGGCGGTCCCGGCACCGGGGGCGCGGGGGTGCTGGAGCGGGCCCGCGAGGTGCTCGGTGACTTCTGCGCGGATCTCGGTCTGGGCGCACCCGGTCTGCCCGACCCCGTACTCACGCTCGATCCGTGCCCGCCGAGTCTGCGGTTCGAGGAGGCGGAACCCGGCAGGCCGATGCGATTCGTGCCCTACAACGGCTCGCATCCGGTGCCGGACTGGGCCCGTCGTGCGCCGCGCCGGCCCCGGGTGTGCGTGACTCTCGGGCTGCACGGCAGCACGGTCGCCGCACAGGACGGCGACCCGGCCCAGGCCGAGGAACTCACGGCCCGTCTGGAGGCGGCCGTCGGGGCGCTCGCCCGACGTCCCGACGTGGACGTCGTGCTCACCGCGCCGGCGGCGTTGCACCGGCGGCTGACGGGCCTGCCGGGTTGGTTCAGGGTGGTGGAACGGGCGCCGCTGGACGCGGTGCTGCCCGGCTGCTCGCTCGTGGTGCACCACGGCGGGACCGGCACCGCCATGACCGCGGCGGTGCACGGCGTGCCGCAACTCGTGCTGCCGACGGACCACCCGGCATGGGCCGCCTGCGCGGACGGCCTGGTACGCCGCCGGGTCGCGCGCCGACCGGAGGCCGACGACCGGAAGAACCCGGACGCGCTCGCCCGCGAACTGGACATCCTGCTGGGGCCGAACCCCCACCGCGACCACGCCCGGTCCCTCGCCGGGGAGATCGCCGACCAGCCCTCACCGGCCCGGATGGTGCCGGTGCTGGAAGCGATGGGCTAGGGGCCCGGCCTCCTCAGGCGGCGTTTGTCCGAGCCTCAAGGGCGGCTCTCTAGGCTGCCGCACCATGGAGATCCAGCCGCTGACGGTGCCGGGGAGCTACCTCATGATCCCTCAGGCCATTCCGGACGCCCGCGGAAGCTTCCACGAGGCTTTCAAGGAGAGCGAGGTGTCCCGGGCCCTGGGCAGGCGTTTCACCCCGAGGCAGATCAACTACTCGGTGTCGCGCCGCGGCGTGCTGCGCGGCATCCACAGCGTCCTGCTGCCGCCGGGCCAGGCCAAGATCGTCACATGCCACCGAGGGGCCATCCGGGACATCGTCGTGGACCTGCGGCTCGGCTCGCCCACGTACGGCGCCCATGACGTCAATGTGCTCACCGCCCGGGAGGGCGCCTCGGTCTTCGTCGCGGAGGGGCTCGGGCACGGTTTCGCGGCACTGACCGACGACACGGTGGTCGGTTATCTGTGTTCCACGGAGTACGTCCCCGACACCCCGGTGGAGATCAACCCGCTCGACCCGGATCTGAACCTGCCGTGGGACCTGGAGGAGCCGATCCTCTCCGCGAAGGACGCTGCCGCCCCCACCGCCGCCGAGGCCACCCGGGCGGGGCTGCTGCCGACGTACGAAGAGTGCCTGGCCTGGTACGCGAGGATGTGATGGCCCCAGGAGGTGGCGGCGGTCAGCCGGTGCCGCGTTCCGCCACGTACCCGTCGGGGCGGATCAGGATCCAGTCCCCGGGACCGGCCGCGAGGTCGGCGCGCAGGGCCGGGTCCTCGACGGTGAGTACGCTCTCGGCCCGCTCGTACGACGGTGCCGGCCTGTCCCGGGCCGAGGTGGGGGGGCCGAAGACGAGCAGGGTCCAGCCCGGCTCACGGAGCGCGGCCAGCAACCGGCGCCAGCCCGGGGATTCGGCGAGCCGTTCGGCCGTCACACGGGCCACGCGCTGTCCGAGGCCCTCCGTCGCCGGGGGGTCCGCGTAGCAGAGGTCCAGCGCCGACATGCCGCCCATGATCTTGCGCTGGATCCGCGACTTGAGCGGGGGCACGGAGCGTACGACCGTGAACGCCGCTCGCAGGGCCGCCGCGACGTACCGGTTGCGCAGTTGGATCAGGACCGTGGCCATGGCCGTCGACTTCAGCAGGGCGGCACCGACCGGCACACGCTCGGCGGTGTAGCTGTCCAGGAGTGTCTCATCGGCGTCGCCGCGGATGACCTCGGCCAGTTTCCAGGCCAGGTTGACCGCGTCCTGGACGCCGGTGTTCATGCCCTGCCCGGAGGCGGGGCTGTGCACATGCGCGGCATCGCCGGCCACGAAGCAGCGGCCCGCGCGCATGGTGGGGATCATGCGCTGCTGAATGGTGAACACCGAGACCCAGCTGGGTGGTCGGACCCGCACGCGGTGCCCGCACCCCGCCGTGATCTTGCGGGAGAACCGGTGGGCCAGGGCCTCTTCGCCCGCGTAGGTCGTCTCTGCCGTGTCCAGCAGCCGCCACTTGCCCGGCTCGGGGAAGGGCACCATCATCACCGTGCCGCTGGTGGTGCGCAGCCAGTGGATGCTGTCCCTGGGCAGATCGCAGTCGACGACGGCGTCGGCGATGAGCCAGGTCTCGGCGGAGTCGCCGGCCAGGGGCAGCCCGAGCCGCTTGCGGACGGTGCTGTGACCGCCGTCGCAGCCCACCAGCCAGTCGGCGGTCACCGTCTCGGTCCGGCCGTCGGAGTGCCGCAGCACGGCGTGCACGGCCTCGCCCCGGTCGTCGAAGTCCGCCAGCCGCACGCCCCATTCGGGCTTCACCCCGTGCCGGGCCGCCGCCGAGCGCAGCACCTCCTCGGTGATCGTCTGGTCCACCATGAGGGTGAAGGGGAAACGGGTGGGCAACCGGCTGTAGTCGGTGTCGAAGCGGATCAGCCGGCGTCCGTTCTGGTGGAGGGTGAAGTGCTCCACCCGCCGACCGCGGGCCAGCAGATCGTCCAGGACGCCCATCTGGTCGTAGACCTCCAGGCTCCGGGCATGGGTGGCCAGCGCGCGCGACGTCGTCGCGGGGCCGGGCGCGGAGTCCACCAGCCGTACCCGTACCCCGTGCCGGGCCAGTTCGTGGGCGGCGGTCAGCCCGACCGGGCCCGCACCCACGACCAGCACCTGGGCGTTGGCCGCCGTCATCGCGTCCACGCCCCTTCGAGCACCGGCTTCCACCAGTCCGGGTGGTCGCGGTACCAGGCCACGGTGATCGCGAGACCCTCCTCGAACGTGATCCTGGGTGCGTAACCCAGTTCGTCGCGGATCTTGCTGTCGTCCAGGGAGTACCGCAGGTCGTGGCCCTTGCGGTCGGCGACCTGCTCGACGCTGCTCCAGTCCGCGCCCAACAGGCCGAGGAGGGACTGAGTGACCTGCCGGTTGGTACGTTCCTCGCCGCCGCCCACGTTGTAGATCTCGCCCGCCCGGCCCCGGGTGAGCACCAGGTGCACCGCCCGGCAGTGGTCGTCGACGTGCAGCCATTCGCGTACGTTGCGCCCGTCGCCGTACAGCGGCAGCCGCGAGCCCTGGAGCAGGCCGGTGACGAAACGGGGAATCAGTTTCTCGGGGTGCTGGTACGGGCCGTAGTTGTTGCAGCAGCGGGTCACCGACACATCCAGGCCGTGGGTGCGCCAGACGGCCCGGGCGACCAGGTCGGACGCGGCCTTCGAGGCGGCGTAGGGGGAGTTGGGCAGCAGAGGGCTCTCCTCCGTCCACGAACCCTCGCCGATGGCGCCGTACACCTCGTCCGTGGACACGTGCACGACGCGCTGGACCCCCCTCGCCACACAGGCGTCGAGCAGCGTCTGCGTACCGCCGGCGTTGGTGCGCACGAACGCGGCTGCCGACCGCAGCGACCGGTCCACGTGGGACTCGGCGGCGAAGTGCACCACCGCGTCATGGCCCGGCAGCAGGTCGAGCAGCAGGTCGAGGTCGCAGACGTCTCCCTGGACGAACGTCAGGCGCGGGTCGCCGAGCGGCAGGTTGGCGCGGTTGCCCGCGTAGGTGAGCTTGTCGACCACGGTGACGTCGGCGTGCTCGTAGCCGGGGTAGCCGCCGTCGAGGAGGGTGCGCACATAGTGGGAGCCGATGAAGCCGGCCGCTCCCGTGACCATGAGTCTCATCTCGTCCGTCCTTCACACAGCGCGGAGGGTTACAGGGTGCTGGCCACAGGGCGGCCGACCGCCTGGGCGGTGTCCATCACGTATTGGCCGTAGTCGGAGCCGGCGAGTTGCGATCCGAGCCGGTAGCAGGCGTCCGCGTCGATGAAGCCCATCCGCAGGGCCACCTCCTCCAGGCAGGCGATCCGGATCCCCTGGCGGCGCTCCAGTGTCTGGATGTACTGGCCCGCGTCCATGAGCGAGTCGTGGGTGCCGGTGTCCAGCCAGGCGAAACCGCGCCCCAGGCTGACCAGCCGGGCCAGGCCCGCGTCGAGGTAACGCCGGTTGACATCCGTGATCTCCAGCTCGCCGCGGGCCGAGGGACGCACCTCGCGGGCGATGTCCGCCACATGGCTGTCGTAGAAGTACAGGCCGGTGATGGCGAGGTTGGAGCGCGGCGCCGCCGGCTTCTCCTCGATGGCGACGAGCCGGCCCGCCTCGTCCAGCTCGCCGATGCCGTAGCGCTCGGGGTCCGCCACCGGGTAGCCGAACATCACGCAGCCCTCGGTCAGCGACTTGTGGTCGCACAGCACTTCGGACAGGCGGGAGCCGTGGAAGATGTTGTCGCCGAGGATCAGGGCGGACGGCTGGCCGCCCAGGAACCGGGCGCCGATCAGGAACGCCTCGGCGATCCCCCGGGGCTCCGGCTGCTCGGCGTAGCGCAGGTCCAGGCCGAGCGCGCTGCCGTCGCCCAGCAACCGCTGGAACAACGGCAGGTCGGCGGGTGCCGCGATGAGGAGGATCTCCCGGATGCCGGCGAACATCAGCACGGACAGCGGGTAGTACACCATCGGCTTGTCGTACACCGGCAGCAACTGCTTGGAGACGCCACGGGTGATGGGGTGCAGCCTGCTCCCGGTCCCGCCGGCGAGGATGATGCCACGCATGACCAGTTGACTCCTTCGTGGGTACCGAGGACACGGTGTGGTCCGAGACTGTCCCGGACGCGTCGAATGAGTGCCGAGCCTCGTTGGAGCGCCCGTGCCCGGCCCTGCCGACCGCTCGTTCATCCCAGGGCGAACATCCGGACGTCCTGTCGGCTGGAGAAGAAGTCGAGCAGCATCCGGTTGACGAGGTCCGCCTTCTCCAGGGGCACGGCGTGTGAGGTTCCGGGCACCACGGCGAGCTGCGCGTCGGGCAGCGCCCGGGCCATGGCCGCGCTGTGTTCCACCGGCACGCCGTCCCGGTCGCCCTGCATCACCAGGACGGGGACCCGGATGCGCCCGAGGTCGTCCAGGGCGAGCCCCGGTCCCTCCCGCCACAGGCGGATCAGCTTGTCCAGTACGACGGGGAAGTGGTCCGGCCCGTCCGGGGACAGGGCGGCGTACGGCCCGTGGAACATCTGGGTGAGTATCTGGCGGCTCTCCTCGCTGCCGTCGTAGAGGGCGTCCGCGTATCCGTGCGCCCCCTCCTGCGTGGCCGCGCCGATGACCACCAGTTTGGACACCGACTCCGGTCGGATCAGGGCGAGATGGAGGCCAACCACCCCGCCGTCGCTCCAGCCGGCCACCCGGACCGGTCCGGTGCCCAGCTCGTCGAGGAAGGCGGCCGTGTCCTCGGCCATGTCCGGGTAGGTGACGGGTCCCGCGAGGTCCTGGGTCCGGCCGTGGCCGCGCCGCTCCGGGACCAGCACCCGGTAGTGCTCGGCGAGCGCGGCGATCTGCTGGGACCAGCTCTCGGCCGTGACACCTCCGCCGTGCAGGAGCAGCAGCGGTTCGCCCGTGCCCGCTTCCTCGTAGTACGTACGCAGACCGCGCACCGTCACGTAAGAGCCCATCTCGTCGTGTTCCTTTCCGTCGTGCTGTCGGGCCGGTCCTGTGCCGCCGGCGCTCAGCCGATGTCGTCGCGGGTGACCTTGCGCCGCGAGACCAGCAGCGATCCGTCCTCGGCGCGTACGAGGACGTCCTCGCACACCGTGCTGCGGTGCAGCCGGGACGCGCCGTCCCGTTCCGTCTCGATCACCAGCGCGTACGACCGGGCGCGGATCGTGCGGTCCGGCTGTTCCCCGACCGTGAGCATCCCCAGCCAGTGCCGGTGCACGAGCCCCTCGGCGGTGAGCCGTTCACCGGCGGCCCGCGCGCCGGCCGTGATGGCCTCGCGGCCCTTGGCGGGCGCGGGCAGCCCGTTGGCGTCGAACACCCCGTCCGGGGTGAAGGTCGCGGCCCACTCCTCGCAGGCGCGGCTGTCCAGCAACTGCATCTGCCAGGCGTAGAAGTGTTCCACTTCGGCACGCAGCGTGCTGTCCGTGGTGGTGGGAGCGGAAAGCGGGGTCGTGGTCATGATTCCTCCTCGTCGCGGTGGGGAAGCAGCCGTCGCTCAGGCCGCGACGGCCTCGATGACGTTGTCGTTGGGCAGATGGGGAACGGGAGACACCCGGGTGATGCGCAGGCCCGCCGCGGCGCAGAGCCGCTCGTACTCGGCGAGCGTGCGCTCGCCGTGGCTGGCCGACATCAGCAGCAGATCGCTCAGGACCGCGTAGGTGAACGCCTCCTGGTCGCCGTCGGCGGGGCCCGGTTCGGGCAGCAGCGTCGCCACGATCAGCACCCGGGCGCCCTCGGCCATGGCCGTACGGCAGTTGCCGAGGATCCGTACGCAGTCGTCGTCGCCCCACTCGTGCAACACGTTCTTCAGCAGATAGGTGTCACCGCCGGCCGGCACCTCGGTCAGGAAGTCACCGGGTACTGCGGAGCACCGGCCGTCGACACCGTGCCGGCGGATGTTGGCGGGAAGCCCCTCCAGCGCTTCGGCGCTGTCCTGGACGATGCCGTGGGCGTGCGGATGCGCGGCCAGCAGCGCGGTCAGCAGCGCGCCGTCGCCGCCGCCGATGTCGTGGATACGGCGGCTGTCGCTCCAGTCGCGGCTCATCCCGATCAGGGGAGCCGTCATCTCCGTGCCCCAGTGCAAGCCCTCGTGGTAGCTCTGGGCGAACGACGGGTCCTCGGCGAAGTACTCGAAGAAGCCGTGGCCGGTGACCGCGGTGAAGGCGGGAGTGCCTTCGCGCACCGACCGCTCCAGTGCCCCGAAGGTCCGCCACATCAGCGGATGGCCGAAGAAGGCCACCAGACCGCGGGTGCCGGTCGGGTCGTCCGCGCGCAGGCCGGCGCCGGCCGCGGTGAGGGCGAACCGCCCGTCGTCGGTGTGGCGCAGCACGCCGAGCGCGACGAGGGCTCGCAGCAGCCGGCGCAGCCGGTGCTCGTCCGCCCCGAGCACCGCGGCCAGTTCGTCCGCGCGATGGGACGTGTCCCCCACGGCATCGGGTATGCCCAGGCGCACCGCCGCGGCGTAGGCCCGGAAGGTGAGCGCTCCGAAGAGGAGCTGGGAGAACGATTCGGCGACGGTGTCCGGGGGTGTTCGGGGCTGCATGCTGTCTCCGGAGGGCGATGAGTGTGTGCGGTGTGTGCGGAACGGGGCAGTCCGGTGGCGAGGGCGGGCAGGGAACGCTCAGTCCTCGACGAGAGCGACCGCACGGGCCCATCCCGCGCCCGAGCCGGCCAGCTTCACGGGCAGGCAGGAGATGCGGAAGCCGTGGGCGGCGGGCAGGGCGTCGAGGTTGTGCAGCCGTTCGATCTGGCAGTACGGGCGCCGCCGTCCGGCGAAGTGGGCCGGCCACAGCACCGAACGGTCGCCGCTGTCCTGGTAGCGCCGGATCATGTCGCCGAACGGGGCGTCGAGGCTGAAGGCGTCGGTGCCGATCACTTTGACCCCGATGTCGAGAAGGAAGTCGACGGCCTCCCCGGTGAGCCCGGTGAAGTCGGTGAAGTACCGCTGGGTGCCCGCGTAGTGCCAGGCGCCGGTGTGCAGCACCACGATGTCCATCGGCTGGATGTGGTGTCCGGTCGCCTTGATCGCCCTCTCCAGCACGGGGACGCCGACCGCGCCGGTGCCCTGGTCGCGCAGGTCCAGGACGACGGCGGGGCGCAGGAACCAGTCCAGCGGCAGCTGTTCCGCCGTCAGCGGTTCGCCGTACTCGGTCACGGCGGCGGAGCCGTAGTGGGCCGGTGCGTCCACGTGCGTACCGGTGTGGCTGGTGAGGGTGAACGTGTCCAGCGACAGCAGCTCGCCCCCGGGCAGCACGGCCGGGTCGAAGTCCACGCCGAAGTGCTCCTTCATCTCGGCCGCCATGTGCCGGGCTCCCTCGGCGGGGGTCAGGATCTCGTGGACGACCGGGTCCGGCTCCCACGCCCTGGCATCGACCGGGCTGGACAGATCGATGATGCGCATGGCTTCAGGGCCTCGCCTTCGGGTGGAGCGTCGTCGTGAACAGGTCGGTGCGCACCCGCACCGGTGTACGGCCGTGGGCGATGCGCCGGGTCAGGAAGGTGCCCAGCGGGGTCCGCTGGACCAGCCGGGCGAGCGCCGGACGGACCATGTCGGCCACCGGGCCGGGCCGGCCGAGCATGGCCTTGGACTGGGCGACCTGGAAGCGGAAGACGGCCCCCACGTCGGCGGAGCGCAGGTCGGTGAAGCGCTCCAGGGCCCGGGCGTCGGCAGGGCCGTCGCCCAGCGCGTCGAGGAGCACGGGGTGCAGGACGGCGGCGTCCTGGAGCGCCAGGTTGATGCCCTGCGCGCCCAAGGGGCTGTGCGTGTGGGCGGCGTCTCCGAGCAGCACGAGTCCGTCGCGTACCCAGGTCTCGGCCCGGCCCGCGAACACGTCCAGCAGGGTCAGGTCGCTCATCCTGGCGAGTTGCCCGCGCACGAGCGGGGCGTATCCGGGCAGGGCCCGGGCGACGTCCTCCCGGACGGCGCCGATGCCCCGGGCGGCGATCGCGCCCCAGGTGCCGTGCGGGACGGTCCAGCCGATCTGCACGACGTCCGGGTGGGAGGCGTGCACCAGGAACGCCTGGCCGGCGCTGCGGTGCACCCTCACCCGGTCGACGGCCGCGCCGGGGGCCCGCAGTCTGAACCAGACGACGTCCTGGTCGAAGACGTCCATCCGGTGCTGGTCGATACCGGCGAGTCGGCGTGTCTTCGAGTAGCGGCCGTCGGCACCCACCAGCACGTCGGCGTGCACGGAGCACCGGCGCTCGGTGCCGCTCTGCGCGACCGCGCCGGTGAACCGGTCCCCCTGGCGCAGGAGTCGGACCAGCCGGTGTCCCCCGAGGTGGCGGAAGGAGGGGTACCGGCGGCAGGCGGCCAGCAGCTCCTCGAGGACGAAGCGCTGGTTGACGGCGAGCAGATGGTCGTACGGCGGGCCGAGCCGCCGGTAGTCGATGTCCAGCAGGGTGCGGTCCCCGTCGACGAGCCGGAAGCCCGAGTGGGCACGGGAGCCCCGCTCGCGCACCGAGGCCAGCACGCCCAGCGAGTCGAGGACGGCGAGCCCGCCGGGCTGGAGGATCTCGCCGCGGAACTCGCGCCGGAAGTCGGAGCTCCGCTCGAGCACCGTGACCCGGACGCCGGAGCTCAGCAGCAGCAGTGACAGCGCGAGACCGGCGGGGCCGGCGCCGATGACGCAGACGTCGGTGATGTGGTCGTCCGTCATGGGGACTCCAGGGCGAGATCGGGCGGAGTGCGCCGCCGGCCGGGGCTCACCGGGCGGAGCGGGGGGCCGGGCCGACGGCGCTGACCACGGCCGCCGCGTTGAAGCCGCCGCGGCCGCGGGCCAGGACCAGGACGTGGCGCAACGGCGTCCGCAGGGGCTTGTCCCGCACCAGATCGAGGGTGTGCGCGGGGGCGGCCACGGTGTGCACGGTCGGCGGGACGACACCTTCGCGCACGGCGCACAACGCCGCGGCGAGGTCGAGGGCCGCGCCGCCGGCCGACAGCCGTCCCGTCATGGTCTTGGGAGCGGTCACCAGCACTCCGTACGGGCCGAAGAGCTCGCGCAGGACGGCGGCCTCGGCCCGGTCCGCCTCGGGGGTCCCGAAGGCGTCGGCGAAGACGGCGTCGACCTGGTCCGCGGTGATGCCCGCGTCGCGCAGCGCGCCCTCGGCGGCCCGGGCGAGCCCGTCGCCGTCGGCCGGGTCCGGGTCGAAGGCGGTCGCGCAGCCGCTGACGGCGCCGTACGCCGTGGCGCCACGGTCGCGGGCCGCCACGGCGTCCTCCAGGACCAGCAGTGCTCCGCCCTCGCCTGCGACGTAGCCGCAGGCGTCGGCCGCGAACGGCCGGTAGGCGGCGGTCGGCCGGTCGTCGGTGCTGAGCGTGCCTTCCGCCAGCCGCGCGGTCCAGCCCCAGGGGCACAGCGCGGAGTCGACGCCGCCGGTGAGCACCAGCCGGGTGCCGCGGCGCAGTTGGCGGCGGGCCTGCACCACCGCGTCGATCCCGCCCGTGTCATCGCTGACGACGACGCCGCCGGGCCCGCGCAGCTGGTGCCGGATGGAGATCTGGCCGGTGTTCACGGCGTAGAACCAGGCGAAGGACTGGTAGACGCTGACGTATTCGCTTCCCTGGCTCCACAGCGCCTGCAGTTCCCGCTGTCCGAACTCGAATCCGCCGGTCGAACTCGCCGTGACCACTCCGGCCGTGTGCTCGGGCAGCGTCCGGGGGTCGATGCCCGCGTCGGAGAAGGCCTCGGCCGCCGCGTACAGGGCCAGCCGGGTCATCCGGTCGGTCTGGGGCAGCAGCCTGCCGGGCAGGTGCGCGGCGGCGTCGAACCCGGGGACCTCCCCGGCCAGCCGCGCCGGATAGCCGGACGCGTCGAAGAGGGTGATCGGCCCGATGCCGCTCTCGCCGCCCAGCACCGACTGCCACCAGGTCCTGGTTCCCAGCCCGTTGGGGGCCGCCACCCCGATGCCGGTGACGACAGCTCTCGCCACCGGGGTCGCCGGGTCCGCGACGGGGAGTGCCGCCGGGTCCGCGGCGACGGCTGCCTTCGTAGCGGTCACGGCATGTCCTTTCCGGGCGCGGTGAGCACCATGGCGCTCTGGAACCCGCCGAAACCGCTGCCGACCGACAGGACGGTGTCGACGCGCTGCGGGCGCGCGACCAGCGGTGTGTAGTCGAGGTCCAGCTCGGGGTCGGCATGGTGGAGGTTGGCGGTCGGGGGGATCAGGTCGTTCTCGATGGCCAGTGCGCTGGCCGCGATCTCCAGGGCGCCGATCGCCCCCAGGGAGTGGCCGATCATGGACTTGATGGAGCTCACCGGCGTCTCGTAGGCGTGGGCCGCGAGGCTGAGCTTGAAGGCCGCGGTCTCATGGCGGTCGTTCTGCCGGGTGCCGGAGCCGTGCGCGTTGACGTAGTCGACGTCGGCCGGTTCGGCACCCGCCATGCGCAAGGCCTGTGTGATGGCTTCGGCCATCTCCCGGCCGTCGGGGCGCAGCCCGGTCATGTGGAAGGAGTTGCACCGGGAGGCGAAGCCTGCGATCTCCGCATAGGCGTGCGCGCCGCGCCGGCGGGCGTGGTCGAGCTCCTCCAGGACGAACACGGCCGCGCCCTCGCCCAGGACGAAGCCGTTGCGCGTGCGGTCGAAGGGCCGTGAGGCCGACTCCGGATCGTCGTTGTACGAGGACGTGGCGCGGATCGCGTCGAAGCACGCCACCGTGATGGGGGAGATCGGCGCCTCGGTGGCGCCCGCGACCATGACGTCCGCGGACCCTTCGCGGATCACTTCGGCGGCGTGCCCCACCGAGTCCAGGCCCGAGGTGCAGCCGGTGGAGACCAGGGACACGGGGCCCCGCGCGCCTGCCCGCCGGGCCACCTCGGCGGCCATGGAGCTGGGCACGAAGTAGTCGTACAGCCAGGGCACCGCCCGGGTGTGGTCCACCGTCCAGTCCCGGCCCGACCTGCTGACGTGCGCGTATTCGCGATCGAGCCCGATGGTGCAGCCGACGGCGCTGCCCAGTGTGACGCCGGTGCGCGAAGGGTCGAGTGCGCCGGCCGGACCGCTGCTTCGCAGCGCCTCGTCGGTGGCGACGAGGGCGAACTGCACGGCCCTGTCGAGCCGTCGGGCCTCCTCGGGCGTGAATCCGTGGTCCTCGGGAACGAAGTCGCACTCGGCGGCGATGCGGGAACGGAAGGCGGAGGCGTCGAACAGGGAGATGGACCGCGTCGCGGTCCGCCCGGCGCTGATCAGTGACCAGAACTCCTTGACGCCCGTGCCGCCCGGCGCGACCACGCCCATGCCGGTGATGACGACCCGTCTGTTCATCGTGAGGTCTCCAAACTGAGTCTCCTGCTCCACGGCTCCGACAGCCGTCGTCGCGTGCCGCCGCGCCAGGCGAGCCCGGCGCGCCGACCTCACGGTGCCCTCGGGTCATCGAGTGCCGTTCGAGCAGTGGGCGCGGCCGGGTGGAAGCAGGGCATGCGCAATGGGAAAGGCCACGGAATTGCACGCTGCATATTCCGTGGCCTTTATCTCCGCAGGCTGACGCCTGCCCACCGGAGGGAATTCTTATCTATTCCTTACGCTTGAGCACCCAGGGCGAGGACGTCGCGCTGGAGACTCTGTAGTTCCGGGGAAGGAGCGAGTCCGAGTTCCCGGTCCAGGATGTGACGCAGCGCCTGGTAGGCCTGGAGGGACTCTCCGCGACGACCGGCGCGACTCAGTGCCAGAATGAGCTTTCCGTGAAACCATTCGTTCAGCGGATAGCGGGCGACAAGGGAGCGGAGCTCGGCGATCAGATCATGATGGTGACCGAGTTGCATGTCCGCTTCGATGCGGAGCTGGGTCACCTGGATGCGCTGTTCCTCGAGGTGGGCGATGCTGCTTTCCAGCAGCGGCCCGGGCGAGACGTTGGCGAGCGCGGGGCCTCGCCACAGATCCAGTGCCCGGCGCAGAACCAGGACGGCCTCGGCGAGCCGCTTCTCGGACAGCAGCCGACGGCCCCGGCGGGTCAGCTCCTCGAACTCCTCCAGGTCGAGCTGCCCCGGCGCGAGGCGCAGGGTGTAGCCGGGCGGCCTGGTGAGGAACAGTTCGTCGGCCCGCTTGCCCACGTCGCGCAGGAAGAGCCGGCGCAGGTGGTAGATGTAGGTCTGGGCCGTGGTCACGGCGCTGCGGGGCGGGTTCTCGCCCCAGAGTTCCTCGATGATCGACCCGGTGTCCACCACGTGGTTGGCCCTCAGCACCAGCAGGGCGAGCACGCTGCGGACCTTGGGCGCGGTCGGAGTGCAGGACGCACCGTGATGGACGACCTCCAGAGGCCCCAGCACTCTGAAACCGAGCTGGTGCGTCTGGGATATTTCCCGGGCAGGCGACTTCACTAGCAACTTGATTCCCCCATCTTCGAGAGCCGCTGCGACACTGCCGTGTTGGCGTCTTCTGGTCAGGAATGACGGATGAATAGACCCGGCCATGAAACCGCTTTCTCGGTATGACCGTTTCGTCCCTTTTCGGGCACTGGCTTCTGCTTTGATTCGTCAGAATAGCTGCGCACTAAAGCTACATGACGTGCCGCCCGAGGCGAAGGACATGCGAGGGCGGCTATAACGAGCCTCAAAGAGCTTGAGCAATTCGATAAAATGCTTGAGTAATTCCATGAGTCGCCTTTACTGCGGCGGGATTGCAGCGAAGCTGCAGGCTGTGCTAGCGCCTGCTCCGCACGGTGTACGCACGAGCGCCTCGGCCGGGATTCCAGCCGGGTTCGAAGCGGCACCCGCAGGCTCCTTCCCATGACTAGCGAACAGCGTCGTGCCGCCCTGGTCACGGGCGCCACGAAAGGGATCGGGCTGGCCGTGGCCCGCCACCTCGGCCGCGGTGGAGCCCGGGTGTTCCTGTGCGCCCGTGACGGCGACGCCGTGGCCGCCACGGTCAAGGAACTCCAGGCCGAGGGGGTCGAGGCGGCAGGGGCCGGTTGCGACGTACGGTCGCGGGAGGAGGTGGCCGATCTGGTCCGGGCCGCGGTGGACCGCTTCGGCCCGGTCGAGATCCTGGTGAACAACGCGGGCCGCAGCGGCGGCGGCGTCACCGCCGACCTGACCGACGAGCTCTGGCACGACGTCATCGACACGAACCTCAACAGCGTCTTCCTGGTGACCCGCGAGGTCCTGAACGCCGGGCAGCTGCGTACCAGGTCCTGGGGACGCGTCATCAACATCGCCTCCACCGCGGGCAAGCAGGGCGTGGTGCTCGGCGCCCCCTACTCGGCCTCCAAGCACGCCGTCGTCGGCTTCACCAAGGCCCTGGGCAACGAACTGGCCGCCACCGGAGTGACCGTCAACGCCGTGTGCCCGGGCTACGTCGAGACGCCGATGGCCCAACGGGTGCGCAGCGGATACGCCGAGCACTGGGGCGTCACCGAAGAGGAAGTGCTCCGCCGCTTCCAGGCCAGGATCCCGCTCGGCCGGTACGCCACGCCCGAGGAGGTGGCCGGACTGGTGGGCTACCTGACCACCGACGCCGCCGCGTCCATCACCGCACAGGCCCTCAACGTCTGTGGCGGGCTGGGCAATTACTGAGACCACCGCCAGCAACGCGAAGGAGACGAACGTGCCCCAGGTCTCGCAGCCGACGACGCACGTCATGCAGCACACGGTCGGCGTCGCCGCGTCGGCCGACATCGTCTGCGACCTGCTCGCCGACGTCACGGGCTGGCCGCGGATGTTCGGGCCGACCGTGCATGCCGAGCAGGTGTCCGAAGACGCCACGCAGGAACGGATACGGTTGTGGGCGCTGGCCAATGGGGAGGTGCGCAGCTGGACCTCCCGGCGGCACATCGACCGGCGGGCCCGCCGTATCACCTTCCGTCAGGAGCTCTCGCAGCCCCCCGTGGCCGCCATGGGCGGTGAGTGGCGGATCGCGCCGGAGCCCGGCGGAACCTGTTCGGTCACCCTCCTGCACGACTTCGCGGCCATCGACGACGACCCCGACGGCCTGGACTGGATCGAGCGGGCCGTCGACCGCAACAGCGCGGCGGAACTCGCCGCGCTCAAAGCCACCGCGGAGGCTCACGAGCAGAGCCCGGACCTGTTCCTGACGTTCGAGGACGGTGTCACGGTCAACGGCCCGCTGGAGGCGGTCCACGCCTTCATCGCCCGCTGTGACCTGTGGCCCGAGCGGCTGCCCCACGTCACCCGGCTGCGGCTCACCGAGGCCGGTCCCGGCGTGCAGCTGATGTCGATGGACACCAAGGCCCCCGACGGATCCGTGCACACGACGGAGTCGGTCCGGATCGTCCTGGAGACCGGCCGGATCGTCTACAAGCAGACCCGGGTTCCGCCGATCATGACCGCGCACACCGGCGAGTGGGTGCTGCGCGCCACCCCCGAGGGGGTGCGGGCGATCTCCCGGCACACGGTCGTCGTCAACCCGGTCACCGTCCCCGAAGTGCTCGGTGCCGGCGCCACGCTCGCCGACGCACGCGACGCGGTCCGCACGGCCTTGGGCACCAACAGCCTGGCCACCCTCCGCCTCGCCAAGGCCCATACCGAGGGCGGCAGCAGTGACTGAGGCGAAACCGGCGGCCGAGCCGCGGCTCGACGGCCTGCTGTCGGAGGCGGCGCGACGACACGGAGACCGGACGGCGATCCGCGCGGGCTCCGCCGAGCCGACCTTCGCCGAACTGGACGCGGCGGCAACCCGATGGGCCGCCGCCGTCCGCAGGCTCGTCGGCACCACCGACACCGTGGTGGCCCTGGTGTCACCGCTGAGCCCCGACTTCGCGGCCGCCTTTCACGGGATCGTCCGCAGCGGGAACGTCGTCGCACCCCTCAACCCGCTGCAACGGGCCGACGAACTACGCCATCTCCTCGGGGTCACCCGGGCCCGCCTCGCCGTCGTGACGCCTCCCGTGCGCGCCGAACTCGCCGCCATACGCCCGTCGTTGCCGCACCTGACCGAGATCGTCGGCCTGGACGAGGAATGGCCGTGGGACGAACCGCCCGAGGACGTGCCCCTCGGTGACGTCGCCTGCCTGCACTTCACCAGTGGTACGACCGGGCCGGCGAAGGCTGCCGTCCTCACCCACCGCAACCTGCTGGTGAACGCGGCCCAGGTGGCCGAGGCACACCGGCTCGGCCCGGAGTCGGTGGTCCTGAACCACCTGCCCAAGTACCACCTGATGCATCTCAACTCCGCGCTGTACGCGGCCGCGACCCAGGTGCTGTGCACGGACCCCGACCCTGTGGAGGCCGTCGGCACGGCGAACCGCCACCGGGCCACCCACTTCTACAGCATTCCCATGCGCCTGGTCCGCCTCGCGGCCGACGAGCGGCTGCCGGAGCTGAGCCTGCGCACGGCCCGGATGATCGCCTCCGGCGGATCGGCGCTGCCCGCGCCGGCCGCCGAGACGTTGCGCAGCCGGCTGGGCGTGCCCGTCATCCAGGGGTACGGGCTCGCCGAGGCGTCACCGCTCACCCACTCCGACGGCCCGGACCGCCCCCGGCCCGGATCGGTCGGCCCCCCGTTGCGCGACACGGAATGCCGGATCGTCGCACCGGACACCGGCGCGGTCCTGCCGCCGGGAGAGGCGGGCGAGGTCCAGGTGCGCGGCCCGCAGGTGATGCGCGGCTACCTGCACGACCCCGCACCGGTCGACGCCGAGGGCTGGCTGTCCACCGGGGACATCGGCCGCCTCGACGAGGGCGGTCGGCTGTACCTCGTCGACCGGATCAAGGACGTCTTCAAGTGCGACAACTATCTGGTCTCGCCGTCGGAGGTCGAGCGGGCGCTGCGCGCACACCCGGACGTGGCCGACTGCGCCGTGTTCGACCATCCCGATCCCGTCGGCGGGGCTGTCTGCGCGGCCTTCCTGGTAGCGGCCGAGACCGCTCAGGACGTCCCCGGAGCCTTCGCCCGGCGGGTGCTCGCCGAGGTGAACGCGAGGCTCCCGTACTACCAGCACATCCGGCTCGCCGACGTGGTGGACGCCGTCCCGCGTTCGGCCAACGGAAAGCTCCAGCGCAGAAGCCTGCGCGACGCATTCATCCGACGGCGGGCATCGGCCCCGCCCCGACACGGAGGTACCGCAGTGTCCGGAACCGGTCAGTCAGCACCCGAAGTGAGCCGACAGGTGGTCGCCATCACCAAGTTCACGGTCAAGGGGGATGCCGCGGAATTCGAGCAGGCCTTCAGGGAACACGCCGAGTTCATGCGGGCGCGGCCCGGCTTCCAGCGAGCGCAGATGGTCCGCTCCGCGCGCACGCCCGAGGTGTACATCAACCTCGGTTGGTGGCGGGACGCGCCGTCCTACCTCGCCGTGCTGGAGTCCGGCGAGTTCCGCGGTCATCTGGGCCGGTTCGCCGAACTGGCCGACGTGGAACCGCAGATGGGGCCGGTGCTGTTCGGTCTCGACCCGGAGCAGCCATGAGCGGCCAGGGTGACCCGGTGGCCGGCAGCACCCTGGGGCTCGAGGGGAGGATCGCGCTGATCACCGGCGGTACCCGAGGGCTCGGGCTCGCCATCGCGCGCAAGCTGTGCGCGTGCGGTGGTGACGTCGTGCTCAACTACGGCCACAGCGACGAGGACGCCGAGCGGGCCACGCGTTCCCTCGCGGGCCTCAAGGGCACCGCCACCGCCGTACGCGCCGACCTGGCCGATCCGCGGGCCGTGCCCCAGCTCCTGGAGAAGGTCCGGGCCCGTTATGGCCGGCTCGACGTGTTCGTGCACAACGCGGCCGGCTGGACGCCGATGCAGGCTCTGCACGCCGACCTCGGGGCGCTGCGCGAGGACACGGCGGCCGCGCTGCACCCGTTGCTGGCTGCGGCCCCGTTGCTGCCGGGGCTGATGCGGGGCGGCCGGGGCCGCGTGGTCGCCGTCTCCAGCACAGGTGCGCACCGGGTCGTACCTGGCTATGTGAGCCTGGGCGTGGCCAAGGCGGCGCTGGAGTCCCTCGTCCGGTATCTGGCCGTCGACCTGAGCCCGCACGGCATCGCGGTCAACGCCGTGTCGACCGCCAAGCTCGACAAGGGCACCACCACGGTGAACCGGGAAGCCTCGGCGGCTCTCGCGCAGCGCACCCCGGCCGGGCGGCTGACCACGCCGGCCGATGTCGCCGACGTGGTGGCCCTGCTGTGCACGGACGAGGCGGCCTGGCTGCGGGGCCAGGTGGTCACCGCCGACGGCGGCCTCGGCTTGCGTCCTTGACAGCGACGCCCAGGTCACCGTCTTGCGGGCCTCGTCCCCTTCGCACGCGGGAGGGGAACGAGGCCCGGCGGTCTTCGAGGGCAGTTCGAAGCGCGGGGTGCGACATCCCAGGTGCCCTGCTGCGAAGGAGACGGGAGGAGAGACGATGACGCATCGCGAGGGCAAGCTCCGGGCGGCACCCGACGCGGACGAGGAGGCCGATCCTCCGGAACCCGGGCAGCCAGGACTCCGGCTGGGCGTCATCGGCTGCGCGGGGATCGCCTGGCGGCGCACCCTGCCGGCCGCCGTCGCCGAGCCGTCGGTACGGCTGGTCGCGGTGGCCAGCCGGGACGGTGACAAGGCCGCCCGGTTCGCCCGCGAGTTCGGCTGCTCCGCCGTACACGGTTACGAGGAGCTGCTGCGGCGGGACGACATCGAGGCCGTCTACATTCCGCTGCCCGTGGCCCTGCACGCCGAGTGGATCGAGGCGGCCCTGCGCGCCGGCAAGCATGTGCTGGCCGAGAAGCCGCTGGCCCCGGACGCGGCCACGGCGGCGCGCCTGGTGGACCTCGCACACGCCTCGCGGCTGCTGCTCGTGGAGAACTACATGTTCACCCACCACTCCCAGCACCGGGCGGTACGCCGGCTGCTCACCGAAGGCGTCGTCGGCGAACCGCGGTCCTTCGCAGCCGCGTTCACCATTCCCCGGCTGCCGCCCCACGACATCCGCAACCGGCGCGAACTGGGCGGCGGGGCGCTGCTCGACGTGGCCGGATACCCCATCCGCGCCGCCGAGCTGTTCCTCGGCGACGGCCTGGAGGTCGTTGGCTCCGTGCTGCGCCACGACCCGGACACCGTGGTGGACACGGGGGGCGCGGCCCTGCTGCGCTCCCCCTCGGGCGTCATCGCCCAGCTCACCTTCGGCATCGACGACGCCTACCACTCGTCGTACGAGATCCGGGGCAGCACCGGCAGGCTGAGTCTCGGCCGGGCCTTCACACCGCCCCCGGACCACCGGCCGCTCGTCCGCGTCGAGGGACCGGACGGTGCCCGGGACCATCTGCTGGCCGCCGACGACCAGTTCGCCCGAGTGCTCGGCGCCTTTGCCCGGGGTGTCCGGGCGGGGACCGGCGAGCTGCCCTCCGGCACCGGCCACCGGGTGGCCGACATCGTGCCGCACGCCCGGCTGGTCGACGCCGTACGGCGGTCGGCGCGCTGAGCACCGTTGCCACGACCCACCTCTGGAGACCCCACCATGCGCATCCTGTTCACCACCTATGCCGCGCGGCCGCACTTCTACCCGATGGTGCCGCTCGCCTGGTCCTGTCTGCTGGCCGGGCACGAGGTGCGCTTCGCCAGCACACCGTCGCTGATGGACACCGTCCGCGAGTCGGGCCTTCCGGGTGTGTCGGTGGGCCGGGACATCGACGCCGAGTCCTGGTATCGCAGCGGCACGTTCGTGCCCGAACCGGCCGGCGCGGACGAGCCGGAGCACGCGGTGTGGCTGCGGGTCACCGACCGGCTCGCGGAGAAGCAGTTCAGCGTCTGTGAGCACATGGTGGACGGGCTCGTCGAGTTCGCCCGCGACTGGCGCCCCGACCTGATCGTCCACGACCCGGTGACCTTCGCCGGCCCGGTCGCCGGGCAGGTGCTCGGCATCCCCACCGTCAGCCACCTGTACGGCCTGGCCCGGCTGCTGCGTCTCGACATCGAGGACTGGCTCGGCACCGAGCACCGCGCGGGCTACCTGGACCTGTTCACGCGCTGGGGCGTCGAGCCGCTGCTGGACCCCGACGCCTGGATCGACCCGTGCCCGCCCGGTCTGCGCTGGCCGGGACAGCGCGAGATCAACCGGGTGCAGATGCGCTACCTGCCCTACAACGGCCCGGGCATCGAACCGGAGTGGCTGCGCGAGGAGCCCGAACGGCCCCGGGTGCTGGTCAGCTGGGGCACCTCACAGCAGAAGAAGCTGGGCACCGGGATCATCGAACTGTTCGGCCGGATCGCACGCAGTGCGGCATCGCTCGACGCCGAGGTCGTCCTGACCGTGGGCGCGATGGAACCCGAGCACCGGCGTCACCTCGGCGAGCTCCCCGCCAATGTGCGCGCCGTCGACTGGGTTCCGCTCAGCAGCCTCGTGCCGAGCTGCCGGGCGATCGTCCACACGGGCGGTACGGGGGTGATGATGACCGCGGCCGCCTACGGGGTGCCGCAGTTGGGTGTCACCAAGATCCCCGAGGGGCGGTTCAACGTGGAGCGTCTCGTGGCCGTCGGCGCCGGACGGCATCTGCCCCAGGACGAGGTGACGGACGACGCCGTACGCACCCATGTGGCCGCGTTGCTCGCCGACGACGCCTGCCGGGACGGCGCGCACGCCCTGCGGCGGGAGATCGAGGAGCAGCCGTCCCCGGCCTCCGTCGTGCCCGCGCTGGAAGAGATCGCCGCGAAGGCGACCGTCCGCTGAACCCGCTCCGGCCGCCGGCGCGGCACCCCGAGCGGGGTGCCGCGCCAGGGGCCGCGGGCGTGCCGTTCAACGCCTCGGCGCCGGCCCGGCGCCGAAGTGGCGGTGCGCGGGCGCGTCGGCGCACGTGCCGAACAGCGCCGAGCAGACCTCACCGAGCACGAGCGACGGCGTGCCGACGCCGTCGTCCACAGCGCGCCAGCACACATATCCGTCGGGCCGCACCAGGACCGCCCCGCTCTCGGTGACCCCGTGTGCGGCGGCCCAGCCGCCGGACGCGTCCCGCAGCCCGGCGCCGAGCCGGTGCACCCGCAGCTCCGACGCCCCGGCGAGGTCGCGGCCGGCCCGCTCCCACCGCTCGGCGTCCGGTCCGCACAGCAGGACGAACCGATCGCGGTAGAGGTCGAGCGCGGATATTTGCCGGGTGCCGCTCAGCAGCCAGTGGTGCGGCGCCCGGCTGCCCGGTTCGCCGGTGAACTCGACCGCGGGCGACGGCGGGCGGGCGAGGCCGTCCTCGTCCAGGATCGCGGCGGAGCGGTAGCGGTGCCCGAGCACCACGGCCGGCGGATGCGGCTCGGGAGCACCGGTCGGCGGACCGGACTCGGCTGAACGCCGGGCGAGTTGCTGCCGTACCGAGTGCTCGCACGCCGCGAGCGCGACGGGTCTGCGCTCCGCCTCGTAGGTGTCCAGCAGCCGGTCGGAGGCCGCTCCGCGAACCACCGCCGCCAGCTTCCACGCCAGGTTGTGGGCGTCCTGCACCCCGGTGTTCCCGCCCAGGCCGCCCGCGGGTGCCATCACGTGCGCGGCGTCCCCGGTGAGCAGAACGCGGCCCGAGCGGTAGCGATCCGCCGTCCACGACGCCAGCTCCCAGGTCTGTACACCGGGCCGGTCCCCCTCCGGGAGCAGGACCGGCACCACATCCGGTATCCCGGTGGCGGCCCGGATCAGCTCCGTGCACCGGTGGGGGGTGAAGTGCCGCGGTCGCTCCCCGGCCCGGGGCCGGTAGGGCACCATCAGCACCCAACGTTCGGGGCTGTCCAGCCGGGTCAGCATGGTGTGCGGCACCGGACGGTCGAGGTAGGCCAGTGCCAGTCCGCGTCCCCGCAGCGGCTCCGCCAGATCCGCTTGGAAGGGGATGTTGACGTAGTGGTCGAGAACGCCCGCGCCGTCGGTGCCGATGGCGAGCGCGGCGCGGATGGCCGACCGGTGGCCGTCGGCCGCCACCAGGTAACGGGCGCGCACGTCCGCCTCGCTTCCCCGGGCCAGGTCGCGGAGCCGGACCGTGACGCCGTCGGCGTCCTGCGCGAAGGACTCCAGGCGGGTGCCGAATCGCAGCCTCGCCCCCAGCCGCGCGGCCTCGGCGCGCAGCACCGGCTCGACGACGTTCTGGTCGATCACCAGCGGGGCGGTGGGGCTGAGTTCCGCGTGCGACCGTGCTGCCGGGCGCACGGCGCGGAAGTGGGGCTCGCTCACGAGGGTGGCCGCGCCCACGATCTCCGGCAGGTCCCGAAGGACCGAGGCCGGTGCGGCTTGCAACGCCGCTTCGGCACCGGCCGCGCGCAGCACTTCCATCGTGCGCAGATTCAGTCCGCGTCCGCGCGGTTGCGTCGAGGTGCCCGCGTGCTGCTCCACCAGCAGGACCGGTACATCCTGACCGGCGAGGAACAGCGCCAGCGACAGGCCGACCAGTCCGCCGCCCGCGATCACCACCGGGAGTTCGCTCTCCATGCCGACTTCCCGTCACGTCAGGGGTTGGGAACCCCAGGCTGGCCGCAGCCCTTCGAACGTCTCTCGAAGGCGCGGCGCGACCATGAAGGCCGATCAGCGGCGGGGTCCGGAACGAGCACCGCAACCCGGAGGAATACATCACATGGCTGACACGACCGAGGCACCGCTGCGGCTGCACGCGCTCGCCTACAGTCTGGGCATCAGCGCGGCCGTGACCGCGGCCGCCCGTCTCGACCTGGCCGACGCGCTGGGCGACCGGCCCATGCCGGTCGCCGAACTGGCCGCGGCTGTCGGCGCGTCCGAGGAGGCCCTCGGGCAGTTGTTGCGGGCACTCGCCTGCCACGGCGTGTTCCGGGAGACGGCGGAGGACGTCTACGCCCACACCGAGTTGTCCCGGCTGCTGCGGGGTGACGCGCCCGGTGGCCGCAAGGCCATGGCGCTGCTCGCGGGCGCGCCGTTCGCGTGGCGCATCTGGTCCCGTCTGGACGAGGCGGTACGGACCGGCCGGAGCGTCTTCGCCGAGGAGTACGGCACCACGCTGTTCGAGCATCTGCACGGGTCGGAACCGGAGCTGGGGCTGCTCTTCGACCAGGCGATGGCCAGGTCGGGGGAGATCACGGCGGCGGCCGTGGCGGACGCGCTCGGCCTCGAGGACACCGGCACCGTGGCCGACATCGGCGGCGGCCGGGGCATCCTGCTGCGGCTCCTGCTGGAACGCCACCCGGGCGTCAGCGGTGTCCTGTTCGACCTGGAGCGGGTGATCGCCGGCGCCGATCCCGCGCTGTGCGAGGGCGGCGCGCTGGCCGGGCGGTGCGCGCTGGTGGCCGGAGACTGTCACGTCGGCGTGCCCGTGAAGGCCGACACCTACCTGCTCAAGGGTGTCGTTCACATGTGGAACGACGACCTCGCCGTCGCCGTCCTGCGCAACCTGGCGCGGGCAGCGCCTCCCGGAGCGCGGATCATCCTGATCGAGCAGGTGCTGGACGCGACCGCCACACCGGAGATCGCGACGGTGATGAACCTGTTGATGCTGGTCAGCCAGGGCGGGCGGGAACGCACCCGGAAGGAGTTCGCGGCCCTGTTCGCCCGAGCGGGGCTGGAGTTCGGCGGGATCAGGGCAACGCGGAGCGCCGTACACCTTGTCGAAGGTGCCGTTCCGGGGCACTGAGCCCGCCCCGGGCGGGGGAGCCGTCCGGCGCGGGGCCCGCTCCCCCGGCCGGTGTCCCGCCGGATTCCAGCCGCTCGAACACCCGTGCAAGGCCGGAGTGGGAGATCTCCCTGGCGCAGGACACGCCCGCGTCGTACGCCGCGGACAGCTCCGGTTCCGGCAGCAGCGGCGCGCAGCGGGAGCGAATGCGCCGCGCGTCGGGATGACCGGACACGGTCGTACCGGTCAGGGCGTCGGCGGCGCCCAGCAGCCGCAGGGCGAGTGCGGCCTCCCCCCGCTCCGCGGCGATGGCCCCGCCCAGCAGGAGCACCCCGCCTGCCACCCGTGCGTCACCGAGCGCGAGGGCATGCGCGAGGGCCTCCTCGTAGCGCTGCGCGGCCAGGCCCGGGCGGTGCCGAACCACCTCGACGTGCCCCGACTCGCACAGCAGCAGCACCAGCTGGCCCACGTCGGGCCGCCGCGCGGTGCGCAGCGCCGCGACACCGCGGTCCACAACGGCGGCCGCCTCGTCCAGGTCGCCGGACCAGCGGGCCACCTCGGCGAACGCCGCGCGGACGCGGGGCAGGCAGCGGGTGGTTCCCAGCCGCCGGGCCGAGCGCAGTCCGGCCTCCGCCAGCTCGCGCGCCCGGCGCAGGTCGCCCGCTCTGGCCAGCTCGCCGCCGAGCCGGGCGAGCAGCAGCACCTGGTCCTCCGTGGCCCCGAGCTCCGCGGCAAGGCGCAGCGCCTCGTCGAGCAGTTCGGCCGCCTCTTCCGGGCCGGACGTGGCGGCCGAGATCTCGGCCAGGGCGCACAGCGCCTGGATCTGCCCCCACCGCTCACCGACGGCCCGCGCCTCGTGCAGCGCGGCCCTAAAGTGCCGGGCGGCCCGCGGCACGTCCCGGCGCGCGGAGTGCAGATGGCCGGCGTTGAGGTGACCGCAGCAGCGCACCCAGGGGTGCGGGTCCTCGGTCAGCCGCTCCATCGCCTCCAGGGCCGCGTCCGGGTCATGGTCGAGCATGCTCAGGGTGCCCCGGAAAGCGGTCAGTTCGGGCCGCTGACGATGCCCCGGCAGCGCGTCCCGGCCGGCCGACTCGAGCCAGGACCGGACCCCGGCCAGCGCCGTGGCCGTGACCTCGGGGGCGGTCGTGGGCGCCAGCGCCGACATGATCATGACGAGTGCACGGGCGTCGTCAGATTCCTCCCCCGGCAGTGCCAGCACCCGGTCCGCCCAGTCCGCGGCCTCCAGCTGACGGCCACGCAGCGACCAGTACCAACCGAGCGCCGCCACCATCCGGACCGCGAGCTCCGTCCTGCCTCCGGCGACCAGCCGTCCCAGCGCCGCCTGAAGGTTTTCGTGATCGGCGGTCAGCCGACCCAGCCAGAGCACCTGGTCGGCCTCCATCAGGCGGGGCGCGGCGGTCTCCGCCAGACGCAGGAAGTAGCGGGCGTGCGCCTCGCGCAGCGTGTTCTCCTCGTCCGCGTCGAGCCGTTCGGCCAGGTGACGCCGGATCGTGTCCAGCATCCGGTAGCGGGTCTGTCCGCCGACGTCGGCGACCTGCACCAGCGACTTGTCCACGAGGGCGGTCAGCAGGTCGACCACGTCCCGCTCCGACGTTCCGGCGCACACCTGCTCCACCGCGCCCAGCGTCGCCCCGGCGGGGAACACGGCCAGCCTGCGGGCCAGGGCCCGTTCCCCGGGGTGCAGCAGCTCCCAGCTCCAGTCGACGACGGCGGCCAGTGTGCGGTGCCGGGGCGGGCGGCCGCGGCCGCCGTCCGACAGGATCCGCAGGTGGTCCTCGATCCGTTCGGCGACCTCGCGCGCAGACAGCGCGCGCAATCGCGCGGCGGCCAGTTCCAGCGCGAGGGGCAGGCCGTCGAGCCGGCGGCAGACACGCGCCACGTCGCAGGCGTTGGTCTCGTCCACCGTGAACGCCGCCCGTACCGCCCTGGTGCGTTCCGTGAGCAGTTGTACCGCGGGACTCGCCAGCACCTGGTCCAACGTGGCGTCCTCGGGCGGAGGCGCCAAGGGGCCGAGCGGCAGTGTCCGTTCGCCGGACGCGGCGAGCTGCTCGCGGCTGGTGGCCAGCACCCGTAGCCCGGGGCACCAGCGCAGCAGCCGTTCGACCAGCTCCGCCACCGGGTCGACCACGTGCTCGCAGTTGTCGAGGACCAGGAGCATCCGCCGGTCGCCGACCGCGTCGGCCAGCCGCTCGTGGCCGCCGCCGACGGGCGGATCCGTCGCGCCCAGCACGGCCGGACCGGCTGCGAAGAGCGCGGCCAGCACCTGCTCCGGGACGCGAACGGGATCCCGCACCGTCGTCAGGTCCACCCACCGGGCCCCGTCCTCGAACCGATCGGCCAACGTCCGGGCCGCCTCGGCCGCGAGGCGGGTCTTGCCGACACCACCGGGCCCGGTCAGGGTCACCAGACGAGCCGTCCCGAGCAGCCGCCCCAGCGTGCCGAGCTCGTCGTCCCGCCCGAGCACGCCGGTGAGCGGCACCGACACCCCGGGACCGGCCGGGGCACCCCGCACCCGCTCGCGGAGACGGCCCGGCCTTCCTCCTGCCGGACCGACGGACTCCGGAGAGCCGCCGGCCGTAGGCGGCGGGCCGGCGACCGGCCTCTCCCCCGGCGCGCCCGAGCCTGCCGGGACGCGCCCGGCGGCGGCTCCGTCCACACCGGTGGAGCCGGCGCCGCCGCGCAGCACCGCCAGGTGGGCCCGCCGGAGCTCCGGGGACGGATCCAGGCCCAGTTCCTCCGTGAGGCGGGCGCGTACGCGGGCGTAGACGTCCAGGGCGTCGGCACCGCGGCCCACGGCGTGGAGCGCGTGCATCAGGCGGGCCTGCCACCGTTCGTCCGCCGGCGCCGCCGCGGCCAGGTGCTCCAGTTCCGGCAGGACCTCCGCTGCCCGGCCCAGCGCCAGGTCCGCGTCGATCCGGTCGGCGAGGGCGGCGCGGCGCAGTTCCCGCAGCCGTACCGCTGCGGCCTCGGCGAAGAGGGCGCCCTGAGCCTCCGTGAACTCCTCGCCGCGCCACAGGTCCAGCGCCTTGCGCAGCGTCCCGGCCGCGAGATCGGGCCGGTGCGCCAGTTCGGCGTGCCCGCGTGCCGCGAGGTCCTCGAACCGCCACAGATCGACCGCGTCGGACGGCAACGCCAGCGTGTACCCCCCGGAGCCCGAGACGACGGGAAGTCCGGAGGCTGTCCGGCGCAGCCGGGAGACCAGGGCCTGTACGGCACCGCGCGGCTGGGCGGGCGGTTCGGCGCTCCAGAGGTCCTCGACGAGGCGTTCCACGGACACCGGGCGTCCACGGGCCAGGACCAGCCGGATCACCAGCGAACCGATCCGGGACCCGGCGATCGTGACCGACTCGCCGTGCGGACCACGGATCTCCAGCGGCCCGAGGACCGCCACCCGAATCCCCTGCGCTGCGCTGGTCACGTCGCTGCTCCGCTTCTCGCCGGGCCCTGACGGTAACAGGATCACACGAAGGGCGGCCGAGCCCTCGGCCCGGCCTCGAACTCTCCTCCGGCCGGGCTCGTTAGCGTGCGCTCCGCCAACAACCGAGGAGAAGGCGCGACATGCCCGTTTCTTCAGCGGAGTCCGCACAGCGCACCATGTCCCTGTCCGCACTGGCGGCGGACAGCCCCGTGACCCCGAACACCCGATTCGACGGCTGGTTCGACGCGCGCCGACGGGACAGCGGGTTCAAGGTGACCCGGATACCCTTCGAGCGGCTCGCCGGCTGGGCGTTCGACCGGGACACCGGGACCCTGTCGCACGACAGCGGCCGCTTCTTCTCCGTCGAGGGCCTGCGCATCGAAGCCGAACCGCCGTACAGCACCTGGGAGCAACCCATACTGGTGCAGCGCGAGATCGGCATACTCGGTCTGCTCGTCAGGGAGTTCGACGGCGTTCCGCACTTCCTGATGCAGGCCAAGCTGGAGCCCGGTAACAGCGGGGCGGTGCGGCTGTCGCCGACGGTGCAGGCCACCCGCAGCAACTACACCGGCGTGCACCGGGGCCGGGCCATCCCGTACCTGGAGCACTTCGTGGCGCCGAGCACCGGGACCGTGCTGGTCGACACCCTTCAGTCCGAGCGCGGCTCCTGGTTCCTGCGCAAGCGCAACCGGCACATGGTGGTGGCCGTCGACGGCCCGGTCGAGGAGCACCAGGACTTCCGGTGGCTCACCCTCGGGCAGTTGCGCCGGCTGATGCGGCGGGACAACACGCTGAGCATGGAGGCGTGTTCGGTGCTCGCCTGTCTGCCGGGCACGGCGCCGGAGGACGGCGGGCGCCCGCGGCACGCGCTCCGTGAGGTGACCGGCTCGCTCGTGGAGGTGAAGGCGCGTTGCGAGGTGGGGCAGCACCGGATCCCCCTGAGAGAGGTGGCGTCCTGGCGGCGTCTGGACGACGAGATCTCCCGCCCTGACCGCAGGTACTTCAAAGTCATCGCCGCCGAAGTGCACGCGGCCACCCGGGAGATCCTCCACTGGACCCAGCCGCTCATCGCACCCGTTCCCGGCGGCCTGGCCGTGCTGCTGACCCGTACCTTCGACGGCGTCCGGCACGTCCTGCTGCACGCCCGGGTGGAGGCCGGTTCGCTGGACGTCGCGGAGTTCGGGCCCACCGTTCAGTGCACTCCGTCCAACTACCGTGACACGCCGCCCGCCCGGCGTCCCCGCTTCCTGGACCTCTCGCTCGCCCCGGCGCCGGGGCGGCTGCTCTACGACACTGTGCTGTCGGAGGAGGGCGCGCGGTTCCACCACGCCGAGAGCCGTTACCGCATCATCGACGTGGGCGACGAACTCACCGACGTCCCACCGGACTTCGTCTGGGTGACGCCGGGGCAGTCCGAGCGGCTGCTGCGGCACGGCTACTACCTGAACATGCAGGCACGCACGCTGCTGGCCGCACTGCGGTCGGTCGTCTAGGGCCTGTTGCGAAAGTGGATCTTGGTCGTGGATGATCACGTTCCGTGGGGCGTAGTGATCTGACGAATGGCCAGTGGGCCCGGCTGGAGCCGTTGTTGCCGCGGGCCATCAAGCCGGTCCGTCCGCCGGAATGGACTCGGCGGCAGCTGATAGACGGCATACGGTGGCGGACCCGGACCGGTGCTCCCTGGCGTGATGTGCCAGGACGCTACGGGCCGCGGGACCGGGTCTACGACCTGTTCCGGCGCTGGCAGCGCGATGGCACCTGGGCCCGGATCGTCACTCAGCTCCAGGCTGAGGCCGACGTGAAGGGCCTGATCACCTGGGATGTGAATGTCGACTCCTCCCTGTGTCGGGCCCACCAGCACGCCGTCGGAGCGTCGAAAAGGGGGGCCTGCAAAAGGAGCCGCCTGGCGGCATCGCCGTCGAGCCGACCGACCACGCCCTCGGACGTTCCCGGGGCGGGCTGACCACAATCCGCGCCGTGAGAGGGGCGAACGTCACGCCCTTCTCAGCTCAGCGACCGTATCGGACGTTGGGGACCCGGCAGGATTCGTGCCGCGTCGACGAGCGCAGGTTCAGATCCACGGTGATGCGCCGATGAATTCATCATTGATCCACCCTGCCGAGTTCACCAAGCCCCAGCGGACGCTTTCCCCGAAGCACACCGACCACGAGTTCGCCCCGACCCCTGAGGACTCGCATGCCCACCTGCCCACCACGATGTCTTCGTTCTCCAGATTCATCTTTGCCCGGAGGGAGTAGAGGGTGGACCGGTTGTTACGCACAATCACCGCGCCCTGTACGTAGTCGCCGCTTGGCGACCTGATCGCGCAGACCTGCGCGACCACGGCGGGGTAGATCTCGTTGCTGCTGTCGCACTTCCACGTACTGGAGCTGGCGGTGATCGGGTTTGTGTTGCCGTAAGCACGCCAGGTGCCTTTGCTGATGGCGCCGGCTGCGGCGGCAGGTGTCGTGGTGACCAGCAGGCTGCCGCCGACGATGGCGCCGGTCATGGCCAGGGCGGCCAGTTTCTTCATGGTGCGTTCCCCCTCCATGGTTTTTGCCATCACGACTCGTAAGGGCTCCACCATGTTCGAGTGCCGCGCTGAAGCGGAGTACCTCCAATTGTTCAGGTTGAACGTACGACCCGAATGTGGGGGTTCTCGACCTTGATCCGTGCACGTAGTGACGCGACCGCCGAGCTCATGCGGGGGCGGCGGCTCTTGGACCCGTAAATCCACCCAAAGGGCCACGTCGGACACGCGGAGCGTCACTGATCAGGGGATATGACACAGCTTCTGACCAGCACTTTCCCAACAGAACCTAACCGACACGCCCGGGCGAGTGCCCCGGCAGCTGCCCCGCGCCCTGGATCAGGCACTCGATCAGGTAGTCGCCCGTATCCTCGTCGAGGGTCACGCCGTGGGTCT
Organism: Streptomyces viridochromogenes; assembly: GCF_001270495.1. Classification (GTDB taxonomy): domain Bacteria; phylum Actinomycetota; class Actinomycetes; order Streptomycetales; family Streptomycetaceae; genus Streptomyces; species Streptomyces viridochromogenes_A. Next base: position 186,555 of record NZ_LGUR01000196.1, read on the forward strand.
CGCTGCGGAAGCCGGGGAAGCGGCGGTCGAAGGACTCCAGGGCGGTGAGATAGCGCAGCAGCGGGCCGTCGGGTGCGCCGATGGACTCGCCCGGCATCAGGACCGGGATGCCAGGCGGGGTGACCGTCACCATGGCGGCCGCCACCCGGCCCGCCGCCTCCGAGATCCGGACCCGCTCGGTGTCACCGCGCACCAGCCGCTGGTAACAGTGCTGAGGTGGCGCCACGGGCTGCGGGAGCTGCTGGAAGGCCGTGTCCAGAAGCTCCACCAGGCGCACCGAGCGCAGTTGCTCGTGCATCTCCTGGCACAGCCCGCGCAGGGTCAGGCCCGCGTACCGGCGGGGATGCGCGGCGACGGCCTCCGGCAGGACCCGCTCCAGTGGGGCGTCGGCATCGTAGAGGGCCTTGAAATCCGTCAAGGCGTCCAGCAGGGTGCCCCACTTGCCCTTGGTGATGCCCATGGAGAACAGGATCAGCGTGGTGTAACTATCGGTCTTCTCCACCACAACCTTCCGGGTGGCCAGATAGGCCGTGAGCACCCGGGCCGGGATGCCCTCCTCGGCCATCTCGCCGGTGGCGCTGATCCCCGGACAGGTCAGCGTGACCTTGACGGGGTCCAACATGCAGTGGCCCTCGGTCAGCCCGGGGAAACCGTGCCAGTCGGCGCCGGGCTCCAGCAGCCAGCAGGACTGCTCGGTGCGCAGCACCTCCGGCGGGGCTTCCTCGAACGACAGCCGGTCGCCGGTCGCCGGGTCGGTGACCGTGTCCGGCTGCCACACCCCGAAAAACCACGGCGGCCGGTCCCCGGCGCTCTCGATCCGCCGTCGCAGGCGCACCATCTCCTGACGGAAGCGGATCGCCTCGGTCACCGCCTCGTCGATCAGCCACTCACCCTGCGGGCCGTCCATCATCGCCGTCGCCACGTCGAGCGAGGCAATCATCGGGTAGAGGGGCGAGGTGGTGCCGTGCATCATCAGCGCCTCGTTGAACCGGTCATGCTCCACCGGTGCCCGCGGTGCGGATCGCATGTGCACCATCGCGCTCTGCGACAGCGCCGCCAGCAGCTTGTGCGTGGACTGGGTGGCGAACACGGTCGGGCGGTCCGGGCCGGGGAAGGCATCCTCGTCCACCGACATGCCGTAACGGCCGGCGTAGAGCGGGTGGAAACGGGCGTACGCGAACCACGCCTCGTCGAAGTGCACCCGGGGCGTACTGGCGGCGAACGCGCGAGCGGTGGCTACGGCGTCGTAACTCAGGCCGTCGTAAGTGGAGTTGGTGAACACCGCGTACTGCGGGTGCCGGGACACCGCGCCCTCGGTGAGCGGATGCGCGGTGATCCGGGCCGCCACCGCGTCCGCGGCGATCTCGGCCGGGGGCAGCGGTCCCGCCAGGCCGTAGCCGTTGCGGGTGGGGACCAGGTAGACCGGCCGGGCACCCGAGACGACCAGGCCGTGCAGCACCGACTTGTGGCAGTTTCGGTCCACCAGCGCGATCTCGTCGCGGGTGACGCTGAAATGGCCGACCAGGCGATTGCACGTCGAGTCGCCGTGCAGCACGAAGTAGGTGAGGTCGGAGCCGAACACACGGGCCGCGTTGCGCTCCGCCTCGCCGATCGGGCCGGTGTGCTCGAACAGCGAGCCCAGTTCCTCGACCGAGATCGACAGGTCGCTGCGCAGCAGCCGCTCTCCGAAGTAGTCGTGGAAGGCGCGTCCCGCCGGCGACTTGAGGAAGGCGACACCGCCGGAGTGGGCCGGGGTGTGCCAGGAGTATTCATGGGCGTCGTCGAAGCGGCGCAGTGCCCGGAAGAACGGCGGCAGCACGGATTCCCGGTAGGAGCGGGCGGCGGTGGTGATGCGGCCCGCGATGAAGCCCGGGGTGTCCTCCAGCGGCCAGACGTAGCCCACGACCGACTCGGACACCCACAGCGGCAGGTCCCCCAGGCCCTCGTCGGCCATCACCAAGAAGACCGGCAGGTCCCGGAATCGGCGGCCGATCCGGCGCAGCACAGCGCCGCCGCCCGGGGTCCCGTCGAGGGTGCTGCCCGGCCGGGCGAGTGTGCCTCCCGGCGCGGCGAGCGCGGCGCCGGGCCCGTCACCGACGGCCCTGGGAAGGTCCCAGGCCACCAGCGCCGCCGCCAGACCAGCCTCGGTGCGCAGTACCGCGTCCGCGTCCTCCGCCGTTACCGCCCACCGGACTTCGAAGCCGCCCGCCTCGATCGCGTCCCGGATCTTCCGTAACTGCTGGGGCCCGGCGCCCTCGCCCCGAGGGTGTTCCGGTACCGCGACCAGGATCCTGCTGTCGGCCATGCGCTCTCCCGTCCTCCACGGCGGCGCCCCGGCCGCCCCGGCCAGTGTCCTGGCGGCGCACCGGGCAGAAACGGCGGCCGGGACGGCAAACCACCGCTATGGCGGAAACCCGCCGTCCCGACGTTGACTTTCGCAACACGCCCCCGTCCCGTACTTCACAGGTCGCCCCGGACGGCATCACGGCCGCGCAGCTTCACCAGGCCATGCCCGGCGGCGGCTTCTCCATCGCCCAGCTCGCTCACACCCTGCAAACGTCCCCCGCCCACGTCGTCTACCTGCTGTCCCAGCACCCCGTCGACTGGAGCGGGCCGCGCTTCCGGCGTACCCAGCACACCGCCACCCGCGTACCGCAATGGCGCGCCTGGTACGAACAAGGCGATGTCTCCCTGCAAGACATCGCCGACCGCGAAGGAACCAGCTTGGCCACCGTCCGCCTCGCCCTACGCAGGAACGGCGTTGCCATGCGCTTCTCAAAGGCCCACACGACGACCCAACGGGGCGCCCCCCCGCTCCCGCCGATCACTGACTCTTTCAGCGTTGCCCCCGCTGGACAGGAGCCGCCCCTCTCTCACCGTTGCAGCCCTAGGTACGGGGTCAGTGTGGCGGCGGTGGCTTTGCAAGACAGGTAGTTCTTCGCGTGGTGGAATCCGAAAGTCGGGTGAATGGGATCGGTGAGGTCCTCGCCAATCCCGGTGAAGGCTCGGGCAAGCCGGGGCGGGATGGCCACCGGGTCTCCGGGATCGGCGATGTTCACCCACCGGGCCACACCGGCCGGCCGCACGCCGAGGCGGGCGGGCGGGGCACCGGCGGGAGCGGGGACAAGGCGGCTGAAGACGCCGTGTGGCAGGGCGAGGGGCGAGCCCATCGTCACCAATAGCTCCACCTGGAGTTCGGGGTGTGCGTGGAGGGCTTCGTACGTCACCACGGTGCCCAGCGAGTGGGCGAGGACGACCCGGGGGCGGTGTTGGGCGATGCGCGCAGCGACCTCCTCGCGTACTGCAGCGCGCACTGGGGAGTCGACGTCGGCCAGGTAGATGGCCACCTCACGGAAGAAGACCCGGATGAAGAGCTGGGTCAGCCGACCGTCCAGGCTGAACCTTTCCGCCACCCATGAAGCGGCATACCGAAGCGGCATCGTCAGCGCCCCCTGGGCGACAGGCCGGGGCGCCCCCAGACACAGCAACCAAGCCGCCATCAACTCCTTGGCCACCGGATCCTGCAACTCCTCCGTATCTTCCGAGCCCTGAACGGTGGGACCTGGGTGGAGGAGGTGTGCGTAGTAGGCGAAGTCGAGGGCCAGGCGGGCTGTTTCGATCCCCATCCCGTCGGCGAGGTGGCGCGTCCAACTCTGGATGTGTCCCGCGCGTACGTCCTCGGCCGTGGCGCGGGCATCGCGATATCCCACACCATGAACGGCCACAACGGTCAACGGCTCTCCGCTGCTCCTGCTCATCGAAGTCTCCTGAGGACCGGTTCCAGGGTGAGGGCAATGACTTCAGCTCCCATACCGAGCACGACCGTGCCGTCCGCGGCGATCTCCGCGCACTTCGCGGCGCTGGGGAGCGTGAGGACCGTCAGACAAGACCCGCTGCTGAGGTCCCAGACCCTCACCGTGGTGTCGTCACTGCCTGTGATGGCGATGGGGCGACCTTCCACCACCGCCGCCGCCACGGCGTCCACCTGGCCGGCATGGCCGGTGAGAGTGTGGATGACGCGACCGGTGACCAGGTCCCACACCCGCACCGTGGAGTCGCCGCCGCCTGTGATGGCGACGGGGCGACCTTCCACCACCACCGCCGCCACGGCGTCCACCTGGCCGGCATGGCCGGTGAGAGTGTGGATGACGCGACCGGTGACCAGGTCCGACACCCGCACTGTGGACTCGCGTATGTGGGTGAGGGCGTTGGTGACGGGGGCGATTGCGACAGTTCGGCCGTCCACCACCGCCGTTGCCACCACCTTCGCCACACGGCCGAGGGTGTTGAGGGGGTGGGTGGTACGGCCGGTGGCCCGGTCCGACACCCGCACGACGCGGTCGCCATCGGTGGTGATTGACACGGTTCGACCGTCCGCCACCGCCGTTGCCACCGCTTCCGCCAACTCGGTCCGACCGGTGAGAGGGGTGGCACGGCCGGTGGCCAGGTCCCACACCCGCACTGACTCATCGATGGCGCGTCTGAACGGTCTGTCATCGGAGCTGACTGTGATGACGACGGGCCGGCCGTCCAGCATCGCCGTCGCGATCGCCTGCACCCTGCCACCGGGGTTGAGGGTGTGGATGGTTCGGCCGGTGGCCAGGTCCCGCACCCGCACAGCACGGTCACCGCCGGTGGTGACGGCGACAGGCCGGCCGTCCACCACCGCCGCCAGCACCGCCGTCACGTTGTAGCTGTGACCGGTGACAGTGGGGATGCCAGCGTCGGTGGTCAAATCCCACACGCGCACCCTGGAGTCGTGGCCGCCGACGCTATCCCAGCCGGTGGTGATTGCGACGAGCCGGTCGTCCACTGCCGCCGTTGCGATCGCGTCCACGCTGCCAGAGAGGCCGGTGAGGGTGCGGATGGCACGGCCGGTAGCCAGGTCCCACACCCGGATCGTGCGGTTCCGGCCACTGGTGACAGCGACGGGCCGGCCGTCCAATACCGCCGTCGCCACCACGAGCACCGGGCTGGTGTCGCCGGTGAGGGTGTGGACAGCACGGCCGGTCGCCAGGTCCCACACCCACACCGCGTTGGTGCCGCTGCCCGTGACGGCGACGGGTCGGCCGTCCAACACTGCCGTCGCTACCACCGGGTTCGGTACCGGGCTGGTGTCGCCGGTGAGGGTGTGGACAGCACGGCCGGTCGCCAGGTCCCACACCCACACCGCCCCGTCGTAGTTAATGCCGGCAACTACGACGGGACGGTCGTCGACCACCGTAGTCGCCATCGCTCGTACATCACCGGTATGGCCGGTGATGGTGTGGATGGCACGGTTGGTGGCCAGGTCCCACACGCGCACCGTGCGGTCGTAGGTGCCGGGGCCGGCGACCTGCCGGTCACCCTCCCACACCCGCACCGTGCCGGTGTCACCTGTGAGAGTGTGGGTGGCACGGCCGGTCGCCAGGTCCCACACCTGCACCGTGCGGAATTCTCCGGCGGTGATGACGACGTGTCGGCCGTCCACCACCGCCATCGCCACCGGGCCATGGCCATTGATGACGGCGACGGGTCGGCCGTCCACCACGGCTGTCACCACCGCGGCCGCCCGAACGCTCAGGGTGTGAGTGGTGCGGCCGGTGGCCAGGTCCCACACCCGCACCCCGTCGCCGCTGGCGCTGACGACGACGGGACGACCGTCCACCACCGCCGTCGCCATCGCGTCCACCCCCGACAGTTCCACCCCGCGCACCCTGTAGGTGTGGTCGGTGAACGTAGTAACGAGTGCGCTCGACACCTCGGTACCGGTCGCCCACACCGGCCTCCAGTCGGTGTTGCGGGCGAAGTCGTAGCTGAGGTCTGCGGCCTGGAATCGGGCGGCGTCGAGGGCGAGAATCTGCCGGCGTTCATCGGCGCCCAGATCTCGGTGGACGTCCTGAGATGCACGGTAGACCGCGGCTGCAATGCGCGCGTCAGGGGTGGTTGCCTGGCGCAGAGCGGCGGTCACCGTCTCGGGGTCGGCATGGACGAGGAAGCCTGGATCCTGGAGGAGTTCGTCCGCCAGTCCGGCACTGGCGGCGTGTTGGGCGGCGTGGCGCACCAGGTATGGTTCGGCGACGTGCCAGGCGGGCCGTTCGTTGGCCGTGCGAGGCAGTGAGGCGATGAGCTGCCGGAAGATGGCGTCGGCGAATGGCTCCGGGCGAAGTGCTGTGGTCATGGGAGCTGCCCCTGTTCCTGTGGGCCGAAGGGGTCTGCCCGTAGGTGTTCGGCGAGACCTTCGTGGAAGAGCCGGTACAAGGTGGTGCCGTCGGTGTCGATGTCCTGGCGCAGGTAGAAGCGCACATGCTCCAGTACTTCCTGGACCCGCCACGAGGGCAGGGCATCTGTGCCGTGGGTGAACACGGCGGCGGCGTTGGCGATGATGCGCTCGGGCATACCGGAGCCCCTGGCGTGGGCCACAGCGGCCAGCACTGCGCGGACATCGGGCTGATCAGCGCGACGGGCAAGGTCGAGTTCAAGGAGATCAGGCAGATCTCGGGGTACTTGGAGGCCGAGGTCCCGGGCGCGGCCAGGGTCGCGTTCGGTGGGCAAGGTCAGTACGTGATGCAGGTAGAGTCCTGCGACCAGGAACTCACCCCAGCCCAAAGGCTTCGGCTCATCCGGTGAGACCTCGCACAGCGTCGGATCGCCCTTGCCGGTCAGGCGTTCCGCGATGCCTTCGGCGAGCGCGTTGGCGGCGTTCACGGTGTCGCGCGCGGCGTAGGGGGTGTCGTCGGCGAGCAGGTCGCCGACGTACCGCCGGACCGCCTGGTAGATCTCGTCCGGTTGGGTGTGGTCGAGGTTGATCAGCCCGTCGGCCTCCTGTGCCAGTTGCAGCAGGGCGGTGAACGGCGGCTCGGAGCGAGTGCCGACCAGAAGTCGTATCCCGATATGGCCGGCGAGGGCGGCGCGGGCCAGGGGTAACAGCAGGGCCTGGGTGATGTCGTCGGGGCGTTCGGCTTCGTCAAGCCCGTCGATCACCAGCGTGTATCCCCCAGGGCCAGCGAGTCGGAGGAGCTGCTCTGCCTCCCAGCCGTCGGCTGGCCGGTCCTTGTCCCTCGCCCCCATCTGGCGCGCGACGGAGTCAGCTATCTGGTCCAGATCACGGCGCCGCGCATGCACCACGGCGAGCCGGTCATTGCACGCCGGTTTGACCGGCAACCGGAACCACAAATTCCGCGCCGATTCGCGCAGCTGGGGATGCGCCGCGCACACCAAAACCCCGAGCAGACCCGATTTACCGACCCCCGGTTTCCCGGTGACAACCCGGAAGCCACTGCCCTCACCGTTGAGCCAGTCAGTCAGAAGACTGACCTCCCGCTCCCGGCCGTGAAAATATCCCTGCCCCAGGCCGCGGTCCAGCGGTTCACTACCAGCACCCCGCAGCATGAAATGACGGGCGTCGAACGCCTCGTCCACCAGGGAGGCGATTCCAGGGTCGACCTCGGACAAAACACTGGACGAGCGGCCGTTGTAGAGGGGGTTAGGGAAGAACGGCAGTTCCTCCAGATCCTCAACACGCTCGATGAAAGCCACGCGACTACCGTCAACCAGTTGCTCGAAGCCTTCCTGAGCGCTGAGACTTGCCACCTCACGGGCGATCTCACGCCCCACCGTGGGAAGCGGAATGTACGGGTAGGACCGGTCCACCGTTGATGTGCCGTCACGGTAGTTCCCCAACACGGTGCGCGTTGCCCGGCTCAACCGGTAGTCGAACGCCCGGTCCTGGGACCCAGTCGCGGCGATGACCCAGGCACGGCGACGGCCGGCGGGCATCTCCTGATGCCAGGGCAGTGTCGCAGCCACCCCGGAATGACACAGATCCAGGATGAACAGCGTCAGCGGCCGCGGTTTGTCGGGATGGGATTCGATCAGGCTGATCCACGACGACACCGGATCATCCAGGTTGCTGCCGTCCACGCCCACCACGTGCAGGCCTCGCTCGCCGGTGTCGGCCAGCCGGCCATGCGCGACGAGATGGACGATCAGCACCTCGGCCGGGCTCTTCAGGGCACTGCGGATCTCCTCGCCAAGATCGATCTCGGAGTCCGCCGGATGGTGCTGGCGGTAGCCGAACTCGCGCACGACCTCGGACACGTACGCGGCATGCTGCGGAGCTTTGAGGAGGGGATCCAGTGCATCCAGAGGCGGCGGGCCCTCATGATTCGGCCCCTCCAGCGAGACACCCAGGGCCAGCACTCTTCTGTCCGTAGCACCACTGCGACTGCCGCCCTCATCCATACCCCCTGGCCCACTCCTCCAAGAATCACGCATGACCCGGGACATCGACGCAGCCCTGCGGGGACTCTCTGTGAAGTGCCCTCTCAGTCCCGGCACTTGTCGCAATGATCCAACCTCACGGGCTTATACGGCAATCGCTTATACCAGAGCACCCTCCAACCTCCCCTCATCGACTCCCGCTATTGCGATCCGGAAGATTCGGTCACGATCGTGAGGCCGTGTGGCCCGGCAAAGGGCAAGACACCCTGTCCGTCCGCTCCGAGTTGCCGGTCATCCCCTACGGTCAGCCCGAGGACTCGGACACGACCGTGAGACTGAAGGCTTGGGACACAGCGTGTGACACCGGATGCAGGCGCAGGTCACAGCGCCGCCGTAGGACGTGAGCCGCGAGAACCTACAGTTGTGGGATCTCAATTCCCGTGTCATTTTCTCCGCCGCAGTCTCACGCCAATGGCATGCCGCAGGTCAGCGGCTTGCATCGTGTCCCGTCTCATCGGAACTGGCAGGTTCTCAAGGAACCGGGTCGGATTCTCAAAGGGAGTGTCGCTGAGGGCTCGATTCTCACGACACCTGTCAGTTCCGCCACTCGGGAGGGTGAGGATCTCCGCTGCTGCCCGGTCGATGTCCATCGAGGAGCCGCGATCGATTGAGACGCCGCGCCCCGGCCGTCTCAGTCAAGTTGGCAACGCCGCAGCTCCCAACAAGATCAGTCGAACGCACCCAATCAGCACCGAGCCGACGTGTATCCATTCGTGTCCTGTGGGCTGCCGTGATCGTTGCAGGACTGGGCCCGGTCCGGGCATCGCCGATCCTTGAGTGAGCTGTAGGACCGATGGAAGCCGAGAACGTGACTGCGTTCGGTCGGACAGAGGGCTCGAGAACTTCTGGGCCGGGGGCGCAGCTATGTGGAGGGTGCAGTGGTGAGCTCGCTTGACCCGGTGCTGCGGGTGCGAGGTGTGCGGAAGGGCTACCGGCAGCGTCCTGTCCTGCGCGGAGTGTCGCTTGACCTTCCTGCGGGTCAACTGGTGGGCATCGTCGGTGAGAACGGCGCCGGTAAGAGCACCCTGCTGCGCATCCTGGCCGGAGATCTCGTCGCTGATGGCGGTGTAGTGGAGCGGGCGGGCCTGCTGGGCTGCTGCCCGCAGGACACCGTGCTCCACCAGGCTTTCACCGTCGAGCAGCACTTGCAGTTCTTCCAGGCCGCCTACGGCATCAGCAGCCTGACCAGGTCCTTAGAGCTGTTGGAGCGGTTGAACTTCAGCGACTACCGGCACGAACGGGTGGGCGCGCTCAGCGGCGGCACACGCCAGAAGCTCAACCTGGTCCTTGCCCTGATGCACGACCCTCAGGTGCTGCTCTTGGACGAGCCGTATCAGGGCTTCGACTGGGAGACCTACCTACGGTTCTGGGATGTGGCAGCCGACTTGCGGGACCGGGGCTGCGCGGTACTGGTGGTCTCCCACCTTGCCTACGACGCCTCCCGCCTGGACACCCTGTACCGCCTTGAGGCTGGCGTACTGCAGGAGACGGAGCAGACCGAACCGGGGAGGGTAGCGGTATGACGCGGTGGTGGTCCTGCTTCCGTACGGCCTTGCGGTTCGCGCTGATCGAGCAGGCCCGTAACCGGCTGGCGCTGCTCATTGTGGTCTTGTTCGTGCCGCTGTGGACCACGCTGGCGTTCACGGTGGTGGCGTCTGCCCCCTTGCGGTTTCGAATCCGTCCGGTCGGCCGCACGGTGGTCATGGACGGCAATATCCTGCTCCAGATCAACGGCGCGCTGCAGGCCCTGTCGCTGGTCATCGCGTTCATGATGTTCGTCGCCACAGTCCGCTCCGCACCGTTCGATCAGCGCCTGGTGCGTGCCGGCTTTCCCCGGTCGTGTCTCGCGCTCGCCAAGTGCAGTGCGCTCCTTCTGGTCGCGGCCGTGGTCGCTGCCTACACCACCGCGTGGATGCATTTGTTCTGGCGGCCTGAGCAGCCCATGGTGCTCGCCGCGGGCATGTTCACCGGCGCCCTGGTCTACGGCGGTATCGGGATGGTGCTGGCGGCCGTGGTGCGCAGCGAGCTGGCCGGCATGTTCCTCGCCATCATGATCAGTTCTATTGATCTGGTACTGCAGAACCCGCTGATCAACCCGGACGCGGACAGTCTCGTGGTGCGTTTGCTGCCGGCCTACGCCGCGGTGCAGACCTCGGTGGCTGCCGCCGGTCTGCGGGTGGTGCCGGCCAGTTGCCTGCTGCTGGGGGGAGGCTGGGCGGTGGGCATGGCCGCGCTGGGCATTACCGCCTTCGCCGCCCGGACCCGCACCCGCCTCCCGCGCGCGGGGGCCAGGGCAGCGTCGACGGGCGTCGAGCATGCTGCGCCGGTGTCGTGACCGGCCCGGTGCGAGTGTCGTTTGGACGATGAACGCCGCGCACGGCGACAGCGTGACCATGTGAGGGACGGGGGGCTTCAGGGTGCCGGACGACGAGGCTGCGGCTGCTACACCGCTCGCATCAGCCGCGCCGCCCGACCAAGGGAGCTTGGCGGTGCAGGAGTTGGTGCCTCGAACGGAGGCGCGCTGGGCGTGGCTGCTCAGTGACGGCGGCGAGCCCCGGAACTGGATGCTGCTCGTGGCCCCGCTGCTGGGCTGGCACGCCGATGGCTGGGCCGGCATCGGCTGGGGCGTGGTCGCGGCGGTGTTCACAGCGGTGCTGCCTACGTTGATCCTTCGGTTCGGCGAGCACCGCCAGTACTGGGGAGACCGGCATGTGCGGCGGCGGCAGGACCGCATTGTGGCGGCCCCAGGGGTGATGGCCTCGGTCATCACCGGCACCGCACTGCTGTATGGGCTGGATGCTCCCGTCGAGGTGACGGCGCTGGTGGCGGCGATGGTCGCCGTTCTGCTCGCCCTGCTGGTGATCACCTTCTTCTGGAAGGTGTCGGTGCACTCCGCCGTCGCCTCCGGCGCCCTCGCCATTCTCGCAACGGTCTTCGGCCCCTGGTTGCTCGTGCTGGCTCCCGTGGTGGTGCTGATCGGCTGGTCCCGCATCCGGCTGCGCTGCCACACCGCCGGCCAGGTCAGCGTCGGGTTCCTCATCGGCGCGGCCGTCAGCTCACCCGTCTTCGACCTCGTGAGGTGATGGGCATGAACCCATTTCCGGCTCCCAGTCCCGCCGATCTCGTCCTGGTCGAGGCTGAAGAGCTTGCAGAGCATCCGGATGCCAACGCGAGGATCGGGGCGGTACTGCACCTGACCGGCGCTGTGCCCGATCTCGCCGGCCTGCGCGAGTACGTCACCGTCCGTCTGGGCGGCCTGCCCTGTCTGACGCACGTCCTGACCGGCAACGGACCGACCGCACGGTGGATGCCGGCGGACCCGGACATGACCCGGCACATCCGCGCCCAGCACGTCGGCGGCGATCCGGAGGCTCTTGAGACGGCAGTGCGTAGTGCGCTGCGAGAGCCGTGGCCGGAGGGAGCCCCGGCCTGGCGCATGATCCTTCTGCACGGTCACGTGCCCGACGGGTTCGCTCTGCTGTATCTCAGCCACCACGCCGTTCAGGACGGCGCCAACATCGTCGCGGTGATGGATGCGCTGTTCGGTCCGCGGGCGCTGCCTGAACAACTCCCCGCGCCCGCCCGGGACGCCTCCCGGACCCCGCGGGCCGACCTGCGCCAAACCGCCCGCAGCACCGTGAGCCTGCTGCGCCACGCGCGCCGGCACCGCCTGTGGCAATCGGCCTCGCATCCGCTGTCGAGCCGCCGCCACCTGCTGTGGGCCCAGGCTCCCTCCGCCGGTCTGCGCGCCGCGGCCCGCGCCGGCGGGGCCAGCATCAACGATGTCTACCTCACCGCTGTGGTCCACGCGATCACCCAGTGGGCCAAGGACGCTTGGCCCCGCGCCGCCGGCACGGCGATCCCTGTCATGATTCCCGTCAACGTGCGCACGCCCGACGAAGTCGCGGCGCCCGGCAACCGGCTGTTCCTGACCCGGATCGATCTGCCCGGCGGCACCATGCCGGTGGACCGGCGCCTGGCACGCACGCGGGCCGTCACCTCTGTGCTGAAGTCCGCCGGACACAAGACGGTGCTGAGAGCGGCCCTCACCCGGCTTCCCCGGCGACTGCTCCAGCTTCTCGTGGACGCGAGCACCGTCCCGGGCCGGCTCACCATCTGCGCCTCCTACCTCGTGGTGCGCCAGCCTCTGCACTACGGCGACGCGGCAGTGCACCGCATCGACCCCATCATGTGCTGCCCGCCCGGCGTCCCCCTGGCCGTCGTGGCGGCGACGTACGAAGACACCACCAGCGTCTCCTTCCGCATCGACACCGCCCTTCCCGGCGCCGACAGCCTTCCCGAACGCTGGCGCCAAGCTGTCACGGAGCTGACGCGCTCGACCCCGCCACCCCAGGGCAGCACCCCGTAGGCGCCTGAACGGGCCCGTCACCGGGTGCGGTTGACGCTCCACAGCGGCACGTGTTCGAAGAAGGTGACCGCCTCCTCCCGCCACCGTGACCGCCAGCCGGCGGCCACCTCGGTGGCCTGCTCCGCACAGCGGCGCATGTCCGCCTGCATCCTGCCCGGCACACCGCGGCGCTCCCCGATCTCCCGGACGGCGGCGATGGTCTCCGGCGGGCAGGACGGGTCGCCGAGCCCGGCCTCCACCACGCGACGCTCGGCGTCATCGACGGCCGCCAGCAGGGCGCTGACGGTGTAGCTGTGCTTGCCGTCGCGGATGTCGGTGCCGGTCGGCTTGCCCATGACGGACGCGTCCCCGAACAGATCCAGGTAGTCGTCGCGCATCTGCCCGCAGATTCCCACCAGCCGCGCATACTCCCGCAGCTCCTTGTCGAAGAGCGCCGGCTGCTCGCCCACGGCCAGGAGCCCGAGTTGCATGGGCGCGAGAATCGAGTAGCGGGCGGACTTGTAGTCGGCCACGCAGTGCAGGACCTCCTCGCCCGGCGCGGCGGCGAAGTCGCGTTCCAGATCCACGATCTGGCCCACGAACGTGTCTGCCGCCGCCCGCGTCTGCACCTCGACCATCGCCTGCCGCACCGCCACAGGCGCCTTCGCCTCCAGCAGCACCTGCAGCGACAGAGCTAGGGCGAGGTCCCCCGCGAGCACGGTCAGACCAAGGGCCGCCTGCGGCTGGCCGGGAAACCGCTCACGGTAGGCGTAGTAGGTGGACGGGCCGCCGCGGCGGGTGGGGCTGTCATCGATGAGATCGTCGTGCACCAGGCCGTGAGTCTGCAGCAGCTCAACACTCAGCGCCGCAGCCTCCAGCCCCTCGACCGGCTCCTCCGTCACCAGACGCGCCGCCTCATGCAGCAAAACCACCCGCATCCGCTTCCCGCCCCGCAAGGACAACTCCCGCAGCAACCGCAGGCACTCCGGAGTGAAACGGCTGAACGACGGCGCACCCAGCCCGACGCTCAACGTGTCGAAGTACTCCTCGAAGAGCGTGTTGAACCAGCGCTCATATCCAGAGACACGATCGAGAACCTGCTCGGTCATCACGAGTTCTTCCTGCTCGGGAGTCGGGTGACACCGCTGTAGACGTGCGACGGTTGACGTTGGGTGCCCTAGGGCCGCGGTCGCAGCAGGGGTCAGGAGGTGTACTGGGTCGCCTTGACCGCCAGCCCACGCAGAGCACGATCCGCGGCCGGCGGGAAGCCGGCCCCGTCCAGGACGCGCAGGACGTGTTCGTAGCGGGAAGTGATCATCCGCTCGGTCTCCTCGCGTGCCCCCGTCGCGAACAGGATGTCCCGGATCTCCGCCGCGTCACGCTCCTCCAGGTCGGCACAGCCCACCAGCCGGTCAAGCCGCGCCCGCTGGACCAGGTCAGCATTCTGCAGGCCCAGGGCCAGCAGAACGGTCCGCTTGCCCTCCCGCAGGTCGCTCAGGCCCGGAGCGCATGCGCCGTCCGGGCTTCCGAAGACGTCCAGCAGGTCATCCCTCAGCTGGAACGCCTCCCCCAGCGGCAAACCCAGCCCGGTGAAGACCTCCATCGTGGCCTCATCGGCCCCGGCGACAGCAGCCCCCAATTGCAGGGGCCGCTCGATCGTCGCGGTGGCGGTCTTGTAGCGGATGATCCGCAAGGCCGCCTCGACGTCATCGGCGCTACGGCCGGTACCCATGACGTCCAGGTACTGCCCGTACATCACCTCTTCCAGCATCGCGTCATACAACCCATGGACAAGCCGCTGCCGGCCGGCCTCGATCGGAGCGGTGTGCAGCAGCTCCTGCGCCCACGTCAGGGCCAGGTTGCCCACCAGCAACGCGCCGCCCGCACCCAGCCGCTCGGCCCGCTCGCCAGCTCCCAGCCGGGCACGCATCACACGGTGGACCGCGGGCCGCCCGCGGCGGCTGGCCGAGTCGTCCATGATGTCGTCGTGGATGAGCGCGAAGGCCACGAACAATTCCAGCGACGCCGCCACCCGAACCGCCGATGTCACATCGTCATGGCCACCGGCGGCGTGCCAGCCCACCACGCACAAAAGCGCCCGGATCCGCTTCCCGCCAGCCGCCAGGAAGTCGCGCACGGTCTCCACCACCTCCGGCGGATGCCCCCGGCCGGCCGCCGCACGAGCCTTCTCGGCCAAGAAGCTTTCAAGCACCGCATCAACCTGGCGCTGCACCGCGCGCAGGTCGATCGCTTGCGCGTCGACCACACCCGACGTCACGACTCACCACTCCCAACAAGGGGAGCCAGCTTCATGAGGGCGGACGAGAATGGGCGATAGCCGTCCCCTGACTCAGGGTTCTGACGACAGCCGAGGCCACTGTCTGGCCGCGTCACCCATTTGGTCTGCATGATCCGTCCAACGACCCACACCGCTGAAGAGCACGCCCGGCGTGGCCACCTCCCTGACTTCGACCATGGGCGGGGTCTCTGGCCTGTACGGGGTGGTGGCCCGACTTCCAGAGCGACGACAACCTCGACCGGATCCTCGCGGCGTCCGGCACCGCCGCGAGCAGTACACCGCATCTGCACGGCGCCCCAGTACTCCGCCTCCGGGGGCTCGCGTGCATGGCACCGCGGAGACCGTGCGGAAATGCCACGTTCGTGAGACTGAGCAGCTGTGCAGTCGACGTGAGACAGCGACAGAACCAGTGGCCGGCGGGCATGGCCTATGCCAAGAGCCGCGAGGTCCTACACCAATTGTGGAATCTCAGACTCCGTGGCCGAATCTCACGACCGATGGCCACTTGGCGGCCGATTGGCCACGAATCAGAGACCGGCTGGTCAGCCTGTTGTTCGTTCTCACTGCAGTCATTGTTGTCAACCGGTCGAAGGTTCCTGGAGTTGGTCCCACCGCTCTTCCACCGTGACGTGAGAGGGGAGCAGCCTCACGAGCGCTTGCCCCAACGTGGGATCGTGGTCGCAGACGAATGATCGGCTTCCATTACGCCAGTCCAGCCGCAGCGATGTCTCCACGTAGCCGCTTGCCGTGTCGCCGGAGTGTGCAACCCCCACCGCCGTCACGTCTGCGATGCGCACCGTCCGCACGTCCGCGCGGCTTTCCAGCCGGACCTGCGCCTTGGTGAACTCGACCACGCGCACGACGTACCGGCTCCTGAGCAGGCCGGTGCAGACGGTCAGCGCCAACAGCCCGCCGAGGATGAGGAACTCCCCGGGATGCGTGGGATCGTGGCGCAGCCACCGGAAACCCGCCACCCCCAGCCCGCCGAGCCACACCAGGCCGGTTCCCACCACGACGGGTGCGAAGTAGGGGACTTCGCACCGCAGCGACTGCTCCGCTTCCACCCCTTCACCATGACCGGCCCCGTCGAAGGATCGCAACCACTGGCGAGGCTGGGACGACCAGGTCAGCACGCCCCTGCGAGAACGGTAGGACAAGCTCGGCGACGACGGATCGCGACAGCGCCGAGAGCGACCACACCAGCCACGACGGGCAGTCCCAAAAACAGGGCCACAGGGTGGAGCAGTGTATCGGCGAGGGGGTTCGGGTCGGGGTCGAGGTTCTGCGCGATAGCAAAAATCGCCCACCCCGCCCAGAATGCGAAGAACGCCGCGAGAAACGCGATCGGCAACAGCGAGGCAATCTGCTGGTACCTGCCTTCCACTTGAGCATTTTCGGTTTCGATCCAGCGGGCTCTCCGGACTGGTCGCCAGTAGGTCCGGTGGAGGAACAACAGGACTAGCAGCAGACATAGCAAGGCAACTGATACGAGCATTCCATAGAACTGGGCGTCGTCGTTGGGCTCGTTATTTTCCCAGGCTATGGAAGCGATGATCGGCCCGAGGAAGGAAGCCGGGACAGCGATCCAGAAGTACAGGTAGGTCCGGATGACCTCGACCAAGCGGAGGCGAGACCTGCCGACGAACTCTTACTCGATTGTCGTGTGGATAGAAGAGAACCCACCCTCTTCGGTGTTCTTGCCTTGCCGCACGTAGTAGCGGCCCAGCGGGACGACCGGCAGGATGAACACGATCCAACAAGTGGCGAAGAAGCAACCGCTGCCGTCCGGACGAGAGTTGTGCAGCAGTGTGGTCCCCATAGCGTTGTAGGTCCCTAGCGAGGGCAACCTATCGCCTGAGGGCAGCGGATACACGGGATCGGGCATGGCCGAAATGATATTCACGCCGTTGGGGACGGGTCCCGACATCGGCCTGTCTGCCGGCCGAAGGTTCGCCTGCAACACGCGTTTCAAGCGAAATCCTCATGGGCGTCGGCCGTCACAGGCCGGGGCGCTGGACGCTGCGCGGAACGCTTGGCGTAGGCGTCTTCAGCCTCAACGACGCAGCGCAGGAAGGGACCGAAGGCCGCATCGCCCATCTGAATACGAACGGCCTCCAGAACGATGGCAGCACAGTCGAGGTACGCCACGTCTTGCCCATCACCGAACGCTTCGCGCAGGGCGGTGTCCCGGCACAGGGCGTAGCAGGACGTGTCACTGCTGAGGTATCGCTGGTCGGCGGTCACTGCGCTGCGGGCGATCTGCGCGAAGACGCCATGGCCTGTCAGGGCGCTGACCGTGCCCAGCAGGGCTCGGCACCTCCGCATCCTGAGGGAGCGTCACCCAGGCGTCCTCGCCCGCCGCGGGGTCTGCATAGGGCCTGACAAGCCGGTGATCGAGTTCGTGTCGGTAGAGGAAGTCATGGAGGTCCATGGCGGATGGCTACCGGCTCCCACGCCGAACGGCGCTCACCCGACACCATCGCCGCAGGCGCCGGTTCACCTCTTCAGCCGACGCGATCCGCATGTGGGTCACACCGGCAGAACGACCGACACTGCCGCAGCGACGATCGTGACGGCAGCGCCGCAAACTCGGCCCACCATCCGGGCTCCACACCATGCGCGGCGCCGGCTATCTGCTCCGCTGACGCCGGAGCGTGATCATCCGGGATCGGGGCCGGCGACGCCGACGTAGTACCCAACCGCCAAGGCCCGATACCCGGGGGGTCCGCTGGTCGAGGACGGTGAGATCCGGTCGACGGCGACGGGCCTGCGCCACGATGACCTCGGCGGTCGCGGACAACCACAGCAAGTGGATGGTGGCCTGCGGCGGATCGCCGAACTGCAGGAAGTCCCACGGCACCAACGTTGGTCCCGGCCCGGTATCGGCGGGATCGATGTCGGTGTGATCGAGGGTGTACACGCGAACGGGGTTGGCGTCGCGCCATGGCACCAGGCGCGGGACGGACCACCATTTCGCCGACTCGTAGATCCACACGCCCTCGCCGTCCATGGCTAGCACGCGTCGGCGTAGCGCGGCGTTGCCCGGGCGGATCCCGGCGAGCACCGCGACCATCCCGGGCAGGCCCACCAACAGGACCGCGGCGAACAGCGCCCCCAGAAACGAGCCAAGGTCGTCCACGGGCCGGAACACCTCGGTGATCCACCATGGGCTGGTCGGCACCAGGAACCCCAGCCAGCCCAGGCTGGCGATCAACAACACGCCGCTGAGGAGACCACCGATCCGCAGCCGCCACCGAACCACGAACGTCCCGCGCCGGGCCGGACCGCGCGCAGCAGCGCCCGCCGCCCGCCGCCGTCTCCCTCGCTGCTTCACGCTGCCCAAGCATCTACGGCGGGACCGGGACCGGTCCCGGGTTCGGAACAACGCACCCATCCGAGAACCCGACTATGTGAATTGCGATGGTGGCTGAACTTCATGACGCTCGGCCACGGTGGTTGTGGCTGAGCCACTCAGTCACAGGTGTGGACTGGGCCCTTCAGTTGGCCGCTGGGCGTCCCACCGTCACACGGCCTGGAGCCACTCCGGCGGCTGATCAGTCGAGAAGGTTTCCGCGGAGTCTGGTGCGTCTTCGAGCGGCCACGCCAGCACTCGTCCATCGGGTAGGTGAATCTTGAGGTCGTAGTGCGATACGCCGCCGACTGCAGCTCGTGCGCGGGCGCGTATATGGGCGAAGTCGAGCGTCAGCTCGTTGGATGGCTCGGGCACACCCAGGACGATGACGGTGGGAATCAGGCCCGTTGCGGACGGGGCACCGAACGATGGAAGTTCGTGGTGCAAGGCGAGTTGGTCCAGTAGCCAACCGGATCGACACGCAGCTCCCGATGTACAACCGTGTGCCGGAGCTCCGTGGTCGAGGCATACGTCTTCATCGAGCGCCGTCGTAGCGCGCAGACAACCGCTCCTCACCCCATGTGGCGTAATCCGGTCGCCGCCCGACCGTCCCCAAGGTTCCGTGGGAGGGCGGGCATGAGGGCAGGAGCACACACGTGAGCGAACTGGACGAAGACGCGACAGCGCAGCGCTGGCTCACTTACGCAGTCCACGTGGTTGTGACCGCGCTTCCGTTGCGACTACGACCGATGAACCGTCGGCCGCACCTCGTTGGGGCGTGCTCACTGGGGTGTCACGGCATCGAAGCCGAGCGGGGAACCGACGGAATTCGCCGACCTGCTGAAACGCAGCCCTGGGGTGGTGGGCATCCCGTGAAGGACTGTGGAATCTCCCACTGAACTGCGGTACGCCTGATCGCGATGTGGTGCGGTCCACCGACGCACAGACGAGCTGTCTACGGCATGGGCAACTCCACCTGCTGACCGATACTCACCGCCTTGAGGGACCCCAGCCGCGCGTCGGCTGGGGTCCCTCTCTTTCGTGGACTCTCTTCGTGGGTACGGACCGAAGCCCTATGACGCCACCGGGGATCCGCTTGCCGGGCGTGGTGTGCCGTGAATTCCGCAAGCTTCATCCGGGTCACCGGTCCCTGTCGCCCTCTCCGTCGCCCTCCTCGACCCGTCGCCTTCCTGCTGCGACTACGCGAGCGCACCCTGACCATGAGCGAACGACCCGGACACACACGGAACTTGACCAAGCCTGCCGCCAGGCAGATTGGAGAAGGCTCAGTTGCGGATGCTGATGAGGGCGGACGTATAGAAGACCCGTCGCAGGCCGCGGTGGTATCGCTTCGGCCGGTGGAGGTTGCCACTGACGCGTCCGGAGTCCCGAGGCGCTGGAGCAAGGCCGGCGAAGCCTGCCAGACGGTCGGACGTGGCAAAGAAGGCCAGGTCGCCGTGAGTTGCTGCCAGAAACTCGGCTCCCGGCAGAGGGCCGATCCCGGGCAAGCTGGTGATCACCGGTGCAAGTTCGTGCTGACGAAAACGGCTTTCGATGAGCATGTCGACCTCGGCGATCTTCCCGTTGAGGGACATCACTTCCTTTGCCATGGTGTGCACCAGCTGGGCGATCGCCTTCTCGCCGACAACTGCGGTGTGCTGCCGTTCGGCCGCCTCGGCGGCGGCCCGCGCTAGCGTGGCAGCGCCGCGGACCCTGCGGTTGCGCAGCCAGGTCTCCAGCCGGCGGGCACCCGTACGGCGGATCGCGGCAGGCGTCTGGTAGCCGGTCAGCAGCATCAAGGGACCGGTGTTGGTCACCTCCAGGGGACGTTCGAGTGCGGGGAAGATACCGGTCAGGCTCCACGCAGCCGCTTGACAGCGCGGGTGCGGTCGCACACCAGATCAGTGCGGCGGGCCGTGAACAGTTTCAGCTCCACCGTGGCCTCGTCGCCGGGGCGCACTGGGTTCAGATCACGACGCATACGTGCCTGATCAGCGATGACCAACGCATCGCGCGCATCGGTTTTGCCTTCCCCGCGATAGCTGCCGGAGGCTCGGTTGACGACACGGCCGGGGATGTACGGCAGATGCTGGCCATGGTTGACGAGCACGGCGACGAGCAGGGCCGCACCGCCGTCGGCCAGGTCGACGGCCCAGGTTGTCTCGTCCCCCAGAGCCGGTACGTCGGCGAGAAGTTGCACCAGTTCAGGCTCGTCGTTGGCCACCCGGCGCGACAGGGGCTTGGCACCTTCGGCATCGAGGACTACGCAGTGGTGGTGAGTCTTGCCGGCGTCGACACAGTCCCATATCCGGCTCATCGTGCTCCCGAGCGTCGTCGTGTCAGCGCAACCCCGCAGACGACCTCGCCGACGTTGTCCTACTCAGCGATCTCCTCGCACATCCCAATCAGCGGCCGAGTCGTCGCGGGGTGTCGAGCGGCCAAGTGTCCCTAGCCACCGAGGGCAACGCTTCGGTGAGGATTACGGCCAGGCCATCGGTGGTCCGTACTTCGTCGAGGCGATCCTTCACGCAACCATGGTCGGGACCAATCGAGTCGTCGGCTGATTTCTTGAGGGGCAGAGGGCGCGTATGGACATTCGGCAGCTGGAGTACTTCCTTGCGATTGTTGATCGCGGGGGGTTCAACCGTGCGGCGTCCGCTCTGTACGTGTCGCAGCCGTCGCTGTCGCAGGCCGTGCGGGCACTGGAGCGTGATCTCGGCTCCGAGCTGTTCCATCGCATCGGGCGTAGGGCAGTCCTGACGGAGGCCGGAAGGGCCCTGATCGAGCCTGCCCGGGAGGCCGTGCGGAGTCTGGAGACGGCGCGGGCGAGTGTCGCGGCGGTGCATGAACTGCGTGAGGGGCGCCTGGATGTGGCGTCGACGCCGTCGCAGGCGGTGGAGCCGCTGACGACCTTGGTGAGTGCCTTCAGCCACCGGTATCCCGGCGTCTCCGTGGCCATCAAAGCGGCGTTCACCTCGCGCGATGTGATCGACATGGTGCGCACGGGGGCCGTGGAGTTGGGGCTCCTGGCGTCCGCCGGGCCGGTCTCCGGCAAGGAGGTCGTCTCACATGCGCTGGGGCGGCAGCGTTTTGTGCTGGTGGTGCCTGCCGACGGCCCGTTCGCTGATCGGACGGCGGTGGAGTGCCGGGAGCTTGCGGGACAGCGGCTGATCGTCGGGCAGCCGGGTACCGGGATGCGCGCCTACGTCGACGCGCTGCGGGAACAGGGCATCGAGTTCACCGTCGCCGCCGAGAGCGAGCACCGCGTGTCGCTCATGCCCCTGGTACTGGCCGGGGTCGGGCTCATGGTCGTCACGGATGCCTGGCGGGACGTCGCCCGGCGACTGGGCGCCCGCGTCCTGGACATCGAGCCGGAGACAACACTGGATATCGCCCTCGTCAGCCGCCGCGGCAGCCTGTCGCCCGCGGCCGCCGCGTTCGTCACGGCCGCCACCTCGGCCGCCGCCCGCTGATAGGCACCCCTTATAAGGGAGATCCGCTTTGCGTCTTGGACGCCCCACGGACCGCCTTGCTGCAATCGACGGCATGACGACGAACCACCGCATTGCCCTGATCCCCGGCGACGGCATCGGCGCCGAGGTACTGCCCCCGGCACAGCAGGTGCTCGATGTTCTCGGCCGCCGCCACGGCTTCAGCCTGTCCTACACGTCGTACGACGACTGGTCGTGCGAGCGGTACCTGCGGGAGGGCGCCATGATGCCCGCCGACGGGATCGACCAACTGCGCGACAAGGACGCGATCCTGCTGGGCGCGGTGGGATACCCGGGGGTGCCCGACCATGTCTCGCTGTGGGGGCTGCTGATCCCGATCCGGCGCAGCTTCCGCCAGTACGTCAACCTCCGGCCCGTCCGCGTCTTCGACGGCATCGACAGTCCGGTGCGCGGCGCGCGGCCGGGCAAGGTCGATTTCGTCGTCGTGCGGGAGAACATGGAAGGCGAGTACAGCGAGGTCGGCGGCCGGCTCAACAGGGGCTTCCCGGACGAGATCGCCGTGCAGGAGGCCGTGTTCACTCGGGCCGGCGTCACACGCGTGCTGGACTACGCCTTCACGCTCGCCTCCCAGCGCGGCGGCCGCCTGACCTCCGCGACCAAGTCGAACGGCATCGTGCACACCATGCCGTTCTGGGACCAGCTCGTCACCGAGCGGGCCGCCTCGTTCCCGCAGGTCGCCTGGGACCAGGAGCACATCGACGCGCTCGCGGCCAAGTTCGTCCTCGAACCGGCCCGCTTCGACGTCGTCGTCGCCTCCAACCTCTTCGGCGACATCCTCAGCGACCTCGCCGCCGCGGTCGCCGGATCCATCGGCATCGCCCCGGCGGCCAACCTCAACCCCGAGCGGGACTTCCCGTCGATGTTCGAGCCGGTGCACGGCTCCGCGCCCGACATCGCGGGCCAGGGCGTCGCCAACCCGCTGGGCGCGATCTGGTCCGCGGCCATGATGCTCGACCACCTCGGCCATCCCGCCGCGGCCAGGGACATCACGGACGCGATCGCCTCGGTCCTGTCCAAGACCGATATCCGCACCCGTGACCTGGGCGGAACCGCGAACACCGCCGAGTTCACAGACAAGCTGATCGAGCTCCTTTGAGCCATCTCCCCTCGGTGGGCGGGAGGGACGACGCCGCCCACCGCTCACCGTGCACTCCCGCGCCCTCTCCCCTTTCCCGAGCCGCTCCCCCTCCCGAGCCGAACCCGCCAAGCGCGCTGGTACAAGCAACTCTGCTTCTGGGTCCTGACCGCCATCGTCGCCGGCATCCTCACCTGCTGGCTGTGGCCCTCGGTCGGCACGGCGGGAGGAGTTCGTCCTCGTCCTGGGCACCTCCTCCTCCGAAAGCGCCCTGCCCCGGCTGATGATGAAGTCGGCACCGTCCCTGCCGCCGGCATCATGCTCAAGTCGGCACCGTCCCGGCCCCCGGCGTCATGCTCATCTTCGGCATCGACGAGTTCATGTCCGAGTGCCGTGCCCTGACCAACCTCGCCGGCAACAGCGTGGCCACCCTCGCCGTCGCCCGCTGGGCAAACGTCCTTGACACCGAACGCGTCAACCGCGCCCTGCGCACCGGCAAGCCCCGCCCCGAACCGCTCGGCACCCACCCACGTCCCGGGTCCTCGTCGCGCCATGCCCGGGAGGAGCGTAGGCCGGATGCGTACGCGCGCTTGGGCGCGGCCGCAACAGGCCGGGCCCAAGCTCGCCACGGCATGAGCCGCCGTGCTGAGGTGGGAGGTTGACGACAGCGTGACCGGGCTGGATTCTGCGTGCTGGGCAAGGTGACACGCGTACATCACAAGGCGTCTCCCTCTGGCACCGGTCGCCGCAGGCTACTCCGCGTGACGACCGGCGTGCCGGTCATGCGCCGGGAACAGCTGTTTCTTGCGCGTCCAGGACCAGCACCGCGACGTGCAGGGACGTGCGCTGCAGCCCTGATTCCAGGTCGCAGCCGAGGAGCCGTTCGATGGTGTGGAGGCGCTGGTAGTACGCCTGCCGGGACATGCCCCCGGCTGCGTGAGCAGGCCGCTGTCTGGGAGGAGCAGTTGTGCAAGGACGCCGAGGAGCTGCCGCATGCGCTGCCGCGTCAGGTGCTGGATGCCGCCGTGGGGACCGTTCGGGAACTGGGCCGGGCCCAGCCGGACACCCTCATCCATGGCGACCTGCATGCCCGGAACATCCTGCGTGCCGGCCGAGAGCCGCGGCTGGCTGTCGACCCCAAGGGGTACGTGGGAGATCCCGCCTACGACGGCGGCACACTGCTGAAGTCCCGCGCGCTGACGCTCCTGGAAGCGGATGACCTGCGCAAGCTGTCCACCGCGTCTTGGACGTCTTCGCAGAGGCCGCGGAACTCGACCGCGGACGCGTCCAGCGGTGGGCCCAGTTCCATGCCGTCCAGGCTGCGTTCTGGGGTCGCCGTCACGGATTTCGTATCGCCCGCAGTGGACCACGACGGGACTGGCTCACCGAATTCGCCGACCGCCTGGCGGAGTTGCTCACCGAACGCTCGTAGAGCGTGATCATGCCAACCGGGTCCGGTGGGTGGCCGAGTGCGGCCACCGTTGATCATCGTGAGCCGTGTGGACCGACGATGAGATGGTGGCCGCAGGTCACAGCATAGATCTCGCCCGATGGCGGGAGGCGTTCGCGGCGGCCATGGGCCGCATCGCGGGCCGGTTCGCCCGATACGAACCCCGCGTGCGAGCCGGGCGGCTGCTGCTGGGCCTGCCGTCGGACCTGCCCCGCAAGAACTGCTGGACGATCGCGGAGTGGGCCGGGGAGGCCGGCCCGCACGGTATGCAGCCATCTGTTGGGCCGGGCCGTCTGGGATGCCGATGCCGTCCGCGACGACGTTCGCGAATACGTCGTCGAGCACCTCCACGACGAGGCCGCGGTGCTCGTCGTCGACGAGACCGGCGACGTGAAGAAGGGTTTGCACACCGTCGAGGTCCAGCGCCAGTACACCGACACAGCCGGACGGATCGAGAACTCCCAGGTCGCGATCTACCTCGTCTATGCCGGCGCCCTGGGACACGCGGCCGTGGACCGGGAGTTGTACATCCCGCGTTCCTGGACGGGTGATCCGGATCGCTGCCGGGCGGCGGGGCTCGGCGAGGACACCGTCCTCGCGACCAGGCCGGACCTGGCCCTCAGGATGCTCGAACGGTTCTGGGAGGCTGGACACCGCGTCGGCTGGGTCACGGGTGACGAGGTCCACGGCGGCAACCCGAGACTGCGCGCGGCGCTGGAGGGGCGCGGCATCGGCTGTGTCCTTGCCGTGGCCTGCTCGGCCGAAATGGCCACGGGCGCAGGGAGGTTCCGCGCCGATGCCCTGGTAAAGAAGGTGCCGAAGCGGGCCTGGCAAAAGGTCTCCGTCGGACGCGGCGCGAAGGGACAACGGTTCTACGACTGGGCCGTCGTCGACCTCGTCGCCCCGACGCCGGGCAGCCACCAGCTCCTGATCCGCCGCAGCCGCACCACCGGCGAACTCGCCTATCACCGCTGCCACTCCACCGAGCCAGTCCCGCTGACTGTGCTGGTCAAAACCGCTGGTTCGAGGTGGCGTGTGGAAGAGACCTTCCAGGCCGAGAAAGGGCTGGCGGGACTCGACGAGCACCAGGTCCGCCGCTACCGCTCTTGGACCCGCTGGGTCACCCTCTCGATGCTCGCCCACGCCTTCCTCGCGGTAGTCCGTGCCGACGAACACGCCCGCAGCCCCACCCCGGACGGCCTGGTCCCGCTGTCCTGCAACGAGATCCAGCGCCTGTTCATCACGCTCACCGTGCAGCCTCGCCACGACATGGCCTACCGGCTCGGCTGGTCGCACTGGCGGCGGCTCCATCAGCAGCGATCCCTCACCAGCCCTCCGCAACGCCTGACTCGACCGCCGGCCAGGTCAGCATCGGTCCGGACACCACCGAACCTGCACACGCCTCCGCAAGCCCGGAAGCTGGGAAAAGAGCCGCTCACCCGAGCCTGACGAGGCGTCAGCAAAGTCAGCATCAGGTCAGCAAGAGTCCTGCCAAAGCCGCCCACAGACAGCCACACCGCGGAATCGCCAACCGCACGGGCCTGAGCCAGCCGGCTGCCTGGACGCCTTCCGGCAAGCAGGTGGAAGACAGCGAGAATGGCCCGATCGTCTTCCGACCCGCGGCCACCAACGCTGACGCGTTCCCGCAGGTCAGCGCACCCTGCCCCGCGGCTTCAACGGCACGCCCGGCAGGTCCGGAGCAGGCAGCGGATCACCGTCGTACCCCTTCACCTCCCCGAACCGCCGCCCTTCCATCCAGTCCTGACGGGCCTGGACGATCTCTTCCTGCGTCCGTCCGATCCAGTTCCAGAACATGATCAGCTCCTCGTCGAACGGCTCACCGCCGAGGAGCATCAGGCCGGCGTCCGACTCGGCGCGCAGCGGGAGCTCGGTGCGGCCGCAGCCGAGGTAGAGCATGGAGCCGGGCAGTATCGGCACGCCGTCCACGTGGGCCTCGCCGGACATGGACAGGACGGCGTACTCGAAGTCCGGCTCCAGCGGGAGGCGTACGTCGGCGCCGCGGGTGAGGGACAGGTCGGCGCCGACGATCGGGGTGAACGTCGTGCCGGGTGAGGCGGCGCCGTCCAGGCCGCCCAGGATCAGCGTGGCCCGCAGGCCCGGCGCGGTGACGACCGGCAGTTCGGCGTGGTGCTCGAAGTGCGGGTCGGTGTGGCGGTGGCTGTCCGGGAGGGCGACCCACAGCTGGGCGCCGTGGAGGAAGCGGGCGTGCGACTTCGGGCTCTCCTCGGAGTGGCTGATCGCCCGGCCGGAGGTCATCAGGCCCAGCTCGCGCGGGCGGATCGTCTGGAGGCTGCCGGTGGAGTCCCGGTGCAGGACCTCGCCCTGGTGCAGCCAGCTCACCGTCTGCAGGCCCATGTGCGGGTGCGGCGGCACCTGCATGCCGGTCTCGTCCGCGATGTCGTCGGGGCCGTAGTGATCGACGAAGCACCAGGCGCCGACCATGCGCCGGCCCAGGTTGGGCAGCAGGCGACGGACTTCGGTGGATTCGCCGAGCTTGACGCGGCGAGGACTGAGGAGTTCGCGCACGGGCTCCGCCACGACGAAACCACGGCCGCCGCAGACGGCGGGCACCGCCTCGCGATCAAGATTGCTCATGCCGCCCAAACTAGCCCCGCCGGGGCCGCCACGTCAGTCCGTCACTCGGGGCTGTCTCGATGCGCACCAAAAAATAGTAGCCATGTATATAGTAGCCATGTACGGTATTCATCATGAGCAAGGGTTCCGAAAACGCCTCGCCCGGCTTTCTGGTGTGGCGTCTGTCGACGAAGTGGCGGGTCGCGGTCGACCGAGCCGTGGCCCCGCTGGGGCTCACCCACGCGCAGTACGCCCTGGTGGCCTCGCTGTACGGCATGCAGCGCCACGGCGAGCGGCCCAGTCAGCGGCGCCTCGCCGACCACACCGGGCTCGAACCGCTGTATGTCTCCAAGTTGGCGCGTTCCCTGGAAACCGCCGGCCTCCTCGAACGCACCCGGGATCCCCGGGACCCGCGCGCGGTGCAGCTGGCGCTGAGCGAGCCGGGCCAGGACCGGACCCGGCAGGCGATCGAGGTCGTCCAGGGGCTTCTGGAGCAGTTGTTGGCACCGCTCGGCGGCCTGGACAGCGCGCGCACCCGGGAGTTCAGGCGCGAGTTGGCCGTCTTGCTCGACGCACCTCTCGATCCGTCCACCACGGACCACGAGTCCACCAAGGAGCAGTCATGACCACCGCCACTCCCCTGCTCAACCCGCGAGTCATAGCCCTGGCCCACTACGCGAGCCGCGCGCTCCTGGAGAACGTACTGACCCGCCACGGCGCGACCTTCCAGCAGTCCGTCACCCTGCGGCTCGTCGCCATCGCCGATGAACCGGTGGCGCGGGACCATCTCGTCGGCGGTGTCGTGGGCGCGCTCAAGATCGACGCCGCGGCGGCGCACGCCGTGGTCGACGAGCTGATCACCGCGGGGCTGCTGGCGCCGCAGGAGCCGTCCCGGGTGCGGATCACGGAGGCCGGACGGGAGCTGCACGCCACGACCACCGCCGGGACCGCCCCGATCACCGCCCGGATCTACGCCGGCATCCCGACGGAGGAACTGGCCGCCGCCGGACGTGTACTGAGCCTCATCACCGAGCGGGCCGACGCCGAGCTCGCGGCCCTGACCAAGTAGCGACCCTGGCCAATTTGCGGCCCTGACCAGCGGAACACCGGCACGGGAACGTAGTGGAATATTGAACCGACCTTCTCGGTTGACGGCGCCGAAGGAGGTACGAGTGGACATGACGTACTACGGCTACGGAACACCGGCCGAGCGCTGGGAGCGCGCGCAGCTGTTCTTCGACGCCAAGGACTACGCCGCCGCCGCGCGCGTCCTGGGCACGCTGGTCGAGGAGGTGCCGGAGCAGACCGGACCGCGGTTGCTGCTGGCGCGCGCCTACTACCACTCGGCCCAACTGCGGCGCGCGGAGACCGAGTTGCGGGTCATCGTCGAGCGCGACCCGGTCGAGCAGTACGCCCGGCTGATGCTGGGCCGCACCCTTCAGCGGCAGGGACGGAGCGAGGAGGCGGAGCCGCACCTGCGCCTCGCCTCGGCGCTGGCGGGTGACTTCGAGCAGCTCTGAGCCATGGCCGGGCAACGCCCGAGCGACGCCCCTGACCATGCCCGGGGCCCGGTTCCCCCCGGAACCGGGCCCCAAGTCCTTCACCCCCGCGACTGGTTCACTTCCGCGGGCGTCCGCTTCCCCCGCCGATGGGCCATCTCGCCCAGT
Organism: Streptomyces viridochromogenes; assembly: GCF_001270495.1. Classification (GTDB taxonomy): domain Bacteria; phylum Actinomycetota; class Actinomycetes; order Streptomycetales; family Streptomycetaceae; genus Streptomyces; species Streptomyces viridochromogenes_A. The sequence continues at coordinate 215,115 of NZ_LGUR01000196.1, forward strand.
ACCCCATCCACGACGATGAACGCGGCCAGCGAGATGCCGAGGAGCGGTACGAAGTAGCCGACCACGGCGACGACCGCCACCAGCGGGACCAGGATCTGCGGGGGCACTTGCTGCCATGCGCCGCGTGGGACGGGCCGACCGAAGGCGGAACCCCGGCCGCGCTGCCACCACATCCGGTAGCCCCACACGATCAGCACGATCAGCGAGAGCGCCAGCAGCATCAGGGCGATCTGGTTGACCAGGCCGAAGAGGACACCCGTGTGCAGGTCGATGCCCCAGCGGGTCAGCTTGGCCAGCACCGGGTAGTCGTCGAACCGCAGCACGTCGGCGACCTCGCCCGTGGACGGGTCGATCGCGACCGAGTCCTGCTTCGTCGGCCAGCTGCGCTGCACCTGCCTCACCACATACGCGGACGAGGCGTCGGCGGGCGGCACGATCTCGACGGGGTCGCCCAGGCCCTCGGCGCGCGCGGCCGCCAGGACCTTGTCGAGGCCGACGCCGTGCTCCCCGCTCCCACCCGTGCCGGCGGCGCCGCCGTGACCTCCGTGGTCGCCGCCCGCCGAGGCCGAGACGGACGGGGTGGCCTGGCCGAGGGAGGTGCGCAGTTCGTCGATGTTGGCGCCGGCGTAGGCCGACCAGGTCAGGCCGGTCGCCGAGAGGAAGACGAAGCCGACGGCGGCCCAGACGCCTACGGTGCCGTGCAGGCCGAGCGTACGGCGGCGGCCGGTGGTGCCCCGTACCCTGCGCAGGGCGCGGCGCCGGGAGAACCACAGCACCAGGCCGCCGCCCGCGATCACCCACAGCCAGCTGGCCGCCAACTCGCTGTAGAGGCGCCCGTTCTCGCCGAGGTGCAGGTCGCGGTGGAACTCGTCGATCCAGGTGCGCAGGGGCAGTGCGCCGGTCGAGCCGTACTGTTCGAGGGCGCCCCGCACCTCGGCGGTGTACGGGTCGACGAACACGGCCAGCGTGTGGTCGGCGTCGACGCCCTTGACGCCGGACAGCATGACGCGAGTCGTCGCGTCGTCCTCCGGGGAGGGCCGTACGGCCGAGACCGTGCCCTCGGGGTGGGCCTTGCGCGCGGCGGCGACCTGCTCGGATATCGGCAACTTCTCGTCGCCGACCGGGACGGTCAGCTCGTGGGAGTACACGATCTTCTCGGCCTGGAACGCTCCGGCGTACAGGAAGCCGGTGGCCGCGGCGACGAGCAGGAACGGCGCGACGAGCACTCCGGCGTAGAAGTGCAGACGCAGGATCAGCGGGCGCAGCGGTGCCCATCTACGGGGCGACGAGGCCGGGGTATCGGGCTGCGTCGCCTCCTCCGCGGTGGTCGAGGGAGCGGTGGACATCGGCGGCATCTCCGGGGAGTCGGACGGGGAGCGGGGACGTTTCTGTCTCTGCCTGGCGGTCCAGTAGTCGGGGGAAGGGGCCGTCGAGTTCCCGCCCGGTTAAGTGGCGTACATCACACAGGAGTCGGTGGGTCGCTCGGCTGCCATGGCATGCTGGCGCGATGGCACTTCCGAGTGATCGCGCACCCCTTGCCGAACAGGTCGAGCAACTCCTGGCCACCGAGGGCCCGTTGCCCATCGTGGCGGCCGGCGACCCGGTGCTCCGGCGCGCCACGGAGCGCTTCGACGGCCAGCTGGACCCCGCGCTGCTGGCCCGCTTCGTCGAGGCCCTCCGGATCACCATGCACGCGACACCGGGCGTCGGCCTCGCCGCACCGCAGGTCGGCGTGGGGCTGCGGATCGCGGTGATCGAGGACCCGGCGCCGGTGCCGGAGGAGGTACGGCTGACGCGCGGCCGGGTGCCGCAGCCGTTCCGGGTGCTGGTGAACCCGTCGTACGAAGCGGTCGGCGCCGACCGTGCCGCGTTCTTCGAGGGCTGTCTGAGCGTCTCCGGCTATCAGGCGGTGGTGGCCCGGCACGCCGAGGTGCGGCTGACCGGCGAGGACGAGCACGGGCTTGCGGTGGACGAGGTGTTCACGGGGTGGCCCGCCCGTATCGTGCAGCACGAGACGGACCACCTCGACGGCGTGCTCTACCTGGACCGGGCCGAGCCGCGCTCCCTCTCCTCGAACCAGGCGATGGCCGAGCGCTGGGCCCAGCCGACCCCGGCCGAGGCGGCGAAGGCCCTCGGCTTCGAACTGCCGGGCTGAGTACGCCGGTCGGTGCCGTACGTCAGTTGTCGCGGTACGACTCCAGCAGCCGCAGCCACACCTCACTGATCGTCGGATACGACGGAACGGCGTGCCACAGCCTGCTGATCGGCACCTGTCCGGCGACCGCGATCGTCGCCGAGTGGATGAGTTCGCCGACGCCGGGGCCGACGAAGGTGACGCCGAGGAGGGTCTCGCGCTCCAGGTCGACGACCATGCGGGCGCGGCCGCGGTAGCCGTCGCCGTACAGGGACGCCCCCGAGACCGAGGCGAGGTCGTAGTCGACGGCGCGGACGCGGTGGCCTGCCTGTTCCGCCTCCGCCAGGGAGAGGCCGACGGCGGCGGCCTCGGGGTCGGTGAAGACGACCTGGGGAACGGCGGCGTGGTCGGCGGTGGCGACGTGGGCGCTCCACGGGTCCGACTCCAGGAGGGGGACTCCCGAGGCGCGGGCGGCGATGGCCGCGCCCGCGATGCGGGCCTGGTACTTGCCCTGGTGGGTGAGGAGGGCACGGTGATTGACGTCGCCCACCGCGTACAGCCACTCGCTGCCGGTGACCCGCAGGCTGTCGTCGACCTCCAGCCAGGAGCCGGGTTCCAGGCCGACCGCGTCCAGGCCGATGTCGTCGGTGCGCGGGGCCCGGCCGGTCGCGAAGAGGATCTCGTCGGCCTCGATCCGGTCGCCGTGGTCGGTGACGACCACGACCGAGCCGTTCTGCCTGGTCACCGACTCGACCGAGGTCCCGGTGCGGACATCGGTGCCGGCTTCGGTGAGCGCCTCGGCGATCAGTTCGCCGGCGAAGGGCTCCATGCGGTTCAGCAGGCCCTTGCCGCGGACGAGGAGGGTGACCTGGGAACCGAGGGCCTGCCAGGCGGTGGCCATCTCGGTGGCGACCACTCCCCCGCCGACCACGACCAGCCGGCCGGGCACGGACTGCGCGCCGGTGGCCTCGCGGCTGGTCCAGGGCTCGACCTCGGCGAGTCCGGGCAGGTCGGGCAGGACGGCCCGGCTGCCGGTGCAGACGGCGACGGCCTGCCGGGCGGTCAGTACGTGCCGTACGCCGTCGGGGCCGGTCACCTCCAGGGTGCGGGGCCCGGCGAGGCGGCCGTGGCCGCGGTAGAGGTCGGCGCCGATGCCGGTCAGCCACTGGACCTGGCCGTCGTCGTGCCAGTTCGAGGTGAAGTCGTTGCGCCGGGCGAGGACAGCGGCCGCGTCGAGGGGGCCCTGGACCGATTGACCGAGGCCGGGCAGGCGGCGGGCGTCGGCCTGGGCGATGACCGGGCGCAGGAGCGCCTTGCTGGGCATGCACGCCCAGTACGAGCATTCGCCGCCGACCAACTCGCTCTCCACGACCGCGGTGGAGAGGCCGGCCGCACGAGTGCGGTCCGCGACGTTCTCCCCGACCGGTCCGGCCCCGAGTACCACGACGTCGTACGCGATGGAATCCGTTTCCGTCATGGGGTCAGTCTTACGGGTGGTGTGCGGCGTGGCCACACGGGTACGCGCGCGGAGATACGACGGAATACACAGCCGTACGGTCGCGTTGTCGCCGACGGCCTCGCCCCGACACCAGGAAGAGGGATTCGCCATGAGCAGCACCATGGAGCTCACCAAGGAGAACTTCGATGAGACGGTCACGGACAACGAGTTCGTCCTGATCGACTTCTGGGCAGCCTGGTGCGGGCCGTGCCGTCAGTTCGCCCCGGTGTACGAGAAGGCGGCCGAGGAGAACCCTGATCTCGTGTTCGGCAAGGTCGACACGGAGGCGCAGCCGGAGCTGGCCCAGGCCTTCGGTATTCAGTCGATCCCGACGCTGATGATCGTCCGGGACCGGGTCGCCGTGTTCGCGCAGCCGGGTGCCCTGCCCGAGGCCGCCCTGGCGGACGTCATCGGGCAGGCCCGCAAGCTCGACATGGACGAGGTCCACAAGGCCGTGGCCGCTCAGCAGGCGCAGGCCGAGCAGGACGGCCAGTAGGGCCAGGACCGCGATCCGGAAGATCTAGAAGGGGTACGCCGCCACGTCACCGCGCACCGTCGTCCAGCGCACGTCGGTGAACGCCTCCAGGTTGGACTCGCCGCCGAACCGGGCGCCGGTACCGGAGGCGGCGATACCGCCGAAGGGCGCGACGGCCTCGTCGTTCACGGTCTGGTCGTTGATGTGCACGATGCCGGTGGGGATGCGCTCGGCCAGGTCGAGGCCCCGCGCGGCGTCCCCGGTGACGATCCCCAGGGAGAGGCCGTAGGAGCTCGCGGCGGCGAGTGCGGCGGCCTCGTCGGCGGTGGCGAAGGGGCGTACCGGCGCTACGGGACCGAAGACCTCCTCGGCATACGCGGGGGTCTGGTCGTCGACGCCGGCGAGCACGGTCGGCCGGTAGAACAGCTGCTCGTGGGTGCCGCCCGCGGCGAGCTTGGCTCCCCGGGACGTGCTGGCCTCCACCAGGCCGTGCACCTTGCCCAGCTGGCCCGCGTCGATGAGCGGGCCGAGGTGGACCTCGGCGCGGTGCGGGTCGCCGACGGCGAGGGCGTCGGCCTTGGCCGCGAGCCGCTCGACGTACTCCTCGTACAGCGACTGGTGGACCAGGTGCCGGCCGGTCGTCATGCAGATCTGGCCCTGGTGGAAGAAGGAGCCCCAGGCGGCCGTGGAGATCACCGCGTCGATGTCGGCGTCCTCCAGCACGATCAGGGCGGAGTTGCCGCCCAACTCCAGGTGTGCGCGCTTGAGATGACGCCCGGCGGCCTCGCCGACGGCCCGGCCCGCGCCCGTGGACCCGGTGAAGGAGATGACGGGCACACGCGGGTCGGCGACCAGGGCCTGGCCGGCCTCCGGCCCGCCCGGCAGGACATGCAGGAGCCCCTCGGGGAGGCCCGCCTCGGCGAAGACCGCCGCCAGGGACAGACCGCCGCAGACAGCCGTGCGCGGGTCCGGCTTCAGGACGACCGCGTTGCCGAGCGCGAGGGCCGGGGCGACGGAGCGGATGGAGAGGATCAGCGGGGCGTTGAACGGGGCGATCACACCGACGACGCCGACGGGGACCCGGCGCGTGTACGACAGCCGGGGCGCCTCGCTCGGGAGGACGTGCCCGGCCGGGCGGGAGGCGAGTGCGGCGGCCTCGTAGCACTCCTGGGAGGCGACGTGCAGCTCGAAGTCGGCCTTGCCGGGGATCGAACCGGACTCCCGGACCAGCCATTCGCGCAGCTCGTCGGCGTGCGCGGCGAACAGGTCACCGGCCTTGCGCAGCACCGCGGCGCGTACGAAGTGCGGGACGCGCGCCCACTCGGTCTGGGCGGCGCGGGCGGCCTCGGCGGCCGTACCGACGTCCTCGGCGCCGGCCAGGGTGACGGTACCGAGCGTGTCGCCGGTGGCGGGCTCGGTGACGGCGTACTCATCTCCCGACAGGGAGGTGGACTGCCAGGCCTTCGGGTCGAGCAACGGCATTGCGACTCTCCGTTCGATCACCGGCGGGACTCACACGGGGAGCGGAAGTCCCGAGTAGTTCGCCGCCAGTTCGGCGGCCGCGTGACGGGATGCGGTGATCCGGCGCAGACGTGCGAGCTGCATCCGGTCGTCGAACGCATCCCCGTCTGGTTGAGCGTGCAACATCTTAGTCATGTCATCCGAGAAACGGCTCACCTGCCACACACGTTGAAGGCACAACTCGGAGTATTCGTCGAGAAGTTGTGTGCTCCCGGTGCGGTGCAGCTCGACGAAGCCGCGCGCCAGGGCCCGTACGTCCGACACGGCGAGGTTGAGACCCTTGGCACCCGTCGGGGGGACGATGTGGGCGGCGTCCCCGGCCAGGAGCAGCCGGCCGTGGCGCATCGGTTCGTGGATGTAACCGCGCATCGTCGTCACGGACTTGGCGGTGACGGGTCCGCGGTTCAGGGTCCAGTCGGCGTCGATCGCGAAGCGGGCCGCGAGTTCGTCCCAGATGCGGTCGTCGGGCCAGTCGTCCGGGTCGGTGCCGTTCGGGACCTGGAGGTAGAGCCGGGACACGGACGGTGAGCGCATGCTGTGCAGCGCGAAGCCGCGTTCGCCCCGTGCGTAGATCAACTCGTCGCACGACGGAGGCACCTCGGCCATGATGCCGAGCCAGGAGTAGGGGTACTCGTGCGCGTAGGAGCGGCTGGCCCCGGCCGGGAAGGCGTCACGGGAGACGCCGTGGAAGCCGTCGCAGCCCGCGACCCAGTCACAGGTCAGCGTCCGCTCGCGACCCTCGTGCCGGAACCGTACGACGGGCCTGTCGCTGTCCGGCTTCCCGACGGCGAGCGCCTGCGCCCCGAACAGCAGCGGTGGGCCCTCGGCGAGTTGCAGCGCGACGAGGTCCTTCACGATCTCGGTCTGGGCATAGATCGTCACCGTACGCCCGCCGGTGAGGGCCGGGAAGTCGATGTGGTGGCGCTCCCGGTCGAAGCGCAGCTCGATGCCCTGGTGCACCAGCCCCTCGGCCGTCAGCCGCTCGGCGGCGCCGGCCTCGCGCAACGCGTCGACCGTGCCCTGCTCCAGCATCCCGGCCCGCTGGCGCCGCTCGACGTACTCCCGCGTCCGCGCCTCCAGGACCACGCAGTCGACGCCCGCGCGGTGCAGCAGGCGCGCGAGGAGCAGTCCGGCGGGGCCGCCGCCGATGATGCCGACCGTGGTGCGCATGTCCGACACCTCCCTGGCTTCGACGGTACGTCGGGCGGAGTCCCGCCGCCTCAAACGGCCTCGCGACACCTCAGCTGGAGTCGCGGTGCACCACCGTCGCGCCCAGCACCTTGTGCGCCTCGGGCGCGGCGCCGGGGTTGCGGACCGCGCGGTCGACCAGCTCCGCGAGGTCGCGGCCGGACGGCAGCTCGATGTGGACCGTGCTCAGCCTGGGCCGCAGCAGCCGTCCGAGCATCAGGTCGTCGGCGCCGATGAGGGCCGTGTCGTCGGGGACGCGGACGCCCTCGTCCTGGAGGGCGCGCATCAGCAGCATCGCGTACTCGTCGTTGTAGGCGAACACGGCGTCGAGGCCGAGGTCGCGCCAGCGGGCGGCGAGCCGCGCGGCGGACTCCTCCTCGTAGGCGAGGGGCAGCTCGGTCAGGGTGGCGTCGGTGCCGTGCAGGGCGCGGCGCACACCTTCGAGGCGGGGCGTGGAGAAGGCGTCCAGTCGGTCCTCCTCGGGCACGACGACGCCGATCCGGCGCCGGCCGCGGGCGTACAGGTGGCTGCCCGCGCAGTGCCCCACCGCCTCGTAGTCCATCAGCAGGGCGTGGGCACCCTCGACGGACTCGGGGCCGAGCGAGACCACGGCCCGGGCGCCGGAGCGCTTGAGCACCGTCACGCCCTTGGGGCCGAGGCCGGAGCCGGACACCAGGACGGCGACGGGACGCAGCTCGGCCCAGGCGCGGGCGGCCTCGTCGCCGTGCAGGCCGACGCTGCCATGCTGCACGACGGTGTAGTCGAGGCGGCCGAGCGCCAGCTGGAGGTCGCCGAGGAACCGGCTGTAGAGCGGGCCGACGGGGAAGCTCGGGGCGGGCATCAGGACCATGCGGCTGTGCCCGGCGCGCAGGCTGCGGGCCGCCGCGTGCGGGACGTACCCGAGTTCCTTCGCGGCCTCGTGGACGCGGCGGCGGGTGGGCTCGCTGATCCGGACGGCGCTGGTCTTGTTGAGGACGTAGGAGACGGTCGCGCGCGAGACGCCGGCCAGGCGGGCCACATCGGCGCTCGTAGGTACCGAGCGCGGTGCGGAGGAAGCGGGCGCGGGCGTTTTCGGTATCTGCACCATGACGTACGGCATCTTTGCAGAACCTGTGAGTTGGGCTCAGGTTAGGGTCCTCGCCCGGTCACGCCCCGGCTCGGGCCACCGCTCAGGTCTCCGCGCGCGTCACGCGGTCGACGAGGTCGAGCCAGCCCTTCTCCAGCCGCTCCATGGGCATGCCGCACTGCCTGGTCAGGTGGTTGATCAGGGCGGGGTCCAGGTACGCCATGAGCGTCTGGGCGAGGAGTTCGCAGTCGGCGTCCGGCAGGGTCTGCCGCAGCAGCACCGTGACGTGCGTGCGCAGGGCCCGGACCGAGGGGTGGGCGTACCGCCGGGCCGCGTCGGGCTGGGCGGCGAGTTGCAGGTCCAGCTGCTCGGCCGTGCGGTACAGCACCGCCACGCCGAACGCCCGCAGCCGGTCGACCGGGGGCGCCCCGGGACCCAGCGGCGGGGGCCCGCCCAGGAAGTCGGCCTGGAGATTCCTCGCGGAGTGGTCCAGCAGTGCCGTCAGCAGGCCGGTGCGGTCACCGAAGCGGCGGAAGACCGTCCCCTTGCCCACCCCGGCCTCAGCGGCCACCGCCTCCATGGTGACCCCGGCCGCGCCGTGCTCCGCGATCAGCCGGGTGGCGGCCTCCAGCAGCCGGGCCCGGTTGCGGGCCGCGTCGGCGCGCAGGCAGGGCTCGCCGGCGCCGGAACCGACCTCCAGCAGCTGAGGCTTGTCGACGGGCTCCTGGGGCTGGGGGAAGGGCGGCAGAAGGGTGGACATGAAGCCAGCGTAAAGCATCGGGAATGAAACTGGACCGCGGTCCGGTTAAGGTGCTAGAAATTAAACGGACCCCGGTCCGGATTGCCTGTGGCAGTGTTTCAGCATCTTGGAGTTCGCATGTCTGTTCGCATCCTCGCGCTCGTCGGCAGCCTTCGTGCCGGTTCGCACAACCGTCAGCTGGCCGAGGCAGCCGTCAAGCTCGCTCCCGAGGGCGCCGAGGTCGTGCTCTTCGAGGGCCTGGCCGACATCCCCTTCTACAACGAGGACATCGACGTCGAGGGCGGCGTCCCCGCCGCCGCCACCGCGCTGCGCGAGGCCGCGCAGGCCGCCGACGGGTTCCTCTTCTTCTCCCCCGAGTACAACGGCACCATCCCGGCCGTGCTGAAGAACGCCATCGACTGGCTGTCCCGCCCGTACGGCGCCGGGGCCTTCGGCGGCAAGCCGGTCGCCGTGGTCGGTACCGCCTTCGGCCAGTACGGCGGCGTGTGGGCGCAGGACGAGACCCGCAAGGCCGTGGGCATCGCCGGCGGCAAGGTGCTGGAGGATGTCAAGCTGTCCATCCCCGGCTCGCTGACCCGTTTCGCCGAGACCCACCCGTCCGACGACGCCGAGGTCTCCGCGCAGCTGGCCGAGGTCATCGCGCGCGTCCACGGACACGCGGGCGAGGCCGTCGCGGCCTGACCCGACCCAGGGCCCTCAGGAGGGGCCGGAGCCGAGCGCTCCGGCCCCTCTTCGCGCGGCGGTCCACCGCCGCTTCTCTCCCGGCGGGCCAGGCCGTCCCCGTTCCCCGCCGGTCACGCCACCGCCGTCGGCGCCAGCTCCCGCAGCTCCTCCAGCGCCGCCGCCACCGCGGGGCGCTCCCGGCAGCCCCGGCGCGTGCAGGTGAGCACCTTGCGGTGCGGTTCGCCCGCGCAGCGAACTCGGGTGATGGGAAGGTCCGGGGTCACCTGGGCCAGCCTCGGGATCAGGGCGACGCCGAGCCGGTGGGCGACCAGATGGGCGGTGACGTTCCAGTCGAGGGCGTGATGGATCACGTCGGGAGTGAACCCGGCCGCCCCGCACGCCGACATCACATGCGTGCGGCAGGGGCTCTCCGGCACCGGCGCGATCCAGTCCTCGTGCGCCGCCTCCGCGAGGTCGACGCGCCCGCGTCCCGCCAGCGGATGGCCGTCGGGGACGACGAGGTCGTACGGGTCGTCCAGCAGTGGCTGCTGGTCGAAGCGCGCGTCGCTCAGCGGCGGGTTGTGCGGCGCGACCTCCACCACGGCCAGGTCGGCCTCCCCCTCGAAGAGCCGGTCGAAGCTCTCCGGCACCCCCGTCTCCTGGAGCCGTACGGTCAGCCGCGGATACCGCTCCCGCAGCCGTACGGCCATGGGCGCCAGCAGTACCGAGACGGCCATCGGAAAGCCGCTCACGCGCAGTTGCCCGGCGGGGGCGCTGTACTCGGCGCGCAGGTCGAGCTCGGCCGCCTCCCAGCGCTCCGCGATCGCGTCGGCGTGCGCGAGCAGGCTCTCGGCGGCCGCGGTCAGACGTACCCCGCGGCCTTGCGGTTCGAGGAGGTCGACGCCCAGGTCGCGGGCCAGTTGGCGGATCTGCTGGGAGGCGGCGGACGGGGTGAAGTGCAGGGCGCGGGCGGCCGCGGTGACCGTGCCGTAGTGCGCCACGGCCCTCAGCACGTGCAGTCGGCGCAGGTCAATCATGAAGCCCACGCTTCAAGGTGGTGTCCGGAAAGTCAACCTGGACGTGCCAGGAAGGCGCACCGCACCCTTGGTGGTGTCGCGACGATCAACCGGCACGACCAGCCACCGAGGTACGAGGAGTCGCCATGACCAGCACGACCGGCACCGTCTGCCCGCACTGCGGGTGGCCCGACGGGGCCGAGCCCTACCAGGTGGTGTCCCGGCACACCACGGCGACGGGCAGCACGGTGTGGACGCGGTGCGCGTGTGGTTCGTTACAGGTCCGCAGCGTGGACGACCGCGGTATGCGCGTCGTCTCCCGCAGCCGGCCCTCCGGGACGCCCGCGGGGAGTCCGGCGGACTCGCCCTGCCGATGACGCGGCGATCCGGCCGTCACACCGGCGGGGACGAGCCCCTGCTCGCTATGCCACGTCTTCGGCCTCTGCCTGCTCCTGCTTCTGCTGCTCCTGCTTCTTCGAAGCGCGCAAGCTCGTCAGCGTCGTGACCGCCAGGACCAGCACGATGAAGCCGAGCGAGAACGGGATGCTGATCTCGGGGACGTGGACGCCGGACTCGTGCAGTGCGTGCAGCACGAGCTTGACGCCGATGAAGCCGAGGATGATCGACAGGCCGTAGCTGAGGTGGACCAGCTTCTTCAGCAGGCCGCCGATGAGGAAGTACAGCTGGCGAAGGCCCATCAGGGCGAAGGCGTTGGCGGTGAAGACGATGTACGGGTCCTGGGTCAGCCCGTAGATGGCGGGGATGGAGTCGAGCGCGAACAGGACGTCCGTGGAGCCGATCGCGAGCATCACGACGAGCATCGGCGTCATGATCCGCTTGCCGTTCTCGGTGATGAACAGCTTGGTGCCGTGGTAGCGGTCGGCCACGCCGAAGCGCTCCTCGGCCATCTTCAGCAGCTTGTTCTCCTGGTACTCCTCCTCGTGCTCCTCCTTGCGGGCGTCCTGGACGAGCTTCCAGGCGGTCCAGATCAGGAAGGCCCCGAAGAGGTAGAACACCCAGGAGAACGTGGAGATGATCGCCGCACCGGCCGCGATGAAGCCGGCGCGCAGCACGAGGGCCATGATCACGCCGACCATCAGGACGCGCTGCTGGTACTGCGAGGGCACCGCGAACTTCGCCATGATCAGAACGAAGACGAAGAGGTTGTCGACGCTGAGCGACTTCTCGGTGATGTACCCCGCGAAGAACTCGCCCGTGGGCCCGCCGCCACCGTAGAAGTACAGGCCGACGCCGAACAGACACGCCAGGACGACCCAGACGACCGTCCACGTCCCCGCTTCCCGGATGGATACGTCGTGGGGTTTGCGGCCGATGAAGAAGTCCACGGCGACGAGCGCGCACAGGGCCACGACGGTCAGCAGCCAGACAGAGAGGGAGACGTTCACGGGGAGTACTCCTGGTGCAGGTGGGACCTTGAAAGAGTTGTCGCCGCCGGTCATCTCTTCCACCCACAACTGGTGAACAACCGGCCATGTCCTGGCAAACTCCAGGTCATCTGCCTCACCCGCCGGACGGCGGGCAGGTTCCGCCGAACGGCGGCCCTCGGGCCGGGGCCGGCACGCAGATCATGGCCACAGAGCCGCCGGGCACGCAGGTGCCCCCGTGTGAGGAGAAGCCATGACCCAGGTCCCGCCGCAGGTCCCGCCACCGTTCGATCCCGAGCTCGCCGGCGCCCTGGAACTCATCAAGGACGTGATCTCGCCCGGCCTCACGATGGACGAGATAGCCGACGTCCGGCAGGGTGCGGGAATCCAGATGCTGGCCGAACTGGATCTGACCCTGGACGGTTTCTTCGAGGTCGAGGACCGGGCGGTGCCGGGCCCGGCGGGTGCCCCCGAGATCTCCCTGCTGATCTGCCGGCCCGCCGCCCCCGCGGCAGTCGGCCCTCGGCCCGTGATCTACCACGTCCACGGCGGCGGGATGATCCTCGGCAACAACCGCGTCGGCGTCGACGCCGCCCTGGACTGGGCGAAGGAACTGGACGCGGTCGTGGTGTCCGTGGAGTACCGGCTCGCGCCGGAGCACCCGCACCCGGCGCCGATCGAGGACGTGTACGCCGGCCTGGAGTGGACGGCGAAGCACGCCGCCGAGCTCGGTGGCGACCCGCAGCGGATCGTCGTCGCCGGTGCCAGCGCCGGCGGCGGGCTGTCCGCGGCCCTGGCCCTGCTGACCCGGGACCGCGGGGGCCCTGAGCTGATCGGCCAGCTGCTGATGTGCCCGATGCTGGACGACCGCAACGACAGCCCGTCCACGTACCAGATGGCGGGCCTGGGCGTCTGGGACCGTACGGCGAACGAGACGGGCTGGACGGCGTTGCTCGGTGAGCGCCGCGGTGGGCCCGACGTCCCCGCGTACGCGGCGCCCGCCCGCGCCGAGGACCTGTCCGGGCTGCCCCCCGCCTTCCTGGACGTCGGCTCCGCGGAGACCTTCCGGGACGAGGTCGTCGCCTACGCCTCCCGGATCTGGCAGGCGGGCGGGGTGGCCGAGCTGCATGTGTGGCCCGGCGGCTTCCACGGGTTCGACGGCTTTGCTCCGCAGGCGGCGCTCTCGCAGGCCTGTCGGCGGGCGCATCTGGCGTGGCTGAGGCGGCTGTTGGGCCAGTGAGGCACGCCTGAGGGACCGCCCACTCGTCCGCCGGGTTACGCGGCGGGACCCTACCCGCCGCTTGACCGCATGCCGCACCATGGGCCTATGAAAGAGCTGGCCGGACGCCTGACCGCGCTCGACCCGGACGCCGGGGCCGCCGTTCGCGTCATCGCCTACTTCGATCGGCTCGCCGAGTCCCGGGCCGGGCTGGAGGCGCTGGTGCGCGGTGCCGCCGTACTGGCCGGGGTGCCGGCGCGGCTCGTGGAAGCGGACCGGCGGGTGCGGGTGCGGGTCGAGGCCGACGGGACGCGTCGGGACAGCGCTCCGCCACCGGATCCAGGGTGGCCGTCCGCCCCGCTGACGCCGGGCGGCTCTCCCGCGCTGTGGCTGGAGCGGGCTCAGGGCGCGGAGCCCAGTGTCGTCGACGCGGTGATCCTGGAGCGGGCCGCCGGTGCCGTACGGCTCGTACTCGACCGGACTCGCGGGCGGGCGCCGGCCGATGATCCGGCGCTGGTCGAGACCGTCCTCGACGCCACGGCTCCGGAGGCGGCGCGACTGCACGCGGCCCGTCGGCTGGGGCTCGACCCCGCCGTACCGGCCCGCGTCCTCGCCCCGCTCGACGGCCGGCCCAGGATCGTCCCCGCGCAGGGGGACGCCGAGCCGCCCGTCGGCCGGGTGGGCGTGGGGCCCGCCGTACCGGCGCTCCAGCTGCCGCGGTCCTGGTCACAGGCGCGCGTCGCGCTCCGGTTCACGGCCGAGGGCACCGCCCAGGACCCCGGTCCCCGCGTCGTGCACGCCGACGAACTCGGCGATGTCGCGCTCCTCGCCGACCTCGTCGTACCGGGCGCGGAGCCGCCGCCCGATGTGCACGCCGTGGAGGCTGCCGCGGCGGCCGCGCCCTGGCTGCTCGCCACACTGCACGCCGTCGCCACGACGGTGAGCCTTCGGGCGGCGGCGGCCGAGATCAACGTCCACCACTCCACGCTCCAGGAGCGGCTCGCGCAAGCCGAGCACCTGCTGGGCTGGCCGCTGCGCACTCCGCAGGGGCGGTTCAGGCTGGGGCTGGCACTGGCGATGCGGCATCTGGTGCAGAATCAGCGCGAACAGTAGCGGAGCAGCAGCAGGTCATTACTTGCACGCGCGCACTATGCGCGACAGCCGGAAATTTCACACATGCCCTATCCTGGATGTCACTCACCTCGGGACAGGAGACCGGCGCCATGACCGCAACAGATCCCGCGCTCACCGCGCTCGCCCAGGGCTGGTGCGCCCTTTCCCTGCTGCACGGCAGGATCGAGGCGCACATCGAGCGCGCCCTTCAGGCCGGGCACGATGACGTCCTCAGCCGCCAGCACAGCGGCGAAGGCGGCCACCTCCAGATGAAGCAGGTCGCCGACGCCGTCGTCCTCAGCCAGAGCGCCACCACCCGACTCGTCACCCGCCTCGAAGACCGCGGCCTGCTCTCCCGCTACCTCTGTCCCACCGACCGCCGCGGCATCTACACCGACGTCACCGAAGCAGGTCTCGAACTCCTCGAAGCGGCACGCCCCACCAACGACACGGCCCTGCGCCAAGCCCTCGACGAAGCCGCGAAGAACCCCGAACTCGCCCCGCTGGTCAGGGCGGTGGAGACGCTCCGCGTACCGGTCTGACCCCGGCAGATCAACGAAAGGCGCAGGTCAGGGGGCAAAAGCGCCATTGACAGCGGTCGGGCGGGGTCGTAGAACTGGGCCCTATGATCGCGTCGCAGCTACCCCTGTCCGGCATCACGGTGGTCAGCCTCGAACAGGCCGTGGCCGCCCCCTACGCCACCCGGCAGCTCGCCGACCTGGGCGCACGCGTGATCAAGGTGGAGCGGCCCGGGGGCGGGGACTTCGCCCGCCGGTACGACACGACGGTGCACGGCACGTCCAGCTATTTCGTGTGGCTCAACCGGTCCAAGGAATCAGTCACGCTGGACTTCAAGAACCCCTCGGGCCGCGAGATCCTCGACCGACTCCTCGACGGCGCCGACGTGTTCGTGCAGAACCTCGCGCCGGGCGCGGCCGACCGCCTCGGCCTGGGTGCCGAGGCGCTCGCCGAGCGGTGGCCGCGGCTGATCCCGTGCACGATCTCCGGGTACGGCACGTCCGGGCCGTGGGCCGACCGCAAGGCGTACGACCTGCTGGTGCAGTGCCAGACCGGACTGGTGTCGCTGAACGGCACACCCGAGGAGACCGCCCGGGTCGGCATCTCCGTCGCCGACATCGCCGCAGGGATGTA
Source organism: Streptomyces viridochromogenes (assembly GCF_001270495.1). GTDB lineage: Bacteria > Actinomycetota > Actinomycetes > Streptomycetales > Streptomycetaceae > Streptomyces > Streptomyces viridochromogenes_A. The sequence continues at coordinate 230,305 of NZ_LGUR01000196.1, forward strand.
CGCGTACAGCGGCATGCTCACCTCCCTGTACACCCGCGCCACCACCGGCAGGGCCCACCCGGTGGAGGTGTCCCTGTTCGAGGCGCTGGCGGAGTGGATGGGCCAGCCCGCCTACTACACCCGGTACGGCGGCAGCCAGCCCCCGCGTCTGGGCACCCAGCACGCCACCATCGCGCCGTACGGCACCTTCCCGGCCGCCGACGGCAAGGAGGTGCTGTTCTCCATCCAGAACGAACGCGAGTGGGCCGCCCTGTGCGCCCGGTTCCTGGGCCGGCCCGAGCTGACCGACGACCCGCGTTTCGCCACGGGCTCCGCCCGCGTGGCCCACCGCGACGAACTCAACGCCATCGTCGCCGAGCGCTGCGCCCGCTCCGACGCCGAGGAGATCCTCAAGGACCTGGAGTCCATCGCCATCGCCTGCGCCGGGGTCAACGACGTCGCCGCGTTCCTGGACCACCCGGTCCTGGCCGCGCGCGGCCGCTGGCGGGACGTCGCGGTCCCCGGCGGGGCGATGGTGGAGGCCCTCCTCCCGCCTGCCGACCTCACCGGTCTGTCCGCGCGCATGGACCCGGTACCGGCGGTGGGCGAGCACACCGAGGCCATCCTCCGTGAACTCGGCCGTACCGGCGCGGAGATCGAGGCCCTGCGCGCCGACGGCGTCATCTGACGTCCGGCCGAACGCCGCGCCCCTTTCGTGCGTCACAGTGTCGGGCGGCGCCGGCACCGCCCTCACCGCCTCGTCACCGTCCGCTCTGGGGGATCCATGCGTACGACCAGCTCACGCACCGTCGGGATACTCACCGCACTGGGCCTGTTCGCCGCCGGGTGCGGCGGCGGCGCGGCAGACGCCGGCACCTCCGAGCCGGCGCCGGACACCGGGCCGCGCGCCCGCGAGGTCGCCAGGGCCTGGGAGGGTTCACCGGCCGCCGAGAACTGGCGCAAGGGCTACCACCCGGTGGCCGACCCGGTGCAACTGCCCGAGGACGCCTTCCACAACGACGCCGACAAGGAGGCGTACACGAGCCAGAACTTCGAGCTGCGCGGCGACCTCCCCGAGACCCCGGCGAAGGACGCGCGGGTGACCTGGCGGAACGGTGACTCGCTCACGCTGCCGCTGATGAGGGCGCGGGAGGCTTACGAGCAGCTGGACCGCAACAGTTCCCCCGGGCCGCGCCTCACGGTGACCGGGGCGAAGCTGGGCGAGACGACACTGGCCACCAGCCGTGGCCCCGCCACCGTCCCGGCCTGGTTGTTCACGCTCGACGGCTACGACACCCCCCTCAAGCGGGTCGCCCTCGCCCCCTCGAAGCCGCCCAAGGCACCCATCGGACCGGTCGGCGACCTCGGCAACGACCTCTGGGAACTCGGCAAGGTGGTCGAGGTGGCCGCGGACGGCCGGTCCGCCACCGTGCTGGCCCACCACGGGGCCTGCGACGACGGGCCGGCCGTGGACGTGCTGGAGACGGACGGCAGTGTGGTCCTGTCCGGTTACATGGTCGGGCAGAAGGAGGGTCCCTGCACGGCCCAGCTGCTGGCCAAGAAGGTGACGGTGGAACTGGGCCGCCCGCTCGGCGACCGGATCCTGCTGGACGCGTTCACCGGCCGACCGGTGCGGGGCACGGACTGAGTCACCGATCCCGTCAGCGCTCCTGGAGGACCTTCACATCCCAAGGGCCCTCGCGGGCTGGCTGCGCCGGCTGCGCGGCCACGGCCGGGTACTTCGACGGAATACTCGGCACCGGACAGCGCGTCTCGCACCGCCTCGGGCACGGGAACGGTCACCGGCTCCCACGACCAGTTGTGCAGGAAGCGGACCCGGCGGCCGTCGCGGGACCTGGCCGAGGTCGACGTGACGGACGGGTGTGGCCGCTGCCGGACGCCGGCGGCGGCCGGAGCCGCCCACTGGAGGAGGGCCCGCGCGAAGGCCGGGTTCGGGACGGTGCCGACGTAGGTGATGCGGCCGGCGCCGTGGCGGTGGGTGGTGGCGGCGGGCCAGCGCCCGAAGTGCGGGTGCTCGTATGCCGCCAACTCCTCGGCACCGCCCTGTGGTTGCAGACCGTCCGCCCAGTGGAGTGCGTGCGCCTCGGGCGGGAGGGCGAGGGCGCCCGTACCGGTCACGGGGAGCGGGGCGTCCAGGTTGCTGAACTCGTCGTACGTCACCCCGGCCGCCTCGGCGAGGCGCGCGGGCTGGACGTCGGTGCGGGCGCGCGCCTCGTGGTCGCCGTAGGCGGTGCGGGGGCCGAGCACCAGGTGGCCGCCCTGCTCGGCGTATGCCTTCAGCCGGTCGACGGTGGCGTCGGCGGCGGCGTAGTAGGCGGGGACGACGAGGACCGACGGCAGTTCGGTGTCGGGGAGCTGGCCGGGGTGGAGGATGCGGGACTGGAGGCCGGCGTCGAAGGCGCCCCGGTAGAAGGCGTCGAAGACGGTCTCGTACGACCGGTCGTCCGGGCCGCGGTCGGGCCTGGCCAGCGGTGGCTGCGCCTGCAGGGCCCACTTGCTCGGGCCGTCGTAGAGGAAGGCGACGTCGGCGTCCGGGGTGAGGGACGCGACCAGGTCGCCCGCCGCCTCCAACTCCTCGCCCAGCGCGGCGAGTTCGCGGTAGACACGGCCGGGTCGGCCGTTGTGCGGGAGGATGCCGCCCCAGTAGGTCTCGGCGCCGAAGTGCAGGGTGTGCCAGTGCCAGTACTCGATCATCGAGGCGCCGCGCGAGATGAGCGCCCAGGCGGCCTGGCGGTACTGGCCGTCGTATGCGGGACGGTTGTTCCACGGCCAGCTGATGGCCTGCGCGTTGGTCTCCGTGACCAGGAACGGCTCCTGGCGGGAGGAGTACATGCGGTCGGCGCTGCGGTAGAGCGCCCAGGTGCCGTTGGTCGTCCAGTCCTGCCCGGAGCGGTTGCGGTCGGGCAGGGCGAGGGCGTCCTGCATCGTGTAGTACGGGTTGCCCGCGGTGACGTCGAGCCGTTCGGTCAGCTTGTCGTCCTCGACGGCCTGGCGGTCGTAGGAGATGCAGGTGGTGACGAACTGGCCGGGGTGGGCGTACTCGCGCACGATCTCGGCCTGCCAGGCGATGAACTCGGTGGTGAGCCGGGCCTGGAAGCGCCGCCAGGCCAGGTCGTACTGCGGCTGGACGTTGCCGTCGGGGGTCCACAGGTCGGCCCAGGTGGACAGGCGGTGCGACCAGTAGACGAGGCCCCATTCGCGGTTGAGGGTCTCGACGTCGCCGTACCGCTCGCGCAGTTCGTCGGTGAAGCGCTGGAAGACGCCGTGGTTGTGGAAGAGGTGCAGGCCGGGTTCGTTGTCGACCTGGAAGCCGATCACGGCCGGGTGGTCGGCGTTCCGGGCGACGATCTTGCGGATGATCCGCTCGGCGTGGAAGAGGAACGCCGGGTGGGTGAAGTCGACCTCCTGTCGGGCGCCCCAGCCGTGGCGCTCGCCGGTGCGGTACTCCCCCGCGATCTCCGGGTACTGCCGGGCCAGCCACCCCGGCACCGCGTACGTCGGCGTCCCGAGGATCACCGAGATGCCGCGCTCGTGGGCGCCGTCCAGCACCGGCTGGAGCCAGTCGAGGTCGAAGCGGCCGCTCGAAGGCTCCCAGGTCGACCAGACGGACTCACCGACCCGGATCACGGTGAAGCGGGCCTCGGCCAGCGCGAACCACGGGCTGCCCAGCCCGGTCTTGACGAGGACCACGAACAACGGCACGAGGATCACCGCGAACGGGATGGACAGCGAGCTGAACATCACGCCGAACAGCAGTCGTCGGCCGGCGAAGCGGAACTTGGCGAAGCCGTAGCCGGCCAGGGCGCAGACGAAGACGGACACCACGGTGGCGGTCAGGGCGACGACCGTGCTCATCAGGAACCAGCGCCAGAACGGCTGTCCGGAGAACAGACGCTGGTAGTTGTCGAGGGTGAACGGGTCGGGTACCAGCCTGGGCGGGTAGCCGAAGATGTCGCCGCGCAGCTTGAACGAGCCGCTCAGCGCCCACAGGAGGGGGGCGAGGAAGGCCAGCGCCAGCAGGACCAGTACGCCGTACAGCGGCACGCGGTTGCGCGTCATGAGGTCCTCCCGATGCCGAGGAGACGGTTGACGAGTCGGCTCAGACCGAAGACGAGGACGAAGAGCACGACGGCCGCGGCGGCGGCGTAGCCGAACTGCTGGCGCTGGAAGGCGGCCCGGTAGACGAACATCGTGACCGAGAGGCTCGACTCGGCCGGCCCGCCGCCCGTCAGCAGGTACGGCTCCTCGAAGATCTGGGCCGCGCCGATGAAGGACGTCACGATGACGAAGGCGGTCACCGGCTTCAGGGCGGGCAGGGTGACGGTGGTGAAGGTGCGCAGGCGTCCCGCGCCGTCGAGGGCGGCGGACTTACCAGATGGCCATCGGCAGTCCGATGACCCTCCAGGGTGCTGGCCAGGGCGAACGAGTACCCGGCCCGCTGCATCGCCCGCTCCAGCGCGATGAGCAGCGTCGACGGCCCGTACAGGGCGGTGCCCAGCGAGACGACGCCGATCCGCCGGTACCGGCCGAGGAGCAGGGCACGCGCCGCGTTGTTCGGGCGGTAGTCCAGCTCCCGGATGGTCCGCAGGACGCGGTCGCGCACCTGCGGGCTGACGTGCGGCTCGCCGTTGACGACCCGCGACACCGTCTTCTGGGAGACGCCTGCGGCACGGGCGACCTCTGTCATCGTCGTCGCCATAGGAACTCCCGGATGGTGGCGGGTCGATGGGCCGACGACTACGTAGTCGGTGGCGGCGGCAGCCGTGTACCGCCACCTTGACTACGTAGTCAGGCCGGTGTCGGGAGTCGGCCGCGCCCAGTCAATGGTTCGTGCGTCGCCAATGGTTCGCGCGTCAACGAGTGCGGAGAATCGTCCTCGCCGCCGTGAGGGCCTGTTCCGCGTAGCCGCGGCCGAAGAGGACGGCGTGCACCAGGAGCGGGAAGAGCTGGTGCAGGGCGATGCGGTCGGCCCAGCCGTCGGCCAGCGGGGCCCGCTGCTGGTAGCCGTCCAGGATGTGGTCCAGGTGGGGGCAGCCGAAGAGGTGGAGCATGGCCAGGTCGGTCTCGCGGTGGCCGCCGTGCGCGGCCGGGTCGATCAGCCAGGTGTGCCCGTCGGCGCCCCACAGGACGTTGCCGTTCCACAGGTCGCCGTGCAGTCGGGCGGGCGGCTCGGCGGGGCCCGCCAGTTCGGGGAGCCGTTCGCAGGCCAGCTCCAACTCGGCCGCCTCCGCGCCGCGGACCGTGCCTTCGTCGACCGCGCGGCGCAGATACGGCAGCACCCGGTGCTCCGCGTACCAGCGGGGCCAGTCGGCGCCGGTGACGTTGCGCATCGGGGCGAGCCCGATGTACGCGTCCTCGGGACCGCCGGGCGGTGGGGCACCGAACGCGGGTGCGCCGGCGGCGTGCAGTGCGGCCAGCTCGCGGCCGAAGCGCTCCGCCGCCTCGGCACCGGGCCGACCGGTCGCCACCCGGTCGGTGACCAGCCACCGCTCGTCGTGGCCGTGCAGGGCCGGGACGCGGACGGCACCTGCCTCGGCCAGCCAGCGCAGCCCGGCCGCCTCGGCCTGTGCGGCGCGGTGGCCGTCGCCGCGTTTGACCATCACCACACGCCCGCCGTCCAGCGTGACTTCGGCGAGCGCCGCGGACAGGCGGCGCCGGCCGGTCGCCGGCAGGCCGGTGAATCGAGCGGCCGTGGCACCCGGGTCCTCGGAGCTGTTCTGCACGGCGATCAGGGTACGGGGGCCCACGGCCGGGCTGAAGCCACCGGGTCGGTCAGCTACCGGCGGCCGCCTTCGTGATCGCCTCGCGGATCCGGGAGTACGTGCCGCAGCGGCAGACGTTCTCGATCCGGTCGATGTCGGCGTCCGTCGGCCGGGGTGTCTTCTTCAGGAGGGCGGCCGTGGCCATGATCTGGCCCGGCTGGCAGAAGCCGCACTGGGCGACGTCGCAGTCGAGCCATGCCTGTTGCACCGGGTGGAGCCGGTCGCCGTCGGCCAGGCCCTCGATGGTGGTGACCTCGCGCCCGGCGCAGTCGGCGACCGGGACGACGCAGGGCTGGATCTCCTCGCCGTCGAGATGGCTGGTGCAGGCGCGGCAGGCGCCCACGCCGCAGCCGTACTTGGGGCCGGTGACGTTCAGCAGGTCGCGCAGCACCCACAGCAGGGGCATGTCGGCGGGCGCCTCGACGGTGACCCGCTTCCCGTTGAGGGTGAAGGAGTGGGAGGGCATCGGTACCTTCTCTTCGGGTGGCTCAGAAGTTCAGCGGGAAGCGGCGCGGCTTGGTGCCGGTCGCCCGGGCGTAGGCGTTGGCGACGGCGCCGGCGGCGGCCGGGACGCCGAGTTCACCGGCTCCGCCGGGGTCGCGCCGCGAGGGCAGGATGTGCGCCTCGAAGTGCTGGGGGGCGTGCCGCTGGCGGGCGTAGTGGAAGTCGGCGAAGCTGCTCTCGCGGACTGCGCCGCGGTCGATGTGCAGGCCGGCGCGCAGGATCGTGGAGATCCCGTCGACGGCGGTGCCCATGAGCTGGGCCTCAAGTCCGCGCGGGTTGACGGCCGTTCCGACGTCGGCGGCCATCACCACCTTGGTCACCCGCGGGTTCTTCGGATCGACGGCGTCGATCTCGACCAGGCAGGCCACGGCGGAGTCGTACTCCTCGTGGACGGCGACGCCCTGGGCGTGGCCCGCCGGCATGGTCCGGCCCCAGTCCCCGGCGCTCGCGGCCTTGTCCAGTACGGCCTTGACGGTCTTGCTGCGCAATGTCGTGCGGCGGAAGGCGACCGGGTCCTTGCCGAGGCTGCGGGCGACCTCGTCGACGACGATCTCCTCGGCGGTGCGCACCGTGCCGGAGTCGACCGAACGCCAGGCGCCGAGGGGGATCGCCAGGCCGACCGAGCCCGAGTCGCCGGAGAGGCGGCCGAAGTTGTAGAGGCCGCTGTCGCTGGGGAGCGGGGCCGCCGCGGGGGCGCGTACGGCGGAACGCGCGCCGCCTTGCGTGGACAGCCCCTGCTTCTCGGAGGATTCACTGACCGAGGCCATCGCGTGGGCGAAGGCGACGACCCGGCCTCCGTCATGGCTGGCCCGGATCCGGTGCTGGGACGCCGGGCGCATCCTGCCGTGCCGGATGTCGTCGGTCCGGCTCCACATCAGCTTGACCGGCCGGCCCGCCTTCTTGGAGATCAGGGCCGCCTCGATCGCGGCGTCGTAGTTCAGGCGCCGCCCGAACGAGCCGCCGCCGCGCACCACATGGACCCGCACCTTGGACACCGGCAGGCCGATCGCCGAGGCGATGTCCTCTCGCGCGGACGTCGGGGTCTGGGAGGAGAACCAGATCTCGGCCCGCCCGGCGCGGACGTCCGCCACGGCGGTGAGCACCTCCATGGGCGCGTGGCTGACGAAGGCGAACTCGAACTCGGCCTCGGTCTGCGCCGATCCGCGCGGCGGCGTCCCCAGCTTCGGGACGGCGGCGCGCAGCCGGGAGCGGATCGCGGAGTCGGAGAGGTCCGCCAGGGGGCCCGGCGCCCACTTGATCCGGAGGGCGTCCCGGGCCTGGAACGCGTGGTGGAAGGTCTCCGCGACCACGGCGACACCGCCGTCGATCTGCACGACCGCGTGCACACCGGGCAGGGCGCGGGCGGCGCGGGAGTCCAGCGAGACGACCTTCCCGCCGATCGTCGGCGGCCGGGCCACGACCGTCGGCCTGGCTCCGGCCACCGTGAGGTCTCCGGTGTACTTCGCCTTGCCGGTGATGATGTCGCGGGCGTCGATCCGGGTCGTGGGCCGCCCGATCACCCGGTGCTGGGAGGCGGGCTTGGGCTTGGTCGACACCGTGGGGCGCGTGATCCGGGCGGCGCTCCTGGTCAGCGATCCGAAGGTGGCCGACCGCCCGTCCGGCGCGAAGACCCTGGTGCCCCGGGTGCGCAGGGTTCGCGCGGGGACGTGCCAGCGGCGGGCGGCCGCCGTCACCAGCTTGGCGCGGGCGGTGGCGGCCAGTTGCCGGGCCGGTCCGTACAGCGAACTGACCGAGCTGGAACCGCCGGTGAACTGGTTGCCCTCGCTGCGGGCGTCGGCGAGCGGGATGTCGACGTCGGCGAGCCGGGCGTCCAGCTCCTCGGCGATCATCATGGCGACGGCGGTGGTGACGCCCTGGCCGACCTCGACGCGCGGCAGCCTCACGATGACCTTGTTGGCCGGGGTGACCTCCAGGACCAGCATCTCCGCGTCGGTGCCGGTGACCAGGACGTCGGACGGCCTGCGGTCGCCGTCCGCGGGTTCCTCGGCGCCCTCAGCGGTTGCGCCGTCGCAGCCGAGGGGCGCGGCGACGGTCAGGGTGGTCGCCGCGAGCGAGTAGACCACGAACTGTCGACGGGACAACTGACGGGCCAACACGCGCTCCTCTCCGCGAACCCGGGTCGGGGTCCGGGTCGGTTCGACCTGTATGAGGGGCCGATGCCCGCCGGGGTTGCGCCGGTTGGCCGCTGCATCGAATTACGGTGCGAGCCACCTCCGGTGCGGTCCCCTTGGGACGCCGTCCGCTCACGACTCGGTGCGCTCACGACGCGGTGCGCCAGAGGTCGGTGCCCCAGTCCAGCTGTCGTATGAGTGCGTCGTCGCCCGGCCGTTCCGCGCTCGCGCCTCGGGGAGCCGGGCCGGGGCCGGGGCCAGGGCCCGAGGGAGTGTGGGTGCCTCGGGAGATGTTGCCGCTGACGGTGATGTTGTGTTCCACGCGAGGGCGGCGAAGCCGCTCGTAGAGGGTGAGCGCGGCCTCCGTGTCCGGCGCGTCCCGCAGGGACTTGGCGAGGACGACGGCATCCTCCAGTGCCATCGAGGCGCCCTGCCCGGTGGCCGGGGACGCCGCGTGGGCCGCGTCGCCGATGATCAGGGTCCGGCCGGAGCGCCAGGGCGTCCCGGTGGGCAGTTCGGTGGCGTTGGTGACCATGAGGCGGTCGGGGGTGGCCGCGACGAGGTCCGCGGCCGGGGTGGAGTCCTTGCGCAGCAACGGCAGCAGCAGGTCACGCCAGCGGGCGGGGGTGCCCTCGGCGATGGCGTCGGCGGCCAAGGGTGCGTCGGTGACGCGCGCGAACCAGTACGTCTCCCCCTCCGGTGACACCGCGTACCCGAAGGCGACGGAGCTGCCGCGCACCATGGTGATGGTCTCGGGGCGGCCGGCTGCGGGCGCGTCGCCGGTATAGCCGTAGAAGACGTACTGCCCGGCATAACCCGGCCGTGCGTCGGGGGAGATGAGCCGGCGGACCGTGGAGTTCAGGCCGTCGGCGCCGATGAGCAGGTCACCGGTCGCCGTGGTGCCGTCGGCGAAGTGGGCGGTGACGGCGTCCGGGCCGTCCTCGACCGACGCGAGGCGCGCGCCGTGGCAGATGCCGATGGCCCGGCGCGCGACCTCGGCCTGGAGGGCGGTGTTGAGCTCGCCGCGCCGCAGGCATTGGTACCGCAGGTGCGGGGTACCCGCCTCGCCGAGCGGCACCTGGGCCAGCTCGGCCCCCGTGTCGTCCAGGACTCGCATCGAGGTCAGCGGGAAGCCGATCGACGTGACCGCCTCCGAGGCGTCCATCTGTGTCAGGGCGCGCATGCCGTTGCTCGCGAGCGTCAGGAACGCTCCGATGTCCTCGGCGGAGTCGGGGTGCGCCTCGTACACGGTGACGTCGAAACCGGCTTTGTGCAGCGCGAGAGCCGCTCCGGTCCCGGCGATCCCACCGCCCATGACGATCAACCGCGTCACGTCGCCCCCCTGGTACGCGTGCGGCCCCCGTCAGCAGCAGCCGTCCTTCGTGGAACGCCCCGCGCCCGGTGCGGGTTCCCGAGCGGGCCGCCGATCGTTGTACAGCCCGGACCGAAGAACTCCGGAACGGTGCAACCATTCCGCCGACCCGAATGTCTTGCCTAATATCAGACACACACCCTTCTAGGGGATGAAATGGGACGAAACAAAACCGCATGGGCGACGACCACCGCGCTCATGGTCGCCACGTTGGGCGTGGCGGCGGTCCCGGCCGATGCCACCACGACCACCACCACGTCGACCACCGCGCAGACCACGGCCTGCCCGACCGGCTGGGGCAGCGTGGCCAAGACCCGCTCCGCCGCCACGACGGAGTCGCTGACCGATGTCAGGACCGGCAGGCACGCCTGCTTCGACCGCATGGTCGTCGACGTTCCCGGCGCGGGCACCAGCGGCCTCGGCTATACCGTCAGGTACGTCAGCCGCCTCTACCAGGACGGTTCGGGCCACCACGTCCCCGTCGGCGGCGGAGCCGTCCTCGAGGTACGGGTGGCCGCCCCCGCCTACGACCCCGACACGGGGCAGCCCACGTATCCCGTGCGGGCCGGTGAGCGCCTGAAGGGCGTGAACCTCACGGGATACCGCACGTTCCGGGACGCACGGTTCGTCGGCAGCTTCGAAGGGGACACGCAGATCGGGCTCGGCGTCCGGGCACGGCTGCCGTTCCGGGTGTGGGTGGCGACCGACCGGGTCGTGATCGACGTGGCGCACAACTGGACCGGGGCGCGCTGAGGCCGGGGCCCACAGGGCAGCGGGAGATCAGCGCTTCGGGGAGATCAGGCCGGCGGGAAGATCACGGCTTCGGGGAGATCAGCGCGTCCCGCCCCTGATACTCCCGCAGCTTTCGGTAGAGGGTGGCCCGGGCGATCCCCAACGCCGCCGCGGCGCGCGCCTTGTTGCCGCCGTGGCGGCGCAGCGCCTCCAGGATGGCCGCCCGCTCGGCGAGCTCCATCGGGCTGAGGTTCCGTCCCGCGGGTCCCTCACGGACGGGGTCCGGCAGTTCGCTCCGGCGCACCGGCCCGCAGACCCGTCGCTGACTCGCCACCGCCCGTACGAGGTGCGCGAGTTCGGTGACGTTCCCGGGCCAGGGATGCCGCTCCAGCGCCCGCAGGGCGTCCAGCGTCCAGGTCAGCGGCGGGCTGCCGGGGACCGGCCTGGGCGCGAGGGCGGGGAGCAACTCCCTGATGTCCTCGGGGCGTTCCCGTAGCGCGGGCAGGGTCACCGAGCGGGCGGCGAGGGTGTCGAGGAGGCGCTGCAGGCAGGGGCCCGGCGGGGTTGCGGGGGTATAGGTGACGACCAGGCGCACTCCCGGGCGCTCGGCCAGGAGGGAGTTGAGGGCGGCGACGTCCGGCTGGGCCAGTCGTTCGGCGTGGCGCAGCACCAAGGGGCGGTCACCGGCCCCTTCCCAGCCTTGGGCCGGGGGGACCCCCATCTCGCCGCGCTCGTCGTCCCGGAGGCCGAGTTCGGGTGATTCGGCGGCGTCCACGACCAACGGGGCCGTGCCGTCGAGCAGTTCGAGGGCGAGCGCGGTCTTGCCCGTTCCCCGCTCGCCCACGATGAGCAGGGGCCCCGTGTTCCGGGCCAGCGCCGCCGCCCGCGCGACCGCGTGCCGCCACGGCACCGAGCCGCCCACCAGCGCGCCCGCCGCACGCGGCAGCGCCGGCACCGACGCCGAAACCGGCTCCACGGGCCGCGGTTCGAGCACGGCGACCAGACCCACGGCGCGCCCCTCATGCCGTACCGGACTGATCTCGACGGTGCACCCGGCGTCCTCGGGAAGCGAGATGTCGTACGCCTCACCGCTCCCGCTCCCGCTCCCGCTCGCGCACCCGCTCCCCCACGCCCGTGCGCCCCCCTCCAGCGCCTCCAGCACCTGCGGCGAGGCGAGGCGTGTCGCCGCCTCGCTGACCAGGCGGTTTCGGCCGTCCAGTGCGACGACGGCCCGCTCGCGGCCCCGCGCGGCCCGCTCATAGGCGTCGAGCAGGGCCCGTTCCGCGGTACGCGCGCGTGCCCGCAGTTCCGCTTCCACCGCCGTGGCGGCCGCCTCGGCGAGGGCGGCGCCGGGGTGTGGGCGGCAGCCGGGGCACAGGCCGGAGGCGATCGTCACCGTGCCGAGGACCTCTTCCGTTTCCGGGGCGAGCAGCGGCACGCTGACCGCGGAGACGTCCTGCCATACGTCGAGGAAGTGCTCGGGGCCGTGCACCTCCGCCCGGCGCCGGGTGCGCAGGGCGAGCGCTGCGCTGTTGTGACCGACCTCCCGCTCGGACAGGTCACGGCACGTGTCGTCGCCGGGCGCGCTGCCGGCCGACCACAGCACCCGCAGCCGCTCGTCGGTGAGCACGAGGGCCGACCGTCGTCCGGCGTCGACGGCCGGGGCGATACGGGTGAGGGCCGGACGCGCAGCCTCCAGCAGGGGCGAGTCGACCGGGTGGGCCGACTCCCTCACCGAGCCGTCGAGATCGGGCCGTACGCCGAAGAACCGGGCGCGTCGCCAGGCCGCGACGACGTCCTCCGGAACGCCGTCCGGGAGCGGGCGCCCCGTCAGAAACCGTTCGCGAGCATGGCGGAGCGGGGCGAGGGCGGGAGGATGCTCGGTCGTGGTCATGGCGCTGTTCACCGTAGCGGGGGCGGCACGCCGGGAGCGACGGCGGACTGTCTCGTATTGAGACACCCACGACCGGCCGCAGCGCTCCATGATCTTGAAAGGGCCGGAGTCCGCACCCGTCTCCCTGTCATGTCTCCTGCCTCGTCCGCCGCCTCTCCTGCTCTCCTGCTCTGCTGTCCCATCTTCTGTCTCATCTCCTGGAGCGTTCCGTCGTGCACACCGTTGTCGAGACCGACGTACTGATCGTGGGCAGCGGCCCGGCGGGCGCGTCGGCCGCGCTCGCCCTGAGCACCTACGGCGTGCGCAACATGGTCGTCACCCGGTACGCGAGCCTCGCCGACACGCCCCGCGCGCACATCACCAACCAGCGGACCATGGAGGTGCTGCGCGATCTCGGCGTCGAGGACGAAGTGATCGCCAAGGCCACGCCGCAGCACCTGATGGGCAACACGACCTTCTGCACCAGCCTGGCCGGCGAGGAGCTCGGCCGGGTGCGGTCCTGGGGCAACGACCCGCTGGTGCAGGCCGCGCACGAACTGGCCAGCCCGACCCGCATGTGCGACATGCCGCAGCACCTGATGGAACCGGTGCTGGTGAACGCGGCGATCGCCCGCGGTACCGACCTCCGCTTCAGCACGGTCTACAAGTCCTTCGTCCAGGACGAGGCCGGTGTCACGGTCACCGTCGAGGACCGGCTGCGCGGCGACGAGTACACGATCCGGGCCAAATACCTGATCGGCGCCGACGGCGGCCGCTCCCAGGTCGCCGAGGACGCGGGGCTGCCGATGGGCGGTCAGATGGGCGTCGCGGGCAGCGTCAACATCGTCTTCGACGCGGATCTGAGCAAGTACACCGCGCACCGCCCCTCCACCCTCTACTGGGTGCTGGCGCCCGGCGCCACGGTCGGCGGCATCGGCGCGGGCCTGGTGCGCTGCGTGCGCCCCTGGAACGAGTGGCTGATCGTCTGGGGCTACGACGTGAGCGCCGGCGCCCCCGACCTCACCGAGGAGTACGCGCTCTCCGTCGTACGGCAGCTGGTCGGCGACGACGAGATACCGGTGACCGTCAAGTCGTCCTCGGCGTGGACCGTCAACGAGATGTACGCGGAGACGTACGCCAACGGCCGGGTGTTCTGCGCCGGTGACGCCGTGCACCGCCACCCGCCGTCCAACGGGCTCGGCTCCAACACCTCCGTCCAGGACTCCTACAACCTGGCCTGGAAGCTGAAGCTCGTCCTCGACGGCGTCGCCTCGCCCGGCCTTCTGGACACCTACAGCGTGGAGCGCGCGCCGGTCGGCAAGCAGATCGTGACCCGCGCCAACCAGTCCATCGCCGAGACCGCCCCGATCTTCGAGGCGCTCGACGGGCTCTCGCCGCAGACACCCGAGCAGCTGTGGGCCAACATCGCCGCCCGCAAGGACGCCACCGAGGCGGCCTCCAAGCAGCGGGCGGCGTTGCGCGAGGCGATCGCCTTCAAGGTGTACGAGTTCAACGCGCACGGCGTCGACCTCAACCAGCGCTACACCTCCGCCGCGGTCGTCCCCGACGGCACGCCCGACCCCGGCACCGCCCGCGACCCCGAGCTGCACCACCAGCCCACCTCCCGCCCCGGTGCCAAGCTCCCGCACGCCTGGATCACCTCCGGGACCCGGACCCTGTCCACCCTCGACACCGTCGGCAAGGGCCGCTTCACCCTGCTCACCGGCATCGGCGGCGAGGCGTGGGGGCGGGCCGCCGCGGCCCAGCCCCTCGACGTCGCCACGGTGGTCGTCGGACCGGGCCAGGAGTACGAGGACCCGTACGGCGACTGGGCCGGCCTGAGCGGGATCTCCGACGCGGGCGCCCTCCTCGTACGCCCCGACGGGTACGTGGCGTTCCGGCACGCCGACGCGGCCGGGGACGAGGACGCCGAACGGTTGCTCACGCGGGCGCTGCGGCGGATTCTCGGGCACGGTTGACATGAGGGCCCAGGAAGGAGCCGGCATGGGTGGCGACGACACGACGGTCACGGACGAGGTGGTCGCCAGTCTGCGGGGCACGGACGATCCTCGGCTGCGGGAGCTGCTGACGGGGCTGGTCCGGCATCTGCACGCCTTCGCGCGCGAGACGCGGCTGACACAGGAGGAGTGGGAGCGGGCGATCGGCTTCCTGACGGCGACCGGGCAGGCCTGCACGGACACCCGGCAGGAGTTCATCCTGCTCTCGGACGTGCTCGGGCTGTCGATGCTCGTGGAGACCATCAACGAACGGCAGGGCCCCGGCGCCACCGAGTCGACGGTCCTCGGCCCCTTCCACATGACCGAGTCGCCGGTGCGCGGGCTCGGCGCGGACATCGACCTGGTGGGCGGCGGCGAGCCGTGTGTGGTGAGCGGACGGGTGCTGTCCCGGGACGGCGGTCCGCTGCCCGGTGCGGTCGTCGACGTGTGGCAGGCCGACGGGAACGGCTTCTACGACGTGCAGCAGCCTGACGTACAGCCGCCGGGCAACGGGCGCGGCCTGTTCACCGCGGACGACGAGGGACGGTTCTGGTTCCGTACGTGTGTGCCGAGCCCGTATCCGATCCCGACGGACGGGCCGGTCGGCGGGCTGCTGCGGGCCACGGGCCGGCATCCCTACCGGCCCGCGCACATCCACTTCATCGCCTCGGCCGCGGGGCACACCCCGGTGACCACGCACATCTTCGTCGAGGGCAGTGAGTACCTGGACTCGGACGCGGTGTTCGCGGTCAAGCCCGGCCTCGTGACCGACTTCGCCGCGGTCGACGACCCGTCGGCGGCGCGGGAGTTCGGCGTGCCGAACCCCTTCCGGCAGGCCCGCTTCGACCTCGTGCTGGAGCGGTCGTGAAGGACGCCCTCGACTTCTCCTACGAGGCCCCGCCCGTGCGGGTCGTCTTCCGGCCCGGTGCCGCGGTGTCGGCGACGCCGGGTGAGGTCGAACGGCTCGGGCTGCGGCGGGTGCTGGTGGTGTGCGGGGAGCGGGGCGCGGACACCGCGCGGGCGGTCGCCGAGGCGCTCGGCCCGGCCTGCGCCGGGGTGCACGACCGGGCCCGGATGCATGTCCCCGTCGAGGTCGCCGACGTGGCCGTCCAGGCGGGTCGCGCGGCCGCCGCCGACGGATGCGTGGCGGTCGGCGGCGGCTCGTCGATCGGGCTGGGCAAGGCGATCGCCCTGCGCACCGGTCTGCCGCTGATCGCCGTGCCCTCCACCTACTCCGGCTCGGAGATGACGCCGGTCTGGGGCCTGACCGAACACGGGGTCAAGCGCACCGGCCGCGACCCGAAGGTGCTGCCCCGCAGCGTGGTCTACGACCCCGAGCTCACCCGGTCCCTGCCCGTACCGCTCTCCGTGACCAGCGGCGTCAACGCCGTCGCGCACGCCGTCGAGGCCCTCTACGCCCCCGACACCTCGCCGCTGGTGGCACTGATGGCCGAGGAGGGCATTCGGGCGATGGCGCGGGCGCTTCCGGAAGTGGCCGCGGAGCCGACCTCCCCGGAGGCCCGCGGCCGCGCGCTGTACGGGGCCTGGCTGTGCGGGTCCTGTCTGGGTGCCACGACCATGGGCCTGCACCACAAGCTGTGCCATGTCCTGGGCGGCAGCTTCGGACTGCCGCACGCCGAGACGCACACGGTGGTGCTGCCGTACGCCCTGGCCTACAACGCTCCCGCCGCCCCGGAGGCGACGGACGCCGTGGCCCGCGCCCTCGACGCGGCCGATGCGCCGACCGCCCTGTGGGAACTCGCCGGACGCCTCGGCGCGCCCCGCTCCCTCGCCGAACTGGGCCTGACCGAAGCCGACTTGGCGACAGCCGCCGCACAGACCGCGGGCCAGGCGGCCTACGCCAACCCCCGCCCGGTGACCGCCGACGGCGTGCTCGCCGTGCTGCGGGCGGCCTACGCGGGCGTACCGCCGACTTCGGCCGCCCGCTGACGTTCCCCCCACCCCATCCCCCTGCCTCAAAGAAAGGTGATCAGCATGCCCCTCGGTCTGCTCAGGAGGCGTCGCCCCCGAGGGACGCCGGGTCTCCCGTTGTCACCCGTGCCGGCCGGGGCGGGTCTCGTGGGCCGCGAGGTCGTGGATCCGGTGGGGCTGCCGATGCGCGGCGCCGACGTGACGGTGACCGCGCTGGACTCGCACCAGGTCGTGGCGTCCGGTACGACGGACCCGTACGGCCTCTTCTTCGCCGCGCTGCCGCCGGGCCGCTACAGCCTCATGATCACGGCCGAGGGCCTGACACCGCACCGGGAGCCGCTGGAGGTCGTCGCCGGTCCGCCACAGCATGCCGTGCGGGTCCAGCTGACGTCCGCCCGGCAGCTGGAACTGCCGACGCCCGGCACCTGGTTGTTCGACCCCCCGCATACGGCGATCCGGTTCATCGCCAAGCACGTCGGCATGGCCCATGTCCACGGCCGCTTCGAGCGGTTCACCGGCGGTATCCAGGTGGCACACGACATGGCCGAGTCGCGGGTGTCGGTGCGCATCGACGCGGCCAGCATCACCACGGGCAACAACACCAGGGACAACCATCTGCGTTCGGCCGACTTCCTGAACGTCGAGCGCTATCCGTACATCGACTTCGCCAGCACCCGTTTCGCCTACCGGGGCGGCGCCAAGTGGACGCTGCACGGCTCGCTCACCATGCACGGTGTCAGCCGTTCGGTGGAACTGGACACCACCTACCTGGGTTCGGTCAACGGCGGCTACGGCGAGGAGCTGCGGTGCGCGGCGCTGGCCAAGGCGGAGCTGCACCGGGAGGACTTCACCCTGAACTGGCGGAGCATGCTGGCGCGCGGTATCGCGGTGGTCGGGCCGACGGTCCAGCTGGAGCTGGACGTACAGGCGATGTACCGCACGCACGACACCCCGACCCCGCCCGACTAGGCCGCGTTGGCCGAGAGGTACCTCACGCCACGGTTACGAATCGCTCAACCTCTGGTTGCGAAGCGATGATCGGGTGACTATGGGGACATGACACTGGCCCAGCGCGCCTTGGAACAACTGGAAGTCTGGCCCGACCTCAGCTCGGGCCCGGCCAGTTGCGGCGCAGGGCGGGCACTGCGCTCCGTCCACAGCGAGATCGTGCACTTCCACTCCGACCGGGACGTGGACCTGCACCTGACTTCGGCGGCCATCGGGCGGTTCCACGACGATCTCCAGGAGTCGACCGCGATCCGGCTGGTCCCGGGCTCGGACTGGGTGACCGTGCATCTCGACTGCGACACCGACGTCGATCTGCTGATGAGCCTGGTCAGCGCCGCGCTCAAGGCCCATCAGAACCGCCCCTCCCCCGCCGGGCGCACGGCAGGGGACGAGTGCAACTTCCGTCGCGTGACGGTGCTGCCCCGCGGTTAGCGCAGGTGCGGGCGCGCGGTCGGCACGAGGACGGGGCGGGAACGGGCGGCGGTCAGCGCCCGAGTTCGGAGTCGTCCTCCCCCGCCTCCAGCAGGCCCGCGGCCGCGCCGATGATCCGGGGATCGGGGGCGCCGACGACCTCCTCGTCCTTGTCGGAGTAGTCGAAGCGGGCCAGCACGCTGCGCATCGCCTCGACGCGGGCCCGCTTCTTGTCGTTGCTCTTCACCACCGTCCAGGGCGCGTGCTCGGTGTCCGTCTCGCGGAACATGGCGACCTTGGCGGCGGTGTAGTCCTCCCAGCGGTCCAGCGACGCCAGGTCCATGGGGCTGAGCTTCCACTGCCGTACGGGGTCGACCTGACGGATCGTGAACCGGGTGCGCTGCTCGCCCCGGGACACCGAGAACCAGAACTTGACCAGGTCGACGCCGTCGTCCACCAGCATCCGCTCGAAGGCCGGGGCCTGCCGCATGAAGCGCCGGTACTCGTCGTCGGTGCAGAAGCCCATCACGCGCTCCACGCCGGCCCGGTTGTACCAGGACCGGTCGAACAGCACGATCTCGCCGGCGGTCGGCAGATGCTCGACGTACCGCTGGAAGTACCACTGCCCGCGCTCGCGCTCGGTCGGCTTCTCCAGCGCCACCACCCGGGCGCCGCGCGGGTTGAGGTGCTCGGTGAACCGCTTGATCGTGCCGCCCTTGCCGGCCGCGTCCCGCCCCTCGAAGACGACGACGAGCCGGCGGCCGGTCTCCTTGATCCAGCTCTGCAGCTTCAGCAGCTCGATCTGCTGGAGCCGCTTGTGCCACTCGTACTCCGGGCGCTCCATGCGCTGCTCGTACGGGTAGTTCTCCCGCCAGGTGTCCACGGGGCTGCCGTCCGGCCGGATCAGTACGGGGTCGTCCTGGTCGGTGTAGTCGACGCGCAGCCCTGACAGCAGTTCGGTGTCCATACCTACGCATGGAAGCGAGCGCTTTCATACGCGCGGCGAACCCCAGGCAAAGATCACGTAATGCGTGCCGTCCGGCCCGCTGTCGGTCTCAGTCGGCTCGCCCCCGCTGTCGCCGGTCACTGTTCCGACGAGATCACCGTGCCGCGGCCTCGACGAGCCGGGCGAGGTTGGCCAGCGCCATACGCGTGCCCGTCTCGTTGTCCGCGGCGGGCACGATGTCGGGGATCCCCTCGTGCACGACCAGCACGTCCGTGCCACCGTCGGATTCGGTGAGAGTCGTGGTCATGGTCATCGTGGAGCGCAGGGCGGGGTCGTCGGTCTCGAACTCGACCTCCTCGACGACCAGTTCGTCCGGCACGAGCTTCACGAAGTGACCGTGGTAGGTGTCGGTGTGCGCGTCCGACTTCCCGGTGCCGGTCGGCACGTCGTAGGTGAGCGAGACCCGGAACGCCCCGCCCTCCCGGCCCTCGAACTCGTGCACATGCCCGGTCATCCCGTCCGGCACCCGCCACTTCTCGACGGCGTCCCCGTCCAGCAGAGCCCGGTAGACGGCCGCGCGTGGGGCGTTCACATGCCAGGAGACCCGCGTCGAGTACATGGCCTCACGATAGTGGCGCGGCTCGGGCCCGGCAGCCCGGCGACAGCGAAGGCCCGCGTCACCGCTCCCAGTAGGCCAGTGCCCGCATCGCCTCCGCCGTCCGCGTGAACCCGTCCTCCCCGAGCAGCGCCCGCGCCTCGGCGTTGAACCGGTCGACCTCCGGCCGCGCGGCATCGAGCGCGGCAGCCCCGTCGCCGGTCAACTCCAGCACCACGGCCCGGTGTTCCCGTGGATGCGCCCGCTTGGTGACCAGTCCGGCCGCCGTGAGCCTACCGATCAGCCCGGTGACCGCCGACTCGCGCAGCCCCAGGGTGCGGGCCAGCCGCTGCTGGGTGATGCCGGGCTCGTCGCGCACCGCGAACAGGGCGCCCAGCTGGGCCGTGGTGATCCCCGCGGCGGCCAGCATGCGCCGGTCGGCGGCGGTGCGCAGCTGGTGCGCCGCCCGCTGGAGCAGGAAGAACAGACGCTGATCGGGCTCGGACATGGGCCGATGTTGACAGACGGGAAGGCTCGGCGCCATCCTCACTTCACTACTGAAGTGAGGATGGCGACCGCGCAGAGAGGCGCAGACCATGCCCGTCATCGACGCCTGGATGCAGCACCCGACACCGCGCCACGCCAACCACGAGATGTTCGAGTCGCTACGCCGGTGGACCGGCGGCATGGAGCGGCGCGACGAGCCGCTGCCCGTCGAGGTGACGGTGGCGGCGCTGGAGGCCGCGGACGTGGAGGTCGGCCTCGCGGCCGCCTGGTACGGGCCGCGGGGCTCGCTGATCGACAACGACGAGGTGGCCTCGTTCGTCGAGCAGGCCGGCGGGCGGCTGCGCGGAGTGGCGGGCGCCGATCTCGCCCGGCCCATGACGGCCGTACGCGAACTGCGGCGCGCAGTCGAGGAGTTGGGCTTCGTGGCGCTGCGCCTCGTCCCCTGGCTGTGGGGTCTGCCGCCCACGGACCGGCTGTACTACCCGCTGTACGCGGCCTGTGTGGACCTCGGTGTGCCGTTCTGCACCCAGGTCGGGCACACCGGGCCGCTGCGGCCGTCGGAGACGGGGCGCCCCATCCCGTACGTCGACCAGGTCGCGCTGGACTTCCCCGAGCTGACGATCGTGTGCGGGCACATCGGCTACCCGTGGACGACGGAGATGATCGCCGTCGCCGACAAGCACGCCAACGTCGTCATCGACACCAGCGCCTACACCGTCCGCCGCTATCCGCCGGAACTGGTGGAGTATCTGCGTGGCCGGGGGCGCCACAAGGTCCTGTTCGGCTCCAACTACCCCATGATCACGCCCGCTCGGGCCCTGGAGCACCTGGACTCCCTGGACCTGGACGAGGAGACGCGGGAGCTGTTCCTGCACGGCAACGCCCGCCGCGTCTTCGCCCTCTGACGCCGGTCCGCGAGTGGCCCCGGGGGGGGCCGGCTCAGCGCACGAGACAGGGCCGCTTCGGGTCGAAGGTCCAGCCGTCGATCAGGTACCGCATGCCGCGGGCGTCGTCCCGGCCCGACAGCGCCTTCTCCCGGTACAGCTCGTGCGCGGCGAGGAGCCGGTCCGTGTCCAGGCGGACGCCCAGGCCGGGCGCGTCCGGTACGGCGACCTCGCCGCCGGTGATCTTCGGCGGCTCGACGGTGAGTCGCTCCAGTCCCTCCTGCCAGATCCAGTGGGTGTCCAGGGCGTTGTACTCACCGGGGGCGGCCGCTCCGCAGTGGGCCATCATCGCCAGGGAGATGTCGAAGTGGTTGTTGGAGTGGCAGCCCCAGGTCAGCCCCATCGCGTTGCACAGCTGGGCTACGCGCACCGAGCCCTGCATGGTCCAGAAGTGCGGGTCGGCGAGCGGGATGGACACCGACTGGAGGGCCAGGGCGTGGGTCAGCTGACGCCAGTCGGTGGCGATCATGTTGGTCGCCGTGGGCAGCCCGGTGGCCCGGCGGAACTCCGCGAGGATCTCCCGGCCCGAGTAGCCGCCCTCCGCCCCGCAGGGGTCCTCGGCGTAGGCGAGGGTCCCGACGAGGGGGCGGCACAGCTCCACGGCCTCGCGCAGCGACCAGGCGCCGTTGGGGTCGAGGGTGATGCGCGCCTCGGGGAAGCGGTCCTTGAGCGCCTGTACGGCCCTGACCTCCTCCGCGCCCGGCAGGACTCCGCCCTTGAGCTTGAAGTCGCGGAAGCCGTAGTGGTCGTAGGTGGCCTCGGCCTGTCGGACGATCGCCTCGGGGGTCAGTGCCTCCTGGTGCCGGATGCGGTACCACTCGACGGCCGAGTCGGGGTCGCGGACGTAGTCCAGGTCGGTGCGGTCGGGGTCGCCGACGTAGAAGAGGTAGCCGAGCACCCGCACGGCGTCGCGCTGTTGACCGTCGCCGAGCAGGGCGGCGACCGGGACTTCGAGGTGCTGGCCGAGCAGGTCGAGGAGCGCCGACTCGACGGCGGTGACCGCGTGCACCGTAGTCCGCAGGTCGAAGGTCTGGGCGCCGCGGCCGCCCGAGTCGCGGTCGGCGAAGGTCGCCTCGATCGTGCGCAGGATGCGCTTGTAGTCGCCGACGCGGGCGCCGACGACGAGGGGTTCGGCGTCGCGCAGGGTCTGGGTGATCTTCTCCCCGCCGGGCACCTCGCCCAGGCCGGTACGGCCCTCGGAGTCCTCCAGGACGACGACGTTGCGGGTGAAGTACGGGGCGTGGGCGCCGGAGAGGTTGAGGAGCATCGAGTCGCGTCCGGCGACCGGATAGACGGAGAAGCGGGTGACGACGGGCTGGCTCATGGCTGGCGGGTGCCGTTTCTCGTAGGGAGACGGTGGGGGTCGAGGGGTGGTGGAGGGTCGCGGGGTTGACGGGTGGTCAGATGCTGAGGGCGTCCAGGACCTGTTCCAGGACGAGTACACCGCCCAGGCCCAGGATCGCGAGGACCGTCGTGTAGGTCGTACGGGCCTTGATGGCGTCCAGGACCGACAGGTTGAAGTACTCCTTGAACATCCAGAAGCCCGGGTCGTTGACGTGGGAGAAGGCGATCGAGCCGCAGGAGACGGCGAGCACCATCACCTCGGGGTGAGCGCCGCTGCCCGCGAGCAGGGGCAGTGCCACGCCGGAGGCGGTGACGACGGCGACGGTCGCGGAGCCGAGGGCGACGCGCAGGATGGCCGCGATCAGCCAGGCCAGGACGATCGGGGAGATCGACCAGCCGTCGGTGACGTCCTTGATGTAGTCGGATATGCCGCCCTCGACGAGGACGTTCTTGAAGGCACCGCCCGCGCCGATGACGAGCAGGATCATCGCCATCGCCTGGGCGGCCTCCTTGCACGAGGCGCTGACCTCACCCAGGCTGCGGCCGATGCGCGGGCCGAACGCCCAGATCGCCACGAGCAGGGTGAGCAGCAGGGCGATCGGCGCGGAGCCGATGAAGGTGATGAAGTGCAGCAGGCCGGTGTCGCCGGAGGCGGCCAGATCCGTCACCGCGGCGCCGGCGATCAGCACCACGGGCAGCAGGGCAACGGACAGCGACCAGCCCAGGCCGGGCATCTCGTCGTCCTCGAAGACCCGCTCGCTCACCAGGCCCTTGGGGATCGACGGGTTCATCGCCCGGACGAAGGGGAGGCGCGGCCACAGCAGGGCGATGAACGCGCCGACCGGCACGGCGATGAACAGGCCGTAGAACAGGGTGAGTCCGACCGACGCGTGGAAGGTGGCGGCCACCGCGGTGGGGCCGGGGTGCGGCGGCAGGAAGCTGTGCATGGTGGACAGGGCGATCGACATGGGCAGCCCCACCCACAGCAGGTTCGCCCGGGTGACCCGGACGAGGGTGAAGGCGATCGGCACGATGATGACGAAGGCCACCTCGTAGAACATCGTCACGCCGATGAGCATGGCCGTCAGCACCATGGCCACCTGCACCCAGCGCGGACCGCACACTTCGAGAAGCCGGCCGGCTATCCGCTGGGCGGCGCCGGAGTCCCCCATCACCCGGCCGACCATGGCGCCGAGCCCGATGGTGAGCATGGTGTCGCCGATCTGGTCGCCGATGCCCTCGGCGAGTATGTCCGGGATCTTCTCCAGGCCGATCCCCTGAACCAGGCCGACGCCCACCGCCACCAGCAGCAGGGCCGCGAAGCCGTTCAGTTTGAGCCTGGTCATCAGGACGAGCAGGACCAGAACACTGATCCCGACCACCACGAGCGGCATAGGTCAGTTCTCCTTTGAACGCGGCCGCGATGTTCACCCCGCTGAACGGGGTCCTCACATGAAGACGTCGTCTACATATGAGGACGGAGATTATGTTCATGGATGGTCGAGGTCAATGGGTCTGCGCCGGTGGATTCACCGGGCCGTTGTCGACCGACGGCTGTCGACCTACGGCGGCTCGTCCGGACCCGGCGGTACGCGTGCCCGGTCGCGGGTACCCGTGGCCGTGTTGCACCCTGCTGGAGAGGCGCGGCAGGCGTCCGAACGGCGTGAGCGGATCAGGTGGTGCCGATGGTCGGTGACACGGACGACGACATCCAGACCCGGCGGCGCGGCGGAAGCGGCCACCGGGCGGTGCCGCACACGGCCGACTTGCGGATCGAGGCGTGGGGCGTGAGCCGGGAGCGCTGCCTGGTGGAGGCCGCGCTGGGCATGGTGGAGTGCTTCGCCGACGTCACGGCGGTGCGGCCCACCTCGATGGAGCGGGTACGGCTCGCCGAGAACAGCGACGAGGACCTGCTGACCGCGCTGCTCGACGAGGTCGTGTTCCGCCTGGACGTGGACGGCCGGGTGCCCGTGGACCTGGAGGCCGACACCACGGACGGCGACCTCGACGTCCGGCTCGCGCTCGCCGAGTTGGAGGACGTGGAGGTCACCGGCGCCACGCCGAAGGGCGTGTCCTGGCACGGGCTGCACATCGGGCCGGATCCGTACGGGTGGTCGTGCGCGGTGACCGTGGACGTGTGAGAGGCGAAAGGGGGGTGCGGCCAGCCCGGGCCCCCGCCCACCCCTCCCGCCTCTCAGCTCTCACCTCTCAGCCCTTGACCACCCCCAACGGCACCAGCCGAGCCACCGTCCGGCACAGTCCCGCGCCCTCGCTGGCGGCCACCACCTCGCTCACGTCCTTGTACGCCTCGGGCATCTCCTCGGACAGACCGCGCAGCGAACGCGGGCGTACCGCGATGCCCGCCGACTCCAGCCGGGCCCGCACTTCCCTGCCGCCCATCGCGCGGGCGGCCCGGTGGCGGCTGAGGACGCGGCCCGCGCCGTGGCAGGTGGAGTGGAACGCGTCCCCGCCCGCGACCCCGACCAGGACGTACGAGGCGGTGCCCATCGTCCCGGGGATCAGCACCGGCTGGCCGACCTGGCGCAGATCGTCGGGCAGCTCCGGATGGCCGGGCGGGAAGGCACGGGTCGCGCCCTTGCGGTGGACGCAGAGAGTCCGGCGGGCTCCGGCCACCGGGTGCGGCTCGATCTTGGCGAGGTTGTGGGAGACGTCGTACACCAGGGACAGCCGGATGCCGGCGGCGCGGCGGAAGACGCCGCGGGCCGCGTCGGACAGCAACTGGCGGTTGGCGCGGCCGTAGTTGGCCGCGGCCGCCATCGCGCCGAGGTACCGCTGTCCCTCGGGTGAGTCGACCGGCGTGCAGGCCAGTTGGCGGTCGGGGACCCTGATGCCGTAGCGGGTCATCGCGCGGTCCATCAGCCGGACGTGATCGGTGCAGATCTGGTGGCCGAGCCCGCGGGAGCCGCAGTGGATCATCACGCACACCTGGCCGACGGCGAGCCCGAACGCGGCGGCGGCCGTCTCGTCGTACACCTCGTCGACGCGCTGCACCTCCAGGAAGTGGTTGGCCGACCCGAGGCTCCCGACCTGCCCGAGCCCGCGCTCTCGCGCCCGGGCGCTCACCTGGTCCACGTCGGCGTCGGCGACCGCCCCGCCGTCCTCGCAGCGGGTCAGGTCGCGCTCCTCGCCGTGGCCCTCCCCGACCGCGTACCGGGAGCCGCCCCGCAGGATCCGCTCCAGCTGGCCGGGGCCGGTCAGGTGCCACACCCCGCCGGGGCCGGCGCCGCGCGGGATCGCCCGGTCCAGACCGTCCATCACCGCGGGCAGCGCCGACCCCAGCCCCTGCCGGTCGGTGTCGGCGGTGAGCAGCCGTACGCCGCAGGAGATGTCGAAGCCGACCCCGCCGGGCGAGACGACCCCGCCGTCGGCCACGTCGGTCGCGGCGACGCCGCCGATGGGGAAGCCGTAGCCCCAGTGGATGTCGGGCATGGCGTACGAGGCGCCGACGATGCCCGGCAGCGTGGCCACGTTGACCACCTGCTCCAGCGACTTCTCGGCGTCCCGCAGGAGCTTCCGCGACGCGAAGACCACGCCCGGCACCCGCATCGGGCCGTGCCGGTCGATACGGAAACGGTGTGGAGCTTCCTCGACCAGTTCCATGACGGCCTCCCGCACCTCGGCCGGCTCGCTCCGGCACCCGGCATCGCAGGTGCGGGGTACCCGCGCGGGGCGGGCCGTATCGCGGTGCCGTCCACGCGCACAGCCCGTGACACCCCGTACCGTGGAGAGATGAGCGGCGGCACGGTCACGCTGTTCGTCTGCGGTGACGTGATGCTCGGACGCGGCGTCGACCAGATCCTGGCCCGGCCCGGCGACCCGGTGCTGCGGGAGGGGTACGTCACGGACGCGCGTTCCTACGTGAGCATGGCCGAGTCGGTGAGCGGCCCGATCCCGGCCCCCGTCGACCCGTCCTGGCCGTGGGGCGAGGCGCTGTCGCTGCTGGAGTCGAACGCCCCGGACGTCCGGATCGTCAACCTGGAGACGTCCGTCACGCGCAGTGCGGCGTTCGAGCCCGGCAAGGCGGTCCACTACCGCATGGATCCGGCCAATCTGCCCGCCCTCGAGGTGGCCCGGCCCGATGTCTGCGTCCTCGCCAACAACCATGTGCGGGACTTCGGCCGCGCCGGTCTGGAGGAGACGCTGGACGTGCTGCACGGGGCGGGTCTGCGGACGGCGGGCGCGGGGCGGAGCGCCGAGGAGGCGTACGCGCCCGTGGCGCTCCCGCTTCCGCATGGCGGTCGCGTGCTCGTCTTCGCCCTCGGCGCCGGCACCAGCGGTGTTCCCGCGGGCTGGGCGGCGACGGCGGACGGCTCCGGCGTCGCCTACGTGCCCGAACTGACGCCCGCCACGGCCGCCGCCGCGGTCCGGCGCATACGGCAGGTGAAGCGGACCGGCGACCTCGTGGTCGTGTCCGTGCACTGGGGCTCCAACTGGGGCTATCTCGTCCCCCGGGACCAACGCCGCTTCGCGCACGCCCTGGTGGACGGCGGCGCCGACGTCGTCCACGGCCACTCCTCGCACCACCCCCGCCCCGTCGAGGTCCACCGCGGCCGGCTGATCCTGCACGGCTGCGGCGACTTCATCGACGACTACGAGGGCATCCCCGGATACGAGCAGTACCGCGACGACCTCCGCATCGCCTACTTCGTGACGCTGGCGGCCGACACCGGCGAACTCACCGAACTGCGCATGGTGCCCCTCCTCGCCCGCCGCATGCGTCTGGAGCCCGCCCCGCCCGAGGACCGTGCCTGGCTGCACAGGACCCTCGACCGCATCACCCACGGCGCCCGCCTCACCGTCGCGGCGGACGGCGTGCTGACCCTGACGCAGCCCGCCGCACGAGCCGCTCCGTGACCCGCCGCTCCCGGGCGGGCCTCACTCGCCGCGCAACGCCTCCAGCACATCGGCGTCGGTCAGCTGGCCGAAGTCCTCGTACCACTCACCGACCGAGCTGAACAGCCGCGGCTGGTACAGGCAGACGAAGTCGTCGACCTCCCGGCGCAGTTCCTCGGCCGCCTCCGGTGCGCAGACCGGCACGGCCAGGACCAGCCGTTCGGGTTCCCGGCCGCGTACGGCGCGCAGGGCGACGCGTGCCGTCGAGCCGGTGGCGACGCCGTCATCGACGACGACGGCCGTACGGTCGCGCAGGCTCGGGGGCGGCCGGCCCTGCCGATAGCGTTCCTCGCGCCGCCGCAGCTCCTTGCGCTCCCGCTCCACCACCGCCGCCAGGTCGGCCTCGCTCAACCCCAGCCGGTACAGCGTCTGTTCGTCGAAGAGCGGAGGGTCGTCGCCCGCGAGCGCGCCCACCCCGAACTCCTCGTGGAACGGGGCCCCGATCTTGCGTACGACGAGCACGTCGAGCGGGGCCTCCAAGGCCCGGGCGATCTCCCGGGCCACCGCGACGCCGCCCCGGGGCAGCGCGAGGACGACGGGATGCGGAAGGATGCCCTTGTCCCGCCGGATGCGCAGCTGCTCCGCCAGCTCCCGCCCGGCCTCCTCGCGGTCACGGAACTGCATGGGCTTCCCCTTCCGTCCGTCGCCGCGTACCCCGCCCACCGGTATCGGACACACCACGGGGCTCGCCTGCCCGACCCGTCGCAGAGGTCTGGCCTTCTCGGCCGGGCCTGGCCTAAGGTGCCCGATGGCAAGCGCTTTCTAGCCTGCCCATGCCAACGCCTGCCCGCACGCCACGCTCAGGTCGTCCCGTCGCCCCACCCCGTAGGTCATGCACTTCAGTCATGCGCGGAAAGGAAGCGTCACGTGCCGCACCACGACACCCCCCGCCCCGTCCCCCTCCCGTCCCGGCCGTGGACCCGCAAGTCGTTCCTGCGCGGAATGGCCGCCGCCGGAGCCGCCCCGCTGCTGCCCGCCGTCCTCCCCCCGGTCGCGCGGGCCGCCTCGGACCGGCCCGACTTCCCGCTGGTCCGGGGCGGCACCGCCGTCGAGTTGTACGTCGACGCGGCGGACGACCCCGCCGTGATCCGCGCGGCCGGTGATCTCCAGGCGGACGTCGAGCGGGTCAGCGGCGTCCGGCCGGTGCTGCGGCACACGCTGCCGGAGACAGCGGCGGCGGGACTGGTCCTCGTCGGCACACTGGGCGCCAGTCCGGTCGTCGACCGGCTCGTCGCCCAGGGACGCCTGGACGTCTCGCGGGTCAGAGGGCGCTGGGAGGCGTCCGTGACGCAGGTCGTGGAGCGTCCGCTGCCCGGGGTCGAGCGGGCCCTGGTGATCGCCGGCAGCGACCGGCGCGGCACGGTCTACGGCATCTACGACACCTCGGAGCGCATCGGGGTCTCCCCCTGGTACTGGTGGGCCGACGTCCCCGTGCCCCGCCGTGACTCGGTGACGGTGCCCGCGGGCCCGCTCAAGCGGTACGAGCCGTCGGTGCGGTACCGGGGCGTCTTCATCAACGACGAGCAGAACCTCACCACTTGGTCGCACCGCACCCAGGAGCCGGACAAGAACATCGGCCCAGAGACGTACAAGCGCGTCTTCGAGCTGCTGCTCCGCCTCAAGGCCAACTACCTCTGGCCGGCCATGCATCCGTACTCCGACTTCTTCAACAAGCACCGCGAGAACCCCGAACTGGCCGACCGCTACGGCATCGTCGTCGGCTCCAGCCACCCCGAGGCCCTGCTGCGCAACGGGGTGCACGAGTGGGAGCCGTGGGCCAAGGAGCACCCCGGCACCGACGGCACCCTGCCCGTGTACGACTACACGGTGAACCCGGCCGTCATCTCCGACTACTGGAGAGCCCGGGCGAAACAGAACGCGTCGTACGAGAGCAGCTGGACCATCGGGATGCGCGGGCTGCACGACAGCGCGCTGGAGACGAAGTACGCCACCACCGTCCCGGAGAAGGTCGTGGTGATGAACGACATCATCGCGGACCAGCGCCGCATCCTGGCCGAGGAGGTCGGTGCGGCGGCCGAGCCGCAGATCTTCATCCCGTACAAGGAGGTCCTGGAGCTGTACAACGCGGGCGTCCAGGTCCCCGAGGACGTCACGCTGATCTGGCCGGACGACAACCACGGCAACATGCGCCAGCTGCCGAACGACGCCGAGCGGGGCCGGGCCGGCGGCAACGGCATCTACTACCACCTGTCCTACTGGGGCCGTCCGAAGAGCTATCTGTGGCTGGACACCACCCAACTCGCCAAGGTCTGGCAGGAGTTGCGGCGGGTGTACGAGCACGGCGTCGACCGGATGTGGATCTTCAACGTCGGTGACGTCAAGTCGATCGAGACCGGGCTGTCCTTCGCCCTGGACATGGCGTGGGACGTGGACCGGTGGGGCGCCGACGACGTGGGCGACTTCCTGGCCGAGTGGTCGGGGCGGCAGTTCGGCCGGCGGTACGGGCGGGAGATCGCCGCCATCCGCAGCGAGTACTACCGGCTCGCGGCGGAGCGGCGCCCGGAGTTCATCGACCCCGGGGTGTTCTCCGTGATCCACCACGGCGACGAGGCGGGCCGCCGCATGGCCGCGTACGAGCGGCTCCTCGCGCGGGTGCGGGCGGTGGGGGCCAAGGTGCCCGCTCCGTACCGGGACGCCTTCTTCGAACTGGTCGAATACCCGGTGCACGGCGCGTACCTGATGAACCTGAAGTACTACTGGGCCGACCGCAACGCGCTCGCCGTCCGGCAGGGACGCGGGGCCGGCACCAACCGCTTCGCCGACCTGGCCGAGGCCGCCCACGCCGAGGAGGCGGCGCTCACCAGGCGGTACAACACCGAGGTCGCGGGCGGGAAATGGGACGGGATCGTCAACCCGTACCCCTCCCAGATCCCGAAGGCGCCGGGCCGCCCGGCCGTCACCCGGATCGCCCGGCAGGAGACCTCCGGTCTCGGCGTGGCGGCCGAGGGGAACGCGACCGGGGCGGACCGCCCGCTGTCCTTCTCCTCCTACACCCGGGACAGACGCTTCCTCGACGTCTTCAACACCGGCTTCCTGCCGCTCGGCTGGTCGGCGGAGGCCAGCCACCCATGGGTGCTGCTGAGCTCGGCGGGAGGCTCTGTCACCGACCAGACGCGGGTATGGGTGGAGATCGACTGGGCGCGGATGCCCGAGGGGACGTACGAGGACGCCACGGTCGCCGTCAGTGCGGCCGGGCAGCGGATCGAGGTGCCGTTGCGGGTGGTCAACGACGGTGCGCGGGCCCGCCGCCGGGCGCGCGGATTCGTGGCGGCCCACGGTTACGTCTCGATCGACGCCGTGCACACCGAGCGCCGGGTGGCCCGCGGCGGGGCCCACTGGCGTGAGGTGCGCGGACTGGGCCGCCGTACGGGCGCCCTGGAGGCGGTGCCGTCGACGGCGGCCCCCGTCACCGCCGACTTCGCCACCAGGGCACCGGAGTTGAGGTACCGGGTGCGCTTCGACGGCGTCGGCACCTTCCCGGTCACCGTCTTCCGGCTGCCGTCCCTCGACGAGCGCGGGCACCGCCGGCTGGCCGTCGCGCTCGACGAGCAGCCCGCCACCGTCCTCGCGGGCCAGTCCGTCGCCACCGGCAACCGGGGCGACGCCTGGGCCCGCAACGTCGAGGACGGCGTCGAGAAGCTGACCGCCCGGGTGACGGTGGACGAGCCGGGTGAGCATGTTCTGCGGATCTTCATGGTCGACCCGGGCATCGCCGTGGACCAGATCGTCATCGACACCGGCGGGCTGCCCGTCAGCTATCTGGCGCCGCCGGAGAGCTACCACGCGGAGTTCAACCCCGACCCGGACCGGGAGGCGGGCCTGTAGCCCTCCCTACTCGATGGTCCAGCCGACGCCGCCGACGCCCGTGCTGTAGACGGGGCAGACACCCGACGACTCGTCGTACTGACCGGGGGCCAGCGTCACCCACTGGCCGGAGACGTCGAAGGCCCTGCCGCAGACGACCTCGGCGCGGAAGGTGACGGTGCGGTCGGTGTTGTTCTTGCAGCCCGCGATGCCGTGGTCCGGGTTGTTGTTGTGGACCCAGCCGTCACAGTCGACCGTGCCCGCCATGGTCGCGACGTCACCGGACGCCGCGGCCCGGGCGGGGGCGGCCGGGCCGCCGAGGGTGAGGGCCAGGGCCGAGAGGGCGGTGGCCAGACCGGCCGCGACGATGTTCTTCCTGCGGTACATGTGTCCCCCGTGAGGTACGTGAGGTACTGGTCCCGTTCGGACCTGCCGACCTCAGTCAAGGACAGCGGTGTTCCGCGGGGAACCTCAGACCTACGAGGGTGGCGCCCCGGGTTTCGGCCCGTTCACCCGTTCGGCGTATCGGGCGGGTCCGGGGCGTTCCAGTCGTACGGTCCGCCGCCGCGCCACTCGATCAGCTCGGGGTCGTCGACGGCCCGGTCCTCGCCGGGCAGGCCCGCGCGGTGCACCAGGTCCAGCACGTCGAACAGGCTGTATGCGGTGCCGGTCGGCTCACCGCGGATCGTCACCTGACGCCCGCCGTCCGACGCCGGCGGCAGCACCACCACGGGGGGACGCGTGCTCATGACACCACCATGCGCTCTGCGCGGCCGGTGCGCAGCCCGGCGCACCGGCCGGACCGCCCAAAATCGCCCCGGACCGGCCCCGGACGACCGGCGTGGGCGCTCAGCGTCGGTAGAGCCCGACGAGGGTTCCGCAGGCCAGTTGCTGCTCGTCGAGCACCCGGTGGGCTTCGCCGGCCGTGGGCGCTTCCGGAATGGAGACGGGGCCCGGAAGGGCGTAGAGGCGGAAGTAGTACCGGTGCGCGTCGTCACCGTCACCGACCGGGGGGAGGGGGCCGCCCCACCCCGACTCCCCGTAGCCGTTGGTGTGCGGGTGGCTGCCCGGGGTCGTCCGCCCGGCCGGCAGCCCCTGCGCGTGCGGATCGATGCCGGTGACCAGCCAGTGCACGAAGGTGCCCGACGGCGCGTCCGGGTCCTCGCACAGCAGGGCCAGCTCCGCCGCCTCGTCGGGCACTCCGGACCAGGCCAGCGGCGGGGAGAGATTCTCGCCCTCCAGGGCGTGGCGACGCGGGATCATCTCATGGTCGTGGAACGCGGAGCTCCTGAGTTCGATGTCGCTCATGCGCGCCGCAGTACCCACCCGGAGGCGGGCCACACGCGGTGCCGTACGCGGCGTGCGGGAGCCGGGACGGTGCCGGCCCAGGGCCCGCGGCGACGGCATGATCCGAACGACGGGCCCCAGCCTCGTTTCGCCCCGCGCCCGCCGGGAACCCGGCGCCTGCGCCGACCCTTACGGGAGGGACGCGGGAGGGAGGAGCGCCGTGGCATTCCGCGACCGTGCTCACGCCGGGCAGGAACTCGCCCTGCGGCTGGCCGAGTGGGCCGACCCCGGTGATCTGCTCCAGCTGCTCGTGCTGGCCGTGCCGCCCGGTGGTGTGCCCGTCGCCGCGGAGGTGGCCCGCGCGCTGCACGCCCCGCTGGACGTGCTGGTGGCCCGCGAGATCAGCACTCCGATCCGGCCGGAGACGCCGATCGGAGCCATCGTCGCCGACGATCCGCCGCTGTACGACCGACAGAGCCTGACCATGATGCATCTGTCCGAGGACCGGCTCGGCGACGTCGTCGCCCGCGAACGCAATGAGCTGCACCGCCACGAGCAGGTGTACCGCGGCCGCCGCCCCCTCCCGTCCATCGTCGGCCGCACGATCGTCCTCGTGGACGACGGCCTGACCACCGGCCTCACCGCCACGGCGGCCCTGCGCTTCCTGCGCCGCCACGGTCCGGCGCGACTGGTCCTGGCCGTCCCCGTCGGCAGTCCGCGGACGACAGCCGCGATCCGGCCGGCCTGCGACGACCTCGTGTGCCTGGAGCAGCCGCCGTCCCTCCACGCGGTCGGTGAGTGGTACGAGGACTTCGGCCCGGTCTCCGAGACGCAGGCCGTGGAGGCACTGCACGCGTTCCACGCCACGGCGTGAAAGCCGGGCCACGGCATGCAAGCCGGCCTCCGCGTCGTCACTCCGGATCGATCAGCGCGAGGCCGAGGTCGGGGCGATGGATCTTCGCCAGGACCGCGGGGCTGTCCCGCACGATCACCTCCAGCGTCGGCCACACCCGCCCCTCCAGCAGATGCCCGCCGCGCGTGGTCCCGTCCGACAGTCCCAGCACGGCGTGCAGGTGGGCGGTCGGTCCGTCCCCGCCGATGGCGATGTCCCCCAGCAGGGACAGCACCTCGCACTGCTCGTCGACGCCGATGCGGCGATACTCCTTGGCCTCGCGGTCGAACCACCCCACCACGGCCCGGGAGAAGGCGCCCACGGCGGTCACCTGGGACGCGCCCAGGGCCTGTTCCCGTGCGAAGCCGTTGATCTCGGCGAGGGCGTCCTCCCCCGGCGCGAGCACCAGGACGTACACCGACTCCGGGGCGTCCTGCACCTGTTGCCACTTCATGCGCGCCCGGGTACCCGCACCACCTCCGGCGACACCGCCGCCGTGACATGGTGGTGCCATGGCCATAGAAGTCCGCCCTGCCTCCGTCTTCGAGGACGTCCGTGCGCTGGTCGGCCCGAAGTCACCCGGGGCGAACGTCTGTTGGTGCCTGAGCTATCGGATCCCGTCCAAGCTGAACAACGAGCTCCGGGGACCGGCCCGCGGTGAGTACGTCGCCGAACTGTGCCGCGCCGATCCCCCTCCGGGAGTGATCGCCTACGACGGTGACGAGCCGGTCGGCTGGGCGGCCGTCGCGCCGCGCTCGGCCACGTCCTTCGCGCGCAACCGCAAGATCCCGCATGTCGACGACCTGCCGGTGTGGTCCCTGTGGTGCATCCGCGTCCGCCCCGGTCACCGGAAGCAGGGGATCACGCACGCCCTCATCGCCGGAGCGGTCGCGTTCGCAAGGGAGAGGGGTGCGCCAGTGATCGAGGCCTATCCCCTCGACAACGGTGACGCCCGGGTCGACCTGACGATGGCGTACGCCGGGCTCCGGAAGAACTTCGAACGGGCCGGCTTCGTCCACTGCGCCGACACGACCTCCGTACTGGCCGGTCATCCCCGGATCCTGATGCGGCTCGATCTGCGCTGACGGTGCGCCCGTGCCGGGCTCAGTGCACCGAGAAACCGCCGTCCACGAAGATCGCCTGCCCGGTGACGTACGCGGAGGCGCGGCTCGCGAGGAACACCGCGGCACCGGCGAAGTCCTCGGCCAGGCCGTTGCGCCCGACCATCGTGCGGGCGGCGAGTGCCGCGACCTTCTCGGGGTCGGACGACAGACGGGTGTTGAGGGGCGTCATGACGAACCCCGGCACGAGCGTGTTGCAGGTGACGCCGTACGGCGACCATGCCTCGGCCTGTGAGCGGGCCAGGGACTCCAGCGCGCCCTTGGAGACGCCGTAGGCGCCGCTCTGGACGAACGCCCGATGCGCCTGCTGGGAGGTGATGTGGATGATCCGCCCGAAGCCCCGCTCGGCCATGCCGGGTCCGAACCGCTGCCCCAGCAGATGGGGCGCTTCGAGGTTCACGGCCATCGTGGTGTCCCAGACGTCCTCGCCCAACTCGCCGAGCGGTGGCCGCAGATTGATCCCGGCGCAGTTGACGAGGATGTCGGGCTCGCCGAACGCCTTGGCCGCCCCCTCGGCCGCCGCCCGCACGCCGTCGCGTGTGCCGAGGTCGGCGCTGACCCGGGCCGCCCGGCAGCCCTGAGCCTCCAGATCGCCGACCGTCGCGGCCAGCTCCGTCTCCCGGCGGGCCACGACCACGACGCTCGCGCCCGCACGGGCGAGGGCCTCGGCGATGGCGCGACCGATGCCGGAACTGCCACCGGTCACCACGGCGACCCGGCCTTCCAGCGAGAACAGTTCGGAGAGATATGCCTGCGAGGTCATGCCAGCACCCTAGGCGGCACGCCCCCGGCGAAAGCGCTCGGGTTGCGTCGCCTCGGGGCGGTTCGGGCGCTCGCGGGCCGCCCGTCCTTGCCTTGCCTTGCCTTCGTGTGAGCCCGTCGCGCGCGGGCACTCGGAGCCCGCGGCGGGTCCGTCCGGGCCGCCGCCCCGTTCTGGAGGTGGAGACGATGGGTCATGGTGGGAACGTCATCGACGAGCTGGTGACCGATCACCGCGAGGTGGAGGAGATGTTCGGCCGGATCGAGGCGCTTCCGTACGGCGACAAGGATCGCAAGCTGGTCGCCGACCAGGCCACGATGGAGCTGGTGCGGCACTCGGTGGCCGAGGAGATGTACCTGTACCCGGCCGTGCGGGAACATGTGGCCGGCGGGGACGCCATCGCCGACAGGGAGATCGACGACCACTCCAAGGCCGAGCGGATCATGAAGGACCTCGAAGGGTGCGAGGCCGGCGATCCCGAGTTCGACCGGCTCGTCGGGATGCTGATGACGGAGGTCCGCTCGCACATCGCGGACGAGGAGCAGAACCTCTTCCCCCGGCTGCGCGCGGCCTGTCCCCCGGAGGCCCTCGACGCCCTGGGCGACAAGGTGCGTCAGGCGAAGAAGCTGGCTCCGACC
This sequence comes from Streptomyces viridochromogenes, assembly GCF_001270495.1. Lineage (GTDB taxonomy): Bacteria > Actinomycetota > Actinomycetes > Streptomycetales > Streptomycetaceae > Streptomyces > Streptomyces viridochromogenes_A. The sequence continues at coordinate 265,801 of NZ_LGUR01000196.1, forward strand.
CGCCCCCACCCGTCCGCCCCGGACAAGCCGCCGGCCAACAAGCTGCTGGCTCCCGGCGCCGGTCTGGTCGACCGCCTGCGCGACGCGCTGACCGGACGCGGCAAGGAGGACTGACCCGGCGTACGTCCCGCGAGGGCACCGGGCTCCTGGTGCCGGGCGCACGGTGCCGGGGCTCAGGCGATGAGTGCCCGGCCCGGGTCGAGGCGCTCGTGGAGGGCGGGGCGGTGCAGGGCGGCCACCGGGGCGAGGAGGTCCGGGTGGCGCAGAAGGGCCGCTGCCTGGCGGTCCCGGGCGTCGGGGGACACCAGCCGGCGGAACTCGACCGGCGGACCGGCCCCGTGGCCGCCCTCGGCGACCGCCCCGACCGCCAGCCGGGCCAGCTCGTCGTCGGTGAGCAGACAGGCCGCCCAGCTCGCCACGACCTCGTCCACCCAGGTACGCCAGGCGACGTCGTCCGTCTCGTCGGGCGCGGTCGTGTCCGCTCCGGTGATCCAGTCCAGTGCGGCCGAGCCGCCGGGGCCGGCCATCCCGACCAGTGCGGCGTCGGTCGGTGTCGGGTAGCGCAGCCACGCCGCGACCGTGACGGCCTGCCGCGCCTGCACCTCCCCCAGGGCCGCGGCGAGCGCGCCACCGCACGCGGGGTAGGAGCGGATCAGCCACTGGGTGGTCGCCGCGATCAGCGGGGAGAGGTCTGCGAGCACTGACGGGCCGTCCGAGGTACTGGCGGGAACGGGAATCAAGGTGAATCCCTCAAACGGTAGCCCGCCGCCCCGGGCGCCCGACATGCCTTCGGCCTCGTGAACCGCGTGGTCTCGCCCACACTCCGCCCACACCCCGCCCACACCTTGCCCGTGCCGGGACGGCAGGGGGACGGCACCGGGACGGCGCCTTCAGCCCGCCAGGTGGTAGACGTGAAAGGCCCGGCCGATCACCGGCTGGGCGACGTTGCGGACCTTCACGCCCCCGCTGGTCATGCCGTGCTCCGTGCCGAGGTGCGCGTGTCCGTGCACCGCGAGGTCGGCGCCCGCCGTGTCGATCGCCTCGGCCAGCAGATAGCTGCCGAGGAAGGGGTAGATCTCGGGAGGTTCTCCGGCCAGGGTGTCCGGCACCGGGGAGAAGTGGGTGAGGGCGACGCGTACGTCGCAGTCCTGCTCCCGGAGTTCCTCCAGGGAGGCCCGCAGGGTGTCGGCGCGGTGACGCGAGTACCGGACGAACTCCTTCATGACCGGCTCGCCGAACTCGCCGGCGCAGCGGCCCACGAATCCGCCGCCGAAGCCCTTCGTACCGGCCACGCCGATGCGCGCACGCCCGTTGTCCACGACGGTGGCCTGTCCTTCCAGGACCCGCGCGCCCGCGTCCTGGAGCACGGCCGTGACCTCCTCCGCGCAGTCGGCATGGTGGTCGTGGTTGCCCAGGACCGCGACCACGGGGACCGCGAGGTCCTTGATCTCCCGTGCGACGACCTGGGCCTCCTCGGGGGTGCCGTGCCGGGTGAGGTCTCCGGCGAGCAGCAGGACGTCGGCGCTCTCGTGCAGGGTCTCGAACGAGGGACGGAGCACGCCCTGGCTCTCGGGGCCCATGTGGATGTCCCCGACGGCCGCGATCCGGATCATTCGACCTCCTCGGCATGGTCGGGCGTGGCGTTGTCCGCGACCACGATGTCGCAGTGGACCGGGTGTCCGAGCAGCTCCGCGCGGGCGGTGCGCAGGATGTCGTCGCGGCACTGGGCGGACGGGACGGTGCCGGTCAGCAGGATCGCCTCGCCGCGGATCTCGATGCGCACCCCCAGCTCGCCGAGGGGCCCGGCGGCCAGGTGGTCGGTGAGGTGGGCCACGACGTAGTCCAGGTTCGGCGTGCTCCCCGTGCCCGGGGCGGGCTGGGTGCCGGGGCCGCTCATCGGTGCTCCTCCCGTGGGGCGATCACGTTCAGGCGTTCCAGGAGGAAGAAGAACGCGGCGGGCATGGGCTCGTCCCCGCACGAGCCGCGTACGTCCTCCCAGTCGACCTTCTCGCGCAGGGCACGGGCCGCGTCGAGTACCGGCCCGAAGTCGCAGTAGTGCTCCGAGAACGCCAGGATCAGCCCGCGCATGAGATCGGTCGGCGCCAGCACCGGCATGAGCACCGAGTCGACCGGGATCTCCTGCGCCCGGGCCAGGACGTCCTTGGTGACCGGGCGGTGGGCCATCTCGAAGAGGAGGTCGACCTCCTGGCCGAAGCATGTCGTCTTCAGCAGCCAGTCCTCCGGCGGCGTACGGACCGTGAGGCCCGCTTCGGTCAGCGTGTCCGCCACCGCCTCGGCGTCGGAGCGGAGCACGCAGAAGTCGGCGTCGTGCTGGAGGTGCCCGCTCCCGCCGTGGGCGTACACGGCCACGCTTCCGGCCAGGGCGAACGTGTGCCCCTTACGTTTCAGAAGCGCGCCGACCTGCTTGGCCGCCTCGAGGATCGCCTGACTGCGGTCCCCGGGCAGTTCCTGGCTGTTCAGCGGGCGCGGTTCCCGCGAGGTCGGCTCGACCGGGCTGTCCCCGACCGGGCGCAGCTCGGGGAATGCAGGTCGCCCGGCGGGCGTCGCGCTCTCCCGGTTCTGCGTCATCACGACTCCGTTCGCCGCACGGAGATCCGGTGCGAGCCCGGGGCGGGCTCGGCAGAGGCACCGAGTACCCGGTGCTCCGGTTTCGACTCCGCTGCGGTTCGGCGCGCCCCGAAGGGGCGCGGGGCCGTATCGATGTGCGGCTCCGCCGCGTGGGCGCGACAAGCCACGACGGCGCTGCGGACGAACGACGACGTGTCGCGCTCCACCCGGCGGAGCGCCTAGGCCGAGGTGTAGCCGAGCTGGCGCCTCATGTACGGCGTCATGAGGGTCTTGGCCTTGGTCAGGGTGGTGGTACGGCCGCCGAGGACCGCCGTCTCGCCGCCGGGCACCGGCAGCATCGTCACCCCGTCGGCGGCGCCGAACGGGACGATGAGCGGGGTGCGGTGGATCGGCCGGTAGAAGCGGGGCTCCTTGCGATGCCTGCCGGCGCTGTTCAGGTAGGCGCGGATGTTGTGGGCGGCCAGGTCGGCCTGGGCGAGCGCGGCCGGGGTGATCTTGACCTCGGTGGCGTCGTTGACGTCGCCGACCGCGAACACGTCCAGCCATCCCTCGACCCGCAGCGCCTGGTCGACCTTCACGTGTCCCGTCCTGTTCAGCCAGTCCCCGTGCCCGGCCAGCCGCAGCCAGAGCGTGTTGGGCGTGGTGCCGGTCGCCCAGAAGGAGTGGTCGGCCTCGATGATGTTGCCGTGGGCGTCGCGATAGGTGCCGAAGTCGTTGCCGGGGGACATGAAGGCGTCCAGCCACACGTCCACGCCATGCGACTCCAGCCAGGTCCGCGCCTTGCGCCCGGCCCGCGCGCTGCCCGTGGCGTGCAGCAGTTCGGGCCCGGAGTGGGCGAGCGTGACCCGGGCCTGCGGCCGGGCGAGGCGGATCTCGGCGCTGAGCTCGACGCCGGAGGGGCCGCCGCCGACGACCAGGACGTGCTCGGCGGCGGCGATCTGCTGCTGGTGCCCGGCGAAGGACTTGGCCGCCTCTTCGACGGTGGTGCCGACGAAGCGGGCCGGTTCGGGGTAGTCGGCGCCGGTGGCGATCACCAGGACGTCGTACGGGAGCCGCTCCCCCGTCGCGAGCATCACCTGCCGCTCGGTGGTGTCGATGCGGACGGCCTTGCCGACGGCCACCCGGCCGTTGGTCAGCAGTCGGTCGTACGGGATGAACGGGGTGTGCGACCACTCCGGACGTACGCCGGCGCGCAGGGCGGCGATGCGGTGGAAGAAGACCTCCTTGCGGTCCACCAGCGTGACCCGTGCCGTCGCGTCCAGTCGCTTCGCCAGACGAACGCCGGCGTAGCCGCCGCCGATCACCACTACATCGCCGTCAAACACGCCGGGTCTCCTGTGCTGGTGGGGGAAGGAGGGGCGAGTGGCGCGACGGGTGGGCCGCCGTTGGCCGCTCCCCTGTCGACGACCTTATCGATTGAAACTTAAAGAATTGATGGCGGTCGGTGTGCGTTCTGTGAAAGGTGAGCCCTGTGAGACACCGGTATGCAGACAAAGACGTCCAGGCCGACCCGTGCGGGCCGGCCTGGACGTCTCACTGGGGGCGGATCAGACGAGGTCGAACCGGTCCAGGTCCATGACCTTGGCCCACGCCGCGACGAAGTCGTTCACGAACTTCGCCTTGGCGTCGTCGCTCGCGTAGACCTCCGCGAGGGCGCGCAGCTCGGAGTTGGAGCCGAAGACCAGGTCGGCACGGGTGCCGGTCCACTTGACCTCGCCCGAGGCGTCACGGCCCTCGAACGTGGTCTGGTCCGCGGACGTGGACTTCCAGGTCGTATCCAGGTCGAGCAGGTTGACGAAGAAGTCGTTGGTCAGCTTGCCCGGGGTGTCGGTGAAGACACCGTGCGACGAGCCGCCCTGGTTGGCGCCGAGGACGCGCAGGCCGCCGACGAGGACGGTCAGCTCGGGGGCGCTCAGGGTGAGCAGGTTGGCGCGGTCGAGCAGCAGGTACTCGGCCGGCAGACGGTTGCCCTTGCCGAGGTAGTTGCGGAAGCCGTCCGAGGTCGGCTCCAGCGCGGCGAAGGACTCCGGGTCGGTGTGCTCCTCGGTCGCGTCCACACGGCCCGTCGTGACGGGAACCGTCACGTCGAACCCGGCGTCCTTGGCGGCCTTCTCGACCGCGGCGGCACCGCCGAGGACGATCAGGTCGGCCAGGGAGACCTTCTTGGCACCGGAGTTGAACTCCGACTGGACGCCCTCCAGGACACGCAGGACCTGGGCGAGCTCGTCGGGGTCGTTGACCTCCCAGCCACGCTGCGGCTCCAGGCGGATACGGGCGCCGTTGGCACCGCCGCGCTTGTCGCTGCCGCGGAACGTCGAGGCCGACGCCCACGCGGTGGAGACCAGCTGCGAGACCGTGAGGCCCGAGGCGAGGAGCTTGGCCTTGAGCGCCGTCACGTCGGCGGCGTCGATGGCCTCGCCCTCGGCCTGCGGCAGCGGGTCCTGCCACAGCAGCGTCTCCGCCGGGACCTCCGGGCCGAGGTACAGGGACTTCGGGCCCAGGTCACGGTGGGTCAGCTTGTACCAGGCGCGGGCGAAGGCGTCCGCGAACTGGTCCGGGTTCTCGTGGAAGCGCTTCGAGATCTCACCGTAGATCGGGTCGAAGCGCAGCGAGAGGTCGGTGGTGAGCATCGTCGGACGGCGCTTCTTCGACGAGTCGTGCGCGTCCGGGATGATCTCCTCGGAGTCCTTGGCCACCCACTGGTTGGCGCCGGCGGGGCTCTGGGTGAGCTCCCACTCGTAGCCGAAGAGGATGTCGAAGAAGTCGTTGCTCCACTGGGTGGGCTTGGTGGTCCAGGTCACCTCGAGGCCGGAGGTGATGGCGTCGCCGCCCTTGCCGGTGCCGTAGGTGGACTTCCAGCCCAGGCCCTGCTCCTCCATGGAGGCGGCCTCGGGGTCGTTGCCGACCGCGTCGGCCGGGCCTGCGCCGTGGGTCTTGCCGAAGGTGTGACCACCGGCGATGAGGGCGACGGTCTCCTCGTCGTTCATCGCCATGCGGCGGAACGTCTCGCGGATGTCGCGCGCCGCGGCCAGCGGGTCCGGGTTGCCGTTCGGGCCCTCCGGGTTGACGTAGATGAGGCCCATCTGGACGGCGCCGAGCGGGTTCTCCAGCTCACGGTCGCCGGTGTAGCGCTGGTCGTCGAGCCAGGTGGTCTCGGGACCCCAGTACACGTCCTCGTCGGCCTCCCAGACGTCGGCGCGACCGCCGCCGAAGCCGAAGGTCTCGAAGCCCATCGACTCCAGCGCGACATTGCCCGTGAGGATCATGAGGTCGGCCCAGGAGATGGACTGGCCGTACTTCTTCTTCACCGGCCACAGCAGACGGCGGGCCTTGTCCAGGTTGCCGTTGTCCGGCCAGCTGTTCAGCGGCGCGAAGCGCTGCTGACCGCGGCCGCCACCGCCGCGGCCGTCACTGATGCGGTAGGTGCCGGCGCTGTGCCAGGCCATCCGGACCATCAGCGGGCCGTAGTTGCCGAAGTCGGCCGGCCACCAGTCCTGCGAGGTGGTCAGCACCTCGGCGATGTCCCGTTTGACGGCCGCCAGGTCGAGGGCCTGGAACGCCTCGGCGTAGTCGAAGTCCTCGCCGAGCGGGTTGGCGACGACCGGGTCCTTGGCGAGGATCTTCAGGTTGAGCCGCTCCGGCCACCACTGACGGTTGCCACCGCCCTGCGTCGGATGGGGGGCGCGACCGTGCGCGACGGGGCAGCCACCGGTGCCCTCGGTCTTCGCGTCAGTGACGATCGCATCGGGGTTCTCAGCCATGGGAAACCTTCCGAACTAGGTGGATCACAGTGCTCGGGGTGCACTGTTGGCGGTGGAACAGTCGGGGCACAGGCCCCAGTAGATGACCTCGGCCTCGTCGATCGCGAAGCCGTGGTCGTCGGAGGCGGTCAGGCAGGGCGCCTCGCCGACCTCGCAGTCGACGTCGGCGACGACACCGCAGGACCGGCACACGACGTGGTGGTGGTTGTCGCCGATACGCCCCTCGAACCTGGCCGGACTGCCGGCCGGTTCGATACGGCGTATGAGTCCCGCCGCCGTGAGTGCGTGGAGGCCCTCGTACACGGCTTGCAGGGAGACATGACCTACGCGATCACGCACCCCCGAGGCGATGGCCTCGACACCGAGGTGGTCACCGGCCCGGACGGCCTCCAGCAGCGCGACACGCGCGGCCGTCACCCGCAGGCCGGCACCGCGGAGCTCCTCGGCGGGGGTCGGAGTCTGGGATGCGGTCATGGCGACAACCTACCTCGCTAAACACGAATGATTCAAGAAAACGAACGATGAAACTTTGGTGCACCCCACGGGCCACTCCGCCCACTGGCGCACATGACGTCCTCAGCACCTCCCAAAGCGCGAAAAATCATCTTTTCTGACATTGAGTCATGCCTTTTTGTCAAGGCCTGGATTGGTCGCAATCCCCTGTACTCGATGGAGGTACATCGCATGCTCGGCAGACATACGGCGGCTGGCCGCCGCACCGCCCTGACCGTCTTCGGCGCCCTGGTCCTCAGCGGCGTCACCTCGGCCGCGGCGGCCGGGCCGCCCCCCGCGCCGGTGCCCGCGTCCATCGCCGCGCAGACGCTCGGTGCCGACCGGCCGTCCGCGGCGGTGTTGCGGGCACTGGAGCGTGACCTCAAGTTGAAGCCGGGGCAGGCGGCCGACCGGCTGGTCAACGAGGCCGAGGCGGGCGTCCGTGCCGGTCGGCTCCGCAACTCCCTGGGCGAGCGCTTCGCGGGGGCCTGGCTGCGGGGGACGACCTCCGCCGAGCTCACCGTCGCGACCACGCGCGCCGCCGACGTGGCCGCCATCAAGGCCCAGGGCGCGAAGGCGGCGGTCGTCAAGCGTCCGTTGTCCGAGCTCCGGGCCGTCAAGGAGAAGCTGGACAGCACCGCCAGCCGCGTCAAGACGCGCGACACACCGGTCTGGTACGTCGACGTACCGACGAACCGCGTCGTGGTCCAGGCGACGAAGCAGTCGGCGGCCGACGCCTTCATCAAGGCGGCCGGCGTCCAGGACGAAGGCGTCGGCGTCCGCGTGTCGGCGCAACGGCCGCGGCTGCTGGCGGACCTCGTCGGCGGTGAGGCCTACTACATCGAGGGCACCGCCCGCTGCTCCATCGGGTTCTCCGTGACCAAGGGCGAGCAGCAGGGCTTCGCCTCGGCGGGCCACTGCGGCAACGAGGGCGACTCGACCACCGGCTCCAACATGGCGACACAGGGCACGTTCGAGGCCTCCACGTTCCCCGGCAAGGACATGTCCTGGGTCGGCGTCAACAGCGACTGGACCGCCACGGCCGACGTGGCGGGCGAGGACGGCGAGCGCACGCAGGTCACCGGCTCGGTGCAGGCACTCGTCGGGGCGTCGATCTGCCGCTCCGGCTCCACCACCGGATGGCACTGCGGCACCATCGAGCAGCACGACACGAGTGTCAGCTACTCCCAGGGCACCGTCGACGGCGTGACCGAGACGACGGTGTGCGCCGAGCCGGGTGACTCCGGCGGCCCGTACCTCTCGGGGTCCCAGGCACAGGGTGTGACCTCGGGCGGCTCGGGTGACTGCACGGACGGCGGGACCACCTTCTACCAGCCGATCAACCCGATCCTCAGCGACTTCGGCCTGGTCCTGAAGACCGCGGCCGCCCAGAAGGGCGCTCCCGCTCCGCAGGACAACGGAACCCTCACCTGGTCCGCGGGCCGCGTCTACGAGGCCGGCACCACGGTGACCCACGCGGGGGTGCGATACCAGTGCCTCCAGACCCACCAGGCGCAGGGCAGGTGGTCGCCGGTGGCCACTCCGGCCCTGTGGCAGAAGGTGTGAGGGGTGGGGTCGTAGAGGTCGTACGGCCAGCGGTGCGGGGCACTGTCCCCGCACCGTCCGCCCCCCTCTCCCCCGCCCGCCGCTCCTACGCCGCCCCGCTACCCATCCGCCAGCAGCGCGTACGCGGTGGCGACGAAAGGGTCGTGGGCGCGGAAGCGGCGGGTGCAGAGCGCGACCAGGGCCGTCCCCGTGTCGGGACGGAAGCCCAGGAATGCCTGCTGGCCGAGGGTCGCGCCGCTGTGGAAGTACATCGGGCCGCCGTCCGTGGGGTGCCGGAACCACGCCATCGTGTGCACGTGCCGGTGCCCGAGGCCGCGCCGGAGGACCGGCGTGCGCACCGCCCGCAGCGCGTCGGCCCACGGGGCGCCGGCCGGGTCGAGGTGGGCTTCGAGGAACGTGAGCAGGTCGTGCGGTGTGGCGCGGACGGCACCGGCCGCCTCGAAGCCGCCGGCGTCGAAGGCGAGGGTGGGCGTGCGCCCGTCCTTGCCGTGCCCGACGGCGTCGGTCTTGGGGTCCTCCGCGCGCAGGGCCGTGCCGCTCAGACCGAGCGGACGCAGCACCTGGGCGGCGAGGAGTTCCTCCCAGGGCGTGCCGGCCGCCGTCGCGAGTGCGTGGCCGAGTACGGCGACGCCGAAGTTGGAGTAGTGCCACCGGGTGCCGGGCCGGTGCCGGGGGCGGTATCGCAGGAAGGCGTCGGTCACCCGCTCGGCCGGGTAGCGGCCGTAGGGGTTGGTACGCCAGGCGGGGAGCGCCCGTACATAGAAGTCGGCCGGCAGGGCGGGCAGTCCGGCGGTGTGGGTGATGAGGTGGGCGAGCGTCACCGGGTCCGGGTCGGTCCGTCGGCCCGGTTCGAGGCAGGCGGCGGCCGGCTCGCCCCCGGTCAGCAGACCGCGCTGGATGAGCCGGGCCAGCAGCAGTCCGGTGAACGTCTTCGTGGCCGAACCGATCTCGTAGCGCAGGTCCTGTCGGGCCACGGGCGGGGGCGGGGCGGTACCGCCGCAGTGCAGTGTGCGGCGGCCGTGCCGGGAGACCGCGAAGACGGCGTCGGGTGCGTCGACGGCGTCGACGGCGCTCTCCAGGCGCTCCCTCAGGGTGTCGTCACCGCCGGGAGGGCCGCCCGCCCGGGCCTGCTCCGCGTCGTCGGCGATGCCCGGCCAGGGCAGGGGCCGGCCGCTCATGAGGCGGCGTGGGTCAGTTCGGACAGGGCGCGGGAGGTCGCCAGCACGGAGGCGAAAGCGGCCACCAGCGTCGGGTGGTAGATCATGTCGAACAGCTCGTCCGGTTCGCCCTCCGGCATGGTGCGTACGGCGGGCATGGCGCCGTCGGCCTGCTGTGCGGCGGCGAAGCCCTGCCAGGCCCGCTCGTCCAGGGTGGGACGGGGCAGGCAGGCGTCGACGACGAGGAGTTCGCCGAGCAGGTCCCAGCGCTCGAGGTCCAGCCAGTCGTCGATCCAGACCGGCAGCCAGGTGGCGAGGTAGTCGGCGATGTCCGGCGGCAGGCCGTCGGGGTGCTCTCCCCAGTCGGTGAGGTGGAACACCGTGTGGGTGACGTCGTAGGCGATGTGCCCGCTGACCGTCCAGGGCTCGGGCGTGCGGCCCAGCCAGGTGGAGCCGACGATGTCCGTCTCGGGCATCCGGGGCGTGAGGCCGAACCGGCGCTGGAACGCGGACAGCCCCAGGCGCCGGGTCGGGTCCAGTTCCAGGGCCGCCCAGCTGTCCAGCCGGTGGTAGAGGACGGTGGCGCGCTCCACCTCGGGCTCGCTGTACCCCAGTTCCTTGTACGGGAGGTACACCTCGAACGGGATCGGTGAGAGCGGTTCGATGCGCTGGCCGCGGACCAGCATGCGCCCGCCGTCCAGGGTGTGCCGCCAGGTGTGGTCGAGGAGCTTGCGCGCCAGTTCGGCCTGCCGCGATCCGGCCACGCCCTCACGGAACAGCACCCGGCAGATCAGGGCCAGTTCACCGACCGGTTTGAAGCGCTCCAGGAAGCCCACTTCCGGGTCGACGTCGGGCTCCAGACGGAAACCGTCGCGATGGGCCCACAGCCACTCCAGGGCGCGCGCGCCGACGGTGTGCATCAGACGGGTGTCGGTCATCCGGGCACTCCTTCGGCCTCGCGGCTCAGGCAGGTGACGGTCTGTGCCGCCGCGAAGGCGGCCATGAGTGTGGAGTGGTAGCAGTGCAGGAAGCCCGGCTCCGTGTCCGTTCCGGCGTCGCCCTGCGGGGCAGCCTGCTGCGGAAGGGCGCCGGAGTCGTGCTGCGCCCGTGCGATCCGGGTCCAGGCGTCCCGCAGGGTCTCGGGATCGGGCGGGTCCGGAAGGCTCGCGGCCACGACCAGCAGTTCGCAGCTCAGGTCCCACATCCCCGCGTCCAGGCAGGTGTCGAGCCAGGGCGGCAGCCAGTGCGCCAGATAGGCGGCCAGGTCGGCGGGGACGCCCTCGGGGGTGCGGCCCCAGTCGGTGATGTGGAAGACGACGTGGGTGAGCGCGTACCCCGAGGAGCGCTCGAAGGTCCACGGTTCCGGCAGTCCGCCCAGCCAGGTACGCCGCAGCGTCGGCCCGTCCTGCTCCGGCCGGTGGATGCCGCTTCGCCGCTCGGCCTTCAGCACGCCCAGCCGGCGGGTCGGGTCCTGCTCGGTGAGCCGCCAGCCCCGGGTGCGGGCCGTCGTCGCGGCGGCGGCCTCGTACCCCGGATGTCGCAGTCCGGCCGAGGCGAAGACGGAGTAGACCTCCAGGGGGTACGTCGCGAAGGGCTCCAACCGCTGGAGGCGGAGGAACAGTTCGCCCCGGCCCGTCTGCTGCCAGGCGTACCGCAACAGGTCCGCGGCACACGCGTGCAGCGGGTCCCACGGTGGGCTGTGCGCGCGCACGCTGGCACACGTCTGGGCCAGTTCCCCGAGGGGTTTCCAGGTGGCGTCCACCTGGCCGTCCGCGGTGAGCGCGTCCTCGCCGAGCGCGAAGTCGTCGCGGTGCGCGGACAGCCAGGCGAACGCGGCGACTCCGACGTCCCGGATCCCGCCGACGTCCAGGGCCGTCATACGAGTGCTCCGGCGGCCCGCATGACCCGTGCCGCCTGTACCTGGAGGGCCACCCGGGGGTCGTTGCCGCCCATCAGTTCCACGAAGTCCAGCCCCGCTTCGAGGCCGAGTTCGTCCGGTACCCCCTCCGTCAGGGTCAGCCAGCGTCCCGCTCCGGCTGCCTGCTGCCAGTCCCTGCGACGCACCGCCCGCACGAAGCCCCGGGCCACGTCGACCGGCCGGCGCCGGGCCGCGCGGGCGACCGCGCAGTCGTCGCCGGGCACCGCGAGCGGGGCCAGGACCGCGAGTTGGTGCGTCAGGACCTGCCATGTCGCCGCGTCGAGCCAGGCGGCGTCGGGTTCGGCGTCCTCGTCGCCGGCGAGAGGCCCGGACGAAGACGCGTCGAACCGCGACAGAGTGCGCCTCATGGCCCAGTGGCTCCACCTCACGGTGGGTGCCGCGTCGGCACGCGGCGGAAAGGCTTCCACCGTGTTCCGGAACACGGCAAGTGCTTCTGGGGCGGGCGGAGTCGGGAAGAGAACGTGCGGCAGCAGAAGGTCTGCTCCCAGCACGCGTACGGCCGCGAGGGCGAAGTGTCCCTCAGGGTCGTCCGCCGCGCCTGTGCCGGACATGCGCACGTGGTCTCCACCCCGAAGGGCGGAGACCACGTCGGACGCAATGTCCTGCACCGCGCCCTGCAAGAGGGTCGAAGTGCCTGACTGCTCCATTCACCGCTCCAGTCGGTCCGCTCAGCCCTTCTTGGGGCGAGGGGTCGGCGGGGACAGCAGCAGCTTGGTGTCTGCGGAGAGCAGCGCCAGGGCGGCGCACTCCCGGCTGTCACGGTAGACGCCGTCCGGTTCGGTCGGGTCGAGTGCCGCCTCCAGGTCGCTCCGGACGCCGGTGATCTGTTCGATCGCCTTGTCAATGGAAGGCATATCACCATCTCCTCTGCGGTCAGCCATAGCCTCCACAACCCAGATCACCACACCGCCACAAAGCACGCATCTTTTCCCACAAGGCCACACACGTCACTTCTTCAACATCCCGGGCGCCGTACCGACGGCGCGAACAGCGGCCGGTGCACCGGGCGGTGCGGCGGCAGGACCCACCGGGCATCACGAACTCCCGTACCCCGGCGGCGAGTTGTGCCCGGCCGACGTGAACGGTGCGCGCGCGTTACCGCGCCTCGATCCTGGACAGGTAATGTCCGTAATATGCGAATGTCTAAAGGCGTCGAGTGGGCGCTGCACACGCTGCTAAACCTGGACATGATCGGCGGCGGCCCGGTGGGCAGTGCGCAGCTGGCCGAGGCCCACGGCCTCTCCGCGTCCTACCTCAACAAGCAGTTGCAGCAACTCGCCCGCGCCGAGCTCGTGGTCTCGGTGCCCGGGCCACGCGGCGGCTTTCGTCTGGCCCGGCCCCTGGAGGCCATCACCCTGCTGGACGTGGTGGAGGCCATCGAAGGGGACGCGCGGCTCTTCCACTGCACGGAGATCCGCTGCTGCGGCAGGATCGGCGAGCTGTCACCGCCGCCGACGGGCGCGTGTGCCGTGAACACGGCGATGCGCCGGGCGGAAGAAGCGTGGCACCAGGCGCTGGCCGCCCAGAATCTCGCCGAGATCAGGGCGGAGTTGGACGGGACCCCGATCGTGCGACGGGTCGTACGTTCCGCGTTGCGGTGAGACCCAGTTCACACACGCTCTTCTGTCAAGGCGCCGGCGGAGTCCTCGGAGCGGCGCATGTCGGTGTCGGATACGCGCTGGAGCAGCGCGGATTCGTGCCGGACGTGATCATCGGAACCTCGGTGGGTGCCCTCAACGGCGCCATCGCGGCCGCCCACCCCGAGCGGGCCGCGCCGTGGCTGGACCACGTGTGGACCCAGTTGCGTCGCCGTGAGGTGTATCCGCTCGGCTATCTCTCCTCACGAGCCAGTGTCTTCACCGATCGTGGCCTGCGCCGACTGATCGCCCGCGCGGAACTGCCGTCGCGGATAGAGGAGTTGGCGGTCCCGTTCACCGCGTTCACCGCGGTCGCCATGGACCTGGACACCGGCGCCCCGGCGCTGCTCGACCACGGGGATCTCGAGTACGCGCTGCTGGCCAGCGCGCGGCCGTTCCCGGGATGCTGCCCCCGGTGGACCGTGCCGGCCGAACGCTCGTGGACGGCGGGGTGATCGCGTATGTGCCGGTCCGGGCGGCCCTCCAGGCCGGTGCCGCGAGCGTGGTGGTGGTGTCGAGCGGGCCGGAGAGCTCGCCGCTCCGCCCCGTCGGGCCGCGCCGTCGGGCCGGTGCGCTCGCCGGCCGGCCGGTGTGGGCGTGGCTGCGCCGCCACATCGAGCTGCCGTTGTTCCTGCACGACGTCATGCAGATCTTCGTCGCCGCCGACCACCGCTACCGCCCGCTCTGCAACTGGACCGTCGGCTCCCAGATCGCCACACAGCTGGAGCTGGCCGGCTACCGGCCCGACAGCGGTGTCCCCGTGGTGCCGCTCAGCTACAGCGGTGGCGCGCAGGTCGCCACGGGAGCGGTCGAGGAGCTGCACACCCGGTTGCGCTGCCCGGTCATGGTGATCACTCTGGGCGGGTTCCACAACGGCGCCAACGACCTCACCCACGCCGAGCGGGTGCATCAACTCACCAGCGCCCACGACCGGATCGAACGGGTGGGCAGCCGGCTCTTCCCGCAGCGCCGGCGGCTGTTCCGCCGTAGCGGATGGAACCGTGCCCGCCGCGCCGGCAAGGTCACCGTCCATCGGCTCGACCCGGCCACCCACCTCGGTCCGCGCAGCTACATCAGCGCGGAGGAACACCTGCCCGACGGCCGCAGCCACCTCGACCGAAACCGTGATCGCACTCGTCCGTGCCCGGCACGGCGCGCCCGCGGCCACGGACGCCCCGGCGTCATGAGGTCGCGGCCCGGTCCTCGTCCAGGCCGGCGACCAGGCCCCGCAGGAGGGGGCCGTACTCCGGGTGGGCGAGGGCGAACGCCATCTGGGCGACCAGGTAGTCGGCCGGGTTGCCGGTGTCGTACCAGCGGCCCTTGATGACCTGCCCGTACACCGCGCGGGTGGCGGCGTAGGCGTTGATGGCGTCGGTCAGATAGACCTCGCCGGTCCGGTGCTCGTACCAGCGGCGGGTCTGCTCGCGCAGTTCGTCGATGATGCCGGGGGTGACGACATAGCCGCCGATGGCCGCGTACGACGACGGGGCGGCGGCGGGCTCGGGCTTCTCGACCAGACCGGTGATGCGCAGCTGGCCGTCGCCGAGGTCCTCCTTGACGATGGGCACGCCGTAGCGCTGGGACTCGGTGGGGTCCATCGGCAGGAGGGCCAGCACCGGGCAGCCGGTCTGCTCGTACGCGCGGATCAGCTGCTGGGCGCGGGGGACCTCGGCGACGAAGACGTCGTCGGGCCACAGCACCAGCACCGGTTCGTCGCCGAAGGAACGGGCGGCGTTCAGGACGGGGGTGCCGTTGCCGTACGGGCCGTGCTGGTCGAGGTAGGTGATGTGGCCCTCGCGGGCGAGTTCCGCGACCTCCTCCACCGCGTCCGCGTAGGCCGTCTTGCCGTCGGCCCGGAGCTGTTCGACGAGGGCGGGGTTGGGGCGGAAGTGGTCCTGGATGAGGCTCTTGCCGCCGGAGACGACGATGGTGATGTCGGTGATCCCGGAGTCCACCAGCTCGCGCACGGTGTGCTCGATGACCGGCTTGTCGCCGACCGGCAGCATCTCCTTCGGCGTCGCCTTCGTCAGCGGCAGCAGCCGGGAGCCGAGACCGGCTGCGGGGATCACGGCCCTGCGAATCGTCGGGGACATCACTTCTCTCTCGGTCGAACGGCACACCGCACGGACGGGCACGGCACAGACCTGACGCTACCAACGCCCGCCACTGCCTTCAGCAGGTCGGTGCGCGGGACGTGGAGCACGCGGGCCGTCCCGGCGGCGCGCTGCCGGTGCCGGTGCCGGTGCCGGTGCCGCTTGCAGCCTGGTCGTCAAGGACAGGGGGACGATCCATGCGCGCCGAGGACGACGCGGGCTCCCTCGACGAGGCGGCCGAGCAGTTCATGGCGGCGCGCCCCCAGCTCTTCCTCGCGGTCCGCAAGCGCCCCAAGGAGGACGCGCATACGGCGCTCGCCGCCGGAGAGATCAACGCGGCCCTGGCCACCGTGGATCCCACCACAGCCGCCAGCCCACTGGGACCGTCAGGACGTCCGGACGGACGCCGACCTGCGCACGGCCACGACGTCCGTGCCGGATACGGCGAGAACGGAGAGCAGGACGAGTGCGCACGCCGGGCCGAGTACGGTCCAGGGCGCCAGTTCCACGTACGGCTGGTTCTCCGACAGCAGGCGGCCCCATTCCGCGGTGGGCGGCTGCTCGCCCAGGCCGAGGAAGCCGAGAGATGCCAGTACGAGGACTGTGGTGGGCAGGCGCAGGAGGGCGTTGCGCAGGACGGGGGGCAGTACGGCGGGCAGCAGGTGGTGGCGGAGGAGATAGCCGGGGCCGGCGCCGAAGGAGAGGGACGCGAGCATGTGGCCGCTTGCCCGTTCCTGTTCGAGCAGCGCCGCGGCCTGGGCGGCGTAGGGGGTCCAGCCGACCAGGCAGACCGCGAGGGCGGCACCCCAGGCCGACGGGCCGGTCACCGCGGTGGTCAGCAGTCCGGCGAGGACCGCCGGCATCGTCGCCACCACTTCCGTGAGCCCCGCGCCGACCTGTGCCGCCATGCCGAGCACCAGCCCGGCGAGCGTGCACACCGCGGTCACCACGAGGGCCACGCCCACCGTGCGCAGCGCCCCGTGGCCCAGCCGGGCCAGCAGATCGCGGCCGAGCGCGTCCGTGCCCAACGGGTGTGCGGCGGAGGGCGGGAGCAGTCGGGCCGCCGTGTCCACATGGAGCGGATCGCGGAGTAGTCCGCCGGTGACCAGAGCCAGCAGGGCGAGGGCACAGGCCACGGCGGCCCAGCGGGTGAAGCGCCCTCGGGAAGGGGCCGGTGCGTGCAGGGCGGGCAGGGCCCCGTCCCGCAGGGCCGGACCGAGCAGCGCGCGACGCAGGGCCCGGATGAGGAGGCCGGACACGACGCCGAGCAGTACGAGGGCCAGGGTCGCGGTTTGCAGGGGTGGCAGATCCTGGGCGATGGCGGCGTCCAGGGCGAGGCGGCCGAGCCCGGGGATGTTGAAGATCTTCTCCACCGCGACGGCACCACCGACCAGGGCCACCACGGTTGGCAGGAGTTGCGGGAGCACCCCGGCCAGCGCGCGCCGCAGCGCATGCCGGGCGACGCGGCCGGGTGCGAAGCCGTAGGCGTACCAGGTCCGGGCCCACGGCTCGTTGAAGGCGGCCGGCAGCGCCTGGTCGAGCAGACCGCCGATCATCGCCCCGGAGGGGACACCGAGGGCGAGCGCGGGCAGCACCATCGACGCCGGTCCCGCCCACCCGCTGGAGGGGAACCAGCCCAGCCACACGCCGCAGACGGTGGCAAGGAGCGAGGCGAGCAGGAACTTGGGCAGCGCGGCGAGGACGGCGACCCCGATGGCCCCACTCCCCCGGTGCAACCGCCGCCGGGAGCCGAGGTACAGGGTGCGGGCGCTGACGAGTGCGGCGACCGCGATCGTGACCACGAGTGCCCCGAGCATCAGCGTGAAGGAGACCGCGAAGGCACCCGTCACCTGGGGCAGCACCGCCTCGCCCGACACCCAGGAAGTGCCCGCGTCACCCCGCGGCAGGCCGCCCAGCCAGTGCGCGAGATGCGTGAACGACCCCTCGTCCAGCCCCAGTTGCTCCCGAACGGCAGCCAGCTGCCCCGGAGTCGGGTCCTGGTCGGCGGAGCGGGCCCGCAGGACGGTCAGCGCTGGGTCGTTGCCGGACAGCCAGGGCAGCATGGCCACGGCCGTCAGCAGCGCGGTGCCGGCGGCGAGGCGACCGAGGCCCACACGCCACCGGGACGAGCCGGCCTCGGTTCCGACCGACGTGACGCTCATCAGCTGCTACTTCAAGTGGGTGTCGACGTCGATCAGGGAGCGCTCGCGAGGATCGAGGAGCACGCCCTCGACATCGGCGGAAATGCCCTGGACGACCTTCTCGTGGATCAGCGGCACGACGGCATCGGTGCGCAGGATCTCGGCCTCGGCCGCCATGATCTTCTGCCGGCGCTTCGTCGTGTCGCCTTCCTCGGCCGCGGCCTTGATGGCCTCGTCCACCTTGGCGTCCTTCAGACGCGCGATGTTGTACACACCGTCACTCGTGTAGTCGCTCGCCAGGTACGCGACCGCGTCGCCGGTGTCGAGCAGCGTCACCCGGGAGAAGACAAGCGCGTCGTACTTGCCGGCGAGGAGGTCGGCCTCCATCCGCGTGTACTCGCGTACGTCCTGCTTGACGGTGAACCCGGCCTTCTCCAGCTGCTGTTGTAGGACGGTGGCGGCCTCGGGCAGTTCGGTGCGGTTGGTGTAGGTGGCCAGGCGCAGGGTCTTGCCCTTCGTGCCGGCCTCGACCTGTGCGGTGGTTGCAGCCTGAGCGCGGCCGGTGACCTCGACGCGCTTGTCGGTCACCCAGGACACGGCCGGCCCGAACAGGCCCTGCGCGGGGTCGGCGTACCCGCCGAAGACCGAGTCGACGAGCGCGGAGCCGTCCACGGCCTCACGGGCCGCCGCGCGCAGCGCCGGGTCGGTGAACAGACCGCTGCCGGTGTTGAGGACGAGGCTGTCGGTCCGTACGGACGGCACTTCGTGACGGGTTTTCGCGTCCAGCAGCTTCGCCTGCGCCGTTGGGATCCACTCGGCGATGTCGACGTCGCCGCCGCGCAGGGCGTTGGCGCGGGCAGTGCCGTCGGCTATCCACGTCACGTCGATGCCGGACGCCTTTGCCTTGCCGCCCCAGTAGCCGTCGTACCGGTCGAGCGCGGCCTTGGACTTGTCGGTCAGCTTCGTGATCTTGAAGGGGCCCGTTCCGGTGCCGACCGGGCTGACGGTGCCGTCCTTCGCGTACGCCTTGTCGGAGAGGATGGCCAGCGCCGGGCTGGCCAGCCGCAGCGGGAGCACCGGGTCGACGGCCTTGGTGTCGATGGTGACGGTGTCGGCGTCGTCGGCCTTCGCGGTGAGGGTGACGTCGCTGAGGACGCGGGGCTTGGGCTTCGCGGCGTCAGCGTGGCCGAGGGCGTTGACCACGGACTCGGCGGTGACCGGCGTGCCGTTCTGGAAGGTGGCCTTGCGCAGCTCGAAGGTCCAGGTGGTGTCGCTCGTCTGCCTCCAGGACTTCGCCAGCGCGGGCGCCGCGGCACCGTTCTTGTCAAGGGAGGTGAGTCCTTCGGCCACGGAGAGCTTGCTCAGCACGGTGGCGTCGTTGCTGTACGGCGACAGCGCCTGCACCGGCGGCACGGCGAGCGCTACCCTCAGCCGACCGGCCGACCCGCCTTCCGCATCCGAACCGGATCCTTCCGCGCCGGCCACGAAACAGCCGGCCAGCAGCGGGGTGAGAGCAAGCGTCAAGAGGAGACCGCGGGAGGTACGCACGGGGGTCCTGTCATGCGAGGGAGGGTGGTCTGAGCCCCTGCGCGCCGGAGAGGGCAATGGGGCCCGGTCAGCATATAAGGCAAGCCTTACTTGATCTACCCCGGTGGCTGAATTTTCAACCACTGAGACAGCCGCGGAGTTACGAGGTCACGTCATCCGCGGCCGGATCGCTCCACCATGGGCCGGCTTGCGCACTGCGGTGCGCGCCTTCTCGTCCCTCGGCCTCTCCCGGACGAGCTGGTCAGGCATGTGGACGAGCACGCCAGGTCCGGGCACCCGGAACGGCGCGACATCGACACAGGTCTCGCCATGCTGCGCGCCGCCCTGGTCGGCCCCAACCGGCCCCCGGACGAAACCCGTCCGGCCGTCCTCGGCGCCCTGTTGCCGGCCCGCCCACGTTGACGCGGATGCTTCGGGGCGCCCATTCGATGGCTGCGCCGCGCGCGAGCGCGATGAGGCCGCCCTTGGCGGCGGAATACAGGGTCTGGTTCGGCATGCCCACCATGCCGAGGCGAGAGCTGACGCACACCATCGACGCTCCCGGCTCGGGAGCCAACGGCATCAGGTGCTTCAGGACCAGGAACGCGCTCAGCAGGTTGCTGTGGAGCAGATCGCGTGCGTCGTCGGCAGTCGTCTCCGCGAGCGGGCCCGACTTCTGAAGTCCGTGGCAGAGGACGACCACTCCCACGTCTCCGAGGTGATCCGCCGCTCTGGCGGCGAGCTCGGAGGCGAAGGCCTCGTCGTTGAGGTCGCCCGCGAGGTGAAGATCGTCCGGATGGCTCTCGCGCAGCTCGGGTCGCCGTCCGGTGAGCAGGAGGTTGGCGCCCTCGCGGCGGAAGTGGGAACCGGCCTGCACCGGCGGCAGGTTGATCTCGCCCAGGCCCGCACGCGGCCCGGACGACAGCAACCGCAGGTCGTTGCAGCTCTTGGACAGCTTCACGCGGCGATCCGCTTGAGCACGCCGGACATCTGGACGAACGCCCCAGTCCTGGGTCGCCTCGACCAGGTTGGCGGCCGTGACCAACTGCAGCCCGGTGATCTCGGACAGGTGACGGCGGACCGACTCCGCGTATCCGGCGGGAGCGTTGAGCCCGGTACCGTTGGCCGTGGCACCCAGGTTGATCTCATGGATCAACTCCACCGCTTCCGCGAGTCGGCTGCGGTCCTCCTCGATCATCACCGCGTATGCGGAGAACTCCTGCCCGAGCGTCATCGGCACCGCGTCCTGCAACTGCGTACGGCCCATCTTGAGCACATCACGGAACTCGACGGCCTTACGGGCGAACGCGTCCTGCAACACGGACATCGCCCTGAGCAGCCCGCGCACCGCGAACACCGTCGCGACCTTCACGGCGGTCGGGTACACGTCGTTCGTCGACTGCCCGAGGTTCACGTCCTCGTTCGGGTGCAGAT